>NZ_LOWB01000083.1 GCF_001522865.1 Burkholderia sp. TSV86 | reverse complement strand
CGCACGAGCGCCGAATACCGCGCGCTGGACGCCGCACACCACCTGCACCCGTTCTCGGACATGGGCGCGCTCAACCGCGCGGGCAGCCGCGTGATCGTGAAAGCCGAAGGCGTCTATCTGTGGGATTCGGACGGCAACCGCATCATCGACGGCATGGCCGGCCTCTGGTGCGTCAACGTCGGCTACGGCCGCAAGGAACTGGCCGACGCAGCCTACCGCCAACTCCAGCAGCTGCCGTTCTACAACACGTTCTTCAAGACCACCCATCCGCCCGTCATCGAGCTGTCCGCGCTGCTCGCCGACATCGCGCCGCCGTCGTTCAACCACTTCTTCTATTGCAACAGCGGCTCCGAAGGCAACGACACCGTGCTGCGCATCGTTCATCAATACTGGCGCACGCAGAACCGGCCGCAGAAAAAATACGTGATCTCGCGCACCAACGGCTACCACGGCTCGACGATCGCCGGCGGCACGCTCGGCGGCATGGGCTACATGCACGAGCAGATGCCGTCGAAAGTCGAGCACATCGTTCACATCGACCAGCCGTACTATTTCGGCGAAGCCGCCGACGGCCAGACGCCCGAGGCGTTCGGCCTCGAACGCGCGCGGCAGCTCGAGGCGAAAATTCTCGAGCTCGGCGCGGAAAACGTCGCCGCGTTCATCGGCGAGCCGTTCCAGGGCGCGGGCGGCGTGATCTTCCCGCCGTCGACATACTGGCCGGAGATCGAGCGCATCTGCAAGCAATACGACGTGCTGCTCGTGGCCGACGAGGTGATCGGCGGCTTCGGGCGCACCGGCGAATGGTTCGCGCATCAGCACTTCGGCTTCACGCCCGATTTGATGACGCTCGCCAAGGGGCTGACGAGCGGCTACGTGCCGATGGGCGCGGTCGCGCTGTCGCAGCGCGTGGCCGGCGCGCTGATCGAGCATGGCGAGTTCAACCACGGGATGACGTATTCGGGGCATCCGGTCGCGGCGGCAGTCGCGATCGCGAATCTGACGCTGCTGCGCGACGGAAAGATCGTCGAGCGGGTCAAGCATGAGACGGGGCCGTACTTCCAGAAGCTGCTGCGCGAGACGTTCGCGAATCATCCGATCGTCGGCGAAATCGCCGGTGCGGGATTGGTGGCGGGGCTTCAGCTCGCACGCGATCCGCTCACGCGCAAACGCTTCGAGAACGGCGGCGAGGTGGGCACGATCTGCCGCGATTACTGCTTCAACGGCAATTTGATCATGCGCGCAACCGGCGACCGGATGCTGCTGTCGCCGCCGCTCGTCATCTCCAAGCCCGAAATCGACGAACTGGTCGAGAAGGCGAAGCGCGCGATCGATGCGACGGC
>NZ_LOWB01000082.1 GCF_001522865.1 Burkholderia sp. TSV86 | reverse complement strand
GGCGGCGAGCGATTTATGCAGGCGCGTGGATAACGTGCTGTTCAACCGCCTCGCCCACAAAAATGCGGACAGGTTCCCTGGAGGTCCTGCAACTTCGTGCAGCACCTGCCGCGATGGATGTGATGGCCGCCGTTGACGCCATTCGTGCCGCAGACAATGACGGTGCGCGACGCTTGTCCGCTGACGTACCGACAGCATTTATCAAACCGCGTTGGCAGCCGCTCGTGGTAACCGAGACCGGCGTCAACCGCCGATACTATGAGCTGTGCGCCCTGGCTGAGCTAAAAAATGCCCTACGCTCGGGCGATGTCTGGGTTCAAGGCTCGAGGCAGCTCAAAGACTTTGAAGAATATTTGTTGCCCACCGAGAAATTCGAAACCATCCGGCAGCTGAACAGTCTCCCGTTGCCGATCATGACGGATTGCGATCGCTATCTTGATGAACGTCGACAACTGCTGGCGAAACGCCTGGAAACGGTCAACAGCCTCGCTGCGGCAAACGATTTGTCGGACGCAATTCTCACCGAATTCGGACTGAAGATCTCACCATTGGACGCAGCGGTGCCCGATGTCGCCCAAGCGTTGATCGATCGGACGTCTCTCATGCTGCCACGCGTCAAAATCACCGAGCTACTGATGGAGGTCAACGCGTGGACAGGGTTTACCCGCCACTTCACGCATCTGAAGACCGGCGAAACGTCGAAGGAGCAGACGTTGCTGCTTACGACGATCCTTGCCGATGCACTCAATCTCGGCCTCACCAAGATGGCCGAAGCGTGTCCAGGCACGACCTATTCGAAGTTGTCGTGGCTGCAGGCATGGCATATCCGCGACGAAACCTACTCGCAAGCGCTTGCTGAGCTGGTTAATGCGCAGTACGTTCATCCGTTCGCCACGCATTGGGGCGACGGCACCACATCGTCGTCGGACGGGCAGCGCTTTCGCGCCGGCGGCCGCGCTGAGAGTACCGGACACATCAACCCGAAGTACGGTGCCGAGCCGGGACAGATATTCTATACGCACATTTCCGATCAGTACGCGCCGTTTCATCAGAATCTCGTAAACGTCGGCGTGCGCGACTCAACCTATGTGCTCGACGGATTGCTGTATCACGAGTCGGATCTGCACATCAAGGAACACTACACCGGCACCAACGGCTTCACGGATCATGTCTTCGCACTGATGCATTTACTCGGGTTTCGATTCGCGCCACGTATCCGCGATCTCGATGACATGAAGCTCTATGTGCCTGGCAGCGTGAAGGACTATCCCGCGCTTTCGGCAATGATTGGCGACACGTACAATGAGAAACATATCCGGAAAAACTGGGACGAGGTGCTGCGCCTGGCGACGTCGATTCGGCAAGGTACAGTGACCGCGTCGCTGATGCTGCGCAAGCTCGACAGCTACCCCCGACCGAATGGGCTTTCCGTGGCACTGTGCGAAATCGGCCGCATCGAGCGCACGTTGTTCATTCTCGATTGGCCGCAAGACGTCGAACTGCGCCGCCGCGTACACGCGGGCCTGAACAAGGGCGAGGCCCGCAACACGCTCGCGCGTGCCGTATTTTTCCATCGCTTGGGCGAAATCCGTGATCGTAGTTTCGAGGCGCAGCGCTATCGGGCGAGCGGCTTGAACCTGGTAACCGCAGTGATCGTCCTTTGGAACACGGTCTATCTCGAGCGAACGATCGAGGCCATGCATGCGCGAGGCGTGCCGGTGGACGCCACGTTGCTGCCATTTCTGTCGCCGCTGGGCTGGGAGCACATCCATCTGACGGGCGACTATGTGTGGCAGCGGAACCGGAAACTCGGGGTCAGTAAATTCAGGCCGCTTCGCCCGTTACCAAATGCGTGAGCGCGCTAGCGACGCCAGTTGAATCGACCTATCGGGCCGAACCAGCCCCGATTCTTGTGCTATATGCCGTCGCACCTCCCCGGACTCGTGCCCGATTCCCGCTCCCCGTCGTCCCACCCGTATCAGGATACTCCGAACGTCCGCGCGCTCGGAACCGCCGGGTCGACTCATTCACATCCCCCGCCGGTAGTCGGCAACGCGGGCGCGCGCGTTGGAATCCGCACGGGTACGGCGACCGATAGCGGCCTGGTGCCGGCCGGCGTCTGAATTTGGGTGGGTGAACCGGATACCAGCTGAATCGTCGTGCCGGTACGTGTCATGAGCACATCGACGATCCGCCCTTGCCAATGCAGGCCCCGTATCGCCAAGGTTCCAGGCAATACTGACTCGCTTGGCAATGCGGGATCGAACTCCATCATGTCTGTACGGAATCGATAACCGGTCAACCCGTGCGTCATGGTCTGCAAGAACGCGCCAGCGCCGGTCAGAAACGGCAGCGCGGGAAACTTGATATAGGCGTTCGCGTCGGGATACTGGGCAAGATCGCGCGTTTCCCAATAGTTGAGAAACGGGCCGCGCATGAACGGCGACGTCGCAGCCTGAAACTGAGACGACATCGAGCATGTGCCGAGCTTCGAGGCGATGATCGAGAACCCCGCGTCGCCGAACCCCGGCCGATTGCTGCGCGTGATCGCGGAATACGCGCGATAGTCGTTCAGCGCCCTGCCCGGCGGCAGCGGATATTGCGCAGGGTATTGAACGAGAAGCGAGTCGATTTGAATCGGCTTGTAGGTTCCCGTCGTCGTGAATCCCGCGTACTCGGCCGTCACGTTCGCGACGTTCGGATCCGTCGGAATCGCAACGTTCTGATAGGAGGCCCAGGTTGGATTGATCGTCTTGCCCGCCGCGGGTGCAAGCTGCTGGAGAATTTGCATCGTGCGCCACATGCCGGCATTCGTGAACGCATGATCGTTGACGTTCGACGCGGTCTCGTCGACACCCTGAACGCCTTTCAAAGTGTATTGACCGGAGCCGTTCTTGACCGAGACGGTTCGGAACCAGTCGCCGATGCCCGAAATCATGTCGAATGCGCCGTTCTTGAGCCAGGCCGTGTCGGCTGTCGTTGCATAGTAATCGTACAGCCCCATCGCGATATCGCCCATCAGATGCGGCTGAGGCAGCGCGGTGCGCCAATCGGGATTGCCGTATGCGTAAGGCTCGCGGCGCGACCACGGCACGTAGGCGGGCGTGCCGACCTTTGGCGTGATCGACAGCGCTTGCGCGCTCGCTTTCGCAGTGGTCAATTGCTTGACCCGGTAATTGACGATCGTACCGGCAAGATCGGGGTTCAGAACGAGCACCGGCGGAAGCATCCAGCTATCCGCATCCCAGTAAATCTGGCCATCGTAGCTGAGACTTCCCAGCCCGGCCGGCCCCACGCTCTCAGTGCCGTTCGGACGAAGGCTCGAATAGAGGTTGTAGCCTGCGGAATGGATGCGCTGCTGCAGATCCGCGCTGCCAGGCGTGACAATGTCACTGTTCCAGATCTTCTCCCATGCCGCGAAGTGGTTGGCGAGGATCGTGTCCGGCGTGGATGTCATCGCCGCCGCGATCGCGGACGCCGCGACGTTGCCGGCATCGCTCGCCGTGGCGGCTACGCCGACACCGACATGCTTGACGAAACGATACGTCACGCCCGCCTGAGCATTGAACGTGATTTGCGTGCCGTTGGTCGTTGACCACTGGAAGGTCGTTGCAGCGGGAAGTCCGGTAGGCGAGACCACCCGCTGCTGGACAACCGCATACTTCATGTTCGAAGCCGATGCCGAGCCATTGACGACCGTCACGCTGGCGGTTTGCGTCGTGGCGGACTGCGCGCGCTGCACGACGGTGGTGGCATTGCCGCTGATATCCAGATCGGCGATGACGGAAAGCTGAGTGGTGGCCGTTGGCGTGACCTCCAGCGTCACCATCCCGTGGTGTTCGTCGTTACGGTCAGCGATCGACGCTATTTTCACGGAAACGAGATTGCTGGCGGATGTGATCGGCTGCAGATCGCTCGCGACCTGGAACGTCGTCGTTACGACGCCATGCTGGGTATCGAGCTGTTGCGAGTAGTTCTTTATTCTCGACGCAAGACTCGTCAGATTTAGGTCCAGCCATCCGCTCGATGTTGCGAGCGTCAAGCCCGTCCAGAGCGGAAGGTCGCCGATATAGCTGCCGTCGCCGGTCGGAAAATCCGCGGCAAACGCAGACGTTCTGCGAGAGCGGTAGTTGGTCCATCCGTTCGTATCGCTGCTCGACCAGTAACCCTGGCCCAGCGGTCCAATCTGCGCGCTCAGGTAGCCGTTGCCCACGTAGGTTATCGCCCCCGGATCGGCCGTCGTGAATTGCGTATTGGTCAGCTGCCAGGTCGACGCATCGGCAACCGGCCTAGACAGCGGTTCAGCGGGCTCCGTTGCGCCGTTTACCGATGGCACGCCGTTCGAAATCTCGGGCGACGCGGTGCTGCCCGCCCCAGTGGCCGTTTCGTTGGGCTGCCCGTTTGAACCTCCACCGGCGACGAGCCCTGCGTTGCTCGGCCGCGTTTCATCACCACCGCATGCGGTCAGCATGAAGGCAGCCATGATCGCCGCGTGGACAACCTTTACTCTATGCACCTTGTCCATGTGTCTCTTCCTGAAGCATGCAAAGCTATTCTGTTGATCAGAGCCGCGGATCGGATTGTCCATCGACGTGTAATGCTCTGCCGGCACGATTTATTAAAAGGAATCCGAATCAATCCAGGCCGACAAGCACCATGGCGCACGGCGCCTAGGGAATTGGCGCGTCGCTGTTGCTAATTTCCGGTTTTCCGGGGGATTCGAATTAAAACCAATTTAATACCAGTCGAGCCCAATTTAGCGCCACCAAAATAAATTGCCTACAGCGGGTAAACCCGCTAAAAATCGGGATAGGGACGGTCAGTTACCTGACCGATCCCCTCCCGCATACATGGACGCCCCAGTTTTGCAAGGCAGCCGAACACGATCGGCAGACGGATTGAGATTGAGGCCATACATCCGGACTGTTGAGGAGGCGACTGCGACGCCTCTGTCCCTGATGGAATCAGCTAATCACTGCGCCTACCGCTTCAAGCCGAGGACACGTTTTTCGTAATCCCTCAGTTTCCACTTTGTGCCAACATATCGTTAGAGGGCGACCTTCGGCGGTCTTAGTGGGCAATATTTTCCGTTTTCTGAAGCCTCCCCCATAAACGCAACGCCGATCGTCGGCATCTGCGGCACCTGGCGGACTTCCTGGACGTGTTCGCAAGGCAACGGCGATCGCCGTTCACGGTGAGACTTTCCAAGAACAAATGCGCACACTGCCCTCGATTCAGCCAATATCGTCGAGCATCTATCCAGTGCTGCGTCAAGCACGCGCCGGCGAGCCGAACCGGCCGAGAGACATAATCCCACTGAAGCACCGAGGGAATCGCTGCTTCCAGTTCACGGCCCGCCATGCCGTCGTAGAGCAACCAATCCCGGACCGAGGCTCGCAGTGCGGTTCCTGGCTACTTCCGCGAGTGTCCATGCCTCTTGGCAAACCAAGGTGGCGATCCATTCCGTGCGCGGCCTCCATGGGGAACAGGCGGTGGCCGGGTAGTACTCCGCCGGAAATCGCCGGATAAAGAATCGATATTGGCGGTGGGCCCCAGTCTGCAAGACCCCTGACTTGCGAGAGATGACGATCGAATGCGCCGGCCCGGCTGTTCAGTTCATCGGGTAGTTCTGCCTGTGCCAAACGCTTGCCCTTACCTCATGACCAGGGTCCGGACGAAGCCGGAGACGGCGTGTTGTTTATGAGCTTCTCCCGTCGACCGGAATGGTCGATCGAGGAAGTTTGCTTCGATTATGCGAAAACGTTTCAGATGCCGGCCGGCTTTAACCGGCACTCCATGGTCACCGCAGAAACTCAAGCTATCGCGCGCTGGACATAACCGGGACTGAGCCTAAAAGCGCGTATGTATGCGCTGCAGCGCATACATACGCGCTTACCTTGTTCATCCCCGTTCGTAACCTGGTACTGCATCACGGCTCTTGCCGTAAGTCCGTCCGCCACATTTTGAGCTGAGATTGAAATTGCCAGCGATGGGCAGGTAACGGTAATGCAATAGCGCCCGGCCCAAGGTTCCTAAAGCGAATCAATGGCCGACTTCGTCCTTCCCATTCGTGAAGATGGACTAATTCGTCCAGTTTCGCCTAATTCTCAAGATTCATCCGCTTCGCCTCTCTAGTCTAAACGACGAATTGGCGGCCTGGCACGGTTGTTGCTGATGCAGAACTGCCGAGGTGATGGCATGAATCGAATCCATCTTGGATATCGATTTATCAATCGGAGAAGAAATATAAATGAATATCAGCAAATGGAGCTTGGTAAATTTTTAATTTAATTGTTGTGAGTTGAAAAGGAGGTGATTTTTAAAAAGCGATAAGGAATATCTTGAAGGCGAACCGATCTCATATGGTTCGATTTTGAAAAAAATTTCTGATAATTGAAGCTTACAAAATATAGCACAAGGATAAAAATGGATACTCGAAACAATCAAATAGCGCAAGATGGTGCTGAGATTGATTATCTCACGCCGACTTACGGCAGAAGCGCATTCGTAAATCCCGCGCCGTCCAGCCGCATGAATGACGAACCGATGGATCCGAGAGAGGCGCGTCGACTAATCGAAGACGAGCTTGATTACGACGCAAGAAATTCCGCGGATCTGGGGTCGTATATTTGCGATTACATGGACCCGGAGTGCGACGCACTGATTCATCGGGCTATCGGTAAGGTATATATCGACAAAAGTGAATATCCGGCCATGACCGTTATGGGTGAGAGGGTCGTTAAAATCATCCATTCATTTTTTAACGGCACCAACGCCGAGAGCGAACACAAGTCCAATCAAGTGTTGGGTACACCGACGATTGGGTCTTCGGAAGCTATCATGCTTGGACTGATGGCTCATCGAAGAAATTGGGATCACGCATGGGAATCCAGGCGCAATTTGCGATTTACGGTTGGAGAAGTGCAGCAAGTTCCGTATTACAGCTATGACAAGCCGTTCTTGCTGTATGCCCGGGACGTGCATACTTGTTGGAATAAGTATAGCAACTATTTTAATACCCCTGCACTTGTAATTAATTTGTCCGATAAACGCTGGACGCTTCAACCGAAAGACATTTCTGAAATGTTGAAGATGCGAGTAAAGGACCTTATTGAGAGCCAAAGTCAAAAGCACATTGGAATGAAAAAAGTGCTTAGTGACAATTTGATCTACTGCAATAAGGAGTATATGGACGCCGCCAGTGGAAGGGAAAAGGAAATACTGACGTCGATATATGATAACAAAATGCTGTCCGAGTTGATTTGCTGCATCGGGGCAGTGGTTGGGACGACGTTCACCGGGGAAGCGGACGATGTCTATAATATTGCCGAAGAAATAAAGATCGGTGAGGCGGCTGCGGCTGGCACTCCGAATAATTATTTCGACGAAGGCAAGATCAAGCTGGATATCCCAATGCACGTTGACGCCGCGAGTGGTGGATTTCTCGTACCCTTTTCCGATCCTGAATTTGCATGGGATTTTCGGGTTTCCAAGGTTAAATCAATCAATGTGTCCAATCATAAATTTGGGATGGTTTACCCCGGATGCGGAACCGTTGTCTTTTCAGACTGGAATGTCGTTCCGGAAGAATTGATTAATTCGATAACATATTTGGGCGCCGCATTCACGGACTATAATGTGAATTTTTCGCGTGGCAGCTCCATGGTTATTGCAAGTTATTACAATCTCATTCGATTTGGGCGGCGCGGCTACGAAAGCGTAAATAAGCAGTGCATTGCCAACGCCAGATATTTAGAGTCTAAATTGAAGGAAAGCAAGGTTATCTCCGGGCGTTTGGAGTTGATTAACGACCCGAAGAAATTCACTATGGTTGTTTTCAAACTTAATCAATCTGCTGGGCAGAACTGGAATCTGACTGACCTGTCAAATGAATTGCTTAAGCAGGGTTGGCGGTTGCCGGCGTATAAACTGCCTTACACGAATAATGAAATACCTGACGGCATCGAGGTAATGCGTGTTGTTTGCCGGCAAGATATCTCTCATGACAAAATTGATTTTTTGGTGAAAGATATCGAGGATGGATTTAAGTATTTGGATTCCAAGACGCCGGAAGAATATTCGTTCGTTTCCAAGGAGGCGGAATCGAAAATGTTCCGCGGCGTACTGGAATGCTAATTTTGGAAATTAATAAAAATACTATTTGAGGTCGGAAATTTCACCCTGCGGAAATTTGCAGGGTGTTTGTTTAATTAATTTTCCGGATGTGCGGGATTGAATTTCATGATATTTTTCATTGCGGCGGCCAATATGGTTGGCGTGGCTCGTTTTATTAATTGTTTTTTTGATGGGCATGGTGGTGATCTTATGTTTTATGGTCTAAAAAATAGCTCATTTAAGCTTGTGCCTGAAAGGGGATAGTAGCGCTTCTTAGATAGAGCTGATTGGGGCCTGTAGCTCAGGGGTAAGAGCAGTCGACTCATAATCGATTGGTCGCTGGTTCGAATCCAGCCAGGCCCACCATGCCCGGGAGACAAAACTGGTAAACACATCTGGCCCTCCCCCGCTTTTCCGGACGGGTTCACTAGCCTGCAATATCTGGCGACTCCCGTCGATCGCCGTCCTTATTGCAACGCTGCCATCTGCTGGCGCGCGCTTTCCAGCCCGGCGTTGAAGCCGTGCGGCTTCATGTCCAGCCCTTCCGCATAGACGAATTTCACATCGTCGATACCCATCAAGCCGAGCACGGCGCGCAGGTATGGCGTGACCGCATTCGTCTCCTGGCCGACGTGCATACCACCGCGCGAACTGAACACGATCGCACTGACGCCTTCGACGAGACCCATCGGGCAGGTCTCCGTGTACCGGAACGTCACACGTGCGCGCGCGACGAGGTCGAACCAGTTCTTCAACTGGGTCGGCACGTTGTGGTTGTACATCGGCGCACCGATCAGCAGCAGGTCGCTGTTCTTGAGTTCAGCGATCAGTGCGTCGGACAGCGCGACGACCCGTTGCGCGCGTTCGCTCGGAGGCTCCGCGCCGCGCAGCGCATGAAACAGCTCGCTGTCGAGCACCGGCAGGTCGTCGCCGACGAGATCGCGCACGATCACGTCATCCGCGTGGCCGTTGGCCTGACGCTGGGCGAGGAATGTGCCGATCAGCGCACTGGTTTGCGACTGGCTGCCGTTGATGCTGGATTTGAGGGCGAGAATCCGGGCCATGGTGGCGTGCTCCGTTACGCTTGTTGAGGGCTGGGATCCATCCTATCATTCACTTTTTATCGCCAAAAGAGATAATATTGACGCATTGTGTAGCGCATTTATCTCCAATTGCATGCGAAACAATCTGAAGGGCATCGACGTTTTCGTCGCCGCGGTGGAAGCAAGCAGCTTCGCTCAGGCTGCCGAGAAACTGCATATCACGCGCTCGGCTGTCGGCAAGAGTATCGCGCGCCTCGAAGAGCGACTGGGCGTGGTGCTGTTTCAGCGCACGACGCGCAGCCAGAGCCTGACCGACGAAGGTTCGCTGTTCTACGAGCACTGCTTGCGCGCGATGGAGGAAATCCAGGCGGGCGAGGCGCTGCTGGAAACCGGCAAATGGCAAATAAAAGGACGGCTACGCGTGTCGATGCCGACGCTGTTCGGTCATCTGTGCGTGACGCCGATCCTGATCGAATTGGCGAAGGCGCACCCCGAACTCGATCTGGACCTGTCGTTTAGCGACCGGTCCGTCGACCTGGTCGAAGAGCGTTTTGATCTGGCGGTGCGCATCGGCACGTTGCCAAACAGCAGCGGGCTGGTCGCGCGTCCGCTGGGCGAGCACCGGATGGCGTTCTGTGCATCGCCGGCTTACCTAAGTCGCTACGGCGAACCGCAGACCTACGAGGAACTGGAGCAGCACAAGGCGCTGGCCTACACGCGCTTTGGTCAGGTGCTTCGCTGGCCCGTCATCGTCGACGGCCAGCGCGTGGAGCTGCAGCCTGCCGTTCGGTTGCTGTCGGACGACTTGCGCGCGCTGATGGATGCCGCCGCCGCCGATCTCGGCGTGACCTGGCTGCCTTACTGGCTGGTGCGCGATGCGCTGCGTAGTGGCGCATTGCGGGAGTTGCTGCCCAATCGGCCCGGCGTGATCCATCCGATTCATGCAGTGTGGCCATATACGCTGCATCTTCCGCTGAGAGTCCGGGCGGCGGTCGATGCGCTGCTGGCCCATCTTCCCGCCCGGCTCGCCGCGGTCGAAGCGCGGATGTGACGAAGCGGCATGACGCGCCTTCCTACCTCACTGTCGGATTCATCCTCGTACCGTTTCGCTTTGACGCGGCCAGCTTATCAGACTGGCCTGATGCAACAGAACCCCTTCATGAAATCCACCCACGCGCGCACTTTCTGCGGCACGTGCCGTGTCGCAACGTAAAGCGCATAGACGCTCTGTTGTGCAAACCGGTACGAGGGCAACGCGTCGACCAGCGCGCCGCTTTTGAGATCGTCGTGCACGAGCCATTCGGGCAGCAGCGCGACGCCACTGCCTTGCCGCGCGAGTTCGCGCAATACCGATGCGTTGTCGACGACGATCTGCGGTTTCGCGCGAGGCCGGAATGCGTGTTCGTGGCCTGCGCGATCGGTGAGCGTCCATTCGGCAATCCGCTCCAGCCGACTGTGGCCGAGTTGCGGCAGACGGATCAGGTCGTCAGGCGATGTCGGCCATGGAGCGCCAACCCGCTCAGGCAGATCGGGCGCCATCACGGGAAGCACGTTGTAGGTGGCAAGACGGATGCCGCGATACGGCAGGTCGCGAAAGTGTTCGTGGCGTCCGAGCCGGATGGCGACGTCGAAGCGGTCGCGCACGAGATCGGCTTGTGACGTATGCGTTTCGAGCCACACGCGCAACGCGGGATGCTGCGCGGCAAACGCGTGCAGCGCCGGTGCGAGTACGCGCGCCGCATACTCGACCGTCGACGTCACGCGCAGGATGCCCTCCATCCCGCCATGCTCGCCGCGCACCTCGTCGATCGCGCCTTCGGCCTCATCGAGCACGCGCAGGCAGCGCCGGTAGAAGCGCTCGCCGGCATCGGTCAGCTCGATGCGTCGCGTCGTCCGCGTGAGCAGCGTGACGCCAAGCTCGGCTTCGAGCTGCTTGATGTTGAAACTGACGGCTGCGCGCGCCTGGTTCAGCACGGTCGCGGCGGCCGTGAACGAGCCCGCTTCAACCACGGCACGAAATACGACGAAACGATCGAGGCTCACCATAGTCGGGCGTGGGTTCTGTCTATGCGTTGGATCGCTCGAATGGTACCCGAATGTGCGGCCGGGTGCGGGGCGCCGAGTGTTGTTGCCGGACCGCGCGGCGATTGTCAAAAATTTCCGATCAGACTGGTCGAATCAGGCTGCTTTCTGATGCGAATGCCGGCTTCTACACTACAGCGTCTTCGTGATGTTGCCGCCGCCATGCCAAACCGTTCCAGAATCGCCGCTGTCTATCTGCTTGGATTCGCGATCGATCTCGCGAACATGTTCATGCTGAACGCCGCGTATCCGGCACTGCAGCGCGAACTGCACGCATCGGTCGCGCAACTCGCGTGGGTCGGCAACATGTACGTGCTCGGCCTGACGGTCGTGATTCCGTTCGGCACATGGCTTGCGCGCCGCTGCGGCGAGCGTCGCGTATTCGCCGCCTCGTTGTTGCTGTTCGGGCTCGGCAGCGCAGGCGTTGGCGCGTCGCCGTCGATCGAAATGCTGCTTGCCTGGCGGCTGGTCCAGGGGCTCGGCGGCGGGCTGCTGATTCCGGTCGGCCAGACGATGGCCTATCGCGCGTATCCGCCGCAGGCGCGGGCGCGGCTCACCTCCGTTGTGATGATGGTCGCGCTGCTCGTACCAGCGCTGTCGCCCGCGATCGGCGGTGCAATCATCGATCGCGGGTCGTGGCGCGCGATCTTCTTTGCGATGTTGCCGATCGCTGCTACGACCTGCGCGCTTGCGTTCGCCTGGTTGCCGCGCGACGGTGCGCACGAGCGGCCGCCGCGCCTCGACTGGTTGGGATTCTGCCTGAGCGCAACGGCGCTGATCGCGTTGCTGCTCGGACTGACCGCAGCCGGGCAGCCCGGTGGCGCGGCATTCCCGCTTGCGATGCTGGCGATTGCGATCGCTGCCGGTGCCAGCTATGTGAAGCATGAGCGTCTTGCCGCGTCGCCTGTGCTCGACCTGAGTCTGCTCGCGCAGCCGTTGTTGCGGATCGGCGTCGTGATTTATCTGTGCGTGCCGGGCATCTTTACGGGCGTGAATCTCGTCGCATCGCTCTATTTGCAGAACGCGCTCGGCTTGAGCGCCGCGCATGTCGGCGCAATGATGCTGCCGTGGGCGATCGCGGCGTTCTTCGCGATCACGACGACGCGTCGCTATTTTCCGCGCCACGGCGCTAAGCCGCTGCTCGCATACGGGATCGCGATCGATTGTGTCGGCATCGCGCTGCTCGCAACGCCGTGGGCTAGCAGCGAAGCCGTGCGCGTTGCCGCATTCGCCGCGATGGGGTTCGGCGCGAGCCTGTGCACGAGTACGTCGCAAAGCGCGGCGTTCGTCGACGTGCCGGCCGATCGGATGGGCGATGCGAGCGCCCTTTGGAACATCAACCGCCAGTTGAGCTTTTGCGTCGGCGTGGCCGTACTCGGCAGCGCGCTGAATGCGTTGCTGGCCTTCGATGCGGGCCGTCTGTCGCTCGCACCGTACCGCTGGTGCTTCGGGCTGGCGGCGCTGCTGACGTTGCTGCCGCTCGGCCTGATTGCACGGCTTCCCGCGCATCGCTCGCCGGTCGTGCAACCTGTTTCATCCCACTCCTGAGAACCCGAGAAACTCATGAATCTACCGAATCCGTTTTTCAAGGAAGTCGTCGACACGCACATCGACATCGAACATTGGCTGTCGGGCCGCGCGGAGCCTGGACGGCTCGCGACGCTGCTGGCGCGCTTTTCGCCAGGGTTTTCGATGATTACGCTGTCGGGGACGGTGCTCGATTACGCAGGCGTCAATGCGCTGTTCTCGCATGGGCACGGCGCACGTCCGAGACTGATGATCGGCATCGACGAATTGCAAGTGCTTGCCGTCTGGTCTGATGGCGCGGCGATCGGCTATCGCGAGACGCAGACTGACGGCGAAGAGCGGCGCACAGTGCGGCGCTCGACAGCTATATTCCGGCGCGAAGCGGACGGCGTGATCGTGTGGCGTCATCTGCACGAGACGCCGGTGGCCGCGTAAGCGGCGCGCGTACCGGCCGCCGTTACCTGCCCAGCTCCGGGCAGCGCCGGAAAAGCCTCATGTCGTTGAACGGGATGCGGCGCTCCGATTCTGCGCGGCGCACGACGAGGGCCGCGACTTTCCGCTCCGCGCGCTTCTTTATTGCTTTCGGAAACGCATAGCGCAGGCCCTCGATCAATTGGAACATCGCCAGGTCCGTATAGCTAAGCGCGCTGCCCGCGATATAGCCGGGATTCTGCTCGAGTACAGGATCGAATCTGCCAAGGAGTTTCGGCGGTCTACCTGATCGAGCGGCAACTTGACAACGTCCCATCGCCTTCTCATGCCTCCCGCCGCATACAGCAGTTTCGACAATAATTCCTTTCGTTGTCCGCAACGGTGTCGCCTCGAGACAAGAATCAGTCGGATTTTGTCTACCTGCTTTTTCATCTGTATTTCATTCTTCGAATGACAAACTCTTCATCTCATTGCTCATCCGGCAGGACTGGATCGCCACGCCGCCATTCCAGTTTGATTAGGCAATGCCAGCAAGCTCTATTTTTGACCAAACATATTTATTTGCATTTTAGATGCATTTTTAAATACATAGAGTTGCCCAATGACATCAAAAAAACGCCGCGATTTTTTGAAGCTGGGAACAAATACGCTGGCCGCTGCCGGTCTGATTTCGGCGTTGCCGCCCACCATCCGCAACGCGCTTGCGCAGACGACACAGCCGACGACGCTGGCCGGAATTGATCACATCATCATCTTCATGCAGGAAAACCGCTCGTTCGACCACTACTTCGGCATGCTGCCCGGCGTGCGGGGCTTCTCGGACCCGCATCCGGCGCCGCTGCCAAATGGTCAACCGGTTTGGTATCAACCGAATCTCGCCACCGGCAGCTATCAAGCAAAAGATCCGTCGGGCAAGATCGTCAACAACGTGATGCCCTACCCACTGAACCCGGCTGCTTCGACGCCGGTGAACTATCAGGGCGTCAATCTTGACCATTCGTGGAAAGGATCTCAGCGGACGTGGGAAAACTGGAGCGTGTGGGCGCAGAAGAAAGGTTACTGGACCATGGGTTACCTGAAACCCGCGGATCTACCGTTCTACTACGCACTGGCGAACGCGTTCACTGTCTGCGATGCGTACCATTGCTCGCTCTTCGGCCCAACCAATCCGAATCGGCGCTTTCTGTGGACCGGAACGTCGGGCGGCAGCACGATCACCAATCCGCTCTGGAAGCACTACATCGTCGAGAACGACGATGCGTGGGAAAGCAACGTGACGTCCGACTCCACGAAAGATAGCGGCTGGCAAAACGGCTGGAACTGGCGAACCTATGCCGACGTGCTGGAAGACAACAAGGTCAGCTGGAAGGTTTATCAAGGCTACGGCAACTACGGCGACAACGCCCTTGCCTACTTCAACAACTTCCGCCGCGGCGGCGATGCGGCAAAAATCGCGAAAGCGCGAACCTATGCCGGCAAATCAGGCGATGACGATATCCGTTCCGCAGACGCGCTCATCGCCTCCCTTCAAGCCGACCTGCAAGGCAAGGACGCGCAAGGCAAGAGTACGTTTCCCGCCGTGTCTTGGATCGTTGCACCCTATACGTATAGTGAGCATCCTACTGCCACGTCGAGTGCGGGAGAATCGTTCGCCGAACGCGTCATCAATACGATCATCGGCAGCAAGGATGTCTGGGGAAAGTGCGCGATCTTCATCACTTACGACGAGAACGACGGATATTTCGATCACGTGCCCGCGCCGATTCCGCCGCTTGCCGGTTACGGAAAACACAATCTGACCACGGCCGGCGGCACCCCCATCGACCTGTCAACTGAAACATACGGTTCGGAACCCGTCGGTCTGGGGCCGCGCGTCCCGATGATCGTCGTTTCGCCGTGGAGCAAGGGGGGGCGCGTTGCGTCACGCCTGTCGGACCATACTTCGATGATCCGATTTCTCGAGACTTGGCTCGTCGCCAAGGGATACCCGGCAAACGCCGTCCAGTGCACGAACATCTCGGCATGGCGCCGAGCCGTCTGCGGCGACCTGACCGAAACGTTGAACCTCGTATCGCCGATTAATACACCGAGCGACACCGATGTCACCGGCTGGAAGATCAAGGAGCCAGTCAACGGACCCAACGCGGTCTACGCGCCCTATCCGTACACGGACAACGACACGTTCGCACCGGGCGTCGTGGCCGAAACTCGATCGGCCTGTCCGCTGCCTTACGATGCGAAAGTGTCGGCCACCAAGAGCGGGACGTCTATCACGCTGACCTTTGACAATTCGAAGTCGCGCGCGGCTTCGACGTTCATCGTCTATGTGAATGCAATGACTGCCGCGCAGAGGGCTTTTCATTACTCCGTGGCCCCTGGCAGCACGCTGTCGGACACGCTGGTATTGAGCGCGAGCAACAGCGAGTGTCAAGTCTTTGGCCCGCAATCACCCACCGGATATTTTTGGAAATTTTGATTCCGCTGATTTATCAAGATAGCTGCCGTGCGACTTGCCAAAGTAGCTGGCGCTCCACACCACGCTGTCGCCGAACACTTCGCCCCCTTCGTTGAAGAAGGGCTCGGTCTGCCGTCGTTCGATGAACTCGTGCTACGCCAGCGTCATGATGCAATCTCGGTCGAGGCCCGGCTGGAAGCTGAATTGGTAGCCAGCCGGCGCCTCGATCGTGCCGAGTCGCGCGGTCTGCAGCGCCATCCGGATGCGCTGGGGTTTCGTGTGTCGCGGATCCAGGCGTACCCCACTCCGAGTTCTTCGCGAAATAGCCGAGCGTATTTTTAGCATGTCGCATTCCATCGTGCCCCGCTTCAGTTCGAACTGAAAACAGTGTACTTTCAACTGCGCCTGCGCACGCAGCAGCTTGTGACGTCCATTTCCATCACGCCGTTACACGCCGGCCTGCCCCAGCGGCGAACACGCTATCACCAATGTCCAAGCCATGCGCGATCTACGTGACGGTTGCACCAGGCTCGTTACACAGCCCACGGCTTCACGCTTAAATTCGTCGGTGAAGTGCCTTCTTGCTCTGTTCATTTCGTCCGCTTCGGATTACATCAGCTTGGCTGATATTTCCGGAAGAACGCGGAAAGCCACATGCAACTTCCGTCACGCGGCTGGCCTCGTGGATGGCTTGATCAATGGACGATACCGTCCTGCAAGCCGTTCCTGGTCGTGGACTGATCCGTCCATTTAGCCACTGCCCCATGGGGGGATTTCAAGGATTGTTTTTAAAAAACAGTGATTTAATACCTATGGCACATCTATTGCTTAAGATGAAGTGCTCTACGTAGGGAGATTTCATGAATCATGTCCTCGGTTTCTCCAACACTTAATCCACGGACGGCAACGAAGCTCATATTCATGGTTGGGATAACGTTTTAGCGATCCATTTCGATAACACCAATTAAGCATTTAAAGCTTCATGGAACTTGATTAACAGCAACGCCCAAAATTTCGTTCAAATCGCGGACGACAATTTTATCGACAGGCGTTAATCAAACACTGCCCTGTCTTGGCAGATGAAATAGGATGGATTATGCCTTCTTTGCAGTTAGCTCCAATCCGCCAGCAAGTTGCGACGCTGCGCGAGCACGGCTTTGTTGTCGCGAGAAACTTCGTTGCTCTCGAACAGTGTGCGGCGCTGAAAGCGATTGCCGAGCTGCAATTGCGCGAGGCTCGCCGACCTATCGAATACGAAGCCGATTTGGGGTACCCCGGCGCGCCCGGATCGAGGCATGCGCCGGGCGGCAACACGGTTCGACGTCTGCTCAACGCGTATGCGCGCGATGCGGCATTTGCACGGCAAGCGGCAGCGCCTGAGATTCTCGCATGGATGAAAGTTTATTTTGGTGAAGAACCCGTGTTGTCACACGCACATCACAACTGTGTCATGACCAAGCATCCTGCGTATGGGAGCTTGACTGACTGGCATCGTGACTCGCGTTACTGGTCATTCGAGCACCCCGACCTAGTGTCGGTGTGGCTGGCACTGGGGCCTGAGATGAACGAGAACGGTGCACTTTGGTTGGTGCCGGGCTCGCAAGACACGAAGCTCGGCCCCGAGTGCTTCGACAGCGAGAAATTTTTCCGTGGCACCGCATCGGTCAATCGGCAACTCATCGCTCAAGCGATTTGCCCGACGCTCGAGGCGGGCGACGCGCTGTTTTTTCATTGCAACACACTGCATTCCGCGGGGCGGAACGCTTCCGACCAAGTGAAATTTTCGTTGGTGTTTGCATATCACGCCATGAGCAACCGGCCAATCGCCGGTTCGCGTTCGGCGATAATTCCACCAAAGGTTCTGTTGAGGTGAACTTGGTCCGTAGCAGCATCCCATTTGACATTGGAGGATCCCAGCGCGATGTTGAAGCGGCAACCGAGCGGTCATGGTGAGAAAAAGAACACGCTCACCGAAGACAAATCGCCTGCCGCATTCGCCCATCCCATATATCGGGCCGGACAACCGTCGCATTTCGTGACTCTCGTTCATCACGAACGGTCTGGCACGCCAGTGCGCTGAGTACCTCCCACCAGCGCTTTCAATACTATTTCAAGGATACCAGGCGTTGAACTCCGAGAATCGACATCCCGGCCGAATTACCGCGACGCGCGCGCCGACAGTCGTGAGCGGAAAAGTCGAGCTGCGCGTGCTCGGCACGTCGGTGACATTGCAAGAACATCTCCGACGACAAGCCGAGCAGGATTTGGGGATCAAGCTATGCTTTCTCGTGCATGACAGTGCATTTGTGCAGCGCGAGGGTGTGATGCACCCTGAGCGCTACGATATCTACGACCAGTGGTTCCACAGCCTTGACTGTTTGTGGCCGGCACATGCGTTACAACCAATCGAACTCGATCGCATCAAGCGCTGGAGCGAAATCAACACACTTCCCCGCACTGGCAGCCTGGCTGGACGCCGCACAGCCACTGAGGGTAGCGTGCCCGCTGATCGCCTATACGTACAACCCGACAACTCGCTCGGCCGCGCGGTGTCGAACCGCATCAGCATGTTGCCGTTGACGCACAATGCCGACAGTTTCGTTTATCTCGTCGATGCGTTACCCCGCCGACTGATCGAGCAGGAAGAAAGCTGGTCATGGCTGCTCGCTCCCGAACTTGCCGGGCGCGTCGCGCTACAAGCTGACCCAGCCATTGGCGCGATCGATGCCGCATTGGCGGTACAGGCTTGCAACTTGGCGAAATTTGCCGACATCGGAAATTTGACGATTGAGGAAATCGATCAGTTGATCAACATTCTGATCGAATATCGACAGAGTGGTCATTTCGCGGGCTTCTGGTCAAATTTCGAAGAAGCAGTGCAACTGATGATGCGGAAAAACGTGGCGATCCAGAGTATTTGGTCGCCGGCGACGCTGGAACTCGAACGGGCTGGCCTGCGTTTTCAGATGGCATGCCCGCGTGAAGGTTACCGCGCGTGGTTTGGCGGGCTCGCCTTGTCGCGACAAATCGATGGCCGCGTCCGCGACGCCGCCTATGATTACCTGAACTGGTGGCTCGATGGCTGGGCTGGCGCGATGATGGCGCGGCAAGGCGTCTATATCACGAATCCCGAGCGAGCCCGTCAATACATGAACGAGCACGAATGGGCCTATTGGTATAATGGCAAACCCGTCGCCGCTCATCTTCCGGAACCAGTTGGGCAACTACGGAATATCAGCGGGCCACAACGCGACGGCGGTAACTACGCGAAACGCATGAGTCACATTGCGGTTTGGGATTCCGTGATGGACGAACATAACTACTTGGTACGTCGATGGAACGAATTCCTGAAGGCCTGATGAAAGGCGCTTCACGCGATGGCTAGATCTAAACCGACTCCAAAGCCTCTCACAGGGCAGATGGTCATCATGGAGGCGGACAGCCGATACCGCTATCGGCTGATTTACAGTCATCTGGCGCACGCGATCCGCACCGGCCGAATTGCGCCAGGGTTGGTGCTGCTCGAGGGGCCGGTCGCCCAGTTGTTCGGCACGAGTCGGGTACCGGTTCGCAAGGCGTTCGAGATGCTGCACAAGGAAGGTCTACTGTGCACGTTCGACGGGCGAGGGTATTTGGTGATGGGACGGGGAGGTGCCGTGCCGGTGCCGCTACGCGTGACGCTTTCCGAATCGGCTCTCGGCTTCGATACCCCACCTGCGCCACTGGACCTGCCGGCTACCGGCGAGCGGATTTATCAGACGCTAGAGGAAGCGGTGTCGGTTGCCATCATCTTCGGCCATTTTCGCATCGACGAGAGCGTGGCAGCAGAAATGCTTCAGGTTAGCCGCGGCGTGATTCGGGAGGCTTTAGTCCGGTTGCGCGATCGCGGGCTTGTCGAAAAGTCGGTCTATTCACATTGGCGTTGCGGTCCGTTGACTGCGCGCGACGTTGCTCAGGATTACGAGCTGAGGATGCTGCTGGAAATCGCCGCGTTGAGGTTGAGCCAGCCATTCCTGCAACGCGAGATGTTGACCGACGCGATCCTGAAGGTTGAACAGGCCATCGCATGCCCGGATTCGGTCAACGCTGATGCGCAGAAGCAGATCGAAGCGGCGCTGCACGTCGATTGCCTCGCGTATGGACCGAACCGCAAGTTGCTCGACATGATCCGCAGAGCCCACATACCGCTGACCGTCAACCATGTGTTCTACAACGCATTCAACTTGCACCCGGAACCCAGTACTCTGAATGAGCATTGCGTCGTGCTCCGTCATTTGGTGGCGGGCGACATCGATCAAGCGGTTGCTGCGCTGCATGCTCATCTTCATGCGGCGCAGACTCGCACACTACAACGCCTGAAAGTGCTGGCAGTCCTGCCAGAACCGGAATTGCCCGCCTTCCTGCAGCGATTCTCATGATGCGAGCTGTGTGATCGGTCGTATGCAAGCCATTGGATAATGAGGATCGATTCTCCTCATTCGATTCATATCACGCCACGCGCGAACAGCAATTCTTCGATGTCGCGCGGGCTGAGCTGAAAGTGAAACTACCGGCGAAACGCATGGCTGATGGCCGATGTCGGGAATCGATGATCGGGATACAGCGATTTCGCCTTCTTCATCACGGCAGCCTATCTGATCGAGCCGGCAACTTGATAACGCTCTCAGGCGGCCTTTCTGCGTGGATGACGCAAGATGAAATCGTCGGCGATCTCATCACACGTGCAAAAACGCACTCCGTCATGGGACCGGAAATGTGCGATCAAGCGCTCGAGCATCAGCAGTACCTGGGGTCGACCTGACACGTCAGGATGAATCGTGATGGGGAAAACGGCGTAGTCATGCTCGCGATACACCCAGTCGAACTGGTCTCGCCACATCGTCTCGATATCGCGGGGATTGACGAAACCATGGCTGTTCGGCGACTTCTTGATGAACATCATTGGCGGCAGGTCGTCGAGATACCAGTTGGCCGGTATCTCGACAAGATCGGTTTCTTCTCCACGAATCAGTGGCTTCATCCAGGTTCGGGGGTGCTGACTGTAATCGATCCTGGACCACGTATCCCCTACCCGTACATAGTACGGATGAAAATCGTCATGCATGAGGCTGTGGTCGTATTTGATACCTTTCTCTACCAGCAGGCGGTTGGTTACTTTGCTGAATTCCCACCACGGCGCCACATAACCTGTTGGCCGCCGTCCGCTCAGATGCGTGACGAGTTCGATGCTGCGATCGAGCACGATCTCCTCCTGCTCGGCCGTCATCGCGATCGGGTTTTCATGGCTGTAGCCGTGAATGCCGATCTCGTGACCAGCATCAACGACCGCCTTCATTTGGTCCGGAAATGTTTCGATCGAATGGCCAGGAATAAACCAAGTAGTCCGGATATCCTCGCGCTTGAACAGGTTGAGCAGACGGATAGAACCGACCTCGCCCGCGAATAGTCCCCGCGAGATATCGTCGGGTGAATCATCTCCACCGTATGAGCCGAGCCAGCCGGCGACAGCGTCGACGTCGACGCCAAATGAAATCAAAATTTCCTTGGCCATAAGCTCCATCCTGTTTGGGGCGTATCAAAAAAGAAGCACTTCGAGCGCCTGAGCAACGGCCAGCAACTCGTCGTCTTGGCCTTGCGCACGAAGAAGTTGAACACCTGTCGGCAAGCCTGCGGCATCGACACCCGACGGTAGGGCGATCGCCGGCGCATCAAGAAAGCTGCCGAGCATCGTAAGCGCGAGCGTCCGTAGATTGACCTCCGCGAAGTACGCTGGGTCGGCCTCAAGCGGCGCGAGCAACGGCGCGACATGGGGGACGGTCGGCATGATCAATGTCGCATCGCCCAATTCTTTGGCAAACCACGCGATGAATCCGGCACGTGCGTCCAGAAGCGCCGTCAGATGCGCTGCGGGAATCGCCCTAGCCCGCTCGAGCCGCGCCCGCACGCGTGAATCGAGGCGCACTGCGTCATCGCTGTCGAGCAAGCCGCGATATCTGTGAAACGCCTCGAGTGCGCCGAGCCAGCCCTGCCCGTCAATCAACGCATGCAGATTCGCAAGCGAGGCAAGCGGGCGAATTGCAATACGCGCGCCGCTGGCTGTGAGCCGTTCAACGAAATGCCACAGCTGGCGTTCGACATCGGCATCGACCCGGTAACGCTCAAACAGCGCGGGATCGACAATGAAACAACACCCACGAAGCGGAATCCGGCGCTCTGGGCAAGCCATGCCTCGGACAGCGCAATCGAATGCAACACAATCTGCGACGCTCCGCGCCAATGGTCCGAGTGTATCGAGGCTCACCGACAGCGGCATCACGCCATCGCGCGCGTAACGGGCCGAACTTGCCCGATACCCCACCAAACCGTTGAACGCCGAAGGAACTCGGATTGAGCCGGCCGTGTCGGTACCGATCGAAATCGGCACCACGCTAGTGGCAACGGCAATGGCGGCGCCGGACGACGAACCGCCCGGCGCGCGCGCGCCGTTTTCCAGTAGAGGATTCGTCGGCGTGCCGAAATGGGGGTTCAGCCCGAGCCCCGAAAACGCGAGCTCGCTCAGATTGGTCTTACCGATACTGACCATACCCGCCCGCTCCGCGGCCGCCACCAATGCCGCATCACTGGCCGCCGGCACTCGATCGCGAAATACCGCTGCGCCGCCGGTGGTAACCGTGCCTGCAATGTCAAAGAGATCCTTCCAAGCGATAGGCACGCCGTCAAGCGCGCTCAGTGGCTGCCCCACTCGCCACCGTGCCGCCGACGCTTCGGCCTCGGCGCACGCCCGCTCCTCCATGACAGATAGAAACACCGCGGGCATCTCCGACGCCCGGGTCAATGCAATTCGCGTCACACCCACTGGATCGGCCGCACCGACGGCATATGCACGCACCAGTGATTCAGCCGTGGGAAACAACTCGTCGACCATGGTTAGATATAAATGTTTATTTGGAAACATGTACATTTATATTTCTAACCGTTCAACGAGTTAGGTGGAATCGGTGTTTACGTGAGGCTCGCTTCAACGCGCTTGCATCAAATAAACGCACTCTGCCAAACCTGAATGATTGATAACGATCAGAAAATAAATGTTGGTTATGAATCGAGAGCTTGTGGCGGCAAAGATGCCAAATAGACTAGGTGCCCTATTGCCGGCCATCCCGGCTGGCACGACGGTGTGAGATCTTTACGACACCGGCAGCCTCTTAGTCGCTGCCATGCCGGCCGTTTAATTTATCAATCATCTCGACATAATAATATCTCGAAATTCAAAACAATTTTATTGAAATTTACGCTCGACTTATTCGAAACCATCGAGCACTCGAAACCTTCATCAATCCCAGTCCAACGCAAAATCAAAAAAATATATATATTTTATTAAAAAATAAAATTACCAATATCAATTACCTTTTGATAAGATTTATCAAGGTTCCTTGCCATTCCACCTGAACTACAGAGGCGGACTCTTTCAAAAAAAACAGGAATTCATTGTCATGAATGAACTTAAACGTAATCGTTGATTTTACTTCCTTTCATCTTGAAAATATTTCGATATTGAAAGCTTAAATATCTTGCCAATTTTCCTCAAGAATTTTTACGAACAACGTGAAATGATAAAAATTTTCTATGGATACAGACACATCAAAGCCAAAATTTCACTATTCCATTCGACACCAGTGCATGGCAGATAAAAATTGCACTCGAATCGCTTACGACATCAACGTTTGGCTACATAGATTAGGGTTGCCGCCTCAAACCCTGACGATCGCGCAGGGTATGCGCATAGGTTCCGAAATAATATTATTTTGCTATATCGGACCTTCTGCATTTCTAGATGGAATTCCGAGTCGAGCCTTTGCTTCAATTGAACGCCACACCGGGAGCACATGGCGTTACTCCGCCTTGTGGACACTCCATGTCGGCCATGCAGCCAGGCGCGGAACAATTTTGAGCGACGGCATATTCAAAATTGAAAATAACAAAAAAATTTCGTGGGCCGCAAAGGAAGTTCAACCTATTCGATGTTTCGAGAGAGTCGTTAAATTGTCCAGGCAATTGTCTCGAATGGCATTGGTTGCAGGCGATCGATGGTCAGCCGCGCTTCTAAGACCCTATCCAAGGTATGTTGAATATCCACTGTGCTACAACGTTCCATTCTTGAATACGATTGCGGCGCCTCATTTAACTCCGTCTACCTTTGCACTGGAAAGCACATCAGAAAAAAATGCCACAAACGAGAGTATTAAATACACTCGATAATAAATATATTATTCAAATTAACTGAGAGATATTGCCATGTCAATGATTAAACATCGAGTTCTGTCAGCGCCAATTTCCTTTGTGACAGCACCAATTTCCTTTGTGATATTAAAACGATCCGCCAAGTCACAGGACAGTCGAAGAAATCAATTGATCGGCAAAGCAGTCCTGCTGGCCATGCAGCGAGGGGTATTCGACGAATCCGTGCTCCAGTATGTGTTGGACAGTGGACTGACACATCCCGACGATAGAGCACTATTTAATCTGGATTGATGACTTCAAAGCCGAGCGCAAACTAGTGAAAGGTCGCTGCGTTCCCGCGATCGAGACGACATCGTTCGGATGCGCATCAGTCAAAAGAAGATAAGAAGGCCGGTTTCATTCTCACCGGCCCGCCAAGTCAGTCCTTCAGAACAGCGCGCAGTAATCCGAGACGGCGTTGATACGCTCGTCGCGCAGCCAGCGCGTCGTCCATCGTGACGCGTAAGAATCGCGCGCGGTAGCTTGGTTGCATCTGGCCAATCAGATCCATATCGGCACTGATCACGGTGCCGATAGTCACGTATCCTCCCCCTGATACCGCGTCTCGATGCAAGATAATCGGTTCCAGTCCGGCCGGTACTTGAATGGAGCCGATGGGATAGCAGGCGTCGACGATATTCGATGGGTCCGCCCCAGCGCCGAACGGTTGCTCACGCTGCCGAAAGCGCAACGGGCGCCCGTTCTTGTATCGATAACCAGTGCGGTCCGCCTCGGCCGCAACGGTCCATTCGTCCTCAAAGAACGTTTTTGCCGATTCGTCGACGAGACGATAGTGGTAGAGTCCCGTCAACACGCGCAATTCAACCGCACTGTCGAGTCTCGCACGCAAGCCGCTAGGCAATTCAGTACCCTCACGCCCCAGTCCGCTGGCCGGGCCTATCGTAAGCCGATCACATTTTTTCAGGCGGCGCCCTTCGAAGCCACCGATCGATCCCAACGCATACGTCGATCGGCTACCCAATACATCGGGTACTTCGATCCCCCCGGCTATTGCCAGATAGGCACGAGCGCCTCTCTTGACGTAATCAAACGTCAATTTGCTACCGGCGCGAATTCGCAGCGCGACATTGCATTCCTGACCAATGCCATCGATCTTCGGTGTCATCTCCGCCCCGGTCACCGCAATCAATGCATCTGAATGAAACAGCAGTTCCGGTCCGAGCAACGTGCACTCCAGCACTGACGCGCTCTCCGGATTTCCGACCAGGAGATTGGCCGCGCGCGATGAATACTGATCGAGCGACCCAGACGGCGGAATGCCGACATGGTAGTAACCTTGACGCCCGAAATCCTGCACTGAAGTCGCCAATCCGGGCTTCACGACTTCGACTATATTGAGCGGATCAGTCAACATGCAACACCTCGATGAGAGAGCGGTTGTACCCGTCCGGATCCCGAAGGAAGGCCTCGAGTGAAAATTTCACGGGCCGCATTCGTAAAGAAAAAGTCCCTGCCTCCAACGCAGCGAGCATATCGTCATAAGTTGCACGATCAATCGGCTTGAATTTGACGATGTCACCCGGTTGAAAGAACACCATGAAATCGCGCAAGTGGTCGAAGCGCTGCGCCGGGTCGAAGATTGGAACCGGCGTTACACCGAACATCTGGTATCCGCCCGCGCCACGGACCGAATATATGCAACCAAAGCATCCACCGTGACCAACCGTCAATTGCGGCGTGTCGGTTCGCGGCCTAAGGTACTTGGGTACTTGCAGTTGCCGATCGCGCTCGACCATCTGATACATGAAGGGGAGCCCCGCCACGAAACCGACCATTGAAACAAACCATGGCGAATCGGAATGAGCCGCGATGAATTCGTCAACATCCTGCATTCCATTGACGCGCGCAGCGTACTCGAGATCGGTCGAAAGCGGATCTTGGTGACGCTCCCGGAAGCGCATGAGTGTTTCGTGTGTCCAGGGATCGTTGTAGAGCACCGGAATTTCGACAATACGCGTGTCGATATTCAGTTTCGCCTCTCCAGCCTCGGCCTCAATCGTGCGCAGCAGCGAGACGAGCTTGTCCGGCTTGATGATGTCGGGATCGTAACGCACCTGGTACGATGCGTTGGCCGGGCAAATCTCGATCACACCGGCTATCTCTCTGCGTTGCAACTCACGTGTTATTGCCGCACCTTTGAAGAACGCATCGAGTGACATTTCCTCGCTGATTTCGGCAAACACGAATTCGTCACCGCCATAGGTATAGCGAATCGTCACGTTACCTCCCTTGCGCTTAACAAACCTGCCGCGACCTCTTCATCCGCGGATTGCGCCCTTTCGATCTCACACCGTGTTCGCCACGCGTTCATCCATGTCTCAAGAAAATTGGTGTGGTAACGACCAATACGCACATCGTCGTCTGCAAGTAGTGCACGATGCAACGACACCGTGGTCTTCAATCCATCGATATGCAATTCCCGCAATGCGCGCGCGAGACGCGCGATCGCGGCCGGCCGGCTCTCGTCATGTACGATCAGCTTGGCAAGCAATGAATCATAGAATGGCGGCACGATATACCCGGGATAGAGCAGGGAATCAATTCGCACGCCGGGGCCGGTGGGCCAAATGAGTTCGTCGATTTTTCCCGGACTCGGTCGGAAATCCAGCATAGGATCTTCGGCATTGATCCGACATTCCAGAGCCGCACCACGTAGTACGATGTCGCTCTGCGTGAAACGCAGCGGTTCCCCATCCGCAATGCGCAGTGTTTCGCGTACAAGATCGATGCCCGTGACCATCTCCGTAACCGGATGCTCGACCTGAATGCGTGTATTCATCTCGATGAAATAGAACTCGCCTCTGACTTCATCGAACAGGTATTCCAGCGTGCCGGCACTTCGATAGCCGACCTGCTTGGCAAACCGCACCGCAGAATCGCAAAGCTCCGCGCGCAGCTTCGGCGTGAGGGATGGGGACGGCGCCTCTTCGAGAATCTTTTGGCGGAGCCGCTGCAGAGAGCATTCCCGCTCAAACAGATGAATGACGTCGTTGCCATCACCCAACACCTGAACCTCGATATGGCGCGCGTATTGAACGAACCGTTCAAGATAGACGCCGCCATCGCAAAACGCGGCTTGCGCTTCGCGCTGCGCGAGCGGAAGCACGGTTTCGAGCTGCGTAGCATCGTATGCGATGCGGATACCACGCCCGCCACCGCCAGCTGCGGCCTTAATCATGATCGGATACCCAATCCGCGCAGCAATCTCCCGAGCCTCATCGAGTGAGTTCACGATGCCATCGCTTCCGGGTACCGTGGGCACCCCCGCACGCCGCGCCGCTTCGCGGGCGCAGGCCTTGTCTCCCATCGTTGCTATCACCTGCGATGCCGGTCCGACGAAAATGAGACCGGCGGCCTCGACCAACGCGGCAAAACGCGCATTTTCGGACAAGAAGCCATAACCAGGATGAATTGCATCGGCGCCACATTGCTGCGCGGCCGCGAGGATGACCTCTTGATTCAAATAGCTTTTCACCGCATGCGACGAACCTATGTGCACGACCTCGTCCGCCATTCTCGCGGCAAGGCTATCCCGATCCGCATCGCTGACCACAACAACCGCGCGCATGCCGAGTTCTTGTGCCGCACGAATCACGCGTACAGCAATCTCACCTCGATTCGCAACCAGAACGGTTCGAATTCGGTTCGGACGATAAACTGCCTGCATCGAATCTTTCACGTTCATCACCTCACTCCTCGATCCGCATCAGAACCTGCCCGGCATCCACGGGTTCGCCATCCTCGACAAGCAGTTCCGCCACGCGCCCTGATACATCGATCTCGATTTCGGTGAACTGCTTCATCACCTCGATGAGACCGACGATAGCGCCGACTTGAACCGCGGAATCGACAGTAACGTAGTAGGCCGCATCGGGAGACGGCCGCCGATAGAAAATACCCGGTAGCGGGCTGACAATATCGTGATGTGGCATCATGTCTCTCCTTAAGTTATTCTAACTATCTATCTTCTATGCGTAAGGTTTCGAAATGTTAATTCCCTGGCAGACAAGCGCATTGTGCGTTTTCTCAACCAATTGCAACGCGCCTGGCGTATCGCTATGTATGCAGATGGAGTCGAAATCGATATCGATGTCATCGCCCTCGATCGTTCGAACTTTCTTGTCGACGCATGCTCGCAACACTCTGTCCGCCACTTGAACGGGATCAAGACGATCAACGGTGCGAGTGAATACAATCGAACCGCTGCGGTCATAATCACGATCCGCATAGAACTCACGAATCACGGGTTGGCCCATCTCGCGTGCCACGCGATACGTCACCGACGACTCCATGCAGTAAAGCAATAGGCTCGGATCAAGCCGTTGCAATGTTTTGATCAGCAAACGTGAGAATTTTTCGTCGCGCGCAGCATGCATGTAGAGCGCACCATGAGGTTTCACATGTTGCAGCTTCACATCGTTCAACCGCGCAAACTCGCGTAAAGCGCCGAGTTGATACAGAATGTCATTGGTCAACGACTGAGGCGCCTCGACAATGTTGCGGCGGCCGAATCCGACGAGATCGCGATACCCGGGATGGGCACCTATACCGACACCGAACTCCCTGGCCAATTGAACTGTCTTCGCCATGATGTTCGGATCACCGGCATGAAAACCGGTAGCAATATTCGCTGAACTAATGAACGTCATGATTTTCTCATCGACTCCGTCACCAACTCGCCACGAGCCGAACCCTTCTCCCATATCCGAATTCAGGTCGACGCGTTGCTTCTTCATACTCTCCTCCTTCTCGATCGTTTGACTAGGTATCCCAAACTCGTCTCGGCGCAGACGCAGACGCAGACGCAGACGCAGACGCAGACGCAGACGCAGACCTTATACGGGCGCAGGCCTTCAAAAAAGTTCTATTTTTGTATGGGCAGGCATCGTTTTTTTTTATATCAATAGGTAGCCTCGCGTATGACTGCAACAGCGATACACAGCGGCGCGCTTGCTCGGCCCGCAGCGCTAGGAGCGACGCGGGCAGGCGGCGATTGGGCACCCACTGTTCTCTTGCGAAGATGACACTGACTCTTAGACAGCTTAGGTACTTTGTAGCGACGGCCGAACTCGGACAGATCTCACAGGCCGCCATTCATATGACGATCTCGCAATCCGCGGTGACGAGCGCCATCAAGGAGCTGGAAGACTGTCTCGGCACGCAGCTCTTTTTGCGTACCGGTGCCGGCGTGACGCTTACCGACACCGGGCGCCGATTTCTCAATCACGCGTACACCATCCTCTCGTCGGTGGACGAAGCCATGCGGATTCCCAATCTCGAGAGCACACTCACCGGCACGCTTACCATCGCGGCAAGTTACACGGTGCTAGGGTACTTTTTGCCTCATCACATACAACGCCTCAACTCTCAGTACCCTCACCTCACCATTGAATTGCATGAGTTGAATCGAGATTCAATCGAGAAAGGGCTGATTGCCGGGCAGTACGACATGGCCGTACTCCTCACTTCCAACGTCTCAAATCCGGAACTGACGCTTGAGCCGGTCATTCATTCCGTGCGTCGGCTATGGGTAGGAGCGCACCATCCTTTGTTGAAAAAGGAAAACGTGGCATTCGCCGAAGTCGCGCTTGAACCGTTCATCCTGTTGACCGTGGACGAGGCCGCGCAAACCGCCATGCGCTATTGGAACGAGACACCGTATCAGCCGAGGGTCGTCCTTAGGACCTCGTCCGTCGAGGCAGTGCGGAGTATGGTCGCCAACGGCACCGGAGTGGCTATTCTGTCGGACATGGTCTACCGCCGATGGTCTCTCGAAGGTCGGCGCATTGAAACGATCGTGCTCGGAAACTCGGTCCCTGCGATGACCGTCGGTCTGGCGTGGCATAAAAGCAAGGAACTGACGCCCGCAATGCATGCGGTACGCGAGTATTTTCGTCACACACTCGTCGAACCGAGAATCAAGGGATGAAATTTGGGGTATTCGTGTTTTTCGGTTAGCATGACCTTGGCGGCGGTAAATTCGGCGCCGTTGTCCGGCCGCACGAACGCGGGTTTGCCTGCCGTATAGCCGCGCGAATTGCGACAGCGTCAGGATCCACGTCCCGCGAACGCAGGCTGGCGCCGACCTCGATCGCCAGGCACTCGCCGATGTATTCATCGATCACGCATAGCATCTTCAACGCCCGGCCATCCACCAATTGGCCGGGCACGAAGTCGCCGCTCGGGTTGCATGGCACCTGGCAGGCGTATGTCGTTGCCGCGACGATACCGGCGAGGACATCACTACACAATGTTGAGCGCTACATTCGCCGCACACGCGATTCGCTCAGCGACAGCCAGACTCACGTCCGGCAATAGCCGAAGCGCGGCCCCTCTTGCTCAGGCTTCGGTTGCTTGAGCGTATAGGTCGCCACTCGGCGGCTCAGTTCCAGGTAGCGACATGCCTTGCGTTGCGAGAGCCCCCGCCGAGCCGGGAATTCCGGCATCTCGCGTCGGCCTGTCCGGGTGGTCATTTTTTTGGCTGAATGCCTTCAGACCGTCGATTACCGAGCATCTGCTTAGCGGTAAGACACTTGAGCCGATCGTTCTTCAATTCCAACCCTTTAGCCAACGCGCGTCAGCCGTGAATCGGCCCGGGTTTTTCGGAGACCTCAACCTTTGAGAGAATGGGGTCATGGAAACCTTAAAACCTGAAAGCAAT
>NZ_LOWB01000081.1 GCF_001522865.1 Burkholderia sp. TSV86 | reverse complement strand
CACCGGTGTCGTAGAGTACGCTTAACATCACTGCATCCCGGCGGCCCTCAGACGTACGCAGGTCCGGTTGCGCGAGAAGCTGTGCAAGGTACTCCCTGGAGAGGTAACCGACGTTGGGGCGCGGCTGTCGCCGCAGCGGAATCGCGAGGACCTGCTGACACTGCAGGAGGCGGTCCGGTACTTCCGACTGCACGTAGCGGAAGAATGCGTGCAACGCCGCGAGGCGATGATTTAGCGTGCTGACCGAAACGTGCCGGTCGGCGGCCAAATGATCAAGGAATGCCTCGACCAGGGGTGCGTCGATCTGTGCCAGTGACAAACGCTCCAGTGCGATCCCCCGCACGTCGCGACAGAATCGCAGCAGCAGGGTGAATACGTCGCGATAGGCCTTGATCGTGTTGGGGCTCAGGTTGCGCTGTGCGGCCAGATGGTGTGTCAGGAAGTCGGTTACGAGCATGGAGAAATCCGTCGGTTTCATGATCCGTCCCTCCTCGGGATGACGTCACCGAAGGCGGCATTCGAGCGCAGCGTAATCTCAGGGAACAGCTCCGCAATCAGATGCAGATAGCGCTGCGTTCCGGCGAGAGACTGATGTCCCATGTAGGTCGCCAGTACCGGGAGCTTCACATTGAGGTCAGCTCCCTGGCGACACCAGCGCAGCAACGCGTGCACGGCATAGGCGTGACGAAGATCGTGTACGCGCGGCCCTTTGCCTCGGCCGGCATGGGCAATTCCACAGCGCAGCAGCAGGTCCCGGAATACCCAATACACAGCTGACAGGCTGTACGGGCCGCCGGATGGAGAGGGGAAGAAGTAGGCATCGGACGGGCGATCGCCCATGACTTGTGCATAGGTTCGAAGGCGCTGTACCAGCGGCAAGGCTGGTGGGACGAGCCTGTCCTTCCGAAATTTGCTATCACGCACCGTCAGGATCCCTCGTTCGAGGTCCACATCGGCCACGCGCAGATGCAGTACCTCACCAAGTCGTAGGCCGCAGCCATACAGTAGCCGGAATACTTCTGGCATGATGAGATGCCGCATTGGGGCGCGTGCAGTCGGTGTCAGCTGGTCGGCCGCGTCGAACAACCGGCTGATCTCGGCGTGGGTCAGAATGCGTGGTGAGAAACCGTCGTCGTACCTTACCAGCAGCGATCGTTCCGGCACATCGGCAGGATATCCCAACCGGCACATGAAGAGGGCGAATTGGCGAACCGCGCAGATACGATGATAGTGGGTGCCTCTGCACTCATGGGGTTGTTTGGAAAGCCACTTGCGGCTGATTGAGCGCGGCAGCTCGCATTCCGATAGTGCTTCATCGCTCAGGAAGCGATCAAAGCGCGCCAGCAAGCGAGCGGCCTCATTATAGCGGTAACCACACGCCCGCTTCTCCTGAACAAACTGTTCCATGAGTGAGCCGACAGGACTTCGGAACTGAGCGTTGAATGCTCTACTCGACATGGCGCACCTCTTCGGTGTTCAGCGCGGCAGTGCGCAAGGTTTCCACGTCGGCCTTCGCGTAGATCAACGTCGACGTCGTCGTCGCATGCCCCAGGATGTCGCCGATGACTTGAAACGGCGTCTGTTCATGGAGCAGCCGTGTCGCGAGTGTGTGGCGTAGCGAGTGCAAGCCATGGCGTTGCGGAGCCCGAAAATGAATTCCGGCGAGAGCCTTCCAATACTCGACGACGTGATACAGGTTAGCGGTCTCACAGAAGGGTAGGAACGGTGCATTCAATGTGAGGAACACTTCTCGACGATCCGACTGAGGACGCCCCGATCTCAGATAGTCAATCAGCGCTTCACCAACTTCTTCCGTTAGCGGCAAACAAAGAGGTGCAAGCGTCTTCGACTGCTTAACCTCTATCGTAGCCGTATCCCACTTCAGATCGTCGATAGATAGCGTCCGAATGTCACTCACTCGCAATCCGAGGCGACAGGCCAGCAGGAGGATCGCGTAATCGCGTTTGCCTTTGGGCGAGGTGCGATCAACGACTTCGAGCAACCTGACCAGAAGTTCCGGTTCCCAGACCGATGGCACAGCCGCATCGCGGGGAACATGAACCACCGGCAATACATGGCTGAGATCCCGCTGCAAGATTCCTCGCAACAGAAGGAACTGCAGAAAACTACGCACATCCGAAACGATTCGCGAAACTGACTTCGCGGTCAGGCGATGTTGCGAGGTCACGAATGCGCAGAGATCGGCCGGCTGTATCTGATCAAAAGACGTGATGTTCCTTGAACCGAGGAAGTCCGTGAATATCGCGATCTCTCGCATCCGCACGCGAATGCTCGATGGGCGAAGATAACGGCGATCCCGACAGTACAGTTCATA
>NZ_LOWB01000080.1 GCF_001522865.1 Burkholderia sp. TSV86 | reverse complement strand
ACTGGCGGCAGTTTGAGGACGTCGCCAAGGCGGCCTGACTCAAACAAATCGGTCTCCGATGAACCCGGGGCGATTCACCAATGCGCGTTCAGACATTCCTGACGGAAGCGCCCGTTGAAGCTTTCGACCTTGGCGTTGTCAGTGGGCGTGCCCGGCCGGCTGAAATCCAGTTCAACGCCATGTTCATACGCCCACCGGTCCATTGCCTTCGAGATGAATTCGCTGCCATTGTCGACCTTGATCGTGGCAGGGTGTCCGCGCATAGCGGTGATACGCGTCAGCGCTTCGACCACATGCTCTCCCTTCAGACTTTGCCCGACCTCGATGGCCAGGCATTCCCGGGTGTAGTTGTCGACGACGGTCAGTGTCCGTAGACGTCTCCCGTCGAACAGTGCATCCGCAACGAAATCCATGCTCCAGATTTCGTTGATCGCGGTCACGATATGCTTGGGCTGTCGCAGCCGAGCCGATTTGTTACGTCGTGGCCGCTTATGCCGCAGTGAAAGGCCCTCCGCCCGATACAGCCTGTAGACGCGCTTGCAGTTATCTCGCCAGCCTTCCCGTCGCAGGACCACGTGAACGCGCCGATACCCATAGTGCACGCGCGTGGCGGTGATTTCCTTGATACGCATGAGCAGCGCCGACGAATCACGCGCAACCGACTGATACCGATACAGCGAACGAGACATGCCAAACAACGCGCAAGTCTTCGTCAGGCTGGTTCGATAGCGATCACGCAATTCATCGATCAACATGCGCCGACGGGCAGGCTTCAGAGCTTTTTTGCGAGTACGTCCTGCAGCATGGCCTTGTCCAGGCTCAGGTCCGCCACAAGCCGCTTCAGCTTCGCGTTTTCTTCTTCGAGCTGGCGCAAGCGGCGCAGCTCAGAAGGCCCCAACCCTCCGTATTTCTTCTTCCAGTTGTAGAAAGTCGCCTCGCTTATTCCGAGTTTGCGGCAGATCTCCTCGACCTTCGTACCCAGCTCGGCTTGCTTCAGGGCAAATGCGATCTGCTCTTCCGTAAACTTGCTCGTCTTCATAGCATGGCCTTCGTGTCCGCTTGGACACATCATGCCGAATTTCTCTACTTTTGCACCGGACTATTTCTTGGGGCAGGGTCAGGTCGGAATGTTTCGTATCCCCACCGTTGCCAATGCGACTGCGTTGATCACAAACAGCACGGCTGCCGCGACACGCGTGCCCAATCCGATGACCAGCAACAGACCGAAGACGAATTCGCATGCCGCCACGAACGGTGCCATGAACTTAGGAAAGGGGATCTGTGCTTCAGTGATGGTCTGCAACATCAAGGCTCCATTCTCGGGAAGCATGAGCTTATTGAAGCCGGAAATCGAAAAGAAAGCGCCGACCGAGACACGTGTCAGGATGAGCGGCAAACTGTATAACAGATGGGCCGATGGTTGGACGAGGAGGAGTTGTCGAAAACAACGAAAGACGTTCATGAAAAATCCGTTCGCGAAGCATCGCGAATGAAGTTGTCGATAGTGGGGAAGCGTGCATGAGTATAGCCGTAAGCGACTCGTTCCGGCCGCTTCCCCGTTCGCGCGCGCGTAGGGCATGATAGTGATGTCGTGGTGGAGTCCGTGTAGATCACGGGAGATCGTGTCCGCGATCGGTGATCGTGGACACGATCCATCCAAATCTATCCAGATCTACCCGGTTGATGGTGTGGGCGGGGTGGCCGGCTTCAGTTTGTCGGCCACATTCCAGGGCAGCAATTCGTCGATACGGGAGATCTTGTGATCAGCGATGTGGGTCAGGGGTTCTGTCGCATTAGTGGAGGGCCAGTAGAATGGGAGGTATCCGAAATTCCGTGTGTGAGGCGGGTTGAGATTCAGATTCCAATGTTGAATCGTTCCGGGTAAAGCAGCGCGAACTGAGTCATCGCGCTCTTCCAATCGTGCCGGGAACCGGTCCATTTGGCCACGACGTTGCGCAGCACCAGCCAGATCAGTTTGAGTGCGGCCTCATCCGAGGGGAAGTGGCCGCGCGCCTTGATGACCTTGCGAAGCTGCATGTGCAGCGACTCGATCGCGTTGGTCGTATATACAATTTTCCGGATGTCGGGCGCGAAGGCATAGAACGGAATCACCTGATTCCAAGCCCTGCGCCAGAGTGCGGCAATCGGGGGATATTTCGTACCCCACGGGCTCGTATCGAACGTATCCAGCGCCACGGCAGCCGCTTCGGCGGTCGGTGCCCGATAGACCTCCTTGAGCGCGGCCGCGACCGATTTCCGGTCTTTCCAACTGGCGAAGTCCAGCGAGTTCCGGATCAGTTGCACGATGCAGGTCTGGACCGTCGTTTCCGGGAACACCGCGTTGATCGCTTCAGGAAAGCCCTTCAGGCCGTCGACCACGGCGATCAGAATGTCCTGCACGCCGCGCAGCTTCAGGTCGTTGACCACCCGCAGCCAGAACTTGGCGCCCTCGGTCTGCTCGATCCAGGGGCCGAGCACGTCGCGTGTGCCGTCGCGGCGCACGCCCAGCGTCAGGTAGATCGCCTTGTTGCGCACGACGCCTTCGTCGCGGATCTTGACTCGCAAGGCGTCGAAGAACACCACCGGGTACATCGGCTCGAGCGGTCGCTGTTGCCACTCGCGTACTTCGTCGATCACGGCATCGGTCACCGTGCTGATGAAGTCCGGCGACACCTCGATGCCGTACATCTCCAGCAGGAAACCCTGAATCTCCCGCAGGCTCATGCCGCGTCCGTACATCGCGATGATCTTGTCGTCGAAGCCGGTGAAGCGCCGCTCGCCCTTGGCGATCAGCACCGGATCGAAGGTGCCTTCGCGGTCGCGCGGAATCTCGACGTCGAGCAGATCGTCGTCGGTCGCGATGCGCTTACGGCTGGTGCCGTTACGATGGTTCGTGCGGCCTACTGGCTTGGTTTCGCCCTTCTCGTAGCCCAGGTGGTGGGTCAGTTCGCCGCCCAGCGCGCGCTCGAAGATCGCCTTTTTGAGCGCCGCGAGCTGCTCGTTGATCGTCGCCCGATCCAGCGTGCCGGGTACCAGTTGCTTGATCAGTTCCGGGTCCAGGTTCAAGCCCTTGCCCGGTTCTACGGTCGCTTCTTCCTTACGTTTGGGTGGCATAACGTGGCTCCTTGGCCATCAGTTTATGCCTCGCACACAAAAGTTCGGATAGGCTCGCAAGCCGAGGTAAACGTGAGCTGATGCAACGAGCGCGCCACGACCATCGCGTTGGCGTGCGCTACCGAGACTCAGATGCAGACATCGCCGGTCGATTCCGACCATCGCGATGTGGCTATGCTCGCCCGCAAGTTGCAAATGATTCTCCATTCGGTGTGCTAAATCTATCGCTTACGGTATTTCCGCTTCCAGCTCAGCCTGCGTGACATTGAGGAGTTGCTGTTCGAGCGCGGCGTGATCGTCAGCCATGAGACGATCCGCCGCCGGTGCGACAAGTTCGGTGCGGGGTTCGCCCATCGCATCAAGGCCGCCCGGCGCCAGCCGGGTAGCATATGGCATCTGGACGAGATGTTCGTGTCGTTGCGCGGCGAGCCCTTTGTTCTCTAGCGTGCGGTCGATCAACACGGCATTGAACTCGACATCCTGTTGCAAAAGCGACGCGATAAGACTGGGGCGAAGCGCTTCTTCAAACGGGTACTGTCAGCCAGTGCCGAGGTGCCGAAGAAAATCGTCACCGATCAACTGCGCAGCTAGCCTGCGGCAAAAGCAGAAATACTGGCGCTCGCGAACGTCAAGCATGTCTTCGTCAAGGCTGCGGCGCGCGTGAACAATCGTGCCGAGAACAGCCATCAGCCCACGCGCGAACGCGAGCGTCGCATGCGCGGCTTTCGAGATCCGCAGCGCACCCAGGTATATTCTTGTCGTGCTTCGGCCCAATTCGGCAACACTTCGCGCTCAAACGTCATGTGCTACGCGCGTCGCTCTATCGCAAGCAGCTCGCGACGCACTTCGAAACCTGGCGACTTTTCACTGGCATGACCCAAAATCCGTCTTTCGCCGCCTGAGCAACCGGATGAACACCACCGGTTTATCCCGCCATCGCCAACGTGACAATGCCCGGGCAGTTGACAAAGACGGTAACACCGTCGCTTTCCTGTTCCGGGCCCGTTGTGACAAGGCTGCCGCCCAACGATACTTCGAAAAAGCGATCGACCAGAATGGTGCGTCGGAAACGGTCACCGTCGGTAAAAGCGGGGTCAATCTTGCAGCACTTCATGCGATCAACGCTGAGCGTGAGACGCCCATCAACATCCGGCAGTGCAAGAATCTGAACAACATCGTCGAGCAGGATCACCGGACGATCAAGCGGATCGTCAGACCGATGCTGGGCTTTAAACGTTTTCGGTGCGCGCGCATCATTCTTTCTGGCATCGAGATCATGCACATGATTCGAAAATGGCCGTCGCAGGTAAACCGTGACGTGCCGCTTTCCGTTGGTCAGCAATTTTACTCCTTGGCGATATAAGGAATCCTAAAAATACCGCTCCGACTCACCTCCAACTTCGTTATCGAGACAGAATCTTAATTTGTTCTACGGCGATGCACCGTCGAGTGGTCGACTGACAATCCGCGTTCGGCCATCATCTCCTCAAGATGCCAAAGGCTCAGCGGATAGGCCACGTACCAGTGCACGCACAGCAGCATCACATCGAAAGGATAGTGTAGGCGCTTGAACACTTTCGCCAGCGCCGTATTCAGCTTCGATTTCATCACTCGACTCGCTCGGGCTCACTGCCTCACCCTATCAGACCGCCTTATTGCGACAGAACTTTTACCCCAGCGCGTTATCGCGACAGAACCAAAAGATATCCCTAAAATCAAATATTGAGATAAATATTTAATTTATGCGTATACTGAAAATAATAAAATTATTACAAACGCATTAATTTCGTTGACGGTGAAAAAATTTATGCATTAATCTTTTGTCAAGGCTGAGTGCATGACAATCGACTCAGTATTTAAAATTCACCGATCATTAAAATACGTATTGGGGGTAATCGTGGGAAAATTAAAAATTAAGTGCACCGAATCAATGCTACCGGGGCGCGCGGCGGTGCTGTCCTCGGTTGCGGCCCTCTTCCTATTGAGCGCGTGCGGCGGAGACGGTTCGTCGCCTGGCTCGTCGGCGGGCGTGACCAGTTCCGCCACGGCGTCTGGCGCGTCGTCCGCGCCCAAGCCTATCGCGCCGGAGGTTACGTCGGCCACGGTCCAGGTCGACCAGAACAGCCAAGGCAACCAGGGTAACCAGGGCAACCAGGCGACGCAGCAGGCGCTGACGCCGCTTCCGGCCGATCAGCCCTACGTCGACAACACGCTTTACGACGCGAGCCCGACCGCGTCGCTGCCCACGGCCACCGAGGCCGCTGCCGTTACGCATCACCGCATCAAACTCAACGGCGTCAACATGACCTATACGGCGACGGCGGGCCACCTGATCGTGCGCGACCCGAATACCAACGCCGCGCAGGCGTCGATCTTCTATACCGCGTACACGCTCGACAACCAGAACACGACACGCCGGCCAGTGACGGTGTTTTTCAACGGCGGCCCCGGCTCGCCTTCGTCGTTCCTGCACATGGGTTCGTTCGGCCCGATGCGCGTCTTCACGGCGCAGGGCTCGACGGTATCGGGGCCGAACGACGTGACGCTCGGCGAAAATCCGCAGACCTTGCTGGACAAGAGCGATCTGATCTTCGTCGACCCGGTCGGCACGGGCTATTCGGAGGCCATCGCGCCTAGCAAGAACCAGGATTTCTGGGGCGTCAATCCGGATGTCAATATCATGGCGGGCTTCATCAACCGCTACATGATCACGAACAACCGGGGCAACTCGCCGCTGATGGTGTATGGCGAATCGTATGGCGGGCCGCGCGCGGGCATTTTGTCGTATGCGTTGCAGGATCAGTACGGAATCAAGTTGAGCGGGCTGATGATGCAGGCGCCGGCGCTGAATTTCTACGAAGGCGAGCCGGCTCGCCGCGATCCGCTGCCGCCGTTCCTGCTGCCGACGATCACGATGGCGGCCAAGTACTACGGCAAGATCACCGATCCTTCGTTGGCGCAGCTTAGCGACGCCGATCTGTTCCAGGCCTCGGAGAACTTCACGTTCAACGATCTGCGCTCGGTCACGCCCAATCCGTACAACTCGGTGCCCACTGCCGCGCAGTATGCGAAGGCGGGCACGCTGGTCGCACGCTTGCAGGCGCTGACGGGCAACACGCCGGTCATCTACAACAACGCGACCCAGGGCGACACGCCAGTCAGCTCGGCGACCGACGTGCTCGCGGCGGTTACCGGCTCGCTGGATGCCACCGGCATGATTCCCGGCCAGACGTTGGGGCTATACGACCTTCGTAAGGAGTTGCCGGGTAATGTCATGCAATCGGTCCCAAACTACTTGACTTCTGACCCGTCGCTAGACGATCTGGCCGCCTACGGCCCGATCTTCACGTCGTATGCGTATAACACGCTGAAATATCAGACGCTGTCGACTTATCACGGGCTGATAGGTATCCCATGGAACAACGACACATCCTATCCAAACGGCTCGGAGCTGTCATTCCCGGATGCGACGATCTTCATCGCGGACGAAATGATGATCAACCCGCACATGCAGGTGCTGACGTCGGCGGGCTATTACGATTCCGTCGTGCCGGCGGCTCAGGTCGATTGGGACATGCAATCGGTCGCGCAGGCGGTTCCGACGCAGCAGATGGCCCAGATGTATACCCGGATCCTGTATCCGGCGGGTCACATGGGCTATGCGGACGATCCGACTCGCCAGTTGCTGCGCAACGCGCTGTCCACTTTCTACGACAAGGCGATGAAAACCTCCGTCGCATCAATGAAGTAAGAAATAAGCGTAGTCCAGGAGAGGCAGATTGTTGAGATTGAACCGACCGAGCCGGCTCACCGCGATGGCGGCCGGTTTCACGAGCGTATGGCTCGTTGCGGCACTGTCACGTTAGCGTAGGATGAGGGATGAAGACGAGATCGCTCTATCGTGGACATCGATTTCCGGCGGCCATCATCAGCCAGGCGGTTCGTTGGTATTTCCGTTTCCAGCTCAGTCTGCGCGACATTGAAGAACTGCTGTTCGAGCGGAGCATCGTGGTGAGCCATGAAACGATTCGACGCTGGTGTGACAAGTTTGGTTTGGGACGGGTTTCGCCCATTGCATCAAGGCTGCCCGGCGCCGCGCAAGATCGTCACCGATCAATTGCGCAGTTATCCGGCCGCCAAGGCCGATATTCCCGAACTCGCAAACGTGAAGCATGTTTTCGTCAAAGCGGCTGCGCGTGTGAACAACCGCGCCGAGAACAGTCATCGCCCACGCGCGAACGCGAGCGCCGCATGCGCGGTTTTCGATTGCCCGCTCGAACACAGTATTCCTGTCGAGTTTTGGCCCGATCCGGCAACACTTCGCGCTCAAGCGCCATTTGCTGCGTGCCTCGCTTTATCGAAAGCAACTTGCGGCACACTTCGATGCCTAGCGTTTGTTCACCGGCCTGGCTCGCCATCAACAGCTCAGGCTAAACGTGCATTATTTTCTGTTTTCTGAAGCCCCCCAGATAGTAGCCAATCAGAAATATTACTCATTCCCTTCAAATTTATATCTATGTGTCAATGCGAATTGCTTATGCTCAACCAATTGAGTCAATGACGGAGGTAATCGCGAGAAAGTTTTGTAATGATTGAAATTTAATCGGAACTATTGTTTCATTCCAAAAAATTTGGACGTATATTCAAAAAAAGATTGGATAGGCGGTTGAATAGTGGAACGCTAGCCGTACCACCTGAACGGGCCGATGGATACCCCTGAGAGGCGGGCTGCCAGTGCAGATTCTGGCCACATGAAAGATCTCCACCGATCACTTATTCGTCGTGGTTCGCATTTGCGGACAATTACGTGTCGAAGAGCACAATTTGTTTATCTAAATCCATAAACAACAGGGTAATCGATCATGAATATCTCTACATAGCTCGCCCCGGATCATTTCGGGCAGCCATGTGCAGCACATAAATCCTATCGCGGTATTACCATACCACCGGCGAACCAGCTCGGTGGAGCAGTTGCTTCGACTATTCTCCTTAAATAATTAGGATTCCTATCCTGACCATCAGGTTGTCTAACAACAGAGGGCCATCATGCGTCTTGCACAAATGATTTGTCGTCACATAGTGGCGTTATTAGCCTTGGCTGCAGCGGGCTGCGCGTATGCTGCCGATGCTTCCTACTATGGTCTGGATAGTGCGCTGATCAACGAAGCGCCTCGCTTGACCAGCGCCAATGACCGTGCGGTGGCCGTGCTAGCCCAGATTCCGAATAGCCGGCCGCAATCTGCGCGCCAGGAATTCGATCGCGGCACCGTACCCGACGCCACGCGGCTCGAGCACATGCAACTGGTACTCAAGCGAAGCCCTGCTCGGGAGGCGGCGCTCAACCGGTTCATGGAACAACTACATGACCCTGCTTCGCCACAATTCCATCATTGGATGACCGCCGAGGACTACGGCACCGATTTCGGCGTGGTGCTGAAGGATATCGAGACGCTGACCAGCTGGCTCGAAGCACAGGGTTTCGCAGTGAGCGGCGTGTATCCGAACCGGATGCAGATCGATTTCAGTGGCACGGCGGACAAGATTCGCTCGGCCTTTCATACCGAAGAACACGTCTATCAAATCAACGGTCGGCAACATATCGCCAATGCCAGTGACATCCGACTGCCGACTTCGTTGACACCGGTCGTCGCGGGCGTCGCTTGGCTCCACGATTTCCAGCCGCATCCGAAGAACCGCGTGCCGCTCAAGCGAACTCCCTTGGAGCACGTCCGCGGCAAGCCCCAGAATGATCTGTCGCCGCGCGATTTCGCGACCATCTACAACGTGCTTCCGCTCTGGTCGAGCGGCATCACCGGCAAAGGGCAAACCATCGCGGTTATCGAAATGGCGAACATGAATCCGCAGGACTGGACCGATTTTCGCAAAACGTTTGGGCTGGACTACTTCGGCGGAAAATTCTCGCAGATCCACCCGGCACCAGTTGGTCTGAGCAAAAACAACTGCACCGATCCCGGCCGCGGGGATGACGGTGAAACGCTGCTGGACGCGGAATGGTCCGGCGCGGTTGCCCCGGACGCCAATATCGTGGTCGCCTCTTGCGCGGGGCGGTCCAATGTCAAGTTCGGCGGCATGGACGGGTTTTATGCGGCCCTAACCAACATCGTCAACAGCAAGACGCCGCCGGACATCATCAGCTCCAGCTACGGCGTGTGCGAGGCAGACATCAGCCTGGTGGACGAATTGCAGGTACTCGACATCTGGAAGCAGGCAGCGGCACAGGGCATTTCGTCGTTCGACGCGGCTGGCGATACGGGTTCCGTGTCGTGTAACGACCGGGTCCCCCTGACTAAGGCTGGTCTGAACGTAGACAACAACGGAAATTCGCCCTACATCGTTGCGGTCGGCGGCACGGACTTCCCCGATGTGCTCGACAAGACGACCGCGCAATACTGGAATCCGGACGTGAGTTCAGATTACGGCAACGCACGTTCCTATCTGCCGGAGACGCCGTGGAACTACTCCTGCGCGAACAGCGTGATCTACAAGAGCCTGGGTTACAGCGGGCCGCTCGAGTTTTGCAACAGCAAGGATCCGAGCGTATCGCTGGTGGACATCGGCGGCAGCGGCGGGAAATCCACGCTGGTTGCCAAACCCTCATGGCAGAAGCTGGTGTATGGCATGCCCGCCGATAAATCGCGCGACCTGCCTGACGTGGCGTTGTTCGCGGCTTGGGGTGACGCTCCCTTCAATCACGGTGTGATTACCTGCACGGCCGATACCCGCTGTTCGCCGGGCTTGCCGAAGGGATATGAAGTCAACGGTGGCACCTCGTTTGCTGCTCCCGCGTTCGCCGGCATTCAGGCGTTGGTCAATCAGAAAGCCAGGGGCAAGCAGGGGAATCCGAATCCCGTACTGTACGCGTTGGCCGCAAAGCAATATGGCAAACCCGGTGCGCCGAACGCGACTGGCCTGAAGGATTGCGCGTCCGACAACGGCAACACGAGCGGAAGCGCTTGCGTGTTCCACAGCGTGACGCGTGGCAACAACGCGGTGCCATGCAAGCCGGGTTCCGCCGACTGCTATGCGCAGGCCGGCCAGCAGGTGGGGATCATCTCCATGTTCACATCTAGGCTGCAGGCCGCCTATCCGGCCACGCCCGGCTGGAATTTTGCAACGGGTCTGGGATCGGTCAACGCCGCGAATCTGGTGCAGGCGTGGTCGGACTATCTGGGCGCGCATTGAACGGAACGCACATTGAGGTCTGTAGCGCGTCAACTAGGGGCCGCGCGTGTGCCTCAAGAAGGAATGTTACCCGACGGCTTTGTCGTTCCGTCTTCTTTTTCTCCTTTCTTTCGTGGTTTGCCGGACGTGGTTCACACCTTTGTAGTTGTAGTTAAAGTTTCCAGACGTCGCCCTTGTAGTAAGAAATTTCGTTGGTGAATAGTATAGATTGTGATTAATCCGATTCGAAATATAAATCTGGAGAAAAATATGTTATCGATGAATAGATTCAACGTATCTAGATGTGGTGGGGTACTCGTTGTGATGATGTCGACCGCGTTGGGAATCGCCTCGACATCATCAATTGCTGATGCTCAAACATCTGTTTCTGGCGTCGAAGCAGCAGCGACGGCGCATTATACACAGGCATCAAAGGAGGAACAGGCGATCTGGCAAGAGGCGGTGAAGAAAGCGGGTCCTCCACCTAGTGGAGGGTGTTATACGATTTCTTATCCCGACACCACGTGGAAGAAAGGGACGTGTGAGGCCGTATCCCGAAAACTTTCTGATTCGACACATTCGGGTGCCAGTAACCAGGGGCAGGAAACGTCCAGTAACTTGGGGCGGAGCACACCAAGCAGTATCGGGAATCTGACAGTTGGGAACGGGGCTGATTATGCTGCCAAGACAACTGGAATCACGACTTCGGCAATCGGGAGCTTTCCGGCTGCCGTCGTGAGTGGGTTAACAAATCCTGCTGACGGTTATACGCTTCAACTCAATACTGATATCGCCAAGAATCCATCTTTTTGCCCGAAAATTGGATTTGATTCAAGCTGTAAGGTTTGGCAGCAATTTATTTATGGATCTGATTATGTCCTATCACAACCCGGCCCTCTAGGAACCGTTCCCAAAGGGCCACAAATATTTATCCAGAATTGGATATTCCCGAGCAACAAAGATATGAATTTATTGCTGCAAGGAAAGAAGCAGTGTCCCACAGGATTCGATTTTTCCGTGTTTGGTGGAGGATGTTTTGGAAATAGTTACGCTGTTGCTGCGCCAACTATTCCAGTGGGTGACCTTCCTCTGGTAACTCTGGCGGGGTATGCCTCCACGGCGGGCCAAGGGGCAACCGATACCGTTGTGCTAACGTATAAAGGGAATGCCTACAGTGTAAATCAACCAGATAGTACGCTCGATATCGGACAGATATGGAAGTTGTCGGAGTTTAATATTGTGGGTAATGGTGGAGGTGGCGGGTTGAATTTTAAATCTGGAACGTCACTTGCCGTTAACTTACAGGTAAACGATGCAACTACCAACAAACCGGTGTGTCTGAAAAATGCAGGGACGACTGGTGAGACCAATAATTTGACGTTGGGAAAATGTACCGCGACAGGCGGCACGACACCTTCAATTCAATTTACTGAATCGAACTGACCGGTCTTGTCCGGCGTGGTTCAAAACAGACTTTCCTACGTTACACACAAACCCGACGAATGCCAACTGATTAATGAGTCCGTTGCTCTAAGTGTAACATCAGTTTGAACCACGCCCATTCGTCGGTTCTGTTGCAATAAGGAAAAGCGGTGACAACATCGATATCAATACGCACTATTGGTGAGTTGTCGGCATGCCATATTTGGATTAAAATAACGGTATTGCAATATTCGCCAGAATACCGCAAAGGATTAATGCATCCCCCATTGATGGGTTCTGTCGCATTAGTGGAGGGCCAGTAGAATGGTTGACTTCGAAGAACTGAGCCCTCACCGATGCGCCTTGCTGCGAAGATACCGCGAAAGAACCTGCCCGCAGGAATCGCCAGGGTGCTCAAGCGCCGGTTCTGTCGCAATAAGGACGGAGAGTTGGAGGCGGCGAGTGGACCGACCCGGCTCATGAAACCAGGCAATAGAATTGCTGTGCTGCGGACAAACGAGTCCCCTTGGGGAAATTCATCTGTCCCTTGGCGACCATGTGCATGGTCTCAATGCCACCCATGATGATGCGTGCGCATCGAAAACGCTGGAACCCGAGCATAGACCTCGTTCGTCGTTTAATCGCCCGGTGATCCTGCTCGATCCTGTTGTTCAGATACTGGCGCTGACGGATCTTGATCGGCGTCTCGCGCTGCGCGTTCACGGCATGCAGGGCTGCCAGGTTGGCCCCGCTCTTGTCGACGGTCACGGTGTCGGGC
>NZ_LOWB01000079.1 GCF_001522865.1 Burkholderia sp. TSV86 | reverse complement strand
GCGGGAGGTCACTTCCTTCCGGTAGCGGTTAAGCTCCTGCGCGGTCGCGAACGTGCGCTCGAACAGCACCGACAGGTTGTGCAAAATCCGTTCGACCACCTTCTTCTCCCACTCGCCATCGAAACGGATCTGCTCGTCCAGCCAGCGCTCCAGCCATTCCGGGTCCGGCAGCCGCGACTGCACCGTGTCGCGCGGAAACAGCGCCTGGTTCACGTGCAGATTCGTCGGATGCAGTGGCTTTTCCGTGCGCCGCGCCGACGCCATCAGCACCCCGATCTTCGCGAACGCCGCGCGCGCCACGTCCCCGCAGTTGTTCATCGCCTTCTTCATGTAACGAAGATACGCGCCCCCATGGCGCGCCTCGTCACGCGAAATCGTCTCGTAGATGTGCTTGATCACCGGCTCGGTGTGCCACTCCGCCGCCCGCCTATACCAATGATTCAGCCGGATCTCGCCGCAAAAATGCAGCATCAGCGTCTCCAGCGGCGGCGCCGGATCGAATTCGAAACGCACCGCGTGCAGTTCCTCCTCCGTCGGCATCAGCTCCGGCCGGAAACGGCGCAGATACTCCATCAGCACCAGCGAATGCTTCTGCTCCTCGAAGAACCACACGCTCATGAACGCCGAAAAATCACTGTCGTGGTGGTTGTCGCGCAGGAACATCTCCGTCGCGGGCAGTGCCGACCACTCCGTGATCGCGTTCATCTTGATCGTTTCCGCCTGCTCGTCGGTCAACAGCGACGCGTCGAACTGATCCCACGGAATGTCCTTCTCCATGTCCCAGCGGACCGCTTCGAGCGACTTGTAAAGTTCCGGATAAAGCAT
>NZ_LOWB01000078.1 GCF_001522865.1 Burkholderia sp. TSV86 | reverse complement strand
CAAGAAGATCTACGACTCGATCGCCACCTTGCAGACGGACCTTGATGCGTGGCTCGACCAGTACAACAATGAACGAGAGCATCAGGGGCGCTGGTGTTACGGCAAGACGCCGATGCGCACTTTCCTCGATTCGCTCGATCTCGCCAAGGAGAAACTCATCCCCCATTGACGACTCGTACTTTGTCGGCCCGACTACCTGTCAGATCAAGTCCCGGCTAATACACATGATCTACGTCACGAAGCAACGTCACGCTTGGCGTCAATTTTTCCCATGCACGAACTGACGAAAATCACCGGCCACAAAGACCCGCGTATGTTGATGCGTTACTACCATCCACGCGCAGAAGAACTAGCGAAACGTCTTCAATGACTGATGTATGCCACAGCGAACCAGCACGGGGCGCTAGCGATAAGAAAGCGCCCCGTAGGTTTTGCGGCGTACCTTGAATGCACCACGTCTTACCCTTACGTGTGCGCAATCGGCCGGAAGCACGTGTTTAAAATCAGGCCTCGTCGCCAGTGTTCATTTCGATGTCAAATGGCACACGCAAAAGTCGATCCTTTAAGATAGTAATAGTATTTGGATTTAGACCAGCGGATTTGTGCTTAGCTTGCCATTCTGCAATGCCATCGTAGACACAATGCCTCAGATAGTTCAGCACGCCGTCACTGCCCTTCAATTGCTTCCAATGCGGATGAGTTTGATTAATGATAATCAAGACCTCACTTTCATGCGTTGAATCGTGAGTAACGTATGGGTCGTTTGGTGACATGTCCGTCCTCAAATAACCCTTAACATTCAATGTCCCAACAACGGCAGAGAAGGTCGCCTCGAAACCTGATATTGATTCGGAGATCGTTTGAATCTGAGTCTCCACGACCTCGGGGGGCGGAACAGGGTCAACCAAAATAGCATCCACCATCTCCGGCGACGTAAGTTCCTTTTTTAGTTCATCGAGCGCGACGTTGGTTTCTGCCTCCGAAGGCCCACGCTCGTCGTCATCCCCTTTTCTCCGATCCCTCGCGGTCTCACGGTAATCCTCGCAGCACTCAAGAAGCTTTTTCTCAACCTGCTCTTCTTGATCTCCCAGCCATAGAATATCGTCTTTCGTGTGGCTCACCTCAAAACCATCGAGATGAATTTCCCCAACCAACCGCTGGTTGACTAAATCGTTCGACCCTTGGAATTGCCCGTAAAGGCTTGACGGGCGCCAACTGTCGGGCCACCCACGCACAACGCGGCCGCAATGAATCACGGAGAAGCCAGCGTCTGCTCTTCCACCCTTGTCAAGAATGCCAACCCAACCGCGAACTTTTCGCCCTTCAACCTCAAACGAAAAATCCTTTCTGTACATTGCGCCATTGATCGCTGTAAGAAGTCGATCATCCAACTCCTTCCATTCAAGCGGCGTACCGTTCCATGTGAGCCGCAGTCGCTTTAATCTGAAGTCTTCACGGTACATAGAACTCAGAAATTCTCGAATCTTGCCGAGCGTCCGACCTTGAAAACTCCGATTCAAATCGGAAATTTCAATCAATGTATAGTGCCTCTCCGGCAATCGCCCTTCAATAGCTTTGTATTCAAGTGCCCCTTGGCCGGCAGCTATTTTCTCGACATTGATTGTCGCTTGATGCTCAACGGCTTCCCCAAGTTTCTTGGTTTTCACCGTCCAAATGTTTCCGAGCCAACAGGCTGCCGTCTTCAGCCCCATTCCGTACTTTGAGCGCCCCGCAGTGTTCTTTGGGGGGAGCGCAACATGAAGCGCGTGCTCCAAGTCTGCCAGCGACATACCAATCGAATTGTCACTGATTCGCAATTCGCCCGCGTCCTTATCATAGGCAATCGACACTTCGAGGATTTCGCCCTCTTTCTTGAACGCCTCGTCTAGCGTATCTTTATTGTCGAAATATGCCTGCGTCGAATTGTCAATAAACTCTGCAAGCGCATGCCATGGCGTGTACGCCAAGCGTTTATACGAGTTGATTGCGTCGAGGCCGATTTTTAATTCAAGAGCCATATACCCGTCCTATTTCGATTCCTGCAAAAGAAATGATCCGTCCTCGAGTTCTATTAGCTGATAGCGCAACTTCTTATTGAGCGAGATCGGCTTTGCTGACGAGAGATATACTCGATCGTGAATATCGATTCGCCCCCATTCCGTGACTCCGCTACGAAATTGCACCTTCAACGTCTCACCGTGTGATGCAGGCAGAATCCCTGGCGAGTGCAACCTAAGCATTCGAGCAAGTTCAACGGTGCAATCACTACTCTGCACCTCCGATTCAACTGGTTGCTCGCCATTCAATCGGTATAGGTACCTGTTATGCTCTGATCGGAACACCTCAAGCACAGTGACCAAAGCGCGGTATGGCCGAAGCTCCCTAGCCCAATCCGGACGTGGAGCGTTCACTATTACGAGGACACCAGGAGGATAGCCCTTCACCATCGAGTTGAGACGTTCCAGGTCAAAGGAGCCGTCCTGTGCGTGAAGATATTGCGCTTCGGCTTCGCCGTATACTGCACGGCTTAACGTCTGAACCTGAGGTCGGACATGTTGCTCAAATGGATGATGGCCTAATTCCGCCTCCACTACCCACCAGTCTCGATACCTCCGGTGGACGAGCGCGAGATCCGCTTTAGCGGCGGAGGTCTCGGAATACACCGTTTTCTTGAACTTGACGAGACGATACGCGGGAAACAAACTCGCGGCGTGTTCGATCAAAATGCGCTCGTACTCTTCCTCGTAGAGCGCTTCTGTGGAAAGCTGGTCGAACCAATCGCCGTTATGAAGAATTTTTGCCATTGCTAGGTCCTAACTTGGGCCCAATCCACGGTACAGACGCTGCCTAACTGCTCCGCTTCGGACCGAAGCCTTGCTTCCTCAACGTCAGACGCATAAATGGTGTATATGTCGGCGAATTCTTTACCCGGCGCAGGGCGGAGCACGCGGCCGAGCCGTTGCACCCGCTGCCGTATGCTGGCCGTCGAACTGGCCAAGATAGCTACTGCCGTTTCAGGAACGTTGATTCCCTCATCCAAGGCCCGACAACAAATCAAAACGTCGTAAACGCCCTTACGATAAAGCCGCAGATTGTCTCGTCGAAGCGCCGGCGCAATGCCAGCGTGATAAATCGTTGCGCTTTGATTACGGGCCTTCAAAATCGCGAGAAGTTTATTTGCCGCATCCACTCGCTCGTGAAAAATGATTGTCTTTTGTCCTTTATGCTTTTCCGCCAGTTTTATAGCAACAGGAATTCGCATCGTTGCTGTTGCTAGCACAGCTGCTCGTTGCTGCAACAACCTCTTGAGCTTGTCTTCCGAACCAACGCTTTTACCAATCTTTGCTCGCTCAGTCGCGATACGCCGCGTGAGCTTGTCGAACGCGAGCTGTTCATCTTGCAGCATCTGGACGCGAACATTGTGAAGCGCAAACGGGCTGATCACGTCGTCGCGAGCAGCGCCGACATAGTCGTAATCGTAGATGACCGGCCCAAGAATGGGGCGAACTAGGGTTTCGAAGCCCTCGTCGTATTCTCGCTCTGGCGTCGCAGATAAACCGAGCGTTGCGACGTATCGACCTCGCAGAGCAAGCGCGTTTTGCGGGCTACCAGCGCGATGACACTCATCGACTATGAGCATTGAAGGCACGTCTCTGGATAGCCGCTCGCCTATCCCTCGGGCAGTGTTGATGACAAGGACATTGATTGGCTTCGGGGACTCCGGCTTCTCGTCCGCTGAGTAGCAGGCAATCTCCCCAGCGGGAACCCCAAAGTCGTCAGTTAGACTGACCACCCATTGGTCAAGCAAGGCCGTCGTCGGAACGACAATAACGACGCGTCCCTCGGGGTACTGACGCCTGAACTCGCCGACGCAGAATTGCGAAAAGATAGTCTTCCCGCCACCGGTAACTACGCGCACAACACCTTTCAACCCCTCCTTCCAACGAAGGAGGGCCTCCAATTGCCAACCGCGCGGCTCAACCCTCGGTTTCCAGCCCGACGGCAGCGATTGATTCATTGGGAATATGAATGCTTTCTGGATCAAATCGGCCAATCGAACCTTGGATGTAGTCGATCGTGGGTTCCACGGCGATCCATCTACGGTCGAGGTTTTCTGCGGCGAAGCCGGTAGTATTACTACCGCCAAACGGGTCCAATACGATGTCGCCTGGCTCGGTGAGGAAATTCACGAAGAACTCTGGCAATTCAACCGGCATGCGCGCGGGATGAAAGGTTATTCCGTGCGTTCGGCAATACTCTTGATAAGGATCGTTTGCTCGCGTGTTGGCTATTGAGAGAACACTGGGAGCAATCGCACCGCCATGGTCCGTGGCGAATGACTCCTCGCTGATGTGATGCTGCGACGGCCGCTTGCCTGCATTGTATTGCTTGCTCTTCAATAGCCGTGTCATAGACGGGCTGTATTCTACCAGTACATTCTTGTTACTCGCCTTCGGCCGCGTATTGGGAGAGAGCCACCAAAGACGCGTAAAGCTATCCTTTAGGCGAATTCGCTCAATCGTCACCCATTGCGCAGGACTGGGAAGACGCGCTGGATTGTGACAAATGAATTCTTGGCAAAGATGCAATTCATTCGCCTCCTGAAAGCGAAGCAGCGCCTTTAATCCGAGGGTAGACATAGTGGGCAGCCCAGGCTCCCAAGAGTTACCCAGCTCTATGACAATGGAGCCATCGGGAGCCAATAGGTCGCGAAACAGCGACCCGAAACTTGTGAGCCAATTCAAATACTCTTCGCCCTGCAAGTTCCCATACTTCTTCTTAGTGTTAAGAGGAAAAGGTGGCGAGGTAAAGATGAGTTGGACCTTTCCTCGAATCGGGTCTAAGTCCTTGTGCTGCAACGCATCTTCCGCAAGACCATGCAACATCACGCCGCGCGCGGTCGAATATGCGGCGCTGCCAGGCATCTTCGGCAAAATATCGGTCGGTCTTTTCCGGGGTCTCACTGGAGCTTTCCTTTAAATCTGTTTATCTGCCGCGTTGCGTTCACTTCGTCGATCGTGGTTTGGCCGCCACTTTCTGCTTTCCAGCCCTCCGAGGTGGATCAGCGAACAAGCTGATCTGCTTGCCGTCCCCGTACCGCTCGGCGAAAGAGCGCATGAACTCCCGCAGTACGTCCGATGCTTGGCGATTTTCAGCAATACAGGCCCCCTGGAACGCCTCACGGAGTTCCCGTTCGACACGGATTCGGACGCCAACATCTTTCGCAGACATACGTGAAATCTTATCAGATGGCTACACAGATGTGTATCCAATCCGTTGTCGACGGTCCCATAGAAATCGAATACCTGCTAGGATGCCTAGTGGCCGCCGTAGCCTACCTACGAGTCCGCCATGGGGCCGAACCTCTCTCCAAGCGAGACGGGTCCCGTAGCCAAGCCTCGCCGGCAGCTATTGTGTCACCGCGCCTCGTGTGCAACGGCTGCAAAGTTCGTCTTGAAACGAATCCGTGATAACGACAAAGAGCAACTCGACCACTTCCTTCTCAGCATTGAGAGAACCGCGCCCTTTGCTCGGCCGTGAGCCAACCATCCCGGATCGGCTCCAGTCGCTAACCTTGCTTGGCCATCCGCACTAGCGCCTGAGCTACCGTTTCACCGGGACGGCGGCCGAGAAGTTCGCAAGCATTGGCCTTCGTGATGATCAGCGGAATGACATCGAGAGGGCCAATCTCGTCTACGAACGTTGGCCCAGGCGCGTCAGACCGATCGGCGACGAGGATGTTGCGATTTGCTGCCCCCTCCCGGGCACTCAGAGCATTGTCCGCGAGCACGTGGCTTGTGCTGGCTTCGCCGCCGCTCGGCTTCGGGCTGAAATTGACGTTTGATTCCTTCTCGTTGCTGCCTGCGATCATAGTCGTCCCTATTTGTCCTGGCCGGGGGTTTTGTAGCCAGTCGCCGACCCGAATTCAACCTCACCATGCAAATTATCAGGGGTGATGCAATCTAACATGCGGGCCAGCTCAGGCTCCGCGTGTCGTTGATCATAGTTGCTTTGCAAGGTCATCCAGAAGCGCGCAGAACTGAATCCGGCGCGTTCGAGGTGCATCGCCAGATCGGCGCTAATGCCGGCACGGCCGTCGAGCACACGCGAAAGCAACGAGCGTGACACCCTGAGCCGTTTGGCCGCGCCGGCTACATCGAGGCCGAACCGACTGCAAACTTCCTCACGCAGCAATTCGCCGGGGTTCGGATGATTTTTCATGACCATGCCTCGTTAGTTAGTCCCCTTCCCCGAAAGGACGCCGTGGCACCTCAACGGTTCCGCATACTGCAGCAACGCTTGGCGTACCGCAGTCCTTGCTTCTCTGAAATCCGAGCGCGTCGCACGGCCCGTTTCGGCCTGGTAGAAAACGACCACGAAGAGGTTTGCCACGGCTTCGGCCATCTCAGATAGATCCTTAGCGGTGAGCGGATCTATGAATTCTAGGGCCGCGAGCTTCATTGCCGTGAGGTGGATAACTTCCCGAGCTTCGGTATCATGCATGGTTGCCATACTTCACCTCTCAAGCAGGTGTTGTTGTGGAAGTGCCGGCCGGTTGCCGCCGGCCGGTGCGCTTTCTAGGCTTCCTCGTGCGAGGAACGATCCTTGTTCACGAACGCGGCGACTTCATCATTCATCTGGTTCTGCCGGCTGCGACCACTGCCGGCGCCGAGATTGTCACCCGCAAAGCTCGCCGTATCGGCACCGGCTGAGTCCCGGTAATCCGAGCCTCCACGGATTGCCGACGCAATCCTGCCGCCCGTGGTTTGGCCAATGCGCTCTTTCGCGGAGTCCATCATCGACGCAGCCTTGTCTTTCGTGACCTGGCTGGCGCCGTTCGCGAGGTTGTTGCCCATGTCGGCCGCAAAGCGGCCAGCGTTGCTCATGAACGAACCGAAGCTGCCGCTACCGCCCGACGAGCTGCTGGCGCCGCCGCCACCGAGGACACCGGAACCACCACCGCCACTACCACTGAACATGCCCGCCCCCTCAGCTGTGTGTTGCTGCGCGCTCTGGAATGCCGCCTTGAGCGCAGATGCGCCGCCGGCGGCGCTCGTGGCGCCGGCCATTACTGCCGAACCAGCCGACGCTGCAGCGCCAGCCGTCATTGAAGCTGCAGCCATTAACGAACCAACGCCAACACCGCCAATCGAACCAATACCGCCAACGCCAACGATGCCTGCGATCCTCGGCGGTATCTTGTTTGTGAGATACATCAGCGCGAAGGCAGCGATGAGCATGACCGCCATTTCCTTGAGGTCAATGCCAGCGGCCATGCTGGAGTAATACTCGTTGATGAACGTCTTGCCGATGCCAATGAGCAGGAGCATTACCATCAGCTCCGCACCTATCGCCAAGACGTGCTTGTAAAAGCTGATGGCGATATCCGAGGTCCAGCGCGATCCCCCGAAGCCGAGGAAGAACACGCCACCGTAGATCACGATCCAGGCCGATACGAAGACCAGGAGCAGATTCACGCCGACGATCGTCAGGACAAGCATCACGGCCAGCGCCATGAGAAGCCCAACAACACTGTCGGTGGGTGACCAGACAGAAGACTGGTCGAGCGCCTTGGCAAAAATGTCATAGCCGATCTGTACGATGCCGCCAGGCGTAAAGTCGGTTGCTTGGCCGATGGCCTTTGCACCGATCATCCACATCGATTTGACGATGGCATCTCCGATTGCCGGGCCGTTGTACAGAATCCACCAGAAGAAGCCCAGGGTGCCGAAAAATCGAATCGATTCAGCAAAGAACTCCTGAATGTCCGAGCGGCGCATCGCCATCATTCCGTACGTCCACACCATGCTGACGAGCGCCAATCCCCAGAAGAGCCACGATCCGTAGCTCACCATGACGCCGCCCCACGAACTGGCCGCAGATTGGTACTTGCCCATCACCGAATCAACGACATTGACGTCCATCGGTGCGGCAAAAGCAGTCGCAACGTGGAGGAGCATCATCAAACCGAGCGCAAAACGATTGCCTCTTTTGAAAAACATGGATCTCATGGCGTGGCCCTCACTGATTTTTCTTTGCCTGTTGAGACGGTGCATCGCCCCACGTCCAGTTCTTCGGCGGAGAGCTGACGACATTGCTGCCGTCACGTAATTGCGCGGCTGAGGCCGCCTGTTTCGCCTCGGCTGACGCCCCCTTGTTGTCACACCCGGCGAGCGTTGCAAGGGACACGAGCGCCCAAATTGCCACTTTCATTTCTGCCCCTTATTGGAAAGTCCAGCTCTTGGGAGCGGAGTGAGTGATGTTGCTGCCATCGCGCAGTTGAACACCAGCGGCGGCCTGTTGAGCCTCGCGGTCTGCAACGATCTGCGCACGCGTCGCAGCAGCAGCCTGTTGTGCGACGAGCAGCCCGCGGAGCTGGAGAAGTTGATTTGTTTGAGCGCTAGCGAGCTGATTGGCCGCCTGAATGGCCTGCATTTGCCCTTGTGCGCTCGAGGCTTGCGCTTGTAACGAACGCAGGTTTGCCGCATCCGTGACCAGCGTTTGTTGCTGCTGATCGACGCCCTTCAGCACGGCATCGTTTGCACGCTTCTGAGCTTCCGATCCGTTCACTTGCGCATCGGCCAAAGCTTGCCGCTGGGCGTCCGTGCAGCCAGTCGCGGTGAAACATGGGGACGAGCGGTAGTACGCCACGTCCTGATATCGCGACAGATAAGCGTCGATGTTGCCGGCCTGATTCTTGTAGTAATTCAACATGTCCTGCGCTTGCAGGAGCTTGTTGATCGTGCCGTTCACCTGATCCCACACGTACGCGGCCGGCGCCACCGTGTTCTGGAGCATGTTCTGGTACTGCTGCAATTGCGTTGTGTATTGCTCGATTTGCTTCTGAACAGCTTGCACGTTGTTGATCGCGCTGATCGTTGTCTGCATGACGTTCGTAACGTCGATCACTGGAATGCCACCAGCCAGCGCGGAATGCGATACCGCACCGCCGATCGCCAACGCGAGTACGACCGTTTTAGCCGCTAAAATTTTCATCTTCACAAGTGATCTCCTATCTGTTTCAAACCAATCAATTGAGACGCCAGGTAGGCCGCAGACGTGGCCCTACTCATCTACAACTGGCTGAATGACACTCCGACAGTTCGCGGCGGTAGCCGCTGGCCTCGCAGAGCAAGATTCCCGTTGAGCGCCGAAGGCGCGAATAAGGGAAAGTGAAGTAGGAGCACCGGCTTGCCGGTGGGCCTACTTCACCTATCTTGCCCCGAGATGTGCGCACAACTTTCACATGCCTAAAACGCGATCTGTCTCGTTGTTGAGGCGCTATCGAAACGCAACAGCGCAGCAGCAGCGAATCCGCGCACGGAAAACCGTGAAACTAGTGCGATTACAGCGTTTCGATTGCGTTTCGGTCGTGCATCGATCACACATCAACAGCGATGAAACATGACCTTCAAAGCAGTTCATCCTCGTTTGGAGTCGCCTTAAAGCTGAAGCCGCCAATCGCTGGAATTTCCCCCTTCTTTGGCGAACCAATTTCATTGATTTTTGGCTTGTCGCTGCGCCCTCTTTCGATTCTCGATCGAGCGGGTGTGACTCCAGGGACTGACGAATCGGTGATATGCCGTCGCACGTACTTGAGGAACGTCTCATAGCGAAATGGCACACGCCCTGTCGCGCGCATGTGTTCCCAAATGGTCTTGAGCGCGTACCCCGCTGTCGTAGCGTCGATCACATCATTACGTACTGCAAGAAACGCAACTAGATATTCGTTGCGCTTATGCTTCTCCGTATGGCGCCGCTGCGTCACCCACGCAGCCAACTCATCCGAAAAATTCTTCGTCATCCCCTGACCTCCAAGTCTTTCGTCGGTGCTTTACAGCTGGTATCCGTGCGAGCTAAGGACTTGCACCATGTTTGCGCCTTCCCAGCTTCCAGGCCGGCTAATTACCAGGCCTGCATCCTCAGCAAGCATCGCCAATAACGTGGTCGGCGTGAGGGCTCCGTGGCTCGTAAAGCCTTCCTGACGCTCGTCTTCTTGGTGCATCTGATCGCGAGCTCGTGAAGATTCGCTGCGGTCGCGTCACTCACCTCAATTGAAATTTGCTTCGTCATCTCCGCCTCTTTGCAGTTCAAATCCCGAATCGAGCAGGTGCGCGACCGCTTCGGTTGGAAAGTACATACGCCGTCCGACATAGAACTTGTGACTATTGAGGCGGTACGCCCATTCGCTCTTCGGCTTGAGCAGTGCCATTCGCAAGCCCTCCGGCTTCCGGCTCAACGTAGCGGCCAGTTGCTCGAGCGTCATGACTGCGCCGTACCGATCTTTCAGGATGTCGAACATTGAGCTCACACACTTGGATTGATTCCGGTTGATTGATGTCGTTATGCGAATTCTTGGGCAAGTGGGTATAGAATCAAAGTGCCAATAATTGAGGGGTTTTCTTACTAGGACTTAAAGACCTATGGCACGACCGGCACGAAGCGACTCTGAAAAACGACGAGGCGGAATGCGCGCAGCGGCGTTACTGCACGTACTCGCATCCCGCATAGGAGCAGGCAATCCACATCACTTTGCAGCGCTCTTCGACGAGAAGTTCGGAATGCTTACAAGTCGATCCGGAAAATGGCGGCTTAGCTTCAACGGCGAAAAGCCGCTGTCGCAACAGCAAAGAAAGCTACTGACACGTCTCGACGCTGACACTGATACCTTGCACGAGGATGGCCCGGCATCGCTATGGAAGGCGATGTGGGGGCAGCTGAGCGAGTTGCAGTCGATAGTGTCCGCTGAGCTGGAGCAATGGGGGAAGCTCGATATGGTGCTGGCTGAATTTGAGGCCGATCTGCTGTTGGCCGAATTGGAGTGCGTCCCCCTTTCTCTTGCACATTTGGTAAAGGCGGTCGCCTTGTATCGGCTGCATCAGGAAGTCGAGGCCGTCGTTCCCCTCGGTCTTGATGGTGAGGGAATATGCAGGTGCTTGCGACTCTGTCTCGATAACGACCAAATACAGCAGGAGCTCTCTCACCTTGGCGTTCAACAGGCTGTTGATGCCGAACTGACAGGTTGGATCGTATCCCGGGCCGACATGGAGATCGCATGGGCGCCGGCCGAAGAGCGATGGAATGCCGTCGCGGCACGGCTGGATTGGGTCGACTGACGGGGCAGGAATTTTAGCGGCTAAAATTCAGTCGCCCGCATCCGCCAAACGTCAACGAAGCGCGTTGGAATGCACCGGCTTGATGCCGCGATCGGACTTGCTGACGTCCCAACTCGATGCCAACGAAAAACTCCGCCCGCCGACACACCATAGACTGGCGGAGCCGCCGGCTTCCGACGTTAAGGTTTACATAGAGTTAAATCGCGCGCGCGCGTTACGGTTCTTGAAGCCCTTGCAGCGCAAGGCGCCTCGGGATGTTCCCATCCCTAAAAGCACGAAGTAGCTCATCCCTAAAAGCACGTGGCAATCCACGGTCCAGCATCCCTAAAGGCACGTGGTGATTCACAGCCGGGAGCAGGTTATCCACAACAACCGGCACGCGATTTCGGCATCATTTTGGGCCGCCGAACCTACAGGAATGCGCCTTTTCGCGAGCCTTGGCCGAGGTGCGAGGCAAGCCCTTCATCATGGCCTCGATTTCCGCTCGATAGCCCTTCGGGCCGTTGGCGTAGAACGTCACGTTGTCGGTCTTCGGATCATAGGCCATGCGGTAGTCGGGTAACTCCCCTGACACCGCCAAGGCCTTGATGGCAGCCCGGAACTTGAATAGCTTGTCGGCGCTGCCGCTCTTTTCGTGCAACGTGGCAATACTAGATTTCCAAGTTGGCTGATCGCCGCAGTGCTTGCGGGCCAGCTCGTAGATGCGTCGATCCAAAGGCTTGCGCAGGCGAAAGTAGTTAGGCGAAAGGGTTTTCACCTGCATGGCGTCCACGCTGCGAAACAGCCAATCTGGCAAGGTCACTTCCACGGCCACCATGCGGTTGCTTCCGTCACGTTCGATGACCTTGGCAGAATCAACCAATCCGAAGAACCCGCGTTCGCGTTTGCCCGCCGTCTCGATGTTGGTTTCGATGCGCGTTCCGGTGAGTCGTGCCAGCATCTCTCCCATGCGGATATAGGCACGGCCACTGGTGTCGCGATTGGTCGAGTGCAGAAAATCGTAGGCCGTGAAACGCACCGTGCGCGTGATCTCGCGACCACGGTTCTTCGCCGCGACCAACTGACTGATGCAGTAGATCCATAGATCTTTGTCGTGAATCGTCGCGCAGCCATCGACCCCAGGTTTGACAGTTACCCTAGTCTCTTTTCGTTCGTACACACGTATGCGTCGGTCGCCAGCGCGCAGGGCGAAAAGCGGGTGCTCCATGCTTGCGAGGTCGTCCTTCGGCGAAGCATCGAGAATGTCGGCGACGAAGAAATCGCACTGTCGGTGCCTCAGTGGTGCAAGGCGCGAATACGTCGATGCAGACGCATCGCAAGCCTCGCCCAGCGACGCCAGCGGCGTCGCTTCGACGATGAAAGCTTGCATCGCTCACACCTCGGCCGCAGCTTCGGTGGGATGGGCGCTGGCTTGCTTGCGATGCTGACTCCGCCGCTGCCGGGCAACCTGCTCGGCTTTGGTAGGGCGGCCTCGGCGTGGTCGTAGGACATCGGGACAGGCCGCAGCCGCCGGGCGAGGCATGCCCTCAACATGAGCAGCCAACCAACCTTCTACGTCTTCGAGGCGCCAAAGCAGCCGCTTCGTGTTCGGCAGGCGGCAAATCGGTGGAAGGGACTGCGGATTGCGGGTCGCATCGCTACGGATACTTGCGACAGATTTATGCAGGTACTGCGAAAGTTCTTCAACGGTCAGGAGTGATTTCACGGGCGAACGCCTCCAATCCCGACTGATCTGCGATCAGTCAAGTTGGATGAGGTCCGCGGAACCGAGTCTTGGCCTAGACGACCTTGCGTTGCTCAACCGAGCAGCAGAGGGCCGACATCGCATCGGTCTCAAAACTTCGGCGGGGTTTCCCCCTCGCTTCCTTGCCCGCTTTCCTAGCACGCGTCACTCTTTGCCAACCTTCTCATCCGGAATAGGCGGGACACGTGCCGGGCGATGGCCCAAAGGGCATCCATTCTTGCTTTCCTACCAATTCCGCTTATGGCAGGTGCTGCTGAACAGTCCGTGGCTCCACGCTTCTTGGGATTTGAGCGGCGCTACCCGCATCCATCCTTTGCTTTTGTCTCGTAGCCGTTCTGTACGTCTTCAGCGCGCGGCAAACCCAAATTTCTCGGGCAATGTGAGTCTACCAGCAGTGTGCGGCAGTGTCATGCAGATGGGAAGGCATGCGGCGGGATAGCGATGGCACAAATTTGGCACACACAATGTGCCAAAACCTGCATCCAAATGCAAAACAACGCACTACATCGCAAGACGTAGTGCGTTGTTTTTAAAGCAATTCTTGGTGGAGCGGAGGAGGATCGAACTCCCGACCTTCGCATTGCGAACGCGACGCTCTCCCAGCTGAGCTACCGCCCCCACACTAACAGCCGGCGATTATATATCATTTGGCGTGGATCCAGCAACAAATTTGTGGACACCTCCAATTACTTCGGCATCGCCTACTTCGGGGCAGGCGCTCCTGCCAATACCCACTGAACGACTGATTTCGCATCCGCATCACTCATCCGGGGGTGTGCAGGCATCGGAATCGCGCCCCAAACGCCCGAGCCGCCGTCCTTGACCTTTTTCACGAGTTTCGGCACTGCCTGCTGATCGTTTTTATAACGTTCAGCAATCTGCACAAATGAAGGTCCGACGAGCTTGCGATCCACTGCGTGGCATCCCATGCATGCATTGCTGCGAGCAACTCTCAAACCGTCGCCAGTATCCGCGTGCGCGGGTGTGCCTGCGACCACGTAAGCGAGTGCCACCAGCAGTCCGAGCGCTATTGCTGCACGCGCCGTCTGCTGTTTCATGGTCACCCCCATCATGGCTTCGCCGCCTTCGGATTCCCGGGATGCACGCTGCTCGAATTGGAAATCGGCGCGGGCGCTTGCAATGGCGTCGCGGTCACCGTCGAATCCGGCACGGCGGCGCCTACCGTCGCGCCATCCGTTGCCGCCGCCCCCGCCGACGCAGCCGACGCGCCGCTCGCCGGCGCCGCCGCCTTCAATGCCTGTGCCTCCGCCGGCTTGATGTACTGGAACACCTTGACGACCTTCTCGACGCCCGGCACTCGGCTCGCGACATCCGCGCCACGGTCGCCCTCGTCGCTCGTCACGAGCCCCATCAGATAAACGTTACCGCGCTCGCACACCACCTTGTAATCGTTCGCGGAAATGCCCTTCTCGGCGATCATCGCGGTTTTCACGCGCCCTTCGAGATACGAGTCGTTCGCGCGGTCCGACAGCGAGCTTGCCGGTCCCACCGCGAGTTCGTTGACGATCGCATTCACGTTGTTGATCCCGCGCACGATTTCCTCGGCGCGCTGCTTCGCCGCATCGTTGGGCACCTCGCCTGTCAACAGTGCGCGGCGGTTGAACACTGCCACGTTCACGTGCGAACCGTCCGGCAGCCCGTTGTTCAGTTGCGTCAGCGCCTTCACTTGAATCTCGCGGTCTTCGGTCTGCGCGCCGAGCGTGCGGCGATCGGTCGCCACGAGCGCACCACCGCCCGCCGCCGCGCCGACCGCCAGCAGGCAGCCCTGCAGCGTCGTCGCGACGCAAGCCGCGAGACCGATTGCAAGCGTGGTTTTAACTAGCGTCTGTCTGACGCGGCTGTAACTCATCTACGGCTCTCCTTCGAATCAATCTTCGCCCAGCAGCATCGCGTCGATGCCGTCGCACAGGCAATGAATGGTCAGCAGATGGACTTCATGGATACGCATCGCCCGATCGGACGGCACGCAGATCTGAATGTCGGTGTCAGTGAGCGCCTTACCGGTGCGCCCTCCGCCTCTGCCCGTCAGCGCGACGACGATCATCTCGCGCTCGTGCGCGTCGTCGATCGCGGCGAGCACGCGCGGCGATTCGCCGAGCGGGTCGAGCACGAGCAGCACGTCGCCCGTTTGGCCGAGCGCGCGCACTTGTTGCGCGAAGATCTGGTCAGCATCGCCCGCGACGCCCGAGCGGCTTGCATCGGTATAAAGCGCAAGGCCGGCGAGGCCGGGCCGCTCGCGCTCGAAGCCGTAGACGAGCGCGGCGGCAAGCCGTTCGGCAGCGGCGGCGGAGGGGCCATCGCCACATGCGACAATTTTGTTGCCGTTCGCAAGCGCCATGAACATCGCGTCGACGGCCGCGGCGATCGGCAGCGACAGCGCATCGAGCGCGTCATGGACGAGCGAGGCGCTATCACGGATATGTTGCTGAATACGTTCGACTGACATCGATTCCTGTCGGAATATTGCGCACGCGAGCGTGAAATCCGATCCGCTCGCGCAACATCATGAGTGCGGCGAGTTTACCGCACTCCGGCGCCTTCTCCTGGAGGTTGCCGCATCTCCTTACATCTCGACACAAGCCGGGGAGGTGGTTCGACCGGTTTGCCGCGAGTGCGGCGTGGCGCGCGGACCGTCACGCGTCGTCGATCCGGAATGCGTCGCGCAGCCAGACGAGACGGCCGCTATCGAAGCCGACGACATCGAAACGGCACGCGCACGCGCCACCCGATTTCGCCCAGAACATGTGCGCCGCAAACGCGATGCGCTGCCGCTTGCGCGGACCGATGCTGGCTGCCGCGCCGCCGTAGCGGCTGCTTGTTCGCGCGCGCACTTCGACAAATACGAGCGTGCCGTCCTGCTCGCGCATCACGAGATCGATCTCGCCGCCGCGCACGGTCACGTTGCGGGCAACGAGCACGAGCCCCGCGTGCTCGAGATAGCGTTGCGCCCGCCTCTCGAACGCGGCGCCGATCGCACGCTTGGCGCCCGCTGCCGCCGTCCGGGCGTGGCCGTGCACCGGCGCTGCTTTTGCCTGCGCGCTCGCCGCCGCGCCGCCGGCCGGCGGGTGCTGCGCCCGCGCATGGCACAATGCGGAGCTTCTTCCGTTTGCGCCATCCGTGGGCGCCTTTCGTGTCATGACTTCCCTCCTTGAACTCGCGCGCGCGCAGCATTACCCGGCGGGCGCGCTGTACATCGTCGCGACGCCGATCGGCAACGCCGCCGATATCACGCTGCGCGCGCTGCACGTGCTGACGCTCGCCGACCGGATCGCCGCGGAGGACACCCGCAACACGGGCCAGCTTCTCGCACGCTATGGCATCTCGAAGCCGCTCGTCGCAATCCACGAACACAACGAGCGCGCGGCCGCATTGAAGCTCGTCGACTATCTGCGCGCGGGTGAACGGATCGCCTACGTATCGGACGCCGGCACGCCCGGCATCTCCGATCCCGGCGCGAAACTCGTCGACGCGGCGCGCGCGGCCGGCTTCGGCGTGATTCCGTTGCCTGGCGCAAGCGCGGCGGCCGCGGCGGTGAGCGTCGCGGGCGGCTGGGCGGGCATGTTCACATTCGCCGGCTTCTTGCCGTCGAAAGCCCGGCAGCGCGACGCGGCGCTAGCGCAACTGAAAACCCATCCTTACGCGCTCGTGTTCTACGAGGCGCCGCATCGAATCGTCGAGACGGCCGAGGCGCTCGCGGCCGCGCTGGGCGGCGAGCGCCGCCTGCTGATCGCGCGCGAGCTTACCAAGCTACACGAGGAATTATTCGAAGGCACGCTGGCCGAAGGGCCAATCTGGCTGCGCGCCGATGCGAACCGGCAGCGTGGAGAATTCGCGCTCGTCGTCGAGGGCGCGCCGCAGCGCAAAAGCGACGATGATCAAAGCGCGCACGACGCGCTGCTCAGCATGCTGTTGGAAGAAGTGCCGCTCAAGAGCGCCGCGAAGCTTGCGGCAGCGCTCACGGGCGCATCGCGCAATGCGCTCTATGCGCGGGCGCTCGTGCTGAAAAAAGCAACGGACGAATAAAAGGCGCGCGCCGTCGGCCGGGTTCGGAAAAGAGCAAGGGCCGCACGAAGCGGCCCTTGCGGCAATCGATGCGGCGCGCGAATCGCGCGCTTCGCCGTTATTTGACGGAATTCGCCGCCAGCATGTCGGCGCGGGCCACGCGGGCCTCTTCCGGCGACAGCCCCTGAACCTTCACGCGCGCGATACCCGAATGAACCAGCCCGATCACCTTCGCCGCCGCATACGACAGATCCAGGATCCGGCCGCGCGAGAACGGCCCGCGGTCATTGATCTTCACGACGACGGACTTGCCGTTCGCCTGATTGGTGACACGCACGTAAGACGCGAGCGGCAGCGTGCGATGCGCAGCCGTCAGTTCGTTCATATTGAAGCGTTCGCCGTTCGCGGTACGGCGGCCGTGGAAGCCGTCGCCCTTGCCGTACCACGATGCCTTGCCGACCTGGCTGAAGCCCGACGCGTCCGCCGCATCGAGCGGCTTCGCGTCCGCAAGCGACTGACGCTTGGCGTCTTGCGAGCCGACGGGCGGCAGCGAGGCGAGCGCGGTATCGAAGCTCAGCGGCATGCCGTTCACATCCGTATTGTCCTTCACTAAACCTGAGGCGCTCGCCGTGCGCAACGCGTCCTTTGCGGACATCGGCTGTGTCTGCTCCGCAGTCGGTGCGTTCGGCGGCATCGCGCAACCTGTCAGCGCGAGTAATGCGGCCAGCATCCCGACCTGCTTCGGTAATCGAAATTTCATCGACGTGTCGCCTGTTCTGACGGGCCGCCTGCTACGTTCATATTCGCGGCCCGGACGGGTACACCGATCCTCGCCGCGTCAAGACGCGTGCGACGATCTGCATGGATGCGGCTCACGTACTGCCGCAACCGTCCTGATTAGCTTTCACGTCTGGCACAACCTGTCCCCGGCAGCCTGACCAGACCCCACATGCCGCCAACCGAACATGGCTAAGGCCATGTTCGTGCGCGTCGTTGACTCAAACGCGCAGGAACGGCGGCATAGGCCTCACCCGGCGTCACGGCAGCATGGCCGCAGCAGGCGCGCCGCGCCTGGCCGGATAAGACGTGAGCACCGACGAATCGGTACTGGATGCACCGCCGGTCATCGGCGGGCAATTGCATGGACGGCACCCCGGAGCTTGTTGCAAAACCGCCACAAATAATCGTTCCAGAATGCCTACTGGCGGCGTGGTTTCCCACGCGCATTGGACGGCATTATACATAAATGAAAACCGCCGCTTCGCAAATGGCGGGCTTTGACCATTGATTCTCGCTATGGGCGTAACAATCGGCATTGAGGCGGCGAGCGTCTGCGCCCGCGCTTTCCGGCCGGTACAATCGAGGCTTTTAGCCGGCGCCCGCCCATGAAAGTCACGCTCGTTCCAGTCACGCCGTTCCAGCAGAACTGCTCGCTGCTCGTCTGCGAAAACACGGGGCGCGCCGCCATCGTCGATCCCGGCGGCGACCTCGGGCGCATCGAGCAGGAAGTCGCGCGGCAAAATGTTCGGGTCGAGAAGATTTTGCTCACGCACGGCCATGTCGACCATTGCGCGGGCGCAAAGCAGATCGCCACGCATTACGGCGTGCCGATCGAGGGGCCACACGAAGACGAACGCTTCTGGATCGACATGCTGCCGATGCAAAGCGAGCGTCTTGGCTTTCCGGCTGCCCAGTCGTTCGAGCCGGACCGCTGGCTCGACGACGGCGCAACCGTCTCGTTCGGTGACGAAACGCTCGAGGTCTACCACTGCCCTGGCCATACGCCAGGCCACGTCGTATTTTTCAGCCGCGCGCACCGGCTCGCGATCGTCGGCGACGTGCTGTTCGCCGGCTCGATCGGCCGCACCGATTTTCCGCGCGGCAATCACGCCGACCTGATCCGCTCGATTCGGGACAAGCTCTGGCCGCTCGGCAACGACGTGACGTTCGTGCCCGGCCACGGCCCCGTCTCGACGTTCGGCGACGAGCGCCGCACGAATCCGTTTGTCGCCGACGGAGTCGCGCAATGACCGCCGACACGGCCGCCAGCCCGGAAATCTACGTCAGCACCGATGTCGAGGCAGACGGCCCGATTCCCGGCCCGCATTCGATGCTGAGTTTCGCCTCGGCCGCGTACACCGAAGACAAGACGCTGATCGCGACGTTCTCCGCGAATCTCGAGTTGCTGCCAGGCGCGGCGCCGCACCCGGTGCAAGACGCGTGGTGGAAGACGCAGCCCGATGCCTGGGCCGCATGCCGGCGAGATCTGCAATCGCCCGAGGCAGCGCTCACGGCCTATGTCGAATGGGTCGAAACGTTGCCGGGCAAGCCGGTATTCGTCGCCATGCCCGCGGGTTTCGATTTCACGTTCATGTTCTGGTACATGATGCGTTTCGCGGGGCGCTGTCCGTTTTCGTGGTCGGCGCTGGATATCAAGACACTCGCGTTCGCGTTGACGGGGCTGCCGTACCGGAAAGCGATCAAGCCGCGCTTTCCGAAGCACTGGTTCGATGCGCATCCGCACACCCATATCGCGCTCGACGACGCGATCGAGCAAGGCGCGCTGTTCTGCAACATGCTCGCCGATCTGCGCGTGTTGCAGCACACCGCGCGAGCATCTGCCGCGGCGAGCGCTCAATCCGGGGATTTAGTGGAAAATTCCGTCGGCATCCTGAAAAATTAGCAAATATCGCTCAATTTTACCGCTTTGGATTGCCTTTCCTTTCACCCGCCTCTACCATTGGCAAATAGTTGCAGCCGCCCTGGAGGCGCAGGTGACACTCGATACCTTCTCGCAAAAAATCCTTCGGCTGCTGCAGCTCGACGCGCGCCGCTCCGTGCAGGAAATTTCCGATCAAGTCGGACTTTCCAGCACGCCGTGCTGGCGCCGTATCAAGGACATGGAGCAGTCCGGCGTGATCCAGCGTTACACCGCGCTCCTCGACCGCGAGAAACTGGGGCTTCATATTTGCGCGCTCGCACACGTGCATTTGACCCGCCACAACGAGGGCGGCGTAGAACAGTTCGAGCGGGAAATCGCCACCTGCCCCGAAGTGACCGAGTGCTACAGCACCACCGGCGAGGCCGATTACATCCTCAAGATCGTCGCGCCCGATATCAAGGCCTACGATATCTTTCTGCACGAGCGGATCTTCAAGATTCCGGCGGTATCCCAGGTGCGCACGAGCGTGGTGCTGCGCGAGATCAAGTTCGACACGCAATTGCCGCTCTAATTTCGATTATTGGGCGTCTTTGGGATGGGTTGCGGCATTGGCGTACCGCAACGGCGATTCGGCTGGATTTGGTGCGTTGATTTGATTCACGCGTTTCTGTGCGCGCTTTGCGCTAGATTTTGCGCTTGCTCGACGGCTTTATCGCCGTATTGGCTGCATGGCAATACTTCGCCGGAAAATCCGTCGAACACATTTGCGCGAGAATCGGCCTGCTCCCGAAATCGAAGCAACCGGCATGCAGCGGCGTACACGATTGCAATCTCGCTGCAGAAAGCCGTAGCCGCATCCGTTTTGACGTAGCCGGTTCGTCAATCTGTCCGAGTTGCCGATCGGCTGATGCCGTTCGGATAATTAAGCCGGCCGACCCGTAACGGCGGTGTCGTGCGCCGCAAGCGCACGCGATACGCCGATGCGCCGCGCGCCGAAGCGCCGCCGCAACGCTTCGGTATCCAGACGAAGCGCCGCCGCACTGTCGCTGCGCTGCTTTGCGGACGCATCGGCGGCCAGCGTAATGTCGATCTCGAGCCCGGTGCTCAAGTAATGTAGATCGATCGTGCTCGCGCGGAATCCCGCATCCGCCAGCACCGCCTCGATCTGCCCCTTGATCTGTTCGCGAGACGGCAGCCCGAGCACCGCGCTACGCGCCACATCGTGCTCCGGATCAACGTGAATCAATGCGTCGAGCACCCGCTTATCGGTAAGCACACGCGCACGCGCGGTCTCCGCGATGTAATGCCCCTCCGACACCGACACGAGCGGATCGACGAGGATATGCGCGTCGACGAGCGCCGAATCGCCCATCTTGCGCGTGCGCAATTCGTGCACGTCGCGCACGCCCGGCGTCGACGTGATCAGCGCTCGAATCTGGGCCGACGCGTCCGCGTCGATCGCGCGATCGGACAAATCCTGCAGCGCATTCCAGCCGAACGTCCAGCCCATGCGCGCCACCATGAAGCCGACGATCGCCGCGGCAATCGGATCGAGCAGCCGCGCGCCCGCCAAGCTGCCGACGATGCCGATCGCGACGACCAGCGACGAAGCCGCATCCGAACGCGCGTGCCACGCATTCGCCACCAGCATGGCCGAACGCACGCGCTGCGCTTCGCGCAACATGTAGCGGAACAGCGCCTCTTTGGACGCGAGCACGGCGGCCGCGACAGCCAGTGCGCTCGCATGGACGGGGGGAATGTCGTCCAGATGGACGAGCCGGTCGCCCGCGCGCCACAGCATGCCGACGCCGACCGCTATCAGAATCGCGCCCAGAAAGAACGACGCGACGGTTTCGTAACGGCTATGACCATAATTGTGATCGGCATCGGGCGCTACACCACTATGCCGGTTTGCGAACAGCACGACGAAATCGGATACCAGATCGGACAAAGAATGGACGCCGTCCGCCACCAGCGCTTGGGAATGTGCAATTACCCCAATCACCATCTGCAGCGTTGCGAGAATCACGTTGACCGCAATGCTGACAAACGTGGTCTTACGCGCAACGGCCTGTTTATCCGTGCCGGCCCCGTCGTTTGAAAATATGGACATGAAATCTAGCAAACACGCGAAAGATATCGAGATTCTATCAAGCTCAACGTGAAAACGATCAGATCTCGATAAAAAAACTATAAAAATCAATCGCTTATAAAAACGCAACGCATTTTCATTTACAACTAAACATGACAATTTTATGACAAATGTTAAGAGCCGATACTAATTTAAAAATGCAAAAGGCCACGCTCCCCACCAGGGGGCGTGGCCTTTTGATCCGACAACCGGAATCTTGGCGTTTAGATCGCGAATTGCTCGCGATTCTTGCCGGCAATCCAGCGCGGCGGTTTTCCGCGGCCCGACCAAGTCGCACCGGTTTCCGGATCGCGGTATTTTGCCGCGACGCCAGCCCGGGGGCGCGCTGCTTTTCCGGCTTTACCGCGACTAAGGCCGAGTTCGGCAAGCGTAAAACCGTAATCAGCGATCTTTTGTTTCACATCGCCCAATACTTCAGCGTATTCACGCGAGCGAGCTTCTTCGATCTGCTTCTCCAGCTTTTCCCGCTGGGCCAGAAGATCCTTGTACGAAGACATAAATTCCCTTTTATATGACCAAATGGCACCACTCTTTGGTGGCTTGCCATCACAATGTAATGATGCCTCGGATAATTGGATCGAAGATTAGCACAAAACAGAATTGGGTGAATACTGAGACATCAAAATAAATGTTGTATTTTGTGATTCGATTGTCTGAATTGGCCAGCATCTGCTAGATCCGAAGTTATTGAGAGTCTTACAAGCGGATTAGTTGATTGCAGCACATAATTTAAGCTCGCAAAGTGCGCAACCGAACAGTACTCCCGATTTGGAAGTTTTCATCAAACGAAAGGTTTTCGCTTTGAAAGTACGATTTCACATGTTTAGTTTAAATACGAAACCTGTCGCAAAAGCGTTCAAAATCGTAAGTCCTTTTTTAAGCCAGTGAAACAGTTGCGGCTTCCCGCAATGCAGCGGCAAGCGCGTCGATGTCCATTTTCGGCGAATCGAATGGCGTGCGCCGCCGGATTCCGCGCCAACGCCAATCCGCGCCATAGCGATCGATGCCCAGCAGTTCGAGTCCGGGCCGCCGTTGCTGCGATGCAACATGCTTATCCCATTCGTCCCATAACGCGCGCTCATCGTCGTAACCGACGGGCGCGAGCGGATCGAGCGCCGCTGCATCAAGCCAGCCCATCCGGCCAAATCCGCCGATGTAGCGCAGCCGCTCGCACGTCAGCGCCCAGAACGAAAAATCGCCGAGCGCGAGATAGCGCGCGGCGTCCGGGTGATAGCGCAGGTAGCGCGCGGCCACGTGCGCATCGGCGCCGACCGGCTCGATGCGGCCGACGAGCGTCGCGCGTTCAGCGTCGAGCACGTCGCCCTCGTTTGCATCGGTGGTTGCGGCACCCAGGCCGTCGGCAACGAGAAACCCCACGCGCGGATCGGCCATGAAATTGCGCGTGTGCTCGGCAAGCCCGCTCACGAGCACGATGGGCCGATGGCGCGCATCGAGCGCGTATGGCATGACGCTCGGATACGGATAGCTCGCGCCATCAGTACTTTCGAGCGGGCGAGACTGCGTGGCGAGCGTGCCGAATTTATTGCGATGCAGCAAATGAAGCGGTAGGACGGCGGAAATATTCACGTGGAAGACCCTTATAGAGAAAAAAGAGCCGGGGAATGTGGCCGGCTGCGTGATTAGCTCAACGCACCTGCCGCCGCGCGCGGCGCGCAAATCAGAACCTGCGGCAGCGTTTGCATTGAGACTAGCCGATAACCCAGCATCGCTTGTCCGCGCGCGTGACGCAACCGGATCAGCCAAGCGGCGGACCATACGCTCCGTTAGAATCGGCGCTGGTCTTCGTGGAAACGCGCCGTAATCTGCAAGCCGTTTCCCTCCCGTTCATCCTGCCTTCGACGAGTTTTCTGTGTCAGACCAGTCGCCTGATCTTGCCTCTTCCTGCGCGATTCATCGCGGGCTTCCCGTGTCGACGCGCCAACGCGCGCGTGCCGCGACCATGGCGCTTTTTTTCGTCGCCGGCATGATGTACGCAACCTGGGGCGTGCATGTGCCGACTGTCCGCGACAAATTCGCGCTGTCGCCGGCGCTGCTGTCGTTCGCACTCCTCGCGGTTGCGGTCGGCTCGATCGCCGCGATGACGACCAATGCGCGCTGGATCGCGCGCGTCGGCTCGCGCACCGCGTGTCTGGCGGGCGGCGCCGGGATGTGCGTATGCGCGGCGCTGATTCTGGTCACGCCGACCTATGCGCTGCTGCTCACGGTGCTCGCGCTGTTCGGCTTCTCGATGGCAACGCTCGACGTCGCGATGAACGCCGAGGCTAGCGCCGTGGAAACCGCGTTCGGCAAGCCGATCATGTCGATGTTGCACGGCATGTTCAGCGCGGGCGGGATGGCGGGCGCGGCGGCGGGTGGCGCGCTGCTGTCCGCCGGCATGGCGCCCGCCGCCCATCTCGCGCTTGCCGCGCTCATTAGCGCGATCGTGCTCGCCGTCGCCTGCCCGGCGGTGTTGCCGCACGTCCCGCACGCCGCCGCGCACGGCAGCGGCCCGCGCGCGAACCGCTGGCGCTCGGCCGCGTTGTGGATGCTCGGCGCGATCGCGCTCGTCGCGCTGATCGCGGAAGGCGCGATGTACGACTGGGCCACCGTCTATATGCGCGACGTGGTCGCCGCGTCGCCGGCGCTTGCGAGCGCTGCCTATGCGGCGTTTTCGGGCGGAATGGCGGCAGCGCGCTTCGCGGGCGACGCGGTGCGCGCCCGTTTCGGCGCGCCGCAGCTCATCTGCGCGAGCGCGACGCTGGCGTGCATCGGCATGATCGGCGCACTGCTGATGCCGTATCCGGCCGTCGCGCTCGTGGGCTTCACGCTGATGGGGCTCGGCCTCGCGAACATGATGCCGGTGCTGTTCGCCGCCGCCGCGCGCGTCGAAGGCATTCATGCGGCCGAAGGTCTCGCGCATGTTGCCGGGCTCGCTTATTTCGGGCTGCTGTTCGGCCCGGTCGTGATCGGCGCGGTCACGCAAGCGGCCAATTTGTCGATCGGGCTGTCCGTCGTCGCACTGTGCGCGGCGTTTGTCGCGTTTATCGCGCCGAGGGTGTTGAGCCGGTTGAAGATTTAATGCGGCTTGAAATCGCCGTCCGCCATTCGGCATCGAGCGCATCGACCAATTGAGCGGCCGTTTGCGTGGCGCCGCGCCTGCGGCTGAGCGGCGCGCCCTGGCCCGACCACAGCGACAGATATTCGCCGTCGCCCGCGCGCGCGGCTGCCTGCCGCAATTCCTGCGTCAGCGCATTTTGCACCGGATAGGGCGCCACCGAATCGGGTTGCGCCGACAGCCGCGCGATCAACGCATTGCGAATGCCGCGCGCATGCCGGCCGGTGACCGCGCGCGTGAGCGTCGTCGATGTATCGCTGCTCGTGGCGATGCGCGCTTTCCATGCTTCCGGCGTCGCGCTCTGCGTGCATGTGATAAACGCGGTGCCGAGTTGCGCGGCCTGTGCGCCGAGCGCAAGCGCGGCCGCAATTCCGCGTCCGTCCATGATGCCGCCCGCCGCGAGCACTGGCAGCCCGGTCGCGTCGACGAGTTGCGGCACGAGTGCGATCGTGCCGATCAGCGCATCGTCGGCCGCGCCGATGAACGTGCCGCGATGGCCGCCCGCCTCCGCGCCTTGTGCGCAAATTGCATCCGCGCCTGCATCACGCCACGCGAGCCCCTCGGCAACATGCGTGGCCGTGCCGATCACATAAGTGCCCGCGGCTTTGAGCCGCTCGACATCGGCACGATCGAGCACGCCGAACGTAAAGCTCGCGACAGGCACGCGCGCAGCGACGAGCGCATCGAATTGCGCGCGAAAATCCGGCGCGTAACGCGCAAGCGGCGCGCCGGGCGGCAGTTCGAATGCGGCGCGCAACGGATCGATCACGGCGAGCGCGCGGCGCACGGCCGTCTCGTCGGGATGCGCATCGGGCAGGATGAAAAGATTGACGGCGAACGGCCGGCTTGTCGCCGCGCGCACCGCCGCAATCTCGGCCGTGAGCTTGTCGGGCGCGAACGATCCGCCTGCGAGACTGCCGAGCGCGCCGGCATTCGAGACGGCCGCAACCATCGCGGGCGTCGTCACGCCGACCATCGGCGCTTGCACGAGCGGCAAGCGCAAATCGAAACGGGCGGCGAATGGGGTAGGATCAAAGCGGGAAGTCATCGCGAACCTCGACAAGATAACGCGCACGAGAGGGATCGGCCGGTACGGGGACTGTACCCGCGCACGACGCGGCTGGAAAATGAATAATCCAGATCGATTCGATCGCATAGCGAGAAGGCAGGGTGGGCGACGGATGGCTGCGGCACTGCGTCGGCGTGAGTTTGGTGGCACACTGGCTCGCCGTTTTTCCGATCCATGGGGCCGTGGCCGGTTCTGGCAGGAGACGAGAGAGTTGGAGAACATGGGACGGGGGGGCTAAAGCGCTAACTCCCGTCGACCGCCGTGAGGCCGGAGTCGCTGCTGAAGCATCACTCCGGCCAATCACGGCATGGGACGGGAGTAAGCGCTAAAGCGCTAACTCCCGTCGACACACAGGAGATTCAGCATGGCGTCACAATGGATCGATATCCCCGCAGGCAACGATACGTTTGGCGGCTATCTATCGCTGCCTAAGCGCGGCAAGGGCCCGGCCATCGTCATCATCCAGGAAATCTTCGGCGTCAACGGCCACATCCGATCGGTCGCCGACCAATATGCGGCCGATGGCTACGTCGCGCTCGCCCCCGACGTGTTCTGGCGCACGCAACCCCGCGTCGAGCTTGGCTATGAAGGCGCGGACCGCGACAGAGGCATCGAGCTGCTGCAAAAAACCAACGTCGCGCAAGCCGTCGCCGACATCGGCGCAGCCGCCGCGGCGTTGCGCGCGCGGCCCGAGGTCGAAGGCAAGCTCGCCGCGATCGGCTACTGCTTCGGCGGCCGCCTCGCGTATCTCGCCGCGTCGCAGCAGCACGTCGACGTCGCGGTCGCATATTACGGCGGCGGCATCCAGAATCACGTCGATGTCGCCGCGAAAATCGCGCAGCCCATTCTCTTTCACTACGCGGGCCACGATACGTCGATCCCGCTCGACGCCGTCGACAAGGTCAAAGCCGCGTTCGCTGGCCGCGCCAATGCCGAGTTTCATCTGTATCCGCACGCGCAGCACGGTTTCAACTGCGCCGAGCGCGCGTCATACGATCAGTGCGCCGCGGCATTGGCACACGGCCGCACGCTGACTTTTCTTGCCGAGCATCTGTAATCTGTCGCTTCGACGAAATCGCCATAAGCCATCACCACGAAATCGGCGCGCGCGCATTCCGCGCGCGCCTGCGCCCGGCGTCGGATCGCGCCGTTCGCCGCGCTCGACCACACGGGGGATTGCCTTGCACGCCGACTATCTGTCATATGACGCAATCGGGCTCGCGCAGCTCGTCGCTCGACGCGAAGTAAGCGCACGTGAACTGCTCGATGCCGCAATCGACCGCGCCGACGCGTTGAATCCGGCGCTCAACGCAATCGTGCTGAGCGACTACGCGGCCGCGCGCGAGCGCGCGGCGCAGGGCGCGCTGCTCGGACCGTTCGCCGGTGTTCCGTATCTCGTCAAGGACCTCGGCGCCGCAGTGGCCGGACTGCCGCTGTCGATGGGCAGCCGGCATTACCGTCATTACGTGCCCACCGAGGATTCGCCGCTCATCGCCCGCACGAAGGCCGCCGGGTTCAACATCTTCGGCAAGACCAACACGTCCGAATGCGGGCAAGTGCCGTACACCGAATCCGCGCTCTTTGGCGCATGCCGCAATCCGTGGAATCTCGATCACACGCCGGGCGGTTCGAGCGGCGGAGCAGCGGCGGCGGTCGCCGCCGGCATCGTGCCGCTCGCACATGCGTCCGACGGCGGCGGCTCGATCCGGATTCCCGCGTCATGCTGCGGGCTGTTCGGCTTCAAACCGTCGCACGATCCGGACGCTGCGGCCCGAGCCACGCCGGGCAATCTCGTCGCCGAACATGCGCTGTCGCGCAGCGTGCGCGACAGCGCGTTCCTGCTCGACGTGACGTCAGGCCGGGCCGCGCCAGGCCGGGCCGCGTCAGGCGATGCCGTCGTGTACGGCGGTGCCTATCTCGATGCGCTCGACACGCCGCCCACCGCACTCAAGATCGGCTACATCACCGACCCGATGCTTGCCCCCGCCCTCGCCCCCGATGTGCGCGACGCGCTCGACGACGCGGCCAAGCTCGCCGCATCGCTCGGCCATATCGTCGAACCGGCGTCGTTCAATATCGATTTCGAGCAGATCGGTGAAGTATTCCTGACGTTATGGGCAACCTTCGCCGAAGCAGCCGTACTCGACGCGCAGCAGATGACGGGACGCAAGCCCAAGCGCGCCGAGTTCGAACCCGCGACCTGGGCGATGGCTCAGGTCGGCCGCCGGTTCGCACGCGAGCAATTGCCGCGCGCACTCGAACTGCAGCGGCAGATCACGGCGCGCGTGGCGGGCGTCGTCGCACGCTACGACGTGATTCTGTGCGCAACGCTGGCCGGACCGCCCGTCAAGATCGGCGAACTGTTGCCGACGCCGGTCGAAACCGCGCAGATGAAAGCGGTCGGCATGCTGCCGGTGAAACCATTGCTGAAGCAGATGCTGGTGCAAACGTCACGAAAGGCGTTCGCGTGGGCGGGTTGCACCGAGCTTTTCAATCTGACCGGGCAGCCGGCGATGTCGGTGCCGCTTTATTGGACGCCGCGCGGGCTGCCGGTCGGCGTGCAATTCGTCGCGCGGCACGGCGACGATGCGCGTCTGTTCGCGCTCGCGCATCAGCTCGAACTCGCGCGGCCCTGGTTCGACAAGTGGCCGCCGCTCGCCCGCGCGCAGGCTTAAGGCCGCTATGGCGGTAAGCGGCGGCAGGCCGCGCACACGCCCGCGTTGCGCGGCGCGGCAATGCGCGTGGTGCGTGGTGCCGTCTTCCGCGCGCACGCAAAAAAAGAGGCGAAACCAGCAGGTTTCGCCTCGTCATCGCGTATGTACAACAGACGGGTTACGACCCGCCGACCCGCAAACTCAGAAGCCGAGCCGCTCGCAGACCGCTTTGGTCGCCGCCGCGCCGTTCAGCGTGTAGAAATGCAGCCCTGGGACGCCCGCGTCGACCAGCCGCCGGCACAGCCCGGCGACGACGTCGGTGCCGAACGCGCGAATCGATTCCTTATCGTCACCGAAACTCTCGAGCCGGCGCGCGATCCAGCGTGGCACTTCCGCGCCGCACATCTCGGAGAAGCGCACCAGTTGCGAGAAATTCGTGATCGGCATGATGCCCGGCACGATCGGCACGTCGGCGCCGAGCTTCGCCGCATCGTCGACAAAACGGAAGTAGGCGTCCGCGTTATAGAAATACTGCGTGATTGCCGCGTTCGCGCCCGCCTTCACCTTGCGCACGAAGTTCTCGAGATCGGCCTTCGGCGAGCGTGCCTGCGGGTGATATTCCGGATAGGCGGCAACTTCGATCCGAAACCAGTCGCCATGCTCCGCGCGGATGAAACTGACGAGTTCGGACGCGTAGCGCAGCTCACCGACCTCGCCCATGCCCGACGGCAAGTCACCGCGCAGCGCAACGATGTGGCGAATGCCATGCGAGCGGTATTGGTCAAGAATCGCGCGCAGGCTGTCCTTCGACGAGCCGATGCACGACAGATGCGGCGCGGCTTCGAGCCCCGCCTTCTGCATGTCGAGCACGGTGTCGAGGGTGCCTTGCTGCGTCGAGCCGCCGGCGCCGAACGTGACGGACACGAATTTCGGCGCAAGCGGCGCAAGCTGCGCGCACGTCGTGCGCAGCTTGTCGACGCCTTCCGCTGTCTTGGGCGGAAAGAATTCGAAGGAAAGTTCGATCGGGTTCATGATGGATAAGCCCAACGGTCAGCCGATGCTGCGCTGGCCGAAGACGAGAGCGGACAGCAGCCACGACACGATGCTGTACAAGATCGAGCCGAAGAACGCAGACCAGAACCCCGACACCTCGAAGCCCTTGAGCAGCGACGCCGCAAACCAGAAGCACAGCGCGTTCACGATGAGGATGAACAAGCCGAGCGTCAGCACGGTGACTGGCAACGTGAGCAGAATCAAAAGCGGCCGGATGACCGCGTTGATGAGCCCCAGCACGACCGCGACGATGAGCGCCGTGCCAAAGCTCTTGATGTGGATCGACGGCACCAGATACGTGATGCTCAAAAGCGCGAGCGCGTTGATGATCCAGGTCAGGATAACGGTCATGTGACAAAGCTCCTAGCGTAAGGCGATCGGGCCGTGCGCGTGCGCTCCCCGATGATGGAAAACGCGCGGTGCGCCGAGCGGTGCGCCCGGCACGTGCCGGACGGCGAGCCGCCCGGCGCCCGCGCGCCGGGTAAGGACGGCGCCCGCGAGGGATCAGTAGCGATAGTGATCCGGCTTGAACGGACCTGCCTTCGGCACGCCGATATATGCCGCCTGCTCGTCGGACAGCTCCGAGAGTTGTGCGCCGATCCGTGCGAGATGCAGGCGCGCGACCTTCTCGTCGAGGTGCTTCGGCAGCACGTACACCTTGTTCTCGTACTCGGCGCCGCGCGTGAACAATTCGATCTGCGCAAGCGTCTGGTTCGTGAACGAGTTCGACATCACGAACGACGGGTGGCCCGTCGCGCAGCCGAGGTTCACGAGGCGGCCTTCGGCCAGCAGGATCACGCGCTTGCCGTCCGGGAAGATGATGTGGTCGACCTGCGGTTTGATGTTTTCCCACTGGTACTGACGGGTCGACGCGACGTCGATTTCCGAATCGAAGTGGCCGATGTTGCAGACGATCGCGTTATGGCGCATCGCCTTCATGTGATCGTGGTTGATCACGTGATAGTTGCCGGTCGCCGTCACGAAGATGTCGGCCTTGTCGGCCGCGTATTCCATCGTCACGACGCGGTAGCCTTCCATCGCCGCCTGCAGCGCGCAGATCGGATCGATCTCGGTGACCCAGACGGTAGCGCCCAGGCCGCGCAGCGACTGCGCGCAGCCCTTGCCGACGTCGCCGTAGCCCGCGACGAGCGCGATCTTGCCCGCGATCATCACGTCGGTCGCGCGCTTGATGCCGTCGACGAGCGATTCGCGGCAGCCGTACAGATTGTCGAACTTCGATTTCGTCACCGAGTCGTTCACGTTGAACGCCGGGAATGGCAGGCGGCCGTCCTTTTCCATCTGGTACAGGCGGTGCACGCCCGTCGTGGTCTCTTCGGTCACGCCCTTGATGTGCGCGAGGCGCTTCGAGTACCACGTGCCGTCGATATCGAGGTGGCGCGCGATCGCCTTATAGAGCGCGACTTCTTCCTCGTTGGTCGGCTTCGCGATCGCCGAGCGGTCCTTTTCGGCCTTCGCGCCGAGGATCAGCAGCAACGTCGCATCGCCACCGTCGTCGAGAATCATGTTCGCGAACTCGCCGTTCGGCCATTCGAAGATGCGGTGTGTGAATTCCCAGTATTCGTCGAGCGATTCGCCCTTGAACGCGAACACCGGCGTGCCCGATTCAGCGATCGCGGCGGCCGCGTGATCCTGCGTCGAGAAAATGTTGCACGACGCCCAGCGGACTTCGGCGCCCAGCGCCTTCAGCGTTTCGATCAGCACGCCCGTCTGGATCGTCATGTGCAGCGAGCCGGCAATGCGCGCGCCCTTCAGCGGCTGCTGCGCCTTGTATTCGTCGCGGATCTGCACGAGGCCGGGCATTTCGGTCTCGGCGATGTTCAGTTCCTTGCGGCCCCAGCCGGCAAGCGAGATATCGGCGACGACGTAATCCTGAGCGGAATTGGAATCGATGACAGCGGCGTTCATCACGCCCTCCTTTCTAAAAAAGTTCTAGAAAATTGTGACGTGAGCGCCGTTCAAGTAAGCGGCTGACAATGACGATGCCAAGCCGCCTGGTTGACCGTTTCCGAGCCTGGCGGGCCGTGCCCGTCGCAACGCTCCTCGGAAACAGGAAAGGATTGTAGCAAATCGAGATGGATTTTTCCGCCGTGCGCGGCAAGCGCGCCCGAAGGCCGGCCGCTCAGCCCTCCGCGCCTACCCATGCCTGCTCGCGCAGCTTCGCCCTGAGCCGCGCGACCGCTTGGCTATGCAACTGGCACACGCGCGACTCGCTGACCTCCAGCACCGCGCCGATCTCGCGCAAATTCAGCCCGCGCTCGTAGTACAGCGACATCAGCAGCTTCTCGCGCTCAGGCAAGTTGTCGATCGCATCGACGAGCGCGCCGCGCAAATGATCGTCGAGCAGCGCGGCGAGCGGATCGGCGTGATCGGCGCGGTAGCGGTCGAGGAACGGTTCGTCGTCGGCGGAGCGGTCGAAATCCTCGTAGTAGATGAGCTGGCTGCCGTGCAGATCCTGCAGCATTGCCTGGTAATCGGCGAGCGGCATTTGCAGATGCGCGGCAATTTCGGTTTCGTGTGCCGCCCGCCCGAGCCGCTGCTCGACCTGGTGCACCGCCTGCTCGACCTCGCGCGATGTCTTGCGCAGACTGCGCGGCAGCCAATCGTTGCTGCGCAGCTCGTCGAGCATCGCGCCGCGGATACGCTGCGTGGCGTAGGTTTCGAACTGCGCGCCCTGATCTTCCTTGTAGCGGCCCGCCGCGTCGAGCAGGCCGATCATTCCGGCCTGGATCAGGTCGTCGAGATCCACGCTTGCCGGCATTTTCGCGACGAGCTGCAATCCGAGGCGCCGCACGAGCGGCGCATATTGCGTCAGCACTTTGTCCTGGGAAATCTTTCCTTGAGCGTTGTACATCGTGGCCTCCGTTCGTCGTGGCGTTCGTGGCATTCAGGCGGCCCGCGCCGCGCTGCGCCCGAGCGCCGGATTGCCCGTGCGGCCGCGCCCCGCGCCCGGTGTGGCGCGCATCGGCCAATACAGCAGATCGGCAGCGATGCGCCGGTAGTCGCGCGCGGCGGCGGCCGACGGAAATGCATCGACGACGGTGCGCGCAAGTGAACGGGCGCGCTCGATCAGCGGATCGGCGGCAACGCATCCGGCATCCGCGAGCGACACCTGCAAATAGCGGCCCGCGACGCCCGCGAGGTTCTCGTAAGCGGCCCGCGCGTCGGCCGCGCTGTGCGCGTGGTTGATCAGTACGCGGAATTGCGCAAACGCGTGCGCGTAATGCAGCCGCTTCATCCGCGCATACGCTTCGGTGATCGCCGACGCCGATACGCGCGTGACGACGATCACGTCATGCGCGTCGCGCGCGAGTATCGACAGCGCGCCGTTTGCATCAGGCTGCGCGTCGATCAGCACGACGTCGGCGGCGCCGTCGGCGAGCGCATCGCGCAGAGCGCCGCTGTAGCCGTCGCGCGCAAGCCGCGACGCCGCGCAGATCGAAAACCCGAGTTCGTGCCGCACCGGCTCGCCGTCGCGCAACCACGAGCCGCACAGCGTTGCCGCGATCGAGCGGACGTTCGCGCGCTCGTCGACGACGAGTACGTCCTTGCCGAGCGCGGCGAGCGCTGCGGCGAGGTTCGCGACCGCCGATGTGCAGCCGATGCCCGACGGGCCGCCCGTCACCACGACAAGCCGTGAGCCGCGCTGCGCGAGCAGGCGCCGCAGCCCCTCGGCTTGGTCGGTGATCCGCTTATCCAAAGCGGACCTCGTGCGGCTCGGCGCCGGCGCGCGCGCTCAATGCGCTCAGCATCGCCGGCAGATCGTCGTCGCCGGGCACGAACGGCGAATCGTCGCGCGGTGCGCAGAATGCGCTCTTCAGCAGGAATTTTTTCGTCGCGACATACAGGTTCTCCGGCACCTTCTGGCCGGTCGATACGTAATGCACTGGCAGCTTGTAGCGGATCACCGTGTCGAGCGCGCCGCCCAGGTTGCTTGCCTCGTCGAGCTTCGTCAGGATGCAGCCGGCGAGATCCGGCGCGGCGGCATCGGGCCGGACGGACGCGCGGCGGTAAGCGTGGACGACTTCGTTGAGCGTATCGCCGTGGCTCGTCGCGTTGAGCAGCAGCAGGCGCTGCACCGGCGTATCCGCGCCGTGCAGCATTGCGATCTGGTCGGACACCGCGCGGTCGCGCTGGCTCATGCCGATCGTATCGATCAGCACCATGTGCTTGTTGCGTAACTCCGCGAGCGCGAGCTGCAGATCGCCGCCGTCCTTCACCGCATGCACCGGCACGCCGAGAATCCGACCGAAGATCCGGAGTTGCTCGTGGCCGCCGATCCGGTAGCTGTCGGTCGTCAGCAATGCGACCTTGCTCGCGCCGAAGCGCATCACGCACCGCGCGGCGAGCTTCGCGGTGGTGGTGGTCTTGCCAACGCCCGTCGGCCCCATCAGTGCGAATACGCCGCCGCGCTCCATCAGCGCATCCTCGCTGTCGAGCACAGGCAGGTTCGCCGCGAGCACCGATTGCGCCCAGTCGGTCGCCGCGTCGAGCGTGCCGTGGCTGCCGCCCTCCGGCAGATGGTCGACGACGGTGCGTACGAGCTGCGCGGAGAAACCCGCCGCGATGAGCCGCTTGGTCAGCGCGCCGTGCACCGGGCTGCGGCGCTGGCGCTCGTTCCACGCAAGGCCAGCGAACTGTTCGTCCATCCGCTCGCGCAGCGAGCCGAGCGCCTGCATCACGGTGTCGTTGACGATGCGCTCGAGCCGCGCGTTCACCGCATCCGCGACGCTGAGCGCCGTGTCGTGCGGCTCGCGCCTGCCGGCCGGCTGCGATTTCGGCACGGACGCGCCGGCTGCGTCCGGCATCCGGCGCGCGACGTTGCGCACGATGTCGCGCGCCCACGCGGGCGGCTCGCCCGCCGACGCAAGCGATTCACGCGATGCGGCGGCGCCTGGCGTCGCCGCGCGCGCGCTCGTACTGGACGGCTTCTCGTGCTTGGCCAGTTGTTGCGTCAGCCGCTTCGCGTGCTCGACGAGCCACGGCGCCGGTTCGGACGGCGCGGCGGCTGTCGCGGCGGGCGAGGCGTCGGCGGCTTGGCCGCCGTGGTCAAGCGGAGCATCGGCGGCCAGTCGGCCGCGGGCGGCAAATCGCGCGTCGGCAGCAGGCTGCTCGCCGGTTGCAGACTGGCTATCCGCAACGCCGCGGCCATCGGTGATCAATCGGTCATCAGCGGCGAATCGATCGCCGGCTGCCGGGCGCGCATCGGCGATGGGGCTGCCGTCGCTTGCCGCGCCGTCCGCAGCGGCAGGCGGGAACGCGTGCGCGCCGCTTCCTGCGGCGGCGTTGGTCATCGCATCGGCCGACAGGCCGGCGCTCGCGCCGAACACCGATGAGAACACGTCCGGCAGCCCGCCCGCCGCATACGGATTCGAATTCGGATTGGCCGCGACGCGCGACGCCGGCGCAGCCGCCACGCTCAGCCCCGGCAGCGCGGCAGCCGAGGCCGACGCCGCAAACGGCGCGGCGCTTCCCAGCGCCACCGACGCCACCGGCAATGCCGGCGCCGCGCCGAACGCAGCCGCCGCGCCCGCCGTCTGCACGGGCCGTGGCCCCGCCGCGCGAACGCGCGCCTGCTGCTGCGCCTGCGCGCCGCCGTGCGCTTCGTCCCCTGCGGGGCGGCGCGCCGAAATCTCCGCGAGTTCGTCGGCGGGCACCGCGACAATCTCGACGCGGCCGTCTTCGAGCGTCTTGTTGGACAACACCGCGGCGTCGGCGCCCATCGCCTCGCGCACGAGGCGCAGCGCATCGCGGCTCGTCGGACCAATGAATTTGCGAATGTTCAAGCGCTACTCCCGATGACGTTCATGACCTTGATCGCGCGCGTGTCCGGCACTTCGGCGTAGGACAGCACCTTCAATTGCGGCAGGCTGCGCCGCAGAAAGCGCGCGAGCATCGCGCGCAGCGCGTGCTGGACCAGCAGCACGGGCGGCAACCCCATGTTCTGCTGGCGCAGCATCGCGTCCTGCGTGCCGACGAGCAGCGTGTGCGCGAGCCCCGGCTCGAGGCCCGGATTCGGGCCGGTCGCGAGCGCTTGCGACAGCACGCGCTCGAGATTGGCGTCGAGCCCCATCACCTGCATCTCGCCCGAGCCCGGATACCATTGCTGCGTGATCGCGCGGCCAAGCGCGAGCCGTACCGCGGCGGTGAGGTCGTAGGGATCGGTGAGGCGGCCGGCCTGCTCGGACAGCGCTTCGATGATCGTGCGCATGTCGCGGATCGGCACGCCTTCGTCGAGCAGGTTTTGCAGCACTTTTTGCAACGTCGTCAGCGACACCGTCTTCGGCACCAGATCCTCGACGAGCGACGGCGCGTCGCGCCCGGTGCGCTCGATAAGCGCCTGCACTTCCTGCCGGCCGAGCAGCTCGGCCGCGTGCTGGACGACGAGGATTCAGGTGCGTGGCGACGACCGTGCTCGCGTCGACCACCGTATAGCCGTACACCTGCGCCTGTTCGCGCAGCGACGTATCGATCCACACGGCGGGCAGGCCGAACGCCGGGTCCTGCGTCGGCGCGCCGGGCAGCGCGGCCGTCACCTGCCCCGGATTGATCGCGAGCCACTGCCCCGGATACGCCTCGCCAACGCCGACCTCGACGCCCTTCAGCGCGATCCGGTATGCGTTCGGCCGCAGTTCGAGGTTGTCGCGGATATGGATGACGGGCGGCAAGAAGCCGATTTCCTGCGCGAACTTCTTGCGGATGCTCTTGATGCGCTTGAGCAGCTCGCCGTCGCCATGCTTGTCAACGAGCGGAATCAGCCGGTAGCCGACCTCGAGCCCGAGCGGATCGATCAGCGTCACGTCCTCCCAGCTCGCTTCGTGGCTGTCGGCCGGCAGCGCGGCGGGCGGCACGATGTCGGCGATCGCGCTGGCCGCGCGCCTCGCGGCTTCGCGCCGGGTCATGGTCCGCGCGAGTGCGAGCGCGCCGCCGCCGAGCAGCAGGAACGCGGCGTGCGGCATGTTCGGGATCAGCCCCATCAGCACGATGATCGAACCGGTGATCGCGAGCACGCGCGGGTTCGTGAAAAGCTGCGTCGTGAGTTGCGTGCCGATGTCCTGGTCGGTCGCGACGCGCGACACGATCACGCCCGCCGCGGTTGAAATCACGAGCGACGGAATCTGCGCGACGAGGCCGTCGCCGATCGTCAGCAGTGTGTAGTTCTTGCCCGCCGCGGCGAAGCTCATGTCGTGCTGGACGATCCCGACGATGAGCCCGCCGATCACATTGATCGCCATGATGATGAGGCCCGCGATCGCGTCGCCGCGCACGAACTTCGACGCACCGTCCATCGAGCCGTAAAACTCCGCTTCCTGCGCCACGGCCTGACGGCGCTTTTTCGCCTGCTCTTCGTTGATGAGGCCGGCGTTCAGATCGGCGTCGATCGCCATCTGCTTGCCGGGCATCGCGTCGAGCGTGAAGCGCGCGGACACCTCGGCGATGCGTCCCGCGCCTTTCGTGATCACCATGAAGTTGATGATCATCAGGATCACGAACACGACGATGCCGACCGCGAAGTTGCCGCCGACGAGAAAATGGCCGAACGCCTCGATCACCTGGCCGGCCGCGTCCGGGCCGGTGTGGCCCTCGAGCAGCACGATGCGCGTCGACGCGACGTTCAGCGACAGCCTGAGCAGCGTCGAGAACAGCAGCACGCTCGGAAATGCCGCGAAATCGAGCGGCTTCATCGTGTACATGCTGACGAGCAGCACCATTACCGACAGCGCGATATTGAACGTGAACAGCAGATCAAGCAGCAGCGGCGGCAGCGGCAAGATCATCATCCCGAGGATCATGCAGATGAGCACCGGGCCCGCGAGCGCGCGCAGGTTCGCGCCCGCGAGAAGCTGCGGACGCTTCGAGAGGAAGGCGGCCGGCGTGCTCATGCCGCGCCTGTGGCGTCGCCATCGCGACGGTTGCGGTTTTCCCGGCCTGCGCGGCTTTCATCGGCGGCCGTATCGCGCATGCCGCGTTCATGCTCGCCGAGCGCGTCTTCGGCTTCCTCGCGCTCGTCTTCGGGCGCCGCGCGCGCGCCCTTGTCGAGTTCGGCGGGCACGTGGAGATCGACCGGCGTCGCGGGCACATCGCCGCCTTGCGCATGAAAACGCTTCAGTTGATACACCCACGCGAGCACTTCCGCGACGGCCGCATAGAGCGCGCCCGGAATCTCGCGCTCCAGCTCGACGTGGTGATAGAGCGCGCGCGCGAGCGGCGGCGCCTCGAGCAGCGGCACCCGGTGCTCGGCCGCCAGCTCGCGAATCCGCGCGGCGACGAGATTCACGCCTTTCGCGACCACCTTCGGCGCGCGCATCTCGCCATCCGTGTATTTGAGCGCGACCGCGAAATGCGTCGGGTTCGTGACCACGACATCGGCCGTCGGCACGTTCGCCATCATCCGGCGGCGCGCCAGCGCACGCTGCTGCTGGCGGATCCGCCCCTTCACGTGTGGATCGCCCTCGTTTTCGCGATGCTCGCGCTTCACTTCTTCCTTTGTCATCCGCAATTTTTTGTCGTGCTGCCAGAGTTGGTACGGCACATCGAGGCCCGCGACGACGAGCATCCCCGCAACCGTCATCCCGCAGCACACGGCGACGAGATGCAGCGCGCCGGCAAGCGCTTGCACGAGCGGCTGCGACACGAGGCCGAGCAGAGCGTCCTTCGCACGCCAGATCGCGACACCGCCGATCACGCCGACAACGAGCGTTTTCGCAACCGCCATCCCGAGCTGGATCAGCCCGCGCATCGAAAAAATGCGGCCGAGGCCCGCCAGCGGATTCAGCCGTTCGAGCTTCAGCTCGAAGGTCTTCGTCGATATCAGCCAGCCGCCGAGCGCGAGCGGCGCGGCAAGCGCGGCGACGCCCGTCAACGCAAGCACTGGCGCAAGCGCGTACAGCCCTTCGGCGCCCGCGCGGCCGGCATCGGCAAGCATGCGGCTGGTGTCGAACGCGCGGGCGCGATCGAACGAGAACGCCGCCGCGAGCATCGTGCGCAGGTGCGCACCGATCGGCGCCGCGAGCAGCCACGCGCCGTAAAAACCCGCCGACAGCAGCGCGAACGACGCCAGCTCGCGCGAACGCGCGACCTGCCCTTCCTCGCGCGCTTTCTCGCGGCGCTTCGGGGTGGCGGCTTCTGTCCGGTCGAGATCGCTGTCCTCTGCCACGCGGGCCTCCATGCGGGCGCGGCGGGCTGCCGCTTGCCAGTGACGACGATTATTCCCGTGCGCGTCAATCGGCGATCGGTCGAGCAAAGCGGGGAAACGGGGGTATTTCTCCGGATCGGGAAAACGGGCGCGGCGGCATGCAATCGACGAAATGCACGGGCGCTAATCGGCTCGACGGGGCGGACGCGAGCCTGCCGGACGCGCTCGGCGGATCGATCCGGCAGGCGGGCACCGCCGGTATGCATCCAGGCAGGGAGCGATCGACGGGCGCGGCGGGAAGATGGGCGGGGCGGCGGTGCATGCACGGCGGGCGGCCTGCCACGGAATGCACCCGGTAAAACGCCGGGCGATATGAGCAACGCTGCGCGTTCAGCGGACCTGTTCGTCCAGATGCACGAGACGTCGCCCGCCCGGCGGGATGTTCAACGAGCTTGGCGAGGTAGACGGACGGGTTGGGCAGACCGGTTAAGCCGGCGGGTTAGGTGCGGGTTAAACCGGCAGATGAAACAGGCTGGCGGCATGAAGACGCCGCTCGCTCAGCGCTTTTGCCGAACATACGGCTTTGCAATAGCGTCCTGGCGCCCACGCATGCCGCCGCCGACCACGGTCACCCGGCCCGCTCAGCCGCCCGCCGCCCGTTGCAGCGCGGCAAGATCGATTTTCTTCATCTGCATCAGCGCCTGCATCGTGCGCGCCGCCCGTTCGGGATCGGCATCCGCAACGAGCGCCGGCAACTGCTCCGGCACGATCTGCCACGACAGGCCGAAGCGATCCTTGAGCCAGCCGCATTGCTGCGCGCGCGCATCGCCGCCTTCGGACAGCTTGTCCCAGTAGTAATCGATTTCGTCCTGTGTCGCACAATTGACGACGAACGATACGGCCGGGTTGAACTGAAACACCGGGCCGCCATTGAGCGCGACGAAGCCTTGGCCGTCCAGCTCGAAGGCAACCGTCATCACGGCGCCTTCGTCCTGGTTGGACGCCCGCGCGCTGGCTTTGTCATACCGGGCGACGCGCGTGATTCTCGCGTTGTCGAACACGGATATGTAGAACGTCACCGCTTCCTCGGCATTGCGGTCGAACCACAGGAAGGGTGTGATGCGCCGGACGGACGCGGTCATGGCGCTTCTCCTCGTCGAGACGACCCAACGATGATAGCCGCTGTCCGCGCGTATTCCGTGCTGCGTCGCAAAAAGGGCGCGGTCGCGCCCTTTTTGCCGTGAGCGTCACTCGTGCGCGCGCCGGCGCCACCCGGCGGGCGCGCCGGGTCACGACGCGAACGCGATGAACGGCGCCGCACCGCCGTTGCTGCGCAGGTCCATGCCGAAATACAGCGTCTTGCCGAAGAAGTGCGGCAGGCCGAAGTCGAGTGTCTGCGACCCGCCGAACGGCCCGCCAAGGTTCGCGATCGCGTAGGTGCTCGCGCTGAACAGCGCGTTCGCGTTATCGATCGAGATCGGCAACGACGCTTGCGCGCCATTCAAACCGGTGACGGTGGCCGTAATCGCCGTCAGCTTCGACGGGCAATAAAACGACGCGTTGTTGCTGCAAGTCGGCAACGCGACGGCGCTGCTGCTGGTGTCGAAGAAGTACGCATTCGAGCCGGAGTCGAAGAACACCGTGCTGACCATGCGTCCGAGCAGCGTGCCCGTCAGGTCGCCCGACGTCGTCGACGTGAATACCGCCGCGTTGGACGGCAGCGCATTGTTCGCCTGCGTATTGATGCCGAACGTCAGCGTGCCGGAGGCAACGCCGTTCGCCGGCGTGGTAAACGCGACGCTCACACCGTTGTTGTCGGTCGCGAAGCGCGGCACCGGATTGGCGACCTGCTGCGACAGCGGCACCGCCGCGGGCTGGCAGCTCGAATTGCCGCCCGCGCACTCGTAGTAATTGCTGTAGAGCGGCGAAGCCGCGCAGTTCGCGCCGCAATCGTAAGGCGCGGGCCCGATCCCGAGAATACCGTTCGCGCCGAGATCCGCGACCGTGTTGGACGACGGGTTGCCGTTCGAACATGAACTCGGCACGCCGGCCGAACCGAGATCGCCGATGATCTGGATTGGCAACCCGCTTGCCTGCTCGCCGGCGATCTTCACGTCGGCGGTGCGCACCGTGCCCCACGTGTAGCTCGTCACGAACTGGCCGCACTCCGCGAGCGCGCCGCCATTGCTGCCGGCGGACACGGGCAGGCTGCCGAGCACGCCCGAGGCGGCCGAGCCGATAAGCCGCAGCCCGTATGACGCGGTGTCGACGAGCACGTTGTCGATCGTCTGGCAAGCCGACGTGCCGGGCGCGCAGACGGTCACGCTGACGGTGGGCATGTTGACGACGTTCGCCACGCCCCTGCCGACGGTGAGCGCCGCCTGATTCGATGCGAGCGGCGTGCTGCCACCTGCCGAGCCGCCGCCCGTTGGGTCGGTCGTGCCTCCGCTCGAACCGGACGAGCCGCTCGAGCCGGATGAACCCGACGAATTGGACGAGCCGCTCGACGCCGACGTATTCGAGCTGCCGCTGTCGCCGCCGCCGCATCCGGCAACGAGCATGGCCGCGGCTGCCGCGATGCCGAACGCGCGGAGCCAGCGAGTCAGAATGTGATTGAAGCGCAAGATTCGTCCTCCGTCGCGATCATTGGATGTCGTTGGCGGAGAAACCCGCCGGCAACGACTGCGGCAGCCAAGCCTGGCCGGAGAACGCGCCCATGTGGCCGCCCGTGTGGACGACGAGCCCGCTCGTTTCGATCGTGGCCGGCGCGCGCGGCCCGCGTGCGTCGCGCGACGCCTTCACGCCCGCCTGGTACTGCGGGAAGTAGCTGCCGAGCAGATCGGAGAGGTTCGGCACGACGGGGCCGCGCCACGACAACGCGAACACGGTGCCCGCCGTCGACACGTACTCGCGCACGACAGTGCCAGAGCCGAACGTGGTTTCCCGCACCGCGTAGCCGGCCGGGGCCGACGACGCCGCCGAGCCTCCCGCCGCGCGGGCACTGCGCTGCAACGTGTGCACTTTCGCGGCCGAGTCGGCAGCGGGGGGCGTGATCGGCGTGCCGCCGAGCGCCGCATGAGCGGGCGATGCCGCAACGAGCCATGCGCCCGTGAAACCGGCCGCTATCGCGGCGAGCCGGCTCGATCGATTCAATCTCAACAATCTGCCTCTCCTCACATCCAGATCTTCGTCGTGAGCGGACGGCACGGTGGTCCGCGCCCGCCGCCTCGGCCATTATCGACAATTGAAATGAAAATAAAAGTTCGCAAGACCCCACGAACGAGGAGAGTAGTATGCCTGCCAATCGGGGCCGAATTCTATCGGCATCAATCTCGATGATTGTTTTTTATTACGAACCGATACCGCCGGCACTCCGGTCAAAAACCGAGGCTCGCGAGCAAATCGTCGACTTGCGCCTGGTCTTGAACGACATCCGTCTTGCCTTCCGGGTTGATCTGCGGGCCGTTCAGCAGCGAATCCGGCGTCCCCGGCCCGCCCGCCTGTTCGGCGGCAAGCGCGGCTGCCGTCGCGGCAAACTGCTCTCGCCGCTGCGGCGCGATGTTCTCGACCAGCACGCTCAGCAATTGCTGCTCGATCAGGTAGACCATCTCCATGATCTTCTTGATGACCTGACCGGTCAGATCCTGGAAGTCCTGCGCGAGCATGATCTCGAGGAGTTGCGCGTTGGTCGCGCCCGTCGCCTGCGGCAACGCGCGCAGGAAGGCGCGGGTGTCGTCCATCAGGACGCGCACTTCGGCGCGCTCGATCGGCGTCTCGTACCACCTCGCCCAGCGCGCGTCGAGTACCGCCGCTTCCTCCTGCAGGCGCGCCTGCACCGGTTTCGCGATCTCAATCGCGGTGAGCACCCGCTCGGCCGCCTGCTCGGTCATCGCGACGACGTAGCGCAGCCGATCGCGTGCGTCGGGCACCGCTTCCGCCGCCTGCGCGACGTGCTTGTCGAGCCCCAGTTCGCGCATCGAATCGCGCAGCGTGCGCGTCACCTGGCCGACACGCGCGAGGATCCGGTCGCTCGCCAGATCGGCCGCTTCAACTGATCCGGTGGGTTCGGCCGCTTCTGTCATGTCGGCCGGCTGGCCGTGCGCACCGCCGACGGCGGGCGCCGCATGGGTCGGCTCGTTCACGTCAGCTCCCCGCCTTCGCCAGCTTTTCCAGAATCTTGTTGAGCTTCTCGTCGAGCGTCGCCGCGGTGAACGGCTTCACGACGTAGCCGCTCGCGCCCGCCTGCGCGGCCGCAATGATGTTCTCCTTCTTCGATTCGGCCGTCACCATCAGCACCGGCAGATGCGCGAGCGACGCATCCGCGCGAATCTCCTTGAGCATTGCGAGGCCGTCGAGGTTCGGCATGTTCCAATCGGAGATCACGAAGTCGTAGCCGCCGCCGCGCAGCCGCGCGAGGCCGGCCAAGCCGTCCTCCGCCTCGTCGACGTTCGAATAGCCCAATTCCTTCAGCAGGTTGCGCACGATTCGACGCATCGTCGGAAAATCGTCCACCACCAATATCTTCATGCTCTTGTCCATCTTCTGTTCCTTTCCAGATTCGAATTCCGTGACCGGGGATTTGCCGTGATGCCGGTCACGCCGCCGCGGGTTCCGCCGGATCGGCGCGCCGCCCGGCGCGCTCGCGCTATACGCGCTGCACGCGCTCGCCCATCGACGCGAGGCGCGCCATGATGCGCCGGCTCAGGTCGGCAAGCGGCGAGATGTCGTCGACGCCGCCCGCCGCGATCGCCTCGCGCGGCATCCCGAATACGACGCAGCTCGCCTCGTCCTGAGCGAACGTGTATGCGCCCGCCTTCCTCATCTCGGCAAGCCCGGCCGCGCCGTCGCGCCCCATCCCGGTGAGGATCACGCCGAGCGCGTTCTTGCCGGCGTGCTGCGCGGCCGAGCGGAACAGCACATCGACCGACGGCCGGTGGCGGTTGACGGGCGGCTCGTCGGACAGGTGCGCAATATAGTTCGCGCCGCTTCGCGCGAGCAGCAGGTGCGCGTGACCGGGCGCGATGTACGCATGCCCCGGCAACACGCGCTCGCCGTGCTCCGCCTCCTTCACCGAGATCCGGCACAGCCCGTTCAGACGCTGCGCGAACGAGCGCGTGAAGCCGGGCGGCATGTGCTGCGCGATCAGCACTGCGGGCGCGTCGGGCGGCAGTGGCGTGAGTACTTCGCGGATCGCCTCGGTGCCGCCCGTCGACGCGCCGACGATGATCAGCTTCTCGGTACTGACGAGCGGGTTGTTCACGAGCGGCGCGCCGCCGGCGGGCTGACCGGCCGAGACCGCCGCCTGGGCCGGGCGCGTGTGTTGCCGAACGCGTGCGCGTGACGCCGCGCGCACCTTGTCGGCGAGCTTTTCCGCGTAATCGAGCATCCCGTCGCGAATGCCGACGCGCGGCTTCGTGACGAAATCGACCGCGCCCAGCTCGAGCGCGCGCAACGTGATCTCCGAGCCGCGCTCGGTCAGCGACGACACCATGACGACCGGCATCGGCCGCAGCCGCCTCAGCTTCTCGAGAAAATCGAGTCCGTCCATGCGCGGCATCTCGACATCGAGCGTCAGCACGTCCGGGTTGTGCTGCTTGATCAGCTCGCGCGCGACCAGCGGATCGGGCGCGGTCGCACACACCTCCATGTCCGGCTGGCCATTGATGATCTCGGTCATCAGGCTGCGGATCAGCGCCGAATCGTCGACGCACAACACTCGGATTTTCTTTTGCACAGCGTTCAAGCCTCCTGCTTTCCTGTGACGGACTGCGGCGCAGCCCGTGTACCGAACCTTTCCATGCGCGTTGGCGCAGCCGGGCGCGGCGCGCCCGCGCCAAACAGCTCGACGCGCGCGCGCGGGCCGCCATCGCGCGCACCGCGCGCCGCGGCTGTCTCGCGGGCAAGCAGCGCCGCTTCGCGCTCGGTCACGGCGGGCATCTGCACACGCAGTTTCTTCACCATCGCCTGGCCGGTATACGGCATGAAAGCGACCTTGCGCGGATGCACGCCCTGCAGATCCTCGGCGCTCAGGCGGATGCGTTCGAGCGAGAGATAGCGGCGCACGAAATCGGCGTTGCGATCGCCGATGTTGATCGTCGTCATGCCTGCAAGCACCGCTGCGCCGCCAAACACCTTCGCCTCGAAGCGCTCGCGGCGCCCGCCCGCCTTGATCAGCTCGTTGATCAGCACTTCCATCGCGTAGGCGCCGTAGCGCATCGATTCGGATGCGGCCGCGCCCGGGTCCGCGCCGTCGTCCGGCAGCATGAAATGATTCATCCCGCCGATCCGCGCGACGGGATCGTGCAAGCACGCGGCAACACACGATCCGAGCACGGTCACGAGCACCATGTCTTCGTTGGTCGTATAAAACTCGTTCGGCAGCAGCTTCACGCCGCGCCGGCGAAAGTGCGTATCGAAATAGAGATTGGCCGCGATCGGCAGCGCGCTCATCGTCGCGCTTCCCCGCTCGGCGCCGCGCCGCGCGCAAGTTCGTAGACCGTCTGACCGCGCAGCTGAAACGCCCGCGTGACATACGAGAAGTTCTCCGAATGGCCGGCAAATAGCAGGCCGCCCGGCTTCACCAGCGGCTCGAAGCGCGCGAGCACTTGCGCTTGCGTCGGCTTGTCGAAGTAAATCATCACGTTGCGGCAAAAGATTGCGTCGAACGGCTTCGAGAAGCCGTAGTCGGCATCCGTCAGGTTGAGTTGCGCGAAGCGGATCATCGCGCGCAGTTCCGGACGCACTTTCACGCGCCCCGCCTGTGCGCCCGTTCCCTTCAGGAAGAAGCGCCTGAGCCGCTCCGGCGGCAAATGCCTGACCTGCTCGAACGCATAGACGCCCGCTTGCGCCTTCGCGAGCACTTGCGTGTCGAGATCCGTCGCGACCACGCTTGCCGAGCGCGCGGCACGCTCGCCCAGTGCCTCGACGAGTGTCATCGCGATCGAATACGGCTCCTCGCCCGTCGACGCCGCCGAGCACCACACTGATACCGGCGGCTCGCGGTGCTTGACGAACTCCGCGAGGATCGGAAAGTGATGCGCCTCGCGAAAAAAAGCGGTCAGATTGGTGGTCAGCGCGTTCGTGAAGGCTTCCCACTCGGCCGGATCGTCATCGCGTTCGAGCAGTTCCAGATAGTCGCAAAAGCGGCTCAGCCCGCGTGCGCGCAAACGCCGCGCGAGCCGGCTGTACGCCATATCGCGCTTATGCTCGGACAGCGAGATGCCGGCGACGCGATGGATCAGCGCGCGGATCTTTGCGAAATCGGCCGACGTGAACGAGAAATCCCGCGCGGCGTCGCCCGGCAGCGCGAGCGGTTCAGGCACGTCGGAGCGAAGAGCGGCACGGGCGGGCGTCATGTCGGGGCAGAAATCAAAAGGTTTCCCAATCGTCATCCGATGAGGCCGAAGCGAGCGCCGGCTGAGACTCGTTCGACAGCACGGGGCGCTTGAGCGCGGACGCCGATGCGGTTTCGGCCGGCTGAGCCGCGCTCGCGCGTTGCGGCGCACGCGCGGCCGATGCCGGTTTCGCGAGCTTGGGGGCATAAGCCGACGCGGGCGACGCGAACTTCGGTGCGGCCTCGCTCGTCTTCGCGAAAGCCGCCCGTGCGGCCGGGCTGGCATGGGCGGCGTCAGACGCGGGCCGCGTCGGCGAACCGGCGGCGCTCATCGCGGCTGCCGTTGAAGCCGATGATCCGTGCTGCGCGGCGCGCGCGGACGCAGGCATCGCTTGCGATGCCGCGAGCGCCGCCGTCGCGGACGATGCGGCCGCTGCAGCGGAAACGGACGCCGCATGCGGCGCGCCCTGCGCCGCCGAAACCGATGGCGGGCGCAGCCCGGCCGCAGCCCGCATGCCGGCCGCGCCCGCCCTATCGGCCCTGTCGGCCACGAACGGTCCGCCTGCCGCCTCGCGCGCCCGCGCGGCCTTCTCGCCGGTTGAGCCGGTTGAGCCGGACGCGATCACGCCGTCGATGCGCCACCCCGCGACAACCTGCTTCAATTGCCGCATCTGCTCTTCGAGCGACGCGGCGGCCGCCGCCGCTTGCTCGACGAGCGCCGCATTTTGCTGCGTGACGGCGTCCATCTGGCTCACCGCGCGCGTGACCTGAACGATGCCCGTCGATTGCTCTTCGGACGCCGCGCTGATCTCGCCCATGATGTCGGTCACGCGCCGCACGGCCTGCACGATCTCGGCCATCGTCGCGCCCGCGCGCTCGACGAGCGCCGAGCCGCTTTGCACCTTGAGCGCCGAATCACCGATCAGTTGCTTGATCTCCTTCGCCGCACCCGCACTGCGCTGCGCGAGCGAGCGCACCTCGCCCGCGACCACTGCGAAGCCGCGCCCCTGCTCTCCCGCTCGCGCGGCCTCGACGGCCGCATTGAGCGCGAGAATGTTGGTCTGGAACGCGATTCCTTCGATCGTGCCGATGATATCGGCGACCTTCGTCGAACTCGCCGCGATATCCTGCATCGTCACCACGACCTGACCGACAACTTCGCCGCCTTGCGTCGCGATGTCGGACGCATTCACCGCGAGCTGGCTCGCCTGCCGGGCGTTTTCCGCGTTCTGGCGCACCGTGCCCGTCAACTGCTCCATGCTCGACGCCGTTTCCTGCAGCGATGCCGCCTGCGATTCCGTGCGCTGCGACAGATCCGCGTTGCCGCTCGCGATTTCGTGCGCGCCGGCATCGATCGCCGCCACGCCGCGATGCACGGCCGCCACCATTTGTGACACTGCCGCCCGCATCCGGCCAATGCCTTCGAACAGCCGGCCGATTTCGTTGGTGCCGTGCGCGCGCTCGACCGGCGCGAGATCGCCTGTCGCGATGCGCTCGAACTGCGCGGCCGCGACGGCGAGCGGCTCGACGATCAGCCCGCGCAGCGCGAACCGGGTGCCGATCACGATCGCGAACGCGAGCGCGATGCCCGCGGCAATCAGCGTGGTCATCAGCGAAATGCGCGCCTGCGTTGCGCCGAAGCGGCCTTCCGCGCGGCTCGCGTGCGCGGCCGCCACGGCCGACGCCGCGTTGTCGTAAGCGACGAACATCGGGCTGATCTTCGTCTCGGCGATCGCACGGTACGCGGCCAAATCGCCCGCGCGCGCAGCCGCGAATTCGGGCTCGACGCCGTCCTTCACGAGCGCGCCATAGCGTGCGGCAAGCTCGTCGGTAAGCGCCGGATCGATGCCGTCCTTCGACGCGGCCAGATACGTCTGCCAGTGCTGCGCCGATTTCGCGTACAGTTCCTGCGCGCGCGCGAGCACCTTCTGCGCTTCGTCGGCATTGCCTGATTCGGTCAGCGCCTTGAAGCGGCCGAGCGACACCCGCGCGCGCAGCAAATACGACGACGCCTCGTCGAGCGTATGGATCGTCGGCAGATCGCCATGCGCGATCGCATCGAGCGAGCCGCCCGCTTCGTGCAGCGCGTAAAGCCCAAGCCCGCCGACCAGCGCGGCCACGAGCACCATCATGGTTCCGATCGCCGTCAGCGTCGTGCGGATCGACCAGTTGTCCAGCATCGTCAGCTCCCTTGTAGTTCCATTGCGGCCGGCACAGCTGCGCGGGCTCACGCGCCGAGCGTCTCGATGAGCGCCATCTCCTTGCTCGTCATCAGTTTCTCGATATCCATCAGGATCAGCATCCGGCCGTCGACCGTGCCGAGGCCCGTCAGGTATTCCGTCGTTAGCACGCCGCCGAACTCCGGCGCCGGCATGATCTGCTCGGAGGCGAGCGTAAGCACGTCGGACACGCCGTCGACCACCATTCCGACAACGCGATGCGCAACGTTCAGGATGATCACGACCGTTTGATGGTCGTAATCGACGCGGCCGAGATGGAACTTGATCCGCATATCGACGATCGGCACGATGATGCCGCGCAGATTGATCACGCCCTTGATGAAATCGGGCGCGTTCGCGATCCGCGTCACGCTGTCGTAGCCGCGGATTTCCTGCACTTTCAGGATGTCGATGCCGTATTCCTCGTCACCGAGCGTGAAGACGAGGAACTCTTGTCCCGTCGCGTCGCCCGCTTCGGCGTCGCGGCGGTTGGCGGCCGCGCTCGCGGCGGCCGGATGAGTCGTTTGGACTTCGGACACGTTAGCCCCCAGGTCGATGAATCACGTAATGATTGGCGTCGGTCACGGCGCGGCGAGCGCCGCGCCCGGATGCACGCCGTGCGTTGCGCGGGTCTCGCGGTTGAGCGCCGCGACATCGACGATCAGCGCGACGCTGCCATCGCCGAGTATGGTCGCGGCGGAAATGCCGTACACCTTCCGGTAGTTCGTTTCGAGATTCTTGACGACCACCTGCTGCTGACCGACCAGTTCGTCGATCAGCATCGCAAAGCGCCGGCCCTCCGTCTGCATGATCGTGACGATGCCCTGCGTCGGATCGGTGCGCGCGTCGGCCACCGAGAACACTTCGTGCAGCGCGATGAGCGGCAGATATTCGCCGCGCACGCGGACCACGCGCTCGCCGTTGCCGATCGTGTAGATATCGTCGGCGCAAGGCTGCAGCGATTCCATCACGAAGTTCAGCGGCAGAATGAAAATCTCGCTGCCGACCTTCACCGACATCCCGTCGAGAATCGCGAGCGTGAGCGGCAGCACGATCCGCGTGGTCGTGCCGCGGCCCGCCACCGAGGCGATCTCGACGTGCCCGCCCATCGATTGGATATTGCGCTTGACGACATCCATGCCGACGCCGCGTCCCGAAACATCGGTCACGACTTCGGCGGTCGAGAAGCCCGTCGCGAGAATCTTGTCGCGATTGAGCCCCGCGCCGTCGTCACTGACCTCGATCACGATGTTGCCGCCGTGATGCGCGGCAGACAGCACGAGCTGGCCGACCGGGTCCTTGCCTGCCGCGCGGCGCTTGTCGACCGTCTCGACGCCGTGATCGAGGCTGTTGCGCACGAGGTGCGTGAGCGGATCGATGATGCGCTCGATCAGGCTCTTGTCGAGCTCGGTCGCCTGTCCGAACGTGACCAGTTCCACCTGCTTGCCAAGCTTGCCCGCGAGATCGCGGACAAGCCGCGGGAAGCGGCTGAACACGTAGTCCATCGGCATCATCCGGATCGACATCACCGCTTCCTGCAAATCGCGCGCATTGCGCTCGAGTTGCGCCATCCCGTTGAACAGGCGGTCGTGCAGCGCCGGATCGAATGTGCTGGCGGTTTCGGCGAGCATCGCCTGCGTGATCACCAGCTCGCCGACGAGATTGATGAGCTGGTCGACCTTCTCGACGCCGACTCGAATCGAGCTGCCCTCCGCGCTCGCGACGGCGGGGCGCGGCTTGCGGTCGTCGGCGTGATGGGCGGCGGCTGCGGTGGAAACCGGCGCGGCGCCGAAGGGTTGGCTCGGCGCGGGGACAACCGGTTCGGCTGAGGCCGGCGGTGCCGAAGGCGTGGCGCCACGGCCGGCCGGTGCCGATGCTGCCGCGAGCGGTGCGGCGGACTGCGTAGCAGGCACCGTAGCGGGTTCCGGCGTTGCGGATGAGTTTGCCGATGCTGCGGACAGCGGCACGAAAGACGATGCCTGCGCCTGCGCGAGGCCGGTTGCATGCGCATGCGATGCCGGCTGCCCGGCGGCACCGGCATCGGCATCGGATCGAGCGGCCGCTTCGGCACCCGCACCGGCTGGCGCGCTGCCGCGTCCGATTGCGATCTGGCTTTCGTCGATCACGAAACAGCACACGGCGACGATGTCGTCCGACGGCACGTCGGTTTCGAGCCAAAGTGTCAGCGCGTCGCCCAAGCGCTTGCGGCCGGCGATTCGGCCGAGATTGCCAAGCTCCTCGGTCAGCAGCGCCTGGTCCTTGTCGCCGGCGCCTGTCAGCACGATCTTCAAATGCGGACCCTCTGCCGCATCGGCAGCCGAATCCGCGCCCGACGTCGGATGAGCCGCGTCGAGCGCCTGTTCGACGACATGCTCCGGCGTATCGAACGCGCGCGCAACCGGCGCGGCGGCCGGCCCCCCTGCGGCCGAAGCCGCCTCGGACGCGCCGGCAGGCGTGCGAGCCGCACCGGCGCCGCTCGCCGACGCCTTCAGCCGCTCCAGCTTCGCGCAGATCGCGGCTGCCGCGGCCGCATCGGGCTCGGCGCTCGCGCGATAGTCGGCAAGCTGGTCGGACAGCACGTCCTTCGTTTCGAGAAACGCATCGACCATCTCCTTGGTCAGCGTCAGCTCGTGGTTGCGCGCGCGATCGAGCAACGATTCGAGGATGTGCGTCGTCTCGGTGAGTGCCGTGAAGCCGAATGTCGCGGCACCGCCCTTGATCGAATGCGCGGCACGAAAAATCGCGGCCAGATCCTCGGGATCGGGCGCGGCGACGTTCAGATTCAGCAGCAACTGCTCCATCTGCGCAAGCAGTTCGTCGGCTTCATCGAAGAACGTCTGATAGAACTGTGTGATATCGAGACTCATGCCGTTTCACCGCGTAAAAACGTCGTGTTCGTCATGCATGGCTCGGACCTGCGGCAAGCGTCGCCACCAGCTCGAGCAGCGCATCGGGATCGAGCGGTTTTTCGATCCAGCCAGTCGCGCCCGCGGCGCGCGCCGCATCCTTGAACGCATCGCCGTTCTCGGTCGTGAGCACGAGGATCGGCGTCGCTTGGTACGCGCGGCGGGCTCGCAATGCAGCGATGACTTCGAGGCCGTTCTTGCTCGGCATGTAGTGATCGGTCAGAACGAGATCGAATGTCTCGTGCGCCGCGGCGTCGAGCGCTTCGTCGCCGTCTGCGGCGACCGTCACGTCGTATCCCGCATCGCCGAGCGTCGCGCGCAGCAGTGTGCGCATCGTCGCGGAATCGTCGATGGCGAGAATGGATCGGATCATGTCGCTTCTCCTATGCGTCACGGTTTTTGCGCACCGCCGGCGGGGGCATATGGAGTGGCCGCGCCCGATGCGCGAGCCGCCACTGACGCGCGGATGATTCCTGATGTGCCGCCCGTGCTGCCCGCGCCCAGGCCGGCTTGGCTTGCCGCGACGCCTGCCGCGATGCCGCCGGAGGCGCCGTGCGCGCCGGATACCCCCGCGCCGGGTATGCCGGATGCGCCCGCCGCCTCCGGCGCGGCGATCTGTTGCGCGACGCGCGCCGAGCCGGCCGCGTCGGACGATAGCGTCGTCGTTGTCGTGTCGTCGCGCATCAGCGCCTCTTCCGAACGCCGATTCAACACGATGATGCTGATCCGGCGATTCTCCGGATCGAGCGGATCGGCCTTGTTCAAATTCTGCGTCGATGCGAGACCGAGCACGCGCAACACCTTGGCCTCGTCCATGCCGCCCGCGACGAGTTCGCGCCGCGACGCGTTCGCGCGATCGGCGGACAGCTCCCAATTGCTGTAGCCTTTGTCGCCGCCCGCATAAGGAACGGCGTCGGTATGCCCCTGAACGACGATCCGGTTCGGCACTTCGTTCAGCGTCTTGCCGATTTCGCGCAGGATGTCGCGCATATACGGCTCGACCGCATCGCTCGACATCGCGAACATCGGCCGCTTCTGCGAATCGACGATCTCGATGCGCAGCCCCATTAGCGTCGAATCGATGCGGATCTGCTGTTTGAACTGGCGCAACGTCGGGTTCGCCTCGATCGCGGCCATCAGCTTGATTTGCAAATCGTGCAGCCGCACCTGCTCGCGGCGCTCGAACGAGCCCTGCGCGTGTGCGCGCGATTCGTCGTCGTCGCGCCGGACGATACGCTCGGCGAGGTTCGTCGCGCCATCGGTGCGGCGCGACGCGCCGGCGTCGATGCTCGACAGATCGCGGCCGCCGCCCTTGATGATGCTCGAATCGTCCGCACTGCGATCCCCGCCGAAGAGCGCGGCCTTCAACGGCGTGTTGAAGTATTCGGCGATGCCCTTCAACTGCACCGGCGTCGCCGCGGACAGCAGCCACATCAGCAGAAAAAACGCCATCATCGCGGTCATGAAATCCGCGTATGCGAGCTTCCATGCGCCGCCGTGGTGCCCTTTCTTCTGCGGACTCACCCGCTTGACGATAACCGCCTGATCCTTGCCCTTGCTCATTGCCCGGCTCCGCGCTTATTTCGCCTTCACGCGGCGCACATGCTCTTCAAGCTCCGCGAACGACGGACGCTCGGTCGAGAACAGCACCTTGCGGCCGAATTCGACCGCGATCGCGGGCGCATAGCCGTTCAGGCTCGCGAGGATCGTCACCTTGATGCACTGGAACATCTTGGTCGACTCCGCGGCCCGCTGCTCCGCCAGACTCGACAACGGGCCGATCAGGCCGTAGGAAAGCAGGATGCCGAGAAACGTGCCGACCAGCGCCTGCGCGATCATCGCGCCGAGCACTGCGGGCGGCTTGTCGGCCGACGCCATCGTATGCACGACGCCCATCACCGCGGCAACGATCCCGAACGCCGGCATCGCGTCGCCCACGCGCATCAGCGCATGCGCGGGGCCTTCACCCTCCGCGTGGTGCGTGTCGATCTCCTCGTCCATCAGGCTCTCGATCTCGAACGCGTTCATGTTGCCGCCCACCATCAAGCGCAGATAGTCGGTGAGGAATTCGACGATATGCCTGTCGGCGAGAATCTTCGGGTATTGCGTGAAAATCGGGCTCTTCCCCGGCTCGTCGATGTCCGCCTCCAGCGTGAGCGTGCCCTCCTTGCGCGCCTTCGCGAGCAACACGTACAAGAGCCCCATCAGCTCCATGTAGATGTCCTTGTTGTACTTCGATCCCTTGAACAGCGACGGCAGCACGCGCAGCGTTGCCTTGATCGTTTTTAAGCCGTTGCCGAGAATAAACGCGCCGACGCCCGCGCCGCCGATCATCAAGATCTCGACAGGCTGGACGAGCGCGCCGAGATGTCCGCCCGCCAGCGCGTAGCCGCCGAACACCGACAACACCGTCACGAGAGTTCCTAGGAAAATCAGCACTGCCTGTTCCTCACGAATGAGCAGCCGAGAGGCCGCCGTTAAGTGGTTTACGGCAGTCGGAGCAAAAACTTTGGCGCGTGCGGGAACGCGCCGCAAACGCCGGCCTGCGCGGCGCCGGTCAACGCGTGCGGTGCAGCGGCCGGCACGCCAGCCGAAGGAAAACGCCGCCCGGAGATACGGCCGAGCCGGTGTCCGCGCGGCGCTCGGCCGTGCGCGAGCACGCCCGCGTCATCCGCATGGCGCCCGCCCCGGCGCAAGCGCTCATACCTTCGCCGCGCCCGGCCACGCCGCTGCCGCTGCGGCGGCACGCCGCCCGCGCCGCGCGTTACGCCGCGATCGCGGCCTGTCCGGCTTGGGCCGCCTTGCGGGTTTTGCCCGCGCGCGACGGCGGCTGACATAGGCCGCACACGTAACCGTGCTGCGGATCATGAGCGTGCGCGACAAAATGTCCGCCGCAACGCGTGCATGGCGTCGTCTGCAACATCCCCGAATCGAAGAAGCGCACCAGCGTCCACGCGCGCGTCAGGCTCAACGCCGGCTCGTCGCCCGACAGGCTGATGTGTTCGAGATACAGCCGGTAAGCCTTGACGATCGCGTGGATCGATTCGCAGCCCCCGTGCTCGCGCATGAAGCGGTAGATGTTGTAAAACAGCGACGAATGGATATTCGGCTGCCAGGTCATGAACCAATCGGCCGAGAACGGCAACATGCCCTTTGGCGGCGACGCGCCCTTCAGCTCTTTGTAAAGTTTGATGAGTCGATCGCGCGACAGGCTCGTCTCGGCTTCGAGCAACTGCAGCCGCGCGCCCAATTCGATCAGCTCGATCGCCAGGGTGATTTCCTTGACTTCGATCACCACGCTCTTGGAAGCCATCGTTACGCTCCGCTATTTCGATGAATCGGCTATGCGACCGGCCGCGCCCACGCACGCGCATCCGGTGCGCGCGCCGCACGCCAGGCCGCTCAACGCAGGCTTTCGACTGGCTGGCCGGCCATCAGGATCGCCGAATGGGCGTGGGCGACGGCAGCGCTGCGGCCTTTATCGGCAAGCGACGACAGCAGGGTGTGATCGTCGAAGCGAAAGCGGCAAAGCATCTGATTCGACGCCGCGAGCTTGACGGTTTGCGCGAGCGTCAGATTGCCGAGCACGTCCGCGAGCGCTTCCGAGATTCCCATTCTGAACATACCCATTGCTTTGTCCTCGCGCAGCAACCGTTGGGCGAGCAGTAAGTAGGACAGGTTAACTTCGTTGATCTCGGCGAGCATTTCGCTGGTCGTACCCATGATTCGATTTCCCCGTAAGAAAGCTTGGCCTATCGGTAATGCTTATGAAAACGTTTGCCAGATGACTCACAAACGCACGGGCGGTTGACCCGTTTATAGTCTTACAAGCATTTTGGACAATTGCCTGGTGTGCCGCTATCAGTGAAGGGGAATGCGCGTTGCCGGATTTGTCTGTAAACCGTGTAGGAATTTTTCTGACACGCGGCGTGTTTCACCCGCGCGGCGCGAATCGACTGTCGAGTCGCTCTGATTCGATTGTGGCCTGGCGAGATCCTCAGTCCGGCGAATCCTGTTTAGCGCAATCCACTCGCATTCGGAACGCCGCTTCTACCTCTCGCTTTATCTTTGATGCAGATCGACCGGTTTGGCGATTTCCGGGGATTTTCGCGTATTTCATCCTGTAACAAGGGTTAAGTGTTTGAAAAATCGCTCAGATACCGCCTGATCCATCCCGATAATGGGCCGAAACGGCAGGTGCGGCGACGCTCGCTGCCCCTCCACGCTTGCCCCGAGGGCAGGCGCCCACCGGCTCGGGACGCACGCGGCCGGCTTTGCCCTCTTCCCACGGAGTCTGCTCATGCGCATCGCCCAAATCGCCCCGCTCTATGAAGCCGTTCCGCCCAAGTTCTACGGAGGGACAGAACGTGTGGTGTCCTATCTGACCGAGGCGCTCGTCGAACTAGGCCATGACGTCACGCTGTTCGCAAGCGGCGATTCGGTCACCTCAGCCCGGCTTGAGGCCGCGTGGCCGCGCGCGCTGCGGCTCGATCCGTCGATCCGCGACGCGATGGCGCCCCATATACGGCTGCTCGAACAAATCGCCCGCGTCGCCCATACGTTCGATGTCCTGCACTTCCACCTCGATTACCTGCCGTTCCCACTGCTATCGCGGATGAACGCCCCGTTTGTCACGACGCTGCATGGCCGCCTGGATCTGCCGGAACTGCAACCCGTGTTCGACGCGTTCCCGCACGTGCCCGTCGTCTCGATTTCCGATTCGCAACGCAAGCCGCTGCCGCAGGCCGGCTGGGCGGGCACCGTCTATCACGGATTGCCCGCGACGCTTCTCACGCCACAGCCCGAACACAAGCCCGAGTATCTCGCGTTCCTCGGCCGCATCTGCCCGGAAAAACGCGTCGATACCGCGATCCGGATCGCCGCGCAAAGCGGCCTGCCGCTCAAGATCGCGGCCAAGGTCGACAAGGTGGACGAAGCATATTTCAAGGCCGAGATCGAGCCGCTCCTCGGCTCCGCGCACGTGGAGTTCATCGGCGAAATCAGCGAGACGCAAAAACCGGCATTTCTGTCAGGTGCAAAGGCGCTGCTCTTTCCGATCGACTGGCCGGAGCCGTTCGGTCTCGTGATGATCGAGGCAATGGCGTGCGGCACGCCTGTCGTCGCGTTCAACCGTGGCTCCGTGCCCGAGGTGATCGACGACGGCGTGACGGGTTTCATCGTCGAGGACGTGCAAGGCGCGGTGGGCGCGCTGCACCGGATCGACGAATTGTCGCGGGAAACAATTCGCGCACAATTCGAGAGGCGTTTTAGCTCGCGCACAATGGCAGCGCGATATACCGACATCTACGAAGCATTGCGCGAAACGGCCAAACAATCGCAATGGCGGCGGGCGGCGGCCGGCTGAACGCCATTGCACCGCCATTGCCCGCCGCGCGGCAAGAATTATACGTGCGGCATGCCGCGCGTATAGAAGAAAGCCGCATTGGCGAATGCGGCTTTCATTTCGTTAAATGTAGAAATCAGTCGATCAAAAAACGATCGCGATTTTTTCCGGAGATCCAATGCGGCGGCTTGCCGCGACCACTCCAAGTACTGCCGGTTTTTGGATCGCGATATTTGGGCGGCAGTGGCCCTTTCTTCGGCGGACGCCCGCGCCGTGCACGCTCGGCAAACCCCAAATCCTGCGCCGTAAGGCCATATTCAACGATCTTCTCTTGCAATTCGGCGATCACAGCCTCGACCTCTCGGCGACGCGCCTCTTCCGCCTGTGCTTGCAATTCGGCAATCTGCGCCTTGATTTTCGCATATTGAGACATCTCAACTCCCTGTTTCATGATCTGCCTAGCGTTTCCAGCCTAGACACAAAGAATCTATATTGCAATCGGCATTGCCACGAAATTCGCTAAAAATATAATTTGTCTGATAAATTTAACAATTGCAAATGAAATACTGTTGCAATGCGGCGCTATTCTAATAAAAAGCATTGCCCATCAATCTCCATTTAACAATCGTTGACCCTTCACAATTCGCCAAATTTTCTATAATCCGGTTGGTATTCGTGGATGCAGCTCTTCATTCCCGCTGCAATCCGCTTTCGATTCTCCATGACCAGGAACCTATTCCATGAAATTACCTCAACGTCTAGCAGCGGAAGTGTTCGGCACGTTCTGGCTCGTTTTCGGCGGTTGTGGCAGCGCCGTGCTAGCCGCCGCGTTTCCGAGTCTCGGCATCGGTTTTACCGGCGTGGCACTTGCGTTCGGCTTGACGGTCCTGACTATGGCGTTTGCGATAGGCCACATATCCGGCTGCCATCTGAACCCGGCGGTGAGCGTTGGCTTGACCGTTGCGGGCCGCTTCCCGGCGCGCGACCTGGTGCCCTATATCATCGCGCAGGTGATCGGCGCGACGCTTGGCGCATTCGTGCTGTATCTGATCGCAACCGGCAAGCCTGGCTTCGAACTGGGCGGCTTCGCGACAAACGGTTATGACGCGCACTCGCCCGGCCATTACACGCTGGCCGCCGCATTCATTGCTGAAGTGGTGCTGACGGGCTTCTTCCTGTTCGTGATCCTTGGCTCCACCGACAAGCGCGCGCCGGCGGGTTTCGCGCCGATCGCGATCGGCCTGTGCCTGACGCTGATCCATCTGATTTCGATCCCGGTCACCAACACGTCGGTGAACCCGGCGCGCTCGACGGGGCCGGCACTTTTCGTCGGCGGCGATGCGATCGGCCAGCTGTGGCTGTTCTGGGTGGCTCCGATCGTTGGCGCGATCATCGCCGGCGTTGTGTACCCGCTGATCGCGGGCCGCGACGACAATTAACGCTGTTGCAGCCGGCCTCGAGCCGGCCTGCCGCCGCCCCACTCCGGGGTGACGCGACAGAGAGGAGAGCATCCGCCCGTCGCCGCCGACACGCTGCGAGACGACCGGACGGGGCGAAAAAGGGCGCCGTCACGGCGCCCTTTTTCTTTGCCATTGAACTGCTTTGCTATGCGGCCGTGCAGTGTGGCGGGGTGAAATCAGGACGTCGCCTTATCCTCGAGCGCGAACAACGAGCGCAGATGACGTGCAACGCCCGCATCGAAGTTGTTGCCGATGCGCGGCACGTCGGGCAGCCGCGTGACGAGATCGGGATTCGCGTTGCTCATCATGAACGGATGCCCGGCCGTCTCGAGTAAATCGATGTCGTTCATGTTGTCGCCAAATGCGACGCAGTGCGCCGGATCGATGCCGAGCCGATCGAGCACGACGCGCAGCGCGCGCCCTTTCGAAACGTTCGCCGTCATCACTTCGAGACAGTCCGGCAGCGAATACGTGACGTATAGCTCATCGCCAAAACGGCGGGCGAGATTCGCCGATACGACAGCCAAATCGTCGGGTTCGCCGATGTAGAGCACTTTCGCGATATCGGCACCGTCATGCGCGAGCAAATCGGCGACATCGTAGCGAAATCCGGAATCCTGATGGAATGCCAGCAGATGCGGCGCATCTCGATCGATTAACCAGCCGTCGTTAGTAAATAAATTAACGATGACGCGCCCGTGCAAGCCGACAAGCTCCGGCAACACCAGTTGCCGCACCGTCTCGGCAGGCACATCCTGCGCGTGGATGCGCGTGTCGTCCGGCGCATGCACGCGCGCGCCGTTCGACGTGATCAGATATGGCCGAATCCCGAGCAGGTCACGAATCCCGACAGCGTCCGTGTAGTGGCGTCCAGTCGCGATCACGAAATTCACACCGTCGTCCGCGAGCCTGCGCACGGTATCGACCGTATACGGATCGAGCTGATGGTCGCTGTTGAGCAGGGTTCCGTCGAGATCGGTAGCGATGACTTTATACATGGCGGACTTCGGGAGAAGCGGGACGCGAGGCAGGCGGACATTCTATCGCGCCGGCGAATGGGCCGCGAAGACACAAATCCTGCGCTTTCATTTTCCACCCGCTGCCGTGATGCCGAGCCGCTGCGCTTGCCGTGCGGCAAGCCGCAGCGCGCCATGCGTGGAATCGGCAAGCGGCGCGACGAGTCGCGCACGGTGCGATTCGGGCACGACGCCCGCGAACGCGTTGGCAAGCCCGCCGCACAACGCGACGGGCAGTACCGCATTCGAATCGAGCGCATCGATCATCTTGCCGATCTCGATGCCTGCCAGCTCGATCAGCGCGGCCGCGACGGGATGATCGCGGTGTGCGAGCACGACGGGCGCCACCCGCGCATACGCGGTTTGGTTCGCATTGCACGACCAGACCACGAGCGCGTCTCGGTCGGTTGCGCCGGTATGCGCGATCAGCGCCTGTGCAAACGCGTCGAGTGGCGCGCGTCCGTCGAGCGCCTGCTGCGCGTATGACAGCGCGCGCAGCCCGAGCCACGCGCCGCTCGCTTCGTCGCCGCACGGAAATCCGTAGCCGCCGGCGATCCGGCAGGCGCCTGCGGTGTCGAGCGCCGCGGCGATGCTGCCCGTACCGAGCGCGACGATCACGCCTGGCGCGCCACCGTGAGCGCCAAGCACGGTCGTGTAAGCGTCGCTTTCAACGGCGAGCGCGGCAACCGGAGGGGCGCTCGCGCGAAAAGCATTCAGCCAATCGTGATGATTGACGCCGGCCAGTCCGCAGCCGAGTACGCAGCGCCGCCAATCGAATGTGGCACCCGCGCGCGCATGGGCGTCGGCGCATGCGGCTTCGATCGAGCGCCATGCGGCGTCGACGCCGAGCGCGAGCCCCGACGGCCCGCCCACGCCTCGCGCCAACTCGCGCCCCTGGATGTCGGCCAGCACTACGCGAGTACCCGTGCCGCCGCCATCGATGCCGATCAAAAAAATGTCATTGCTCATGGCTGCTTTGAGTCAGATCCGCCGTGATTCGTCGATGTATCGAGACGGAAGCTTAACCGCAACGGCCGACCCCGCCCATCAGCCGAACGGCCAAGCTTGCGTGAGCGGGCTGTTCCATTATGCTGACGCGTCGCAATCGGCTGCAGGCGAGACAAGCCGATGCCCGAACGCTGTTGCTGGGTAAAAACCGAAGCGGATGCTCACTATCACGATACCGAGTGGGGCGTGCCGTCGCACGACGACCGGTATTTGTTCGAAATGTTGATGCTGGAAGGTGCGCAGGCGATCGGCATGGTCAACGATCACGAAACGGGTTGCCCACGCCACACGCGTTGCGCGGCACTCGGCAAGAAGATCGGCAAGCGGCGCGCCGCCGAGTGATTCGCCCGAATTTATTGGCCGCGAGCCCGCGAATCAGCGATGCCAACGCCGCATCGAGAACGCATCGTCATGACGGGCCGCAAAAACCGGTCGCAAAAACAAAACGGCGATGCGTGTTCTATCGAACACGCATCGCCGCAACGAGCGGAACCGCCCGAAAACGCCTTAGTGGAGCTTCTTCGGCAGCATTTGGCTGCGCAGACGCTTGTGCAGGCGCTTCACGGCAGCCGCCTTCTTGCGCTTGCGCACGGCAGTCGGCTTTTCGTAGGACTGGCGCTCACGCAGCTCGGCGATCAGGCCGTTCTTCTCGATCGCGCGGCGGAAGCGGCGAATCGCCACTTCGAACGGCTCGTTTTCTTTCAAAAGAATCGTCGTCATGTCGTTCCTAATTTGCTTGATACGGTCAAAAACGTAGCGGCCAAGCGCCACGCACCGGCCTTCCGAGCGTTTCCACGAACGGGCGAAACGAGCGGGTAAATGGCCTCGGAGGCCGGAAAAGAGAGGCGAAATGCACCGCGAAACGCTCGGCAACCGGTTGAATCCAGGCGCCGCCGCATCACGTTTGACTGTCAGCAGACATGCCGAAATTGGCAAAGGCTTGACAGAAATCTCAATTCAGCCCGCCATGATAACAGGTAAACATCGGTCAGGCCAGAGGTTTGCCGCTTTTTCGTTTGGATGCCGTATCGATACGTTCGGGCAGGCCCTGCGGGTGCGCGCAATCGTATGCGCAAAAAATCGGGCCGAATCTGTTCGCGTCCCTCAAGTTTTGTTTGCGAGCGCCGAAATCCAGCACAAGGCGGCCGGCAAAGAACGAGTGCTCCCGCCCTCGCCAATGTTGGCACATGACGGGCTTTTCGGCTCAATCAGGAGAATTTCATGCTCGGAATCAATAGCAATATCAATTCGCTGATCGCTCAGCAAAACCTGAACGGCTCGCAAAGCGCGCTGTCGCAAGCGATCACCCGCCTGTCGTCGGGCAAGCGCATCAACAGCGCGGCGGATGACGCCGCCGGCCTCGCAATCGCAACCCGGATGCAAACGCAAATCACCGGCCTGTCCCAAGGCGTGTCGAACGCGAACGACGGTGTGTCGATCCTGCAAACGGCATCGAGCGGCCTTGCTTCGCTGACGAACAGCCTGCAGCGTATCCGCCAACTCGCGGTGCAAGCGTCGAATGGCCCGCTGAGCTCGAGCGATGCGGCAGCGCTGCAGCAGGAAGTCGCGGTGCAGATCGCTGAAGTCAACCGTATCGCTTCGCAGACGAACTACAACGGCAAGAACATCCTCGACGGCTCGGCGGGCACGCTCAGCTTCCAGGTCGGCGCGAACGTCGGCCAGACGGTCAGCGTGGATCTGTCGCAAAGCATGTCGGCCGCGAAGATCGGCGGCGGCATGGTTCAGTCGGGCCAGACGCTCGGCACGATCAACGTCGCGATCGACTCGGCCGGCGCAGCCTGGACGCCTGGCACCAGCACCGGCCAGGAAACGACGCAGATCAACGTTCTGTCCGACGGCAAGGGCGGCTTCACGTTCACCGACCAGAATAACCAGGCGCTGTCTTCGGCGGCCGTCACGGCCGTCTTCGGCGCGACGACGGCCGGCACGGGCACGCCGTCCGCGCCCGCGTTCCAGACGCTGACGCTCGCCACCGCCGCAACAAGCGCGCTGAGCCCGTCGCAGCAGGCAGCCGCGACGGCGATGGTCGCGCAGATCAATGCGGTCAATCAGCCGCCGACGGTGTCGAACCTGAACATCAGCACGCAAACGGGCGCATACGAGGCGATGGTGTCGATCGACAATGCGTTGGCGGCGGTGAACAACCTGCAAGCGACGCTCGGTGCCGCGCAAAACCGCTTCACCGCGATCGCGACGACGCAGCAGGCCAGCTCGACGAACCTGTCGCAAGCGCAATCGCAAATCCAAAGCGCGGATTTCGCGCAGGAAACCGCGAACCTGAGCAAGGCGCAAGTGCTGCAGCAAGCCGGTATCTCGGTGCTTGCGCAAGCGAACTCGCTGCCGCAGCAAGTGCTGAAACTCCTGCAGTAATCGCGCCGTAACCTGTACCGAACGACAGGCCGCGCTGTTCGGCGGCCAGTCTTTGTGCGGCGGTGCAAGTCCTCGTGGCCGCCGCACTTTTTTTCTTTCCGAATTTCGCGATTTTCGCCTGCATGTTGATTTGGCGAAGGGAGCCATCCGATGTCCACCCCCGTCTCCGGCACAACGAATTCAGCGCTGCAGCAGCTCAAATCGGCGCAGCAGCAAGCGGCGCAGTCGATCATCAGCGGTGCGACCGGCAATTCGCAACTGGACGTTGGCACACTCGTGACCACGTTCGTCAATGCGAAGACGGCGGGGCAAGCCGCGGCGCTGTCGGCTTCAGCGGCCGCCGACCAATCCAAACTGTCCGCGCTCGGCACGCTGCAAGCCGCGCTCTCCGCGCTGCAGGCCGGCATCGGTTTGCTCGGCGACGGCACGCTGACGCAAAAATTCGCCGCAAGCGCGACCGGCAACGGCCTCACGGCGACGACGGCTCCGGGCGCCGTCGCGGGCAGCTATTCGATCTACGTGAGCCAGATCGCCGATTCGCAGACGCTGTCTTCCGGCGCATTCAATGCGACGCAGCAGCTCGGCACCGGCACGTTGTCGCTCACCGTCGGCGGTAAATCGACGTCGATCACGATCGACTCGACGAACAACACGCTGTCCGGCGTCGCCGCCGCGATCAATGCCGCGCCGAACAACCCCGGCGTGACGGCCACGATCGTCAACGGCACTGACGGCGCGCATCTGGTGCTGCGCTCGAACTCGCCGGGCGCCGCGAACGCGATCAGCGTCGGCGTCAGCAACCTGTCCGGCGACAACGGCTTGTCGAGCCTGGCAGTGACGTCGACGGCGAGCACCACGGGCGGCCAGTCGACGATCCAGTCGGGCGGCAGCATCGCGTGGAAGCAAAGCACGGCCGCGCAGGACGCGCAATTCACGGTCGGCGGCATCGCCGCGTCGAGTTCGACCAACACCGTGTCGGGCGCCATTACCGGCGTCACGCTGAATCTGTCGCAAACCGCCGTCGGCACGACACAGACGCTCAACGTGACAGCCGACACGGCCGCGCAAGCCACCGCAATCACCAACTTCGTCAATTTGTACAACACGGTGGTCGCGACCGTCGCGAAACTGTCGGCGCTGTCGACCGACAGCAGCGGCGCGCAAAGCGCGGGGCCACTGCTCGGCGATTCGGCGCTCAATACGGTCAGCAATTCGCTAGCGCGCATCGTCGGCGGCAGCGTCAAGGCGGGCGGCATGAACGTGTCGCTCGCGTCGCTCGGCATCAAGTTCGCTGACGGTTCGACGTCGGGGCAACCGGACGGTTCGCTGACGATCGACACGGCCAAGCTCAATACGGCGTTGCAAAGCAATCCGTCGTCGGTCGCCGCGCTGTTCAATTCGACGAACGGCATCGGCAAGCAGTTAAGCGACTCGATCCAGAACACGGTGCAGACGGGCGGCATCTTCGATATCCGCACGAAAGCGCTGAACCAGGATCTGAAAAGCCTTGGGCAACAGCAGGCGCAGCTCACGAGATATGCATCACTGCTCACCGCTCAGTACAGTGCGCAATTCACCGCGCTCAATTCACTGATGGCGAAGATGAACTCGAATTCGAACTACCTGACGCAGCTGTTCGGCGGCACGAACAGCGCTGGCGCGCTTGCGAACAACAAGTAACGGAGCAAACGCGATGAACCAGCCGAATCAGTCGAACCCGGACCAGATGTCCTTGATCGAACGCGTGCTGTCGATCACCCGCGAAATAGATCAAGCGGTGCAGTTGGCCAATTGGTCCGAAGCGGCGCGCCTGGCCGACGAGCGCTCGCCGCATCTGATGTCGATCACGGGCGAGCAGACGCCCGCCGCACTCGCGCTCGTGCGCCAGATTCAGGCTATCGATGCGGCGCTCGTCGCCAACGCGAAGGCCGCGCAGGCAGAACTGCAGGTCGAATACCGGAATGCGATGGACCGGCTGGGGGCGGCAAGCGCCTATCAAGCAGCCGCGCAATTCTGATGGTTTTCCTGAACCGACAACTATAAATCACGCGTTTTGTCGCGTGCTCGTTCAACTCCCGCCCGCCGCAAGGCGGGGTTTTTTTGTCCGCCGTTCCGTTCTTTCCGGCGCCTTTTCCGATCGCTTTGTCGATCGTCCGCTGCGCGCCGGCGTGCAGCGACCGGTTCGTGAGCTACTCGCAAGCGCGGCGCGCGTGGTCACGAGCGGATTGCGATAGCGGCTCACGCGCCGAGCGAATGACGCGCGAGACCTGCGCCCGCCCGGCATCGCACGTTCATCGCACGGCCAGCCGATCCAGCGGCCCGGCTGCCCGGCTCTGCGTGGCCCCGGCCGCCGGCTTGGCGTGCTCAACGCCGCAGTGGCGGCGGCCCGAGCCGACTAGCGCCTGGCGGCACACCAGCGGAACCGATGGGCAACTCCTTCAATATGCGGGCTGAATCAGCAACGTCGCTTGCCCGGTGTTGTCCGCGCACTGATCGTCGCTGACATACGCGATGAGGTTCGACAGGCTCCCCGGCCCGGTCAAGTCCACGACGGTCGGCTCGGTAATCGAGGTTCCCCATCGGCTGCTGCTGGTTCCCAAGCCGCCTTGCAGCATCACGGAATGGATCATGCAGCCGTTCGTCAACACGCCGCCGCTGCAGCTCATGTTGTTCGAAAGAAGCGAGACGACATATCTTCCCGGCGCGAGTTGAAACGTCACCGGGGCCCCGCCGGATACGGCGCCGAAAGCGCCGGCCAGGCAATTCCGCTTTGCGTCGATCGCAATCGAAGTCGACGCCTCGCCAACCAAAGGAACGATGGCCGCAAGCAGGGCAGCGATAATTTTTGTGCGCATCAGTCAAGACCTCATCAGGTAATTGAATGGTGAAATCAAATCGAATAGAAAACGCCGGCGGCCTCTACGCGGCGCTCGCGTGCCCCGCGCCCGGGAAGCGCGCCGGCATTCCCGTGTTTGTCTCGGCAACGGGTGCGCCGATGTAAATGAAGGCCGACCGTAAGCTATAACGACAATCCAAATGAAATCTGAAGAAGGCCGCACCGCCCATTCCCTCCCGCCAGATTCGCCGCATTACGCGGCCATTTGTCGTATCGGTAACCGGTTCGCGCGCTTCGATGGGTTTCGGAGGCGTGCGCATCGACGCTCGGAATGGCCGGGATCGCGTGAATTCGAGCCACGCGAATATGACGTGCCGCGCTCGAACGCGGCCCGCGTTCAGACGGAGGCGCCACATGCGCCGCGCGCTTGACGGCTGTTTTCCGTTGTGGATCACTGGAATTTTCCGCATATCACGGAGGCGGCCATGTCCGTCGCAACGTGGCTCGCGTTCGCCAGCGCGAGCATCGTCCTGCTGATGATTCCCGGTCCGACGATCCTGCTCGTGATCGGCGATTCGCTCGCGAACCGCAACCGCTCGTCGTGGAGCACGGTGGCAGGCGTCGCAGCCGGCGACACCACCGCGATGGCGATCTCGCTGGCCGGCGCGGGAGCGCTGCTCGCGATGTCGGCTGCCGCGTTCACGGCGCTCAAGCTCGCCGGCGGCGGCTATCTGGTCTACCTCGGCGTGCGGTCGATTCTGCATGCGCGACGCAGCGGCACGATGGCGGTACGCATGCAAAACCGCTCGGCCGCGCAGCGGTTCGTGTCCGCGTGGGCCGTCACCGCGCTGAACCCGAAAAGCATCGTGTTCTTCGTCGCGTTCGTTCCGCAGTTCATTTCACCGCACCAGACTTTCGTCCAGCAATGCGCGGTGCTGCTGCCGACCTTCGTTTGTCTCGCGGCCGTCAATGCCGCCTGCTATGCGCGCCTCGCGCGCTTGGCGGCGATGCGGCTGACGGGCGCCGCCGCGCAACGCCGCTTCGGCTATGGCGGCGGTGCGGCGCTGATCGGAGCCGGCACGCTGACGCTCGGGATGTCGAGTCACTGATGCCGCCGTATTTCGCGCGTTGCATGCGATGTGGGCGCGCCGCTCAGGCGGCTGAAGCCGGCGCGCCGATAACGCGAAGCTGCGCCGGCAAAGGCGGCACGCCGCCAACCGTGCACCGCTGCGTCAGCCCCTGCGTCAGCCGAGATCGAGCGCCGCGGTGAGATCGCCCGGCGGCGCCTCGCCGCGCGCCACGAACGCGCGCGTGCGCGACGCGACGCCGTCGAGCGGCCTCAAGCCGTGCACGCGCGAGATGAAGCGCAGAATCGAGTTCGTGTCGTACAGCGTATGGTCCACATAGCCCTGTTTGGCGAACGGTGAAATCACGAGCGCCGGAATCCGCGAACCCGGCCCCCAGCGGTCGCCCTTCGGCGGCGCGACCGGGTCCCACCATCCGCCGTTCTCGTCGACCGTCAGGATCACGACCGTATGCGCCCATTGCGGACCGCGCCGGATATGGTCGATCACGGTCGCGATATGCCGATCGCCCGATTCGACGTCCGCATAGCCCGCATGCATGTTCAGATTGCCCTGCGGCTTGTAGAACGTAACGGCGGGCAGGCGGCCGGCATCGATATCGGCGATCAGGCGGTTGGTCGACGGATCGTCGCCCAAGCCCGCGTCGCGCAGATGCCGGTGCCGCGCCTGGGTGCCCGGCGCGTAGTTCGCGAAATAGTTGAACGGCTGATGGTGATACTGGAAATCCGGCACCGCGCCCGTGTCGCGATGCTCGAGCGCGTACTGCCATGCGCCGCCATACCATGCCCAATCGACGCCTTTCTCCGACATTCGGTCGCCGATCGTCGCGTATTGTTGCGGCGGCAGCACGCGCGGGTTGGACGGATCGGCATAAGCTGGATCGCCGCCCACGGGCGGCCGCACGCTGCTCGGCTGATACGGCGGCGCCATCGTGTTCACCGCGTAGCCGTCCGGCGTGAACAGCCCGTCGTTCTCGAACTTCGGCGGGCCGTCGAGCGCCGAGGCGGGCGAATCTGTCGCGAGCTTGAGCCGCGTGCCCGTCGGATCGTCGCCTTCGATAACCGACACCAGATGTTTCGCCGGGCTCGTGTGGACGTCCGGATAAAGCGGCGCTTGCGCGGAAATCAGGAAGATGTGGTTCAACCAAGAGCCGCCGAACGCGGCCATGAAGAAATTGTCGCAGAGCGTGTATTGCCGCGCGAGGCTCCAGAGTCGCAACGTGTCGGCCGAGTTCCGGTAATGGCCCATCACGAGCGCGCCGGAATCCGCCCAGGCGACGAACTGGTCGTTGCGCCCCGCGTTGATCTGCATCTGGTTCTGATAGAAGCGATGCCACAGATCGCGCGTGATGACGCCGTTCGGCAGCGGCCTGCGTTGCGCGTCGGGAATTACGAACGGCGCGTTGGGCAGCCCCGTGATGTCGCCCTCGCCGATCATGTAGCGCTTACCGTCGACCACTTGCGCCTGCGGCACGAGCCCGCCCCAGATAGCGGGCAGCGTAGGCAGCGGCGTCTTGCCGTCGCGGTCGAGCTGGATGTAGCGCGGCGGCGGCACGGTGCGCAACGGATGCCGTACCCCCGGAAAATCGCCGAACAGATTGGCGAAGCTACGATTTTCCGCGTAGATCACGACAATGTTGCGCACTTGCTGACGCAGCGCGGCGTCGAGCCGTAGATCTTCGATCGAGCGCGGCTCGGCCTGCGCGCTCGTCTCGCAACCGCCCAGCGCGACGCTTGCGCCGAGCGCGGCAATGCCGCCGAGTATGCGGCGGCGGTCGGGATCATTCGGCAGATCGTCGGCGGGAAGATCGGGACGCTTGGTCGACGGGGAATGCGGGTCGGTCACGGCTGCTCCTTGTTCTGGTTTGTCATCGGGGTCGGTCGTGTATCGTCACGAAAATGACACATTCGTGACTATAACGCGTCACCTTCGGCAATCCCGGCGCAAAAGCCCATGGAATCGCAAGCGGCATCCGATGCTGGCGTCCACGGCCGCCCCGCCAACGAAACGCGGCCCGGCCTGTCGATTGCGATGCCGAGCCGCGTTTGGCCGCTGCCGACGACGCCGAACCGCGTCAGTCCGTCCCGTACTTCGGCGAATGCGGGCCGTACAGCAGCCCGCCCGGCTGGCCGGCCGACAGCAGGCGGCTGCTCGTCAGCCCGGCGACATCCACCGCTTCGTCGGTCAGCGTATGCGCGATCTGCTTGATCGCCGCCTGCGCGAGCGCGCCGATCAGCCCGCCCACCCCGACGTTCATATTGCCGCCCAGCTCGTTGCCGGTTGCCCGGCCGCTGCCCTGCCACAGCACGTCGCCCGTATGCAGATCGACGAGCTTCGCGGATGCCTCGACGACCGTCGTGCTGTCGAGAATCGTGTAGACCGAACCGTACTGGGTAACCGTCGTGTACAACGCCGCGTCCGCCCCGAAAATCTCGCGCAGCTTCGCGGCCGGCACCGTCTGGATGTCGGCCGCATTCGTCAGCCCGTTCTGCTTGAAGGTCTCCTCCATCACGGCAACGGGCACGACGTAATAGCCTGCCTCGGCCACGGGCAACGTCATTTGCGACAGCACGCCATAGGTCGCCTTCACGTCCGACGTGTCGTTTTGCGGCGGCAGCAGCAGGATCGAGCGCGGCTGGCTCTTCTTGAACGCGGTGTAATCGATATGCTGCGCCGGCGCCGCGCACGCAGCGAGCAGCACGAGCACGGACACGGCCGACAGCAGTCTTACGGAAATGAACTTGAGCATCGCGAGTCCTTATTGTTGTTTGGATTTCTTCTTCAGCAGGAAGTCCATGTAGGCTGCCGATTCGGGAAACGCTTCCTTCTCGGCCTCGAACGCCTGCACGGCCTGTTGCTCCTTGCCGACACCCGCATACAGCATCCCCAGATGCGCCTCGAAGCCGGGCGGCGGCCGGTTGCCTTTTGCGCGGATCTTCTGCAACGCTTGCTCAAGCGCGCCGATCTGCTCTTCCGGGTTCTTTTGCCCCTTGAAGTACTCGTAGACTTGCGGCTGATAGCCGTCCCACTGATAAAGCGGCTTCGGTTGATTCGCCGCACACCCCGTCAGCAGCGCAACAGCAGCCGTCACCGGCACGCATGCCGCCGCGCTGAAAATCTTTTTCTTCGTTGTCATGGTCGATGAGTCGATGGATGGAACGCTCCGGCTCGCGCCGTTCATTTGCCGGACGCAAGCGCGCCCGAGTCGACCTGTTCGGCCAGATGATCGACGGCTTCCTGAATCGCGAGATCGAGCACCTTGCCGTTGAGCGTCGAGTCATAACCGGCCGTGCCGCCAAAGCCGATGATCTCGCGGTTCGACAGGCTGTATTCACCGGCGCCCTGGCTCGACAGGACGACCTCCGACGTGGCCGTATCGACGATGTTGAGATTCACCTTCGCGTAAGCGATCTGGCTCTTGCCGCGCCCGAGAATGCCGAACAGTTGCTGGTCGCCGACTTCCTTGCGGCCGAACTCGGTCACGTCGCCCGTCACGACGTAATGCGCGCCCTTCACGTTCTGGCGCTGCTTCAGGAAGGCCGCTTCCTGCTTGATCTCGTCGAGATTTTCGCGATCCAGCACGTTGAAACGCCGGCTCTGCTGCAGCTTGGTGACGAGAATCGTCTTGGCCTGGCCGCCGAGGCGATCGACGCCGTCGGTGAAGATGCCGCGCATGTAGCTCGAGCGATTGTCGAACTTGCCGACCGCGATCTGAACCGGCTTGCCCGCATACGGCTTTTGCGCGCTGGGCGTCGGGGGCACTGGAAGCGTGCGCGACTCCTCGGTGGCGCAGGCGCAAAGCGCGACGACGGCAGCTGTCGTGAGCAGCGCCAAATAGGATTTTGAAGTTTTCAAACGATGAGTCCTCCTGGGAAAGAGCCAAAAAAGTGAGCGGGCGACGGCCGCTGGCGGGTTGCCGTTCGCCTGCCGGCATGCGTGGATGGCATGCAACGCCGCATCGTCCATGCGGCGGTCCTCCGGTCGCGCGGAAAACGCCAACGCAACGCACGCGACGGCTCGCATGACGGACGGCTCCGGCAGTGCGTGCGCCCGCCGCCCGCTTCAAGGAAGCGGGCGCGTGGTTACGCGCCGTGAAGCGTCAGATGAGCGGTGAAAGGAGATCGGCGGATCGTGCGGTTGCGCCAATCGCGGCTGAGTGTGAATGCGCGACGGCGCACGCAAGCGCATGACGGCGAACCGGTCGATCTGCCGCGCTGCGCGCCGGCCCGCCAACGTTCGCCGCCCCCCCGTTGCCCGGACGCATTCAGGCATGGTCTGTTGTTATCTGCTGTCAATTTATTCCCGCGACATGCAATAATTATCATTCTATGCAACGATAACGGCAATCAGGGCCGCGCGACAACAGAAAATTGCCCGATGTCGGGCCGCCGCCACGCCCCGGCCCATGCCGGTACGCACGTGAAGCTCCGGCCAAACCTGACATCGGGCCGGAGCCGGAAGTTACTCCGCATGCGACACCCTGGCGGCTGATGCGCGCGCCGCTTCATGCAACCTTGAACCGCCCCACCGCGTCGGCCAGTTCCGCCGCCTGGGTCTGGAGCGCCGAGGCGGCCGCCGCGGACTGCTCGACGAGCGCCGCGTTCTGCTGGACCATCTCGTCGAGCTGTGCGACCGCGCGATTCACTTCCTGAATTCCGCGCGTTTGCTCGTCAGCCGCGTCCGAGATTTCGCGCATGATCGACGTTACGTTCGAGACGGTGCCCACGATGTCGTCCATCGTCTGGCCGGCCTGCTGCACGAGCGTCGCGCCCGCCGACACGCTCGACACGCTCGAATCGATCAACGCCTTGATTTCCTTGGCCGCCTGCGCGCTGCGCTGCGCGAGCGTGCGCACCTCGCCGGCGACCACCGCGAAACCGCGCCCCTCCTCGCCCGCGCGCGCGGCTTCGACCGCCGCGTTCAGTGCAAGGATGTTGGTCTGGAACGCGATGCCGTCGATCACGCCGATGATGTCGCTGATCTTGCCCGACGCGCCCTCGATATCGCGCATCGTCGTCACGACATCGGCCACGACCGCGCCGCCGCGCGACGCGACCGACGCCGCGTTCGTCGCGATATCGTTGGCTTGGCGCGCAGCGCTCGCCGATTGCGTGACCGTCGACGTGATCTCCTCGATCGACGCGGCCGTTTCCTCGAGGCTCGCCGCCGCCGATTCCGTGCGGCGCGACAAATCGTGATTGCCCGATGCGATCTCGCTCGCCGCATGCCGCACCGATTCGCTCGCGTCGCGAATCATCCGCATCACATCGTTCAGCTTGCCGACAAATGCATTGAACGAGCGCGCGATCTGCGCGACCTCGTCGCGCCCCGCGTCAGGCAGCCGCTGCGTCAGATCGCCCGTGCCGGAGCCGATCGACTCCATCGCATCGCGAATGCGCGCAAGCCCCTTGAACGCCACGCCCGTCACCGCACCGACGATTGCCGCCGCGACGGCGGCGAGCAGCACCAGCGCGCCGATCGACGTGAAGAGCGTCGAGTGCATGCCGGCCATCGCATCCGCCCTGTCGAGCGCGACGACGACAAGCCAGTCTGCGCCCGGCACGGCGCGCGCGCGCATCAGCTTCGCCGCCCCCGCGACGTGCGCGACGACCGGCTCCGCACCATCATCAGCCGACGATGCGGCGAGGCTCTCGACGCTCAGGTCGTCCGACAGCTCGTTGACGGGCTTGAGCGTGAGCTTCGAATCCGCATGCGCGACAATGCGGCCGCCGCGATCGACGAGCATCCCGAAGCTTCCGGGCGTCGGGTGGATCGCCTTGACGTTCGCGATCACGCTGTCCATCGCGACATCGCCGGACACGACACCCTTGAGCACGCCGTCGCGCACGATCGGCGCGGCGAACGCGACGACGAGCTTGCCGGTTCCGACATCCACATACGGCGGCGTCACGACCGGCTTGCCCGCCTGCACGGCCTGCTTGTACCACGGCCGGCCGGTCGGATCGTAGTCGGCGGGAATGCCGGATGCGTCCGAGAACCTCGCGGTCTTGTCCGCATAGCCAACGTAGACGTTCGTGAAACCGCCCGCGGCAGCAATCAATTTCAGCGCCGGAACCGGGTCGGGCGTCAATACCACATCTTCGGCCGACACGACCAATTGCGTCTTCGAGGCGACCCAATCGGCAATGCTCGTCTGATGCCCGGTCAACACCGCGCTGAGATTCTGGCGAATGGCGTCACGGTTATAGCGGCTTGCGACGGCGTAATTGAGCGCAGTATTGACAACAAGCGCGCCGACGACAATGGCAACACACGCGGCAAGGATGCGAGAGCGAATCGAGGAGAGCATGGCAGGCGACGTCGGAAGGGTGCGGATCCTACGGTTTACGGCAGCAGGGACGGAGGACTTGACCCAGTCGCGACACGTGACCGCGACTCTTTTGTGACGCCGGCGGCGAAAAAACGGCCCGCGCCGGAGGCCGCGCATGATTCGAGGCGGCCGGCGGGTTTTCGATTTCTGTTTTAACCGCTTGATTATTTTATTGATTCCGGCTCGCCTGGGCGCAAGCCCGAGCCGCCGCTCAAATTCGAAATGCAAAACCGACGGATTTTACGTGAATGCACGAATTGCCATGGCGCCAAATGCCGGGGCAAATCGCCTGGCTTCGGTCACCGCGAGCCCAATTCGATCAAAAATGCAGGAAAGCGTGATCCCGGCTTAGTCGAATGCCTTTGTGCGAACGCCAGCCGGACGTTGCATTACCGGCCTTTGCCGATAGCCGGCGAAGGCCAAACGAACATTGCCGTTGCGCTGCCGTCGACTTCGATCCGATCCTCGATACGCTGCATGCCCGCCTTGCGCAACACGCTGAGCGAAGCCGAATTCTGCGGCATGACCGTGGCAATGATCGTGCTCAGGCCGAACGCATCGCGGCCGTGGCGCAGCATGCTCGCGGCTGCTTCGGTCGCATAGCCGTGGCCCCAATGCTCACGCCGGAACGCATATTTCAATTCGGCGTCGTCCTGGCCGCCGGGATGAACCAAGCCGCAAAAGCCGATAACCGTACCATCGGCCGATAGCTCGACGGCAAACATGCCATAGCCGCGTTGCGCGTAGTTGCGCTCCGTGACCGCCAGCCAGCGAACGCAATCCGCTTCAGTCAACGCAACGCCGTCGCCGACCCAGCGCATCGCATCGGCATCGCCATACACGGCCAGCAATGCGCCGAGATCGTCGGCGCTCCAGCAGCGGACGCGAAGCCGCGACGTTTCGAATAAATAAGCGTCGTGCATGATGAGCCGTAAGGTGGACGGGCGGCTGTGGGCGGGGCATTCGGCAACGGCTGGAATGCGGGACGCCGTCTATCGCAATCAATCCGGAAAGATACAGGAACAGCCAGACAGCTGCCGGGATGGCTGACCTGCGTCACACCTGGGCGAACTGGCACGTGCAGCACGGCACGCCGCTGCACGTGCTGAAGGAGCTGGGCGGCTGGGAAACGCTGGAAATGGTGCAGCGGTACGCGCACCTCTCCGCCGATCATCTGGCGCATTGGGTCGCGCCGCTGACGGCCGAGCCGGCGCCGGTGCTAGCTGCAATGAGTCTGTCCGACGAAGGGAGGAAACCGCTGAGAGCCTTACTAGGCTTGGCGCGCCCGGCTGGGATCGAACCAGCAACCCCTGCCTTCGGAGGGCAGTACTCTATCCATTGAGCTACGGGCGCTTTAGAGAAGTGCTGCGGCCCCAAAAAAGCCACAGCTTTGGCAAGACCGCAAGGATACCTTGTTTCAGCCGGACCGTCCACCGTTGCTCGTCGGCCACCGAGCCTGCTCCCACCCGCTTCGCGTCACGCTCGCGCCGGCCGCAAGCGCCGTGCGGGTAAACACGCGCAGCTCGCCCGCTCGCCGCTATGTAAACGTTCCGTCTATAATCGTCCGAGCTTCACCCGACAGCATCAGCCATTCATTGCCGTACCGCTCACAATTCTTATTCATGGAGACGAGGCAAGCATGAGCGAAGCACCCCACGAAGCCCCCATCAAGACCCCCGGGCAACTCATCGCAGTTGTCATCGCCTCGTTTGCGATTCCGATCGCAATCATCGTTCTATTCGCCTCTTACGCCAATCACGCGTTCCGCACGGGCGCCGGTACCGATGGCCTGTCCGACGACGCCGTCGCGAAGCGCATCGCGCCCGTCGCGCAGGTCAGCGTGAAGGACGCGAACGCGCCGCGCGCCTATAAGACGGGTGAGGAAGTCTACAAGGCCGTTTGCGTGACCTGTCACGGCACCGGGGCGGCCGGCGCGCCGAAGTTCGGCGACGCCGCCGCATGGGCGCCGCGGATCGCCGCCGGCTATGACGAGGTGCTGCATATCGCGTTGACCGGCAAAGGCGCCATGCCGGCGCGCGGCGGCACGAACCCGGACGACTACAGCGACTACGAGATCGCGCGCGCGGTCGTCTATATGGCCAATCAAGGCGGCGCGAAGTTCGCCGAGCCGGCTCAGCCTGCCGCGAACGCGGCGCCGGCTTCGGGCGCCGCGGCTGCGCCAGGTGCGTCCGACGCCTCGGCCGCCAATGCACAGGCCGCCGCGGCCATGGCCGCGATCGCGGCAATACCGAAGCCGGGCGACGCGCCCGCCGCCGGCGCGAACGCGCAAAGCTCGGCGTCGGTCGGCAAGATGCTGTACGAATCGACTTGCCAAGCGTGTCACGCAACCGGCGTGCTGAACGCGCCGAAATTCGGCAACAAGGCCGATTGGGCGCCGCGCCTGAAGGATTCGATGGACGCCGTCTACAACTTCGCGTTGCACGGCAAGGGAGCAATGCCGCCGAAAGGCGGGTCGAACGCGTCGGACGCCGACGTGAAGGCCGCCGTCGATTACATGGTCAACGCCGTAAAATAGGCACTCGCCGCCGGGCCGCTGGTGCGCGGCCCGGCAAAACCCGACCGCGCGGCAATTATCCGCGGCGTAAGCGCCTGCATTGCCTGCCGGTGCGCTTTTGCGCGCACTTACTTCTGCAACAACGCCTTCAAACTCGCGAGGCGGTCTTTCGGCGTCATCGGCGCTTCTTCGGGCGAAGGCGGCGGCGCGTCGTCCAGGTTCATTTCGGCGATGAAGCGCGACGGCTCGCAGACGATCGTTTCCCGCGCGCGCTTGCGCTTCTTGCACCAGTTCAGATGCAGGCTGCGTTGCGCGCGCGTGATCGCGACATACATCAGCCGGCGCTCTTCCGCGATGCGTTCGTCGTCGATCGGGCCGTCGTCCTCGGTGCCGCCGCGATGCGGCATGATCCCCTCCTCGACGCCGACTAGAAATACGTGTGGATACTCCAGCCCCTTCGACGCGTGAACGGTCGACAGCCGCACCGCGTCCGGATTCTCCTCCTTACCCTCGAGCATCGACATCAGCGCGACCGTCTGGATCAGCCCGAGCAGGTTCTTGCCGGTATCCGCGAGGCCGTCCGCGTTGTGAAAGCCGTCGGCGTCGCCGTCGGACGTCTCTTGCGCGTCGGGCTTGGTGCCCTTGCGCTTGAGCCATTCGAGAAATTCGAGCACGTTTTGCCACTTCGTCTGCGCCTGCCGTTCGTCGTATGTGTCGTACAGATACGCTTCGTAGTGGATGGCCTCCATCATGTCGTCGAGCACGACGGTCGCGGGCTCCTTGTCGGCGCGCTCGGCAAGGCGTTGGATGAAGTCGCAGAACATCCTGAGCGGCTCGACTTGACGCGCGGACAGCCGCGCCTCGATCCCGCCCATATAAACCGCCTCGAACAGCGACACCTTCGCCTGCCCCGCGAACGCGCCGAGCGCCTCGAGCGTCGTGTTGCCGATGCCGCGGCGCGGCGTGGTGACGGCGCGAATGAATGCGGGATCGTCGTCGGCGTTCGCAATCAGGCGCAGGTAAGCGCACAAATCCTTGATCTCCGCCTTATCGAAGAACGACTGGCCTCCGGACAACACGTAAGGAATGCGCTCGCGCCGCAGCACCTGCTCGAAGATCCGCGCCTGGAAATTGCCGCGGTACAGGATCGCGTAATCGCGAAATTGCGTCCGTCGCTCGAACTTGTGCGCGCTCAGGCGAAACACGACCGACTCGGCCTCATGCTCCTCGTCATTGCACGGGGTGACGGTGATCGAATCTCCCATCCCGTGCTCGGACCACAGCTTTTTCTCGAACAGTTTCGGGTTGTTCGCGATCACGTTGTTTGCCGCGCTCAGGATTCGCACGGTCGAGCGGTAGTTCTGCTCGAGCTTGATCACGTGCAGCTTCGGGAAATCCTTGCCGAGCTGCGCGAGATTTTCCAGCGTCGCGCCGCGCCAGCCGTAGATCGCCTGATCGTCGTCGCCGACCGCGGTGAACGCGGCGCGCGGGCCGGCGAGCAGCTTCAGCAGTTCGTACTGGCACGCGTTGGTGTCTTGATACTCGTCGATCAGCAAGTAGCGCAGCTTGTTCTGCCAGCGCTCGCGCACCGGTTCGTTATTCGCGAACAGTTCGGTCGGCAGGCGGATCAGATCGTCGAAATCGACGGCTTGGTACGCGTGCAGCGTCGCGACATAGTTGCGGTAGACGAGCGCCGCCTGGTGCTCGTCCTGGTCCGCCGCGATCGCCAGCGCCTGCTCGGGCGTGACGAGGCCGTTTTTCCACAGCGAGATGATGTTCTGGATCTTGCGGATCAGACCCTTGTCGGTCGTGCCGATCTGCTCCTGGATCATGCCGAAGCAATCGTCCGAATCCATGATCGAGAACTGCGGCTTCAGACCGACGTGCTCTGCCTCCTGGCGCAGGATCTGCACGCCGAGCGAATGGAACGTGCAGACCGTCAGCTGATTGACGGGCACCTTGCGGCCTTCCTTGCCGGGGGTGGTGAGCGTCTTGCCTTCGAGCAATTTGCCCACGCGCTCGCGCATTTCGGCGGCGGCCTTGTTCGTGAACGTGACGGCGGCAATATGGCGCGGCTCGAAGCCTTTCGCCTCGATCAGGTGCGCGATCTTCTGCGTGATGACGCGGGTCTTGCCGCTGCCCGCGCCGGCGAGCACGAGGCAGGGACCGTCGAGATAGCGCACCGCTTCGCTTTGAGCGGGATTCAGGCCTGCGGACATGATGGCGAATGGTGTTGCGGTTGGCGGCGGCGAAGCCGGATGGCGGCGAGCACGACGGCGCGCCGCGCGCGAAACGGCGGCGGGGCGCGCTCGAGGAACGGCTCGCGGGACGCGCATGTTAACACGGCGGCAGCCCATGTTTGATCGCGCGGGCGCGCGACGGCGCAAAGAGCCGAACGTCGCGCGCCGCGCACGGGTTGTGTGTTGCGGCGCAACGGATTCGAGCGATCCGCCGGGCGCATCGAGCATCAATACGGAACGGCGAAGCAGTTGGGTAGGCGAAGGCGCGTGCATTGCCGGGCGCTGCGCGACCGCAGGTCGAACGTGGGACGCCGGATGTCGAACAACGCTGGATGCTGGATATCGGATATCGGATGCGCACGTCGCGTGTCGAACGCTGGGCGTTGCACGCCGAACACCCCACGTCGAACGCCGACATACCGGCACGCCGAAGGTCGAACGCGGGACCTTGGCCGCCCCGGCACGCCCCACATCCAGCCCCTTCGCCCGGCGCGGCAACGCCAGAGTAAGCACTCGCACTGCTATCATCGCACACGCTCGCCACTTCGCCTCACCGCTCACGCCGCATGGGATACCACTTCGCCACCGCCGCGCTCGGCCCGCTGCTGCTCGCGCAGGGCCGCTACGTGCGGCGCGTGACGCCGCGCCTGGCCGAAGCCGGCGGGCCGCGCAGCGGCGTCGGCGGCGCCGGGCCAACGCTGCGTCTGCTCGTGCTCGGCGATTCGGCCGCGGCGGGCGTCGGCGTCGCGACGCAATCCGATGCGCTCGCCGGGCAGCTGGTGCGCGCGCTCGCGCCGTTCTACCGCGTCGAATGGAAGCTCGTCGCGCGCACCGGCGCAACGACGCAGGATGCGCTCGACTGGCTCGCCGCCGAACCCGCCGCGCGTTTCGACGCGGTGGTCACGTCGCTCGGCGTCAACGACGTGACGGCCGGTGTTTCGCCCGCCCGCTGGCGCGACCGGCAGGCCGCGCTCGTCGCCCTGCTGACGGCGCGTTTCGGCGCGGCGCACGTGGTACTGTCGGCCGTGCCACCGATGCATCGCCTGCCGGCGCTGCCGCAGCCGCTCAGGTGGTATCTCGGCTTGCGCGCGAAGCGGCTCAATGCGGCACTGCGCCGCTGGGCCGCCGGGCAGCACGCGTGCGAGTTCCTGCCGGTCGAAATACCGCTCGCGCCCGATTCGATCGCATCGGACGGCTTCCATCCGGGCGCGCGAGCCTGCGCGCGATGGGCCGATCAAGCCGCCGCCGCGCTCAGGCGCCGGCTCGAACGCTGACGCGCGCGCAACGCGGCACGCGTGGGCCCGGCCCCGCGCCTCTATATCGTCCGGCCAACGTCGCGGCAAAACCCGGCGCGGCCGTTGCGCCCCTTATTTGTCATGCCACAATAGCCGCTCGCCGCCGCCCGGTGTTCAGATCGGCGCTCAAGCCGCGGCGCTCTCATTTCGCAAGCAGACAGGATCGGTTCATGTCGTCAACGCTCAAGATTGGTTTGATGGGTTTCGGTTTCGCCGGCGCGACGTTTCACGCACCCGTCATCGCTCACAGCGGCCGCACGCACATCGCGGCGATCGCAACCGGCCAGCCGCAGCGCGCGCAGGCCGCGTATCCCGGCGTGGCGGTCGTGCCGGATTTCGACGCGCTCGCCGCGCTCGACGACGTCGAATGCATCGTGATCGCGACGCCGAACGACACCCACTTCGATTTGGCCAAGCGCGCGCTCGAAGCGGGCAAGCATGTGGTCGTCGACAAGCCGGTCACGCTGACGGCCGCCGATGCGCTCGCGCTCGCCCGCCTTGCCGTGGCGCGCGAGCGCGTGTTCGCGCCGTTCCACAACCGCCGCTGGGACGGCGATTTCCTGACGCTGCGCAAGCTGATCGAAAGCGGCGAGCTTGGCCGCATCACCTATTTCGAATCGCATTTCGACCGCTTTCGCCCGCAGGTGCGCACGCGCTGGCGCGAGGAGGCGGCGCGCGGCGGCGGGCTGCTGTTCGACCTCGGCCCGCATCTGATCGACCAGGCGCTGGTGCTGTTCGGCGCGCCCGATACGGTCAGCGCGTCGATCAAAACGCGCCGCGACGGCGGCGACGCCGCCGATTTCGTCCATCTGCTGCTCGGCTATCCGGACAAGGAGGTCGTGCTGCACGCGAGCGCGCTTGCCGCGATCGAGCCCGCGCGCTTCACCGTGCTCGGCACCCAGGGCGGCTATCAAAAGTACGGGCTCGACACGCAGGAAGACCAGCTCAAGGCGGGCCTGACGCCCGACGATGTGCCGTTCGGCGGCGGCAATCCGCCCGGCGTGCTGCGCGGGCTGGACGGCGAACTCGAGGTGGAGCGCCCCGTGCCGACGCTCGACGGCCAATACGCGGAGTTCTATCGCGCGCTCGCCGCGTCGATCCACGACGGCGCGCCCGTTCCCGTCGCCGCGCAAGATGCCGTCGACGTGATGACGATCATCGAGCTGGCCGAGCACAGCGAACGCGAAGGCCGGCGCCTGCCGTTCGTTCGCGCTACGATTTGAGGGCCGGAGCCGCCGCGCCCAATGTCAAAAACCGTTACAAACAATTCGAACCGAGCGTCATCGTATCGAGGGTCCGGACCGTTCCTCTCATGCTTGCCCGGCATCGGCACATCGGCACATCGGCACATCGGCACATCGGCACATCGGCACTCAGGAGAATGCAATGCATCACCGGTTGACCCGCGCGGCGGCATGCTGCGCCCTCGTCTCGTCGCTCGCCGCGTGTGTCGTCACGCCGGCGCCGGCGCCGCGTCCCGCGCCGGCGCCCCGCCCGAGCCCCCAGGTGGTCGGATATGAACGGATGCAGCAGATTCAGGGCCGCATCGACAATCTAAGCCGCCGCATCGACGCGCGCGTGAACGCCGGCTACTATCCGCCGCCGACCGGCGCGGCGCTGCATCGCCGGCTCGACGTGATCCGCCAGGAGTCGTCGGACATGGCGGCGCAGCACGGCGGCGGCTTGTCCGGCGACGAGCAGCGCGTGCTGAACCAGGAACTCGACACCGCCGCGCGCGCGATCGGCGAGTAAGCGTCCGGCAGCGGGCCGCCGCTCGCGGCGCGCCACGCATCTTGCATCCGAATCCTATTGCGCGCTGCTGGCCCGCTTGCCGCGAAGCGACATCGATTTGTCCAAATTGACAACCCATTCCCGCTCGCGTACATTCGCCCGCACGCGTCGGGAGAGCGTGCGGCACATCGTTCGTCGATCGGATGGCTTGCCGCGCCGCCGAAGGGGCACACCCGCAAACTCTCAGGCAAAAGGACCGGCCGCGTCGAAGAATTCGCCTGCCGCAAGCCGTGACGGCGTCGGGCAGTCTTCGCACTCTGGAGAGCGGCAGTAGCCAGGCGCGCGCATCGCGCGGCGCCGGCAGGCTGCCCACCGAAGGGGCGCGCGCAAGCCGAAGCGATTTCGCTGCGCAATCTCTCAGGTATCGAGGACAGAGGGGCATTCAGGATCGCAGGCCGCCAAGCAACATCGAGCGCCGGCGATCGCCGACTTGCCGTTTTGTTTTCGCGGCCGGGCCTAACCCGGTCACGCTGCCCGAGATCCCGATGACCGCTCTCAAAACCACCCCGCTTCACGCCGCGCACCGCGCCCTCAATGCCCGCATGGTCGATTTCGGCGGCTGGGATATGCCCGTCAACTACGGCTCGCAGATCGACGAGCACGACGCCGTGCGCACCGACGCCGGCATGTTCGACGTCTCGCACATGTGCGTCGTCGATTTCACCGGCGCGCGCGCGCGCGCGTTCTTCGAGCATGCGCTCGCCAACAACGTCGACAAGCTCAAGACACCCGGCCGCGCGCTGTACTCGTGCCTGCTGAACCCGCAGGGCGGCGTGATCGACGATCTGATCGTCTACTACTTCACCGAGGAATTCTTCCGCGTCGTCGTCAACGCCGGCACCGCCGACAAGGACGTCGCATGGTTCAACCGGCTCAATGACGAGCAAGGCTTCGGCGTGACGATCGCGCCGCGCCGCGATTTCGCAATCGTCGCGGTTCAGGGGCCGAATGCGCGCGCCAAGGTGTGGGACACGGTGCCCGCCGCGCGCGCGGCGACAAGCGAGCTCAAGCCATTCAACGCCGCGCAGGTCGCGGGCACGCCGTTCGGCGATCTCACCGTCACGCGCACTGGCTACACGGGCGAAGACGGGTTCGAGATCATCGTCCCCGCCGCGCACGTCGACGCGCTATGGAACGCGCTGATCACGAACGGTGTGCGCCCGTGCGGGCTCGGCGCGCGCGACACGCTGCGCCTGGAGGCCGGCATGAACCTGTACGGCCAGGACATGGACGACACGGTGTCGCCGCTCGACGCGGGCCTCGCATGGACCGTCGATCTCTCGACGCCACGCGCATTCGTCGGCCGCGACGCGCTCGAAGCCAACGGCTCGCGCGCCGCATTCGTCGGCCTCGTTTTGCAAAAGGAAAACGGCCGCGCGGGCGGTGTGCTGCGCGCGCATCAAAAAGTCCTCACGCCGCATGGCGACGGCGAGATCACGAGCGGCACGTTTTCGCCGTCGATGCAGGAATCGATCGCGTTCGCGCGCGTGCCGAAGGCGGTCGCCGTTGGCGACACCGTGCACGTGCAGATCCGCGACAAGCAACTTCCCGCACGCGTGGTAAAACTGCCGTTCGTGCGCAACGGCAAGGTGCTCGTCGCGTAACGGTAACGGTAACGGACCGGGCCGCGCACCGCCCGGCGAAACGACATCCGGCGCGCCGCCACGGTGCGCCGTAGTAAAGAATCACCCCCTTTCTATTCAGGAGCATCCGATGAGCAACGTCCCGGCCGATCTGAAATACACCGACGAACACGAGTGGATCCGCACCGAAGCCGACGGCACGCTGACGATCGGCATCACCGATCACGCGCAGAGCACGCTTGGCGACATCGTCTTTCTCGAGCTGCCGTCCGTCGGCAAGCAGGTGAAGGCAGGCGATGCCGTTGGCGTCGTCGAATCGGTGAAAGCCGCGTCGGATATCTATTCGCCGGTGTCGGGCGAGGTGGTCGCCGTCAATGCGGACGCCGTCGACGCGCCGGAAGCGGTGAACAGCGATGCTTATGGCGCGTGGCTTTTCAAGATCAAGCTGGCGGCCGACGCATCGACCGACGGCCTGCTCGACGCCACCGCATACACGCAATTGGTGGGCTAACTCAACCATTTACGGACCGCGTGGCGCGCTGGCTTGGCAGCAATGAGCAGCGCGCCGCGTGCGGCCAGAGTCGGAGCCGGCGCGCCGGCTCCGGCCGGCTACACAGCAGGGAGCCGGAGCGGCGGCGAAGCGCCAATTCCGGCCGACCTAAAGCATGGGACCAAGCTAAGCGCTAAAGCGCTAACTCTGGCCGACCGCGAAGCATGGGGCCAGACTAAGCGCTAAAGCGCTAACTCTGGCCGACAAGGACTGTCATGAAGCTCGAACATCCGGATCGTCTGATGAACCGCACGCCCCTCTCGCTTGCCGCGCTCGAAACACACGACGCGTTCGCCGAGCGCCACATCGGCCCTGACGCCGCCAGCCAGCAAGCCATGCTCGACGCACTTGGCTTCGCGTCGCGCGCCGCGCTGATCGACGCGGTGATTCCCGCGCCGATCCGACGCGCCGGCGCGTTGCCGCTCGGCCCGTTCGCACAACCGAAGAGCGAGGCGGAAGCGCTCGCCGCGCTGCGCGCGCTCGCCGACAAGAATCAGGTGTTCCGCTCGTACATCGGGCAAGGCTATTACGACACGCATACGCCCGCGGTCATCCTGCGCAACGTGCTCGAAAATCCGGCGTGGTACACCGCGTACACCCCGTACCAGCCGGAAATCTCGCAGGGCCGGCTGGAAGCGCTCCTGAACTTCCAGCAGATGATCATCGATCTGACGGGCCTTGCCGTCTCGAACGCGTCGCTGCTCGACGAGGCAACCGCCGCCGCCGAGGCGATGACGCTGCTGCAACGCGTCGGCAAACCCCAATCGAACGTGTTCTACGTGGCCGACGACGTGCTGCCGCAAACGCTCGAAGTGATCAAAACGCGCGCAAAGCCCGCGGGCATCGACGTGAAGACGGGCCCCGCCGCCGACGCCGTGCACGCAGGCGCCTTCGGCGTGCTGCTCCAGTATCCGGGCGCAAACGGCGACGTGCGCGACTACCGCGCGCTCGCCGACGCCATCCATGCGGCGGGCGGCCATGTGATCGCCGCGGCCGATCTGCTCGCGCTTACCGTGCTTACGCCGCCCGGCGAATGGGGCGCGGACGTCGCGGTCGGCAATTCACAGCGCTTCGGCGTGCCGATGGGCTTCGGCGGCCCGCACGCCGCGTATCTCGCGGTGCGCGACGAATTCAAGCGGCAGATGCCGGGGCGCCTCGTCGGCGTGACGGTCGACGCGCAGGGCAAGCCTGCGCTGCGCCTCGCGCTGCAAACGCGCGAGCAGCATATTCGCCGCGAGAAGGCGACGTCGAACGTCTGCACCGCACAGGCGCTGCTCGCGATCATGGCGAGCATGTACGCCGTCTATCACGGCCCGCGCGGCCTGAAGACGATCGCGCTGCGCGTGAACCGCATCGCGGCGCTCTTCGCGGCGGGCGTCAAGACGCTCGGCTACGCGAGCGTCAACGACACGTTCTTCGACACGCTGACGATCGACACGGGCACGCGCACCGCGCGCATCCACGAACTCGCGAACGCGCGGCGCATCAACCTGCGCCGCGTGAGCGGCACGCAAGTCGGCGTATCGGTCGACGAAACCACGACGCGCGCCGATCTGGCCGATCTGCTCGACATCTTCGCGCAGGCGGCAGGCGGCGCGGCCGCGCCCGACGTCGACGCGCTCGACGCGCAGTTACCGGACGTGCCCGCGCTGCCCGCCGGCCTCGAGCGCACGAGCGCGTATCTGACGCATCCGGTGTTCAACCGCCATCATTCCGAGACGGAAATGCTGCGCTACCTGCGCAGCTTGTCAGACAAGGATCTCGCGCTCGACCGCTCGATGATCCCGCTCGGCTCGTGCACGATGAAGCTGAACGCGACGTCGGAGATGCTGCCCGTCACGTGGCCCGAGTTCGGCCGCATCCATCCGTTCGCGCCCGCCGAGCAGACGCTCGGCTACCGCGAAATGATCGACCAGCTCGAACAGATGCTCGTCGCGGCAACCGGCTACGCGGCCGTGTCGCTGCAGCCGAACGCCGGCTCGCAGGGCGAGTACGCGGGCCTTCTGATCATTCACGCATATCATGAATCGCGCGGCGAAGGCCATCGCAACGTGTGCCTGATTCCGGCGTCCGCGCACGGCACGAATCCGGCATCCGCGCAGATGGCGGGGATGAAGGTGGTGGTCGTCGCGTGCGACGCGCAAGGCAACGTCGACCTCGCCGATCTGAAGGCGAAGGCCGACCAGCATGCGAAGGATCTCGCGGCCATCATGATCACGTACCCGTCGACGCACGGCGTGTTCGAGCAGAACGTGCGCGAGATTTGCGAGATCGTGCATGCGCACGGCGGCCAGGTGTACGTCGACGGCGCGAACATGAACGCGATGGTCGGCCTGACCGCGCCCGGCCAGTTCGGCGGCGACGTGTCGCACCTGAACCTGCACAAGACCTTCTGCATCCCGCACGGCGGCGGCGGCCCGGGCGTCGGCCCGGTTGCGGTCGGCCCGCATCTCGCGAAATTCCTGCCGAATCAGCGCTCCACCGGCTACGCGCGCGACGAAGCCGGCATCGGCGCGGTGTCGGCCGCGCCATACGGATCGGCATCGATCCTGCCGATCTCGTGGATGTACATCGCGATGATGGGCGCGCAAAACCTCACCGCGGCAACCGAAACCGCGATCCTCAACGCGAACTACATCGCGAAGCGTCTCGCGCCGCACTATCCGGTGCTGTACTCGGGCCCGGGCGGGCTCGTCGCGCATGAGTGCATTCTCGATCTGCGGCCGATCAAGGAGACGAGCGGCATCACGGTCGACGACGTCGCGAAGCGTCTGATGGACTACGGCTTTCACGCGCCAACGATGAGCTTCCCGGTGCCGGGCACGCTGATGGTCGAGCCGACCGAGTCCGAATCGCAAGAGGAACTCGACCGCTTCATCGACGCGATGATCGCGATCCGCAACGAGATCCGCGCGATCGAGGAAGGCCGCGCGGACCGCGAGGACAACCCGCTGCGCCACGCGCCGCACACGGCCGCCGTCGTCACGGCGAACGAATGGCCGCACGCGTATTCGCGCGAGGAAGCCGCGTATCCGGTCGCGTCGCTGTCGGCGAACAAGTATTGGCCGCCCGTCGGCCGGGCGGACAACGCGTATGGCGATCGCAATCTGTTCTGCGCGTGCGTGCCGGTAGCGGATTACGCGTGATGCGGCGGCGCGGCTGCCTGGCCGCGCCGGCTTTGCGATGCTGCCGATGACGCCGCGCCATCCGCCCCCGTCGTTCCGGATGGCACGCGCTCCCATTCGCCGGCAAGTCCGGCTAACATCTCGTACCGCGATCCAGCCAACAAAGGAGTTCCGCATGGTGCGTCAGATGTATCCGGGCCTCGCGCGCGCGCCGCGGCCGCGTTTTCACGCGTTCGCGCCGGCGCTCGTTGCATACGCGGCGTTGATCCTGACCCATCCCGCGCGGGCGGCGATGAATTTCTGCGCGGCGCCCGCGATGCAAAGCAGCGAAACGACGCAGGCGGAACCGGGCGTGCAGGCGCTGATCCGCAGTGTTGACGCGCGCGTCAACGAGCCGCCGAAAGCGATGCCGCGCGTGCATACCGAAGGCACACTGCCGCACGAGGGCATCTACGATCAAAGCGCCGACGCGCTGAAAGACATGGAACTGATGCGCGACGCGGCGCTCGCGTGGCGCGTGACGAACGACGCGCGCTACCTCGCGCTCGTCGACCGCTTTCTGTTCGCGTGGGTGACGACCTATCAGCCGAGCTACAACCCGATCGACGAAACGCGCTTCGAAAGCCTGATCCTCGCATACGACATGACGGCAAGCGTGCTGCCGGTGAAGACGCGCAACGCCGCGTCGGCGTTCATCGCCAAGCTCGGCAGCGGCTATGTGCAACAGATCGACGCGCAGAAGCGTCCGCTGATGCACACTTGGCGCAACAATTGGCAGAGCCACCGGATCAAGCTGATCGCGCTGGCCGCGTTCACGCTCGGCGATCGCAAGATGATGAACGCCGCGCAGCGCCTGTTCGCCGAGCATCTCGGCGACAACATCGAGCCGGACGGCACGACCTACGATTTCGTCGAGCGCGACGCGCTGCACTACGCGCTCTACGATCTGCAGCCGCTCGTGACCGCCGCGCTCGCCGCGCGGCGCTTCAACCGCAATTGGCTGCGCGAGCGCGCGGCAAACGGCGCGACGCTGGCCGCCGCGCTCGATTGGCTCGTGCCGTATGCGCGCGGCGAGAAAACGCACGAGGAATTCGTCCATTCGCCGGTGCCGTTCGATGCGAAACGCCGCGAAGCCGGCCTGCCCGGCTACTCGGGCCAATGGGAGCCGAAAAGCGCCGCCGAGCTATTCCATCTCGCCGCGCGCCTGGACGGCCGCTATGCGAGTGTCGCACAACAACTTTCCCCGATGCCGCCCGCTTGGCTTGCCGCGTGCCTGCCACTGCCGGCGCGGTGATCCCCGCAATATTCAGCAAGTCAGGAAATCTCATGGCAGTCAGCGTGTTCGATCTTTTCAAAATCGGTATCGGCCCATCGAGTTCGCATACGGTCGGGCCGATGCGCGCCGCATTGATGTTCGCGCAAGCGCTCGAGCGCGACGGGCTGCTCGCCGCGACGGCCGGCGTCAAGGTGGAGCTGTACGGATCGCTCGGCGCAACGGGCAAGGGCCACGGCACCGATCGCGGCGTGATGCTCGGCCTCATGGGCGATGCGCCCGATACGGTCGATCCGGCGACGATCGCCGCGCGGCTCGAGACGGTGCGCACCTCGAAGACGCTCGCGCTGCTCGGCACGCATGCGGTGACGTTCGTGCCGAAGGAGCACATCGCGTTCTACCGGCAGGCGCTGCCCGAGCATCCGAACGCGATGAAGCTCGTCGCGACCGACGCGAGCGGCTCGGTGCTGCGTGAATCCACCTATCTGTCGGTCGGCGGCGGTTTCGTCGTCACCGCCGGCGCGCCCAACACGAAGGTGCTGGGCGCGGCCGAGCAGATGGCGCATCCGTTTCGCACCGGCGCCGAGTTGCTCGCGCTCACCGCGTCGACCGGCAAGTCGATCGCGCAACTGATGTGGGAAAACGAGCGCGCCTGGCATTCCGACGACGAGACGCGCGCGGGCCTTCTCAAGATTTGGGACGTGATGCAATCGTGCGTCGCGCGCGGTTGCGGCATCGGTAATCCGGACGCCGACGGCAACCTGCCCGGCCCGTTCCAGGTCAAGCGGCGCGCGCCGCAGCTCTATCGAACGCTCACCGGCAACCCGGAGCAAGCGTTGCGCGATCCGCTGTCGATGGTCGACTGGATCAACCTTTACGCAATCGCCGTCAATGAAGAGAACGCGGCGGGCGGCCGGGTCGTCACCGCGCCGACCAACGGCGCGGCGGGCATCATTCCCGCCGTGCTTCATTACTACACGCGCTTCACGCCCGGCGCGAACGATCAAGGCGTGATCGAATTCCTGCTGACGGCCGCGGCGATTGGCATTCTGTACAAGCTGAACGCTTCGATTTCGGGCGCGGAAGTGGGCTGCCAAGGCGAAGTGGGCGTTGCGTGTTCGATGGCGGCGGGCGCGCTCGCGGCCGTGCTGGGCGGCACGCCGCAACAGGTCGAGAACGCCGCCGAGATCGGCATGGAGCACAATCTCGGGCTCACTTGCGATCCGGTGGGCGGGATGGTGCAGATTCCGTGCATCGAGCGCAACGCGATGGCGTCGGTGAAGGCGGTGAACGCCGCGCGCATGGCGCTGCGCGGCGACGGCAGCCATTATGTATCGCTCGACTCCGTCATCAAGACGATGCGCGAAACCGGCGCGGACATGAAAACGAAGTACAAGGAAACGTCGCGCGGCGGGTTGGCGGTGAATATCGTCGAGTGCTGAAGCGTGCGGCGCGCATGCGCGGCCCGGCCGTTGCCCCGATGGCCCTTGCGCGCAACCGGCCGGCGCGCGCGGCTCAATCCGCGACGCCGCCCTCCCGCTTCTGCGCGCGCAGCGCCGACGGGCTTGCGCCATAGCGCTCTCGAATCGTGCGGCTGAAATGCGCGTGGCTGGAAAATCCCCATCGGAATGCAATCTCGCCGATCGCGACGCCGCGTAGCGCCGGATCGAGCAAATCGGCAAGCGCAAGCGACGCGCGCTTGCTCCAGATGTGCTCGTCAAGCGACTGCCCGTCGGTCGCGAACAACCGGTTCAAATGGCGCAGCGACAGCCCGAGCGCATCCGCGACCGCTTGCGGCCGCAACGCCGGATCGGCGAGCCGCTCGGCGATCAATTGCTTCGCGCTCAGCAGATACGACAACGCCGGGGTCGAGCCCGCCGAGCCCCGCACCTCGCAGCGCAGCATCGATTCGAGCAGCACCGTGGCATGCAGAACGAGCGGCGCTGTTGCCGCATGCGTCGGCTGATGCACGAACGCACCGAGCCGGTGGCGCAGCGTGCGGCCGAGCAGCATCTCGCGGCCCGCGCGCGCGGCAAGCTTGAGCGGCAGCCGCGCCGGATCGACGCCGAAGCGCAGGCGGAATTCATCGGCGGGCAAATCGATCAGGAACTGGCGCATCCCGGTCGGAAAGCCGAAGATATACGGCCGGCGCGTGTCGTAGACGATCGTTTCGCCCGCATCGACGATCTCGCAACGTTCGTGCTGAATGAAGTACGCGCGCCCCTCGACCACCTGGCACGCAAAAATCGAATTCTTCGGACAATTGCGCACGAGCGCGGGACTGCGCTCGATCTGGTGCGTGTTGCCCGAGATGTCGGCAAGCCGCATGCCGTCGAGCATGTAGTTCGCGAGGCTCGCATCGAGCCCCGTTTCGCTGAGCGACGAGCAACGCAGGCCGATGAGCGCGTCAGCGTTGTACGCCTCCCAGAGCGCGATCCGCTCGCCGGGCGGCACGCCCGCTGTCGACATGCGCGTGACCGCGCAATAGTCCGGGCCATGGTTCGCGCCATGGCCCGGATAGCCAACCGTGTTCATCGTGTCTCCTAGCCCCTGCTCATGCTGATGATGCGCTTGCGCCCGCCGCCGCACGGGCCGCGCGCGAGGCCAATGCATGGCGCAGGCATGACGCAGCGCCCGGCCCTCCATCCCGCAGGCAATTCGTTCGGCGATGGCGGCCACCGTCATGAAAGCACTTTTAAGCCGAAGGCTGTGCGTTTTCGCTCGCATTTCGGCGCCGTTCGTCGTGGCAATGAGCCAAGTTGCCGCGCTTGCGCGGGGGGCGTGCCGGAAAAACGCGCGGGCGCAGCCTGTAATCAGCGGGAACCGACCCTTTATCCGGCCCGGCGGCGACATCGCACGATAAGCCCGCGCGCAGGCCCGCCAGCCCGGGCCGTCCCTGTCGATCAACAGAAAAGTCCCGGTCGATCAAGCGGTTGTGCCCGCTGACGCTTAAATTTTAGCCATGATCAAAATTACCAGGAGGCAAGCATGGTAGCTCCCGCTCACACCGAATTCTGGCGCGACCTGAAGCCGATCGCGAACGCGCTGATGCCCGACGCGAAGCCCGAGGCTTATATCGCCGACGCGGCAGCCGACGATCCGCGCCTGTACGTGCCGTTCACCGAGACGGTATCGTCGCGTCCGCTGTGGATCTCGCCGACCCATAACCAATGGTGCGACATCCTGTGCGCGCGCAGCGCGGGCCTCGTGAATCGCCACTATCACCCGCATGAAGTGTTCGCGTACACGATTTCGGGCAAATGGGGCTATCTCGAACACGACTGGACCGCGACCGCCGGCGATTTCGTCTACGAATCGCCGGGCGAGGGGCACACGCTCGTCGCGTTCGAGCACGAGCAGCCGATGAAGGTGTTCTTCATCGTCAAGGGGCCGCTGATCTGGCTCGACGACGAAGGCAACGCCACCGGCTACTTCGACGTGCATTCGTATATCGCGATGTGTCGCGCGCATTACGAGCGCGTCGGCCTGGGCGCCGCGGCGATCGACAAGCTGTTCCGCTAACGCCGGCGCAGGGGTCATCATGAATTCCGTGCCGGCCGCCAAGACGGCCCGCTGGCTCAGCTACGAGAATCTGCTGCTCGCGATTCTGTTTCTCGCATTCGGCTTCGTATTCTTCGACCGGCTGGCGTTATCGTTCCTGTTTCCCTTCATCTCCGCCGAACTGCGCTTGAGCCATACGCAGCTCGGCATGTTGTCGTCGGTGCTCGCGCTGATGTGGTCGCTGTCCGGCGCGGTGGCAGGCGCGTATTCCGACGCGCGCGGCGCCCGCAAGCAGATCCTGGTCGTTGCCGTGATCGTCTTTTCGCTCTGCTCGGCGCTGTCGGGCCTCGTCGGGAGCTTCGTGGCGCTGCTCGTGTTCCGCGCGCTGATGGGCGTCGCCGAAGGGCCGGTGCTGCCGCTGTCGCAATCGCTGATGATCGAAAGCTCGGCGCCGCATCGGCGCGGCCTCAACATGGGCTTGCTGCAAGGCTCGGCGGCGGGGCTGCTCGGCGCGGTCATCGGCCCGCCCGTCGTGATCCATTTCGCGACCGAGTACGGCTGGCGCACCGCGTTCTATCTGTCGTGCCTGCCCGGCTTCGTGATCGCCGCGCTGATCGCACTGTTCGTGCGCGAGCGGCCGCCGCGCGACGCCGGCGCGGCAAGCGCGGCCGCCACGGGAAGCCATGCGGGCAGCCGCGCGCATGGCGCGGGCGACAGCGCCCGCGAACCCGGCGCCGGCCGCGCGAACCGCTGGCAACTGCTGAAGCACCGCAACATCCTGCTATGCGTGCTGATCAGCTGCAGCTTCGTCACATGGTTCATCGTGCTCGTGTCGTTCGCGCCGACCTTCCTCGTCGAAGCGCGCCGGCTGACGCCGCAGCAGATGAGCGGCGTGCTGAGCTGCCTCGGCGCCGCCTGGGTGCTGTGGGGCTTCGCGGTGCCCGCGATCTCGGATCGCGTCGGCCGCAAGCCGGCGATGGTGCTGTTCGCGGCAATCGCGGCGCTCTGCCCGATCGTGATGATGTACGCGCAATCCACATGGGCGCTCGGCGCCGGCGTGCTGCTCACTTATACGGGCCTCGGCTGTTTCACGCTGTTCATGGCGACGATCCCCGCCGAGACGATCGACCGGCGCTCGGTTGCGACGGCGCTCGGGCTGATCATGGGCATCGGCGAGCTGATCGGCGGCTTCTTCGCGCCGACGATCGCGGGCTTCGCGGCCCACCGCTTCGGCCTGCCCGTTGTGATGTGGATCGCGGCGGGCGGCGCGCTCATCGCCTGCGCGGCGTCATTCTTGCTCGTCGAGACGGCGCCGGCGGTGCTAAGCCGCCGCGCCGGCCTCGGCGCCACCGGCGCGCGCACCACGGCGCGCGACCACGACCTCGGGAGTTTGTCTTGAAAGCACTGCAATGGCACGGCGCGCGCGATCTGCGCGTCGTCGATCTCGATCCAGCGCCCGTCGGCGCGCATGAGGTGCGCGTCGCCGTCGTGTACTGCGGAATCTGCGGCAGCGACGTCCATGAGTACGCCGACGGGCCGCACGCAATCCCGACCGATAAGCCGCATCCGGTGTCCGGCCGCCGCGCGCCGCTCACGATCGGTCACGAGTTCTGCGGCATCGTTGCCGAAGTCGGCGCGCAGGTCGAGGGCCTGCGGCTTGGCGACCGCGTCGCGGTGGAGCCGGAATACCGCTGCCGGCGCTGCGCATACTGCGCGGGCGGCGCATACAACCTGTGCGAATCGATGGGCTTCGCCGGCCTGATGGGCGACGGCGGAATGGCGGACTACGCGACCGTGCCCGCTTACATGCTGCATAAGCTGCCGGACGACGTCACGCTCGAACAGGCGGCCGTGCTCGAACCCGCAGCGGTCGCGCTGCACGCGCTGCGGCGCAGCGGGCTGCGCGCGGGCGACGCATGCGCGATCTTCGGGCTCGGGCCGATCGGTCTGCTGCTCGTGATGCTCGCGAAGGCGCACGGCGCGTCGGTGGTCGCCGCGGTCGATGTCGCACCGCAACGCATCGAGGCCGCGCAGCGGCTGGGCGCAACGCTCGCGTGCGATGCGCGCGATCCGGGCTTCGTCGACACGATCCGCGCGGCGGCCGGCGGCCTCGGCGTGCCGATTAGCTTCGAGGCGGCCGGCTTGCAAGCGACGCTCGATGCGTCGATGCGAGTGCTGCGCAAGGGGGGCCGGATGGTGATGGTCGGCCTGATGCACGATGCACGCTTCGACGCGTTCCGCGCAGTCAACGACGAGTTGTCGATCACGACGAGCGTCGGCTACCGCGACGTCTATCCGGCGCTGTTCGATCTGATTCGCCGCGGCGCGCTCGATCCGGCGGCGATCGTCACGCGCACGGTGCCGCTCGCGCGGGCCGTCACCGACGGCTTCGAAGCGTTGCTGCATGACAAGCAGCAGATCAAGGTGCTCGTCGCGCCGGCGCTCGACCGGTAGGTGGCGCGGCGCGAGTCCGTCATTGACGTGAACCGCCCGCTAACCGCCTCGCGGCTCCTGCGCGACGGAGCCTAACGCGCGCGACGGCGGCTCGGGCTGAGCGGACGACGGCGACGCCAATCGCCAGTAACCGATACCCGCCAGCAGCAGGATCAGGCATGTGCAGATCGCGCGCGCGGCCAGACGCTCGCGCCGCGCGCGCGCCAATTCCTGCTCCAGCGCGTTGTTTTTCGCTGCCGTTTGCATCTGCGCATCGGAGATTTCCTTCAACCGCTCCTTCATCTCGCTCAGCGCGGCGTTCGCGCCACGTGAGCGTTCGTCGCTCTTCGCTTTCGCGTCGGCGGCTTGCCGCAATTCGGTTTCGCGCTCGGCGAGTTGGGCCTGGAGCCGCTCCAGCGCCCGCCGCTGCTCGGCAAGCTCGTTGCGCTGGCTGTCGACGAGCTTTTTCAGATACGCGTTCGACGAAGGATTACTCAACACGACCGCCTTCAGAAAACCGTTGTCGCTCTCGAACATCCGCTTGAGCCGCACGCGGTGCTGGCTTTCCAGCTCGTCGGTGGTGGCGTCGTCGTCGATCGGATACGCATAGGGCGGGCGGCTGACGTCCACTTCGATCACCGGCATGCCGAGCGCGCGCAGTTCGTCCTGTTTTTGCGCGTCGACCGCATGCGAATGCTTGATCTCGACGCACATCCGGCCATCCCATTTGAGCCCCAGGCTGTCGGCCGTCTCGAACTCGACATAGACGTCCACCAAGAAAGGCGCGCCCGCCTGCCGCCGCACCGGCTCCTCGGTTCGCGCGGCGTTGATCCGGACCGGCACCAATTTCTTCCAGCGCACCGGCCCCTGCGGCGTGGGAACGTAAAGCTCGAGCCGCGTATGCGACACGGTGGCGAGCGCCTCCTTGAACAGCACGTGATTCAGCGATTCGCCCTGCGCGTCGCCGCCGGGCGCGCCGCCCCCCGTGCTTTTGTACGCGAAATAGCCGGCGCCCTTCAGCACATGGACGACTTCCTTGCGCTGCCCCGCCCGGTGCAGGCTGTAGTAGGTCTTCCCGGTCGGCTCCCCGTTGTAGCGCAGCTTGCGCTCGCGCGCGACGGCCTCGGCCGACACCATCTCCTTTCCGCTTGCGCTCGTATAAGCCCGTTTCTTGGTCATCTGATCCCTCGGTCATCGCGGCCGGCGCTGTTTTGTGCGATGCGACCGATCCGCTCGCCGGCCGCGCGCGTCCGATCTCGTTTGCTGCCGTTTGCGCTCGGGCGGCATGCCGTGCGGCCGAGCGCCGGAGGCGTCGATATTAAGGAACATCGGCGCAACGTGCGCGCGGCCGCGCGAAATCCGCCGCGCGTTGCGCCGCGGATTTCGTCGCGGCCGTAACCGGCGTAAGCTGTACGTCCCGCCATGAAGGGAGCCCGCCGTCCATGTCGATTTCCCCGGATTTCGAACCGCGTGCCGTCACCGGTGCGCGGCTGATCGTCGATGCGCTGCTCGCCAACGAGGTCGAGCGCGTGTTTTGCGTGCCCGGCGAAAGCTTTCTCGCCGTTCTCGATTCGCTCGCCGACGAAACCGAGCGCATCCAGACCGTCGTCTGCCGGCACGAAGCCGCCGCCGCGAACATGGCCGAGGCGCTCGGCAAGCTGACCGGCAAGCCCGGCGTCGCCTTCGTCACGCGCGGCCCCGGCGCGACGCATGCGTCGATCGGCGTGCACACCGCCTTCCAGGATTCGACGCCGATGATTCTGTTCATCGGCCAATGCGCGCGCGAACATCTGGATCGCGAAGCGTTCCAGGAAATCGACTACCGGCGCATGTTCGGCCAGCTCGCGAAATGGGTCGCGCAAATCGACGATGCGCGCCGCATCCCCGAATATCTGAGCCGCGCGTTTCATGTCGCGGTGTCCGGGCGGCCCGGCCCGGTCGTGCTCGCGTTGCCGGAGGACGTGCTGTCCGCGCCCTGCGCGCCGCAACCGGCCGTGCCGGCCGCGCGGCGCATTGCCGCGTCGCCGTCGGCCGCGCAGATGCGCGCGCTGCGCGACACGCTCGCGCGCGCCGAGCGGCCGCTCGCGATCGTCGGCGGCAGCGGCTGGACGAGCGCCGCTTGCGATGATCTGCGCCGCTTTGCCGAGCGCTGGCAGCTTCCTGTCGCATGCGCGTTCCGCTTCCAGGACACCTTCGACAACGCGCACCCGAACTACGCAGGCGACGTCGGCCTCGGCATCAATCCGGCGCTCGCCGCGCGCATCCGCGAAGCCGACGTGCTGCTCGCGCTCGGCCCGCGGCTGGGCGAGGCCACGACGGGCGGCTATACGCTCATCGACATCCCGAAGCCGACGCAAACGCTGATTCACGTGCATCAGGGCGCCGACGAACTCGGACGCGTTTATGCGGCTGATTTGCCGATCGTCTCGGGCATGCCCGAAATCGCCGCGCCGCTCGCCGTGCTCGAGCCGCCCGCGTCGCCCGCCTGGGCGGGCAGCGCGGCCGACGCGCATCGCGCGTATCTCGAATGGCAGGCGCCGCAGCCGATGCCGGGCGACGTGCAACTCGGCGACGTGATCCGGCAACTGCGCGCACGGCTGCCGGACGACGCGATCGTCACGAACGGCGCGGGCAATTACGCCGCATGGCTGCATCGCCACTTCGACTATCGGCATTTCCGCTCGCAACTCGCGCCGACGAGCGGCGCGATGGGCTACGGCGTGCCGGCCGCGCTGGCGGCGAAATCGCTGTATCCGCAACGCACGGTCGTCGCGCTGGCGGGCGACGGCTGCTTCATGATGGCCGGCAACGAGCTGGCGACCGCGGTTCAGTACGGGCTCGCGATCGTCGTGATCGTCGTCGACAACGGCCATTTCGGCACGATCCGCATGCATCAGGAGCGCAATTATCCGGCCCGCGTGCACGGCACCGGCCTCACGAACCCGGATTTCGCCGCCTATGCGCGCGCCTTTGGTGCGCACGGCGAGACGATCGAGCGCAGCGCCGATTTTCCGTCCGCGCTCGAACGCGCGCTCGCGAGCGGCCTGCCCGCGCTGATCGCCATTCGCGTGCCGCAGGAAGCGAGCACGCCGGCCGCGACGCTGACGCAAATCCGTGCGCAGGGGTTGCGAGCGCGTCGCGCGTGAACATGGCCCGGGCTTGATCGCCCGCTGCATACGTCCATGACGAAAAATATCGCCCGGGCCGCGCCGCGTTCGAACGGCGGGCCTGCGTCGTTGCCGAACCCGGCCGCGCGCCGGGCCGCCGGCGACGCCGCGCTGTCGCCTGCCGACGCGCTCGCGTACCCCGGCACGCTGCTGTCGCCCGGCGGTAAGCTCGTCGCGCCATACGATCTCGAATGCGCGCCGGCAGCCCGCACGCACGGCCATGTCGGCGCGGCCGCTCGCGCCGGCTTGCTGAACGCGGCCAGCCGCCCGTTCACGCTCGATTACGCGGCGATATCGGCCGTGCATGTGGTCAACGGCATGGGCGTCGCGCTCGGCGATTCGGTGGTCGGCATCACCGCGCTCACGGCCATCCGCGCCGCCCATGCGCATCTGCGCGTCGTGCTGTACCGGCCCGCGCACGCGCCCGGCTATGTCGACGCGCTGTACCGGCTTGCGGCCGCCGCATCGGTGATCGCGCCGCCGCGCGCGCTGCCCTGGCCCGCCGCCGCGCTGCCCTCGGGCCCTCGCGACGCGCGGATCGATCTTGGCAATCATCTGTACTGGCCTGCGTTTGCCGTGACGCCGATGGTCGATTTCTTCCTGTCGGCGCTCGGCGTGCCGCCCGAATCGGTTCCGGCCGGCGCCAAGCGCAATCGCTGGCTCGCCGGGCTTGCGCTGCCCGAGCTGCCGCCCGCATGGCGCGGGCGCCGCTATGCGCTGTTCTGTGCGCGGGCAAGCACGCCGCTGCGCAGCATCCCCGCCACGCAGCGCGCCGCGCTCGTCGACCGGCTCGCGCGGACCTACCAGCTGCCGGTGCTCGGCTTCGAGCCGATCGATCATCCAGACTACGTCGACGTGAGCGGCTACTGTGCCGACACCGGCCAGTTCATCGGCTGGGTGAAGCATGCGCGCGTCGTATTCAGCGTGGATACGGCGGCGGTGCATCTCGCCGACGGCTTCGACGTGCCGACGCTCGCGCTGTTTTCGAGCATCCCGGCCGGCTTGCGCGCGCGCGACTACCCGTATTGCACGTCGGTTACGCTCGATCTGCCCGACGCACTGCGCAGCCGTCACGCAAGCGATAGGCTCGACGAGCTTGCGCAACTCGAAGCCGCTTATCGGCGCATCGACTGGGATGCGCTCGCATGGCCGAAGCCGCGGGATTGACGATCTGCCGAACGGCGCGGGCGTGCGAGGAGGCCGATGGCGGATGCGCCAGCAGCGGCCCGAGCAGCATGACAGCGCGCATGGCCGCCGCCACGATAAAACGGCCATCGCGCGCGCTGCCGCGATCGAGCGCGGTGCGAATTTCGCGCGAGGTGGCCAAGCACGCGCCGGCTGCTTCTTTCGAAGACCGCCAGCCGTCCCGGCGAACATCGAGCTGCGCTGTTCAAACTGCGGTCATTCGTCGACAAACACCATCGCCGTGCGGCATGCGCGCCATCCAGACGTGCCGGGCACGCGTATCAGCTTCCTATGCGGGCGAACATCCGGCCGTGGCCGCCGGGCTCGGCATTTGGCATTTGGCACTCAGCATGCCGCGCGGAACGCACGCCACGCGCGCCCCCGCCAGACAGCCGAAGCGCCGCCACACCGCCCGCGGCTCACCGGGCTCAGTACACGAGCGCATCGCGCAACGTCTCCGACGGCCGTGTGCCGAACATCCGCCGATAGTCGGTCGCGAACTGGCTCAGATGCCAGAAGCCCCACGCCGCCGCGACGTCCTGCACCGATTCGGCCGCGCGCCGCCGCAAGTCGCGCCGCGCGCCGTTCAGGCGCAGCGCGCGCAGATACATCGCCGGCGCCATCCCGAGCACATCCTGAAAGCAGTACTGCAGCGTGCGCCGGCTCACGTGCAATTGCTGGCACAGTTCCGGCACGCCAACCGGCCGCGAACGATGCGCGAGCACATAGTCGCGCGCGGCCGCGACAATCCTGCGCCGCCGCGACACGTGAACGGAGGCCGCGCCATCGGCAGGCGACGCGCACAGATCGAACAGCGCTGCCAGCACCTGCGCCTGCAAATCGTCGCGCGCGCAGCCGGACAGCGGCGCGTGCGCCGCGCTCATCGAACCCGCATCGTCGAGCCGCTGCGCGAGCAGCGCGCAAAGCGCGCTCAGACGCGCCGCGCCGACCGGCACGACCGCCTGCTGCTGCAGCCGCTCGTCCAGCTCGCAACGCTCGACCTCCTGTGCATAGCGGCGCAGCACCGCACCGCGCACAACCACCCCATAGATCGAGAATTGCGCGGGCGTCAGCAGTTCGAACTCGACGTTGCCGGGACGCAGCGCGAACGCGCCGGCGGCGATCGGTTGCGCATCGATGCGCGCCGCGCCGTCGCGCGCGAGCGGGATACCGAACCAGTACGCGTCGCCGCGCACCTCGCACGCCTGCCTGAGCGTATGGCTCGTCGTCTCGCGGAACAGCTTCATCGTGTCGAGCGGCAGTTCGGTCAGCGTGCCGATGAAGCGGCCCGCCGCGAGCTGGTCGTAAGCCTGGCGCCAGCCGATCAGGTTGCGCGCCTGTTCGTCGGCGTCGTGCGCGACGCTGACGACCGCACGCCCGGTAACGCCGTCGCCGTCCGCGCTGCGTCCCGTGTCCTCTGCCGTCGTCTCGGCGCTGGCGTGCTCGCGATTCATTGCGCCTCCCTTTGCGTTGCCGAAAATGAAACGATCGATGCGATCACGCAATTCCCGTGCCGAAGCGCGGCGCGGCAGCGGCGCCGCCACGTGGCCCGGTTGCGCGCCACGCTGTGCCACCGCTGAACAACTCGCGCGGGGCGGCTGTTCCATAACGGCGCAATCGCGTCCGGCGCCGGTGCACCGCCATCACGCCCGCTTCGCGCCGCCCCACGCGCCGCACGGCCCGGCTGCACCGCCGCCGCGCACGCTGGCACGATTTTGGCGTATCGCAACGCGAGCGCCGCATCGCGCGGCGCATCACCCCGACATGCGAGGAGCAACGATGAATCACGCGGACATGCAGCATCTGACCATCGAATTTCCGTACCGCAAGCAATATGGAAATTTCATCGGCGGCGAATGGGTCGCCCCGGCCGGCGGCGAATATTTCGACAACGTGTCGCCCGTCACCGGCCAGCCGTTCACCGCGATCCCTCGCTCGCGCGAAGCCGACGTCGAACTTGCGCTCGATGCCGCGCATGCGGCGAAGGCCGGCTGGGCCGCGACGTCGCCCGCCGATCGCGCGAACCTGATGCTGAAGATCGCCGACCGGATGGAGGCGAACCTCATGCGCCTCGCGGTGGCCGAGACCATCGACAACGGCAAGCCGCTGCGCGAGACGACCGCAGCCGACGTGCCGCTTGCGATCGACCATTTCCGTTACTTCGCGGGCTGCATCCGCGCGCAGGAGGGCTCGATTGCCGACATCGGCGGCGACATGGTCGCGTACCACTTCCATGAGCCGCTAGGCGTGGTCGGCCAGATCATCCCGTGGAATTTTCCGCTGCTGATGGCCGCTTGGAAGCTCGCGCCCGCGCTCGCGGCCGGCAATTGCGTCGTGCTGAAGCCCGCCGAGCAGACGCCTGCGTCGATCCTGGTGTTTGCCGAGCTGATCCGCGATCTGCTGCCGCCGGGCGTGCTGAACATCGTCAACGGCTTCGGCCTGGAGGCGGGCAAGCCGCTCGCATCGAGCAAGCGGATCGCCAAGATCGCCTTCACCGGCGAAACGTCGACAGGCCGCCTCATCATGCAATATGCGAGCGAAAACCTGATTCCCGTCACGCTCGAGCTGGGCGGCAAGAGCCCGAACCTGTTCTTCGCCGACGTGATGGACCGCGACGACAGTTACTTCGACAAGGCGCTGGAAGGCTTCGCGATGTTCGCGCTGAACCAGGGCGAAGTGTGCACGTGCCCGTCGCGCGCGCTTGTCGAGGAGAGCATTTACGAGCGCTTCATGGAGCGTGCGTTGAAGCGCGTCGAATCGATCCGCCAGGGCCATCCGCTCGACTCGCGGACGATGATCGGCGCGCAGGCGTCGGCCGAGCAGCTCGACAAGATCCTGTCGTACATCGACATTGGCCGCAGCGAAGGCGCGCAATGCCTGACGGGCGGCGAGCGCAACGTGCTCGCGGGCGAACTCGCGCAAGGCTATTACGTGAAGCCGACTGTGTTCCGCGGCCACAACAAGATGCGCATCTTCCAGGAGGAGATCTTCGGGCCGGTGCTCGCGGTGACGACGTTCAAGAACGAGGAAGAAGCGCTCGAGATCGCGAACGACACGCTGTACGGCCTGGGCGCCGGCGTATGGACACGCGACGGCAGCCGCGCATACCGGATCGGCCGCGGCATCGAGGCCGGCCGCGTGTGGACGAACTGCTATCACGCGTACCCGGCGCATGCGGCGTTCGGCGGCTACAAGCAATCGGGGATCGGCCGCGAAACGCACAAGATGATGCTCGATCATTATCAGCAGACGAAGAATTTGCTCGTCAGCTATAGCGACAAGCCGCTCGGGTTCTTCTGACGGCCCGGCCGCCAGCCGCCGCGCGTGAGCAGGCCCGCGCGCGGCGGCGGTTTCGCCGGGGGCAACCGGCCGGCAAGCGGTGCGCGCCGCTAGGCGCGGCAGGCCGATCGCTCATCCGCACTCGCGATCGAACGCGGGCCGTTGCATGCGCCGCGCGGGCGCGTCGACCGGCGTCTGGTCCGTCGCTTCGCCGTGCGCGCGCGTGCGGCTCAAAAACGCAAACGACGCCAGCGCGCACAACGCCGTCACCACCATCAGCCCGTCGAGCACACTGCCGAACGCGGCCGCGTAGTCTTGCCGCAGCGCCGTATGCGCGACGCCCGGCACAAGCGCCGCGGCATGCGCGACATCGCCAGCCGCAAGCCGCGCGGCCGCCTCGTGCACGGCGTCGGGCGTGGCGGACGAAGCCGCCGCCGCATGCATCCGGGCCTGAACGAGCGCCGCCAGCAGCGCGTTGACGAGCGCAAGCGCGATCCCTTCGCCCGCCACCCGCATGGTGCTGAAAATCCCCGTCGCCATGCCCGCGCGCGCCTTCGGCACCACGCTCACCGACAAGCCGTCCATCAGCCCCCACGGCATCCCCGCGCCGACGCCGATCGTCAGCATCGGCGCGATCAGCCCGAGCGGGGCGGCCACGCCACCGGGCGCCGCGCTTGCGAGCGCGCGGTTCAGCCAATACAGCCCGGCTGCCGCGATCAACAGTCCGATCCCCGAGATCACGCCTGCCGACATCCAACGCGTGAGCGTCGCGGCGAGCGTCGGCACGACGAGCATCGGCGCGGAGATCGCGAGCATCAGCCAGCCGGTATCGAGTTCGCTCAGGCCGTCCACGCCGATGAAGCGCAGCGGCAGCACGACGAGCAATACGATGTAGCAATAGCAGGTGGCGATCGGCAGCACCTGCACGCCGACGAAGCTCGGATAGCGAAACAGCGTGAGATCGAGCATCGGGCGGGCAACGCGCGTTTCGATCACGGCAAAAGCGATCGCCAGCCCGGCCGCGCCCGCGAGCAGTCCCGCGACAACCGGATTCGACCAGCCGCTCGCCTGCGATTGGATCACGCCGAATGTGAAGCACGACAGCATCGCGGTGAATGCCGCCGTGCCCGCCCAATCAAGGCGCAGCGCATTGGGATCGCGCGACTCGCGCATCCGCGGCACGCCGAATGCGAGCGACAGCACGCCGAGCACCGCGCCCGTCACGAAGATCGCGCGCCAGCCCAAGCGCTCGATCAGCATGCCAGCGAGCACCGGGCCGAACGCGAGCCCGACGCCAAATGTCGTGCCGAGCAAACTGAACGCACGCGTGCGCGCGGCGCCGTCGAATTCCTGCGCGAGCGCGGCCGTGCCGCCCGCGAGCGCCGCCGCCGCCGCCACGCCTTGTGCGGCGCGCAGCAGATCGACAGCGACGATCGACGGCGCGAAGCCCAGCGCAAGCGCGCACACGGTAAAACCGCCGACGCCCGCCGCGAACACACGCTTGCGGCCGAACTGGTCGGCCAGCGCGCCCGCCGCCATCAGCAGGCTGCCGAAAGTCAGCATGAACGCGTTCGTGATCCAGCTCATCGCGACGGGGCCGCCGTCCAGATCGCGGCCGATCGCGGGCGTGGCGACCGCGCCGCCCGAAAAACTGAGCGGCAGCGCGAGCGCGGCCAGGCAGACGGCCGCGAGTATCGCGAGCCGCGCGGAAGAAAAAGGGGAGTCCGTATCCATCGTTCGTCGAATCCTTCAAAAAACGCCAGTCCCCGTGACGCGAAAGCGCGCGCCACACGCTACCCGGCCGAGCGATGAACGATAATTCAGATTCAATTTGTGAAAAATGACATGAAATTCCGGATATTGCGGAATTAAAATCCGCAATTGGCATGGCTTGAGAGGATCGAAGCGGCATGGACAATTTGAACGGCATCGTCGCGTTCGTATGCACGGCAGAAACGCTGAGCTTCGTCGCGGCGGGCCGCAAGCTCGGCGTTTCGGCATCGGCGGTCGGCAAGACGATCGCAAGGCTGGAGCACACGCTCGGCGTGCGGCTCTTTCACCGAACCACGCGCAAGGTCACGCTGACCGACGAAGGGCGGCATTTCCACGAACGCTGTCACCGTATCCTCGAAGAGCTGCGCGACGCCCAAGCCGCCGTCTCGCAGAGTGCGCAGACGCCGCGCGGCCGGCTGCGCATAAGCCTGCCCGTGATCGGCTACCGGTTCCTGCTGCCGGTGCTGCCCGAATTCAAGCGCCGCTATCCGGAGGTCGAGCTGGATCTCGATTTCAACGATCGTCTCGTCGACGTCGTCGACGGCGGCTTCGATGCGGTGATCCGCAGCGGCACGCTGACGGATTCGAGCCTGATGTCGCGCCGTCTCGGGCCGTTTCGCTTCGTGCTGTGTGCGTCGCCCGCGTACCTCGCGCAGGCCGGCACGCCGCGCACGCTACGCGATCTGGACGCGCATGGCTGCGTGCGCTACCGCTTCCCGACCACCGGCAAGCTGCAGCCTTGGGCGCTGCTGCCGGACGGCGGCGAGCCGCCGAACCTGCGCACCGCGATGACGTGCAACAACATGGAGGCGCTGCGCGCCGCCGTGATCGCGGGATTCGGCATCGGCTACATGCCGGATTTCCTCGCCCACGACGCGCTCGAGCAGCGCAAGCTCGCCACCATGCTCGACCAGTATTCGATCGATCCGGGACAGTTTTCGGTTTTGTGGCCGTCGAGCCGGCAGTTGTCGCCGAAGGTGCGGGTATTCGTCGATTTCATCTGCGAGCGGTTGTTTCGCGGCGATTGAGGTTCGGCAGATTCGATTGGTTCGATTGGCTTCGCACCCAGTCGTGCGCCACGCCGCGCTGGATCATTCCACCGCCAACCGCTCGGCGCGCGCCGCGGGCAGCAACACATCGCTGTCGTCCTTGAGCCCGACGCCCGTCAGCCCGAGCCGCCGCGCGTGCGTCAGCAGATAGTGCAGCTTGTGCGCGGCCGCCTCATGCGGTAGCCCTTCGGGCCGCACGTTCGAGATGCAGTTGCGCTGCGCGTCATGACAACCAACCTTCGGCGCATGCGTCAAATAAACCCCGAGACTGTCCGGCGAACTCAGCCCCGGCCGCTCGCCGATCAGCATCGCGACGAGCCGCGCGCCGAGCAGCTCGCCGATCTCGTCGCCGAGCGCGACGCGCGCTTGCCGCGCGACGACCACAGGCCCGATGCGCCAGCCGTCGAGCTTCGGCCGCACCGCGTTCAACAGCGGCAGCGCCTGCTTGGCCGCGGCGAACGCCGACAAGCCGTCGCCGATCACGAACACGACATCGGGGCGCGCCGCGTCGCCGCCGCTTGCGGCCGCCGCCTGCGCGAGCGCCGCGCGGCTCGCGTCGGACAGCCTGCGGCCGAGGTCGGGCCGGCGCAGATAATGCTGGCGATCGGGCGCAGCGCTGTCGGCCGCGAGCGTCGCGAAACCGGCTGCGTCCAACTCGCGGCGCAGCGCATCGGCATCGAGCGGCTGATGCACCGCGTCGCGCGCCTGCGCGTGCGACAGGTTGAACGCGAGCAAAGGCGCAGTCGGCAGGCTGTTGCCCGCGCGGCCGAGCGCAATCCGCGCGTTCGTGAACGCGCGCAGCTCGCTCCACGGATTTCTTTCGACCGCGTCGCTCATGCGCCAATCCCCATCCAGTCATTCGCGCCGGCCAGCAGCGGCGCTCGCGGCGACGCAGCGCGCAACGCGCCGCGCGCATCGACGATCTCCATCGTCTCCAGCCATTCCTCGAATTCGGGCGCGCGGCGCAGGCCCAGCACCTCGCGCACGTACAGCTGATCGTGAAACGACGTGCTTTGATAGTTGAGCATCACGTCGTCCGCGCCCGGAATCCCCATGATGAAATTGATGCCCGCCGCGCCGAGCAGCGTCAGCAGATTGTCCATGTCGTCCTGATCAGCCTGCGCGTGATTCGTGTAGCAGATGTCGCAGCCCATCGGCACGCCGAGCAGCTTGCCGCAGAAGTGGTCCTCGAGCCCCGCGCGGATGATCTGCTTGCCGTCGTACAAATACTCCGGGCCGATAAAACCGACCACCGTGTTGACGAGAAACGGCTCGAACGCGCGCGCGAGCGCGTATGCGCGCACCTCGCAGGTCTGCTGGTCGACACCGTGATGCGCGTTCGCCGACAGCGCGCTGCCCTGGCCCGTCTCGAAGTACATCAGATTGTCGCCGAGCGTGCCGCGCTTGAGCGCAAGCGCCGCGTCGCGCGCCTCGGCGAGCAGCGCGATCGAGATGCCGAAGCTCGCGTTCGCCTGCTCGGTGCCCGCGATCGACTGGAACACGAGATCGACCGGCGCGCCTTTGTCGATCGCGGCGATCGTGTTCGTCACGTGCGTCAGCACGCACGATTGCGTCGGCACGCGGTAGCGTTCGCGAAACGCGTCGATCATCGTAAGCAGCTTCGTGATCGCGGCGAGGCTGTCGGTGGCCGGATTGATGCCGATCATAGCGTCGCCGCAGCCGTACATCAGCCCATCCAGCATCGACGCGGCAATGCCCTTCACGTCGTCGGTCGGATGATTCGGCTGCAGCCGCACCGACATGCGCCCCGGCAGCCCGACGGTGTTGCGAAAGCGCGTGACCACGCGGCGCTTTCTCGCCGCGGCGATCAGATCCTGGTTGCGCATCAGCTTCGACACCGCCGCGACCATCTCCGGCGTCAGTCCCGGCGCGATGCGCTCGAGCGCGGCGGCATCGGCCGCGCTCGACAGCAGCCAATTACGGAAATCGCCGACCGTCAGATGCGAGATCTCGGCGAACGCGTCGCGCGAATGCGTATCGACGATGAGGCGCGTGACCTCGTCGTCCTCATAAGGAATCAGCGCCTCGTTGATGAATGCCGTGAGCGGCACGTTCGCGAGCGCCATCTTCGCGGCGACGCGCTCCTCCTCGGTCGCGGCCGCGACGCCCGCCAACTCGTCGCCGGAACGCAGCGGGCTCGCTTTCGCGAGCAACGTCTTCAGGTCCGCGAAGCGATAGGTGCGCAAACCGATCGTCTCCGTATATCGCATCTGCGTGAATCCTCCTTGTGTCGTGCTGGCCGCGCCTGCCGTGCGCCGCGCGTCCATCCGCATCGCCGTTCAACGAATGCCCGGCTCCGCGCGCGTTGCGCCGGCCATGCGCGCCCGGCCATCCGCCGCCGAGCCGCGCATGCCGGCGCACTGCCGCCGAACGCGCTGCGCGCCACGCGTATCCCGGTCGCGCGCGCACCGCCTGCGGCCCATTCATTCCTCCAACAATGCGTCGATGGGCGCTGCCGCGCGCTGCGAGCCGGTGGCAAGAAAATAGCCGTAGCCAAGCACGAGGAACGCGACGAAGATCAGCGCAACGAGCGCGTTGAAATACACCATCGTCGCGAGGCACACCACCGCGGCCACGAGCGCGAATGCCGGAAACAGCGGATACAGCGGCGCGCGGAACGGCCGCGCCATCCGCGGCTGCGTGCGGCGCAGCTTGAACAGCGCGGCCATGCTGACGATATACATCACGATAGCGCCGAATACCGACATCGTCACGATGTTCGCGGTCAGCGTCTGGCCGGCGAACTGAATCAACTCGTCGCTATAGATCGCGGCAATGCCGATCACGCCGCCCGCGACAATCGCGCGATAAGGCGTATTGAAGCGCGGATGCACTTTCGCGAGCCATTCGGGCAGGTAGCCTTCGCGGGCCAGCGCGAAGATCTGGCGCGAATAGCCGAGGATGATCCCGTGGAACGACGCGACCAGGCCGAACAGGCCGAGCCAGACGAGCATGTGCATCCAGCCGCTGTTCGCGCCGACGATGTACTTCATCGCCTGCGGCAGCGGATCGTTGATGTTCGCGAGCTTGGTCCAGTCGCCCGCGCCGCCTGCGAACACCATCACGCCGATCGCCAGCGCGACGAGCGTGAGAATCCCCGCGACATACGCGATCGGAATCGAGCGCTTCGGATTCTTCGCTTCCTCGGCCGCCATCGCGACGCCTTCGATCGCGAGGAAAAACCAGATGGCGAACGGAATCGCCGCGAACATGCCGTGAAACGCGCCCATGCTGAAGTGATCGGCGCCCGCCCAGCCGCCCTTCGTGAAGTGGCTCCACGCGAAGCCCGGCGACACGACGCCCATGAACACCAGCAATTCGAAGATCGCGAGCAGCGTGACGACGAGCTCGAACGTCGCCGCGATCTGCACCCCGACGATATTGAGCGCCATGAACACGAGATACGCGCCCATCGCCGCATGCTTGGGCTCGAGCCCCGGAAACTGCACGTGCAGATACGCGCCGATCGCCAGCGCGATCGCGGGCGGCGCGAACACGAACTCGACGAGCGTCGCGGCGCCCGCGAGATAGCCGCCCGTCGGGCCGAACGCGCGGCGCGCGTAGGCGAACGGGCCGCCCGCGTGCGGAATCGACGTCGTCAGCTCGGTGAAGCTGAAGATGAACGTGGTGTACATCGCCGCGACGAACAGCGCGGTGACGACGAAGCCGAGCGTGCCCGCGCTCGCCCAGCCGTAGCTCCAGCCGAAGTATTCGCCGGAAATCACGAGCCCGACCGCAATGCCCCACAGCTGCCAGGTGCCGAGCGTTTGCTTGAGCGCCGGTTGCGCCGCGCTGCCGCCCGCGCCGGGGCGGCCATTCGATTCCGTCTGCATGACTCTCTCCTCGAAGGCGGCGGAGCGGCTGCCGTGACGGGCCGTTCCGCGACTGAGAATCGATGCTAGTGAGTCATTAATCGACGTGTTATCGAAAATCGGCAAACGTCCATTCTTTCGTTTTACCTACGAAATGCGCGGCCCAGCCCGGCCACGCGCGCCGCGACAGCGGGCTTGTGTCTCCCGCCATACAGACCGTGGCCGGGCCAGCGCATACAGTGTGGGCCAACGTCGAGCCCCATCGGCCGCGTCCGTGCGATCCGGCGACAGCATTGGGGCCTGATCACGTCCAACGATCACCGATTATTCCATTCAGACCATGCGGGCCTCTTATCTCGATACCGCTCGGGGCGCGGGCATCATCCTCGTCGTCTACGGGCATGTGCTGCGCGGCCTCGTCTCGGCCGGCTTGGTCCCCGCCGGGCTGAGCGAATTCCTCGCGGCAACCGACTATACGATCTACACGTTTCACATGCCGCTGTTCTTCCTGCTGTCAGGACTGCATGTGCCGAAATCGCTGCAGCACGCAAGCGGCGGCGAATTTCTTTCGTCGAAGCTGCGCACGATCGTTTATCCGTACCTCGTCTGGTCGGTGCTGCAAGGCGGCGTGCAAATCGCGCTGTCGTCGCACGGGATGAACCACCCGTTCACGCTGCACGATCTGCTCGCCATCGGCTGGCGGCCGTTCGGCCAGTTCTGGTTCCTGTACGCGCTGTTTGTCTGCATGCTGGTTGCATGGGCGATCGCGGCCGTCGTGCCAGGCCTGGGCGGGCGCGGCGGCGCGGTATCCGGCGGCGTGCGCGCGCTGCTCGTCGCGCTCGCGATCGGCTCGCTCGCGCTCGCGCCGTTCGCGCAGCCGGACATCGTGGCGAAAACGCTCACGTACCTGCCGTTTTTCCTATTCGGCATGCTGATCGGCGACAAACTGCCCGCGCTGCTCGCGCGCACGTCGACCCTGCCCGCGATCGGCGTGGCGGCGGCGGCGTTCGGCGCGGCCGTGGTGTTCGCCCATCGCTTCGGCGATTCGACCAGCGTGTGGGCCGTGCCCGCCGGGCTCGCAGGCACCGCGCTCGTGCTAATGCTCGTCTATCGCGCGTCGCTGCGCGGCGGCCGCGCGCACAGCGGGCAGAGCCGGCCGTCGTGGCTCGAACGGATCGGCTTCGCGTCGATGCCCATTTATCTTGCGCACATCCTCGCCACCGCGGGCGCGCGAATCGTGCTCGTGAAGCTGGGCATCACGAACGTCGGCTTGCATCTCGCGCTCGGCACGCTCGCGGGCGTGGTCGCGCCGATGGTGCTCTACGCGCTCGCGCTGCGCTCGGGCACCGCGCGCTTCATCGGCTTGCCGCCGCTGCCGCGCACGCAAGCCGCCGCAACGGCACAAAGCCGCATCCGCCATGCGGATGCGGCCTAGGTTCCACTCACACGAATAACGGGCTTGCAAACGCGCGCTGCGGATCGCCCGTCAACAATCGGGCTTCGTCCGGGCGTATGCCAGAAGAAAAGAGCACCGTTTGGCTGCCCCGACAAACGACGGCCGACGCCTGCAGCGCGGCCAGCGATGCAGGTTTCGCCGCTTTCGAAAAGCGTGCGCGGGGTGAGTCACCACAAGCAACGGGCGCAGCGAATAGCGGATGCATTCCAAACGGCATGACGCGGACGCGACGCTGAACCCTTGCGCACCCGGCGCTTGCGGGTTATCCGCGCAAACACGCCCAAGGTGCGCGCGCCACAAGTCAGACACGGCATCCCCTTGGCCACTGCCGGCGAACGCGGCGCGCATTGCGCACGCCGCCTGCCGATCACATCACTCCTGCCTGCCGCGCTGATTGAACCAGCGATCGAGCAGCTTGCCCGCCGCTTCACGGCCGCCGAGGCCGAACGACAGCGCCACCGCCACCGCAACCGCGCCGAGCACGAGCCCGAACGCGAGCTGCACGATCTCGTTCGCAATGCCCATCGCACGCAGCCCCATCGCGAAGACCAGACCCAGAATGGCGAACTGCGCGATTCGCGACAGCAGCACGCTGTGATCGTGATCCGCCTGCTCGATCACGCGGCGCGCGAGGCTCGCGAGCCAGAAGCCGATCACAAGGATCACGCCGCCCATCAGCACATGGCCGCCGAACTCGATGAACAGCGTGACGACGTCGCGCACCTGCGTAAAACCGAGCCGGTTTGCGGCCTCGACGGTTGCGAACAGCATCGCGAAGAAAATCACGAGCCGGCTGGCGAGTACCGACGGCTGCAAAACGCCGGAGAACACGCGCCCGATGCCCAGCACGGCGGGCAGGCCGTCGACACCCGCCGCGACGAGCAGCTTCTGCACGAGCGCGCCGACGAAGCGCGCAACATAAAACGTGACGAGCACGATCACGACGGCCGCGACGATGTCAGGCACCGCGCCCAGAAACTGGCCGAGCAAATCGGTCGCCGGGCGCGAGATCGCCTCGATCTTCAGCGCGTCGAGCGCGGAGATCAGCGTCGGCACGAACACGAAGATATAGACCACCGTGCCGATCAGACTCGACAGCTTCACCGGCGTCGCGCTGCCGACATTTTGCGTGAGTTTGTCCGCGCCCGCCGCGACGAGCAGATTCGTCACCAGCCCGCGCAGCACCTTCGCGACGAGCCAGCCAACAAACCCGATCACCGCCGCCGCGAACACGTTCGGCACGATCGCGAGGATCTTGTCGATCATGCTTTGCACAGGCGCGAGCAGCCCGTTCAGATCGAACGCGGCAAGGATCGCCGGAATGAACAGCAGGATCACGAGCCAAAACAGCACGTCGCCGAGAAACGTGCTCATCGGCTGCGTGCCTGTCGTCTGCGAGAGCTTGCTGTCGATCTTGCTCGCCTTCAGTGCCTTGTCCGCGACGCTGCGCAGCAGCGACGCAATGAGCCACGCGATCAGTGTGAGCGCCGCACCGCCCAGCAGGTTCGGCAAATAGTTGACGATCTTGCCGACCAGTTGCGAAAACGGATTCGACACCGCATAAAGATTCAACGCATTGAAAATGCCGATCGCGGTCATGAGCAGCACGAGCCAGAAAAGCCCGCCCGCGACGATGCGCTCCACCTGCGCACCCTGCCCGGTGCTCTCCGAGATCCGCGCATCGACTTTCAACGCGGCAAGCAGCTTGCGCGCGCCGGCCCGGACCAGCACCGCGATGATCCAACCTATGATCAATATGCCGATCGCGCCGGCGATTTTGGGCAGATAGACGCCCAAGGTGTTTTGTAGCGACGTCAGGAAGCTGGACGATTCCATTTGTTCTCTCCCGAAAGCGTGGGCTGCGGTTGGAAACACTGACGAACGATAAACCCTGCGGACTCCGAATATAGGCGGCGTGCACGCGAGGCCGAACTTACACGGTCAACGATGACCGCTGCAATCGCGTAGCGAGCGCCGATCTTAAACTTTAGACGCGGAATCGACCCTATTCCTAAAAAATTGTGAAATGCGAATGGGGCCCGATGCGAACGCAGATGAAAGGTAAAGGATGGCGTCGCGCCACGGCGCGGGATGGCCGCAAAGGAACACGCGCCGGCATTGGCGAGCGTTTGGCGACTTTGCGGGTTTTACGGTTTTACAGTTTTATTCGCGCACCGTCGGCGGAAAGACGCGCCGCTGGCCAGCCCGTTTCCTAATGCGGTTCAATCGAGTGCACAATCGCATCCGCACGCGCTCGAAACATCGTCTGTCCGATCCGCAACGCCTTTGCGAGCGAGTCAGCTTGCCGACGCCGCCCGCATGCCGCGGCATCGTGGCCACCAGATCATCGGTTATCGACAAAGAGCCGCGCACCGGCGGGGCGGCCGACGCGCCTGCCTCGCAGACCGGCGAACCGATCGGCGCCGGCCGCATCGTCCCGCCTTCGACAGGAGATCAACCGATGGCCGAGTATCGAGTGGAAATTCGCCAAGCCCATGCAATCGACGTGCTGGCCGTCGATCACGTCGGCCCGTATCCGGAAATCAACCGCGCATTCGATACGCTTGCCGCATGGATCGGCGAGCGCGGGCTATTCGGCCCCGATACGCAATGCATCGGCATCTTTCACGACGATCCCCACACGACGCCCGCCGAGCAGTTGCACGCCCAAGCGTGCTTCGCGCTTGGTCCGGTGACGGCGTCGATCAACGTGACGCCGCCCGTCACGCATGCGAGCGTCGCGGGCGGCGAGCACGCGGTGCTCGTCCACCGGGGGCCGTATGCGGACCTTCAACAGGCTTATGACTGGCTGTACGGCACGTGGCTGCCGAACTCGGGCCGCGAGAGCGCCGACGCGCCGCCGTTCGAGCTTTATCTGAATTCGCCCGCCAATACGCAACCCGCCGATTTGGTGACTGAGATTCACGTACCGCTGCGGTGAGTGGGCGGCAGACGGCAGATCTTCCAGTGAGACGCCGCGGCAGCTCACCGCGGCAAAACAAACCGCAGCGGCATGCCCGCTGCGGGCGAGGGCCTGCCGACGCGAGCGAGCGGGCCCGGTATCTGCGGCGCGCAGGCGGTGGGCCTGCCCGCCCGGTGCCCCGCACGAACCGGCCTACCCACGCGCCCCCGCCACGGCCGCGCCGCATTGCGGGCAATATCGCGCGGCCGCATCGAGCGGCGCTCGGCAGCCCCCGCACGCAGGCTGCGCCTGCGACGCGCCGCACTGCGCGCAAAACTTCGCCTGCGCGCCGTTGATCGCCCCGCATTTCGCACATGCGGCACTCAGCGCGGGCGCGGCGGAGTCCGACGGCGACGGGAAACCGCCCAGCCCGCGATCGTGGCCGCGCCGCCCCCAGCCATCACCGCCATGACTGCTGCCGTAGCCGCCGTGGCCACCATGGCTGCCGTGGCCGCCGCCGTGATGGCCGCCACCCGCTGCGCGGCCATGGTGCGCGCCAACCATCCGTTTAAGCCAGTCCATATTGCCTCCTGCTAATCAGTTAAGCTGCATTAATTCGCGCGGCGCAGCAGCCGCAACCCGTTGCCAACGACGACGAGACTCGCGCCCGCGTCGGCGAACACCGCCATCCACATCGTTCCCATCCCCGCGATCGTCAAGCCGAGGAACAGAGCCTTCACGGCGAGCGCGAACGCGATGTTCTGCACGAGCACGCGATGCGTTGCCCGCGACAGCCGCACGAACTCCGGAATCTTGCGCAGATCGTCATCCATCAGCGCGACGTCGGCCGTCTCGATCGCCGTACCGGTGCCCATCGCGCCCATCGCGAAGCCGATGTCGGCGCGCGCGAGCGCCGGCGCATCGTTGATCCCGTCGCCAACCATGCCGACCGCGCGGCCGCTCGCGGCCAACTCGTCAACGGCCGCGAGCTTGTCCTGCGGTAACTGGTTGCCGCGCGCATCGTCGATGCCGACCTGCTGCGCGATGGCCGCGGCGGTATGCGGATTGTCGCCCGTCAGCATCGCGGTCTTGATGCCGAGCCCGTGCAATTCGCCGATGGCCGCACGGCTCGTGTCCTTCACCGTGTCCGCCACCGCGAACAGGCCGAGCACGCGCGTGTCGTCGATCAACATCACGACTGTCTTGCCCTGCCGCTCCAGTTCATCGAGGCGCGCTTCGAGCGCGGCCGAGCAGCGTTCGAGTTCTTCGACCAGCCGGTGATTGCCGAGCCAGTACGGCGTGCCGTCGATCGTCCCGCGCACGCCGCGCCCGGCGATCGCCTCGAAATCGGCAACGTCGGCCAGCGGCGCGCTCTCCTGGCCAAGATCGGCCGCGCCGGGCGCGGCAATCGCTTGGGATACCGGGTGGTCGGAGCGCGCGGCGAGACTTTTCGCGAGCCGGCGCACGCGTGCCTCATCGACATCGCTCGCGCGCATCTCGAAATCGGTCATCACCGGCTTGCCGCGCGTGATCGTGCCGGTCTTGTCGAGCGCGATCCACGCGAGCCGGCGGCCCTGCTCCAGATACACGCCGCCTTTCACGAGAATCCCGCGGCGGGCGGCGGCCGCGAGGCCGGAGACGATCGTCACGGGCGTCGAGATCACGAGCGCACACGGGCACGCGATCACGAGCAGCACGAGCGCGCGGTAGATCCAGTCGCGCCATGCGCCGTCGAGCAGCAGCGGCGGCGCAACGGCGACGAACAGCGCGATCGCGAACACGATCGGCGTGTAGACGCGCGCGAAGCTGTCCACGAAGCGCTGCGTCGGCGCCTTCGAGCCCTGCGCCTGCTCGACCGCATGAATGATCCGCGCAAGCGTCGTGTTGCTCGCGACCGCCGTCACGCGGTATTCGAACGAGCCCGACTCGTTGATCGTGCCCGCGTACACCGCATCGCCCGGGCTTTTCTCGACGGGCAGGCTTTCGCCCGTGATCGGCGCCTGATTGACGCTCGAACGCCCTTCGACAATCTCGCCGTCGAGGCCGATGCGTTCGCCCGGCTTCACGCGCACGATCGCGCCGAGCGCGACCTGCGCGGCATCGACGCTCACCCACGTGCCGTCGGGCTGCTTCACCGTCGCGGTATCGGGCGCGAGCTGCATCAGGCCCTGGATCGCATTGCGCGCACGGTCGAGCGACTTCGCCTCGATCAGCTCGGCAATCGTGAACAGCACCATCACCATCGCCGCCTCAGGCCACTGGCCGATCACCATCGCGCCGGTCACCGCGATGCTCATCAGCGCATTGATGTTCAGATTGCCGTTCTTCAGCGCGATCCAGCCCTTGCGGTAGGTGCCGAGGCCGCAAACCGCGACGGCCACGAGCGCGAGCACGGCGCCAACCCACACAGGCAAGCCGAACCAGGTGGCGCCCTCCGATGCGATCGCCGCCACGCCCGCGATCGCGAGCGGCCACCACGGGCGCGACGATTCCGCCGGGCGCGCCGCCGACGCGGCGCCGGCAGCGGCATTGCCCGTTGCGTCGTCCGCCTGCTCGGGCGTCATGCCCAGCGAGCGGATCGCACTGACGATCTGGCTTTGCGCGCCCGACGCGTGCTCGACCGTCAGCATGCGCTGCATCAGATTGAATTCGAGGTCCGTGACATCGGACATCCCGCCCAGCTTCTTGCGGATCAACGCCTCTTCGGTCGGGCAGTCCATCTGCATGATCCGGAATGCCGAGCGCACACGGCCGGCGGTAGCCGTTTGCGTGCCGGGCAGCGGCGCGAATGCAACGGGAGCGGGCGTGCAGCAGGCTTCGGCGGAGGATGCGTGATCGTGGTCATGGCCGTGGTCGTGATCCGCGCCATGATCGTGGCCGGCGTGGTCGTGCGCGCAGCCTTGGCCATGTTCGCGAGCGTCGTGCCGGTGGCCGTGTGCTGGGCTTTCGCCTTGCGCTGCGCCGCGCCCGGCCGGGTGCGCGGGCGCGCCGGCGCGCTCCGGCGCCTGATTGGGCGGATCGCCCGCACGGGCGCCGTCATCGGCGGGTTTATGCGAATGGGGCCGGTCATCTGCGCGGATGGCCTCGGTCATGGCAACCTCCTGTGTGTCTGACGGTGTACAGTTAACACCTTGAAGTCACTACAGGGTCAACCCTCTTTTGCGGGAGATTCGAATGAAGATAGGCGAACTGGCGAAAGCGGCCCGCTGCACCCCCGAGACGATTCGTTTCTACGAAAAAGAGGGGCTGATGCCCGGCGCGCAGCGGACCGATTCGAATTACCGCAGCTACAACGACACCCATGTCGAGCGGCTGCGCTTCATCCGCAACTGCCGCGCGCTCGACATGACACACGACGAGATTCGCGCGCTGCTGCGCTTCACCGACGATCCAGCGCACGGCTGCCATTCGGTCAACGTGCTGATCGACGAACATCTCGGCCACGTCAATGCGCGCCTGGCCGAACTGGAGCATCTGAAGGCCCAGCTCACCGCACTGCGCGAGCAATGCCAGGGCGAGCACACTATCGAGGATTGCGGGATCGTCCATGGCCTCTCGACGATGGAAACGCCCGAAGCGCCGGCCAAGCGCACGCACGTCGGCTAAACGCTGCCCAGCGCGGCGCCGGGCGGCCCATGCCGCGCCGGCGCAATGAACACGGCAGCTAATCGATTGCGTTAACTTATATCTAGTTATAAATTAACCAGATATAAGTTAACCAGTCATACTATGCCTCGTTTTTCCCCTCTGGCGCTGGCCGTTCTAGCCATGCTCACCGAAGCGCCGATGCATGCATACCGGGTCCAACAACTGATCAAGCTGCGTGGCAAAGACGAGGTCATCAACGTCAAACAGCGCAACAGCCTGTATCAGACGCTCGATCGGCTCGAACGCGACGGACTCGTCGTCGTCAGCGAAACTGGGCGCGACGGCGCCTTTCCGGAGCGAACCGTCTATGCCATTACCGACGCAGGCCGCGACACCGCCCGCACGTGGCTGCGCGAGCAACTCGCGCAGCCCGCGCGCGAATTTCCAGCGTTTCCGGCCGCGCTGTCGGTCCTGCCGCTGCTGTCCGTCGACGATGTGCGCCGCCAGCTCGAGGCGCGCACGGCCGCGCTCGAACAGGAAATCGAGCGTCTCGAAGCCGTCCGCAATGCGGCGCTGGCAATGCAGATCCCTCGTCTGTTCCTGCTGGAAACCGAATTGATTCAGCTCACCGTGGAGACCGAACTCAACTGGGTACGCAGCGTCGTCGATCATTTGAAGGTCGGCGCGCTCACCTGGAGCGAAGCGTGGCTGCGCGAGGTGGCCGAGCGCCTCGCCCAAACGGCGCCGCCCGCCGAGCCGGCGTGACTGCCCGCCCAGCGCTGCCGTTCGATGCCGTTCGTTGGCCGGCGGCGCGCTCGGGCACGCCGCACCGAAATATCCGGGCAACCGGACTCTTTCCAGCCAAGCGCGCGGGCGGCGCCATCCGCCTTCAGCCTACCGATGGCCGTGCTCAGGCGTGCGTTCGACGCGACAGCACGCTGCGCGGAACCGCTATCCTCCGGCACACGCGCCGCTCGAGCGCCGGCCGACCAATGTGGGTCAGCCATCGAAGGCTTGTCATGGATGCCATGAGAAAAACATGAGAGAAACTCATGGCGCTGAGAATGAAGATCCGTGACATCGTGCCACGGGCGCGCAAGCGAGTGCCGCTCGCGCGCGATTCGGATCCGATCAATGTCCCTGCTTGGCCGCTGCAACCGTCGAGCGAAGCATCAAATAGCGCTGCTTGGTCGTGCCGTCCCCCGTGATCAGGCCGAACGGGCCGCGGCTGTTCGGGTTGTCGTACATTTCGTACCAAGCAAAACCGATCAGGTTGTACTGCGACTTGGCCGCGACCAGTTCCGGAATCGTCTTCTGGATATACGCGTTGGCCTGCTCGTCGGTGTTATCAGGATCGACACCGACTTCCGTGAACACAATCGGCAGGTTGTACGTTTTCTTCAAGCGGTCGAGCACATTGTAGATACCGCCCGTCTTCGCATAGGCGTGTTCGAAATCTCCGCCGTTCGAATACCAGTGCCATTGGATTGCATCGGGCGAGATCTTCGGATGGCCGGTCGAGCCGTCAGGCTGCGTGCCCGACATCAACGCGTCGAGGAAGCCGAAATTCAGCCAGCCCGTCGACGCGTTCGCCATCAGGATCGTCTTGCGTTGCGTATCGACCGAGCGCCAGCCGTCGAGCGAGCCGCGCAGCGCGCCGCGCCAGATCGGGAACGTCGTGTTGTCGAAATCGGACGGATTGAGACCGTCGCCCTTCACCGGCGCATTGTGCCAGTCGGTATCGAACTCGTTGCCGAACTCGACCACCGGAATGCCGTCAAGCCGCCTCGCCGCATAAGCCGCAACCCGGTACGCATACGCATAGGCGCTCTGTTCGGTTGGCTGTGCGCCGTGGAGCGACGGATCGTCGTATGGGTACGCCGAGATCATCGGCAGCACCGTCACATTCGTGCCCAGCGCGGGCATGACCTTGTCGACGAGCAGATCGATATGCTCGGGGATGTACACGTCCTGCCGGAAAAAGCGCATGCCGAGATCGGTGACATGCATGGCTTGCGAGTTGAGCGGCATCGACATGTAGATGCCGCCTTGCATGTAATGGCCGTTCACGCCGAAGAAAGGCAGTGTCGACGCGAGAATCGACGCGGCCGCCGTGCCCGCGGGCGGCGTCGTCGCCGATGAACCGGACGATGTCGACGAACCCGATGAAGACCCCGACGCGGAACCCGTCGAGCCCGACGACGTTCCGGAACCGGCCGCCGTCCCGGACGATGCCCCGCCTTGCGTGGTTTGCTGGGCGACAAACTTCGTCGTCGATCCGCCGTCTTCGCCGCCGCACGCACTCAGCACGCACGAGACGAACAGCATGCCGATGAATTTTCGCCATCGAGACATGGGCACATGCGCATCCGCTTGCGCAAGAGCACCGATATGCTCCATCGTTGAACTCCTATCTAAAAAATAGGCGCTCATTCTATGGGCGCAGACCCAGAGATAGATATCGCATTCGGTAAGCACATGTAAAAGATTGCTACTTATGCGTTCAAAATCGTGCAATCAACCAGCAAGTTCGGTTAATTCCATCTCCATATTCGCCAATAGCAGCCATTCCAACCGGCCGGCGGCCATATTGCGCCGCATTTTCCATTGCCGAATTGCTTTGGATTCTTAACTATCAGGCAATATTAATCCGCTCAAATGAAAAACCCCCGAAAGCCGGAACGGATTCCGGCCTTCGGGGCGAGGTACGGCTGCGCGGCGCGCTTTACTTGCCGCCGATGCTCTTAAGCGGCTTCCACTCACCCTTCTCGACCTTGTAGATCGTGATGCCGCCGTTCTTCAGGTCGCCCTTTGCGTCATATGCAATGTGCGTCGACGTGACGCCTGCCATGTCGGTCTTCGCAAGCAGCGGCAGGTACTTCGCCGGATCGGTCGAGTTCGCCTGCTTCATTGCGTTGAACAGCGCCATCGCGCCGTCATACGCATACGGCGAATACGTCTGCACGTCTTCGCCGAAGCGCTTCTTGTACTTGTCCGCATACGCCTTGCCGCCGGGCATGTCGGCGAGCGGCAGGCCGGCGAGCGAGGCGATCGAGCCCTCGGCGGCGTCGCCGGCGATCTTCAGGAAGGTCGGCGTATGCACCATCTCGCCGCCCATCAGCGGCGCCGTGATGCCAAGCGACTTCATCTGCTTGGCCATCGGCGCCGCTTGGGAATCCGCGCCGCCGTAGTAGACGAGGTCCGGCTTCACCGATTTCAGCTTCGTCAAAATTGCCTTGAAGTCGACCGCCTTGTCGTTCGTGAACTCGCGATCGACGATCGTCGCGCCCGCCGCCTTCGCCGCCTTCTCGAACTGGTCGGCAAGACCCTGGCCATACGCGGTGCGATCGTCGACGATCGCGATCTTCTTCATGCCCAGATCCTTCGCCGCGAACGTGCCCGCCACCGAGCCCTGCTGCGTGTCGGACGTCATCATCCGGAAGGTCGTCTTGTAGCCCTGCTGCGTATATTCAGGAGCCGTTGCCATCGCGATCTGCGGAATGCCCGCGTTCGCGTAGATGCGCGAAGCCGGAATCGTCGTGCCCGAATTGAAATGGCCGAGCATGCCCTTGATGCCATCGTCGACGAGCTTCTGCGCGACCGTCGTGCCGGTGCGCGGGTCGGCCTGGTCGTCCTGCGTGTCGAGCACGAATTTCACCGGCTTGCCGCCGATCACGGGCTTCGTCGCATTGAAATCCTCGATCGCGAGCACGATGCCGTTCTGCATGTCCTTGCCGTAATGCGCCTGTGCGCCCGTCATCGGCGCCGCGAAACCGATCTTGACGTCATCCGCGTGCGCCGTCCCCGCCAGCGACATGACCGCAACGAACGTTGCGCCTGCCAGCTTTTTCATCGTGTGTTGCATAGTTTCTCCTATACCAGGGTAAATGGAGCGGCTTCGGATTCACCTTGCCGCTTCCGTTTATTGAGGCGATTGGCAGGGCGTGCTCAGCCGATCGTCATCAAATTCGCGTTGCCGCCCGCCGCCGCGGTGTTCACGCTGACCGAGCGCTCGGTGAGCAGCCGCTCGAGCGCGTAATCCTCGTCGCCGTTGTCGAACGCGCCCGCCGCTACGCCCTGCACCGAGACGATCGGGCCGGGGCGTTGCGCAACCTCCTTCACCAGCGCGAGCAACTCGTCGCTGTCGCCTTCGAACAGCACGGCGTCGAACTGCGCGTCGGCCTGCTTGCGCACGCTCACGTGCGCCTTCAACGGCGCGGGCAGCGATGCCGCGAGCGCTTCGCCCGCCGCGCCCGCGAACAACGCGCGATTGCCGGTGGCAAGCACGGCCGCGAGCTGCGCGAGCGCGCCGCGCTTGGTCGCCGCGATGCACAGCACGGTGCCGCGCGGGCCGAGCGTATACGTATTACGCTCGCCCGTCGGGCCGGCGAGCACCGCGGTCGCACCCGCCAGCACGTGCGACAGATAGCCGTCGCAGCGCGCGGCAAGCACCGGCTCACGCTCGTCGAGCAGCCAATCGCGCAGCGCGGTCAACGCGGCGCACGGATTATCGCTCGACTCGCCCCCGGGCAGCGCATCGGCCACGAGCGACGCTTCGAGTGATCTCGGCAAGCCGGCCGGGCGCGTCGCGAGCAAGCGCTGCAAATAGAGCGCGCCGCCCGCCTTCGGCCCGGTGCCCGACAGCCCTTCGCCGCCAAACGGCTGCACGCCGACCACCGCGCCGATCACATTGCGGTTCACATAGATGTTGCCGACGTGCGCGCGCGCGATCACATGCGCGATGGTCTCGTCGATCCGCGTGTGAATGCCGAGCGTGAGGCCGTAGCCCGTTGCACGGATCTGCTCGAGCAGCTTGTCGAGCTGGCTGCGGCGATAGCGCACGACATGCAGCACCGGGCCGAACACCTCGCGCTTGAGTTCGTCGACACTGCCGATCTCGATGATCGTCGGCGGCACGAACGTGCCTTGTGTGCATGCCTGCGGCATCGGCAGTTGCGTGACCGCGTGCCCCTTGTCCTTCATCGCCGCGATGTGCGTATCGATCGTGTGCTTCGCGTCGGCATCGATCACCGGGCCGACGTCGACCGACAAGCGATCCGGATTGCCGAGCGAAAGCTCGCGCATCGCGCCCTTGAGCATTTCGAGCGTGCGATCGGCGACGTCGTCCTGCAGGCACAGCACGCGCAGCGCGGAGCACCGCTGGCCGGCCGAATCGAACGACGATTGCAGCACATCAGCGACCACCTGCTCGGCGAGCGCCGACGAATCGACGATCATCGCGTTCTGCCCACCCGTCTCGGCAATCAGCGGAATCGGCTTGCCGTCCGGATCGAGCCGGGAAGACAGCGTCTTGTTGATGAGGCGCGCGACTTCGGTCGAACCGGTGAACATCACCGCGCGCGTGCGGGAATCGGCAACGAGCGTCGCGCCGACCGTCTCGCCGTCGCCGGGCAGCAGTTGCACCGCGCCCGCCGGCACGCCGGCTTCGCGCAGGATGCGCACGGCCTGCGCGGCGATCAGCGGCGTCTGCTCGGCCGGCTTGGCGAGCACCGTGTTGCCGGCCGCGAGCGCCGCGGCCACTTGGCCCATGAAGATCGCGAGCGGGAAATTCCACGGGCTGATACACACCACGGGGCCAAGCGGGCGATGCGTATCGTTCGAGAATTCGTCGCGGATCTGCGCCGAGTAATAGCGCAGGAAATCGACCGCCTCGCGAATTTCCGCGATCGCGTTCGGCAGCGACTTGCCGGCTTCGCGCACGATCAAGCCCATCAGCGTGTGCATCTGCGCTTCGAGCAGATCGGCCGCGCGCGCGAGACAATCGGCGCGCGCGTCGACGGGCGTTGCCTGCCAGATCGGCGCCGCCGCAACTGCATGCGCAAGCGCCGCGCTCACTTGCTCGGGCGTCGCATCGCTGACCGTGCCGACCACGTCGCGCAAATCGGCCGGATTGCGCACGTCGCGCGGGCTCGCGTCGGCAAGCGCCTCGTCGGCGAGCATCGGCGCCGCGCGCCACGGATGATGCGCGCTCGCGAGCAGCGCCGACGATAGCGACGCGAGCCGATGTTCGTTCGACAAATCGAGCCCCATCGAATTGACTCTTGTGGCGCCGTACAACTCGCGCGGCAGCGGGATCTTCGGATGCGGCGCGCCGAGCGGCACGATTTTCGCGGCCTCTTCGACCGGATCGGCGACCAATTCCTTCACCGGCACCGATTTGTCGGCGATCCGGTTCACGAACGACGTGTTCGCGCCGTTCTCGAGCAGGCGCCGCACGAGATACGCGAGCAACGTCTCGTGCGTGCCGACGGGCGCGTACACGCGGCACGGGCGATTCAGCTTGTCGCGGCCCGTCACCTCCTCGTAAAGCGGCTCGCCCATGCCGTGCAGGCACTGGAATTCGTACTGGCCGGGGTAGTAATTCTGGCCCGCGAGGTGATAGATCGCGGACAGCGTGTGCGCATTGTGTGTCGCGAACTGCGGATAGACCGCGTCGGGCGCGGCGAGCAGCCGCTTCGCGCACGCGAGATACGACACGTCGGTGTAGATCTTGCGCGTGTAGACCGGATAGCCTTCGAGGCCGTCGACCTGCGCGCGCTTGATCTCCGAATCCCAATACGCGCCCTTCACGAGCCGCACCATCAAGCGGTGGCGGCTGCGGCGCGCGAGATCGATCAGGTAGTCGATCACGAACGGGCAGCGCTTCTGATAGCCCTGCACGACGAAGCCGATACCGTTCCAGCCCGCGAGATCCGGATCGAAGCACAGCGCCTCGAGCAGATCGAGCGACAGCTCGAGGCGATCGGCCTCTTCGGCGTCGATGTTCAGGCCGATGTCGTAGCGGCGCGCGAGCCGAGCGAGCGAGCGCACGCGCGGCAGCAGCTCGCTCATCGTGCGCTCCTGCTGCATGCGCGAATAGCGCGGATGCAGCGCCGACAGCTTGATCGAAATGCCCGGCCCTTCATAGATGCCGCGCCCGCCCGCCGCCTTGCCGATCGCGTGGATCGCCTGCTCATACGACGCGTAGTAGCGCTGCGCATCCTCTTCAGTCGTGGCCGCCTCGCCGAGCATGTCATACGAATAGCGAAAGCCGCGCGCCTCGTACTTGCGACTGTTCGCGAGCGCCTCGGAAATCGTCTCGCCAGTGACGAACTGCTCGCCCATCAGCCGCATCGCGATATCGACGCCCTTACGGATCAGCGGCTCGCCGCCCTTGCCGATCAGCCGCGTGAGCGCCGACGACAACCCCGCTTCGCTGTTCGTCGTGACCAGCTTGCCGGTAATCATCAGCCCCCAGGTCGCCGCGTTGACGAACAGCGATGGCGCATGGCCGACATGTGAGCGCCAATCGCCCTTGCTGATCTTGTCGCGAATCAGCGCATCGCGCGTGGCGCGATCGGGAATGCGCAGCAGCGCCTCGGCAAGACACATCAGCGCGACGCCTTCCTGGCTCGACAGCGAAAACTCGTGAATCAGCCCCTCGACGCCGCCGCCCGAATTCTTCTCGCGCAGCGCTTCGACAAGGCGCGCGGCCAGCGCCTGCACGTCCGCCGACAGATTCGCGGGCAAGCGCGCCTCACCGATCAGGAACGGCACGCATTCCGGCTCGGGCCGGCGGTATGCGGCCGTGATCGCCGCGCGCAATACCGACTGCGGCTGCACGCTCTGCGCGAATTCGAGGAACGGGTGGGGTGCGCCGTCTTCGTCATGCTCCGGGTGGATGTCGGACACATCCGCGCCCCCCGCGTGGCCGGATAACTCCGGCGGCAGTTGGCCGTGTTCGATCCGCTCGAGATACGCGAAGATTGCCTGCTTGATCAGCCAGTGCGGCGTGCGCTCGAGCCGCGATGCCGCGTCTTTCAGACGCGAACGAAGCAGGTCGTCGACTTTGACGCCCAAAGTAGTGCTTGCCATGATCTTTTTTCTGCGCCGGCTCGATGCCGGTCAAGGACGTTAAAGATCGCAAAATCCTAAGGCACCCAATAAAAAGGTGCAACCAAATTACCCGATCGGTTGCACCTGTCAAAAACCATTATTTATCAATGGTTTGATAAATGATATAAATGGTTAGTTTATGTTTGGCGCATCGGGATTTTCCCTGATCCTGTCAGTTTTGACGGGTCGATTTTCTCGGCAAACTGGCGTGATATCGAGGGCGCGCACCCGCAGCCTTGGGACGCGAAGGAGAAAAAGATGGATGAATGGATCGTGATCAGCATCGTGCTCGCCGCTTGGGTGGTGTGCGCAGCCATATTTGTAAGTCGCGCGTCGGCAGTGTTCTTCCAGGCGTTAGGCGATCCGCGCGAGGCCGGCGGCGGCAAGCGGAAAACCACTTGGCACGCCGGGCTACGCCAGGCCCACGAATAAGCCGGCGCGGGCCGCGCCGTCAGATATCGAGCGGGTCAACCTCGACGCTCCAACGCAATACCCCCTTCAGTTCGCGCAATCGCGGCTGCCAGGCGTGCAATGCGCGCTGAAGCGCCGCGCGAGACGCACTCTCGACCAGCAACTGCGCCCGATGAACGTTCGCCACCTTGACGATCGCCATCGGAACCGCGTCGTAGACCGTCGCGCGATCCGCTCCCGGCAACGGCGCAAATGCGTCGGCCGCCTGCCGCAGAAATCCGAGCGCCGCCTCGAGCGTGCGCGCTTCGGCGCGCAGCAGCGCCTGATAGACGAAAGGTGGCAGATGCGCATCGCGCCGTTCACCGAGCGTCGAGTTCGCGAAGCCGACGTAATCGTGCCGCGCCAGCGCGTGATAAAGCGCATGGCGCGGATAGCGCGTCTGAATCAGCACTTCGCCCAACAATCCGGCGCGGCCTGCGCGGCCGCTCACCTGCATGAGTTGCGCGAACAACCGCTCGCTCGCCCGGAAGTCGTGCGAAAACAGCGCGGTATCCGCATTCAGGACCCCGACGAGCGATACGCGCTGGAAGTCGTGTCCCTTCGCGATCATCTGCGTGCCGATGAGGATATCGACCTCGCCTGCGTGCACATCGGAAAACAACGCCTGGGCGCTGCCCTTGCGGCGCGTACTGTCGGCGTCGATGCGCAGGATGCGCGCGCCCGGCACCGCGAGCGCGAGCGTTTCCTCGACGCGCTGCGTGCCGCGCCCGAGCGGCGCGATATCCACATTCCCGCATTCGGGGCACGAATGCGGAATCCGCGCCTCCCAGCCGCAATGATGGCAACGCACCGCACGCTCAGGTTTGTGCATGACGACATATGCGCTGCAACGGGGACAACCCGCGACCCAGCCACACGCGTCGCAGGCCAGCGCCGGCGCATAGCCGCGCCGGTTCAGGAACACAAGGCTCTGCTCGCCGCGCTCGAGCCGTGCCTTCAGGGCCGCGACCAGCGGCCCCGACAAGCCGCCCATGGACGCACGGCCGCGCCGCCGTTCCTGCTCGAGATCGATGAGCGTCACCGTGGGCAACGCGGCGTCCGCGATCGCCCGCTTTGACAGCGTGAGCCGCCTGTAGCGTCCCTGTTCGGCCTGCCACCAGCTTTCGAGCGACGGCGTCGCCGAGCCGAGCACGACCGGAATCGCGAGCTGCTTCGCGCGCCACACGGCGAGATCGCGCGCCGAATAGCGCAACCCCTCCTGTTGCTTGTACGCGGGCTCGTGCTCCTCGTCGACAACGATCATCGCGAGCCCCGGCAATGATGCGAGCACCGCGAGGCGCGTGCCGAGCACGATTCGCGCATGGCCCGTGTGCGCGGCAAGCCAATGCCGCGCACGCTCGCCTTCGGCGAGACCGCTGTGGAGCGTGACGATCGCATCGGGCGGCAACGACGCCGCGAACCGCGCGCGGAACGCCGCTTCGAATTGCGGAGTCAGGTTGATTTCGGGTACGAGCACGAGCGCCTGTGCGCCAGGCTGCTGATCGAACAGCGCTGCGAGCGCGCGCAAATAAACCTCGGTCTTGCCGCTGCCCGTCACGCCATGCAGCAGGAACGGCGCAAAACCGGCGGCCGACGCGATCGCGTCGACCGCTTCGGTCTGCTGGTCGGTCAGCTGGGGCGGCCGTACAACCACCGGTGCGCGGCTCTCCGGCATCCAGTTATCCACAGGATGCGCGCCGGCATCCGCGGCCGCAATCTCGTCGCACGCCGCCCAGCCTCGCGATTGCCAATCGTCCAGCACCGCGACGGCCTTCGGATGCAGCGCGCGCACATCGGCAAGCGATAGCGACGGCGCGCCGGCAAGCGCCACCGCAAGCCGGCGCAGCGCGGCCGCGCGCGCCGGCAACGCATCGGGCAGCGTCGCGCGCCCGGCGTCGATGAGGCGGTAGCGCCGCTCGGGCGCGAGCAGGCGCCCCCAGCGCGACACATCGCGTAACGCTTGCGGCAGCGCAGGCAACGCAACTTCGCCGAGCCCGCGCTGGTAATAATCGGCGGCGAACGCCGCCAGATCAAGCCATGACGCCGAAAGCGGCGGCAGTTCCGCGCATACGGCCTCGACTGTCTTCAAGCGATCGGCGGGAACGTCGCTGTGAGCGGTTACTTCGCAGATCAGCCCGACCGCTTGCCGCTTGCCGAACGGCACCTGCACCAGCAGGCCGGGCACGGGTGGAATAGCGCCACGGTAGCGGTAATCGAACAGCGTCGGCAGCGGGTGATCGAGCGCGACGCGCACGAACGCGTCAGCCATCGGCGCCGCACCGGCCACGCAGCGTCGACCCGGCGGATTCGACAGGCCCGGCACCCATGTCGTCCGCAAAGTTAAAGTAAAACATCACTTTCGACGCTAAGTTTTGGATTCTCATTAAGAATCGCGGCAAGGCCGCCGAATCTGTGGATAACTTTGTTGAGAACTTGTCCGCCAAGACCGTGGTTAGGCGCTGCGACCGGCCATCCGCCACGTTGGCCGAATCGGTCGGCCCAGTCGCTCAGCCTTGTCCGATAAGGCTGCTATCCGATTGCAGCTGCCATAGCACGACATATTTACCGACGCCTCTGTCTTCCGCGCTGCAACGTCGAAAATGTGTATAAGTCAAGTCTTGACAATGGTAAGAGGCTCTTCCGGCGGACGCTTGCGCCCTGTTTCGACGCCCGCGCCCCCGCCCGCCGCAAATCGATTTGCGGCATTGCGCAACCTCCAATATTTCCGGTCACATCGCCGTGCCGCGCATCGCGCGGCTATGGCAATGCACTTCGTCGACAAGCTCCGCGACGTGCTCAGGCGGCGTGAATTGCGAAATCCCATGCCCCAGATTGAACACATGCCCCGGATGATTGCCGTAACTGTCGAGCACCGCGCGCGCTTCGGCGCGAATCGTCTGCGGCGGCGCGAATAGAATCGCCGGATCGAGATTGCCCTGCAGCGCGACGCGGCCCGCCACCCGCTCGCGCGCACGGCCGAGATCGACCGTCCAATCGAGCCCAACCGCGTCGACGCCCGTCGACGCGATATCCTCGAGCCACAAGCCTCCGCCCTTCGTAAATGCGATTGCCGGCACGCGCATGCCGTCGTGCTCGCGCTTGAGGCCGGCGACGACGCGGCGGATATAGTCGAGCGAGAAGCGCCGGTAGGCGCCATCGGCAAGCGTGCCGCCCCAGGTGTCGAAGATCATCACGGCCTGCGCGCCCGCTTCGATCTGCGCGTTCAGATAAGCGGCCACCGCCTGCGCATTGATCTCGAGAATCCGGTGCATCAGATCCGGGCGGGCATACGCCATCGTCTTCACGGTGCGGAAATCGTCCGAGCCGCCGCCTTCGACCATATAGCACGCAAGCGTCCAAGGGCTGCCGGAAAAGCCGATCAACGGCACGCGCTGGCGGCCCTGGCCGTCGGTCAACGCGCGGCGGATCTCGCGCACCGCGTCCGTCACGTAGCCGAGCGTCGCGCCTATGTCCGGCACCGCGAGCTTCGCGACGTCGGCTTCCGTGCGCACTGGCCGGGCGAACTTCGGCCCTTCGCCTGCGGCGAAATCAAGGCCAAGGCCCATCGCGTCGGGAATCGTCAGGATGTCCGAGAACAGAATCGCCGCGTCGAGCGCATAACGCTCGAGCGGCTGCAACGTGACTTCCGTCGCGTAATCCGGGTTCTTTGCGAGGCCGAGGAAGCTGCCGGCCCGTGCGCGCGTCGCGTTGTACTCGGGCAAATAGCGGCCCGCTTGTCGCATCAGCCAGATCGGCGTGTAGTCGGTCGGCTCGCGCAGCAGCGCGCGCAGGAAGGTGTCGTTGATCAGAGTCTGGGCCACGATGGGGGCAACGGAGCGAAACGTAATCACGCATTTTACCGGAGCCCGCGCCGCGCCAAGCGTTCGCCGCCCGGCACGCGGGTTTCCCGGAGATGGCGATAGGGCGCCCGCGGCCGCTTCGCTATGATCTGGCGTCCGGGCCGCGTGCCCGAAATCAGGAGACACGATGAAAAAGAATCGATTGCTGTTCGCGCTCGCCTGCGCGGCCAGTCTCGCCCACGCGCAAATTACGCCGCCGGCCGGCGTGGGCGGACGAGCGGGCGCGTCGCGGCTCGACGACGTGCTTGCACGCGGCACGCTGCGCATCTGCACAACGGGCGACTACAAGCCATACACCTACCGGCGCGAAGACGGTGAATACGAAGGCATCGACATCGACATGGCGGCATCGCTCGCGAAATCACTCGGCGTGAAGGCCGCCTTCGTGAAAACCACGTGGCCGTCGCTGATGGACGACTTCATCGCGAAATGCGACATCGCGATGGGCGGCATCTCGACAACGCTCGAGCGGCAAAAACGCGCATTTTTCACGGCTGCATACGCCGTCGACGGCAAAACGCCGATCGTGCGCTGCGCGGACGTCGAGCGCTATCAAACGATCGCGCAGATCGACCAGCCGCACACGCGCGTCATCGTCAATCCCGGCGGCACGAACGAGCGCTTTGCGAAGCAGTATTTCACGCACGCCCCAATCACCGTTTATCCGGATAACGTCACGATTTTCAAGCAGATTCTTTCGGGTAATGCCGACGTAATGGTGACCGATGCGTCGGAGACACTGCTCCAGCAAAAGCTGAATCCGGGGCTCTGCTCGGTGCATCCGCGCAAGCCGTTCCAGTTCGGAGAAAAAGCGTATTTGGTGCCGCGCGGCGACGTCGTGTTCCAACAATACGTCGATCAATGGTTGCATCTCGCGCGTGCGACGGACGAGCTTCAGACGGTGACAGACAAGTGGCTCAAATGACAATTCGGTATGCGAACCAACGCATCTCCACGCCGCGCGCCGCCGGCGCAATCTCGATATAGCGGCCGGCGGCCGCGCCCAGCCCCGCCGCGAGCGTCTTCGCGACGCTTGCCGGCTCGCTCGGCGCGCGTGGTCCGGCAAGCCGGCGGCCGCAGTTACCGCGCACGTTTCAAAATTTTTCTGAGATTGTCGCGTGATCTTATCAAAGCAATTCAGATGCATGTTTAAACATGTCTGGCAGCCTTATCAGGCAAGACCGGCCCTTCGTAAAAGCAGCATGGATAGCCCTGAAAATACCCTTTTCCGATTAGGTAAAAATGACCGATTACACTTCTTTCAAAATAGCAAAAAATCCCGCAAAGCCTTATCCGGCGGGGGTTACAACCTGAAACACTTTGTTACCGCGATCCCAGGGTAATTCGCCCACAATGCCTCTCACGGTTTCAACACGGATGCGGTCTCCGGTGCGGCGTGTGAGCGGACATCAAGCACGAAAGAGCCCGTCGGTTTTTTACCGAATCCCTTCTTAGGGGCATCCTTGTTGAAGTCGTCGTCGGTGCCGGAACACCGATGCTCTTCACCCTTGGTCTCCTCGCGCTAACCCCGTAGCGTGTGGTTTTTAGCGGGCTCATGAGCCCGCTTTTTTTCGTCTGTAGAAAGCGTGCGCGGCGCTCGGCCGCTTGCATCACGCCGTTTTTACCACGCTCAGCGCCAGTTCGGCGATCATCCGGTCGCGCATCACGAACTTTTGCGCCTTGCCCGTCACTGTCATCGGCAACTCGTCGACGAAGCGCACGTAGTGCGGCACCTTATAGTGCGCGATCTGGCCTCGGCAAAATTCGCGCAATTCGTCGTTGGTCATCGTCTCGCCCGCGCGCAGCACGATCCATGCGCATACTTGCTCGCCGTATTTCGGGTCGGGTACGCCGAACACCTGCGCGCTCTGAATCTTCGGATGACGAAACAAAAATTCCTCGATCTCGCGCGGATAGATATTCTCGCCGCCGCGAATCACCATATCCTTCAGTCGTCCGACAATATTGCAATAGCCTGCGTCGTCGAGTGTCGCGAGATCGCCGGTACGCATCCAGCCGTCGACGATCGCCTCGCGCGTTCTTGCCTCGTCATCCCAATAACCCAGCATCACCGAATAGCCCCGCGTGCATAGCTCGCCCGTCGCGCCAACCGGCACGATCTCGCCCGACGCATCGACGATCTTCGCCTCGAGATGCGGCTGGATACGCCCGACCGTCGTCGTGCGCTTGTCCAGCGGATCCGTCGTCGCGCTTTGAAACGACACGGGGCTCGTCTCCGTCATCCCGTAGGCGATCGTTACCTCCGACATGTGCATGCTCGCGACCACGCGCTTCATCGTCTCGATCGGGCACGGCGAGCCCGCCATGATGCCGGTGCGCAGCGTGGAGAGATCGTAGCGGCCAAATTCCGGATGATCGAGTTCGGCGATGAACATCGTCGGCACGCCCTGCAGCGCGGTACAGCGTTCGTCGCACACCGCCGCGAGCGTCGCCCCCGGTTCGAATGCCGCGCCCGGAAACACCATCTTCGCCCCCGCCGATACACACGCGAGCACCGACAGCACCATCCCGAAGCAGTGATACAGCGGCACCGGAATGCACATTGCGTCGGCTTCGGTGAGCCGCATCACCCGCGCGATCGCAATCGCGTTATTGACGATGTTGTGGTGCGTGAGCGTCGCGCCCTTCGGATTGCCGGTCGTGCCGCTCGTGAACTGGATATTGATCGGCTCACGCGAACCGAGCGTCGCGCCGATCGCCTCGAGATCGACCTGCGCCCGCTCGCGCGCCGTGCGGCCGCTCGCCAGCACGTCGGCAAAGCGCAGCATCCCGGCTGGAGCAACATCGGCCATTGCAACGACCGCCCGCAACCCCGGCACCCGCTTCGCGTGCAATGCGCCGCCTGCGCAACTCGCAAGCTCGGGCGCGATCTCGGCGATCATCTCCACATAAGCCGACGTCTTGAAGCGCTCCGCCGCGATCAGCAGCTTGCAGCCGACCTTGTTCAACACATATTCGAGCTCGGCAAGCCGATAGGCGGGATTCACGTTGACGAGCACGGCACCAAGACGCGCGGTCGCGAATTGCGTGAGCAGCCATTCAACACGATTCGGCGCCCAGATTCCCACGCGATCGCCCTTCTCTATGCCGAGCATCGCCAAGCCTGCGGCGAGTACATCGACTTCGTCCGCAAATTCGCGCCAACTCCAGCGCACGCTCTGCTCGCGAAACACCACGGCCGGGCGATCGGGAAAACGCGCGGCGGTATCGTGCAAAAATTGTCCGACCGTCGCCTCGGAAAGCGGCACGTCGGTCGCACCGCGGACATACGACAAACCGTTCACAGGCGCGATCAATGCATCCGTGCGCGATGATGCGGTCATAGCGTCTCCTGGGTTGTAATCGATGCATGCAACGAATCATTCTGGGCTCTGTCGCCTCACTCTGACATCGATTGTTACCCGCAAGGAAAAATCGCACGAACGGACGAAAAAAAAGCAGCCCGAAGGCTGCTTTTTTATGCGGAAACGGCGAACGTCAATGTTTCGCGCGAATCTTCGCCAAACGCTGAATCGCTTCGAGCTGCGCCATCGCGGTCGCAAGCTCCGACTGCGCCTTCGCGAGGTCGAGATCCGACTTCGCGTTCTGCAGCGTCTCTTCGGCGCGCTTTCTCGCTTCCTCGGCCTTCGCCGCGTCGAGATCCTTGCCGCGGATCGCGGTGTCAGCGAGCACCGTGACGGCGCCCGGCTGCACTTCGAGAATCCCGCCCGCGACGAACACGAACTCGTCGTCGCCGCTTTCAGCCTCGATGCGCACCGCCCCCGGACGAATCCGCGTGATGAGCGGCGTATGGCCCGGCAAAATGCCCAGCTCTCCCGCTTCACCTGGCAGCGCGACGAACTTCGCCTGGCCCGAGAAGATCTGCTCTTCCGCGCTGACGACGTCTACTTTGATGGTTGCCATATCGACTCCTGTCGATCGGAGCAAGCGCCAAAGCGCTTATCCGATCCCATGCAAGGCGCGGTTGAGCGTACTGCGCGAGCACCCGTGCGCGAAACGCCACCGCACGGATAGCGTTCGCGAACGCATCGGCGCCCGCTGCGTTACACCCGACCTTTATTGGATCTTCTTGGCCTTCTCGAAGGCTTCGTCGATCGTGCCGACCATGTAGAACGCCTGCTCCGGCAGGTGATCGCACTCGCCATCGACGATCATCTTGAAGCCGCGGATCGTTTCCTTCAGCGGCACATACTTGCCCGGCGAGCCTGTGAACACTTCCGCGACGTGGAACGGCTGCGACAGGAAACGCTGGATCTTACGCGCGCGCGCGACCGACAGCTTGTCTTCCGGCGACAGTTCGTCCATGCCCAGAATCGCGATGATGTCGCGCAGTTCCTTGTAGCGCTGCAGCGTCTGCTGAACGCGGCGCGTGATCGTGTAGTGCTCTTCGCCGATCACGTTCGGGTCGATCTGGCGCGACGTCGAATCGAGCGGGTCCACCGCGGGGTAGATACCGAGCGACGCGATATCACGCGACAGCACGACCGTTGCGTCCAAGTGGCCGAAGGTCGTAGCCGGCGACGGGTCGGTCAAGTCATCCGCAGGAACGTACACGGCCTGCACCGACGTAATCGAGCCCGTCTTCGTCGACGTGATGCGCTCCTGCAGCTTGCCCATTTCCTCGGCCAGCGTCGGCTGATAACCCACCGCGGACGGCATCCGGCCAAGCAGCGCCGACACTTCCGTACCGGCCAGCGTGAAACGGTAGATGTTGTCGACGAAGAACAGCACGTCGCGGCCTTCGTCGCGGAAGTGCTCGGCCATCGTCAGGCCAGTCAGCGCCACGCGCAGACGGTTGCCCGGCGGCTCGTTCATCTGGCCGTACACCAGCGCGACCTTGTCGAGAACGTTCGAGTCCTTCATTTCGTGGTAGAAGTCGTTCCCTTCACGGGTCCGCTCGCCCACGCCCGCGAACACGGAGTAACCGCCGTGCTCCTTCGCGATGTTGTTGATCAGCTCCATCATGTTGACGGTCTTGCCCACGCCAGCACCGCCGAACAAGCCGACCTTACCGCCCTTCGCGAACGGGCAGATCAAATCGATAACCTTGATGCCCGTTTCGAGCAGTTCGGTCGACGGCGACAGCTCGTCGAACGCAGGCGCTTTCTGATGGATCGAACGGATATGTTCGCTCTCGATCGGACCGGCCTCGTCGATCGGACGGCCGAGCACGTCCATGATGCGTCCGAGGGTCGGCTTGCCGACCGGCACCGAGATCGGCTTGCCGGTATTCTTCACCGTCACGCCGCGGCGCAGGCCGTCGGAGGCACCCAGACAGATCGTGCGGACCACGCCGTCACCCAGCTGCTGCTGGACTTCGAGCGTCAGTTCCGAACCGTCGAGAATGAGCGCGTCGTAGATCTTCGGCATGCTCTCGCGCGGGAATTCCACGTCGATAACGGCGCCGATGCACTGTACGATCTTGCCTTCTACCAAAGCAGCAGTACTCATCGCTTTTCCTTTCAATACCTGATTCTTTACTCGCGCAAAGGCGCAGTTCCCTGAGGCGTCCCGGGCGCGCCGCTTACACGGCGGCGGCGCCGCCGACGATCTCCGACAATTCCTTCGTGATCGCGGCCTGACGGCTCTTGTTGTACGACAGTTGCAGCTCGCTGATCACCGTCTTCGCATTGTCCGATGCGGCTTTCATCGCGACCATCCGAGCCGATTGCTCCGACGCCATGTTTTCCGCCACCGCGGAATACACGAGCGCCTCGACATAGCGCACGAGCAGCTCGTCGACCACCGCCTGCGCATCCGGCTCGTAGATGTAATCCCACGAGGTCGCGGGCGTGCCGTCATTCGCGTCGAAATGTTCAGTCGACAGCGGCAGCAATTGCTCGATTACCGCCTCTTGCTTCATCGTGTTGATGAAGCGCGTGTACGCGAGATAAACCGCCGACAGTTTGCCTTCCGAGTACTGATCGAGCTGGACCTTGACAGCGCCGATCAGCTTGTCCAGGTGCGGCGTGTCGCCGAGATGCACGACCTGCGAAACCACCTTCGCGCCGAAGCGGTTCAAAAAGCCGAGACCCTTGCCGCCGATCGCGGTCGCCTCGACCTTATGTCCCTTGTCGCCGATTTCCTTGAACTTCTGTACGGCCGCGCGCAGCACGTTCGTGTTCAAGCCGCCGCAGAGGCCCTTGTCGGTCGTGACGAGGATGACGCCCGCGGTATCGGCACCTTCGTTCGCCACCATGAACGGGTGGCGGTACTCCGGGTTCGCGCGGCTCATGTGCGCGGCGATTGCGCGGACCTTGTCGGCATACGGACGGGCCGCGCGCATGCGTTCTTGCGCGCGGCGCATCTTCGATGCCGCCACCATCTCCATCGCCTTGGTGATCTTGCGCGTGTTTTGCACGCTCTTGATCTTGCCGCGAATTTCCTTCATTCCAGCCATTGCTTGCTCCTTGACCGAAGCGGGGCGGGGCACTATGCGGCCCGCGCCGCTTCATCGTGTCATTCGCGGATCAATAGGCACCGGACTTCTTGAAGTCCTTCAGAGCGGCGTGCAATGCGCCCTCGTCGTCCTTCGACAAGTCCTTCGTGTCTTCGATGCGCTTGATGAGCTCGGCGTGGCTCGTCTTCAGATATTCGCGCAGACCCTTCTCGAACGGCAGCACGTCCTTGACGTCGAGGTCGTCGAGATAACCGTTGTTCGCCGCGAACAGCGATACCGCCAGCTCCCACACCTGCAGCGGCTGGTACTGCGGCTGCTTGAGCAGTTCCGTCACGCGGCGGCCGCGCTCGAGCTGCTTGCGGGTCGCTTCGTCGAGATCGGAGGCGAACTGCGCGAACGCCGCCAGCTCACGGTACTGCGCGAGGTCGGTACGGATACCGCCCGACAGCTTCTTCACGATCTTCGTCTGCGCGGCGCCGCCAACGCGCGACACCGACACGCCCGCGTTGATCGCGGGGCGGATGCCTGCGTTGAACAGGTCGGTTTCAAGGAAGATCTGGCCGTCGGTGATCGAGATCACGTTGGTCGGCACGAATGCGGTCACGTCGCCCGCTTGCGTTTCGATGACGGGCAGCGCCGTCAGCGAGCCGCTCTTGCCCTTCACTTCGCCGTTCGTGAACTTCTCGACGTACTCTTCCGACACGCGCGCGGCGCGTTCGAGCAGACGCGAGTGCAGATAGAACACGTCACCCGGATACGCTTCACGGCCCGGCGGACGGCGCAGCAGCAGCGAAATCTGGCGATAGGCCCACGCTTGCTTGGTCAAGTCGTCATAGATGATCAGCGCGTCTTGGCCGCGATCGCGGAAATATTCGCCCATCGTGCAGCCCGCATACGGCGCGAGATACTGCATCGCCGCCGAATCCGACGCCGACGCCGACACAACGATCGTGTACTCGAGCGCGCCGGTTTCTTCGAGCTTGCGCACCACGTTCATGATCGACGAAGCCTTCTGGCCGATCGCAACGTAGATACAGATAAGGTCCTTGCCCTTCTGGTTGATGATCGTGTCGATCGCCACCGCGGTCTTGCCGCATTGACGGTCGCCGATGATCAGCTCGCGCTGGCCGCGGCCGATCGGCACCATCGAGTCGATCGACTTCAGGCCGGTCTGCACCGGCTGCGACACCGACTTACGCCAAATCACGCCCGGAGCGATCTTTTCGATCGCGTCGGTCAGCTTCGTGTTGAGCGGGCCCTTGCCGTCGATCGGGTTGCCGAGCGCATCGACCACGCGGCCGATGAGTTCCGGGCCGACCGGCACTTCGAGAATGCGGCCGGTCGTCTTGACGATGTCGCCTTCGGAGATGTGCTCGTACTCGCCGAGAATCACCGCGCCGACCGAGTCGCGCTCGAGGTTCAGCGCGAGGCCGAACGTGTTGCCCGGAAATTCGAGCATTTCGCCCTGCATCACGTCCGACAGGCCGTGAATGCGCACGATACCGTCGGTCACGGAGATCACGGTGCCCTGGTTGCGAACGTCCGCGCTCGCTTCAAGGCCCTGGATCCGGCTCTTGATCAGCTCGCTGATCTCAGAGGGATTGAGTTGCATTATTCGCTCCTGATATTCAATTCTGTTGCGTGCCGGGCGCCGGGCTCAGGCGGTCAAAGCGGTCTGCAGGCCGGCGAGCCGCGCGCGAACCGAGCTGTCGAGCACTTCGTCGCCGACCGTCACGCGCACGCCGCCGATCAGCGACGGATCGACTTCGACCGTGGCTTTGAGCTTGCGCTTGAACTTGCGCTCAAGGCCCGCGACGAGTTCGCCGAGCTGGGCGCCTTCGAGCGCAAACGCACTGACGATCTTCGCGTCCGCCGCGCCTTCACGCGCATTCTTCAGCTCGTCGAACTGCTCGGAGATGGCGGGCAGCAGCGCGATCCGGTGATTGTCGATCAGCATCTGCACGAAGTTCTTGGCTTCCGCGCTCGCCGCGAGCGGCGATTTCGATGCGGCGAGCAACAGGTCGCGAACCTGCTCGCGCGTCACCTTCGGATTCGACGCGACGGACAACACTTCGGGCAATTGCGCAACCTGAGCCAGCTCTTGCACGAGCGTGGACCAGGCGGCGACGTCACCCGCCTCGGCCACGCGGAACAGCGCTTCTGCGTAAGGGCGGGCGATGGTTGCAAGTTCGGCCATGATCAGAGCTCGGCTTTCAGTTGATTCAGCAGTTCGGCGTGGGCCGTTTGATCGACTTCGCGCTTCAGGATCTGTTCGGCGCCTTTCACGGCGAGTGTCGCGACTTCGTTGCGCAGCGCTTCGCGAGCCTTCACGATTTGCTGTTCGGCATCCGCCTTTGCCTGCGCGACGATCCGCGCGGCTTCGGCCTGCGCGTTCGCCTTGATTTCGTCGGCGACAGCGAGTGCGCGTTTTTCAGCGTCAGCAATGCGTTGCTGGCCGTCGTTGCGGGCTTGTGCGAGTTCCTGGTCGACGCGCTTGTGCGCCGCCTCGAGTTCCGCCTTGCCCTTTTCCGCAGCGGCCAAGCCGTCAGCGATCTTTTTTGCGCGTTCGTCGAGTGCGTTGATCAGCGGCGGCCACACGAACTTCATCGTGAACCACGCGAGGATCAGGAACACGACCATTTGCGCAAACAGGGTTGCGTTGAGATTCACGGTGTTTCCTTATGCTATTGCCGGAAAACATGAAACGGTAAGGCGCTCATCGAGTTGCATTCGATCAGCGCCCCATCTCCGTTCCGCCCGCGCCCGGCGCGCCGGGCGCATTATTTCCGAGGAACCTTAGCCTGCGAGCTTCGACAGGAGCGGGTTCGCGAACGCGAACAGCATCGCCACACCCACACCGATCAGGAATGCAGCGTCGATCAGACCAGCCAGCAGGAACATCTTCGTTTGCAGCGGGTTGATGAGTTCCGGTTGACGCGCGCAGGCTTCAATGTACTTGCCGCCCATCAGGCCGATACCGATACAGGCGCCGATAGCACCCAGGCCGATGATGATGCCGATACCGACAGCGGTCAGACCTTGGATGTTGGCGATGAAAGCTTGCATGATCACTCCTTTGTGAAAAGACTTGGAACTGAGATTTAAAAAACCAAAAAACGAAACTCTTCTTGTTGGCCCAGCGCGCAGTTTAGTGCGCGTCGTGTGCCTGGCCGAGATACACCAGCGTCAGCATCATGAAGATGAATGCCTGCAACAGAACAATCAGGATGTGGAAGATTGCCCAGACACTGCCCGCGATCACGTGGCCGATAAAGCCGAGGAACGTTGCGTCGCCGCCGAAGCTCCACATGCTGCCGAGCAGGGCGATCAGCAAGAACACCAGCTCACCTGCGTACATGTTGCCGAACAGCCGCATGCCGAGCGACACGGTCTTGGCAACGAATTCGACGATATTGAGCGCGAGGTTCGGAATCCACAGCAGCGGGTGCGCGCCGAACGGCGCCGACAGCAACTCGTGCACGAAGCCGCCCGCGCCCTTGATCTTGATGTTGTAGTACAGCATCAGGAAGAACACGCCGAGCGCGATGCCGAGCGTACCGTTCAGGTCGGCCGTGGGGACGATGCGATGGTGGGAAATCACGCCCGACAGGCCCAGCCAGCCGATCACGCGGCCCGGCAGATCGACGGGAAGGAAATCGAGGGAGTTCATCAGGAAGACCCACACGAACACGGTCAGTGCGAGCGGTGCGATGAAGGTACGGTTGCCGTGAACGACCGCCTTCGACTGGTCTTCGACCATTTCGACGATCATTTCGATCAAGCATTGGAAGCGGCCCGGCACGCCGGAAGTCGCCTTGCGAGCGGCGAGGCGCAGCAGGATGATGGTCACGAGACCACAGACGATCGACCAGAACAGCGTGTCGATATTCCAGACATGAATGTCGAAGATCGACGTCTGATGCGTGGTGGAAAAATTCTGCAAGTGGTGCGCAATGTACTCGGACGGATCCGGAGCACGCGTGCCTTCGCTAGCTGCCATAGTCGTTAATGCCACCCAAATTGTCGAAAATCGTTTTTTGCGCATTCCCGCAATAGTTCATTACGGGAACACGCCGGCGCGAATACGAGTCAAATCCGCGCACTACTTGTTCTTTACCGCCAGGCCAGCGCGAGCCAGTACGTTTTCAGTACGACGAAATACGTGACGAGCAGCGCCGTCCAATGCACGCTGGGATATTCGAGCGCAACCGCAACGAACATCGCAATCGTCACGCCGAGCTTGAGCGCCTCGCCGGACATCCAACCCATCACCGAGCCGGCGCCAGCCAGCCTTAAACGTGCTGCGAACAACGCACTCGGCACCCAGCCGATCGCTCCGCCCAACAGAGCCGACTGCGCAGCAGCGCCCGGCGACTTCGAAAACAGCCACCACGCCAGCGTTGCAACCAGGGACAGGACCATTTGCGCGATCACCACCCGGCTGGGCGTAACGCGCGATGGCCGGCTCACTTCGGTTCCGAAAAGCGCTTGCGCTTCGGCCCGCGTGAGCGGAACGATATTGTTATCTTGCTGCTCGGCATCCCAGTCGTCACCGTCGAGCTTGCGTCGCTCGCCAGTCGCCGGAGCGGTGCGCGGCGCGCGCTGATGATCGTCATGCCTTTGATCCGGCGCCTGACTCGCCATCGCAAACTCCGCTAAGTCCGTCGTCGCCCCAAAGCTTTCCGCTAACTTTCAGGGGTGCCTTACTAACAAATCCGGGCGATTGTAAGCGATAGTTGCAGGCGATTCAAGACTTTAGACGCGACAAAAACCGCGTGAAACAGCGCTTCATGATGCGGTAACTTCCGCGATCTCGGGATACAGCAACTTGCCGTGCGACGGGACTTTCTGGTTCGAGCAGACAGTCAAACGGCCCGCGCGCCAATCTCACTGCCAAGTTTTGCAAGCTCAGACATAACGCAGCACGAGCGCTCCCACCGCCACGCTCACAAGACCGAACGGGATGCTCACGAGATGAAACGGCAACCACATGCGTGGCGCACGCGACAGCCGGATCGCGATCAGATTCGCAAGCGAGCCGATCGCGATACCGAACCCGCCGACACTCACGCCGAACGCCAGCGCACGCCAATCGCGCGTGAATTCGGATAGCACGATCGCCGCCGGCACATTGCTGATGCCTTGCGATAGCAACGCGCCGGCGGCGTATACGCGCAGCGGCGAATCGAGGCCGATGCTCTCGATTGTCCGATGAACAACGGGCAGCGCCGCCGCGCCGCGCAGCACGATGAACATCAGCACGAAGATCATCAACAACAGCCAGTCGATTTTCAATACCGCGTCGCGACATACGAACAGCAGCATCACGGCGACGGCAATCAATCCGGCAATCGCATGGTGGCTGTCGGCCAACGACACGAAGCCGGCGAATGCGACAGCCGCCGCAAATGCCAGTGGACGATTGACGAGGCTTACCACTCGATCCTTCGATAAATCGAGCGTGCGGCGCTTGAACGAACATGCGGTCAATACAAGCAGCAGCGCCATCAGCGCGGCCGCAAGTGGCCCGAGCTCGATCACGAAGCGGCCGAACGAGACGCCGCTCAATTGCCACAGAAAAAGGTTTTGCGGATTGCCGAGCGGCGTTGCGACTGCGCCTGCATTCACCGCAAGCGCGATATGAATCACCAGCCGCTTGAATGGCAGCGGCGTCAGCTCACGCAGCGACATGACCAACGGAATCACGACAAAGAGCGCGACATCATTGGTGAGCCAACTCGATAACGCTGCGGCAAACACGACGAGCAACACGGCAAGCCCGCGCTCCGAACGCACGCGATGCACGATTCGATGTGCGATCCACATCAGGACACCCGACAGCTCAAGCGCCTTTGTCAGCATCAGCAACCCGGCAAGTGTCGCGACAGTCTGCCAATCGACGAGCCGAACGAGCGTATCCGCCGATTGCGGATGAACGAACTGCAACACGATCGCCGCAGCGACGAGTATCGACGGCACCGGTTCGCGCGCAATGAAGGCAATGAGCGCGGCGATACGCGCCGTGCGCCTGTTACTGGCCAGATTCGACACGTCGGTCGTTATGCGGCAGTCACGTTGCCGCGCAGCCGCACGAGTATGCCTTCGAGCGCGTCAAGATCGCCGAAATCGATCGTCACCTGCCCGCGCCCACGGCGCCCCAGCTTAATCTTCACACTCGACGCAAGCAGATCCGACAGCTCCTCTTCGAGACGCCGCGTATCCCGGCCGCCGTCGTCCTTTGCGCGCGCCTTCACGGCCGGCTCGGCCTTCGTGATTTGCGCGACAAGCTTTTCCGTCTCGCGTACCGACAGCCGCTTATTGACAACCTGATGCGCAAGCGTGATCTGCGTCGCCGCATCGACAGCCAGCAGCGCGCGCGCGTGTCCCATGTCGAGATCGCCCGCCAGCAGCATCGTCTGCACGGGCGCTGCGAGATTCAGCAAGCGCAGCAGGTTCGACACCGCGCTGCGCGAACGCCCTACCGATTCTGCCGCCTGCTCGTGCGTGAAACCGAATTCGTCGAGCAAACGTTGAATGCCCTGCGCTTCTTCGAGCGGGTTCAGATCTTCGCGCTGAATATTCTCGATCAGCGCCATCGCCGCGGCGGCCTGATCGGACACGTCCTTCACGAGAACCGGCACTTCGTCGAGGCCCGCCAACCGCGCCGCACGAAAACGCCGCTCTCCGGCGATGATCTCGTATTTGTCTGATGAAATGGGCCGCACCAGGATCGGCTGCATTACGCCCTGCGCGCGAATGCTCGCGGCCAGCTCCTGCAAGCTCCCCTCGTCCATTCGGGTCCGCGGCTGGTATTTGCCTGCTTGCAGCTTGCCGAGCGCGAGCACGCTCGGCGCACCTTCGATCTTCACCGCTTCGGTGATATCGGCACTGCCGCCAAGCAACGCTTCTAGGCCGCGCCCCAGACCCTTTTTCTTTGCTACCGCATTCATGTTCCGTTACCTCGATTCTCGTCCAGGGACCCGCTCAAAGCGCCCGCACCCGCTCAATCATTTCGGCGCCGAACTGGATATATGCCTGTGCGCCACGCGACGCGCGATCGAACACCACGCCGGGCAGCCCGTAACTGGGCGCCTCGGCAAGGCGAACATTGCGTGGAATCACCGCATCGAACACTTTGTCGCCGAAATGCGCCTTCAATTGATCGGAGACCTGCTGTTGCAGCGTGATGCGCGGATCGAACATCACGCGGAGCAAGCCGATTACCTTCAGATCGCGATTCAGGTTCGCATGCACCTGCTTGATCGTATTGACGAGGTCAGACAGCCCCTCTAGCGCAAAATATTCACACTGCATCGGAATCACCACACCGTGCGCCGCGCACAAGCCATTCAGCGTCAGCAGCGACAACGCCGGCGGACAATCAATCAAAACGAAATCGTAGTCGTTGGCGACTTTCTCGAGCGCGGCTCTCAATTGGCGCTCGCGATTTTCGATTCCGACAAGCTCGATCTCCGCACCGGCCAACTCTCGATTCGCCGGCAACACGTCGTACTTCACCGCTTCCGGACGCACGCGCGCATCCGCCACCGTGACACCGTCCACCAGCACCTCGTAGACCGTCGACTCGCACTCGGCCTTGTCGATGCCGCTTCCCATCGTGGCATTGCCCTGCGGATCCAGATCGATCAGCAGCACGCGCTGCTCCTGCGCCGCGAGGCTCGCGGCGAGATTGACCGTCGTCGTCGTCTTGCCAACACCGCCCTTCTGGTTCGCCACGCAGAAGATTTTTGCCATCGTTGGTGTGTTCCTTTCTCTTCTTCAAATGAGCCGGACGCTCTCTCGCGCCGGTTAAATTGCTTCGTCGAGTTCGACTTCGATTAGATGCCGCTGCGCATCGAGCAACGGAACCGTCAGGCGAATTACCTGCTTGACGCGCGCGCCAGCTGGCAAGCGGCTTATCTCATCTTCGGGATGAACGCCCTTCATCGCCCAAATCGAGCCGCCCGGCGCAACCAAGTGCCGGGCCAGTGTAACGAAGTCTGCCAAGTCCGCGAATGCTCGCGACACGATCACATCGAATTTTCCTGGAATCGCCTTGCCGGGCTGCAACGTCTCGACCCGCCCTGTTACGACCGACAGATTGCCGAGCTTCAATTCGGCCTTCGCCTGCGTCTGGAAAGCGGATTTCTTGTGGACGATATCGTTCAACGTCACCTGCCATTCGGGCAACGCGATCGCAAGCACAATTCCCGGCAAACCGCCGCCGGAGCCAACGTCGAGCACGCTCGATGACGCACGCGTGCCGACATACGGGACGATCGACAGCGAATCCAGAATGTGCTGAATCAGCATCTGGCGCGGGTCGCGGATCGCGGTCAGGTTATAGACCGCGTTCCACTTCGCAAGCAGTTCCACGTAGTTGAGCAGCGCATTGCGTTGCGCATCGCTCAATGCAACGCCCAGCGCATTCGCTCCATTGGACAGCAGCGCTTCCAGTGTTTCCCGGCTGGCATTCGGGTTCTGACGATGTTGCACCGTCATTGCTGCTGCGCCGCCGTATTATCGGCCGCCGTGCCAGTGTTCGTCGCGGCCTCGGCGAGCTTACGCCGGCCAAGCCCGCGCTTCAGATGAACCATCAGCAAAGAAATTGCGGCGGGCGTAATACCCGAGATTCGCGATGCCTGGCCGATCGTTTCCGGACGGAATTGATTCAGTTTCTGACGCGCCTCAAACGACAACCCTCGCACTTCCGCGTAGTCGATCCCTTCTGGCAAACGGGTATTTTCATGGGCACCGTTGCGTTCGATCTCGCCAGCCTGACGCTCGATATAGCCTTGGTATTTGATACCGATTTCGACTTGCTCCTTGATTTGCTCGAGCAGAATCTTATCGTCCGCCAGCGGCTCGGCCGGGCCACATTCGCCACCACGCAATCCGCAAACGCCTTCGTAGCTAACGCCCGGCCGGCGCAGCAGCTCCGCGAGGCTGTATTCGTGCTCGATTGGCTTGCCCAGCAGCGCTGTAGCTTCGTCAGCAGGCAAAGTCTTTGGCGTTACCCATGTCGTGCGCAGCCGCTCGGTTTCACGTGAAACAGCATCGCGCTTCCGATTGAACGCATCCCAGCGAGCGTCGTCGACAATTCCCAGTTCACGTCCGATTTCGGTCAGTCGCATGTCGGCGTTATCCTCGCGCAAACTCAGCCGGTACTCGGCGCGGCTCGTAAACATGCGGTACGGCTCGGACACACCACGAGTTACCAAGTCATCGACAAGCACACCGAGATAAGCCTCATCGCGGCGCGAGCACCATGCATCTTTTTCCTGAGCGTAGCGACCTGCATTGACGCCCGCCAGCAATCCCTGCGCAGCAGCCTCTTCGTAGCCCGTCGTGCCATTGATTTGGCCCGCAAAAAATAGCCCTTGAATCGCTTTCGTTTCGAGCGATGCCTTCAGCGCACGCGGATCAAAATAGTCATACTCGATTGCATAGCCTGGGCGCAGGATATGCGCCTGCTCCAAGCCGCGCATGGAGTGCACGAGATCCAACTGCACATCGAACGGCAGGCTGGTCGAAATTCCATTTGGATAGAACTCGTTCGTCGTCAACCCTTCCGGTTCGAGAAAAATCTGATGCGCTTCTTTTGACGCAAAACGGTGAATCTTGTCCTCGATCGATGGGCAATAACGCGGGCCAACCCCTTCAATCACGCCGGTATACATCGGCGACCGATCGAGGCCACTACGAATGATGTCGTGGGTACGTTCGTTCGTATGGGTAACCCAGCAAGGCAATTGCTGCGGATGTTGTTCCGCACGACCGAGAAACGAGAACACCGGAATCGGATCAAGATCGCCTGGCTGTTCTTCGAGTTTCGAAAAATCGATCGTGCGGCCATCGATGCGCGGCGGCGTCCCGGTCTTCAGCCGCCCCTGCGGCAGCTTTAGCTCCTTGAGGCGTCCGGACAGCGAAACTGCCGCCGGATCACCCGCGCGTCCGCCGGTGTAATTATTGAGACCGACATGAATCTTGCCATCCAGGAATGTACCTGCCGTTAACACGACCGCACGAGCGCGAAAACGCACGCCGACTTGCGTAACCGCACCGATCACCCGATCCCCTTCGACCATCAGGTCATCGACCGCCTGCTGAAATAGCCATAGATTCGGCTGATTTTCGAGTCGTCGACGAATCGCCTGCTTGTATAGCAGTCGATCGGCCTGCGCCCGCGTGGCACGAACCGCCGGCCCTTTCGATGAATTGAGAATCCGAAACTGGATGCCGCTTTCGTCGGTTGCGGCGGCCATCGCACCACCCAGCGCATCGACTTCCTTGACCAGATGCCCTTTACCAATCCCGCCGATCGACGGATTGCAGCTCATCTGCCCAAGGGTTTCGATGTTATGCGTCAACAATAGCGTCTTTGCGCCCATGCGCGCGGAAGCCAGAGCAGCTTCCGTACCAGCATGGCCACCGCCGACGATGATGACGTCAAATTCAGTTGGATAAAGCATTGCGGACTTCGCGCGCAGAACGACGCGCGAACCTATCAGAGAAATGTATGGGCGGAATTATAGCGGGTTCGCTTTTGGCCCGACGCTCGTGCGGATGGCTAAACAGCAAAAACGCGGTGTTTCACGTGAAACACGTGATCCGTTTTATACGCCGAACCGTTTCCACACAGGATTTTTTACGAGCCCCAAATAGTTTTGGATCACCCAAGGGCTGTTTGCAAGCTCGGCTGCGCTATCTTCAATATTTGCTCGCCGGTTTCGAGCACGTAGCCGTAATCAGAAATTTGCAGGGTCGCTCGCGCATTCTGCTCGACCACCGGCGTTACGACGCCCGTCTCGCGCAACGCACTGATAATTCGGAACATATCTTTCACGATCAACGGTGCAACGCCAAGACTCGGTTCGTCGAGCACCCACAAATTTGGCTTCCCCATCAGCGCGCGCCTCCCAGGCACGAGATACATGCCACGCACGACGCGCTCCTCCACTGACCACGCACTCACGTCGTCCCCACCGTACCGAATCATGCCGGCCGCATTGCCATCCGTCGGCGATATACCCATCGCCGCATTGAGCAACGTCGATTTGCCCGCGCCGTTCGAACCAATCACGGCGACGATTACCGGGCGCCCACGTTGATCGACACCGGCGAACCACCTCGACCTTGCGATACGATGCCGACAAATCCTGTACCTCGAGCACGAACGGCCTGCTTGCGCCGTCATTTTACTGCGCCGGGATAAACCTCCTGCACCGCAGGATCGCGTCGGACTCCTGCGGCGGGCCTTCAGCAATCCGGATACCGAAATCCATGACGGCCAGCCGATCGGCCAGATTCATCATGAAATCCATATCGTGTTCGATAAGCAGCACGCTTACACCTTCTTTTTTCAGCATCCGCAACAATTCAACCAACGGCTGCTTCTCCTGATATCGCAGCCCGGCGGCCGGTTCATCGAGCAATAACAGCATCTCGGATCGCTACATAGCGCGCGCGCAATTTCAAGAATCCGCTGATGGCCTAACGCCAGGCCGCCCGCTTCGTCATACAAATGCGAGCCGAACCCGGCATGCCGAATCTGCGTCGCCACCTCGGCCATTAGTTGTACCTTTTCGTTCGCGTTCAATCCGACAATGCTGCACCAGATTCCGGCCGAACCTCACCCATGCGCACCGAGCACAACGTTGCCCAGCACGGTCATACCGGGCAGCAAATTGACGTGCTGGAACATACGGCCAATACTCCGATGGACGATTTCACGAGAACCCAACCCGTCGCCCCGTTCGGGCCGATCAACCCGACAATCTGCGACGCACGCACCTCGAAGCTCACGTCGCCTACCGCGACCAGCCCACCGAACTGCTTGTATGCGCCATCGACGGCGAACAACGTCTCGCCGGGTCGCGGCAAGCCCCGCTTCGGCAGCAGCGGTCCGTGATCCGGCGCTCGTCCAGCCGGCCCGCACGGCAAAAGGCGCGCGACGAACGGCCAAACACCCGCCCCGCGTATTGCAGCGGCACCATCATCAATGCGCCGAACACGATGTCTCGAAGTTGCCTTCCACACCGAGCAGGCTCGGCAGCAGCGTCTGCAAAGCGTCCTGCAACACCATGACGATTGCCGCGCCCAGTACCACCCCCACACATACGCAATGCCACCCACCACTGCCATAAAGAAATATTCGATCCCGTGATTCAAACCGAATGGCATCCGGATTAACTGCACGCTGCAGATGCGCATACAAAAAGCCCGAAATCGATGCCAGCGCCGCCGCGTAGACAAAGATCTCACCCGCATCCACCCGACGCTCACACCCATCGCCCCGGCCATCGCGCCACCGTCCGGCAGCGCGCGGATTGCCTGCCAGGCCTGCTGTTCAGCAGATTGGGGATCGGCACGATTGCCGCACGCACGACGCCCCAGATCAGGTAATAAAAAAGCCGCGGCTCGTATCGAGCGGCCAGCCGGACAGCGTGAACGAAGGAATGCCGTTGATGCCATCGTATTTGCCGAGCCAGCCGAGATTACCGAACAGAAAAAACAGTGCACCCCCCAAGCAATCGTTCCGAGCGGCAGAAAATGGCCGGACAGCCGCATCGTGACGACGCCGAGCACAAGCGCGACGAGCGCCGCAAACGCGACGAGCGCGGCCAAACCAAGCCACGGGCGACGTGTGCCCTTGCGTCGTCAGGTATGCCGTCGTATACGCACCGATGCCGGCGAATGCCGCCTGCCCCAAAGCTTGTCATTGCGCCGATGCCTGCTGTCGGCAACACGAGTCCGATCGCAACGAGCGCATAGAGCGCCCGATATAGTTCAACGGCATGATCCAGTATTGGGGAACGCGCGCGACGCCCGGCAGAACAGGCGGCGTGATCAGCACGGCGAGAAACAGCCAGAACGCACGATTGCACAAGATCGGCTTCATCGCATCATGCCCCGCCGTCTTATGCCTGTGCGCCGGTCAAACTGCGCCACCACGGTACCGGCACGATCAACGTGAAAACGATGGTCTCCTTATAGGCGCTCGCCCAGAACGACGAATACGCCTCGAGCACGCCGACGAGCGGCGCACTGGCCGCCGCCCAGCGAACCATTGACGAGCCCTCCGACGATCGCGCCCACAAAGCCTTTCAAGCCGATCAGAAAACCCGAATCGTAATAAATCGTCGCCAACGGTCCGACAAGCACGCCCGACAACGCGCTGAGCGCCGCGGCGAACGGTGAAGGCCCGCTGCCCAGCTTGGGCCGCGCCAATGCCAACGAGACGCACGCCGACACGGTTGAGCGCCGTCACGCAACGCCTTACCGAGCAGCGTGTGCTCAAAATACAGATAGAGCGCGGCGCCAGTCACCCAAAGACTTTGCATCGAAACAGATGCATGGCCCAATGCGAGTGCGGCATCGGAGAATGGCGTCGTGCGCGAGCCTTTAGCGCCGAACATCACGAGTCCGAACCCGACCATCGCGAAATGCACGGCCACCGACACAATCAGCAGCGGCGTCGTTTCCTTAGCGATCGGCTGATAGACGAGCCGGTAGACGAACGGCCCGAGCGGCACGACGATCGCGAGCGTGAGCGCGATCTGGGCCGGCATCGGCAGCTGCTGCAACGCGACGCTCGACGTCAGCGCGTAGATCGCGAGCGGCAACATAGCAGCCTGCAAGCGCCGTCAGCGCGCGGCCGAGTCGATGGCGGCGCGCGCGGATAATGAATCAGCTCGCCCGCTTCGAGCGGAAAACAGGCAATCTCCGCGACGAGCAGTAGCCAACGGGTTGCCGGAAACTTCCGCGCTTGGAACGTCGCGAGTGTCAGCGCGCCATAGGTGACGAATTTGCCCTGCGGGATGAAGATCGCGCGCGTCACGGAAAAAACGAGTACGAGCGCAAATGACAGCAGCGCATAGACTGCGCCGGTCGTGCCTCGGTCCTGTGCAATACCGCCGCGATAGAGAAATCCATCTGGCTTCTCCGGTTGGACGTGCGTCGACGAAAACCGCCACCCGGCAGACGCGCGGCCACCGGCTCATGCATTCACATGCAACTAAACTGTTCTCGGCACACTGCCTCGTATCTGCCGGTATCTGCACTGATCGCACCGGCCCGCGCCATCGGTGAGTCGTGCAGCCCAGCTCATCCGAGCCAGGCAATGCCGGCGACAGTCAATCCGCGTGCAACTTCCACTTGTCGCAGACAATCTGGACGTCACACGGGCACGCGTGTCGAAGCCGTTGTGATCGGCGGACGTCGTATTGATCACGCGCGGCACCGGCAGATTCCGAATATCTTCGAGTGCCGCGCGCAGCGCATCGCGAAATGCCTGCGTGCCCGGTTGCGCGTTCTTCAACGCATCGGAAATCGCCCGCTCCAGCATCAGGCCCGCGTCCCAAACGTGGCCACCGAAGGTCGACACGGCTCCCGCTCCGTATGCGCGCTCGTATGCAGCCTTGTACGCAAACGCAGCCCGCTTTGCCGGGTTCGAATTAGGAAGCTGATCGGCGACGAGCACCGGGCCTGCTGGCAACAGTTGCACGTCGCAATCCTCGCCACAAACGCGGAGAAAATCATTGTTCGCGATGCCATGCGCCTGATAGATCCTGCCCGAATAGCCGCGCTCTTTCAGCGTCTTGGCGGGCAGCGAAGCCAGTGTGCCCGCGCCGGCGATCAGCACGGCGCCGGGATGGACGGCGAGTGTCTTCAGCACCTGCCCCGTTATTGAGGTATCGGTGCGGTTATAGCGCTCGTTCGCGACAATCCCGATTCCATTTGCCGCCGCGGCCGCGCTGAACACGTTGGATCAGCCATCGCCGTAAGCATTCGCGAAACCGATGAAGCCCACCGTCTTCACACCACGCTTAGCCATGTAGTTCGCGAGCGAATCGGCCATCAACCGGCCGTTTTGCGGCGTCTTGAAAACCCATGCGCGCTTCGTATCCATTGGCCCAATGATCTGCGCGCTGGCGGCAAGCGAAATCATCGGCGTCTTGCCCTGCGCGACGACATCGATCAGCGCGAGCGAATTCGGCGTAATCGTCGAGCCGACAATCACATCGACGTGCTCCTCGTCGATCGGTTTGCGTGCGTTCTGCACCGCGCGATTCGTATCGGATGCGCCGTCGGGCACGATGTATCCGACGCGCTTGCCGCCGATCTCCTTCGGCAACAACGCAGCCGTATTCTTCTCAGGAATGCCGAGCGACGCGGCAGCGCCCGTTGCCGACACCGTGACGCCGATCTTTACTTGCGCTTGCACCAACGTGACGCCTGCGACGCAGCCGATTGCGAGCGCGATTTGCATCCAGCGCTCCATCTTCATGATGGACTTCATTGCACTGCGAAACGCGCAATAAAAAAGCGCTGTTGGACGGAATCCAACAGCGCTTCGGGTCGGGCAGTCTATGCCTCGAATGTCTCCTCGTTCTCCACCTGCAAATTCGTTTCGCGGTGCATCAGAACTGAGACGAAGATTAAAGCAAGCGCACTAGATGCGACAACCTAGCATTTACCCCTATGGTGCATCGCCGCACGAAAATAGGGCATGTCAAAGCCTACTCCGACGGGCGTTCGCGCCGTCCATTGCATCGGAATCCGAAATATTTTCATGCACTGCACGATTCCCTTCAAGACGAGCGCAGCGGCCGTATCCGCACAATCGCCTCGCCGACGATCCCACGCCTGAATGCGAGCACGCAGGCGATGAAAATGAGGCCGGTGACAATCGTCGCGGATTCGCCGAGCGAATGGAACCAGTTGATGCCCGTGGCTGACGCGAGCCACGCGCCGATGTCGCCAAGACGATCTTCGAGCGCGACGATCAGTGCCGCGCCCACGAGCGGGCCGAACAGCGTGCCCATGCCGCCGACGAGCGTCATCAGCACCACGAGACCGGACATCGTCCAATACGCGTCACCAAGCGTTTCGAAACCCAGCACGACGACCTTCAGTGCTCCTGCGAGCCCGGCAAGCGCAGCCGATAAGATAAACGCGAGCAGCTTGAAACGATCGGTGTCATAGCCGAGCGAAATCGCGCGCGGCTCGTTTTCCTTGATCGCAACGAGCACTTGCCCGAAAGGCGAATGGACGATGCGCACGATGAACGCACAGGCACACGTGACGACGGCGAGCACGACGTAGTACAGCGTCGAATCCGAAGACAGATCGACGAGCCCGAAAAGCCGGCCGCGCGGCACGCCCTGCAGGCCGTCCTCGCCATGCGTAAACGGAGCTTGCAGATAGATGAAGTACACCATCTGCGCGAACGCGAGCGTGATCATCGCGAAATAGATACCTTGCCGCCTGATCGCGAACAGGCCCACCACGACGCCGAGCAGCGTCGCGGCAGCCATGCCCGCGAGCACGCCGAGTTCGGGCGTCGCATGAAGCGACTGCATCGCATAACCCGTCATATAGCCCGCCGTCGCAAGAAACATCGCATGGCCGAACGACAGCAGGCCTGTATATCCGATCAACAGATTGAAGGCCGCGGCGAACAGCGCGAAGCACAATACCTTCATCATGAACACCGGATAGGCACCGATCAGCGGCGCGACGACGAGACCGGCCAACAACAGCCCGTAGAGCGCTTTTTTCTGCATCATCTTTCCTTGCCGAACAAGCCCGCCGGCCGGATCAGCAGCACAATCGCCATGATCACGAACACGACCGTCGCCGACGCCTCCGGATAGAACACCCTCGTCAGCCCCTCAATCACGCCGAGCATCAGGCCCGTGACGATCGAGCCCAGGATCGAGCCCATGCCGCCGATCACGACCACCGCGAACACGGTGATGATCATGGGCTGCCCCATCAGCGGCGAGACCTGGATCACCGGCGCGGCAAGCACGCCCGCGAATGCGGCAAGCGCGACGCCAAAGCCGTAGGTCAGCGTGATCATCAACGGCACATTGACGCCGAACGCCTCGACAAGCTTGGGGTTTTCGGTGCCCGCGCGCAGGTACGCGCCAAGCCGCGTCTTCTCGATCACGAACCACGTTGCGATGCACACCGCGAGCGATGCCGCGACCACCCAAGCCCGATAATTCGGCAGGAACATGAAACCGAGGTCCGTCGCGCCCGAGAGCAGCTCGGGCACGTCGTAAGGCTGTCCGGATGAGCCGTAGACCGAGCGGAATACGCCTTCCACGACGAGCGTGAGCCCGAACGTCAGCAGCAAACCATACAAATGGTCGAGCCGATAAAGCCAGCGCAGCATCGACCGCTCTATCAGGATTCCAAACAGACCGACGATTGCAGGCGCGAGCACGAGCATCGCCCAGTACGGCAGGCCGAGATACGCGAGCCCCATCCAGGCGAGCATCGCGCCCAGCATGAACAGCGCGCCGTGCGCGAAGTTGATCACGTTCAGAAGCCCGAAAATCACGGCGAGCCCGAGACTCAGGATTGCGTAGAACGAGCCGTTGACGAGCCCGAGCAGCAACTGGCTCAGCATCGCCGACGCCGGAATGCCGAAGATATTCATCGAATCTGCCGTCAGTCAGAAGTCGGTGGCCGCAGGCCGAAATGGCTTATTTCCATAACGCGCAACGCGTCTCCTGCTTCGTCGCGAACGCCTGCTCGCCCGGAATCGTCGCGAGGATCTTGTAGTAATCCCAAGGTTCCTTCGATTCGGACGGCTTCTTCACCTCCATCAGATACATGTCGTGAATCATGCTGCCGTCCGTGCGAACATAGCCTTTCGCGTAAAAATCGTCGATCTTCGCCTTGCGAAGCTGCGCCATCACCTTGTCCGAATCGGTCGAGCCCACTGCCTGCACCGCCTTCAGATACGTCGTCACCGCCGAATAATCCGCCGCCTGCAGGCTCGACGGCATCTTCTTCATTTTCGCGAAGTAACGCTGCGCCCACTGCCGCGACGCCTGATCGCGATTCCAGTACCAGCTGTCGGTGAGCACGAGACCTTGCGTCGTGTCGAGGCCGAGGCTGTGAATGTCGTCGATGAAGACGAGCAGCGCCGCAAGCTTCATCGTCTTCGTGATGCCGAACTCCTTGGCCGCCTTGATCGAGTTGACCGTGTCGCCGCCGGCGTTTGCCAGACCGAGAATCTGCGCCTTCGAGCCCTGCGCCTGCAGCAGGAACGACGAAAAATCCGACGCGGACAGCGGATGACGCACTTCGCCTAGCACCTGGCCGCCGTTCGCTTTGACGACATCGCTCGTATTCTTCTCAAGCGATTTGCCGAATGCGTAATCCGCGGTCAGGAAAAACCACGTCTTGCCGCCGCGCTTCGTGACGGTCGAGCCCGTGCCTTTGGCGAGCGCCATCGTGTCGTATGCATAGTGGATCGTGTATGGCGTGCACTGCTCGTTCGTCAGCGTGTCCGCGCCCGCACCGATGTTGATGTAGATCTTCTTCTTTTCCGCCGCGACCTGGTTCGTCGACAACGCGGTCGCCGAGTTCGTGCCGCCGACGATCATGTCGACGCCGCCTCGATCGATCCATTCGCGCGCCTTCGACGCCGCGATATCGGCCTTGTTCTGGTGATCGGCATAGACAAGCTCGATCGGCTTGCCGTTGACCTTGCCGCCGAAATCGGCCACCGCCATCTTGATCGCCTCGAGGCCGCCTTGGCCGTCGATATCGGCGTACAGGCCCGACATATCGGTGATGAAGCCGATCTTCACGGTATCCGCGGCATGCACGGCATGCGCCGACCACGCGGCGGCAGCGGTCAGACACGCGTAAGCAAGGGTCCTGAATTTCATTCACGTCTCCTGATCGGTATTGTCTTTATCGAATTCCAGCACCGCACATCGGGGCCGCCCGTGCGGCCGGCAAGCGCCGCACCGGAGCCGTCTTGATACGAACCATCGCTAAATGCCGAGCAGATCGTGCAGCACGGGCATCTTGCCGTCGAGTTCGGCCGCGCCGAAATGCTCGACGATGCGCCCGTGCTCCATCACGTAAAAGCGGTCGGCAAGCGGCGCCGCGAAGCGGAAGTTCTGCTCGACCATCACGATCGTGTAGCCGCGCGCCTTCAGGGTGACGATCATCGTGGCGAGCGTCTGCACGATGACAGGCGCGAGCCCCTCGGAAATCTCGTCGAGCAGCAACAGGTTCGCGCCCGTGCGCAAGACGCGCGCAATCGCGAGCATTTGTTGCTCACCGCCCGACAGCCGCGTGCCCTGGCTCGCACGCCGCGCCGCGAGATTTGGAAACATCCGGTAAATATCGTCGACAGACATCGCATGCGCGCGCGCGCCAACGACAGGCGGCAGCAGCAGATTCTCCTCGCACGACAGGCTCGAGAAGATGCCGCGCTCCTCCGGGCAATAACCGACACCGTGATGCGCGATCTTGTGCGTCGGCAGTCCGATCGTCTCGTGGCCCGCGACCTTGATCGAGCCGCTGCGCCTGCCGGTCAAGCCCATGATCGCGCGCAGCGTCGTCGTGCGGCCGGCGCCGTTGCGGCCGAGCAGCGTGACGACCTCGCCGCGGCGCACCGTCAGATCGACGCCGTGCAGAATGTGCGATTCGCCATACCACGCCTCGAGCCCCGCGATGTCGAGCGCAGGCGCGCCGTCCCCGGCGCTCTTCAGCGCCCGCTCTTCCCGTTCGCTGTGATTCATGCGTGCGCTCCCGCCAGCGCCGCGTCGGTACTGCCCATGTACGCCTCGACCACGAGCGGATTCTTCGACACCTCCGCATACGTGCCTTCGGCAAGCACCTCGCCGCGCTGCAGGACCGTGATCGTATCGGAGATGCCCGCGATCACGTTCATGTTGTGCTCGACCATCAGAATCGTGCGGCCGCTCGCGACCTTCTTGATGAGCGCCGTCACGCGATCGACATCTTCGTGTCCCATCCCCTGCGTCGGCTCGTCGAGCAGCATCAGTTCGGGCTCCATCGCGAGCGTCGTCGCGATTTCGAGTGCGCGCTTGCGGCCATATGCAAGCTCGACCGTCGGCACATGCGCGAAATCGGACAGGCCGACCTGCGTGAGCAGATCCATCGCACGATCGTCGAGTTGCCTGAGCGAGCGCTCGCTGCACCAGAAATGGAATGCCGTGCCGAGCGAGCGCTGCAGGCCGATCCGCACGTTCTGCAGGGCGCTCAGATGCGGAAACACCGCGGAAATCTGAAACGAACGGATCACGCCACGCCGCGCGATCTGCGCGGGGCGCTCGTCGGTGATATCGATGCCGTTGTAGACGATCTGGCCCGCGGTGGGCTTCAGGAATTTGGTCAGGAGATTGAAGCACGTGGTCTTGCCCGCGCCGTTCGGTCCGATCAGCGCATGGATCGAGCCTCGCCGCACGCGCAGGTTCACGCCGTTGACGGCAACGAAGCCTTTGAATTCCTTCGTGAGTTCCCGCGTTTCGAGAATCGTGTCGCCGAGAATCATGTTCCCTTCCTGCGAATTGAGGCGAAGCGCCGGGCGATATCGCTCAAACGGCCACGAAGCGTTCAGCGGGTATGAGTCTGCCCCCGAGCTTGATGTGTTGCATCGAGACTGGTCTCCTCGAAGCAAGCCGCGGATTCGGAATGCGTGTCATTGTCGCGCCGTTGGTGCAGTGCATTCATTGGGATTTGCACTTATAGGGTGCGGCAATCGTCAATGCCCGCCCAGCCGCGCGCCGCGTGCGTTTTACCGAATGCGCCACCCGCGCTTTTGGGTTAACCCTCAGCCGATTTTTTATTGCATTTTATTGACGATTTTTTATTGGCCGAGGATTTCAACGGCGGATCACGCCGTTTTCAAATCGGCGTCGCGGTTTCGGGCCATGTCATCGCATCATCGCGCTGCGCTACGCCGCGGCGATCCGCGCGGATCATGTCGCTTGCGCGCTCCGCGATCATCAGCGTCGGCGAATTCGTGTTGCCCGACGTGATTGCCGGCATCACCGACGCATCGACGACCCGCAGCCCCGTCACCCCCCGCACGCGCAAGCGGCTGTCGACGACGGCGTCCGGATCGTCGGCGCGGCCCATCCGGCATGTGCCCACCGGATGAAAAATCGTCGTGCCGACCGCGCCGGCCGCTTCGATCAGTTGCTCTTCACTCTGATAATGCGCGCCCGGCAAGATTTCCTCGGGCGCATACCGCGCGAGCGCAGGCGCGGCCGCGATCCTGCGCGTCAGCCGCAGCGCATTCGCGGCAACGCGGCGGTCATGGTCGGTCGACAAATAATTCGGTGCGATTGCCGGCGCGCGGGCTGGGTCCGGCGACACCGCGTGAATGCTGCCGCGCGAGGTCGGCCGCAGATGACAGACCGACGCAGTGAACGCATTGAAGCGATGCAGTGGCTCACCGAAGCGCTCGAGCGACAACGGTTGCACGTGATACTCGAGATCGGGCCGCGTGAGCGCCGGGTCATGCTGGTCCGATTTCGCGAACGCGCCCAATTGCGACGGCGCCATCGACATCGGCCCGCTTTTCGTCAACGCATATTGCGCGGCGATCATCAGCTTGCCCCACCAATGCGCGGCGAGCGTGTTCAGCGTGCGCACCCCGCGCACGCGAAACGCCATGCGCAATTGCAAGTGATCCTGAAGATTTTCGCCGACACCGCGCAGCGCGTGCATGACTTCGATGCCGAGCGCGTGCAGCCGCTCGCCGTCGCCGATGCCGGAAAGCTCGAGCAACTGCGGCGAATTGACCGCGCCCGACGCAAGCAGCACTTCCGCGCGCGCGCGCGCGACACAGCGCGAACCGTCGTCGCGACGGTATTGGACGCCCACGCAGCGGCGTGCGTCGAACACGAGCCGCTCGGCCCGCGCGCCCGTTACTACGGTGAGATTCGGCCGCGCGAGTGCCGGGCGCAGAAACGCCTTCGATGCGTTCCAGCGCACACCGCGCTTCTGGTTGACTTCGAAATAACCAACACCGGCATTGTCGCCACGATTGAAATCGTCGGTCGCCGAGATACCGGTCTGCTGCGCCGCTTGCGAGAACGCCTCGAGAATCTCCCAGCGCAGCCGCTGTTTTTCGACGCGCCACGGACCGCCCGCGCCGTGCGCGTCACTCGCGCCCGCGTGATGATCCTCGCTGCGCTTGAAGATCGGCAGTACCGCGTTCCACGACCAGCCGTCATCGCCCGTCGCACGCGCCCAGCCGTCGTAGTCGTCGCGCTGGCCGCGCATGTAGATCATCCCGTTGATCGATGACGAGCCGCCGAGCACGCGCCCGCGCGGATACGACAGCGCGCGGCCGTTCAGTCCCGCTTCGGGCTCGGTCTTGTAGCGCCAGTCGGTGCGCGGATTGCCGATGCAGTACAAATAGCCGACGGGAATGTGAATCCACCGGTAATCGTCGTTGCCGCCCGCCTCGATCAGCAGCACCGACACGTCACGCTCCTCGCTGAGCCGGCTCGCAAGCACGCAGCCCGCGGTGCCCGCACCGACGATCACGTAATCGAATTCGCCCTCGGGCGTGCGTTCTGCCACCATCGTCGTGTCTCCTCGATTCTGATCGGGTTTTCGGTGCGGCGGGCTTGCGCGAACCACCGTCTCCGTATTGCGCGGCGCACGGCGGCACGTGCCGCTCAAGCATAGACCGCGCGGCGCCCGTTCGGGCGCCGCGCGGCATCGTGCCAATCACGTCGGCGTCACTTCGCCACCGGCATCGTGAACTCCGCGCCCTTCGCGATGCTGTCCGGCCAGCGCTGCATCACGCTCTTGTAGCGCGTGTAGAAACGCACGCCCTCTTCGCCGTAAGCGTGGTGATCGCCGAACAGCGAGCGCTTCCAGCCGCCGAACGAATGCCAGGCCATCGGCACCGGAATCGGCACGTTGATGCCGACCATCCCGACCTGAATTTGCCGCGCGAACGCGCGCGCGACGCCGCCGTCGGACGTGAAGCACGACACGCCGTTCGCGAACTCGTGCGCGTTGATCAGCGCCACCGCGCTCGCGAAATCCGGCACCCGCACGACCGCGAGCACCGGCCCGAAGATTTCCTCGCGATAGATCGACATGTCGGTCTTGACCTGATCGAACAGCGTACCGCCGAGGAAAAAGCCGTGCTCGTAACCGTCGACGACATGCCCTCGCCCGTCCACCACCAGCGTTGCCCCCTCGGCCACGCCCGCGTCGATGTATGCGGCCACTTTCGCACGATGCGCGGCCGTCACGAGCGGACCCATTTCGACGCCCGCGTCCATGCCGTTGCCGATCTTCAGCGCCTTCGCGCGCTCGGCAAGCTTGGCGACGAGCGCATCCGCCACGCCGCCCACCGCCACCGCGACCGAAATCGCCATGCAGCGCTCACCCGCCGATCCATACGCGGCACCGACGAGCGCATCGACCGCTTGCTCGAGGTCCGCATCCGGCATCACGACGAGATGATTCTTCGCACCGCCGAGCGCCTGCACGCGCTTGCCGCGCCGGGAAGCTTCCGCATGGATGTACTCGGCAATCGGCGTCGATCCGACAAACGACAACGCAACGACATCCGGATGCGCGATCAGCGCGTCGACGGCCGTCTTGTCGCCATGCACGACGTTGAACACCCCGTCGGGCAGCCCCGCTTCCTTCAGCAGCTCGGCGAGCCGCACCGACGCCGACGGGTCGCGCTCCGACGGTTTGAGCACGAATGTGTTGCCGCATGCGATCGCGATCGGGAACATCCAGCACGGCACCATCATCGGAAAATTGAACGGCGTGATGCCGGCAACGACGCCAAGCGGCTGACGCAGGTTCCAGTTGTCGATCCCGCCGCCGATCTGATCGGTGAAATCGGTTTTCAGCAGATTCGGCATCCCGCAAGCGAATTCAACCACCTCGATACCGCGCATCACTTCGCCATGCGCGTCCGAAAAAACCTTGCCGTGCTCGCGGCTGATCAGCTCGGCAAGCTCGTCGTGATGGCGTTCGAGCAGCTCCTTGAACTTGAACATCACGCGTGCGCGCTTGAGCGGCGACGTCTCGCTCCAGGCAGCGAACGCGGCGCGCGCGGCGGCGACGGCGGCGTCCACTTCGGCCGCGCTCGCGAGCGGCGTGCGCGCCGTCACCATGCCAAGGGCCGGGTTGAACACGTCGCTGTAGCGATCGCTCGCGCCGTCGACCGCACGGCCGCCGATGAAATGCGTCAACGCGCGCACACGTGCCTCGTTCGCGGGGCTGCTTGTCATGTCTTCCTCCGTTCTCCGTTCGTTCCGTTTGCTCGGCTTGCGCTCTGCACGCAAGCGCATGCTTCAAAGACGAAGCGTACCCGCGGCAGCCGCTCTCGATCCAATGAGTTATCCTCAAATGCAATATAAGCCGCGCTAATATTGCTCGATGGATCTGATACTGCTTCGCGCCTTCGTCGCGGTTGCGCGCGAAGGCAATCTGACGCGCGCCGCCGCCCGGCTGCACCTGACGCAGCCCGCCGTCAGCCTGCAAATCAAGAATCTGCAGGATGCGCTCGGCATCACGCTGTTCGAGCGGACATCACGCGGGCTTGTGCTTACGCGCGACGGCCAGGCGCTGCTGCCGCATGCGGAGCGCGCGCTCGACGCCGCCGCCGACGTCGCGCGTGCTGCCTCCGCGCTCAAGCACGAGGTGCGCGGCCGGTTGCGGATCGGCTCGATTCTCGATCCCGAATTCCTGCGGCTCGGCGGCTTTCTGAAACGGCTCGTCGAAGCCTATCCGCAGATCGAAACCGCGTTGCGGCACGGCATGTCCGGCTGGGTGCTCGATCAGGTCCGCGCCCGCGAACTCGACGTCGGCTACTACATTGGCCGGCCTGACGAGGACGATCCGCGTGAAGCCGGGCGCTTCCATACGCTGACGCTCACGCAATTCCGCTACCGCGTGCTTGCACCCGCCGGTTGGAAGGAACGTGTGCAGCGCACGCGCTCGTGGCGCGAGCTTGCCGCGCTGCCGTGGATCTGGACGCCCCCGGCGTCCGCGCACCATCGGCTGCTCTCGCGCCGCTTCGCCGACGCGGGCGTGCAACCCGTCAAAGTGGCTGAAGTCGATCAAGAAACATCGATGCTCGATCTCGTCAAATCAGGCGTAGGGCTGTCGCTCGCGCGCGATTCGGTTGCGTTGCGCGAAGCGCACGCGCATGCATTGGCGATCGTCGAGCACGTATCGGTGCCGGCCGAGCTCACGTTCGTCGCGCTTGCCGAACGATGCGACGAGCCGGCAATTGCGGCCGCGTTGCGGCTTGTCGACGAACAGTGGGCGGTTTAGCGCCGGTTCGCGCCACTGGCGGAACGCCGTTGCGCGACGCGGCGGCAAGACATCCCGCCAAACGGCGCGACACGAGGGCCTGAAGAGACAAGCAACCTCGACAGCCCTGCCTGCAAATGCGCTGCCGCCGGATATCCGCCGGGCAGCTGCGCACGGGCGCGCGACGCGCTTGCAATCGCTTTCGCGCTCCCGCTGCCGCCCACCGATAGAATGAGGGTTCTGGATGGTTCGTCCGGACCCGCAAATGCCTTTCCCAGAAGGAGACACGCATGGCCCGCAACATCGAGATCAAAGCCCGCGCGCGCGAATTCGAGCAGATCCGCGAACGCGCCGCCGCACTCGCGCCCGACGCACCGCTTTTCTACCGCCAGCAGGATTTCTTCTATGACGTCCCGCGCGGCCGCCTGAAACTGCGCCGCTTCGAAGACGGCACACCCGCCGAATTGATCTTCTACCAGCGCGACGATCAGGACGGACCGAAGGCGTCGTACTACACACGCAGCCCGGTGACCAACCCGGATGCGATGCACTCGCTGCTCGCGACCGCGCTGACCACGCGCGGCATCGTGACGAAAGAGCGGCACGTCTATTTGGCGGGCCGCACGCGGATTCATCTCGATCGCGTCGACGGCCTCGGCGATTTCGTCGAACTCGAAGTAGTGCTCGCGCCCGATGACGACGAGGAAGGCGGCCACGCGGAAGCGCACGCGGTGTTCGAAAAGCTCGGCGTGCCAAGCGACGATCTCGTCGCGCTCGCTTATGTCGATCTGCTCAACGCGCAAACCAAAACACCCGCGTAATGCGTTATCGCGAACGGCTCGCGCATGTGCGGCAAGCCGCCGGCTGCCGCCAGCAGTGGCGTGGCGGAGGAACGCAAGCGCGCCACGCGGCGAATACATCGCGCGAAGCAGCGCATGATCGGCCATGCCGCCGCGCATGGCATACCGCGCCGGCGCGGCCGCTTCGCGTCATGCCGCAGGCGCGCCCGATTCCAGATGACTTAGCGGCAGCGGCCCGTTGCGCTTGAACGTCGTCAATACGATGTTCGAACGCACGCTGTCGACGCCCGGCACCCGCATCAGCTTCTTCATGACGAACGACGACAGCGCATTCAGATCCGGCGCGACGATCCGTAACAGATAATCGGCATCGCCCACCACCGCATGGCACTCGAGCACTTCGGGCAACACGTCGATCTGCTGCTGAAACTGCTCGATGATCGAGTCGCCGTGATGTTTGAGCTTCAGGCTCGTGAACGCGGTAACGCCGAGCCCGAGCTTTTCGGGCCGCAACACGACCCGATAGCCGTCGATCACGCCCGTCGCCTCCAGCCGCTGCAGCCGCCGCCCGATCTGCGACGGCGACAGCGGCACTTCCTCGCCGAGCTGCTGATGCGTCGCCCGGCCGAAGCGCTGCAATACGGCGAGCAACGCCAAATCGAAATGATCGAGATCCACCATGAAAATTCTCCGCGAGAATTTATGATTCAATGCGTGATTATTGCATTTAATATCGGAAATCCAAAAATTTTGCGCCCAATCCGCGCATAGGCCGCTCTACACTTGCATCTATCGAAACCGAAGAAACCGATGCAAGGTCAGCGCCCATCATGTCCACCGCCGTCACCGCGAAGCTTAAGGAACAGTTCGACGCAGGTCTCGAAACCCGCGCCGATTTCACGATCGACCAGCCATTCGATCGCTACGGCCAGGCCGATCACGCGGTATGGCGGCAACTCCACGCGCGTCAGGCCGCGCTCCTTCGCGATCGCGCGTGCAATGCCTTCGTCAACGGCCTCGCTCGCATAAATTTGCCCGCCGACCGGGTGCCCCTGTTCGCCGACATCAACCGCGCGCTGAAGCCCGCGACCGGCTGGGAAATCATCGCGGTGCCGGGCCTCGTGCCGGACCGCGTGTTCTTCGAGCACCTCGCAAACCGCCGCTTTCCGGTGACTTGGTGGATGCGCCGCGCGGACCAGCTCGACTACCTGCAAGAACCGGACTGCTTTCATGACCTATTCGGTCACGTCCCGCTTCTCATCGATCCGGTCTTCGCCGACTACATGCACGCATACGGGCGCATCGCGCTTGCAGCCGCCGACGATCCCTTCGCGCTTACGCTGCTTGCGCGCCTCTACTGGTACACGGTCGAGTTCGGCCTGATCCGTAACGCGGGCGACCGCACCTTGCGCATCTACGGCGCGGGCATCGTGTCGAGCAGCGGCGAGACGCGCTACAGCCTGGAGAGCGCCGCGCCGAACCGGCTCGGCTTCGATCTCGAGCGCGTGATGCGAACCCGTTACCGAATCGACACGTTCCAAAAGACATACTTCGTGATCGACGACTTCGCTCAGCTCTTCGCGCTTGCCGGCATGAACGCGCCCGATCTTGCCGCCCGGCTCGCCGGCGCACCCGAGCATCCGGCGGGCGCGATACTCGACAGCGACCGCGTCATTACACGCGGTACGGGAGAAGGTTGGGCCACGGACCCGGACGCTTGAGCGCAAATATGAAAGAATGGCCGGTACGGTGCCCGTCGCGCGACCGCGCGCGGCTGCGCCGCCACCGGACGAGGTAAGAAAAATGGTTCACAAGCTGACATCGGAAGAACGCAAGACGCAACTGGAAAACCTGCCTCATTGGGTGGCCGTTCCCGGCCGCGATGCGATCCAGCGCAGTTTCCGCTTCGCCGATTTCAACGAGGCATTCGGTTTCATGACGCGCGTGGCAATCAAGGCGCAGGAAATGGACCATCATCCCGAATGGTTCAACGTCTACAACCAGGTCGATATCACGCTGTCGACGCACGACGCGCACGGCCTCACCGAACGCGACATCAAGCTCGCGCATTTCATCGAGGAAGCGGGCCGGCACGCAAAGACTGCGTAATAATCCGAATGGAGTTTCGAAAGCCGGTTCGTCAACGTAACGCTTTCAACCAGCGTTTTCTATGCTGAATGAAGCGAAAGCCTTCAGCTTTCCAAACTGTTTTTAAGGCGGACGTAAGATTCCCAAGCACTGCGCGCTTTAGGGTCCAATCCCTCCAGTCGCAGCGCACTTTGGCGCTGTACAATCAGCAGCGCATACGGTTTGGAAAGCGCGCTGGCCTCTTTGCAGAGTTCGAGTTCGTCGCCGCTCGACGGCGAGCGGATACGCCAGAAATTGATCGCGGCTTCGAGTTCGTGAATCGAAATATCGGACATGATCGAGGATTCGTAGCTGGCGGCTCCGCTTACCGGCCCGCATGCGACGTTTTTTCGTGGAAATGGCGTCGTGCTGCCTTGCGTGCCTGAACCGCCAACCCATTGTACTTGAGCGAATCTCATGCGACTCCTTCTGATTGAAGACGACCGCCCCATCGCACGCGGCATCCAAAGCAGCCTCGAGCAAGCGGGCTTCACCGTCGACATGGTTCACGACGGCATCTTTGCCGAGCAGGCACTCGCGCAAAACCGCCATGAGCTTGTGATTCTCGACCTCGGCCTGCCTGGTATCGACGGCATGACGCTCCTGTCGCGCTTTCGCCAGACCAATCGCCACACGCCCGTAATCGTGCTGACCGCGCGCGACGAGCTGAACGACCGCGTGCAAGGTCTCAATTCCGGCGCCGACGATTACATGCTCAAGCCGTTCGAGCCAGCCGAACTCGAAGCGCGCATCCGTGCGGTGATGCGCCGCAGCGGCCCGCACAGCGATATGCCGCGCCCGGAAGTATCGCTTGGCGGCGTGCGCCTGTCGGGCGTCGATCGCCGCATCTTCAACGACGACAAGCCGCTCGAGTTGTCGCCGCGCGAATTCGCGGTGCTCGAAATGCTGCTGCTGCGTCACGGGCGCGTCGTCAGCAAGGCGCAATTGCAGGATCACCTGACGCATTTCGGCGGCGATCTCGGCGATACCGCAATCGAAGTTTACGTGCACCGGGTCCGCAAGAAGCTCGAACAATGCCGGGTCGAAATCGTGACCGTGCGGGGCTTCGGTTATCTGTTGCAGGAAATTCGCCAGACTGCGAGCGTTTGAACGCTTGTCTGACACCTCACCGCTTGCGCGGCCGCGCGCGGTGATCCTCCGCCCTGCCCGCGCCGCTTCGCAAAGCGGCGCTCTTCTCATGCTTTTGCGCGATGTCCGCTGAACCGGCCGTGCCGACCAGTCTGCGCCGCACCTTGCTGCGGCGTCTCGCCGCGCCGCTATCGATGCTCGCATTGATGAGCGGCCTCATCGCATACTGGCTCGCGTGGCAATACACGCAGCACGTCGTCGACCGCTCGCTTGCCGATCTCGCCACGGCGATCTCGAAACAGATCCAGATCGCGGGCCCGGACGCGCCGTTCACGGTTCCGCCGCTCGCGCAAGCGATGTTTTCCGATCCCAACGAGCAGTTGATCTACCGGATCAGCGACGGCGAGCACGAACTCGCCGGCGATCCGAAGCTGCCGCTGCAGGGCACGAGCGTGCGCCGGATGCATATTGCGTATGTGTTCGAGGCCGACTACGACAACCAGGCGGTGCGTGTCGCCCAGATCCGTGTCGAACAACCGTTGGAAGGCGGCAATCCGATGCTCGTCGAGGTCGCGCAGCCGGTCCGTTACCGTTACCGGATCGCCGCCGAGTTCCTCGTCGCGATCATGATGCCGCTGCTGTTGCTGCTGCTCGCCGGTTGGGGAATCGTATGGCGCGTCGTCAATCAGCAGCTCGGCCCGCTCACGCATCTGGCCGATTCGCTGAACCGCCAGACGCATACGTCGCTCGAACCTGTCGACGAAACCGAGGTGCCGCTCGAAATTCAGCCGCTCACGAACGCGATGAACGCACTGCTCGGCCGTCTGAAAACCGCGCTCGACGCCCAACGTAAGTTCATTGCCGACGCCGCGCACCAGTTGCGCACACCGCTCACCGCGATCAAATTGCACGCCGAGCAGGCCGCCGTCGCGCGCGAGCCGCAACAGGCGCTCAACGCGGTGCACGAACTGCGCTCGGCCGCCGACCGCGCGGTGCGGCTGTCGAATCAGCTTCTGTCGCTTGCGCGCGCGGAGCCCGGCGAACAGGCTGCGCGTTTCGTCGATGTCGATCTCGCCGGCCTCGCATTCGAGACCGGCGCCGAATGGGTGCCGCGCGCCCTTGCCGCGCATGTCGATTTCGGCTTCCAGCGCGGCGACGGCCGTGCCGACGACGAGCCGCTGGTCATTCGCGGCAATCCGGTGCTGTTGCGCGAAGTAATCGCCAATCTGCTCGATAACGCATTGAAATACGTGCCGCTCTCACGGCCGACAGGCGCGCGGATCACCGTAAACGTGTCGCGGATCGAGCGTGGCGGCGACAAGCCAGCCGCGGAGATCGTCGTCGAAGACAACGGCCCCGGTGTGCCGGCAAGCCAACAAGCCGATCTCTTCAAGCGCTTTTTCCGTGGCGATGCGCAAAACGGAGGCGGTGTCGAATCGGGCGCGGGACTCGGTCTTGCAATCGTTCACGACATCGTCGCGATGCATGGCGGAACCGTTTCGTATGCGGACGCCGGCGGCGGCGGCTCGCGCTTCATCGTGCGCGTACCGCTTGCCGCAACGTCATCCGTGCCGTCGCCGCATGTTTCGGAATCGCCGGCGGCTTCTGTTTAATCCGTTTAACCCGTTTGATGACGCGAAGGCCAGCCGGCCTGGCACAAACATAAAACACCCGCGCAGCGGCCAACCCACAGGGTTGCACACGCCCGCGCCGGCCGCCCGCAACCGTCTTCGCGTATCACGCCTTCTTTTTCTTCTTGTCCTTGCCGCCCTTCTTCGCCTTCTTCTTTTTCTTGCCGCCGTCGTCTTCCACTGCTGCGAGCAGCGTGCCTCGGCACGTCGGCGCACCGCAATGGCACGCATATTCCCGCTTGAGCTTCTTCGTCAGGCGTGCGTCGATCACGAGCCCGTAGTCGTAGAACAGTTCTTCTTCCTCGCTGATGTCGCGCAACGCGCGAATGAACACACGCCCGTCGATTTCCTCAGCCTCGCAGTTCGGCGCGCACGAGTGATTAATCCAGCGCGCGCTGTTGCCGTTTATCTTGCCGTCGATCACGCCGCCGTTATCGAGTGCGAAGTAGAACGTATGATTCGGCTGATCCGGATCGTGCGGATGACGCCGCAGCGCCTCTTTCCACGAGATTCGTTCGCCTTTGTATTCGACCACGCGCTCCCCCGACTTGATCGGTACTGCGGCGAATACGCCCTTGCCGTGAACGCCGGAGAGGCGCACCACGATCCTGCGTGAACTCATCGAACGAATCCTTTGTGAAATAAGCTGAAATTGAAACGATGCTCCGACACGGCAACGGGACGCGCCGGTTCGCCCGCCCGCGCACGGTGCACGCGCTGCGCACACCAGCGAGCGGCGAATCATCGAATGCTACACGGTCAGGATTGCATCGTTCAACTCGAATGGAAACGCAATGCGCACCAATCGTTCGGCGTGGTGGCAATCGGCCGTTTGCCGCGCGTCAACGCTGGCCGAACGGCGCTTCGCCAAACAGCATCTTTTGATCGCGCGGTTGCGAGCGCCAGTATTGCGGCGGCGCGTCGACCGTCGCACCGAGCTTGGCCGCCGCATGCCAAGGCCAGCGCGGATCGTAAAGCATCGCGCGCGCCATCGCGACAAAATCGGCATCGCCCGTTTCGATCAGCCGATTCGCATGTTCGGGCTCCGAAATAAGGCCGACCGCGATCGTCGGCAGACCGACCGCGTGCCTGATGGCCTGCGCAAACGGCACCTGGTAACCAGGCGACAGCGGAATCTTCTGTCGCGGCGACACGCCGCCCGATGACACGTCTATCCAATCGCATCCACGCTTTTTCAGCTCGTGGGCGAACGCGATCGTATCGTCAAGCTCCCAACCGCCCGGCACCCAGTCGGTCGCGGAGACTCGCACGCCGACCGGACGATCGTGCGCAAACGCCGCGCGCACGATGTCGAAGATCTCGAGCGCGAAGCGCATCCGGTTTTCGCGCGAGCCACCATAGGCATCGGTGCGCTGATTCGCAAGCGGTGAAAGAAACTGGTGCAGCAGATAGCCGTGCGCCGCATGAACTTCGATTGCATCGATGCCAAGACGCGCCGCGCGGCGCGCGGCTGCATCGAACGCACCTCGAATGCGCTCGAGCCCTGCCGCATCGAGCACGAGCGGTGACGGCTCGTCGTCGCGATGAGCCAGCCCGGACGGTGCAAATGGCCGCCAGCCGCCGGCTTCGGGCGCAATGAGCTTGCCGCCGTTCCATGGCACGTCGCTCGACGCCTTGCGGCCCGCATGCGACAGTTGGATCGCGACGCGAATCGGTGAATAGCGGCGGATCGCCGCCAACACGGGTTTGAGTGCCGCTTCGGTTGCGTCATCCCACAAGCCGAGGTCGGCCGGGGAAATGCGGCCGGCCGGTTCGACTGCCGTCGCCTCGAGACACAACATCGCTGCGCCCGACAGCGCGAGATGGCCGAGATGGATGAAGTGCCACGCGCCGGCCTTGCCATGCTCGGCCGAGTATTGGCACATCGGCGAGATCACGATGCGATTAGCAAGCGTCACGCCGCGCAGCGTGAACGGGGAAAACAAGGCGCTCATCGAATGGTTGCTCGCAGAACAGAGAACCCGATGAGATTAGCATGCGCTCAAACGACTTGCCGAACGCGACGCGGCAATGAACGGCGTGCATGAAAAGCCAATGGGGCAAGCCAATCGGCAGATTTCGTACTGCCTACATTGGCATCGGCGAGAACCGGCGGTTCGGCTACCCCGTCACAACCCAACTGAATCGAGCCACTCGCCAAACATCTTATGCGCCGCGCGTTCGAGCATCGGCCCCAATTGCGCCGCTGCTTCGCGCAAACGTTTGATATCGGTTCCAGGCGTAGCCGCGATCTCTGCGGCATGGCCGATCAGCCAAAGCTCGAAGCGATCCGCCCGGATTTCCGGATGGCACTGCAGCGCGAGCACGTGCGTGCTCCACGAAAAAGCCTGGTTGCGGCACGCTGGCGTCGATGCAAGATGAACCGCGCCCGCCGGCAGATCGAACGTGTCGCCATGCCAATGCAACATCGACGTCAACGCACCGTCAACATGGCGCAGCGGCGACGCACGCCCCGCCTCCGTCAGCGCGAGCGGCGTCCAGCCGATCTCCTTGTGCGCCGCCGGATACACGCGCGCACCGAGCGCACGCGCGATCAACTGCGCACCGAAACACACTCCGAGCGTCGGCAATCCGGCATCGATGCGTTTGCCGATTAACTCAGCCAGCACACGGGTTGTCGGATACGGCGCATCGTCGTATACGCTGATCGGCCCACCGAGCACGACCAGCAGCGACGGCTCGAGCGCGTCGAGCGCCTCAAGGCGCATACTGCCGACGTCGACGTATCGCACCCGGCGGCCGCGCTCGCCGAGCACCCGTTCGAAACTGCCGAGATCCTCGAAATACACATGGCGAACAGCAACGACATCACCCTTCATCTGAGGCCTCCGGCTCGAACGGTATCGCGCTCGGCGCGCAGCATCAGGCCTGCGCGAAAATCTTCCAGGTCTTTTTCTGCGTCGCGATGTCCGCTTCCTCGTGCACCGTACAATCGAGGCGCAGATCGGCGTCGGTCATCGTCAGATCGAGCAGCGAACAACGATATCCGAGCTTGCGCCCCTGCTTGCCCGGCTGGAAGTGCTTGCAAGTCACACACATTCGATGCGGCGGAATATCGCCGTTGATTTGCAGCTCGCGCAATGTTTTCAGCAAAGTGCGATACAGCAAGCCCTGCTCGTCACTGCCGAGCGAACCAATCGCCTTCGACAGAAAGTCCGGCCACTGCAGCGCTTTTTTTGCCGCCGTGCGGCCGCGCGCGCTCAAGCGCACGGCGAGCGCACGACCATCGTCGAGCGCTCGCCGCTTTTCGACGAGCCCCTTGTGCTCGAGCGTGCTTACCGCATCGCTCGTCGTCGCCGCGGTCAATTGCGTTTCACGCGCGATCTCACCGAGACGCATCGGCCCCTTGCGCTGCAAAAGCAGCACAAGGATTTCACCTTGTGTTGGCGTCAGCCCCGCGCCTTCCGCCCAATCCCAGGCCTGGCTACGCATGGCCGTGCCCAACCGCAACAGACTGTGGGTCACGCGCCCCGCAGCCTGATTCCCGTAAACACCTTCGCTCATAGTCTTTTCGCTGTTGCCGGCCGTCTTCTTGAGGCGGCCGTTTGTGGGGAGACCAGGTCTCGGTCTCTGACTCAAAAAAACGGCGCGCCAGAACAGCGCGTCCGCCATGTTCGCCGCGAGGCACACGCTGCGAACCTGTACGCGGCTTCGGCTCCCGTCGGAGCCAACTTCCACGAAGCTAACATTCTAAGCGAGAGCGGAAAATCGCACAGCTAAGTTATCCCATTCAACCTGTGAACAACCATTGAATAACAACCCGAACAGACTGTGCACCACTTCTTGACAACCCGGCTCCCGGCTGCGCACGGCCTCTTTCCATCCCGAAACATTCTCTGGCATCTCTTATTCGATCCGCATTGTTGTCCAGTTCACAGACCTTTGACTTTGCGGCGAAATCGAAGGTTATCCACAGAACAGCCCGACGCTTGTTAACTACTACTACGTTTACATACGGTATACGGCTTAGTAAACCTGAACCCGCTCGCACTGATCGTGTCTTCGATCAGAAAAACTGTTTTTCACTCCCTCCATCGCAGGCACTGTTGGCGCACTGTTTCGTTCAACGATTTTTCCTGCTTGAAAATCGTTCTTAACCATGTTGCATCGTTGACACGCGCCTTCGCGAGCGCGCCGATCTCGTCGAGCGCCGCACGCGAGCCAAGCACCGCGGCATGCGGCGCGATCCTGTCGAGCGTGTCGAGAATGTCCTCCGCAATCGTTTGCCGTTCGCCTGTTTGCGGGTTGACGCAGGTGCCGTCGAGCCCGAACCGGCACGCTTCGAAACGGTTGAACGTATAGACGAGATAGTCGTCTTCGGAAAGCTTGAGCGGCCGGTCGAGCAGCAAATAGCGTGCGAGCGTTTGGATATAGCATGCGATCGCAGCAGCGCGGTCGACGGACAGCGGCGTGTCCATCACGCGAACTTCAATTGTTCCGTAACCGGGCTTCGGGCGGATGTCCCAGTAGAAATCCTTCATGCTGTTGACGACGCCGGTGTTGACCATCTTCGTGAAGTATTCCTCGAAGTCGCTCCACGACAGCACGAACGGCGCGCGGCCCGATAGCGGGAACGCGAATACGGAATTCAGGCGTGCAGAATGAAAACCGGTGTCGACGTTCTGCACATACGGCGACGATGCCGATAGCGCGATGAAGTGCGGAATGAAACGCGACATCGAGTGCAGTAGGAACAGCGCGCTGTCGGCATCCGGGCAGCCGATGTGCACGTGCTGGCCAAACACCGTGAACTGTTTTGCGAGATAGCCGTACAGCTCGGAGATGTATTGAAAGCGCGGCGCGTCGAAGATCTGTCGCTCGCTCCACTGCTGGAACGCGTGCGTGCCGCCGCCGCACAGGCCGACGTTGAGCTGGTCGGCCGCGCTGACGAGCGTGTCGCGAATCGCGTGCAGCTCGCTGAGTGCCTGATCGTGCGACCGGCATACGCCGGTCGACAGTTCGATCATGCTTTCGGTGATCTCGGGCGTGATGTTGCCGGGAAACTTCGCGTCCTTGATGAGCCGCATCAGATCAGACGAAGCTTTTGTCAGATCGTAGTTGTGCGTATTGACGATCTGGATTTCAAGCTCGACGCCGAACGTGAACGGTTCGGAATTGACGAAGGTTTCTAGTGCCATGACGAGTTCCGGATAACGAAGCAAAAAAACGCGCGGCGCGGATCAATTGGTATCGCGCCGCTCGCCGACGGCCGACAAACTGCGATAGACGAAAAGCGGCCCCACCAGTTGCAACACGACGATCGTGCACATGATGACCGCGCGCAGCAGCGGATCGAAATTCGGGTAGAGCTGATAAGTATCGTCGACGAGCAGGTACGCGAGCGCGGACATCGGCACGAGCGAAAAACCGAGCGCGACACCCTGCTTGACGCCGAGTCCGCTTGGCTTGGCGAACACGAGCACGCCGACGAGTTTCGCGACGAAGCGCGTCACGATCAGCGCGGCCGCGATGGCACCTCCCGCCACCACGTCGTGCCATTCGAACGACGTGAGCGTCAGCACGAACAGGATGACGGTCAGCAGCCAGCCGGCGGTACCGAAATGCTCGGGCCAAAGCTGCGGCCGTGCTTCGAGATTCTTCACGATGATGCCGGCAAGCAGCAGTGTCAGCATGGTCGACAGTTTCAGCGCCTGCGCGACCGCGATCGCGAGCACGACGAGCCCGAACAGGGCGACGAACGAGTGCTCGTCGCGCATCGTCGACGTAACGTGCCTGAACAGGAAATTGCATGCGCGCGCAAACAGATACGCGACGATAAGCGAGCCGGCGAGCAAATAGATCGGCTGCAGGATCGTTGCGAATACGTTGCCGTAGGCTTCCTGATGCAGCCAACTCGTGACGAGTTTCGTCAGGACCACTGCATAAACGCTGTTCAGCGCCGACAACGTGATAAGCCGCTGCGACACCTGCCCTTCCGCGCGCAGTTCCGTCTTCAACTGGATCACCATCGCGGGTGATGTCGAGATCGCGATCGCGGCGACCACGATCGCGATCATCCCGGGCACCTTAAGCAGTAACAACACCGCAAGCACGAGCACGAACGTAAGCGTGGCCTCCGCAAGGCTCGATGCGATCAACCACGGATTACGGCGGATCCAGCGCAGATCGAGACGGCTGCCGAGTTCAAACAACAATAATCCCAACGCGACATTGATCAGCAGCCGCAACGTGTCGTCGGTGCTCGCGTCGATCACACCGAAGCCGAATGAGCCGGCGATAAGCCCGATCACCGCATAACCGGTGATCCGCGGCAAGCGCCACGCGCGATAGCAAAGTTCGCCACACAGGCCCGCCGCGAAAAGCGCGATACCGGCCCAGAAAACCGCATCCGGGGCGAGCGGCCAATTGGGTAGAAACGAGAACGCTGACTTCATCGTGGTGACTTCTCCTTTGGAAGGCAACCTCCTCCGGCGACGCGGATCGAGCGAGTCGAGCGAATAATGCGCGCTGAATGCGGTTGCCCGGTTGTTCGTTGTTCCGGACGACCGGCAGGACATGGGGTAAGCCCGCGCCGCTGATAGCAGCGTGACGCTCAGTCGGGCCTGGGCCGATCTGGGGTCGGCCTGGCGTGTGTGAATGGAAAGCGCGCTCGACTATCAGATTCGGATTCGCGCCGACCGTTCCGTTGATGCAAGCGTGGCAAAACGCCATGACCTGCGTGAAGGTGACCGATTGTGCCACAGCTGTTGCAGTCCGGTCCGGATTTGGTGCACTCGCATAAGCGCGCAAGCGGGGGCAGTCTTAAGGATTGTGGTTTACCTGTATATATATGTAGTAGAAGTTAACAAACCCGGCAAATTTCTGTGGATAACCCAGGTTTACATAAGCAGATCATCGGCTTGCATTTCGTATAACCGACTGTGCAGCCTGTTTGTCCACACAGTGTTTCGATGAACAACTTTTCGGTTTCTGTGTGGCTGTGCCGAGTTACCCCGTTTACGTCCACATCGATTGCACAGCAATTGAGTATTTATTTCACCAAGTTATCCACATGAGTGGGTGGATAACTTGATTGCCCGCCTGTGCGCAGCCCGTGTGGCGGTGATCAAATGGTCGTGCCTATAACCGCCCGTGCCGTAATGCGCGGAGCAGGAAACGGGCCGGGTCGATGGCCTCGGCGAGTTCGCGTTCGAGCGGCCACGGTTCCCCTTCGATTTGTGAAGCGATCAATTCCGCGCCGAGGGCTGCCCAGACGAGCCCGCGCGAGCCGTAGCCGAAAGCGCCATACAAGCCCGTGGCGCGCGGCACGTCGCGAAGCTGCGCGCCTGTCAGTGCAGCGGCATTCAGGCTGGCCGCCGCCTCGTCGGCAAGCTCGCCGATGAACGGCAGCCGGTCGCTTGCAACGCAGCGAAAGCCGACGCGGCCGGCGAGCTTGCCGGGTGCGGCGGCCGTGGAGAAGGCCGGCAGCAATCGCTCGAGCCGCGCCAAGTTGTCACGATGGCTCGCGTCGTTTGTGGTCAGGTCTGCGTTGCCGGGTTCATATGTCGCGCCCGTGAGCGTCGTACCGTTGGCCAGTGGCACGACATAGCCGTCGCCGATCACGGGTATCGGCACGGCGGGCGCGATACCGGCCGGCAGCAGCGTGAGCTGGCCGCGCACGCGTTGTGTCGGCGCATGCCGAAGGCCGGCGACGCGCGCGGCGTCAGCGGCGTTCGCGACGATTGCGATGCTCGCCTGCGCGAGGGCCGCACCGGCCGTGTCGAGCGCGTGCCAGCGGCCATCCGCGCTTTGCTGAAGCCGCGCCACGTCAGCGCAGACGACTCGCGCTCGTGCCGAGGCGCATTGCGCGATGGCAAGCGCTGCCGGATCGATCGAGCCGCCTTGCGGGAAAAACCAGCCTCCATGATCGACGCGCGTTTGCAATAGCGTTTGCGCATCGTCGCGCGACAACGCCGATGCAAGTTCGCCTCGCACATCGAGCGTGGCGATGCTGTTGCACATCCGCTCGAATTCGTTGGCCGACGACGCAAGCTGCACGAGCCCGCTTTTGCTGTGTGCGAACGTATGGCCCGCGCATTCGAGCGCGCGCCAGCGCGTGAGTGCATAGAAGAAGCCCGCGCGGGACAAACGGGCCGCGAGGTTGTCATCTCGCGCGATCATCGGGTGGAATACACCGGCAGGATTGCCGGATGCCTCGCTGGCGAGCGTGGCGTGCCGGTCGATGAGTGTCACGCACCAGCCGCGTGCGGCGAGCCGCTCGGCAATCGCGCAACCAGCAAGCCCGGTGCCGATCACGAGCGCGTCGCGCGTGCCGGCGGCGAATGCGCGAGGGGGTTCGTGACGGCGCACGCGCCAGCGCGGCGCGAATTCGCCGACGAGCATCTCGCGCTTGCTGGCGAAGCCCGCGACTTTCCGGCACGCGAAGCCTGCTTCGTCGAGTGCGCGCCTGACGGCGCTCGAGCTTGTATAGGTAGCGAACGTCGCGCGCTCGTCGGCGAGCCGCGCCAGCGATTTGAAGATGCTGGCTGACCATAAATCCGCGTTTTTTGACGGTGCAAAGCCATCGAGATAAAACGCATCCGCACGCAGCACGAGCGCCGGCAGCATGTCGAGCGCGTCGCCGAACGCGAGCGTGAGCGTGACGCGGCCATCGTCGAATTCGAGCCGATGCAGGCCAGGCATAAGCGCGGGCCACGCATTCGCGAGCGCGTCGGCGAGCGGCTCAGTGGTTGTATGCGCAACGATATGCGCGGTAGCACGCCGCAGATCGTCGCGCGCAAACGGATGCTTCTCGACTGATACGAAGTGAAGACGCCCGCAGCGTGACGGATCGTCGCGCCATGCGGCCCAGGTCGCGAGAAAATTGCATCCGATGCCGAAACCCGTCTCGACGATGGTGAAAGCTTGCCGGCCGCGCCAACGTTGAGGCAGGCCGTTGCCGCGCAGAAATACGTGGTCGGCCTGCGCGAGCGCGCCGGCCGCGCTGTGATAGATGTCGCCGTACCGCGGCGAAACGATGGTGCCGTCTTCGCGGACGACGAGCGTAGCGGGAACGATTCGGTCTGGCATGCGAAACAAATGGAAAGCGCAAGGCGCGCAAAGCCTTGTCCCGCCTGGCGTTGGCAAAAACCAACGGGGCGGCGTGCCGGCCGCGGACAAACCGCGGCGAAGCCGACTTGCGCAGTTCGAAAACCGCGCGGCGCGCGGCGTGTATGTCAAAATTTGCTCGAAATTCTTTGAAACCCTTGTCGTTATTGGGTTTGCGCTGCGCTATCATAGCAAGCGCCGTATCGCGGAGCGGCCGAAAGGCCCGCCCGGCGGTGCGTTGCGCGGCGCAGTACTTCTGCGCTGTGCCGTTGCCACACGCTGTAGACGGTGTAGACGGCACGGTTCGCGCACGTATAATCGGCGCGTTCGCGCTGTACGTGTCAACCCAACCTGGAAAGGAACCTTAATGAACAAACAGGAACTGATCGACGCCGTCGCCGCCCAAACGGGCGCCAGCAAGGCTCAAACCGGCGAAACGCTGGACACGCTCCTCGAAGTGATCAAGAAAGCTGTGTCGAAAGGCGACGCAGTTCAACTGATCGGCTTCGGCAGCTTCGGTTCGGGCAAGCGCGCTGCGCGTACTGGCCGCAATCCCAAGACGGGCGAAACCATCAAGATCCCGGCAGCCAAGACGGTCAAGTTCACGGCTGGCAAGGCGTTCAAGGACGCGGTGAACAAGCGCTGAGACGAGCTGTTCGCGAACGAGAACCCGCTGTAATCAGCGGGTTTTTCTTTTGTGATGCAGCTTTTTTGCTACGCTGCCTGCGCATTTTTTCAATCTTTGACGATCAGTGCCGATGCACGATTTCAGCATCGTGGCCGTGATCGTCGTCGTGATCATGATGGTTATGATCATCGTGGTCGTCGATGTCCCATGCAGGGAATGGATCGGCATAGGCCATCCATGCCTGCTCGCCGGCCGTATATTCGGCATCGGTCAGCAGGCATGCGTCGAACTTCGCACGCCATGCGGCCGCGTCGATTCCCACGCCGATCAGCACGAGTTCCTGCCGACGATCGCCGATCGACGTGTCGGCAAGATCGCCGTGCCAGTCGGCGGCAATCTCGTCGTACAGTTCGTCGCCCGCCTCCGGCCATTCGGCGCGATCCTGCGCAGCCCACCAGTGCCCGGCCGGACCGTGCCGGCATACGCCGCCCGCCTGCGACAGCGAGCCGGCAAGGTCATTGCGTGTCGCAAGCCAAAAAAAGCCTTTGCTGCGCAGCACGCCGTTCCAGGTTTCATGCAGCAACGCCCAGAACCGCTGCGGGTGGAACGGCCGGCGGGCACGATAGACGAAGTGGCCGATGCCGTATTCGTCGGCCTCGCTGTGCGCATGCGTATGGCCTTCGCTATCTTCGTGATCGCGATGTTCGAGCGACGTCAACCAGCCCGGCGCATTGGCGGCTGCCTCGAAGTCAAAGCGTCCGGTATCGATCACTTCCGTGAGCGGCACGTCGCCGAAGCGGCTGACGACCTGCCGCGCGCGCGGATTGAGTCGCGCGAGAATGCACTGCAGGCGCGCAAGCTCGTTAGCGTCGACGAGATCGGCCTTGTTGACGACGAGCACGTCGCAGAACTCGATCTGCTCGATCAACAACTCGACCAGCGTGCGGTCGTCGTCGTCGGTCGCGCCCAGGCCGCGTTCGGCGAGCCCGTCGTCGCGTGCGTAATCACGCAGGAAGTTGAAGGCGTCGACGACGGTGACCATCGTGTCCAGGCGGGCGAGATCGGCGAGCGTCGAGCCGTCGTCGTCTACGAACGTGAATGTCTCGGCGATCGGCATCGGCTCGGCAATGCCGGTCGATTCGATCAGGATCGCGTCAAAGCGGTTTTCGGCTGCAAGGCGCCGGATTTCGACGAGCAGGTCGTCGCGCAGCGTGCAACAAATGCAGCCATTCGACATCTCGACGAGGCGCTCCTCGACGTGTGACAGCGCGGCGGCATCGCGCACGAGCGTGGCGTCGATGTTGACGGCGGCGAGATCGTTGACGATCACGGCAACCTTGAGGCCGGCGCGATTCGCGAGGATGTGATTGAGCAACGTGGTCTTGCCGGCGCCGAGAAAGCCGGACAGCACGGTGACGGGCAACGGCTGGTTCATTGCGGTGCGCACCCATGAAAAAGCGGAAAGCGAGCCGCCGCGCGCCATGAAAACGGGGCGGCACCGGCGCCGTGGCCGGCGCGGGCAAGCGGCGGGAAAAGCCGCATTGTGCATCAAATGTTGACGGCTGGATTCGCGAGGTGGCGGTGGATTATGGCTTCGGCCCTGCCGATCGGATTGGCATTCGCTCAGTTCGACTCGGTTTTGCCCATTCAGCGCTGCGCTTGCTGCGAAGGGATCAGCTTCCACTGAGTCAGGATATCGAAGATCTGCTTCGCATACTTGTCGCGCAGCGACGGGGTCTCGGAGTGGTATGCCCCGACCGCCTGCCACGTATTGCCGTACTTATTCATCATGCGGCGCAAATGCCACGCGGCGATATAGACGTTCTTGCACGGCTCCATCAGCGTGTCTTTCGTGATTCCGTAGCGGGACAACACCGGCAGATGGACCGAGTTGATCTGCATGATGCCGTAGTCGATCGAACCGTTCGTATTTTTGTTGAGCGCGTCCGGGCGGTTGTGTGACTCTTGCCAAGCGATCGCGCGCAGGATCAGCGGGTTGACTTGGTGGTATCGCGCGGCGCTGTCGTAGCAATCGGCATAAGCCGGCGCGCTGACGAGCCATGCGCCGAACAAAAATACCGAGGCTAGGAGCGGTCGCATCGTTATCGAAAAATAAGAGTTCGGGAAAAGAGGCTAAAAAGAGCCAACTAGTATCCAACTAGGGGGCTATTTGCTTTTTCCTGGCAAGGGCGAAGCGTTTTCGGATCGTATCATACCTGCCGCCCGGCGGGCTGCCTGCCGTTTGTTCGGGTGGCGGAAATTTTTTTCGCATATTTTGAAAAAATTTCATTTTCCGATTTCAACGAAGATTAACTTTAGGTATTGGTAAATGCGTGTGAATAAAATTGATTTTATTTGGATTAAATTTATTGATATTGTATAATTTTTGTATTATTTTAAAATGGATTTTTAATGGATTTCACGTAATCGGATTGGTCATTTTAAAATATCAAAGGGTGATTTTTCGCTATGTTTTTCCATCGCTTGGGCAGTAATATTGATGTGCCTGTAATAAGGTGTGGAAGCAAGATATAGCGGATTTGCAGGGCCAGACGGATTGATGCGGGATGGTGCGTGGTCAGGATTTTGATGATCGTTCCATCGTTTCAAGGCGGGATAAATTCCACGTCTGCCGTGATTGATGAGTTTGCCAATGGAATGCGTTGTGGGTCACAGGATAATTGAAGGGTTTTGGCGAAGTAATTCACAGGTCCATCTGGTTTGACTTGGATACGAAAAGCCATTGCCGAGAGATGGTGATTTCGAGAGGCGGAAATTTTGCCGGCAGCGGTTGGAACAATCGAAAAGCCAATTGGCTCTTCAAGAAGACAGGCGATTCGCACTGGATTTGTTGCTCATGGGAAGGAACCGGCGCCACACCGTCATGGCTGCGGAGTGGCCGTGCAGGGATATTGTCTGCGTCAACAATACCAATGCGGGCTGCGAACCGGCTTTCTTTCAAAAATAATATGTATTATTTACATATTTATTGTCGCGACGGAAATGAGGGGTGGGAAAACCCGCACGCGGTTTTCGCCCGGCATCCTGCTGGCGGCCCGTATCATATCCGCACAACGGGTTGCGTCGATGTGACAAGCAGCCGTGCGGCCTGTAACCGCCCGTGCCGTTGTTGGTTCGGACTGCTATCAGGCCGGTTGCGCCGCAGTTGCGAGACGGCCTTGCCGCAGGCTACATGCCTGTTCGGTTCAAGCTTCGTATGCGGCCCGGCAAGATACCTTACATTTTCCATGCGGAGCGTGCTCCCGATTGTTTTTATGGCATAAGTGAGACAGCCCTCAGTCGAATGTGATATTTCGGACATGAAAAACTGCTAATGTCTGCTCTTTTGATATCGACCTTATGTAATACCGTCGGACACGGCCGCCGCCGGCATTGATCCATCACTCCATGACAAGAACTCGCTTTGTTTTGCGACGCGTCGCAACGGCGCTCATCGTTGCCGGCATTGTCGCCGCTCAGGCCGCTCACGCTCAGGTCACGCTGAATTTCGTCAATGCGGACATCGACCAGGTCGCCAAGGCGATCGGCGCAGCCACGGGTAAGACGATCATCGTCGATCCGCGTGTCAAGGGGCAGTTGAACCTGGTGTCGGAGCGTCCGGTGCCCGAGGATCAGGCGTTGAAGACGCTGCAATCGGCGTTGCGGATGCAGGGTTTCTCTCTGGTGCAGGACCACGGCGTGTTGAAGGTCGTGCCGGAGGCGGACGCGAAACTGCAAGGCGTGCCTACCTATATCGGCAATGCGCCGCAGGCGCGCGGCGACCAGGTGGTCACGCAGGTCTTCGAGTTGCGTAACGAATCGGCGAACAACTTGCTGCCGGTGCTGCGGCCGCTGATCTCGCCGAACAACACGATCACCGCCTACCCGGCCAACAATACGATCGTCGTCACCGATTATGCCGACAACGTGCGGCGTATCGCGCAGATCATCTCGGGCGTCGACGGCGCGGCGGGCGCGCAGTTGGCAGTGGTGCCGCTCAAGAATTCGAACGCGATCGACATGGCCACGCAGCTCTCGAAGCTGCTCGATCCGGGCGCGATCGGCAATACCGACGCGACATTGAAGGTGACGGTGCAGGCGGACCCGCGCACCAATGCGCTGCTGTTGCGCGCGTCGAACAAATCGCGGCTCGCGGCGGCCAAGAAGCTCGCGCAGCAGCTCGACGCGCCAAGCGGCGTGCCGGGCAACATGCACGTGGTGCCGCTGCGCAATGCGGATGCGGTGAAGCTCGCGAAGACGCTGCGCGGGATGCTCGGCAAGAGCGGTGACAGCGGCTCGTCGGCAAGCTCGAACGATGCGAATTCGTTCAATCAGAACAGCGGCTCGTCGTCGGGCGGCTCGAATTTCTCGACGGGTTCGTCGGGCACGCCGCCGCTGCCGTCGGGGCTGTCGTCGGGATCGACGGGTAGCGGCGGCGGCATGGGGAGTTCAAGCGGTGGAATCGGCAATGCAGGGCTCCTGGGCGGCGACAAGGACAAGGGCGACGACAACCAGCCAGGCGGGATGATCCAGGCGGATGCGGCGACGAACTCGCTGATCATCACTGCGTCGGACCCGGTGTACCGCAATCTGCGTGCGGTGATCGACCAACTCGACCAGCGTCGCGCGCAGGTGTACATCGAGGCGCTGATCGTCGAGCTGAACTCGAATACGGCCGGGCAACTCGGGATTCAGTGGCAGGTTGCAAGCGGCGCGCTGCTCGCCGGGACGAATCTCGCGGCCAACGCCGGCACGGTGGCGGGCAACAGCATCATCAATCTGACCGCTGGAGGGGTGTTGAGCAGCGGCTCGGCAACCGGAACCGGGATAGGCGCCAATCTAGGCAAGCTTAACCAGGGCCTCAACATCGGCTGGCTGCACAACATGTTCGGCGTGCAGGGATTGGGGGCGCTGCTGCAATACTTCGCCAGCGTCAGCGACGCGAACGTGCTGTCGACGCCGAACCTGATTACGCTCGACAACGAAGAGGCGAAAATCGTCGTTGGCGAGAACGTGCCGATTCCGACGGGCTCGTATTCGAACCTCACGAGTGGCAATACAAGCAGCGCATTCAACACTTATGATCGCCGCGACGTGGGTTTGACGCTGCACGTGAAGCCGCAGATCACCGATGGCGGAATCCTCAAGCTGCAGCTTTACACCGAGGATTCGGCGGTGGACACCACGACGCAAAATTCCCAGACTGGCCCGTCCTTCACCAAGCGCTCGATCCAGTCGACGATTCTCGCGGACAACGGCGAGGTCATCGTGCTGGGCGGGCTGATGCAGGACAGTTACCAGGTTGCCAATAGCAAGGTGCCGCTTCTCGGTGACATTCCGTGGATCGGACAACTGTTCCGTTCGGAGAGCAAGCAGCGGAAAAAGACGAACCTGATGGTGTTCCTGCGCCCGGTGATCATCAATGATCGCGATACCGCGCAGGCGGTGACGGCAAACCGCTACGACTACATTCAAGGCGTATCGGGCGCATACAAATCGGATAACCGCGTGATCCGCGACAAGGACGACCCGGTGCCGCCGCCGATGCCGCTTGGTCCGAGCCAGGGCGGCTCGCCGGCGATGAATCTGTTCGATCTGGACCAAATGCGGCGCTCGCAGGCGTGGCCGCCGAAGCCGGGAAGCGGCGCGGCCGCCCCTGCCCCGGCGCCGGCCAATGCAGCGCCCTCGAACGCTTATCCGCCGGCCGGAGCGTCTGGAGCGCAGCCATGACCGAAGCGCTCGCCGCCGCTGCCGCCGCCGCTGCGTCCGGCGAACGGGTCGCGCCGTCGCCGCTCGCCGCGCGGCTGCTGCCATACGGGTTCGCGAAGGCGGGTCAGATCCTGGTCGCGCATCAGCACGCGGACGCACTCGAAGTGTGGATCAGCGAGCGCACCAACACCGCGGCGCTCGCGGAGATTGCGCGCAACTTCGGCGCCATCTCCGCCGTGCGCGTGCCGGCCGACGAACTCGCGCTCGCGATCAATCAAGCATACGCAAGGCAGGACGGCAGCGCGGCGCAAATCGTCGGCGAGGTGGAGGGCGAGGTCGATCTGTCGCGGCTGATGCAGGACATTCCCGAGGTCGAGGATCTGCTCGAATCGGAAGACGATGCGCCGATCATCCGAATGATCAACGCGCTCCTGACGCAGGCCGCGCGCGAGCAGGCATCGGACATTCACATCGAGCCGTTCGAGAACGCGTCGGTGGTGCGGTTCCGGGTGGATGGCACGTTGCGCGACGTGGTGCGGCCGAAAAAGGCGCTGCATGGCGCGTTGATTTCGCGCATCAAGATCATGGCGCAGCTCGACATCGCGGAAAAGCGGCTGCCGCAGGACGGCCGCATCACGCTGCGCGTGGGCGGGCGGCCGGTGGACGTGCGGGTGTCGACGCTGCCGACCGGGCATGGCGAACGGGCGGTGCTGCGTCTGCTCGAGAAAGACGCGCAGCGGCTGAACCTCGAAGCGCTCGGCATGGGACGGGATACGCTCACCCAGTTCGACAAGCTGATTTCGCGGCCGCACGGGATCGTGCTGGTGACCGGCCCGACAGGCTCGGGCAAGACCACGACGCTGTATGCGTCGATGTCGCGGCTCGAGACGGCGACGACCAACATCATGACGGTGGAGGATCCGATCGAGTACGACTTGTCCGGAATCGGGCAAACGCAGGTGAACGAACGGATCGGCATGACGTTCGCGCGTGCGCTGCGCTCGATTTTGCGGCAAGACCCGGACGTGATCATGATCGGCGAAATCCGCGATCTGGAAACGGCGCAGATCGCGGTGCAGGCGTCGCTCACCGGCCACCTGGTGCTCGCGACGCTGCATACGAACGATGCGGCCTCGGCGGTGACGCGCCTGACCGACATGGGCGTGGAGCCGTATCTGCTGGCGTCGTCGCTGCTGGGCGTGCTCGCGCAGCGTCTGGTGCGGCAGCTGTGCCCCGCGTGCAAGGAAGAGCGGCACGAGGACGGCCGCTCGGTCTGGCATCCGGTGGGATGCGACAAATGCGGGCACTCGGGCTATACCGGCCGGCGCGGCGTCTACGAGCTGTTAGTGGTGGACGACGCGATCCGCACGCTGATCCACCGCAACGCGGCCGACGCGGAGATTCTCGCCACCAGCCGGGCGAGCGGAATGCGCACGCTGCGCGACGATGCGCAGCGCTGGCTTGCCTCGGGCGCGACGTCGCTCGAAGAAGTGCTTCGGGTGACAGGAGGCGCGTAGCGTCATGCCGGCATTTCGTTTCGAAGCGATCGACGCGTCGGGACGTGCGCAAAAGGGCGTCGTCGAAGCCGACAGCGCGCGCAATGCGCGCGGACAACTGCGCACGCAAGGGCTGACTCCGCTCGTCGTCGAGCCGGCCGCGAGCCGCTCGCGCGGCGAGCGCAGCCAGCGCCTCGCGCTCGGGCGCAAGCTGTCGCAGCGCGAGCAGGCAATTCTCACGCGTCAGCTCGCGAGCCTGCTCGTCGCCGGGTTGCCGCTCGACGAAGCGCTTGCTGTGCTGACCGAGCAGGCCGAGCGCGACTACATTCGCGAATTGATGGCCGCGATCCGCGCCGAGGTGCTCGGCGGCCATTCGCTCGCGAACGCGCTCGCCGAGCATCCGCGCGATTTTCCGGAGATTTACCGTGCGCTTGTCGCGGCCGGCGAGCATACCGGCAAGCTCGGCATCGTGCTGTCGCGGCTTGCCGATTACATCGAACAGAGCAACGCGTTGCGGCAGAAAATCCTGCTCGCATTCACGTATCCGGCGATCGTCACGCTGATCGCGCTTGGCATCGTCACGTTCTTGTTGAGCTACGTGGTGCCGCAGGTCGTCAACGTATTCGCGAGTACGAAGCAGCAATTGCCGATACTGACGATCGTGATGATGGCGCTGTCCGATTTCGTTCGGCATTGGTGGTGGGCGATCCTGCTCGCGATCGCGGCCGTTGTCTACCTGGTGCGCACGACGCTGTCGCGCGACGGGCCGCGCCTCGCGTTCGACCGGTGGCTGTTGACCGCTCCGCTTGCCGGCAAGCTGGTGCGCGGCTACAACACGGTGCGCTTCGCGAGCACGCTGGGCATTCTGAGCGCCGCCGGCGTGCCGATTCTGCGCGCGCTGCAGGCCGCGGGCGAAACGCTGTCGAACCGCGCGATGCGCGGCAACATCGACGACGCGATCGTGCGCGTGCGCGAAGGCTCCGCGCTGTCGCGCGCGCTCAACAACGTGAAGACGTTCCCGCCGGTGCTGGTGCATTTGATCCGTTCGGGCGAGGCGACCGGCGACGTGACGACGATGCTCGATCGCGCGGCCGAAGGCGAATCGCGCGAGCTGGAACGCCGGACGATGTTCTTGACGAGCTTGCTCGAACCGCTGTTGATTCTGGCGATGGGCGGCATCGTGCTCGTGATCGTGCTGGCGGTGATGCTGCCGATCATCGAGTTGAACAACATGGTGCAGTGAGGCAACGCAGGCTGTGCGGCTTGGCCGGTGTGCTGAGTTCAAGTTTCGAGCACGGCGGCCGATGCGGAGGTGGCCGGTTGCGCGGCTCGAGGCGATGCGGATGCGAATGCGGAGTGCGGCGGCTTGAAGCGCGCGGCAAGTTGCGCGAGGCGGCTGGGGCAGTCGGCCCGCAATGGCGTGGCGCGGTTGGATGCGGCAGCCGCGCGAAACGACGCAACGAGCCGGGTTCGAGCGAGGCGACAGCGCGCGGCAACCGTGCCTGTCATGCGGTCGAACGGCCCGGCGTCGCGGGTTGCGCGTCAGTGGATGTCAATCAGCGGACGTGAATCAGCGGACGTAAATCGCGGGCGACGGCGTGTTGGTCGGCAGGAAGATTTCGGAGCGTGCGCCGTTGCGCTCGACGATGATCGAACGGTCGCGCACTTCGGCGAGCTTCGCGCCCTGCGCGATCTCGTTGCCGAGCGACACCGCGTGCGGCGCGTCGCCGCCGACGCCGACAATCGCCGACGCGCCGCGCCGCAGCGCGAGAATGCCGAACAGATGGATGTCCTGTATCGGATTGCGGGTGAGCTGTCCGCCGAACAGCGCTGCGGCGTCTTCCGTGCGCACCGGCGCGCGGGCGGCGGCAGCAGGCAGCGGAGCCTGATGCGCGGACAGCGTGATGACCCAATAAGTGGCCGTCGCGCAAAGTGCCGCGAACAGGGCGAGGGAAAGGAGCCGGATCGATAGCGCGTTCATGCGCGCTATTGTACGGAGGATTATGAAATTTGCGTTGAGTGGAAGCCCGAAGTGAGCCACGCCTTACAATGCGGCTTCACGCGGGCGGGCGTATGCGGCATGTGCCGCATACGTCGGAAGGCGGTCCCTTCCTTGGGGCATCGTCCGCTCATCGCACTTTTTTGAATGGAAAGGAAGGCACTCATGCAAATGTGGATTACCCGCCGCTCGCAGGCAGCCCGCCGTCAGCGCGGCTTCACGCTGATCGAAATCATGGTGGTGGTGGCGATTCTCGGCATTCTGGCGGCGCTGATCGTGCCGAAGATCATGAGCCGCCCGGACGAGGCGCGCCGGATTGCCGCCAAGCAGGACATCGGCACCATCATGCAGGCGCTCAAGCTGTATCGCCTCGACAACGGCCGCTATCCGACGCAGGACCAGGGTTTGAACGCGCTGATCCAAAAGCCGACGACCGATCCGATCCCGAATAACTGGAAGGACGGCGGCTATCTCGAGCGTTTGCCGAACGATCCGTGGGGCAATGCTTACAAGTATCTGAACCCCGGCGTGCACGGCGAGATCGACGTGTTCAGCTACGGCGCCGACGGCAAGGAAGGCGGCGAAGGCAACGATACCGACATCGGCTCGTGGCAGTAAGCCGCTGACGCCCTGCCCGCCCGACGCGCGATCTTTCCGATGTACGCACGACCCGGCATGTGTTCCGCTTGCGTCCCACAGCGTGGCGCGGGCGCGTGTGAGCGCCCCGCCCGTCCGGCCGCCGGATTTGGCGCGCGGGCGGCGTTCGCGCAGCGCGGCTTCACGCTGCTCGAGATGCTGGTGGTGCTCGTGATCGCAGGCATCCTCGTCGGCGCCGCGTCGATCACGATGCGGCGCAACCCGCGTACCGATCTGCGCGAGGAGGCGCAGCGCATCGCGATGCTGTTCGAGACGGCCGGCGACGAGGCGCAGGTGCGCGCGCGGCCGATTGCATGGCGTCCGACCGATCATGGCTTCGTGTTCGACGTGCGCATCGGCGACGGCTGGCGCGTGCTGCGCGACGATCTTTTGCGCGCGCGCGATTGGGACGGCGGCGTGACGGGCGCGGCGATCGATTATCCGGGCTCGGATACCCATCCCGACCGGGTTGTGTTCGGCACCGAAAGCGTCGATATGCCGGTGCGCGTGACGCTTTACTCGGCGGTCGGCAGCGTGACGATCGTCGGCACCGGCAATGGCCGCTACGAGGTGCGCTGACGATGCGTCCGCCCGTCCCCCCCGTTTTGCGCGCGCGGGCGCGTGCCGGTGACGCGCGCTGCGGCGCAGCCGCGCGCGGCCGCGCGCATTCCCGGCCCCGGCGTTTCGCGCCACGCGGCTTCACGATGATCGAAGTGCTCGTCGCGCTCGCGATCATCGCGGTTGCGCTGGCGGCGTCGATTCGCGCGGTGGGCTCGATGGCGACGAGCGAAACCGATCTGCACGCGCGCCTGCTTGCCGGCTGGAGCGCCGACAACGCGCTCGGGCAGCTCAGGCTCGCGCACGCGTGGCCCGAGATCGGCACGCAGACTTTCGATTGCTCGCAAGGCAACGTCGCGCTTACCTGTACGCAGCGTGTGAGCGCGACGCCGAATCCGGTCTTCCGGCGCGTCGAGATCGCGGTGTCGATGAACGGCCGCGTTGGCGTGCTGGCGCAAATGGTTACGGTGGTCGCGAATGAAACCAATCGTTCGCTTTAAACGCCGCGCTTGCCCGGACGGCCGCCCGCGGCAGGTTCGCGACCGGGGCCGCGCTCGGCCTGCCTGCTTCGCCGCCGGGTTTGGCGCGCGGGCGCCGTCCGCGCAGCGCGGCTTCACGCTGATCGAGATGATGATCGCGATCACGATTCTCGCGGTGATCGCAATCCTGTCATGGCGCGGGCTCGATCAGATCATTCGCGGCCGCGAGAAGGTGTCGGCGGCGATGGAGGACGAGCGCGTGTTCGCGCAGATGTTCGACCAGATGCGCATCGACGCGCGCCTTGCCGCGACCGACGACGAAGCGGGCCAGCCCGCCGTGCGCGTATCGGGCGATACGTTGCAGATCGTGCGCGCGCTCGATGCGCCGGGCGTTGCGCCGCGGCTCGTGGTTGTGCGCTACCGGATTTCCGGCGGCCGCGTCGTGCGCTACGCGTCGCCGCCGATCGTCGATGCCGACACGTTGCGCCGCACGCTGCAAGGCGGCGACACCGAGGGCTGGAGCGCGGTGCCGCTGATGCGCGGAGTCGGCATGATCAATGCGCGCCTTTATGTACCGAAAGTCGGCTGGACGACCAGCATGCCCGATGCAGACAGCGCGCTCGCGCAGAACAACGATGCGATCAAGGTGCCGCAGCTCGGCAACGCTCCGCCGCCGCGCGCGGTGACGGGGCTTGAAGTCAGCATCGGCGCAACGTCGCTGCATGTGCCGATCACGCGCGTTTTTCTGGTCGGGGAGTAGCGGCATGCGCGCATTTGCCCTCGTCGTGCGTCTGACTGCGCGCCGCTACGCGGCAGCGCCGGTATGCCGGCCCGCTCGCGTCCGCGAGCGTGGAGTCGCGATCATCAGCGCGTTGCTCGTCGTCGCGCTGTCGGCGATCCTCGTCTCCGGGATGCTGTGGCGCCAGCAGGTGCAGGTGCGCCGGATCGAGAACCAGCGGCTGCTTGCGCAGGCGCAGTGGATCGCGCGCGGCGCGCTCGACTGGACCCGGATGGTGCTGCGCTCCGAAGGCGATACGGCGCCGGGCGTCACGTATCTCGGCGGTATCTGGGCCGCGCCGATTGCGAAGACGAAGCTGTCGGATTTTCTCGGCAAGATCGGCGTGACCGACGCGACCGATACTTCCGATACCTATTTGTCCGGCTCGATCGAGGATGCGCAGGCGAAGTTCAATTTGCGCAATCTGGTGTCGGCGGCCACGCCGGGCGCGCTGCAATTGAATGCGTCGCAGGTGCAGACGTTCCAGCGGCTGTTGACGAGCCTCGGCCTCGACCAGCAGCTTGCCAAGATCATCGCGCGGCGCGTGCGTGCGGGGCTCAAGCAATCGGCCACGCGTTTCCAGACCGCCACGCTGCCCGGCGCCGCGAATGCGCCCGAGCCGATGCCCGATAGCGGCGGCGGCAGCAATTTCACCGATGATCCGGGCCTCGCGGGCGGCGACGGCCGCGGCCCCACGCCGCTCGTGATGACGAGCATCGATTCGTTGCTCGACGTCGAAGGCGTGACGCCCGAGATGGTCGAGCGCCTGCGCCCGTTCGTCACGGTGCTGCCGACGACGACACCGGTGAACCTGAATACCGCGCCGGCCGAGGTGGTCGCGGCGCTTGTGCCGGGGATGTCGGTGTCGTCGGCACAAGCGCTCGTGTCGCGGCGCGAGACGGTGTTTTTCCGCAACGTCGGCGAAGTGCAGCTTGCGTTGCGCGGCGCGGGCGCACCGAACGTGAACGTCGATTCGACGCAGATCGACGTGAATTCCAGCTATTTCCTCGTGCATGGCCGTATCGAGCACGATCGCGCGACAATCGATCGCACGTCGCTCGTGTATCGTGATCCGACCACGCATACGACGCGCATCGTGCGCATTCGTGACCAGTTATAACAACGCCATTCTCTGGAGATGAGCCCTTGAGCACGTTGATTGTCCTATTGCCGCCGCGCGAGCCGGCCGTGCCGTTGCAGGAATGGCAATGGCCGGAGCTGCCGTTTGCGCTCGTCGACAAGAGTGGTCACGCGCAGCGCGCGGGCCGCGCGTCGCTCGCGTTGCTGCCGCAGGCGGCGACGACGGTGCTCGTCGTCGCCGCGCGCGATTTGCTGTTGCTCGAGCAGACGGTGCCGCCGTTGAAGGGGCCGAAGCTCAAGCAGGCGCTGCCGAACATTATCGAGGATCAGTTGATCCAGGACCCGCAGGGCTGCCATATCGCGGTCGATCCGACGGCGGCAGCCGACGGGCGGCGCGTGCTCGCGGTGATCGATCGCGCGTGGTTCCGGTTCATCGTCGATGCGTTTACGGCGGCGGGCCATCGCCATTTGCGCGCGGTGCCTGCGACCCGCTGCGTGCCGCAGCAGCAGCGTGCGGCGGCGCGCGCCGAAGCCGATGCCGTGCAAGGCGCGCCACGCGAGCATGCCGCCGCGGCAGTCGCGCACGACGCTGCGCTCGGCACCGCCGCCGGCGCGGCGGGCTCGGCGCTCGCGCCGCCCAGCGTGGACAACACCGTATCCGGCGAACCCATGCTGGACGCGCAATTGCACGAACCGATCGTCGCGCTCGTGCTCGGGCTGGCCACGACAGCGAGCGCGCCGTCGCTCGCCGAGGAATCGGCCGATGCCGCGCCGCTGACGGCCGCCGCGCCGCGCGTCGAGCTGGCGCTTGCGCGCGGCGCGCTCGGCGAAGGCTTCGCCGCGCCGCTGCCCGCCGTGGCCGCGACGCTCGAAGCGCTTGCGAACGGCACGCCGCTCGAACTGTACGAACTCGGCGAGCCGGGCGCGGAGCCGCAGCTCGCGTCGGCGCGCCCGCTCGACGACAAGCGGCTCGTGCCGGGCGCCGCGATCTGGCCGTTCGACGCATTCGCGCGCCGCGCGCTCGACGAGCGCTTCGATCTGTGCCAGTTCGAATTCGAATTCGCGCCGTGGCGCTTCGACCGCGCGACGCTCACGCGCCTACGCGTTCCGATCGCGCTCGCGGCCGCCTCGCTCGTGGTCGCGGTGATCGGTGTGAACGCGCATTGGTGGAAGCTCGCGCGCGAGCGCGACGCGCTGTCCGCGCAGATCACCGAGACGCTTCTGACGGCATTCCCGAAGACGACCACCGTGCTCGATCCGGCCGCGCAGATGACGCGCCAGCTCGACCAGCTGCGCATTGCGGCGGGCGAGCTGTCGCCGAACGATTTTCTGTCGCTCGCGAGCGGCCTCGCCCGTTCGCTCGGCCCGTTGCCGCCGAACGGCATCGCGTCGCTCGATTATCACGATCGCCGGCTCGACGTGGGCTTCAAGCCCGAAACGAAGGTCGATCCGGATTTCGGCCCGCGTCTGTCACGCAACGGCCTGACGGGCGAAATCGACAGCAGCACGGGTAAATGGACGATTCGGAGCCGGTCATGAAAACGGAGTGGAACGAGGCGCTGAGCCAGTTTTGGGATGCCCGCACCACGCGCGAGAAGCAGTTGCTCGGCTGGGGCGGCGCGGTGCTCGCGATCGCGATCGCCTATTCGGTGCTGTGGTCGCCCGCGCAGGAAGGCCGCGCGCGCATTCAGCGCGAGTTGCCGACGATGCGTCACGAACTCGCGCAGATGAACGCGCAGGCCAACGAGGCGCGCACGCTCGCCGCCGCCGCGCAAGGGGTCGCGCCGACCGGCCTCGCGCTGAAGGACGCGCTCGCGTCGTCGCTGTCCGACCACGGTCTCGCGGTCGCGGGGCCGCCGCAACTCGTCGGCAGCGGCGTGCAGATCCAGCTCAAGAACGCATCGTTTCCCTTGTGGACGCAGTGGCTCGACGACGTGCGCCATCAGTTCAAGGCGCAAGTTGTCGAAGCGCACGCCACGGCGTTGAAGGACGACGGCCAAGTGGATCTGACGGCCGTGCTACAGCCGGCGTCGACGAAGTGAGTACCGTCATGTCCTGGGCCGTTCATGATGCCGGTACGCGGGGATGCGCGCGCCGATGACCGTTGCCATGCGTATTCGCCGCCTGTTGCCGTGGGCGCTCGTCGGCGGCTTGTCGATTCTCGTTGTGCTTATCGCGCTGTTGCCCGCCGCGTGGGTAACGCCGCAGTTCGCGAAGGCGACGGGCGGCCATGTCAATCTCGTCGATCCGGACGGCTCGCTCTGGCAAGGCTCGGCGACGCTGCTGCTCGCGCCCGGCACGGATCGCAGCGCGTCGACGCTGCTGCCGGGGCGCATCGAATGGCGCACCGGGTTTTGGCCGCTTTTCACGGGACGCGTGCGGATGCGGCTGCGCCACACCGATGCGATGCCCGACACTGTCGTGCTCGATGCGACGCCGCGTGGCGCAGTGTTGTCGGCGGGCACGATGGCTGTGCCGGCGTCGCTGCTCGCGGGCCTCGGCACGCCGTTCAACACGCTCGACTTGCAAGGCGACGTGCGGCTCGATTGGACCGATTGGCGGCTCATCGGCAACGACGCATTCGGCCAGCTCGCCGTGACGATCACCGACATGAGTTCGCGCCTGTCACGCGTGAAGCCGCTCGGATCGTACCGCGCCGTGCTGCAGGCGGGTGGCGCGAATTCGACGCTCGATCTGTCGACGGTGAAGGGGCCGCTGATGATGTCGGGACAAGGGAATTTCGGCACGGCCGGCGCGTCGTTTCGCGGCACCGCGAGCGCGACGCCCGAGCAGCGCGACAATCTCGCGGGCCTGCTGAACCTGCTCGGCCGGCCGATTGGCGACGGCTCGGTGTCGCTCGTCTATGGGGACGGCGCGCGCTGAGCGCGGCGGCGGAGCCGCGCCGTTCGGGTGGGCGCAAGCGGCGGGTCGAGTCGTGCCGGCCGCCCGTGCCGCACGGTCACGGACAAAGCCGAACCGGCGGCGTCAGCGTTGTGCGACGGCAGGCGCGTTCGCTTGCGTCGCGGCCTGCGGAGCGGCCGATGTCGCGCGCGTGTTCGCCGGCGCAGCCGGCGCCGATCCTGGCGCTGGCGTGCGTGCCGCCTCGCCGGCGATTTGCGAGACGTCCCAGCCGCCGCCGAGCGCTTTCACGAGCCCGACCGACGACACCATCCGCTGCCCGGTGATCGTCGTGAGCTTCTGCCGCGCGCTGAACGCGGTCGTCTGCGCGGTCAACACGTTCAAATAGCCGACCGTGCCCGCCTTGTATTGATTGAGCGCGATATCGAGCGCGTGCTGAGCGGAGTCGACCGCTTGTCGCTGCACGCCGATCTCCTGCTCGAGGATGCGTTGCGACGCGAGGTTGTCCTCGACATCCAGGAACGCGGACAGCACGGCGGCCCGGTAAGCGGCGACGTCCTGATCGTAGGTCGCGCGCGCGGCGTCGGTCTGCGCGGCGCGCAAGCCTGCGTCGAACAGCGTCGCGGCGAGTTGCGGCCCGACCGACCAGAAGCGCGCCGGCAGCGTGAAAAGCTGCGACCACACAGAGCTTTGAAAGCCGCCCGACGCCGACAGCGTAAGCGTCGGAAAGAACGCGGCGATCGCGACGCCGATCTGCTCGTTCGCCGCGGCCGCGCGCCGCTCGGCGGCGGCAATGTCGGGCCGCCGCTCGAGGATTGCCGACGGCACGTCGATCGGCATGGCCGGCGGCTCGGCGGCGAGCGGCCGCGGCGGCAGCGAAAACGTCGACGCGGGCTCGCCGATGAGCGTCGCGATCGCGTGCTCGTATTGCGCGCGCGCAATACCGTTATCGATCGCGCTCGCTTGCGCCGACTGCAATTGCGTTTGCGCCTGGATCACGTCCGAGCGCGCGGCCACGCCTTGCGCGTACTGGTTTTCCGTCAATTGCAGCGATTTCTGATATGACGCGACGGTATCGTCCAGCAGCTTCTGCGTCGCATCGGCGGTGCGCAATTGGAAGTAGGTTTGCGCAAGCGTGGCCTGAGCGGACAGCCGCGCGTTCGCGAGATCGGCTGCTGCTGCTGCTTCGCTTGCCTTCTGCGCGCTGACGGTGCGGCTCACCTTGCCCCACAGGTCCGGTTCCCACGATGCGTCGAGGCCGACGTTGTAGTTATTGCCGACGGTGCTGCGCGCGGCCGAGTTCGTCGTTGCCGCGCTGCCCGCACGTGAGCCGCTTGCCGTTACGCCGAGCGTCGGGAAATACGACGCGCGCGCTTGCGCGACGAGCGCGCGCGCCTGGCGGTACGCCGCCGCATATTGCGCAACCGTTTGATTCGATGCGTTGAGCTTGTCGACCAACGCGTCGAGTTGAGGATCGCCGTAGATCGTCCACCACGGGCCGCGGTCTGCGCGATCGGCCGGCTGCGCCACCTTCCAGCCGGGCGGCGCCTCCTTGTACGCGGCGGGGATCGTGGCGGCGGGACGCTGATAATCAGGCCCGAGCGCGCAGCCGGCGCTGAGCATGGCCGTCGCGGCGGCGACGGCCATGCTCAGCGCGCGGCGCGCACATGGGCGGGGGACATGCGGCATGCTTTGGATTCCTGTCGAGGCTGCCGCCCTGGGCGGGCAAGCGGGCGACGCGGCCTGCGGCTTGCGATTCGAATAAACAGGCCGTGACGCCGGCGGCGTGGCCAAATGGTAACTGACCGATGCGCAACTGCGCAGCCGCTAGGGTAAAGCGGGTGCGCCGCGGGATGTGTTACCGGCTCAAGGGGACGGATTACCGCGCGTTACGGATGTAAACGCGAATGTAAAACGCGCCGCGCGCCTGCCGCCCGGCTTACGGGCAGCGCACCGGCTGATGATGCGCGGCGGGCAGACAAAGCTGCGCCGAAGGCTCGCGGGTGGATGCCGCCGGCGCGCTGCCGCGGGCCGTGTGCTGCCGGCGATGGTCGAACCATGCAAACCCGAGCGCCGCGAGCGAGCCGCCGGGCACGATCAGCATCGCCACGTAGAGCGCGATCTTCCAGCCGCGATGCGGGCTGCAAAGCGTGTGGCGAGCGGTATCGGTCAGGTTGCGGCGCAATGTGCGCGCGGCTCGTTTCAGGGGCGGCATGGCGGTCAATCCTCGGTACGCACGCCGAAACGCGGGTGCGTGAGCAAACGGTCAGAACATCGTCTCGGGCAGCGCATCGCGCGTAACTCATTGCCTGAAATAATATTGACTAAGCAATCAATATTCAAGATACTGGCGGCGTCTTTCCTTGGAATGCACTGTTGCAGCAAACGCTATCAACGCAGGCGTCCCGGCGAGCATGAGCGGCCTCTACGACCCAGAACACATCGAGCTTGAATCGAACGTCGGCTTTTATCTGACGAAGGCGCGGCAGTTGCTGATCGAGCGGCTGGATCGCGCGCTTGGCCCGCTCGAGCTGACCGCGCAGCAGATCGGCGTGATTCTGTTGCTAGCGCGCGGTTATGCGCGCACGCCGTTCGAGCTGTCGCGCAAGCTGTCGTATGACAGCGGCTCGATGACGCGGATGCTCGACCGGCTCGAACGCAAGGGCTTCATCGCGCGTGCGCGCAGCGAATCGGACCGCCGTGTGATCGAGCTTGCGTTGACCGAGCGCGGCGCGCAAGCCGCGCAGGCATTGCCGGGCGCGATCGCAGCCACGCTGAATGCGCAGCTCGAGGGTTTTACGGCAGACGAACTCGAACTTCTGACGGCCCTGCTGCAGCGCTTCATCGCGAACGGATCGGTTGAGGCCGATTCGTGCGGTAACGCGCTCGAGACTGCCGGCGCGCAGGCGCTTGGCGGTTGACGGGCCGGGTTGCGCCGGAAAAGATACAGGATCGTGGTGGGCTGGTCGGATATTTATCTGTCTGAGCAGAAGCTGACAAGTCACTTACTTATTGATTGAAATAATCGACCGAAGCATGGTCGATGTGCAGGACGCCGGGGCAATTGAAACCCGTTAGGAGGCCAGCATGGCGACGGTTCCCGTCACCCCTTCCACTGCCGAGCCCGCGCCGTTTTCGGGCGCCGCGCTCGTGCTTTTGACCGCCGGGCTCGCCTTTGGCACGTTCATGGAGGTGCTCGACACGTCGATCGCAAACGTCGCGGTGCCGACGATCTCGGGCAGCCTCGGTGTCGCAACGAGCGAAGGCACGTGGGTAATTTCGTCGTATTCGGTCGCCTCCGCGATCGCGGTGCCGTTGACCGGCTGGCTCGCGCGGCGCGTCGGCGAGGTGCGGCTCTTCACGCTGTCGGTGCTGGCATTTACGATCGCCTCGGCGCTGTGCGGCTTCGCCGAGAATTTCGAATCGCTGATTGCATTCCGGCTGCTGCAGGGCCTGGTGTCCGGCCCGATGGTGCCGTTGTCGCAGACCATCCTGATGCGCAGTTATCCGAGCGCGAAGCGCGGGCTCGCGCTCGGCTTATGGGCGATGACGGTGGTTGTCGCGCCGATCTTCGGTCCGGTGATGGGCGGCTGGATCACCGACAACTACACGTGGCCGTGGATCTTCTACATCAACCTGCCGATCGGCTTGTTCTCGGCCGCGTGCGCGTATTTCCTGCTTCGCGGCCGCGAAACGAAGACGAGCAAGCAGCGCATCGACGGGATCGGGCTGACCTTTCTCGTGCTCGGCGTCGGGAGCCTGCAGATGATGCTTGATCTCGGCAAGGACCGCGACTGGTTCAACTCGACGTTCATCACGACGCTCGCGCTGATTGCCGTGATTTCGCTCGCGTTCATGATCGTTTGGGAGGTGACCGAAAAGGAGCCCGTCGTCGATCTGTCGCTGTTCAAGGACCGCAACTTCGCGCTCGGCGTGCTGATCATCGCGTTCGGCTTCATGACGTTCTTCGGCATCGTCGTGATCTTCCCGCTGTGGCTGCAGACCGTGATGGGCTACACGGCCGGGCTCGCCGGCCTGGCCACGGCGCCCGTCGGGGTGCTCGCGCTGGTGCTCTCGCCGATCATCGGCCGCAACATCCAGCGGCTCGACGCGCGGATAATCGCGTGCTTCGCGTTCGTCGTGTTCGCGGGCGTGTCGTATTGGAACGCGACGTTTACGCTCGACGTGTCGTTCGGCCAGGTGATCATGCCGCGGCTTGTCCAGGGGATCGGCGTCGCGTGCTTCTTCGTGCCGATGACGACGATCACGCTGTCGAGCATTCCCGACGAGCGGCTCGCGAGCGCGTCGGGGTTGTCGAATTTTCTGCGCACGCTGTCTGGCGCGATCGGCACGGCGATCAGCACGACGTTTTGGGAAAACGACGCGATTTATCACCACGCGAGGCTGTCGGAGGCGGTGAGTGTCTATGCGCAGAACACGCAGGCGTATCAGGATGCGCTCGCGCAGCTCGGTATCGCCGGCCAGGTGTCGTCGGCGCAGATCAACCAGATCGTCACGCAGCAGGGCTATATGATGGCGACGAACGATTTCTTTTTTCTGTCGACGCTTGCGTTCGTCGCGCTGGCCGCGCTCGTCTGGGTGACCAAGCCGAAAAAGGGCGCGGGCGTGGCGATGGGGCATTGACGCGGCGCGCCGGCGCGGGCGGCCGCTGTGTAGCGCGCACCGCACCGCGCACCGCGCATCTCAACGCGGATGCATGCGCAAGCCGCCGAACGCGAGATCGTCGCCCGGATCGATGGGCAGCGTCTCGCGCGCGACGTCCAGCCATGCGCGCGCCGCGTGCGACAAGTAGCCTTTCTTCAGCCAGCCGATCGCGATCGCCCAGGTGATTTCCGGCTCGACGATCGGCCGGCACGTGAACTGCGCGGCGTCGAGCCGACGGCAGTATGGTGCGGGCAGCAGCGCGATGCCGACGCCCGCCTGCACGAGTGCGGCCATGAAATCCCAATGCCCGCTGCGGCTCACGACCTGCGGTGCGAAGCCGGCCTGCCGGCATGCGTCGAGCACGGCGTCGTGCAGCGCGAGACTTTCCGCGTAGAACACGAACGGCTCGCCTGCCAGATCGGCGAGCGGCACTGTCGCGGCGGCGTCCCAGCGGGCGCCGCGGCGCGCGACGAGCCATAGCGGCGCGCGCACCATCGGCAGCACGTCGAACACGGCCGGATCGACTGGCTCAAGCACCCCGCCCAGCTCCAGCTCACCCGACACGAGCGCGGCTTCGATCATCCGCGCGCCTTGCTCGAACAGCTTCAGCTCGATCTTCGGATAGCGTTCGCGGAACTCGGCGATTGCCGGTGTGAACAGCGTGCCGCCCAGCGGCGGAATGCCGATCGTCAGCTCGCCGCGCCCAAGCGTGCCCAGGTCGTTCAGCTCGGCCTGCAGCTGCGCATGCGCGGCGAGCACGTCCTGGCCGCGCTGGAACACGATGCGGCCGGCATCGGTCAGCACCATCTGGCGGCCGTCGCGCAGCAGCAGCGGCGAGCCGATCTCGTCTTCGAGCGATTTCACCATCTTGCTGATCGTCGGTTGGGTGACGTGCATCTGCTCGGCCGCAACCGTGAAACTCTGCTGTCTGACCACCTCGATGAAATAACGCAGCGCGCGCAGCTCCATCGATATCTCCTTCGGCGAACGGGCCGTCACGAGTCACGAGTTCGATAAGGAATTCGGCAAAGAATTCCGAAATGGAATGATTTTTATAAGATCAAGTCATTTTATTTATGGCTGCGTGAATCCTATACTGACTCCGTTTGGTAATGCAAGGGATCAGGAGGACGTCATGACGAAACGCCCGGCCGCGACAGCGCCGCGCGCAGCGGGCCTGCAACGCACGGCGCGCATCGTGCTGCAGACCGTCGCGCTCGCTGCGTTGTGGGCTGCGACTGACTGGGCCGTCCGCAAGCTCGGCGTGCCCGTGCCGTCAGGCGTGGTCGGGCTCGCGGTGCTGCTCGTCCTGCTGCTGTCGGGCGGTATCGCGCCCGGCTGGGTGAAGGACGGCGCGAACTGGCTGCTGTCCGACATGCTGCTGTTCTTTATCCCGGCGACTGTCGCGGCGGTCCAATATGGCGGGTTGTTTCGCGACGACGGCTGGCGGCTGGCGCTCGTCGTCGTCGCGGGCACGGTGTTCGTGATGGGCTCGGTTGCTGTCGCGGTCGATATCGCGGCGGGCTTCGAGCGGCGGCTCGCGCTTTCGCGCACGCGGGCCGAACGCCGCCGCGCGCGCTCGTGCGCGGGGTGCTGAGCGCCCTGCCCGTTGTCCGGCGCTCCATTTCATTCGACGACATCATGACGACACCCGCCTGCGCGCTGCTCGCCGAGCCCGCGAACACGGCGATTTCCGCCGGTTGCTTCGTGCTGACGGTCGCGCTTTATTTCGCCTCGAAGCGCCTTTATGCGTATCGCAAGACCTTGTTTTTCTCACCGCTCGTGTTCGTGCCGGCGTTGCTCGTTGCGTTCGTCGCGCTGACGGGCATTCCCTACGCGGTCTATTTGCGCGATACGCGCTGGCTGATGTGGCTGCTCGGCCCGGCGACGATCGCATTCGCCGTGCCGATCTACGAATACCGCGAGCTGATGCGGCGGCACTGGTTGTCGCTGTCGGTCGGCGTCGTGGTGGGCATTGTTGCCGCGGTGTGCGGCTCGCTGCTGCTCGCGAAGGCGCTGCATCTGTCGCCCGAGTTGCAGCGCAGCCTCGTCACGCGTTCGATATCGACGCCGTTCGCGCTTGCGGTGTCCGACCGGATTCACGCGCCGCGCGATCTGAGCGCGCTTTTCGTGATCGCCACCGGCATTTGCGGGATGCTCGTCGGCGAGCTGGTGCTCGCGCTCATGCCGCTGCGCTCCAGGCTCGCGCGCGGTGCGTTGTTCGGCGCGGCCGCCCATGCGGTCGGCACGGCGAAGGCGCGCGAGATCGGCAGCGAGGAAGGCGTCGTGTCGAGCCTCACGATGATGATCGCGGGCGTCGCGATGGTGCTGATCGCGCCATTGCTGACGTACTTGCCGATCTGAGCCGAGCCCGTCACGCCGGCCACGTCCGCCCCACCCGGTCACTCGGTCACCTGACCACCTGACCACCTGACCACCTGACCACCTGACCACCTGACCACCTGACCACCCGGCCACCCGGCCACCCGGCCACCCGGCCACCCGCCGTTTCGGCTGTGCGCGTTGGCGAACGCCGCGGCCGTCCTCTCGCCGGACAAACGGCCGAGATAACCGCAAATCCCCCTTCTATTCCGCCCATCGCGCCGGCCGCCGATGCCGAACAATGCAGGCTACCTAAAGTCTTCCCGCATGCCATGGCTATCACGACCGCAAACCTGTCCGCCGACAAACCGGCTTCGTCCGGCAAGCTCAAGCGAGTGGCGCTGCTCATGCTGATCGGATTCGGCGCGGCGGCGGTGGCCGCGGCCGGCACGTATTTCGTGCTGATGGACGGCGGCGTGCGCCACGACAGGCCCGGCGCGCCCGCGCCGCTTGCCGTGCCGGTCTTTTTCGCGCTCGAGCCGCTCACCGTGAACCTGCAGTCGGACGACGGCATCCAGCATTATCTGCGCGTCGGTTTGTCGCTGAAGCTCACCGATCCGAAGGCGCAGGAGCACCTGAGCCGGCACATGCCCGAGCTGCGCAGCCGGATCCTGCTCGCGTTGTCGAACAAGCGTCCGGACGAGCTTGCGACGCTCGCCGGCAAACGCGCGCTCGCCGACGAGCTGAAGACCGTGATCGAGCAGCCGACCCAGCCGGGTAACCAGAGCGTGCACGTCGACGACGTGCTGTTCACCGAATTCGTCGTCCAGTAACGCCGCGGGCGAAGGAGCGCGTATGGGCCACGAAGAGTTCATGTCCCAGGATGAAGTCGATGCACTCTTGAAGGGCGTGACGGGCGAGGACGAATCGGCCGACGAGCCCGCGGACACGTCGGGCATCCGTCCGTACAACATCGCGACGCAGGAGCGGATCGTGCGCGGCCGGATGCCCGGCCTCGAAATCATCAACGATCGATTCGCGCGCCTTTTGCGCATCGGCATCTTCAATTTCATGCGGCGCACCGCGGAGATCTCGGTGAGCCAGGTGAAAGTGCAAAAGTACAGCGAATTCACCCGCAACCTGCCGATTCCGACCAACCTGAACCTCGTGCACGTGAAGCCGCTGCGCGGCACGTCGCTGTTCGTGTTCGATCCGAACCTGGTGTTCTTCGTCGTCGACAACCTGTTCGGCGGCGACGGGCGTTTTCACACGCGCGTCGAGGGCCGCGATTTCACGGCAACCGAGCAGCGAATCATCGGCAAGCTGCTGAATCTCGTGTTCGAGCACTACACGAGCGCGTGGAAGAGCGTGCGGCCGCTGCAGTTCGAATTCGTGCGCTCGGAGATGCATACGCAGTTCGCGAACGTCGCGACGCCCAACGAGATCGTGATCGTCACGCAGTTCTCGATCGAATTCGGGCCGACGGGCGGCACGCTGCACATCTGCATGCCGTACTCGATGATCGAGCCGATCCGCGACGTGCTTTCGTCGCCGATCCAGGGCGAGGCGCTGGAGGTGGACCGCCGCTGGGTGCGCGTGCTGTCGCAGCAGGTGCAGGCGGCTGAGGTCGAGCTGAGCGCGGATCTCGCCGAGATTCCGACGACCTTCGAGCAGATTCTCAACCTGCGTGCGGGCGACGTGCTGCCGCTCGACATCGCGGACACGATCACCGCGAGAGTGGACGGCGTGCCGGTGATGGAGTGCGGGTACGGCATTTTCAATGGCCAATACGCGCTGCGCGTGCAGAAGATGATCGGCGCGAGCGATACGATGAAGGAAGGTGGATATGACTGAGCTGAACTCCACGCCCGAGGCGGGCGGCGCGGACGACGACGCGTTCGCGCCGCCCGCGGCGACAGCGGGCGGCGAGCCGGTGGCGGATGCGCCGCAAGAGGACGCCGGCATGGATGACTGGGCGGCTGCGCTCGCCGAGCAGAACCAGCAGCCGATCGGGGCCGGTGCGACCGGCGCGGGCGTGTTCCGGCCGCTGTCGAAGGCGGGCGCGGCGCCGACGCACAACGATATCGATCTGATTCTCGATATTCCGGTCAAGATGACGGTCGAACTCGGCCGCACGAAGATTGCGATTCGCAACCTGCTGCAGCTTGCACAGGGCTCGGTCGTCGAACTGGACGGGCTCGCTGGCGAGCCGATGGATGTGCTGGTCAACGGCTGCCTGATCGCGCAGGGCGAGGTGGTGGTGGTCAACGACAAGTTCGGGATTCGGCTCACCGATATCATCACGCCATCCGAACGCATCCGGAAGCTCAATCGGTGAAACCGGGCGCCGGGCTGCGATGGCGCGGCGGAAAGCGCCGGAACATGGCTGCGTTTGCCGCCGTGAGCGCCGTTGCACCCTGTGCGGCGCAACGGCGGCGGGCAGTATTGCACGGCGGCACGCACGCATGGGCCGACGGTGCACGCATTCGGCGCGCGTCGTTCGCGAGGCGTTGCGCTCGCGCGGCTGCGCGCGTTGCGGCACGCATATTCGGCATATTCGGCATATTCGGCGCGACCGTACCGCGCGCATTTGCCGCCGGTCCCGACGCGGTGAATCATGCATCGCCGTTCGCTTCGAGCGTCGTCGCGGGTTCGGCTGCGCCGTCGCTTGGCGTCGGCGCGGTGCTGCAAACGCTCGTTGCGCTCGCGCTGGTGATCGGCGCCGTGTTCGGCTGCGCGTGGCTCGCGCGCCGCTTCGGCTTTCAGCCGGCACGCGGTGGCGACGCTGCGTTGAAGATCGTCGCGAGCGTCGCGGTTGGCGGCAAGGAGCGCGTGACGATCGTCGCGATCGGCGATACGTCGCTCGTGCTGGGTGTCGCGCCGGGCAACGTGCGGCTTTTGCATGCGTTGTCCGCGCCGGCAGTGGGCCCGGCGGGCGTCGCGCAGCCGGCGAACCTGGCTGGCGCGGCAATTGGCGGCGTGGCGGCCGGTGGAGCGGCTGATCGCACGGTGGATGCTGCCGGCATGTCTTCGTTCGGCGCGGCCTCGTGCGTTGAATCGGCCGATTCGGATGGAAGTGCCGGAAGCGCCGTCAGCCCGGCATCCGTCTCCCCGCACTGCCCTCCCCTTGCCGGCGCATCCGGCCAGCGTTTTCGCGACGCGCTGCTGCAGGTTGCCGAGAAGCGTTTCCGGATGGGCGGCGGGAGCCGCTGAAGATGATGTATTTACCGCATACGCAATTCCTTTTGCCCATGGCGCTTCCTTTGCGAAGCGAACGCCAGCGCCGGCGCGCTTGGCGTCGCCGGGCGCATGCCGGGGCCGACCATTCCCGGCGTTCATCCGGTTTACTGCTTTCTTTGTCAACGAGATTGCCTTCACGGTGTGAACGCTTGCGCCAGCACATTCGCGGCGGCCCGGCGTTTGCCGGGATGCCGCATTTTCGTTGCGCCGCGCGCCCCGCGCTTTTCGACATTTTCGCCATTACCCGATGAAAACCCATCTGTTGCGCGCTGCCGCGCGCTGGTTGCCCGCGCTCGCGATCGGTCTCGCGCCCGCGCTCGCCTGCGCGCAGGCGGCGGGCCTGCCTGCGTTCAACGCGGCGCCCGGCCCGAACGGCGGCACCACCTATTCGCTGAGCGTGCAGACGATGCTGCTGCTCACGATGCTGTCGTTCCTGCCGGCGATGCTGCTGATGATGACGAGCTTCACGCGAATCATCATCGTGCTGTCGCTGTTGCGGCAGGCGCTCGGCACGGCGACGACGCCGCCGAACCAGGTGCTCGTCGGCCTCGCTTTGTTTCTGACGCTGTTCGTGATGTCGCCCGTGCTCGACAAGGCTTATGCCGACGGCTATAAGCCGTTCTCAGAAGGCACGCTGCCGATGGACCAGGCGGTGCGCGGCGGCGTGGCGCCGTTCAAGACGTTCATGCTGAAGCAGACGCGCGAGACCGATCTCGCGTTGTTTGCGAAGCTTGCGAAAGCCGCGCCGATGCAAGGTCCGCAAGACGTGCCGCTGTCGCTGCTCGTGCCCGCGTTCGTCACGAGCGAGTTGAAGACGGGGTTTCAAATCGGCTTCACGATCTTCATTCCGTTTCTCATCATCGATATGGTCGTGGCGAGCGTGCTGATGTCGATGGGGATGATGATGGTGTCGCCCGCGACGGTGTCGCTGCCGTTCAAGCTGATGCTGTTCGTGCTCGTCGACGGCTGGCAGCTGCTGATCGGCTCGCTTGCCCAGAGTTTTGCGTGACCGTGCGAGGCGTATCGAGATGACTCCGGAAAACGTGATGACGCTCGCGCATCAAGCGATGTACGTCGGCCTTTTGCTCGCCGCGCCGCTGTTGCTCGTCGCGCTCGCGGTGGGCCTCGTCGTGAGTTTGTTCCAGGCCGCGACGCAGATCAACGAGGCGACGCTGTCGTTTATCCCGAAGCTGCTCGCGGTTGCGGCGACGATGGTGATCGCAGGCCCGTGGATGCTGTCGACGATGCTCGATTATCTGCGTGAGGTTCTGCTGCGCGTGGCGACGCTCGGCGCGAATTGACGCCGGCGCCGCGCGCTTGCGTCCGCTTTGTCCGTTTCGCTTTTTTAAAGGTGCCGCGGCTGCCCGCGGTTGTGATCCCGACCGATGTTTTCCGTCACTTACGCGCAATTGAACGGCTGGCTCACGGCGTTTCTGTGGCCATTCGCGCGGCTGCTTGCGCTCGTCGCGACGGCGCCGCTCACGGGCCATCGCGCGACGCCTGCACGCGTGAAGATCGGGCTGGCGGCTTTCATCGCGCTGGCCATCTCGCCCACGCTCGGGCCGATGCCGGCCGTTACCCTGTTTTCCGCGCAGGGCGTGGGAATCATCGTCAATCAGTTTCTGATCGGCGTGGCGCTCGGTTTTGCGATGCAGGTCGTGTTCGCGGCGATCGAGGCGGCGGGCGACTTCATCGGCCTGTCGATGGGGCTCGGCTTCGCGACGTTCTTCGATCCGCACGCGAGCGGCGCGACGCCCGTCGTGGGGCGTTTTCTGAGCGCGATCGCAATGCTCGCGTTCGTCGCGCTCGACGGGCATCTGCAGGTGTTCGCGGTGCTCGTCGATTCATTCCGGCTCGTGCCGGTGTCGGCCGATTTGCTGCGCGCGCCCGGCTGGCGAACGCTCGCCGCGTCCGGCGCGGCGATCTTCGAGATGGGGCTGCTGCTCGCCCTGCCCGTCGTCGCGGCGCTGCTGATCGCGAACCTGGCGCTCGGCATCCTCAATCGCGCGGCGCCGCAGATCGGTGTGTTCCAGGTCGGCTTTCCGGTGACGATGCTGGTTGGGCTGCTGCTCGTGCAACTGATGGCGCCGAATCTGATTCCGTTCGTCGGGCGGGTGTTCGATATGGGAATCGATGTGGCCGGGCGGGTGGCGGCGGGGTTGCGCTGAGCGTTGCGCCCGCACGGCGCCTGGCACGGTGCGCGTGAAAGCATCATGACTGTCACGCAATCGGCCGCTTCGCGGCCAAACGGGCAACGCGTGCTCTGGAACGGCCGCACCGGACGCGCGTGGGTCGACACAGGCGGTGCTCGACCAGATGTTCGCGCCGCTCGAGGCGTTGCTTGTCGACGCAGTGCGCGTGAGTGGCGCACGCCGGGTGCTCGACGTCGGCTGTGGCACCGGTGGCACGACGCTCGCCGTTGCGCGCCGGTTGGGCGACGCGGGGAGCTGCGTTGGCATCGACGTGTCGGTGCCGATGATCGTTGCCGCCTGTGCCCGCGCCAAGCGCGAAGGCTCGCGCGCGAGCTTCGTTTGCGCCGATGCGCAAACCCATGCGTTCGCACCTGCCCGCTTCGACACGGTCATTTCGCGCTTTGGCGTGATGTTTTTCGACGATCCGGCGCAGGCGTTCGCGAATCTCCGGCGTGCGGCAACGGACGATGCCGTGCTTTGGTTCGTGGCGTGGCGCGATCCCGCCGACAATCCGTTCATGACGGAACGGGCCGCCGCCGCGCTGCTGCCCAATTTACCGGTACGCCGGCCGGGCGTGCCGGGGCCGTTCCTCTTTGCCGACTCCGGCCTGATTGCGTCGACGCTGAAAGCGGGCGGCTGGACCTTGATCGACGTGCGGCCGCTCGATGCCGGCTGTTCGTTTGCCGAAAAAGATCTCGTCGATTATCTGAGCCGGATCGGGCCGGTTGCCCACGCGCTGAAAGATGCGGACGAACTGACGCGCACGCGGGTTGCCGCCGCCGTTCGCGATGCGTTCGAACCGTTCGTCCATCAAGCCGAGGTTCGTTTTACCGCCGCGTGCTGGCTGGTCAGCGCACGGGCGGCGCCCACGTCGACGCAGGCGCAGGAGGCGGCCGATGTGCGCGCTGTCTGATATCGCGGCTTATTCGGCCGGCGCGCTGCTGATTGGCGCCGGCGCGACGGCGGTAACGGACCTGTGGGCCATCGTGCGCCAGCGATGGTTCGGCGTGGCGCCATTGGATTACGGCCTGGTGGGCCGCTGGCTCGCGCATGTGGCGCGCGGCCGCTTCTTTCATGATGCGATTGCCTTGTCGCCGCGCGTGCGGCGCGAGCGGGCGATCGGCTGGCTCGCCCATTATCTGATCGGCATCGGGGTCGCGGCCGTGCTGCTGGTTGGCTGGGGGGCCAGACTGGGTTTGCCGGCCGACGCTCGCGCCAGCGCTGATCGTCGGCATCGGCAGCATCGCCGCACCATTTTTCGTGATGCAGCCGGGCATGGGCGCGGGCGTTGCCGCGAGCCGCCCGCCGCTGGCGCGCTTGCACAGCCTCATGACGCATGGCGTTTTGGGTGTCGGCTTTTATTTGACCGGCTGCGCGATGCGTGTATTGGAATAGCGGCAGATTTGTTAGCGTCGATCGGCAAGCTGGCGCGGCGCGGCTGATGGGCGCCGCCTTCCGGCATGCCCGAAAATCGATAGGAAAAAGAAATAATAAAGAAAGCCATCGGAATGTTTAGTTTTTCCGGCTTCGTCGTTTCGACAATATCCAGCCTATGCACGGCTGATTGCCTTTCATATTCGCGACGCGGGTAAATCGTTATTGCAAACGCCGCCGATATACGCAGATCGACGATAAAATTTACAGGGCATTTTTAAGAAATCTCAAAAAAATTGTTGGAAATCTCACATATTGAGTATGTTGGATATCGCTTGCGTGCCGGTTTGCGCCTCTTTACGCTTCATTACGCTATATTGCAAAGAAACCGGCTCTGCGCCATCTAAATTGATTCGAGATGGGGTTGAGTCGAATTCGGTTGAATGAATTGCAGGTTTTTCGGAATCCAATCCACGGTCAATGCACCAGCGAGCCTGCCAGACGTTGCGTTTGGCCGTATGCGTAATGAAAGAAAAAGCCAGCAAATCGATTTGTGCGATGCCTATTAAAGCGAAATCAATTTGAAGATCGAGAATGGATATCGGGATAACGGCTTCTCGATTTCAGGCACTCGGCTATTCATGAATGATTTAAAAATAGGAGGAGGCGGAAAATCTCAATATAGATGAATGTTTCGAATTAATTCGAACCAATTGTTTCAGTCAAAAGCTGACAACTCGACGGCAGGCCAGTCATTCGGCTTGGGGCAATCCGCCCTCGGCGGAGCGCTGCCTGTGAGTTGTTTTTATACAGGGGTATTCGAAAATGACATCGTTTGTATCGATCGGTACGTCAAAACGACGGAATGCGCCATTTGCCTTGCCGGGGCGCGCGGCGGTGCTGTCCTCGGTTGCGGCCCTCTTCCTATTGAGCGCGTGCGGCGGAGACGGTTCGTCGCCTGGCTCGTCGGCGGGCGTGACCAGTTCCGCCACGTCGTCCGGCACGTCGTCCGCGCCCAAGCCTATCGCGCCGGAGGTTACGTCGGCCACGGTTCAGGTCGACCAGAACAGCCAAGGCAATCAGGGTAACCAAGGCAGCCAGGCAACGCAGCAGGCGCTGACGCCGCTTCCCGCCGATCAGCCTTACGTCGACAACACGCTTTACGACGCGAGCCCAACCGCGTCGCTGCCCACGGCCACCGAGGCCGCTGCGGTCACGCATCATCGCATCAAGCTCAACGGCGTCAACACGACCTATACCGCGACGGCGGGCCACTTGATCGTGCGCGACCCGAATACCAACGCCGCGCAGGCGTCGATCTTCTATACCGCGTACACGCTCGACAACCAGAACACGGCGCGCCGGCCGGTGACGGTGTTTTTCAACGGCGGCCCCGGCTCACCTTCGTCGTTCCTGCACATGGGTTCGTTCGGCCCGATGCGCGTCTTCACGGCGCAGGGTTCGAAAGTATCGGGGCCGAACGACGTGACGCTCGGCGAAAATCCGCAGACCTTGCTGGACAAGAGCGATCTGATCTTCGTCGATCCGGTCGGCACGGGCTATTCGGAGGCCATCGCGCCCAGCAAGAACCAGGATTTCTGGGGCGTCAACCCGGACGTCAATATCATGGCGGGCTTCATCAACCGCTACATGATCACGAACAACCGGGGCAACTCGCCGCTGATGGTGTACGGCGAATCTTACGGCGGCCCGCGCGCGGGCATTTTGTCGTATGCATTGCAGGATCAGTACGGAATCAAGTTGAGCGGGCTGATGATGCAGGCGCCGGCGCTGAATTTCTATGAAGGCGAGCCGGCTCGCCGCGATCCGCTGCCGCCGTTCTTGCTGCCGACGATCACGATGGCGGCCAAGTACTACGGCAAGATCACCGATCCTTCGCTGGCGCAGCTCAGTGAGGCCGATCTGTTCCAGGCATCCGAGAACTTCACGTTCAACGATCTGCGCTCGGTCACGCCCAATCCGTACAACTCGGTGCCCACTGCCGCGCAGTACGCGAAGGCGGGCACGCTGGTCGCACGCTTGCAGGCGCTGACGGGCAACACGCCTGTCATCTACAACAACGCGACCCAGGGCGACACGCCAGTCAGCTCGGCTACCGACGTGCTCGCGGCGGTTACCGGCTGGCTGGATGCCACCGGCATGATTGCCGGCCAAACGTTGGGATACTACGATCTGCGCAAACAGCTGGCGGGCAATCTCGCGAAGGTCTTCCCCATGCCGGACAGCTATTTGACCTACGATCCGTCGCTGGACGATCTGGCCGCGTACACTCCGATCTTCGCGTCGTATGCGTATAACACGCTGAAGTATCAGACGCCGTCGCTATACCACGGCCTGACGGGCACGATCGCCGATGCGTGGGATCACAATACGGTCTATCCGGACGGCTCGAAGCTGGCGTTCCCGGACGCGACGATCTTCATCGCGGACGAAATGATGATCAACCCGCACATGCAGGTGCTGACGTCGGCGGGCTATTACGATTCCGTCGTGCCGGCGGCCCAGGTCGATTGGGACATGCAATCGGTCGCGCAGGCGGTTCCGACGCAGCAGATGGCCCAGATGTATACGCGGATTCTCTATCCGGCCGGCCATATGGGTTATGCGGACGATCCGACCCGGAAGTTGCTGCGTAATGCGCTGTCCACTTTCTACGACAAGGCGGTGAAGACCTCCGTGGCGTCGATGAAGTAAGCATCGCGAGCATGAAACGCGCGGGGCGTGGTGACGCGCCCGCGCGTTTTTTTTGAAGCGCGCGGCGTGCAGGCCGCATGCGGGTGCGGGTGCGTGAGCGGCGTATGCGCGCGGCCTGCATCCGCTATCGCGGCCATCATGGTGCGCTCGGCTAGCGCCAGGATCGCGCGTGAGCCGTGTCGCTCACGCTCGCGGCCAAGCGGCCGCTTGGCTTCGAAGCCGCTCATCGGCAGATGCGCGGGCACCCACCGTATTCCACCGCGGCGGTGACATTCCGAATGCGAATCACGGCGATTTCAGCGTGACGCGGGACGTCGGCGGCTACAAGGCAACGTTGTCCGGAGCGGTGTTCTATCGCTTGTCCAAGCGTACCGAGGTGTATCTCGCGGTCGACTGCCTGCGCTTGCACGGCGGCCGCACTCCGTCGCGCCGACGCATGGCGCGCGCCATCCAATCGCGCTGACCTCGGGCATCCGCACTCGGTTCTGATTCGTTCCGAAGCATGCGCGGACGCGCCCGAGCGCCATCCGTTTCATCCCGCCTGTTCCGTCCGCTCGTTCTCCTGCGAGATAATGCGGCCTTTGGCAGCCCGGCTCGAGCCGGGCTCTTTGTTTGCCGCGCGTCCGCCGCGCTGGCACGAAGACGAGCAATTGATGGGAAGGACGATGCAAAAACTCGATGCGGCGAGCCCGGAGGCGCAATCCGCGGATCTCGTGTCCGCAAACGTCGAGCGGCTGAAGGCGCTGTTTCCGGACGTGGTCACCGAGGGGCCGGATGGCGCGGCGGTCGATCTCGACGCGCTCGCGGCGCTGGTTGGCGCGCCCGCGCTGAGCGACGCGGACGAGAAATACGGGCTGAACTGGCACGGCAAGCGCCGCGCTCGCCGGCTCGCGCTTACGCCTTCGACGGGCACGCTGCGCCCCAGCCCGCGCGAAAGCGTCGATTGGGCCTCGACGCGCAATCTGATGATCGAGGGCGACAACCTCGAAGTATTGAAGCTGCTGCAAAAGAGCTATGCAGGCAAGGTCAAGCTGATCTATATCGATCCGCCGTACAACACGGGCAAGGACTTCGTCTATTCGGACCATTTCGCCGACAGCCTGCGCCACTATCTCGAATTGACCGGCCAGACGACGGGCGGCGCGAAGATCAGCAGCAACACCGAGGCGAACGGCCGTTTCCATACCGACTGGCTGAACATGATCTACCCGCGCCTGAAGCTAGCGCGCGATTTGCTGGCGGAAGACGGCGCGATCGTCGTGCATATCGACGAGCATGAGCTGCACGCGCTTGTGCTCGTGATGCGCGAGATTTTCGGCGAGGAGAACGAACTGGGCGTTGCGGTGTGGGACAAACGCAATCCGAAGGGCGATGCGCGCGGAATTGCGTACCAGCATGAATCGATCGTGCTGTTCGCTCGCAACGCGCAGTTGCTGTTCGCCCGCTCGCCGCTCAAGCGGCCCAAGCGCAACGCGCAGCGCATGTTGGACGCGGCGGCGGGCGCGGTGGCGAGCGCGGCGAGCCGGTACGACGCGAACGCGGCGTACCGGAACTGGGTAAGGTCGCAGACGGCATTGTCCGGCGGCGAGGCGATGTATGACCGGATCTCGGCGGACGGCCGCGTGTACCGGCTCGTGTCGATGGCGTGGCCAAACAAGAAGAAGGCCCCCGACGAATACTTCGTGCCGCTCGTGCACCCGGTCACGGGCAAGCCGTGCGCGGTGCCCGAGCGCGGCTGGCGCAATCCGCCCGCGACGATGCAGACGCTGCTCGACAACGGGCTCATCGAATTCGGCACCGACGAAACCACGCAGCCGCAGCGAATTTATTTTCTCGACGAGAACATGCACGAGAACGTGCCGTCGATCCTGCCGTTCGGCGGCTCGGACGACATGTTGCTCAAATCGCTTGGGATTCCGTTCGATTTGCCCAAGCCGGTCGAATTCGCCGCGTCGATCATCGACTGGTTCGCGCAGCGCGACGATCTGATCGTCGACTTCTTCGGCGGCTCCGGCACGACGGCGCATGCGGTGATGGCGCTCAACGCGGCCGACGGCGGCCAGCGCCGCTATCTGCTCGTGCAGTTGCCGGAGCCGCTCGATGCCGATAACAAAGATCAAAAGGCCGCGGCCGATTTCTGCACGGCGCTTGGCGTGCCGCTGAACCTTGCCGAGCTGACCAAGGAGCGGATACGGCGCGCGGCAAAGCTGATCGCGGCCGAATATCCGGGCAGGCGCGCCGATCTCGGCTTTCGCGTGTTCAAGCTGGATTCGACGAACGTCGCCGAATGGGACCCGTACAGCGACGATGTGCAGCAATCGCTGCTCGCGGCGGTCGAGCATGTGAAGCCGAACCGCTCCGATGAAGATTTGCTGGCCGAACTGATGCTGAAACTCGGCCTGGACCTGTGCGCGCGCATCGACACGCGGACGATCGCCGGCAAGACGGTTCATCTGATCGACGATGCGGTCGTTGCGTGCTTCGACGCGCCGATTTCCCGCGCGGATACCGACGCGCTCGGCGAAGGCATCGGCGAGCTGATCGGCGCGATGGACGCGGGCCCGTTGTTTGCCCGCGACGTGACCTGCGTGTTTCGCGACAGCAGCTTCGTCGACGATGTCGCGAAGGTGAACCTGTCGGCAATCCTCGAACAGCATGGCGTGAAACGCATCCGCAGCCTCTGATACAGGCACGCGGCCACGACGTACAACACGAAGGTTGATTATGCAGTTGCATTTCGAGTCGGATCTCGACTATCAGCTCGAAGCGGTCGAAGCGGTATGCGGCCTGTTTCGCGGCCAGCAAGTGTGCGATGCGGCGTTCAGCGTGACGGCGGCGGCGCGCGCGCCGCGGCGCGCGACGCTGCAAATGTCGCTCGGGATGACCGAGTCGGCGCTCGGTGTGGGCAATCGTTTGACGCTCGATGCGCGCGCGCTGGCCGACAATCTCGCGCACGTGCAGGCGCGCAACGGTTTGCCGCCGTCCGGTGCGCCGCGCTCGAACGATTTCACCGTCGAAATGGAGACGGGCACGGGCAAGACCTATGTTTACTTGCGCACGATCTTCGAACTGCACCGGCGCTACGATTTCACGAAATTCGTGATCGTCGTGCCGTCGGTGGCGATCAAGGAGGGCGTGCACAAGACGCTCGAGATGACCGAGCGGCATTTCAGCGGCCTGTATGCCGGCGTGCCGTTTGACTATTTCGTCTACGATTCGACCAGGCTCGGTGATGTGCGCAGCTTCGCATCGAAGTCAACGGTGCAGATCATGATCGTCACGGTTGCCGCGATCAACAAGAAGGACGTCAACGTACTTTATAAGGAAAGCGAAAAGACCGGCGGAGAAAAGCCGATCGACCTGATTCGCGCGACGCGGCCGATCGTGATCGTCGATGAGCCGCAAAGCGTCGACGGCGGCCTGGAGGGGCGCGGCAAGGAAGCGCTGGATGCGATGCAGCCGCTTTGCACGCTGCGCTATTCGGCCACGCACGCCGACAAGTATCAGATGGTGTACCGGCTCGATGCGATCGACGCTTACGAGCGCCGGCTCGTCAAGCAGATCGAGATCGCGTCGGCGAGCGTGGAGGACGCGCACAACAAGCCGTTCGTGCGCGTGCTGTCGATCAGCAACCGGCGCGGTGCGATCACCGCGCGCGCCGAACTCGATGTAGCCACGCCCGATGGCGGCGTGCGGCGGCAGACGCTCACCCTCGTCGACGGCGACGATCTCGAACGGGCCGCGAGGCGCGCGGTCTACGCGAATTTCAGAATCGGCGAGATTCATGCTGCCAGAGGCGCCGAATATCTGGAGCTGCGCTATCCGGGCGGCACGGCGTTTTTGTCGGTCGGTGACTCATATGGCGACGTCCAGGCGCTGGCGATCCAGCGCGAGATGATCCGCCGCACGATTCGCGAGCATCTCGACAAGGAACTGCGCTTGAGGCCGCTCGGCGTGAAAGTGCTGTCGCTGTTCTTTGTCGACTCGGTGGCCAACTATCGCAAGTACGACGCGAACGGCCAGCCAGAGAAGGGCGATTACGCGCTGATTTTCGAAGACGAGTATCGCCGCGCGGCACAAATGCCCGCGTATCGCTCGCTCTTCGACGGCATCGATCCCGCAAGCGCCGCCGAAGCCGTGCACGACGGCTATTTCTCGATCGACAAAAAGGGCGGCTGGACCGATACCAACGACAAGACCGCCAGCAGCCGCGAGAACGCCGAGCGCGCATACGGTCTCATCATGAAGGACAAGGAGCGGCTGCTGTCATTCGATACGCCGCTGAAGTTCATCTTCTCGCATTCGGCACTCAAAGAGGGCTGGGATAATCCGAACGTCTTTCAGATCTGCACGCTACGCGACATCCACAGCGAGCGCGAACGGCGGCAGACGATCGGGCGCGGGCTGCGCCTGGCCGTCAATCAGCGCGGCGAGCGGGTGCGCGGCTTCGGCATCAATACGCTGACGGTGATCGCGGGCGAAAGCTACGAGCAGTTTGCCGAGCATTTGCAAAAGGAAATCGAAGCCGATACGGGCATTCGTTTCGGTATCGTCGACGTGAATCAGTTCGCCGCGCTGCCCGCGGTGGCCGAGGACGGCAGCGTGCAGCCGCTCGGCAGCGAGCGCTCGAACGCACTGTGGACATATCTGGCGGGCGCGGGCTATCTCGATGCGCGCGGCAGGGTGCAGGATACGTTGCGGGCCGCGCTCAAGCTGCGCGCATTGCCGCTGCCGGACGAATTCGACGCGCAGCGCACGCTCATCGTCGATATGCTGCGCAAGCTCGCGGGCCGGCTCGACGTGCGCAATGCCGACGAGCGTCGCGATATCGCGTTGCGTCGCGATCAAAACGGCAAGGCCGTTTATCTTGGGGAAGCGTTTCGCGCACTGTGGGCGCGGATTCAATACCGGACGACTTACCGCGTGAATTTCGACAACGCGCGCTTGATCGAACGTTGCGTCGCCGCGCTGCGGGCCGCGCCCGGCGTTGCACGCGCGCGGCTGCAATGGCGCAAGGCCGATATTGCGATCGAGGCGGCGGGCATCGAGGCGATCGAGACGGAGAATGCGGGCGCGATCTTGATCGACGAGGGCGACATCGCCCTGCCGGATCTGCTGACGGAGCTGCAGGACCGCACGCAGCTCACGCGACGCACGATTGCGGCGGTGTTGATCGAAAGCGGCAGGCTCGATGAATTTCCGCGCAATCCGCAGCGCTTCATCGAACTCGTTGCCGATACGCTGGAGCGTTGCAAGCGCGATGCGCTCGTCGACGGTATCGAATATAAATTGCTCGGCGAGCGGCACGTGCACGCGCTATCGCTGTTCGAGGACGAGCCGTTGACCGGTTATCTGAAGGACCTGCGATGCGACGTGGCGAAATCGATCCACGCCGACGTGCGATGCGATTCGGCAGCCGAGTTCGCATTCGTCGACGCGCTCGAACGCGACGGCGCAGTCGAGCTGTATGCGAAGCTGCCCGGCTGGTTCAAGATCCCGACGCCGCTTGGCAACTATCACCCAGATTGGGCGGTGGTAGTGGCGGCGGCCGGCGGCGACGGCGACGGCGAGGCATCGCGGCTCTATTTCGTGGTGGACACGAAGGGCAGCCTTGCCGACGGCGATTTGCATACGAACGAGCGGCGCAAGATCCAATGCGCCGCCGCGCATTTCCGGGCACTGGAGCAGGCCGGGAATCCGGTGCGCTACCTGCGGGTGCGCACCGTTGACGATCTTTGGTCCGCGGCGATGGACGAACACGGCGTCTCATAAGCACTTCAGCCGTTTCATTCGCACGTTGCCGTTTTAGCCGCGCGCGCGGCACCGCTGCATCGCTCGGTGTTCCGCATGCGGGACGTCACGCGCCAAGCGTGAGGCGCGCGCCGTCCCCGCCGGTATCCCACCCGTCATCCCGTTGCACCGTCGCCGCTGGCGCGGCGGTGGGGCGGCTTTTGCCGCATCGTGCGATATCACGCCCGTTTTCCTCGATTCGTTCTCCAGAGCGTATAGCAGACGATTGAGTGCATCGTCGGGCTAGTTTTTGTGCGCGTTCGGAAAAGATGCGCGCCGCCTGCTGCCACACACTCGTCGCGGGCTATCGGCGCCGCAGCGTCCGCGCGAGGCCCATAACAATATTTCTGGTGGAGACGGCGATGAAAAAGTATGCGATGACGGCGGCCAGCCTGGCCGTCATGACGAGCGCGCACGCATCCGGCGGCGGCGTGACGCTGTCCGGCCTCGTCGATGCGGGCGTATCTTTTATATCGGACAAGGCCGGCAAGCGCAGCCTGTATTTCGACGATGGCATCGCGGTGCCGAATTTATGGAGCCTGAGGGGGACCGGGGCGCTCGGCGGCGGCGTGACGGCAGTCTTTGAGCTGACATCGCAATACATGCTCGGCAACGGTGCGGCGTTGCCCGCGGCCGGTTCGATGTTTTCGCGCACCGCGCTCGTGGGTTTGAAAAGCGATCGGCTCGGCAGCGTCACGTTCGGTCAGCAGTACGATTTCATGACCGATACGCTAACCTTCGGCTCGTTCGACGGCGCGTTCCGCTACGGTGGCCTCTACAACTTCCGCCAGGGGCCGTTCGCCAAGCTTGGGATTCCTGATAACCCGACTGGCTCGTTCGACTTCGACCGGATGGCGGGCTCGGTTCGTGTACCGAACGCCGTCAAGTACACGAGCGCGAACCTCGGCGGCCTCGTGTTCGGTGCGCTGTACGGGTTCGGCAACCAGGCGGGCGGCGGATTGTCGGCGAACAGCACGGTAAGCGCGGGCATCCGGTACGAGGCGGGCGCGGTATCGCTCGGCGCGGCCTATGTCGAGGTGAAATATCCTCAAATGAACAATGGACATGACGGGCTTCGCAACTGGGGGCTCGGGGCGCGCTACACGATGTCGTCGCTCGATCTGAACCTGCTCTATACGAATACGCGCAACACGTTGACGGGCGCAGCGATTGACGCGATCCAGGCCGGCGCGAGCTATGTCGCCGCGCCATGGACGATCGGCGCGAATTATGAGTACATGAAGGGCAACGCGCAGCTCGAGCGCAACTATGCCCACCAGGTCACGACGGCTGTCCAGTATGCGTTGTCCAAGCGCACGTCTGCCTATGTCGAAGGCGTTTATCAGTATGCGGGCGGCGGCGCCGGCGCGTATGCGTGGATCAACGGCGTGATGGGGCCGGATGCGCAATCGAGCACGCATTCACAATTTCTCGCGCGTATCGGCATGTTGACACGCTTTTAAGCCGGCCAGGCGTGGCCGCAAACCGGTGCGCAATCGAGCGCAATTAACCGGTGCCGTATTCCGGAGTAAACCGGATGCTGCCGCCCGCATATATTTAATATGCTAACTATATTCGGGAAGGCGCAGGCGCCGGTTGCCGCATGGCTGCACGCGTTCCCACAAGGAGCGCATAGTGAATGGCAGATTCTTCACGACGTCGGGCGAGGTGCCCGCGTCGCGTGGTCCGGCTTGGGGACGGGTCGTCACGCATTATTTCGGCGGACTCGATGCATGTTGTGACGACGACGTGTTCGACGCGCAGCTTCGCCAATACGAAGTCGGCTCGATGCGCGTGTTCCGGATTTCCGCGCCCGCGCACCGGATCGTGCGTCCCGCCGGGGCGTTGCACGATCATGGTTCGGACTACTTCAAGCTGCTGTTGCAATTGAGCGGCGCCAGCGAGATCGAGCAGCACGGCAAGCTCGTCCGGCTGTGCGAAGGCGATTGGAGCTTGTACGATCCGCGCATGCCGTATTGTCTGTCGAATCTCACGCACGTCGAGCAACTCGTGATCCAGATTCCGCGCAAGCAGTTGAGCGGCGTCGCGCCCACCGGCCTGCACACGTCCAACGTGCACGAGTTCGAGTTGAAAGGGCTGTTTTCGCTGCTGTCGTCGTTTCTCGTGTCGCTGTCCGAGCAGTTGCCTGCGCTGCCGGGAACGACAGGCATTGCGCTATCCGAAACGATTCTGGGGCTCCTAGTTTCGGCGCTCGCCGCGCAGCGCGACGCGCACGGCGCGCACGTGACGCTGCCCGCCGTGCTGCGCATGCGCGTCAAGCAATACATCCACGGGCACCTTGCCGACGCCGACTTGTCGATCGAGCGGATCGCACGCGAACTGCGCTGCTCGAAGCGATATCTGCATCGGATCTTCGAGGAAGAAGGCGTGACGATCGACCGTTATATCTGGTCGAGCCGGCTCGAACGCTGCCGGGAAATGCTGGCCGCCACACGCACGGCGAAGCCGGCGATCCTGGAGATCGCGCTTAGCTGGGGCTTCAGCAGCGGTGCGCATTTCTGCCGCAGTTTCAAGCAGCGTTACGGGATGACGCCGCGCGAGTTCGTGCGGCAGCGTGCGCCGGCCTGATGGGTTTCGGCAACCGCGCGGCGCAGGCTGGCGCCGCGCGGTTGCGGTGCCTCAATGCGCGATGCACACTGATTTCAGTTCGGTGAACTGCTCAAGCGCCGCGCGGCCGAGTTCGCGGCCGTAGCCCGATTGCTTGAAGCCGCCGAACGGCAGGTTGCTGTCGAGCATGTTGTGCGCGTTGACCCATACGATGCCTGCCTTCAGGCGCGGCACGATACGATGCACGAGCGACAGGTTTTGCGACCACACGCTCGCCGCGAGTCCGAAATCGGTGTCGTTCGCGAGCCGCAGCGCTTCGTCGACAGTATCGAACGGCGTGATGGTCACCACCGGGCCGAACACTTCGTCGCGCACGATCCGCATCGATGGCGTTGCATTGACGAACACCGTCGGCTTGACGAAATAGCCGCTGTCGAGCGCGCGCGTGCCGCCCGTGACGAGCGTTGCGCCTTCTTCGCGGGCCGCGTCGACGTGAGCGAGCACGCGCTCGAAGTGCGGTTTCGATACGAGCGCGCCGATCTGCACGTCCGGATCGAAGCCCGAGCCGATCTTCATCGATTCGGCCGCGGCCGCGATGCCGGCGACCACGCGCTCGTAGAGCCGCTTCTGCACATAGACGCGCGAGCCGGCCGTGCAGACTTGCCCCTGGTTGAAGAAGATGCCTTGTGCGGCGCCGCGCGCGGCGGCATCGGGGTCCGCGTCATCAAGAACGATCAACGGGGATTTGCCGCCCAGCTCCAGCGTAAAGCGGGCCAGCCGGTCGACTGCCGCATGGCCGATGGTCTTGCCGACGTCGACCGATCCCGTGAACGTGATTTTGTCGACGCCGGGATGTGCGACGAGCGCGGCGCCCGCATCCGCGCCCGTGCCCGTCACGACGTTCAGTACGCCCGCCGGCAGGCCGGCCTGCTGCGCGAGTTCGGCGGCGTACAGCGCGGTGAGCGGCGTTTCCTCCGACGGTTTGAGCACGACCGTGCAGCCGCATGCGAGCGCTGTCGCCACTTTCCACAGCGCGATGGCGAGCGGAAAATTCCACGGCACGATCGCGCCGACGACGCCAAGCGCTTCGCGCCGCGTGTACGCGAAATACTCGGTGCCGGCCGGCACGGCGATCGACGTGTCGAGGGTCGAGCCTTCGATCTTCGTCGCCCAGCCCGCCATGTAGCGGACGAATTCGGCGCCACCTTGCACGTCGATCGCGCGCGCGATGCCGAACAGCTTGCCGGTTTCGAGCGTCTCGATTGCGGCGAGTTCGTCCGCATGGCGCTCGATCAGTTCAGCGAATTGATATAGCAGCTTTTCGCGGTTCGCGGGGCGCATCCGCGGCCAGTCGCCCGAATCGAATGCAAGGCGCGCGGCGGCAACGGCCGCGTCGATGTCGCGCGCATCGCTTGCGGCGGCCTGTGCGATCGTCTTCTCGGTTGCGGGATCGACGACGCTCAGATAGCGGCCCGAGCGCGGCTCGGAGGAGCGGCCGTCGATCCAGTTGCCGAACGTGCGGCGCGCGAGAAAATCCGATCGACGTTGATATTGGGTGGAAAGGTCGGACAGATTCATGAAAGCCTCATGTCGAATCGAACGGCGTGGCGGCGCGCTCAGCGCTGCATTGCCTGTGCGACGAGCAGCGTGTCGGTGAATTGCTCGAAGCCCACGATCTGCCCGGCCTCGACGCGCCACACGTGCGCCACGCGGCATTCGAACGATTTACCGGTCTGCTTGTAGATGCCCGAATAACGGCCGATGCCGATCACGGTGTCGCCGGCGTCGTGAAGCGCGTCGAGCTTGAACGTGTAGTTATCCCAATCGTTGCCGAGACGCTCGAACACGTTGCGCACGATTTCTTCCCTGCTGTGGTAAGTGCCTGCGCAAGGGAAGCCGGCCATCTCGGTCCATGCGATCGTTGGCGCGATGTCGGCCATCATGCCGGCGGGATCGCGCCGGTCGGACGCGGCGTAGTGGTCGGCGACGATTTGATAGGGAGTACGCATGCGGGATTCCTCAAATGGGTTGCGCATCGTCCGGGCGGACGGTCTGCGATAGGCCGTGGGATGGCGCGCGGGACCGGTCGCGAAGCAGCGAATCGGCCGGCTGGTTCTCGATCGGGGCGCTGTGCGCCTCGCTTGGAGGTCGGCTCGCCGAGCGGCCCGCGCCCGCGGATGCCGCTGTATCGGCGGGCGAGAGCATGAATTGCGCGCAGCGCTCGGCGATCATGATGGTCGGCGCGTTCGTGTTGCCGGACACCAGCGCCGGCATGACCGACGCGTCGCAAATCCGCAGCCCGCGCACGCCGCGCACGCGCAGTTGCGGATCGACGACCGATTCGGAATCGCCACCCATGCGGCATGTGCCGGACGGGTGATAGACGGTTTTTGCGTGCGAGCGGACATAGGTGTCGAGATCGAAGCGGCCGCCATGGCTTGGCAGCATCTCGCCCGCGATCACTTTCGTCATCGACGGCATGCGCAGAATGTCCCGCGCCATCTCGAAGCCGCGCACCAGCGTCGAATAATCGTCCGGATGACTGAGGAAATTGCCGTCGAACAGGATCGGCGCATGCGGATCGGCGCTGCGCAGCCGCACGGTGCCGCGCGACTTGGGCCGCAGAAAGCACGGATTGATCGAGATGCCATGCCCGGCAAGCGGTTCGCGTCCCACATCGCCGACAAGCACAGGCAACACATGGAATTGCACGTCGGGGCGCCCGCTGCCCGCCGTATCGGCGAACCCGCCGCTTTCGACGACATTCGACGTCAGCAAGCCGGTATGGAACAACGTGTACTGAAGGCCGTGACGCAGTGCGTTGAGCCCGCGATCCTGACCGGCGAGGCTGATGGGCTCGCGCGTGCGGCCGTACAGCGACAATTCGAGATGATCCTGGAAATTGAGCCCAACCTGCGGGGCGTCGTGCACGACTGCAATGCCGTGCTGCCGCAACTGGCTGGCCGGGCCGATGCCGGAGAGCATCAGAAGCTTCGGGCTCGCGAGCGCGCCCGCGCTGAGCACGATTTCCGCGCGCGCGCGGGCGAGCCGCTTTTTGCCATCGTGCGCGACGTAGCGCACGCCTGCCGCCGCGCCGCTGTCGAACACGATTTGCGTGACGAACGCTTCGGTTTCGATCGTCAGACGCGGGCTGTGCTTGACGGCGGCAAGGTACGTCGCCGCGGTGCTGCCGCGCCGGCCGTCGAAGGTGGTCGTTTGATAAAAGCCCACGCCTGCCTGGGACGCGCCGTTGAAATCGTCGTTGTAGGGCAGTCCGAATTCCTGCGCGCCCTTGACGAATGCGAGGCTGAGCGGATGGCGAAAGCGCGTGTCGCTGACGTGCAGCGGGCCGTCGACGCCATGCAGCGGCCCCGCGAGCCGCTGGTTGCGTTCGGCGCGGCGAAAGAACGGCAGGACGTCGTCCCAGCCCCAGCCGTCGCAGCCGGCGTCGCGCCACGCGTCGTAATCGGCGGGCGTGCCGCGAATGTAGACCATTGCGTTGACCGAACTGCCGCCGCCCAGCGTGCGGCCCTGCGGCACGTACATCCGGCGGCCGGCCGCGTGCGGTTGCGGCTCGGTTTCGTAGACCCAGGTTCGTTTCGTGCCGATCACGCGTACAAAGGTGGCGGGCGTTTGGACGAAGAACGAATTGTCGGGCGGGCCGGCCTCGAGCAGCAGGACGCGATGCCCGGCATGGACGAGCCGGTGCGTGACGACGCAACCGGCCGACCCGCCGCCGATCACGATGTAATCGAATTCGGCCACCTGGCCGTTGCGATTTTCCTCGGACATATCGGTTGCTCGAATAAGAGGTCAGGATTTCACTATGACGGAAATTGTCCGACGCGGAACAGGAAGTGCGCTGTGGATCAATTCAAACTGCATTGGCACGCGGCGAATCGGGCGGGGCGGCGCGCCGGACGGGGCCGAGGGTCAAACCGGCGCGGTCTTCGCGCTGACCGTCTTCAATACTTGCCAGTACGACGGTGGCTGAGCGGCGCGGCCGCGTTCGCGCAGCAGCCGATGCATGCGCGCGAGCCGAAAATATGGGACGGACGCCATCAAGTGATGTTCGGCATGGTAATTCACGTGCAGCGGCGCGACCGTCAGGCGTGCGAGCCAGCCGGCGCGGGTCGTGCGGGTGTTGCGCAGCGGATCGTCGCAGGTTTCGACGCACGCATGCTCGGCCATCGAGCGGATTCGGATGAAAAGCGGAAACGGCGTCAGGTACGACAGCGCCCATACACCGTACAGCCACGGATGAGCGCATGCCCACAACACGCCGAACAGGATGCCGTTGGTCGCGAGCATGCCGGCCGCGTTCGTGACGAACGCGAGCGGATAATCCCGCACGCGCCGGCCCGCTTGCGGCAGACGCTCGACGTCGTTTGTCAGCGACCACTTGAGCACGCCCGCGTCCATCAGCACGCGCCCGGCCATGAACTTGATGCCCGAGACACCGGAGATATCGCGCAAAAACTTGCGCGCGAGCGATGCACGCGTCGTCGGCAGGCCGGCGATCAACGACAGATCCGGATCGGCGCGCGACGACGTGGCCGCGTGATGCATCAGGTGGTAAGGACGGTATTTGCGCAGTTCGTTCCACACCGGGCGTGCGCATAGCCAATCGGCGAGCACGTCGTTGGCCCAGCGCGTCCTGAACAGCGTGCCGTGTGCTGCGTCGTGTTGCAGGATGCCCAGGCAAAGCTGGCGTCCGGCGATGACGGTCACGCCGGCCGCCAGTGCGAGCGCGAAGCCCCACGGCGCAAAATGCGCGCGCGCATAGGCGAGGCCAGCGAAAGCGAGCGCGATCACGCCCCACGTCGAGCCGACGGCCCATGCGCCGCGCCAATCCGAGCGGGCGGTCAGCGAGCGGATCTCTTCGTGGCTGAAGACTTCGCGGGCACGGGTTTTGTCTGTCATTTCAGCGGCTCCTCGCGCGTGGCGCGCTAGGACAACGCATCGGCCGTGGTGCGCGCCGGCGCATCGCGCGGCGCGGCCGGCTCCAGCCGTTCGCTGTCGAACAGCGCCCGCCAGATTCGATGTCCCGTCGCAACGTAGCGGCGCGTACAGGCGATGAACGCGCTGCGCGCGTCGCAATCGACGAACGGCTCGGGCAGCAGCGGATCGAACACGACCTGCCGGATGGCCCTGCCGCCGAGCAGGAACGCTTCGCGCGCGGCGATATCGAGATCCAGCCCCGGCGCGCGCGCGAGCCAATCGTTGAGCTGCTGGCCGAGCGTGCGGTACGTGTCGGTCAGCGTGTGGCCATCCCAGAGCGCGCGGATGCGCGCTTCCTGCTCGGCGTCGAACCCGCCCGCGACGAACACGGCCGCCGACGTCTCCATGCCGAGCTTCACGAGACGCCGCCGCACCGCATCGACGTTCGCTTCAATGTTGTCCGGACGCACATAGAGGCTGCGGTCCCATTCGCGAAAGCCGAGCATGCGCAACGCGCGCTCGCGGCGCGCGAGCGCGGTGCGATCGACGCGGCCGAGCGGCAGGCACGACACCATCAGATACGCGCCGCTCCAGCGCCGCAGCCGCGTTTCGACCGTGCGCCACGCGGTCAGCTCCTCGGATAGCTCGGCGGCTGACGAGCCGATCCGGTAGCTGCCGCGCTCGGTGCTTTCGACCAGCGATTCGGCCGCGAGCCGCGCCAGCGCGACGCGCACGCTGTTCTCGGTCAGGCCGAACAACCGGCACGCGATGATCGCCTCGCGCACTTGCAGCGGTTCGCCGTTTTTCGCGACGAGTAAATCGAGGATCAGGTGTTTCGCGGGAGGTTGCAGCATTGGGCGCCAGGTTGCCGCGTGGCCGCGGGAACGAAAAAGGTGAAAAGGTGATTACACAAAATCTATTTATATTTCATTATGTGTAATATTTCAAGGCGAATGAAATGGCGACGTCCTCCATGCCGTACCGGTTGTCGATGATCGCCGGGCGGCGCGCACGGGCGCCGGCGGGCGGTTTCGGGTCAGATCTGCGCGTCGAGCGCGCGCGCCACGGCGGTTTCGTCGAGGCTGCCCGCGCGCCCGACGATCGCGTAGTTGAAACCGTGCGACGATCCGTAGCGCGCCAGCAGCCCGCCGTCGATGCGCTGGCCGGCCGCGAGCAGCCGGTGCGCCGATTCGGGCGGGCGCACGTAGAAGCTTAGCGTTCGGCCGTCCGCATCCTCGTACAGCACCATCGCCGCCGCGCCGCGCTCGGTCGCGAACAGGCGGCCGCCGACCGGCCGGAAACCCGCGCCGCTCAGATCGGGCAGTTTCACGGCCGAGCCCACGTGCGCTTCGAGCCACGCTTGCAGATCGGCCGGCCGGCGTGAAGGGAAGTCGATCCGCGCGCTGCGCTCGACTACCATCAGCTTGTAAGCCTCGAGCGCATCGCTCATCGGCGCGGCGGGCGTGCCCGTCAAGCGATGCGCGTGCCAGCCGCCGAGCGTGCCGATCCCCACGCAGAGCACGAGCGACGCCGCCAGCGCGAAGCGCGCCCGCGCGCGCTCGGCGCGGCGCGCGCGCAGCGCCGCGGGGTCGAGCGCCGGGTTCGCGGGCGGCGGCGGCAGACCCGCGAGCGCCGCGCGCAGCCGCTGCGCGTCCTGTTGCCAGCGGCGCACTTGCGCCGCGCGCTCCGGGTCGCGCGCGAGACAGCGCTCGACGGCGGCGCGCTCGGCTTCGTCGAGCCGGCCGTCGACATAGGCATGCAAGTCGTATTCGTCGGGAGGGAGCTTCATTTCATCAATCGCAGCGAAGGAGCGGAGGGCTCGCCGTCGCACAGGCCGCGCAGCGCCTGGCGCGCTCGGGACAGGCGCGACATCACGGTGCCGATCGGCACGCCGAGCAGATCGGCGACTTCCTGGTAGCTGAAGCCTTCGACCGCGACGAGCAGCAGCAGGCTGCGCTGCTCGTCGCTGAGGCGGCCGAAGGCCGTGAGCATCGCGCGGGCGCTTGCCTCGCGCTCGGCGGACGGCCATTGCGGTTCGTCGTCCTCATGGAGACGGCCGAGCAGCCACGCGTGCCGTTTCGCGCGGCGCCGCGCGTCGAGAAATTGCCGGTACAGGATCGTGAAGAGCCAGCTACGCAGTGCCGTATCGTCACGGCGCTGCGACCAGCGCGACAGCGCGCGCTCGAGCGAGGCTTGCACGAGATCGTCGGCGCTGTGGACGTCGCGGGTCAGCCAGAGCGCGAAGCGGCGCAATCTCGGCAGGAGTTCGCGCAGTTGTTCGTCTAGGTCGGCGGCAGGCGGCATGGTAGGCGGCAGGCGGGCGAAAAGCCGGCTCGGGCGTGGATTCGTCGCGTATGACGCCGGCCGGCGCAGTTTATTCCCGCTGCCTGACAAAAAAATTTCGATGGAATAGACCGGGCGGCGCGACGTCTTACGCGCATTCGACACATGACCTGGCGGTCGGGAGCGTATGCGATGACGGATTCTTCCTCGTCTTCTTCGTCACGGCGCGCGCCGGCGCGCGGCCGATGGCGCTGGATGCTGATCGGCGGCGCGGTGACGGCGTGCGTGGCGGCGTTCGGCTACGTCGGCGGCTGGCTCGCGCCGCAGCGGCTCACGTCCGCGCGGCTCGTGGACGCGTTGCAGCGCAATGGCGGCCTGCACCCGGGGTATCGGCGCAATCATGCGAAAGGCGTATGCGTGACGGGTTATTTTGAAGGCAACGGCGCGGCGAGCGCGTATTCGATAGCGCCGTTTTTCGCGGCGGTGCGCACGCCTGTCGTTGGCCGTTTCGCGCTGCCGGGCGGCAATCCCTACGCGCCGGACAGCAGTGTGCCGATTCGCAGCCTCGCGCTGCGCCTGAGCGCGCCGGACGGCGAGCAGTGGCGCACTGGGATGAACAGCATGCCGGTGTTCCCGGTCGCGACGCCGCAGGCATTCTACGAGCAGACGATCGCGAGCCGCCCCGATCCGCGCACCGGCAAGCCCGATCCCGCGAAACTCTCGGCATTCTTCGCCGTGCACCCGGAGACGGCCGCGTTCCGTGCGTGAGTGAAGCGCGCGCGGCCGGGCGCGAGCTATATCACCGAGACGTATTACAGCCTGAACGCGTTTTATCTCATCGATGCAAACGGCAGCCGGCATGCGGCGCGCTGGCGCGTCGTGCCGGAGCGGATGGCAGGCGCGAGCGATACGGGTGGCACGGGCGATACGGGCGGCATGGCCAATAAGGGCGGCGGCAATGCGCGCCGCCCGAGCGCGCCGGACGATACGGTGCGCGCGGGCGATCCGGACATACTGCGGCGGGATCTGCTGCAACGCCTGGCGTCGGGCCCGCAGCGCTGGCGTTTGCTGATCACGCTGGCGGCGCCCGGCGATCCGGTCGACGACGCGACGCGCGCGTGGCCCGACGAGCGCGCGACGATCGACGCGGGCACGCTCGTGATCGAGCGCGCGCAGGCGCAGGACAGCGGGCCGTGCCGCGACGTCAATTACGACCCGACGATCCTGCCCGATGGTATCCGCGTATCGGGCGATCCGCTGCTCGCCGCGCGTTCGGCCGCGTATGCGGATTCCTATTTGCGCCGCACCGGCGAGCAAGCCGGAGTGCCCGGCGCTGCGCGCCCCCTTCCGGAGAAACGATGATGAAACCTGTGTTCAGTCCGCTCGCACGCCTGCTGCATTGGGTGATGGCCGCGATGATCGTCGCGATGCTGTTTATCGGCGTGGGGATGGTGGCGTCGGTGTCGCACCGGTATGCGGCGTTGGTTGCGCTGCATCGGCCGCTCGGGATCGCGGTGCTGGTGCTCGCATGCATGCGCGTCGCCGTGCGGTTGCGCAGGCGGCCGCCCGCATTGCCGGCTGACTTGCCCGCGTGGCAGAGGTTCGCCGCACACGGGTCGCATCTCGTGCTGTACGCGCTGATGATCGCGATGCCGATGATCGGCTGGGCGATGCTGTCGGCGGGCGGATATCCGGTCACGCTCGGCGAAGGCATGCGTTTGCCGGCGATCGTGCCGGCCGATCCCGTGTGGTTCGCGTGGCTGCGGCTCGCGCATCGATGGCTCGCCTATCTGTTTTTCGTGACGTTCGTCGCGCATTTCGCGGCGGCGCTCTATCACGGACTGATTCGTCGGGATGGCGTGATGGGGGCGATGGCCGGGCGGTAACGGGGAAGATGAAGAGGAGAGGATTCGGACGATGAGGGCCTCGGGCAACGCACGACAACGCGCGTTGCCCCACGCTCGCTGGGCGGCACGCTATACCTTTGTCTAGCTGTCTACCCGATTGGCGCGGCTATACGATGGGTTCCGGCAAACAAGCAATGCGCCGCAGAGACCGGCAAATTCGCCGGCAAATTCGATTACCCAGCGAGGGCTGACATGTCCTTTCACCTTTCCGATGAAGAAGTGGCCGCATTCGGCGAGAACGGTTTCCTCGTCGTTCGAGATTTGTTGGACGCCGAAGCAATCGCCTCGATGCGTTCAGCGATCGACGAGATTATCGGCTCCGCCAGCGATCTGCGCGAGGTCGCGGAGCTGGAGCCCAGCGATCCGACCGTCATCCGGCGCATCTGGCAGCCATCCAAGCGGCATCACGCTTTCCGTGCGATACAGGAAGACCCGCGCCTCGTCGATCGGCTCGAATCGCTGATTGGGCCCGATATCGTCTTCCATCACAGCAAGCTCAACATGAAGGGGCCGCGCGTCGGCTCGCCGGTCGAATGGCATCAGGATTTTTCTTATTACCCGCATACGAATTCGAAGCTGATCGCGTGCCTGATTTATCTGGACGACGCGTCCGAGGATAACGCGTGTCTGCGGGTGCTGGCCGGCTCGCATCGCGCGTCGATCTACGACCACACGGAAAACGGCCATTTTCGCGGCAAGGTCGACCCGGCGCATTTGCCGGCGCAATACCCGGAGATGACGGCGGCCGGCGGTGCGGGCACGGTCGTATTTCTGCATTGCAAAGTGCTGCACCGGTCCGATCCGAACCGCTCGGCACGGTATCGCCGCTGCTTCATTCCCGCTTATCGCGCTGCCGACGCGCTGCCCATCTACTACGGGCCGCATGCCGCGCACAACGAAGCGGGAACTTATCTGCTGCGCGGGCAACGCCATGCGGTCGCGCTTTGCGAAGCGGGCGTCTACCCGATGCCGGTCACGCAGAAGGCTTTCAACTCGCTCTATGCGCTTCAGCAAGGCGAGCATCTGCTTGCCGGCGAGCTGCACACGCGCTCGAGCGGATACGCCACGCACGCTCCGACCACGGAAAAAATGTGACGAGGATGCGATGAAGCCTCACGTCCTGGTGATGAACCGATGGCCGCAGTACCGCAACGCCCGGCAATGGGATCACGAGCTTTGCCGATACGACGAGATCATTCCGCCGAATTGCGACGTCAGCTATTTGTGCGACGACGAGGGCCGCACCGGCGTGCCGGCTACGGCTGATGCGCGGCGCGTGCATGCCGTCGCGAGCTTCGACGATATCGGCGAGGTGATCGCACAGGTGGCACGCGTAATCAGCCTGCACGGGCCGGTTACGCACGTGCTCGCATTCTCGGAGTATTTGCTCGATGTGGCGGCGGCCGCTAGAGCGCATTTCGAGATTCCGGGCCATCGTCCCGGCGACGTCGACCGGTTTCGCGACAAAACCGAAATGAAGCGCCTGCTGCAAGCGGCGGGCATTCGCGTGCCGGCGTGGTTTGCATGCGACGCGGATGGCGCAACCGATAACGATGCGCGCGCGCTCGAATTGGGATTTCCGCTGATTTTGAAGCCCGTGCGGGGTGCATCGAGTAAAGGCGTGCTGAAAGTGGAGTCGATCGATGCGTGGCGCCGTGTTGTGCAGACGCGCGACCTTCGAGGATTCGAGATCGAGGAGTACATCGACGGCGACATTCTGCACGTGGACGGCGTGGTCGATGCATTCGGGCAGAGCGTGTTCATGTCGGTGAGCCGTTATATCTCGTCGTGTCTCGAATTCGAATCCGGCGTGCCGCTCGGCTCGGTCATCCAGACCGAATCGCCGGTGACGGCCGCGTGCCGGGCGTTCGCGGCGGCATGCGTGCGAGCGCTCGGGCTGCGCGGCTCGGCATTTCATCTCGAATTGTTCGAACGGGATGGCGAATTGATATTTCTCGAAGTCGGTGCGCGCGTGCCGGGCGCCGACGTGCCATACGTCGTGCACCGCGTGTTTGGCGTGAATCTGTTCCGGCTGTGGGTCGACGTCGTGCTGGGCAATCCGCCGCCGCCGCGGCAAGACGTTGCGACGAGCGGCGGCTGGCTGACGATTCCGCGGCCAGCGCCGCTGCCGCGCAAAGTGGTGATTGCCCGCTCGCTCGTCGGGCGCGTGCCGGGGCTGTATCGAGAGCTGGTTCCCGCGGCGGGCGAGATGTTGACCGATACCGGAGGCGGCTATACGCACCTGCAAGGCGGGCGCTTTCTCGTCGAGGGCCGCAACGAAGCGCAGGTGCTGGCTTCGATGGACGCGATCAGGACGCAATACGTGCTGGAAACCGTTCCTGCATGACTCGTTTTTATTTGCCCCGTTCAATGGAGATCCGGATGCAAACCCTATCTCATGCCGAATTGCTTGCAAATGTATTAGCCGGGACTTGATCTGACAGGTAGTCGGGCCGACAAAGTACGAGTCGTCAATGGGGGATGAGTTTCTCCTTGGCGAGATCGAGCGAATCGAGGAAAGTGCGCATCGGCGTCTTGCCGTAACACCAGCGCCCCTGATGCTCTCGTTCATTGTTGTACTGGTCGAGCCACGCATCAAGGTCCGTCTGCAAGGTGGCGATCGAGTCGTAGATCTTCTTG
>NZ_LOWB01000077.1 GCF_001522865.1 Burkholderia sp. TSV86 | reverse complement strand
TCGGTGCGGTAGAACTCGACCGTTTGCAGATCGGGAAACCGCGCCTTGATCTCCGCCACGATCGCATCGTGCAGCGCATCGAGATCAACGTTTGTGTTGGCATCCATCAGGTATGGCTCACCGTGACCAAAACAGGACCGTCGTCTTCCTTGACGGTCAGCACGTTCGCGGTGATCGCTTTCGTCGCGCCAAACAGATCGACCGCGGACTGCGAATACATCTTCCCCATCACGTTCGATCGCATGTCGGAAAAATCAAACGATGCCGCATTGCCATCGCCGTAGCACCACACCACCAGTTTCTCGTCGTTCCCCGTGATCAAACGCAACACCATCGCGCGCGCCACCTTATCGTGCAAAACGAAGACATCCTCGGCGTGCTTAACGAAATTGAACAACGTCTGCACCGTGCTGTAGGCTGGCAACTTCACGTTCGCCGCGTCCAGTAGCCCGAAATTGTGCTCCATCTCGTTCGGGTCCGTGCCATCGTCCTTCATGTCATAGACCGACATCAGCTCGATACCGGCAATCCAGTTCGATAGCAGACAACGCGGGACAAATTTAGCTTGGCGCGCACGGGCAGCGGCGGAATGACCATCGCCCAGGCCCGCCGTGTAGCCGTAGCCAACGCTCGGATAGCCCCACTCGGTACACCAAAGCGGCGGAATGGACGCGTTCGGCGTCATGTTGTCATGCACGATCGCATACGTATTGAAAACCGTTTCGGGCGCATCCTGCCGATACGGATGAACGCCGACCGAGGTGGTGCCGTCTGGAAACAGACCACACAGCGTGCACATATCCCGGATGAATTTCGGGTTCGCTTCCGTGACGCCGCCCGTGCCAACCTGCGCATGAGGATCGACGCGCTTAATCGATTTCAGGCATTCATCGTAAAGCTTGCGATACGTGAACACGCTCGGGGTGTCTCCCCACCCCCACTTCGTGTCCGGCTCATTCCAGATTTCATACTTGAACCCGTTACCGCGAAATTGCAGCGCAATCTTGGCCGCCCATTTCCCAAAATAACGGATTTGCGCAGCCGTTTTCGGGCCACTGCCCGGGCTATACATCGGATTGTCACCACGCAGCAGAATCAATGCGCCTAGACCGACCGCGTTCAGCATCGGAATAAGCCCGTCGATCTTGCTGGTATCCAGCCCCCAAGGTACGTCCGACGCCCCCCAGTCAAGGCCAACTCGAATAAATGAGAAACCCGCATCCTTGGCCGCTTGCAGCACCGTTTGGTCAGAGACATCATTCACACATACTCCGGTGCCCTTCACAGCGTCGCCGAATGTCGGCAGATACACATAGTCGCCCTGATCAGGCGCGAAAACGTTAATACTCATGCGTTCCCCACCCATGATTACGCCGCACCGATTCTGTACTTCACGCGCGCTTCCAGCTCACGCCTGAACAACGGCCAGAATATCTGCTCGACCTGCACGAAAATCTTGTCCTCGACGAACACATCCGCCTGATCCTTGATCGGCATCAGTTGTTCCTCGATGTGCAGCCGCGACTTGCCCGTGCGCTTGAAAATCGTCTTGCCCTTCCCGTATCGACTGCGCGCGACGAATGCGCCGGGAAAATCATGTCCGCGAAATCGTGCGCCGGTCGCCGTCTTCACCGGCCTTCCCTTGAACCACGATACCGGCATGTCGTTCAAACCGTACCAAAGCTGGACGCCTTCCCCCGCGCCCTTGCGTAGCTTGATCGACTTCAAGCGCTTACGCAGCGCGTTCATTCGCTTCAGCTCAAGCTCGTCGCGCAATCCCCTGGCAGACAGCATGCGCAGCTTCGAGGCGGTTCGATGAAGTGACCGATGCAAAGCAAAAACGATCTGCTTTTCAGAGGCTTGCAGTTCGTCGCCAATGCGCCGTAGATCACCCCACTCGATTTCGAAGTGGATCATGCTTGCGTCAGTTCCAGGACTTCCAGCCCGGTGCCGTCAGGTTGCGGGTACGTCATGATGTTGAACGTACCGAACACGGAAACGCCGTCCGCTTCGTACACCACCAGACCATCGCCACGCCGAGCGCCGCGTGCCACGCCTTCCATGCACGTGAACTTCGGTTTCGTGGTGTCCTGTTCGTATTCGCCCAATTGCGCTTCACGATAAGGGCCATCGTAAATGCCGACGATCTCGCGCGTCTCGCCGTTCTGAAACTGGATGACCGCCTTGACCGCGAATTCATCGAGATCCAAAAATTCCGCGGGATCGTCCCAAGCCGGATGGGGCATCACTTATCCTCGCGTGAGGCGCGCTTCGCCTTGCTCGCATCGTCCTGCACAACATCGGCAGCCGCTTGCGCGGCGGTGGCATTGGCTGCCTCGTCATCGACCGGTCCCGCGTCATCCGGCAGCGCGTGCAGCTCGGCCTTACCTCGGCGCAGCAGATCCTTCGCCTCGCCTTCGACCAGCTCCACCAGCGTACCGGCTCGCGCGATCACGCCATCGATCACAATGGCGCCCGTCAGCCTCAACTGCACAATGCGCTCGGAAACGTTCTTCATGGGCTGCCTTCAGTAGATTACGGGTTCGCCGTCGCCGTCTTGCTCGCGTACGTAAACGATTCCTTGTGACGAATGTTCATGTCCACATCCTGGAACAGCACAATGCGCGTGCCACCCGATGCGCTCAGGCTGTACGGGTCTACCATCATGTCCAGACCCGACCACATGCCGACAATGAAATCGGCCCAGTTGCCGAAGAACACATCCCCTGCGGCCAGTTGATTGGTCACATCGACGTTGTAGCCATTAATCGTATTGCCCGGCTCCCAAATCGTGCCGCCCTGGGAAATCGTCACACCGCTGCTCACCGCAGCCGGGAATTTCAGTGTCGTCTTCGCTGCACCACGTGCGCGGGCATTCACCACATACGACAGGCTGCCAATGTCCGCATCCGCCGCCGCAATGTCCGTCTCCATCTGCACGTACTCGTTATACGACGGGAATACGTCCGCAAGCGCGACGGCGTGAATGCCGGTCTGTTGCAACAGCCCCTTCGGCTGCCCGTTCGCGCCCGAGCCGTAGATGACCGCAAAATCCAGCGCGAGCGCCATCACCTTCAACAGGTCGTTGCGCACGATCAATTCGGCATCCGGCGTCGATTGCAGCATCAGGCGCCGCGTGATTTCGGTGCGTGCGGCCACGGTTTTTGGCGAAAATCCGATTTGGTCGATACCCGGCTCGCTGGCCGGCACATCCGCACCCTCACCAATCCAGTACGCCTGTGCCGCGCTATTCTGGCGCGGGATATCGACATTGCCGACCAGGCCGCCCATCGTGGTCACGCGTTTGAGCGCCCAGGTGCGATGGCGCAACAGATCAATAAACTGGTCCGCCAGCAGGTTCGTCGCGATCGTGTTCGAGCCAGGACCGCCCGTTGGCGTCGTGGTCGAAAACGCCCGGTTCAGTACATCCGCCGGGATCATGATGCCGCGCGACTCCTTGCCGGATTTTTCTTGCGCGGCGCGCGAGCAATTAAATTCAAAGTCCGCTTCTTTCTGATATTGCGCATTCGTCGGATTCGCCAACGCGCGGATCGCACGCATGATTGAATACGAGCGCGCCTCCTTGTCCGTCAGCCCCACCTCCCCTTCCTTGACCTGATCGGACATCGGCCGCGCCGTGCGCTGCGCCGCAAAATCCGCCAGCAGTTCTCGCCGCAGGTCATCCACCGATTTGCCGGCACTAATGAATTCCAGCGCCTTGTCGGTCGCCCCGTACTGACGCCCCATTTCGGTCAGATCGCGAACGCGCGTGCGCTCCGCATCGGTGCCGCGCTGCTCGGCCGCGCGCGCTTCGACACCCGCCCCTTCGATCACTTCGAGCACCCTCGTGATGCCGCCGTCATCGTCCACCATCGCGCGGACCAGATTGCCCGACGCGTCACGCGTGATTTTTTCCATGTCTTCGGTACCCTGAGAAGGGACGGTTTGTTGAGCCTGCGTCGGATTCTCCGCGCGCGCAGCGCCCCATTCCTCTTGTGGGTTCTTCGTCGCACCCCGCCCAAACCCCACTGTATCGTCCGCCGGTACCGATACCCCGGAGATTTCGAACGGCGCCCAGTTCGTCACCAGATAAACATCTTCGTCAGCACGCGCCTCGTCGAGCCTCATCCCATTCACCTGGTACCCCACCGATACCTTGGTGATGATCTTGTCCGCCACGTCCTGCATCATCTGCTCGCCGGCGGGCGAACGGCTGAAACGCACCACGGCACGGCCCTTGCGATCGCTATCGACGCGGGCGGTGCCGCGTTCGATCACGCCGCGCTGGTCATCCCAGTTGTGCATCCACAGGAACGGCGCCCCATTGTTCAGCCGCGATAGGTCCACGGCATCCGGCGCGTGCGACAGTTTTTCGATGCCGAACCAGCGCGACACTTCCGCGTCTTCCGAACTGAACGACAGCTCGACGGTGCGCGCCTCCAGATCCACCACGCCCAATTCGCCGACGCGATGCAGACCGCCCTTCGAGCGGATTTCGTGCAGGCGCTCGGCCACCTTGTTCGTTTGCAACGGGTCCGCTTCGCGCGTCATGATGCGCCGGGTATTCATAGTTTCGGTTCCTTGCCTTGGGACACGTCACCCTTGCTCGGCGACGGCTCTGGCGCGGGGGCCACGCCAAAGAAAATGTTGATGATCGTGTCCGGGATGCCGATCGCCTTCATTCGCTCGTAATCGTTGCGAATTTCCTCGAATACGGTATCGGGATCGCGGCCCTGCTCACGGATCACCTGAGACGGCGACGTCAAGCCCGCGCGGATTTCCGTGACCTTCGCCGTCGCATCGGCCTTCGGATCGACCCACGGCCAGCGCTTCGGCTGCCAGTGGACTTGCCGGTAATTCGCGATGCGCGACGCGGGCAGTGGATTGCCATAGAGGTTCGTGATCGACTCGGACAGCAGCGCGATTTTTAACCACTCATGGAAAACCGGCTCGCACAGCGTGTCGATCAACCACTGCTGAATCTCCTTCCAGCTCTCGCGCTCATCCATCTTGCCGTCGCGGATGCTGGAAAAATTCACCCCTTCCAGGTCGTTCGCCAGGCTGTTGTAGGCAACACCCAAGCCAGTCGCGGCACTGCGCAACATGGCCTTGTTGAATACGGCTAATTCCCCCGTAGGGTACTGAGGGCTCCATTCGGCTATCCGCGCGCCTTCAGGTAGTTCAAAGAACCCCAGCGGCTCGGCGTCGATCGTCGCCGCGGTATCCACTTTTTCGTCGTATTCCGGGCCGAACCCCTCCTCATACTGGATAAAACCCATTTTCGTTGCCGACGCGCGCGCGTTCTGTACCGCCGCATCCTCGAAGCCCTGCAAGTGGTGCAGGCGGAACAGGCCCGTGGCCGTCCACGGAATACCGCGCCGCTGCCCAGCCATCTCCGTAACGAACCCATGGATCACCTCGTTCGCCGGCACGCGCGCAAAACCCTTGCCGCTGATGCTGTAGTAATACGAATCCCACTCATCCGTGCTGGTGAAGTGGTACGCCACCGGCTTGCCGTAGCGATCGAATTCGATGCCTTGGCGGATGAAGTGCCCGTTGTCGCCGTAATTGAAATTGTCGTACCGCACGGACAGGCGCTGCGGGTCCAATACCTGTAATGCAAAACCGAACGGCCCCGCATCGGCGCCGCGCACGATCCGGCAAATGAACTCCCCATCGCGCGCCGCGTGTTCGGCAGCCAGGCATTGCAGCTCGCGCCAGGACAATTTGCCCGTCACATCGCAATGCCCTTTTTTGCCCCATTCCGCCCACGCGGATTCGATCGCGTCGTTCGCGTTTTTATCCAGCTTTCCGTTCGCAAGCGTTGCTTTGGACTGCAAAATAATGCCGTGATGCCCGACGACATTCTGCCGAACCTTGCGGATGAACCCCCGCACATAGTCGTTATTCGACCACTGCTCGCGCGAGCGCGCGACCAGCGCCGGCTGGCGCAGCGAAATGAACACGTCCGGCGAGACGGGCGTTGCGCCCCACCGGTCATTCGGGTCGGTGTACGACGCCTTGAACATGCCAGCCAGTGCGCGAGACAGTCTTCGGCGCGAAGGTGTCGGCTTCGCATCCGCAGGCGGCGCAGCGGAACGACGGCTAAAAAAGGGGATTTTCATCGTTCGCTGAATTTCACAATAACGGGGCGGCCCCAACGGGGATTGCAACTATTGCGCGCCCGCTCGCGCGACACCTGAACGGCGTAGTACGCCCGCAGCTTCAGCAGGTCAGCGATGGACGTGCGCCAAAGTTCGCGGTTGTTGATCGTGTAACGCTGCTGGTCGCGCGTCGCGCGCTTTGCCAGCACGGCGTCAATGGCGTCCAGCGCAATCGCCGCCTGGCTGCGCCCGTCGTAGGGCTCGCTGACGGCCGCCAGATCCGGCTCGACAGTAAGCTGACCGCCGCCCGCTTCCATCACGGCACCGCCCTTCGTCACGCGCAAGCTGTACCAGTACACGCCCGGCGTCCACGCTGCCGTCGTCGCCGCGTCGGCCACGAAAATGTGCGAGTCGCCATCAGCAACCGCCATCAGGTCGATCGCTCGCGGACCGCGCAGAAAGGCGCGCAGCGCCCAATCGGGCGCGCGATAATCAGGTAAATTGATAACGGCTCGGAAATCCAAACCCGCCGTCATCGAATGAGGAAAAGCCGTGCAACACGTCATGGGTCACCATTTGGTGGCCCAGGTGCCCCTCCCTCTTCTGGCGTTCAGGGCGCGTCTGGACCGAACAATGCGGCCATTGTCCGGTGGCGCCGCAGGCGGTTCCTCTTGTGGGTTCTTCGCGGGTTCGCGCGTGTTTGGCGGGATTTTTTGCGTGTCTCGCGTCTTTCGCGCGACTTGCGCACGATTCGCCGGCAGTTGGATCGCCGACAGGCGCTCCGTCAGACGCTTCAGGTTCGGCTGCATGATCTTGAGCGCCGCAAACGCGTATACGAACGTGTCCAGCGCTTCATTGCGCGCCTTGTCTGGCTTCGTCCATTCCAGCCTCGGAAAACCCTTCACGTATCGGGTGACCAGTTTTTCGGAGGTCAGTTGCTGAAAATACTCGGCGTCGGCATCCTCGCTAAAGTGGCAGTACCCAGGGCCCGGCGCCACGGCGTTTAAGCGGCGCATCACGATCTTCTTGGCCCCGTCCACGCCAACCAGGAACAGGTCAACCTTGCGCGCGTTCTTGCCCGACTGCTTACGCAGCGGCTTTTCAACAATCGGCCGCTCCCAGCCGGACATCCCCTTCACACCAAAGATGCGACGCCCCGTCTTGCCACGCAACCAGTCGTAGGCTGTCTGCGTGTACGAATTCGTGCCGCCGGTATCGAGACATGCTCCGCCAATGCGCAGCATGACGCCGCTTTCATGCTCGAATTCTTCATCCAGCACCTCTTCCAGGTCGAGCCAAACATCCGGTGCCAGCGGGTCACCCCACAGTACGCGATAGTCGATGCGCCACGATTCCTCGCCCACCCCAAAGCCGATGATCTGCACCTCGAGCCGATCATGCTGCGCGTCGATGCCCGCTCCCAGCCACACCGCGCCCATCGGCACCGGCGCCGCATACACCTCGCGCCGCTGCATCAGACTGTCGGGGTCGGCTCTTTCGCCTCGCTCCTCGAACGACTCACCCAGGCTCACGTTCACAAATGACTGCAAGTCGCCCAACGCCAGCTTGTCCAGATACGATTGCACGATGTCGCGCAGCCGGCGCAACGTGGATAGCATTTCTGGACCGGTAAACGATGCGTGTCCCTTGAATGGCTTTGCCGCTTTCCACCCATGCCCCTCGCGCTCGGCGACGCGAATGGCCGCGATGCGTCGGCCGTCGTCCCACAATGCACCACAGACCTCGCACGCGTACATCGCGGTATGGGGCTGGTGATCCGCACCCACATCCTTGTCCGCATCGGCAATGTCGGTGGACTGGCGCCCGGTCCAGAGCACGTTCGACCATTTCAGATATTGCGCGGTACCGCAATCGGGACAGGGCACGTAGAAACGTCGCTGATCACCTTCCTCAAAACCCGTGTCGATTCGGCTATGTCCCTTGATCGTCGGCGTACTACTTTCTGTACGCAGCGCTTCGTCGCCATAGGTGGCGGCACGCTGGGCCAATAGCTCGCCAGGATCGCCCTCGGGCGTCGCATCGAAGCCATCGATTTCGTCAGCCTGAACGACGGGCGCCGACCGCCCCCGCAGCGTCTTGGGTGAACCCGCCCAGCTAAACATCAGCCAGCCACCGATGAAGGAAATGATGCGGCTGTTGTTCACCCCCTCACGGCCGCGCTGCTTCGCCATCTTGCTGCTGACGGCTGGATTCGCCTCTAACATCGGGCGCAATTTCGTTTCAAGAAACGTTTGTATATCGCCCTGTGTCGGCTGCACGAAAATCTGACTGCGCGGCTCGTGGTCGATGAAATAGCCCGTAATGCACTGCTGCACCGTCGTTTTACCCGTCTGCGCCGCCATCCGGTATGACACGCGACGAATACCCGGCTCCTTGATCACGTCGATCATGCCGCGCTGATAGGGCGCATTGTCGAAATTGATCGGGCCAGGAATCTTGTTGCCGACCGGAATACGCACATTCGCCTCGGCCCACGCGCTTGGTAACATATCCGGCGGCGGCACCAAGTGCGCACTCGCGCGGCGGATCGCGGCACGCACCGCATCGAGATTGCTAAACTGATCCGCTGACCTCTCCATTGCCCGCCTCCTCATCTTCCGCCAGCACCAAGTCCGCACGCGCGGCCGCCTCCAATGCCAGCGTCAGTTCGGCACGCATTTTTTGCTTGAAGATGGTTTCGTCGGTTTCGCCCAGCAACTGCACCACCACGCGCTGCGCCACATTCATTACGTTGGTCCGGATCTCGGCAAACGCCACCGCCTGCGCACGCTCAAAATCGCGAATCGACGCCACCTCGCCGCGCGCCTTCGCCGCCGCCAATTCCGCTAGCGCGGTCTCCGCGGCCAGCTTGCGTTGTTTCAATTCGGATTCGTCGGCGAGCATTTCGCCGGCCGCCGCTTCGCGCTGACGATTTCCCCACCACGCCACCACATCGGGCAGCGAAAATTCCCAGGCGACGCCCTTTGCGCCGCGCTGCTTCACAGGACAGCCGTCCCGAACCCAGCGGTCCACGGTCGGCAAGGAAACGCCCATCGCCTGGGATAGGCCCTGTCTATTTACCAGCATACGTAATCAAAAATTTCAATTCAGAAAGGCACCCAGATATCGAATGCCGCGGAAGCTCTGCCCCCGCCCACTCACCCCTCCCGGAAGGACCCGTTCGCATACATTCGCAGCACGTTGACAGAAGATGGCGGATTTTAAATTCATGCGCCTACGATGCATGTCACTCCCGATCACGTCTAATGACAGCCTGCAACGCATTCACCTGGATGGCACACTGGTCGGCTCGGTCGGCGAATCGAACAAGAAAGTCCGCATCTGCTTGCCGAAGTCCGCCTGAACTGGCTGCATCAGTGCTGCTGGTGCTGGTGCCAGCTTGGGCGCCGCTGGGCACGCTGCCACCGCCTGCGTTGCAGGTGAAACGCTGGCGCAGCCTGACACTGCCAGACTGAAGGTCAGCAATGGTGCGATCAGAAATCGTTTTCGCATCGTTCAATTCCTTTTGATAGTTCGCATCAAGGGTGGCCATATCGGCCGCACGCCTGGCTTCTGTGTCGCGTGCGGCCCGCTCTGCATCGGCACGCGCCTCGTTGGCATCGGCAAGTGCCTTAGCTTGGCCGGCCTTCAAACCGTTCACCTCGGCAATACGCGCCTCATGCTCGACGCGCACACCGAATTCATAGGCGCCGAACAGCAGCGCAAGTGCAGCCAACAGGCCGATTGCATAACGGATCATTGCGCCTCCATGCATTGCTCGTATCGCGCCTGCTGACGCGCCCACACGCCTGGGCAGCGACGATTGCCCGGCGTCGAACAGTCATAGCCCGCGACAAATCGATATTTCAGCAAGTCCGCGCACGCCTGCGCATACTTGCCAGCGATCAAGTCGCGCCGCATGCTCGACTGGCGCCAATTGCCGATACCGTATTGCCCGACGAAATCCAGATACACGTCGTATTCCGCCTGATGCAGCCGCGCATCGGCCGGTAACGATGCACGAAATGCCACTTCGTCCTTGGACATGAGATTGCGCGCCAGCTCAGTAGCGCGCGCGCGCGTGATGGTGTCGCCCATCTTCACGGGTGAACCATCCTCATAGTGCGTCGAACCATGACCGATCGTCGGCACATCGCCCTTGACGGGAATCACCGCGCGATCGGTGTAGCCCTCGCGTACCTGCCATGCGCCAAATGCCGCGGCGCTGACCGTCAGCGCCGCGACAAGGATGCGATTACGCGGGGTCGGCATCGTCCGCCCCCATCGCCTTCGCCTTCATCCAGCCGCGCCACACACAGAACGGCCGCAAAACATGCCGCCATATCCACTCGCCAATCAGCAGGATGGAATAGGCCGACGCTACGAATGCAGCAAACTCACCCCAGCTCGATACGCCGAGCGCGGCCAGTGCGCCGATTAGCTTTGCCGTCAGCCACGGCGTTTGCCCTTGTTGGTCCATTGATGCGCCCCTGGTCTTCAATGGGCGCATTGTCATTCGCGGCTTTCGGTAATTCCTCTTGTGGGTTCTTTCCCGCCCTAAACACGAACCGCACGGTTTGTTCAGTTACCCCAAACACGCTGGCGATATATTGAGTCCTGACACCCGCCGATTTCATGCGGACAATCTCCGCGTCACGATAACGCCGGTAAATTTCCGCGCAGCTCGCTGGTTGCAGAATCTCGCCACCGAACACCCGGCATAGCTTCACTGCATCGTTCCACCCCAAGATCCGAACCAAGTCATGATCAAGGGGCAATCGCGCCGCAGTCGGCACGTATAAAACGACGTGAGACGCCGTGGCGTTCGGATATCGCCTATCACGCGTAATGCATCGCGGCAATTGCCCGATCAGATAGAGCGCACGCTCACAACCAATCACGTCCGCGATTTCCTGAACGCTCCGCGGCAATCGCATGCGGGCGCTCTCGGTCGATACGTTCATGGAAGATCCCTCACATCCCATTCAAGGTCGCCGCTCACTAGAAACGGTGCGAGCGAACGACGGTTGTGATTCACGATGACTTCCACCCGATGTGTCCCATCGGAATTTCTCCGCATGCCGGCCGCGTCTTTCAGATATTTTTCAGGTAAATCGACATCCGCGAAGATGTATGCTGGTATGTCGCGTCCACTGCGAACTGGTCCGATCAGCCGCTGCACGACGCACTCAAACGTCACATAATCGTCGCGCCATCGATTTCGAACCCGCCGCGACGGCTTTCTGATTCGCACCTCAAGCCGCACTCCCCACCTCCAGTCCCATCTTTCGGGCGCGTACCGGTTCCCATCTCTCGTATGCCCGATTCCACACATCGAACTTGACCTGCTTCGGTGCGCCGACGCGGTTCTGATCGATCCACGCATGGCAGGCATTGCATCCCGGAACCGTAAATTCGTTTTTCGCCTTCATCGCACCCGCCTTTCCGTGTCGCGCCTGGTTCGAGTGGCACGGCACAACGGTTTCATCCATGGGGTTCAGCCGACAGACGCCCGGCACGCGGAGATAGCACGCTTCACCGCGACAGGCCGCCAGATACTTCGAACCCTCGGCGACGGTCGGTTTCTTGATCCGGCGCACGATCGCCTTTTGACGCTTCAACGTTGATGTGCGCGTCAGGCTGCTGAACGGCGAATGCGTCTTTCGTTTGAATCCGGTCCGCTTCAGTGGCGCAGCGCGCTTCACGACGCCGCCCTCCCGACATCGATCATGGCTCGCATGGCCGGGATCACCACGTCGTACGCATCCCCAATCACGCTACGGCGCAAGCGGCGAAGGTATTGCGCGTTCGGGGCCCAATCTGCCGATGATGGGAACGACTTTCCTGTCAACGTTAATGGGAAGCAATTGCCCCGACGCTTGCCGCGAACCACATATCCGCACTTGATCAGTTTCTGAACCGGTTTCCTGGCGCGCTCAATTTGCCAACCCATCGCCGTCGCCATCTGGTTCACTGTCACACCAGGGTTGCTTTGCAGGTACTCGCAAATCAATCGGGAGGTGCGCCCCATCTTGCCTTCCGCCATGGCTCAGTCCTCAACTCACATGAGGCAATGTGCAACAGCTGAGGGGATGGAACTCGATTAAAGACCCATTGAATGCAGGCCATCGATTGAACTCGCCCCACGCGCGCGCCATCTGCGCGGCGGCCTGCACGGGATGCATCCTGCCGACCCCGGTAGCCATGCCCGGCGACGATAAGCGCTGGATGCCGTGCGCGCGTGCCGTTAGCAGCGCCGCCCGAAATGCGTGGTATGCATTCGCCGATGCAGCAACGATGCCGGGTACTCGCATCGTCGGCGCGACGATCAACCATCCAATCCGACTGTCGCCAGTCATCACCGCCATCGCCTCACCAACGGGCAGCTCACATCCCGGACGCTTCGCGATTTGCGTCATGACGTCGCGCTCGATCCCATGTCCGAAGAAATTGCGGTAATGCAAGTCAATTCCGCCATCCATCCAACCGAAGCTATTCGCCGGACTGACGATCCCTTCGGTTTCCACGCTCAAAATATCGCCCAGCACAACGTCCACTTCGGGATACGGCGCAAATGCGTCTCGAAACGCGTAAAACAGGGCGTCGGATACGGCGTACAGTGTCAATTTCATCGGTCACCTTTCATTTGCACTACTAAATTGAATAATGAAATGTCAACTCACTCGGAGCCGTCCTGTCGGCATGCCTCATGTGCTCGCCAGCTCCGGATACGGATTGAATGAGGCTGCCTGAACTGGACCCGACAATTCCGCAGTCGCGATCGCGGCATTGACTGACCGACCATCGCGCGAAGCAACTGCGTTTATCAGCTCGCGCTCAAGCCGCATGAGCCACATCGTTAGATTCACGACACCCGGCTTATTCGGGGGGCAATCAGCATTCCCCATCAGCAAATCTCGACGGCCAGCACGCATCAAGCGCTGCTGCATGTTTCGATAAACCTGCGGCCATTCCGGCGTACCACGCGCCCCGCGCAGATCGATGACGCACTGAACGATAAAATCGAGATCACGAATCGTGCGCGTAATCCGGTCGTTCTCCGACGCCGAACGGCCAACGTGGCAGAAGCAATACCACTTGCCCTCGCTGCCCATCGATCCCGGAAGCGGGCAACCATAGGCAGCACACATGCCCCAGCGAGATTCGTCATTCATGCCGCTCTCCGCTGTGTCAATGCGCTGCGAACGCGCTCGGCCAGTGCCGCATGCGACTCCCCGGGGCGCGCATAAAGCCCAACTTCGCCCGCTTTGCGCTCAATCCCCGCCGGCGTCGCACTCCACGCGTCGCCGCGCGATTGCGCACCAGGTGGAGCCTGAGAACTCGCCCCCTCGGCCTGCAACCACTTCGCCTTGAACCCCGCCCACCCGGCCTTCACCGCGTGCTCGACAGCCTGCGCGGGCGTCATTCCGCATTTCGTCGCCTCGGATTTCACGTCGCCCCACGCTGTCGGTGTGAGCGGCAGGCGTTTCGCCTTGCGCAGCGTCAGCCAGTCCACCGCATGCTGCCGCGCCACGCCCTCCGCAACCAGCGCCTTCGCGTTCAGCGGCTTTTCATCGGTCGAACCCTGTTCGCTCGTTCCATCGACACAAGCGTCCGGCGCAGCCGGATGCGTATGTTTTTTGTTTTTATCTTTTGTTCCTACTGTTACTACTGTTACTACTGTTCTGTGTCCCAAATTTGGGACTGTTTCTGGCGGTTTTTGGGACTGTTTCTCGTCGAAATTGGGACTGTTTCCGGTTGAATTCGGTACTGTTCCGTTTTCGGTACTGTTCCGGTTTTGGAACTGTTCCGAATTCGGGCCTGTTAATAACTCTCGCGGTCCAATCCTCACTTCCACACCGCGAGCCACGTTGATCACATAGACAACGACTTGCCGAGTGCGCCCAGCACGCTCCCCCGTGTCCGTGATCCAGCCGCCCTCCTTCAAACGATCGAGATTCGCAAGCACCGTCTTACGGTCTTGCTCAGTCCACGCGACCAGCGTCTCAACGCTCGGGTACGTGACGAAGTTCTCGTTCGCGTAATCGGCCAGCGCCATCAAGACGGCTTTCGCCGGCCCCTTGCCGACCTTTTGATGGCGCGCCCAAGTTGTCGCGTCTAAGCTCATGCTGCCTCGTCGATCGACAACTGACGGGGATCGGCGACAACGCCATATACGTCAATGGAATTCTTTGTCATTCGATTTTCCTCAATGACCACACGGCACCGAGCCGTCGAGAGATTCGAGCGCCCCGCATGACAAGCACTTGCGAGGCGTCATGGCCTGAACGAGTGATGTAACGACAGGCTTACGTGTCGCCCCCGTGGCAAGTTCATAGAACTTGATCCGGCTGTTTGCAATCTCGCGTAGTAACGCTTCGTCAGCGTCTTGAGGTGAAGCGTGGATGATCGTGTTCAATTCCAACCTCTATGTAGGAGTACTAAATCCAGACAAAAACGCTTTTCTGTAAAAGCGCTTGTGACGGGACTCCCGCCCCCCTACCTCACCAACGCGTACCGCACTCCCCGAAACCTTCTCGCGCGCATTTGCAATGCAAACCGACTTCGCTCAGCGTGGTGTGAGCCTCCAGGTA
>NZ_LOWB01000076.1 GCF_001522865.1 Burkholderia sp. TSV86 | reverse complement strand
CCAAGGCCAGCGCAGTGGCGGCAGTGCGTTGACGCAGCACGGGCACGCGCTTCGTGCCGCCCGGCGCGGCATGGAGCTTGGATTGATAATGGATGAACCACGACACGAAGGGTTGATATGAATCCTGTTGCTGTTATTACCGGAATCACTGGGCAAGATGGCGCTTACTTGGCTCAGTTGCTGCTGGACAAGGGGTACGTGGTGTACGGCACTTATCGCCGTACCAGTTCGGTCAATTTTTGGCGCATCGCGGAGGTGGGGGTCGAAGGACATCCGAACCTGCATCTCGTCGAATACGACCTGACCGATCTGAGCGCGAGCATCCGGCTGCTTCAATCGACGAACGCGACTGAGGTGTACAATCTCGCCGCGCAGAGTTTTGTCGGCGTGTCGTTCGACCAGCCGGTCACCACGGCGGAAATCACCGGCATCGGCCCGTTGAATCTGCTCGAAGCGATCCGGATCGTGAATCCGAAAATCCGCTTTTACCAGGCGAGCACGTCGGAAATGTTCGGCAAGGTGCAGGCGATTCCACAGACGGAAACCACGCCTTTCTACCCGCGCAGCCCTTACGGCGTCGCCAAGCTCTATGCGCATTGGATTACGGTGAACTACCGTGAGAGTTACAACATCTTCGGCAGCAGCGGGATTCTGTTCAATCACGAATCGCCATTACGTGGCCGTGAGTTCGTGACGCGCAAGATCACCGATAGCATTGCGAAGATTCGCGTCGGCAAGCTCGACGTGCTGGAACTCGGCAATCTGGATGCGAAGCGCGATTGGGGGTTCGCCAAAGAGTACGTCGAGGGGATGTGGCGTATGCTGCAGGCGGACAAGCCCGACACCTATGTTCTCGCGACGAACCGGACCGAGACGGTGCGGGATTTCGTGTCGATGGCCGCGCGCGCGGCGGGTTTCGAATTGGCTTGGGAAGGAAAGGATATCGCCGAGGTGGGCGTGGATATGCGCACCAACAAGCCGATTGTCCGTATCAATCCCAAGTTCCATCGGCCTGCGGAAGTCGACCTTTTGATCGGCGATCCGGTCAAGGCGCGCCGCGAACTGGGCTGGGAGCCGAAGACCACGCTCGAGCAGCTTTGCCAGATGATGGTTGACGCAGACATTCGTCGCAACGAAGCCGGCTTTTCGTTCTAATGCATGGCAAAAATTCTCATTACTGGGATCGGCGGCTTCACCGGCCGCTATCTCGCCAGTGAATTGGTGGCGCGCGGGCACGAGGTCTGCGGCATCGCGCATCGTCCGATGCCCGAATCGGCATTTCGCGTCCACGCATGCGATTTGTTCGACAGCGATCGTTTAACCGACATCCTGGCTGCCGAGCAGCCGGAAGTGCTCGTGCATCTTGCCGCGATCGCGTTCGTCGCGCACGGCGACGCTGGCTCGGTGTACCAGACGAATATCGTCGGCACCCGAAACGTATTGCATGCGATCGACGTGTCCGATACGCAGCCGCAATCGGTGATTGTCGCAAGCAGTGCGAACGTTTACGGCAATGCGACCGAAGGCGTGATCGACGAACAGGTCATGCCGGCGCCAGCGAATGACTACGCGGTCAGCAAGCTGGCGATGGAATATGTCGCGAAGCTATGGGAAGGGCGGCTGCCGATCACGGTTGTGCGGCCGTTCAACTATACGGGCGTTGGGCAAGCGCACAATTTCCTGATCCCGAAGATCGTTTCGCATTTTCAGGATCGCGCGCCTGTGATCGAACTGGGCAACCTGCACGTGGTCCGTGATTTCTCGGACGTCCGGGACGTGGTCCGCGCATATGCGGCCGTGCTCGAAGGCAATCATGCCGGGCAGACATTCAACGTATGCTCGGGCGTGGGCACGTCGCTGCAGGATGTGCTCGCGATGGCGAGTGACATCACGGGCCATCATCCGGAGGTTCGCGTCAATCCCGCATTTGTTCGCGGAAATGAAGTGCACAAGCTGATCGGCAGCAATGTTCGCCTGCAGCAGGCGATCGGCCCGATTCAGCCGATTGCGCTGCGCGATACGCTCGAGTGGATGCTGGAGCAGCGGTGGTGAAATTGGTGCTCGGTGTCGATGCGGTGGCCGTGCCGCTGACGGGCATCGGGCGCTACGCGTGGGAACTTGCGCGCTACTACGCTGCGCACCGGGAGGCGATCGGTTCCGTGCGCTTTTATGCGGGCGGCCGCTGGTTCGACGATCCGGCGCATTTGTTGGACGCGGCTTCGCCGCGTCGCAGGCGGCGCAAGTTGTTCCGTGCGCCGGCGATGCTGCGCCGCTGGCATGAGCAGCGAAGAATGGCGGGTAGCTTGTTTCATTCGCCGAATTATTTCCTTCCTCAATCGGTCGAGCGGGGGGTCGTCACCATTCACGATCTCTCGGTGTTCAAATATCCGGAAACGCATCCGTCGGAGCGGATCAGGCAGTTCGAGAGCGGCTTCGCGTCGACACTGAAGCGTGCCGTGCATTTGATTACGGATTCCGAAGCGATTCGCGCCGAAGTGGCGGCATATTTCGGATGGCCATCCGATCGGATCACGGCAGTCCCGTTAGGGGTGCCTGACGGTTTTCGCCCGCGTGCTGCCGGCGAAGTGGCGCAATCGTTATCCGAGCTTGGATTGCAGCCGGGCGCTTATGGCCTATGCGTATCGACGCTCGAGCCGCGCAAGGGGATCGACCGGCTGATCGCCGCGTATCGCGCATTGCCTTACGCATTGCGCGCGCGCTATCCGCTCGTGCTGGCGGGAAGCGGAGGGTGGCTCAACGACGAGCTGATGGTCGACATCGAGCGCGCTACTCGGCAGGGATGGTTGCGCTATCTGGGTTTCGTCCCGGAGGCATCGCTGCCGATGCTTTACGCAGGCGCGCGCGCGTTTTTCATGCCGTCGTTCTATGAAGGATTCGGGCTGCCGGTGCTGGAGGCGCTCGCCTCCGGTGTGCCGACGCTCACGTCGGATCGCTCGTCGCTGCCGGAAGTGGCAGGTGGTGCCGCGTGGCTCGTCGCGCCGGATGATCATTCGGCCTTGTTACAAGGCGTCGAGCATGTATTGTGCGACGAAGCCTGGCGTGTGGCGGCTGTCGAGCGCGGTATCGCGGTGGCGGCGGGGATGACGTGGGAGCGCTGCGCGCGCGGCACACTCGCAGTCTGCCGCCGTTTCGCGTGATGCTCAACGACGCTCGCAGGCCACGGTTTCGACGATGAGCGCTTCCAATTGTGCGGCACTGGCTTGCCAAGTCAATGGAGCCAGCGCGTTGCTGTTTTTTGCCGAACCGTTCCGCAAGTTCGCGAGCCAATCGCGCAGTTGCCCGCTCAGCGTGGTGCTGTCGTCGGCGCGGAAGTAGACGGCGTTTGGGCCGGCGATTTCGCGAAACACCGGAATGTCGCGCAGGAACAGCGGTATGCCGCAGGTCGCGGCCTCGATCAGCGGCAGGCCGAAACCTTCGGCTTCGGAGGCGGCGAGCAGGCCGTGCGCATGCCGATAGAGCCACGCAAGTTCGGTATCGGTAGTCTCGGTCAGCCAGAACAGCCGCCGCCCGAGTTCGCGATGGCCGCGCAGGCGCGCCGCAATGCCCTCGACATGCCAACCGCGTTGCCCGACGATGACGAGCGCGGTATCTTCGCCAGCTTCCCACAGCGACTGGAATGCATCGAGCACGAGTGTGTGCCCTTTTCTCGGTTCGACCGTGCCTACCATCAAGACGACTTTCGCATCGGCGGGCCATTGTGCGGCTATCGCCGGCGCTTCAGCGAGGTCGGCGGCGACGGGAAGATTGGCACCGAGGTGAAACCAGCGCACGAGCGGCGCATTCGTGCGCAATCCGAAGTGATTGCGCATGTAGTTTTCCGTTTCATTTGCCACAGCGCTGGAAATGCAGAGGAGCGCGTCCGAATGCACGGCCAATGTGGACAGCCAGCGCCGGAACGAGCGGCTCGCGCGGCGTGTGAACCAGTCCGGGCGGAATACCGGCAGCAAGTCGTAGACGATGAATGCGAAGCGTACTCCTCGGGCGCGCCATTGGAGCAGGTCGAGTTGACGGCTCGGAAGAATCCGGCTTGTCAGGTCCAATCCAAGAAAAACGTCTCCCGCGCCCGGCTGCACCGGCTCGTCGTTGCGCGGGCCGGGCGCGCCCGTCAATTTGGCGAGGTAGCGGTCGGCATATCGATAGCGATGGCGTCGCGTCGCGCGCACGGCGCGCACGTCGAAGCCCGGCGGCGGCGATTCGAGCAACTGGAGCAGCAGGTTGCGCGTGACGCGTTGAATGCCCGTGCCCGCATCGTGCGAAGCGATGATCGACACGTCGACGAACAGCGTGCGGCGTTGTCCGTCGGGAGCCGCGAGCGTCGGCGTGATAGCCGAGACGGCGCGCCGTGCGGCGCCGGCAAACGCCCGTCCGCCCCAGGCGGCGGCACATTGCGCTGCTGCGGCTAGGCCGATGCGCAGCGGCCGCGCGCGCGAGGATGACTGGCACACCGGCACTCGGTTCACGTGCTCGCGGGAAGGGGCAGGATGTGCCGTACCGTCACGCGGTGCTTTTCTGATAGAACTCGTAGGCATGCTCGACCGATTCGAACGAATGCAGCCTGCCGTCGGCCAACACCGAGGCGCGATCGCAATGCTGCCGGATGTAGCTCGCATCGTGGCTGACGATGATCAGCGCGCGCTCCTTGCGACGAATGAACAGCTCATGGTGACATTTGTCGTGAAAGCGGCTGTCACCGACGGCGACGATCTCGTCGATCAGAAAGCAGTCGAATTCGATCGCCATCGAGATCGCGAACGCCAGACGCGCGCGCATACCGGCCGAGTAGCTCTTGACCGGCTCGCGCAGGTAGTAGCCCAGCTCCGAGAACTCGAGGACAAACGGTTCAGCCGCTTTGGGATCGGCGCCGTAGACGCGGCAGATGAAACGCAGGTTGTCCATGCCGGTCAGGCTGCCTTGGAACGCGCCGCCGAACGCGAGCGGCCAGGACACGCGCATGCTGCGATGGATGCGGCCCGACGTCGGCAACTCGGCGCCGCTGATCAACCGGATCAGCGTCGATTTGCCCGCGCCGTTGCGGCCGAGAATGCCGACTTTCTCCCCCGGCTTGACGCGAAGGTCGATCTGATTCAGTACGCGGCGCTTGCCTTGCCGCGTGTGATAGTCCTTGCAGACGCGTTCGAGCTCGATCATTCCGGTTCCACCCTCCTGCCGGTGTCGCGAACGAGATACAGGCCGATCAGCAACAGAATTGCGTTGCTAAACACCATGTATTGGACACTATAGTGCGGCGTCACGAGCGAGCCGAAGTATCCGGCGCGCAGCATCTCGGAGCCGTGCACCATCGGCAACAGCAATACGTAGGGCTGGAATTTCTGAGGAATCCACGACACCATGAAGACCGACCCGGACAGCGGAAAGAGCAGGTACGAAACAGTGTGCCAGACCCGTTCGATCGCTTCGCTGCGCTCGGACAGTGCTCCGATGATGAGCGCGAGGCTGCTGCCGAACACGATGAAATGCAGCCATCCGCCGAGCACGAGCAGCACGTCTTCGGGCGGCTTCATCATGCCGACGGTGATGAAAAGAATCGTGAGAAATGTAAACGACATCGTCGCGCCCCCGATCTCCAGCAGCAGGCGGGCGAAGAAAAAATCGAGCACGCGCACATTTCGGTGATAGAGGAGCGCTTGGTTCGGCAGGATCGCGAGCGCACAGCGGTTCGCGCAATTGCGCCACAGCAGCACGGGCGAGTAGCCCGTTACCGCGAACGCCGTGACGGGCAGCGATGAGCCGTGCGTCATTTTGGTGACCGTCCAGAGCGTGAGCACGCCGACCGTGAACATCATCGGCTCGAAGAACATCCACAGAAAGCCGATGTTGTGCCGGCCGAACCTCGTCAAGATCTCCCGCATCAGCAGCGCGCCGACCACGCGCGTCTGGATCGCGATCGACCGTGGCAGCGGAGTGTCGTGAGTCGCCATTGTCGGCCGCGCTCAGTCGTGGTGCTCGCGCACACCGGCGAGCAGCAGGCTCAGAAGGCCCCACGCGATCATGCCGAGCGCGAATACTTCGAATATCGATTTGAGGCGCTTCGGCTCGATTGCGATATCTGGTGTGTTGGGATTCACGAGGCGCTCGAGGTAGAGCTGCTGGCGCTGCGCTTCGCCGCGTGCGGTTTCCATGGCCGTTATCGCGGACGCAAGCTGTTTGTCTGCGACTTGCGAGTCGAGTTGCAGCCGCGTATAGCTCGCGCTTTTGTTCGACAGCGAATTCTTGCCGCCTGCGACGCCACTCGCCGATTCCCGGATCTGCCGCTCGATTTCCACGATGTTGTTTTTGAGCACCGAGATCTGCGGGTTCTGCGGCGCAATGACCTGAAGCTGCCGCAACTGGGTCTGCGCATTGAACAGCTCAGTCTGTAAGCTGGTGACCTGCTGCAATTGCAGTGCCGATTGCTTGTCCGGATCGAAGACCGCATTCGAATTGCGGTACGCGGCGAGTGCGACGGCAGCGTCCTTTGCTTTCGCGGCAGCCAGATTGACCTGGTTTTGCGCGAAGCTCACCATGTCGTGGGCGGCCCGTTGGTTCAACCTGTTGACGAGCTGCTCGCTCAAGCCAAGCAGCTTCGAGTTGATCGCGTATGCGTCGTTGGGCGTATAGCCGCGCACCTTCAGCGTGGCGATGCCCGACGACGAATCGAGCGTCACCGATACGATTCGCTTGTCGTAGTACTTCCATAGCGATTCGAAGCTGTTGTCGAGCGACGCGTTGAAGCGGCTGATCAAGTCGCCTTGCTTCGAATAGGCGTCGAGCACATAGTTCTGGCCCAGCTCGCGCAGCGCGTCGCGCGACTGGATGTAATCGATGACGGAATACGTGTCGTCCTGCTCGCGCACGAGCCCTGTGCCTTGCAGCAGCGCGCCCATCACGCTCGGCTGTGCGGCCCGCTGGGCGCTTCGGACCACGAAGCGCGATTCGGACACGTAAACGTCTGACGCAATGAGGCCGTAGTAGAGGGTCGCGATGACAGTGGGCGCGGCCACCGTCAAGACGAATAGTTTATCGAGTCGCTTGATCCGCCCGAGAACGCTCGCGTTTGCGCGCTTTTCGGTTGTCGGGACTGAGGATGCGTTGCCAGATACGTTTTCCAACTTCCCTTCCATCCAGGCTGATTGGCTCTTTGCATTCTGTCAAAAGACACAATTACCTTTCGACTTAAGAGCGGATTCGATCAAATGGCACGGTCATGCGGGTATAGCGCAAATAGACGCATTGTCTTCGCCTGCTTGATCGCTTTGTCGCATTGAACCGCGAACGGATGACTTCCGGCAAGTACGTTTTTTCTACCGGCGAGGCCGGCAGGTCACTGGGCGGCTGATTATAGCCAGCGAGAATGAATCGTGCCATCGCATGGGGAGCTTCGTCAGATTTGTGCAATACGCGATAGATCATTCAGGACATCTGTTTTGCTTTTTTTGGCAGGATGCTATATTCATTTTGCTCCCGAAAAGAGGAGCAGCCAAGTGCTAGCGTTAATATTCATAAAAGGTTCGTTTCGAGGGGCGGCGGCGATTTTTCCCTCGAGCGGGTCCATTTCGTCGGTTGACTTTTTTCGATGGCTCGCTCATTTCTTGTGCTGCAGGGAACGGCTTCACCGTTTTTTAGCCGGTTGTCCGAAGCTTTGTCCCGGCGGGGGCACGCGGTGCGCCGAGTCAATTTTTGCGGCGGCGATCTCTTGTACAGCGGAGCGGGCGCGGCATGGGATTATCAAGGCGCGCTCGACGAACTGCCCGACTGGTACTCGCAAGCAGTCCGAACAGAGGGGGTGACCGATGTCATCATGTTCGGCGACTGCCGCGAGGTTCACCGGCCCATGCATCCGATCGCGCAAGCGTGCGGCCTGCGGATGCACGTGTTCGAGGAGGGTTACATTCGCCCGCACTGGCTGACGCTCGAGCGGCATGGCGTCAACGGCCGCTCGCTGCTGCCGCGCGACCCTGCCTGGTATGTCGAGCAACAGGCTGTCACGCCGCCGGGCCAGCCGGGGCGCCCAACTGGTTACAACCTTTACGAGCGCACATTCCACGATATCCGGTATCGTAGTGCAAACGCGTTTTATGCAAGCCGCTTTCCTCACTATTGCAGCCATCGTCCGAGGAATGGCTTGGTCGAATATGCAGGCCTTGCGATGCGTGCGCTGCAGTACCGCCGCCATCGCAGTAAAGCGGAGAAAGTGACGCAGGAGTTGCTGGGCACGGAATGCTCCTATTATTTGTTTCCGCTGCAACTGGGCTCGGATGCGCAGATCGTCGTTCATTCGCCGTTCGACGGCATTCGCGACGCGATCGCGCGGGTGATGTGCTCGTTTGCACGGGATGCGCGTTCCGATGCGTTGCTGGTCATCAAGAACCATCCGCTCGACACGGGATTGATCGATTATCGGCGCTTTACGTACAAGCTCGCGGCGGAACTCGGTATCGGCAGGCGCGTGCGCTTCATCGACTCGGGCCATCTGCCGACCCTGCTCGAGCACGCTGCGGGCGTCGTGGTCGTCAACAGTACGGTGGGATTGTCGGCATTGCATCACCGCCGCCCGCTGATCGCGCTCGGCGCCGCCGTGTATGCGCTGCCGGGGCTGACGTGGCAAGGCAGTCTCGAGGATTTCTGGACGCAGGCCGAGCCGCCCGACATGACTCTTTATCACGCGTTTCTCGACTACGTCATGCATCACACCCAGATCAACGGCGATTTCTACACGCGTACCGGCATCGAAATGGCGACGGCGGGCGCGCTCGAGCGGCTGGAGGCGGCGCGTGACTAGCGGCGCGCCGCGCCACGTCGTCATCACGGGTGCAAGCTCGGGGCTCGGCCGCGCGCTCGCGCAGGCATATGCGGCGCCCGGCGTCGTGCTCGGGCTCGTCGGGCGCGATGGCGCGAGGCTCGACGAATGCGTGGCCGCGTGCCGCGCGCGCGGCGCGCTCGTCGTCGCTGGACAGTTCGACGTGCGTAACGATGGGGAAGTCGACGCGTGGCTCATCCAGTTCGACGAGCGCTACCCGATCGATTTGCTGATTGCGAACGCGGGCGTCGCGAGCACGCTCGCTTCGGCGGCCGACTGGGAGACATTCGAGCGCATCGCCACCGTTGTCGATACTAATTTTTATGGCGCATTGCGTACCGTGCTGCCGATTATCGCGCGGATGCGGCTGCGCCGGCGCGGCCAGATCGCAATGGTCAGCTCGCTGGCCGCGTTGCGCGGGATGGCGATTTCTCCTGCTTATTGCGCGAGCAAGGCGGCAATCAAGGCTTATGCGGATTCGGTCCGGCCGTTGCTCGCACGCGATGGCGTCACGCTGTCGGTGATCCTACCCGGCTTCGTGAAGACCGCGATGAGCGATGTCTTCCCGGGCGATAAGCCGTTCTTATGGCCGGCGGACAAGGCCGCCGGCCACATCCGGCGCCGGCTCGCCGCGCGGCGAGCGGAGATTGCGTTTCCGGGGCTGTTGTCGCTCGGCATGCGCTTGCTGTCGGTGCTGCCCGCCGCGCTCGCGGACCCCATTCTCGGCCGACTGTCGTATCTACCGCGCGAGGAGCGCTGATATGAGCGGCGGGCTTGCGTTGGCGTTGACCTTTGCAATCGCACTGTCGTTCGTGCTCGATGCGCTCGCGATACCGCGTGCGCCGTGGCGCCGGCCGTTGCCTGCCATCGCATTGCATGTGCTCGCCGTCGCGTTCTTCGGCGTATGTGTGTTCGCCGTTACCGCACGCGTGTGGTTTTCGACGTTCGTCGCGCTTGCACTCGTCGGCCTGCTGGCGGCCGTCAGCAATGCGAAGTACGAATCGTTGCGTGAGCCGTTCGTATTCACCGATTTGAGCCTTTTCAGTCAGCTTTTCGCGCATCCGCGCCTATATTTGCCTTTCCTCGGCGCCGGCAAGATCGCCGCGATCGCAGCCGGCGTCGCGCTGCTTGCGGCGGGATGCATAGCCGAGCCGCCGTTGGCGGCGCGGCCGTTTGCCGGCGTGCTGGCGGCTCTCGCCGCGTGCCTGACGTGCGGCGTCGTGCTCGCGAAGCGTCTGACGCTCACGCTGGATGCGAATGTCGATCAACGGCGTCACGGTTTTCTCGCAACATTCATCGCCTATTTGCTGAACGGGCTGCGGCCAGCGACGCTGCACGCGTTCGAGCGCGCGGCCGCGCTAAGCCCGTTCGCCGACGGACAGGCCACCGGCTACCCGGACGTGATCGTGATTCAGAGCGAGTCGTTCTTCGATGCGCGCCGCGTGATCGCAGGCATCGAGCCATCGATCTTTACGCATTTCGACGCCGCGCGGCGCGAGTCACACTATTACGGAGAGCTTACGGTTCCGGCATGGGGCGCGAATACGATGCGCTCCGAGTTCGCGATGTTGACGGGGCTGGCGTCCGAGCGTCTCGGCTACGCGCGCTTCTATCCTTATGCATTTGTGCGCCGCGCGTGCGCGTCGCTTGCGGGCTGGTTTCAGCGTTCCGGCTATCGGACCATCGCGATGCATCCTTACTACGCGGATTTCTTCGGCCGGGACCGCGTGTTTCCGCTCATGCATTTCGAGCGGTTCGTCGATATCCGCCACTTCGAAGATGCGCCGCGAGCCGGCCCGTATATTGCTGATCGCGCGCTCGCCGACGCGCTGATCGCCGAACTCGACGCGCCGCGCGACAAGCCGCTCTTCGCGTTCGCAATGACCATGGAGAACCACGGGCCGCTGCATCTGGAGCCGGTCGAGCCTGGCGAATCGGGCCGGTATCACACGCTCGGCGATGGTCTCGCATGGCGCGATTTGACGGTTTACTTGCGTCACGCCGCAAATGCGGATGCAATGATCGGGCGGCTGCTCGATCATGTGCGAGCCCGACGGCGGGATACGGTCGTCTGTTTTTATGGCGATCACGTTCCGGCATTGCCACATATTTTCGATAAGCTAACGATTGCACCTGAACGCAGCGACTACTTTATCTGGCGGAATTTCGGAATGCCGGCTGCCTGCCGACGAAATGCGCGTGTCGAAGAACTCGGTTCGATGCTGCTTCAAATGATCGAAGCCTCGCAAGCGAGCAACCCCACTGCAAGTGCATCGGAAAATACGACGCAACGATGAACGTAAAGATTGCAATTGTCGGGATGGCGTGCCGCTTTCCCGGTGGCGTGCAAAATCCGGACGAGTTCTGGAGGCTGCTGCGCGACGAGCGCGACGCCGTTACCGAGGTGAGCGCACAGCGCTTGGGCACGGATTTCTATTGGCATCCGTCGAAGCGCGAGCCCGGCAAAAGCTACACGTTTGCTGCCGGCGTTCTGGAAAATGTTGCCGATTTCGATGCGGCTTTCTTCGGGATCTCGCCGCGCGAGGCGACGCAGATGGACCCGCAGCAGCGGCTGCTGCTCGAATTGGCGTGGGAGGCGTTCGAGGATGCCGGCGTGCGGCCCGCCGACATGCGCGGGCGCAATTGCGGCGTGTACGTCGGCGTCGCGAGCCCGGACTACGGCAATCGCAGCATGGACGACCTGAGCGCGGTCGATCCGTATTCGGCAACCGGCAATGCGCTTAGCATCGCGTCGAATCGTGTTTCGTATCTGTTCGATCTGCGCGGGCCCAGCATGTCGATCGACACTGCGTGCTCGTCGTCGCTTGTCGCGTTGCATCAGGCCGTCAATGCGCTGCAGGCGGGTGACGTCGAACTCGCGCTGGCGGGCGGGGTGAATCTGCTCGCGCATCCGTTCGGCTTCGTCAGCTTCTCGAAAGCGTCGATGCTGTCGCCGCGCGGCCGCTGCCGCGCATTCGATGCAACGGGCGACGGCTACGTGCGTGCTGAAGGCGGCGCATTCGTTCTGCTCAAGCCGCTCGATCGCGCGCTCGCCGACGGAGACACGATTCATGCCGTGATCGCAGGCTCCGGCGTGAACTCGGACGGCTATTCGCCTGGCGGCATCAGCGTGCCCAGCGCGGCGACGCAGGGGGCGCTGCTGCGTGACGTGTACCGGCGCGCGGGCATCGATCCGCGCTCGCTCGTCTATCTCGAAGCGCATGGCACCGGCACGGCGGTCGGCGATCCGATCGAGGCGCGCGCGCTGATCGACGTCGTCAGCGCGCAGCGCCCAGACGACGATCCGCTGCTGATCGGCTCGGTGAAAACCAACATCGGCCACTTGGAAACGGCATCCGGCATGGCGGGGCTGCTGAAGGCCGTGTATTGCCTCAAGTATCGTGCGATTCCGCGCTCGCTGCATTTCGACACGCCGAATCCGAACATCGATTTCGCCGGCGGGCGGCTGCGCGTGGTCGATCGCTACACGCCGCTCGGCGAGCGCGATGCGCCAATGACGATCGGCATCAATTCGTTCGGCTTTGGCGGCACCAATGCGCACGTGGTGTTGACCGAGGCGCCGGCGCGCGCGCAGGCGCCCGCCGCGTCGATGACAGTGATCGAGCCGGGCGATGCAAGCCCGCGTGCGGCGAATGCGCCCGCGCCGCTCGTGCTGAGCGCGCGCGTGCCGCAGGCGTTTGCCGCGCTGGCGGCGGATTATCTGCGCCGCCTCGAAGGCGGTTGCGCATGGCAGGCGCTTGCAGCAGGGGCCGCGCGTCGCCGGCAATGGTTCGACGCGCGCGCGGTGGTTGCGCCGTCGAGTGTCGCGGCGGGCCGCGAAGCGCTCGCCGCGCTCGCGGCCGGCGCCTCGACGCCGGCATGCGTGGCCATGGCCCATACGCTCGAGCCCGGTCACGACGCGCGTGTCGCGCTCGTGTATTCCGGCAACGGCTCGCAGTGGGCGGGAATGGGGCGGCAGCTTTACGACGAGGACGCGGTATTTCGCGATGCGGTTGCCGAAGTGGACGCGCTTTGGAGCGCGGACGGCAGCGCGTCGCTTGCCGACGTGCTGCGCGCGGGCGCGAGCGCCGAGTGGCTTGCCGCCACCGAGCACGCGCAGCCGCTGTTGTTTGCGATCCAGGTGGGCATCACGCGCGTCATTGACGCGCACGGCGTGCGTTTCGAAGCCGTCACCGGCCACAGCGTGGGCGAGATTGCCGCCGCGTGGGCGGCGGGCGCGCTGACGCTTGCCGATGCGGTGCGGGTCATCAAGATCCGCAGTCGCGCGCAGGAGCTGACTCGCGGCAGCGGGCGGATGGCCGCTGCGGGCCTCGACGAGGCGGCCGCGCGTGCGCTGATCGAGCGGCTGGGGCTTGCTCCGGGCGTCGAGATCGCCGGCGTGAACAGCCCGCAGGCCGTGACGCTCGCGGGCCCGCTCGACGCGCTGCTGGCCATCGACGCGGCACTGCGCGCGAGCGGCCAGTTCTTCCAGCTTCTCGATCTCGATTACGCATTCCACAGCCGGCAGATGGAGCCGATCAAGCCGGTGGTGCTCAAGCAGCTCGCGGATCTTGCCCCGCGCGCGGGCTCGGGCGGCTTCGTGTCGGCCGTGACCGGCGAGCGCCTGACGGGCGATGCGCTCGGTGCGCAATACTGGTGGCGCAATATTCGCGAGCCGGTTCGCTTCAGCGACGCGATCGCCTGTATCGCGGCGAGCGGCGTGCGTCTGTTCATCGAAGTGTCGCCGCATTCGATCCTGCGCACCTATGTGAAGCAGACGCTCGCTGCGCTGAAGCTGCCCGGTACGACGCTGCCCACGCTCAAGCGCAACCAGGACGGCGCGCAGATGTTGCGCCAGGCGGTTGCGTCGGCTGTCGCCCATGGCGCGCCGGTCGATCTGGATCGTTTCGTGCCCGACGCACCGCGCGTCTCATTGCCGACTTACCCGTGGCAGCGCGAGCGCTATTGGCTCGAATCGAGTCCGGAAGGCTGCAACCTGGTCAATCGCCGCCGCGAGCATCTGCTGCTCGGATACCGGCTGAACGGGCCCGCGCTTGCGTGGGAAAACGAGCTCGATCCGCTGCGCATGCCGATGCTTGCCGATCACGTCGTCGATGGCGGCGCGACCTTTCCCGGCGCGGGCTATGTCGAAATGGCGCTGGCTGCCGCCCGCGTGTTTTTCGGCACGCCGGATTGCGCGCTCGAGCATCTCGAGATCCGCGCGCCGGTAGTGTTCCAGGGGCAGCAGACGAAATGCTTCCGCTTCACGATCGAGCCGCGCACGGCGAGATTCCGGATCGAGACGCGCGACCGGATGAGCGATGCGCCGTGGGTCGAGAATGTCGTCGGCCGCCTGCTCGAAAGCGGCAATACGCTCGATGCGTCGAGTGCCGTGCCGCGCGGCGAAATGGAGCGGCTGCTCGCGCGGCCCGATGCGGGCGCCGCGGCACTGTACGATGCCGCGGCGGTACTCGGGCTTGCGTATGGCCCGGCGTTCCGCTGGGTGCGCGCGGTGCGGCTCGCGGGCAACACGGCGCTTGCCGATGTCGCGGCGCCGCCCGCATGCGGCGATGCGGCCGAACAGGCTGACTATCTGCTGCATCCGGCCTTGATGGACAGCGGGTTCCATCCGCTGTTCGCGCTGCTCGCGCAGCGTGCCCCCGAAGCCGAAGCTGGAGCCCGAACCCGGGTCGACGGGGGGGCGCTGCCTGCGGCATACGTGCCGGTTCATCTCGGCCGCATCGATTACCTGCGCGGCGACGCGATCGTGCGCGTGCTGGCGCGCATCGAGCGGCGCAATCCGCATTCGATCGTCGCGTCGTTCGAGTTTCTCGACGCGGCCGACGCGATTGTCGCCCGGCTTGCCGGATGCCGCTTCAAGCGTATCGATCTGGTCGCGCGACGGCTCAATCCGCCCGCGCGCTTTGTCTATGCGCTCGACGCGAAGCCGCTGCCTTCCACATTCGATGCGAGCGTGCTGCCGGCGCCGGCGCTGCTCGTCGAGCGCGCGCTCGCGTCGCTTGCGGCGCGCGAGGATTTCACGCGGCGCACGCGCCACCTGACCGAGATGCTGCCGCTTCTGGACGTGCTCGCGAGCGGCTACGCGTTGGCGGCGCTCGATGCAACCGGCGCGTTCGGGCAGCCTGCGCCGTTGGCGGGCGAGCGCGCGGCGCTCGTCGCCCGTCTTGCGGCGATGCTGGTCGAGGACGGGCTCGCGCACTGGGACGGCCCGCGGCTCGTGCGCAATGACGAATCGTGCGCGCTGTTGCCCGCGCTCGACGAACTTTGGCGCGGCTTGATCGCCGAGTCGCCCGGCCATGTCGCGGAGCTGACCTTGCTCGCGCACTGCGGCGCGACGCTGCCGGCGGTTTTGCGCGGCGAAGCGGCGTCGCGCCCGCTGTCGTCTACGGGCGACAGCCTCGTCGATCACTTCTTCGACGCGTCGCCGACCTGGAACCACACGCACGCGCTGATGGCGGCTTGCGTCGACGAGGCGCTTGCGGCGTGGCGGCTGCCGCGCCGGCTGCGCGTGCTCGAAATCGGCGATCCGGGCCGCGACGTGCTGCGCCCGCTCGGCGTCGCGCCCAGCGCCGTGCGCTGCGATTACACGATTGCCGGCACGCCGCGTCAGCTCGCAAGCTTCGATGCGCACGCGCACCCGTCGGTACAGACAATCGCGCTTCAGAGCGGCGACGCCTTCGCCTTTTCGACCGATGACCGCACGCCGTTCGATATCGTGGTCATCGACCGTGCGCTCAGTGCGCGGTCCGATCCGCTCGCCGTGGCGACAGTCGTGTTTGAGCGGCTGGCGCCGGGCGGCATCGCCGTCGTGACGGAACAAAGCGGCAGCCGTTTCGCCGATATCGTGTTTGCCGTCGTCTCAGGCGGCGCGCGCGCGGGCGGCGCCGCGCCGGCAACGCCGCCGCCGTGCGCCGCGCCGGGCGAGATCGAATCGCTGCTCACGCACGCGGGCTTCATCGACGTCACGCGCTATCTCGAACAGTCGCTCGATCTCGAAGGCGTGCCGACCTTCATCGTCGCGCGCAAACCGGCGGCGCGGGCGCACGACAATCACGAAGCGCTCGATGGCGCCGTATGGGACAGCCTCGATACCGCTGCCTATGCGGAGCGCTGGCTCGTCGTGACGGGCGACGACAACGATGCATGCGCGGCGCTTGCCAGCGCGCTCGCCGGCACCGGCTGCTACGCGGAAGCTGTGCCGCTCGAGCGCGTGGTGGAAATCGTCGCGCTCGCATCGCCCGCGCAGCCGCATCACCTGGTGTTCGTCGCGCCCGACGCGGCAGTGGCCGACGATGCCGACGGCGACGAATTGATGCGCGCGCAACAAACGGGCGTCGTTTCGCTCGCGCGGCTCGTGCGCGAGCTATGCGTCGTCGATGCCACCGCGAGCGCGAGGCTGTCGATTGTCACGCGCGGCGGCGCGCCGTTTGAGGCCGAAGGCGCGCCGCTGAACCCGGCGCAGGCCGGGCTCTGGGGGCTCGGCCGGGTGCTCGCGAACGAGCATCCGGAGCTGTCGTGTCAACTGATCGACGTGCATCCCGCGCTCGAGTTGCCGCTGGATGCGCTGGTGCGCGAATTGCTCGCGAACGACGACGAAGAGGAGGTGCTGCTCACGCCGCAGGGCCGTTTCGTGCCGCGCATGCTGAGTGCCGCGCAAGCCGACGCGCGCACCGATACGCTCGGCGTGCGTCCGGCCGCCGTGCTCGCGTTCGATGCGCCTGGATCGCTGCGCAATCTCGAATGGTTCGCGCTGCCGCCGCGCGAACTCGAGCCCGACGAAGTCGAGATCGAACCGGTTGCGACCGGCTTGAATTTCCGCGACGTGATGTACGCGATGGGCCTGTTGTCGGACGAGGCGGTCGAATCGGGCTTCGCCGGCGCGACGATCGGCATGGAGCTGGCGGGACGCGTCGTGCGCGTCGGGCGCGACGTCGACGGATTCTCGGTGGGCGACGCCGTGCTCGGCTTTGCGAGCGCGGCCTTCGCCACACGCGTCAGGACGCGCGCCTCGGCGCTCGCGCACAAGCCGTCGCAGTTGTCGTTCGAGGAAGCGGCGACGATTCCGACGACATTCTTCACCGCGTATTACGCGCTCGCCGAACTCGCGCGGCTGCGCGCCGGCGAGCGGGTGCTCGTGCACGGCGCGGCGGGCGGCGTCGGCATCGCGGCGATTCAGATCGCGCGTCACCTGGGCGCGGAGGTGTTCGCCACGGCGGGCAACGACGAGAAGCGCGAGTTCGTGCGTCTTGCCGGCGTGCATCATGTCCTCGATTCGCGCAGCCTGTCGTTCGCCGACGAAATTCTCGCGCTGACGCACGGCGAAGGCGTCGACATCGTGCTCAATTCGCTCGCGGGCGAGGCGATGGTGCGCAGCATCGACACGTTGCGCCCGTTCGGCCGCTTCCTCGAACTCGGCAAGCGCGATTTCTACGAGAACAGCCAGATCGGCCTGCGGCCGTTGCGCAACAACATCAGCTATTTCGGCATCGACGCCGATCAACTGATGAACGCGCGGCCGGATCTCACCGCGCACCTGTTCGGCGAGGTCATCGCGCTGTTCGAGCAACGCGCGCTGCATCCGTTGCCGTATCGCGCCTTTCCGGCCTCGCGCGTCGAGGATGCGTTCCGCTATATGCAGCAGGCGCGGCAGATCGGCAAGGTGCTGGTCACTTACTCCGCCGGCACGCCGGCGCCGGCGCGCAGCAGCGCGCTGGCGCCCGGCGAGCTGCGGCTCGATCCGGCCGCGGGCTATCTGATCATCGGCGGCACCGGCGGCCTGGGCTTTGCGAGCGCGCGCTGGATGGTGTCGCGCGGCGCGCGGCACCTGACGCTCGCGAGCCGCGGCGGCACGCTCGAGCCGGCGCTGCGCGACGAGGCGGCGCAGTGGCGCGATGCGCTTGGCGCGCAGGTGCACGTCGTCTCGTGCGATGCGACCGATGCGGCGGCGCTCGCGCGCGTGGTGGGCGAAATCGGCGCACGCGGCACGCCGCTCAAGGGCGTGCTGCATTCGGCAATGCAGATCGACGACGGGTTGCTGCGCAATCTCGATGACGCGCGATTCAACGCGGTGCTCGCGCCGAAGGTCGCGGGCGCGTGGAATTTGCATCACGCGACGCGCGATCTCGCGCTGGATTTCTTCATCGTCTATTCGTCGGTGACGACCTATCTCGGCAATCCGGGCCAGGCAAGCTATGTCGCCGCGAACAGCTTCGTCGAAGCGCTCGTGGCCACGCGCCGCGCAGCCGGGCTGGCGGGCACGGTCATGGCGTGGGGGCCCGTCGACGACGTCGGTTTCCTCGCGCGCAACACCGGCACGCGCGACGCGTTGCAGGCGCGGATCGGCGGCGTGTCGATCACGTCGGGCGAGGCGCTTGCCGCGCTCGAGCGGGTGCTGTGCGCGGGCGAAGCCGGCGAAGCCGTGGTGAGACTCGACTGGCAGGCGGTGTCGCGCGGCATGCCGGCTGCCGGCGCACGCCGGTACGCGCTGCTGCGGGCGTTCGGCGCGAACGAGCCCGCGCGCGAAGGCGGCACGCGCTTGCGCGCGCAAGTGCAGGCACTGGCGCGCGACGACGCGATCGGCGCCGTCGAAGATACTCTGCGCGCGCAGATCGCGCGCATCCTGCATCTGTCGCCCGATCGGATTGCACTCGATCGGTCGGTGCTCGATCTCGGCATGGATTCTCTGATGGGAATGGAGCTGGGAATGGCGATCGAGGAGGCGTTCGAGGTCAAGCTGTCGGTGATGGCGATCGCCGATGGCGCGACCGTGCATTCGCTGGCCGAGCGTATCGTCGATTTGATTGCCGGCGTGGCGGATGCGTCGGCCGCGTTCGACGGCGAAGCGGCGCGTCGCGCGTCGCTGGTCGAGCAGCACGGGCTCGAAGGCGACGCGCGCGACGCGATGCTGGGCCCCGCCGGCGGCGCCGAGCCTGCGGGCGCGGCGGCGGGTGCGCCGAATCCGCTCGCGATGACCGCATGAGCGCGCCGGCCGGCTGGCAGATGCGCGAGGGCACGCTCGCGCGCGAGCTTGCTATCGCGGGGCGCGGCTTGCACACCGGGCGTCGCGTCAACGTCCGAATTCTGCCGGCCGACGCACGCGCGCACGGCGTCGTGTTCCGCCGCCTCGAAGGCGGCCGGGAGCTTGCGACGCTTGCCGCCGATCCGTCATTGAGACGCGCGCAGCCGCTATGCACGATGCTGCGCAATGCCGACGGCGTCGGCGTGCGCACCATCGAGCATCTGCTCGCGTCGCTGCTCGCGTGTGAGATCGACCATGCGACCGTCGAGCTCGATGCGGAAGAGCTGCCGATTCTCGACGGCAGCGCGCAGCCGTGGGTCGATGCGCTGCGCGCATGCGGCCGCGCGGCGCTGCCCGCGCCGAAGCGCTTCATTCGGGTGCTCAAGCCTGTCGTCGAAATGCACGGCGCCGGCGCGGAGCGGCGCGAGATGCGCATCGAGCCCGCTGAGCGCTACGAGCTTAGCGTGCGCAACGATCTGAAAGGCTTTGGCGACATGCACTGGCACGGCGTGCTGACGCCCGACGTGTTCGCCGCGCAGATCGCCCCGTCGCGATCTTACGGGCGCATCAAATGGGCGATTCCGGCGATCGTTGCCGGTTATCTGCGCGGCGTGCCGATTCTGCGCGGCGCGCGGCCGTCATGCACCGCGTCGATCATCGGCAAGCGCGTCGTCGGCGGCTTGCGGCAGCCGGACGAATTCGTCCGGCACCGCGTGCTCGACTTGATCGGCGATCTCGCGCTTGCCGGCGCGCCGCTGCTTGCCCGCGTATCGGCATGGCGGCCGAGCCATGAGATGAACTTCCGGCTCGTCGAAAAGTTGCTGTCGACGCCGGGAGCGTGGGAATGGGCGGAGTTCGTCGCGTAATATATGAACTTCATTCACGAGACAGGCGAACGGTTCAGATGGGATTGGGAGATCACCTGCGCCAGCAACTCGCGGCGAAAGCACTGAAGCGGCAACTGGACCGCGTGTCCGACGACGGCGGCGGCGCGCGTCGCACTTTGTCCACGTCTGCCGCGCACGCGACGGGCGATCCGCGAAGCTGGTTCGAGGCAATGCCGCAATATCAGCAGGTGAAGCTGATTCGCGAGATGGGCGAGAAGCTGCGTGTGGCATCGCCGTTCTTTCGCGTGCACGACGGCGTGGCTGGCGCGACGACGCAGATCGGCGGTCGCGAATACGTGAATTTCGCGAACTACAATTATCTCGGTCTCGCGGGCGATCCGGCCGTGTCGGCGCGCGCGAAGGAGGCGATCGACCGCTACGGCACGTCCGCATCGGCGAGCCGGATGGTCGCGGGCGAGCGGCCGGTGCAGCGCGAGCTGGAGCAGGCGCTCGCGTCGTTCTACGAGACCGACGACTGCGTCGTGTTCGTGAGCGGGCATGCGACGAACGTGACCGTTATCGGCTCGCTGTTCGGGCCGGGCGATCTGGTCATCCACGATGCGCTCGCGCACAACAGCATCGTGCAGGGCGCGCAGTTGAGCGGCGCGAAGCGCTTGAGCTTCGCTCACAACGATTGGCGCGCGCTCGACGCGCTGCTCGCGCGCGTGCGGCGAGATTATCGGCACGTGCTCATCGCGGTCGAAGGTCTCTACAGCATGGACGGCGACTTGCCGGACCTCGAGCGGTTCGTCGAGATCAAGAAGCGTTACGGCGCGTTCCTGATGGTCGACGAAGCGCATTCGCTCGGCGTGCTCGGCGCGACTGGCCGGGGCATACGCGAACATTGCGGCGTGCCGTCCGACGAGGTCGATCTGTGGATGGGCACGCTGAGCAAGGTGCTGGCCGGATGCGGCGGCTTTATCGCCGGTTGCCAGCCGCTCGTCGATATCCTGCGCCATCTCGCGCCGGGCTTTCTTTACAGCGTCGGCTTGTCGCCCGCGCTCGCGGCCGCGTCGCTCGCCGCGCTCGGCAAGCTGCAGGCCGAGCCGCAACGCATTGCGACGCTGCGCGAGCGCGGGCTGCAATTCCTCACGCAGGCGCGCGCGGCGAAGCTCAATACCGGCACGAGCGTCGGCTATGCGGTCGTGCCCGTCATCACCGGCAGCTCGATAAAGGCCGCGCAATGGGCGAATGCGCTGTTCGACGACGGAATCAACGTGCAGCCGATCTTCTATCCGGCAGTCGAAGAGCGGACCGCGCGCTTGCGCTTTTTCATTTGCTCGACCCACGAGCCCGAGCAGATCGATCGCACGATCGCGGCGCTCGTGCGGCTCGCGCGCTGAATGCCGGCGCGATGACCACGCCGTTGGAGCGCGGGCGCGCCGCGGCGCGCGGACAAGCCGGCCGACCATCGCCGGTGCGGCGCTTTCGCGCCGCCGTTGCGGGTGACGCGGGCGCATGCGCGCCGCTCGTGTTCGCATCGGGCGTGCGGGAGTTCAGCTTTTTTCTCGGCGAGCCGCCTGAGCGATGCATCGGGTTCTTGAAATTCGCGTTCGCGTCGAAATACGGGCGGTTCTCGTGGCGGCGTCATCACGTCGCCGTCACGGAGGACGGCGACGTCTGCGCGGTGCTGGCCGCGCATGACGGCCGCAAAACCCGTTTCGACGATCTGCATGTCGCTTGGATGCTGCTGCGTTGGTTCGGCCCGCTGCGCACGGTTGGCATGCTGCTGCGCGGACTCGTGCTGGAAAGCGAGTTGCCGGCGCCGAAGCGCACGCAGACGCTGATTGCGCATTGCGCGACCGACGAGCGCTGGCGTGGCTGTGGCGCGTTCAGCGCGTTGTTCGACGATGCGCGCTCGGCGGGCCTGTTTGGCGCCGAAGCGGGCAGGGGTGTAGTTCTCGACGTGCTGGTCGACAACGTGCGCGCTCGCGGGCTTTACGAGCGTCTTGGCTTCGTCGAAATATCCCGGACGCGGGCGCGGTCCGCGCGGTTGCCGAAGGAACTGGCGTCGGTTCGAATGCGCTTCGATGCCGGCGGCGATGCGCGATGATGGCCGGGCGCGGCGATTGTCCGCGATGCCGTTGCAGCCCGGATGGCTGCGGCTGCCGACGGCGGGCGTTTGCGCGTGAAAATATCGATGACGCTTGAAGCCGGCGCGGCGTCGATGCGTCCGCTGTCGCAGCGCTTGAGCGCGGCAGGATTGGCTTACCGCTCGGTTCAGGCTTTGATTGCCGCCGCGCCAACCTCGCGGCCCACATTGTGTGCCGCATCAAATGTGGAAGAGATGCGGTAGGGCAGCGCGGCGGCTCGGAGGCGGCAATGCCGCCGCGCCGGATATCGCGTACATTGCATGTGCGCGCGGATAGTTTTGGCATATCTGCTTGCTTCGGCACAGCAGTAGTTGGCCCCAGCGCTTGATGCGCATCCGGTCGTTTGATTTTCTCTAGGGGGCGATATGGCTTTCGATGCTTCAACGTTCGTCGTGCATGACGTCGAATGGTTTCCTGTCGTTCGGGTTCAATCGGAGGCGATTCGTCCAGGTTACGCGGTTCAGTGGGTGGCGGAAATGAATGCGCTGATCGCGCGAGGCGAGCCGTTCGCCGTGATTTACGTCGGCGCGCAAAGCGATGAGGCGCATGAGGATCGCAAGCGGCGCGGCATCTGGCTCAAACAGCATGCGGACGCGCTGGCCCGTATGTGCAAGGTGCTCGTCACGGTCGAAGCGGACGATGCGTTGCGCGAGGGCGCGCGCGTGAGCGGCCGGGGCGTGACGCGGGCTTTCGGCATTCCACATCGGGCGGTCGCGAATTGGAGCGAGGCGCTCGATATCGTGTCGTGCCGCGTCGAGGTGAATTGAGCGGTTTTACGGGCGCGGAACGGAAATGAAAAAGGGTCTCCATAGGAGACCCTTGTGCATCTTGGTAGGCCGTACTGGATTCGAACCAGTGACCAACGGATTAAAAGTCCGCTGCTCTACCAGCTGAGCTAACGACCCAAAGAGGCAAAATTATAGCGGCCGCTTTGCAGGCTTGTCAACAAATTCGATCGCGAACCGCTTTTTTCCGTTACTTGACCGCATCCAGCTTGCTTTGCGCAGCCTGTGCGGCATCCGTGCCCGGGTATTGCGAGACGACCTGCTCAAGCGTCTTCTTCGCAGCGGCTTTCTGACCTTGTTCGATCTGGTTCGTCGCGATCGCGACGAGCGCGTCGGCCGCCTTCGGATGCTGCGGGTAGCTCTTTACGAGGTTTTGCCACGTCGCGCTCGAACCACGGTAGTCGCGAAGTGCGTACTGCGCATTGCCGAGCCAGTATTGCGCGGTGGGCTGATAGGGGCTTTGCGGATATTTCGCGATGAATGAGCGAAACGAAGCCGCCGCGCCCTTGAAGTTGCCGTTGCGAAATTGCTGAGACGCAGCGTTGAACGCGTCCGTTTCCCCCGGCTGCACCGTGCCTTCAACGCCGTCCACCGTCTTTTGCTGCGGCTCGAACTTCTTGAGGCGCGTGTCCAGATCGGTGTAGTACTCCTTCTGTTGACGCTCGAGCGTCGTTAGGCGGTTCGTCAGATCCTCGTTTTCGCCACGCAGCGTCGCGACCTGCTGGTTCAGTTGGTCGAGGCGGCCCGACTGGTCGAGGATCGTGCGTTGTGCGGCCGAAAGCTGACTCGTCAGGTTATCGGTCTTGCTGCGCAGGTCGAGCACCGCGCGGCGGGCTTCGTCATCGTCGAAAAGGCCGGCATGGGCCGGTGCAGCCGCAAGAGCCGCGCCGGCCATGCACAACGAAGCGGCGGCGTGCATCCAGGAAAAACGGTGCGTCATACAGCGATTCTTCCGTGACTTACTGTTGATAGACGAGGTCCGCGCGGCGGTTCTGTGCCCACGACGCTTCGTCATGGCCGAGCGCCACCGGTTTTTCCTTGCCGAGGCTCACGGCTTCCATCTGCGTATCCGCAACGCCGAGCAGTGACAGCGCGCGGCGCACGGCTTCGGCTCGCTTCTGACCCAGAGCGAGGTTGTACTCGCTCGTGCCGCGCTCGTCGGTGTTGCCCTGGATCAGGACGTGGCGTTGCGGATGGCTCTTCAAGTATTGCGCGTGTTGTTGCAGCAGCGGCTGGTACTGATCCTGCACCGAATAGCTGTCGAAATCGAAGTAGATGCTGCGCTTTGCGAGCGGGCTGTTCGGATCGTTGAGCGGGTCGACGGTGACTTGCGCGACGTTTTCCGGATTCGTTTGTGATGCGTTTTGATTAGCGTTTTCGTCGACCTTCACACCCGACTTACACGCGGCGAGCACGCCGATCGTTAGCATTGCGAACGCAAGACGAAGTTTTTTCGACATCATACTGATTCTCCTTGTGGTTATTGCATGAAGGGTCCCCAGGACGGCTCACGCACGCCGCCCTGAATAGACAGAATCTGCGGCGGCGCGCTGCCGTCGGAGGGGACGGCAGCGAGTACGCTGCGGCCGCCCGACTGAGTGGCATACAGAATGTACTGACCGTTCGCCGCAAAGCTCGGCGATTCGTCGCGCGTCGTGTTGGTGACGGCGTTTGCCGCCCCTGTTTGCAGATCTTGGACATACAACTTGAAGCCCCCGCCGGTGCGCGAGATGTACGCGAGCAGCCTGCCGTCCGGGCTGACCCGCGGGCTTGTATTGTAGCTGCCGGTGAACGTCACGCGCTGCGCCGCACCGGCGCTTTCGCCTTCGGCCGGCATTCTGTAAATCTGCGGTGCGCCGCCGCGGTCGCTCGTGAAGTAGATCCACTTGCCATCAGGAGAATAGAACGGTTCGGTGTCGATCGAGCCGCTGCGCGTGAGGCGCTTGAGTCCGCCACCCGACGCATTGACCGAATAAATCTGCGTATTGCCCGTGAGCGACAGCGCAACCGCGAGCGTTTGGCTGTCCGGCGACCACGCGGGCGCGCTGTTATTGCCTTTCTGATTCGAGATCACGTAGCGGCGGCCGGTCGGCAGATCGTGAATGTAGACGACCGGCTTCTTCAGCTCGAACGACACATACGCAACCTTGGTGCCGCTCGGCGACCACGCGGGCGAGATGATCGGCTCCTTGCTCGTGAGCGCGGGAATCGGATTCTGTCCGTCGGAGTCGGAGATCAGCAGCCGGTACGAATTGCCCGTGCGCTGCACATACGACAGGCGGGTGTTGAACACGCCGCGCACGCCGAGGAGCTTTTGATAGATGTAATCGGCAATCTTATGACCGGCCTTGCGCATCGCCTCGCTGTCGTTCGACGCAGTCAGCGACAGGCCGCCCAGGCTTTGTTGTTTGACCGTGTCGTACAGGATGAAGTTGACCTTGTATTGGCCACCCGATTCGCGGGTCACGCTGCCCGCGACGAACGCGTTCGCGCCTTTCGCCTTCCATCCGCCAAAGTCCGGCGACGCTGTTTCGGGCACGGGCGTACTGCCCGCGTCGACGTTCGTGAACTTGCCGCTTCTCGCCAGATCGGCGCGAACGATTGACGTGACCTGTTGAGGCAGGCTCGCTTCGTTGACGAAATTGGCGGTGGCGATCGGAAACTGGGTGGAGCCGACGCCCGTGATCAGTACGTTCACTTGCGCGTGGGCGCCGGTGCCCGCCGCGATCAAACACGAGGCCACGAGTGCCCTAAAACCTAGCTTCGTCATCAAACTCATGCTTCCTGTTCCCGTTTGTGCTTGCTTGCGCGAAAGACTCAAAGATACCCGATTCGTTCCCGTCGCGACGGCGCGAGTGTACGCGTAAATACGTCTATTCCGCCGCCCTGAAGGTAATCGTAATCTGGCTGGGGGTTTGGCCATTGGTATCGGGCGGTAGCGGCACCGATGCCTGGATCGCGTTGATCACGGCTTGATCCCACCCCGAATTTCCGCTGGAACGGCGGATCGACGCGCTGAGCACGTCGCCCGACGGCGTACAGCGAATCGAGACGACGGTGACGAGACCTTCGCGCTCGCCACCCCAAACGATGTGCGGCTTCACGCGCCGCCGCACCTTGTCCGCGTAGCCGGGGGACGCCGCGGTGCCGCCCGAGCCGGTGCCGGTGCCGCTCTTCGCAAGCCCTTCGCCGCCGCCCGAGCCCGCCATCCCTTGCAGTTGCGCAAGGCGGGCCTGCCGCTCCTTGTCGAGTTTCGCGCGCGCCGCCGCGTTCGCCTTGGCCGCCGCCGCAGCCTTCGCCGCTTTTTCGGCCTCGGCTTTCTTTTGGGCGGCAAGCTGCTCTTGCTTCTCTTGCTTCTCTTGCTTCTTCTGCTGCTCGAGCCTGCGCTGTTGTTCCGCGAGCTGCTGCTTGAGCTTATCGGCCTGTTTCTGCTTGTCGCGCTCGGCCGCCTGCTGGGCGGCAAGCTGCGCGGCTTGTTGTGCGGCGAGCTGTTGCGCCTTCAGCCTCTGCCGGCGCTGCTCCTCGAGTTGTGCTTCGCGGGCCGCGGCCTGCTGCGCGCGCCGCTTTTGCTGCAACGCAATATCCGCTTCGTCGTTCTTGACCGGCTCAGGAGCAGGGGCCGCCTTCACGGGTGGCGCGGGGCGCGGCACGGATGTGTCTGGAATCTCGGTCCAAAGCTCGGCCTGCGCGCCCGCGGGCGTGCTGTTTGGCCACTGGATGCCGTGATAAAGGAAGAGCGCGAGCAAAACATGCATCAGCGCCGCGAGCAGGAACGCGCGGCCGGTGCCGCGCTCGCGTGGCGGCTTGTGCGGATAGGCGGCGCGTGGTTGGCTCGACATCATTGCGATTTGACGAGCAGGCCGACGCGCTTCACGCCGCGCGCCTTCAGATCGGACATCACCGACATGACCGCGTCATACTGAACCGTCTTGTCCGCCGCGATCACAACCGGCTGATCCGGGTGATCGGTCTGGCGCGATACGATGAAGCTGTCAAGCTCGGCCTTCGTCATCGCATCTTCCTGCGACGCGCCCGACTCGCTCTTGTAGCGGACGCTTATTTTACCGTCGGCGCGGATGTTGACGACGACGGGCGGCGTCTGATCCTGCGGTGCGGCATTGCCGACGGTCGGCAGATTGATGATCGACGGCGCGACGAGCGGCGCCGTGACCATGAAAATGACGAGCAGCACGAGCATCACGTCGATGTACGGCACGACGTTGATGTCGGCCATCGAGCGGCGCGAGCGGCCGCCGCGCATGCTGGAACGAATGGGGGTGCCGGCCATCGCGTGCTCCTTATTGCGCCTGGCGCTGCAGGATGTTCGAGAATTCTTCGATGAACGTCTCGAAGCGGATAGCGAGACGGTCGATATCGTGCGCATAGCGGTTATACGCGACGACTGCCGGAATCGCGGCGAACAGGCCGATCGCGGTTGCGACGAGTGCCTCGGCGATGCCGGGCGCGACGTTCGCGAGCGTGGCCTGCTGCACGTTCGCGAGTCCCCGGAACGAGTTCATGATCCCCCACACGGTGCCGAACAGACCGATATATGGGCTGACCGAGCCGACCGACGCGAGGAACGACAGGTTCGATTCGAGAACGTCCATTTCACGCTGGAATGATGCGCGCATCGCGCGGCGAGCCCCATCGAGAAGGAGTGTCGGATCGCTCAGGCGCTTTTCCTTAGCCTTGAGGAATTCCCGCATCCCCGATTCGAAGATCCGCTCGAGCGCGCCGATCGTGTGACGATTGTTTGCCGCGCTCTGGTACAGCGCCTGCAGATCGCCGCCCGACCAGAAGTCGCGCTCGAAGCGCTCGGTTTGCGCGCGGGCGCGGCGGATCGCAAACCATTTGCGGAAAATGAAGGTCCACGACATCAGCGACAGGATGAGCAGGAGCCCCATCACCGCCTGGGCGAGCACGCTCGCGTTGAGGACGAGGGAGATGATCGACAGGTCTTGAGCAGTGTTCATAAAGGTTTGATTAACGTCCCCTTCGGGGAGGGCCTGACCAGGGTACCCGGCCGGAATATTCCGGCGGCGCGCGGCAGGGCCATTCGGTTTGGCGCGCCGCGGGCATCCCGCCGAACCTTGCTTAGTAGCGGGTCACGGGGGTGAAGTTCATCGGCTGTGTCTAAACGGCACCTGGGCGCTCAGCGTTGACACCGCCGTCCCGCAGTTCGCGCGCGGCCGGCCCACGCTTGAGCGCCTCGAAGACGGGCGGCGGGATCAGGCTCGATCGGAACACGGCGCGATCGACGCAGGCAATTCTCACCTTGGCGGTGACAAGGAGCATATCGTCCCGCCACGCCTGTTGGGTGAACGTCACCGATGCATGGCCGAGCCGGTCGATCTTGCAGGTGATCGTGAGCGCGTCGTCGAGCCGCGCGGGGGCGCGGTAGTTGAGCGCGGCGTCGCAGACGACGAAGATCGCTCCCGTCTCGTCGGCGACGCGCCGTTGGTCGACGCCGCACGCGCGCAGCCATTCGGTGCGCGCGCGCTCGAAGAATTTCAGGTAGTTCGCGTAATAGACGACGCCGCCGGTATCGGTATCCTCGTAGTACACGCGAACGGGCCACACAAAGTCTGGCGCTGCGTCTGGCTGTTGGGTGGGCTCAATCATGGCGCGCATTCTACCGGAACGGCGACTCCGATTCGTAACGGTATGTTGTCGCGCGGGGCGGCCTTGCGGGTCCCCGCGCGCCCGAGCTGGCTCAGCCCCGATGAACGGTCAGCCCGGCAGGGGCCTGCGCGACCGGCATCATCTCGATCGTGTTGATGTTCACGTGCGCGGGGCGGGTGGCGATCCAGTAGATCGTGTCGGCGATGTCCTGCGCGGTGAGCGGGGCGACGTTCGCATAGACGTTTGCCGCCTTCGCGTCGTCACCACGATAGCGCACGTTCGAGAATTCGGTGCCGCCGCAGAGGCCCGGCTCGATATCGGTCACGCGCAGCGGCGTGCCGACCAGATCCGCGCGCAGATTCAGGCTGAACTGGCGCACGAACGCCTTGGTTGCGCCGTAGACGTTGCCGCCAGGGTACGGATAGCTGCCTGCGACCGAGCCGAGATTGAAGATATGGCCGCGGCCGCGCTCGATCATGCCCGGCAACAGTGTGCGGGTGACCGTGACGAGGCCCGAGCAGTTCGTGTCGATCATCGTTTGCCATTCGTCGAGGCTCGCCTTGTGCGCAGGCTCGACGCCGAGCGCGAGGCCGGCGTTATTGACGAGCACGTCGATCGCGCCAAACTCGGCGGGCAGCGACGCTGGCACGGCTTCGACGGCCGCCCGGTCGCGTACGTCGAGTTCGAGCGGCAAAAGCGCGTTGCCTAGCTCGGCGGCAAGCGCGTCGAGACGATCCTTGCGGCGCGCGGTGGCGACGACGCGATGGCCGCCTTTCGCGAAGATCCGGGCGATGGCGGCGCCGAAACCTGCCGATGCGCCGGTGACGAACACGATCATTGCTGCTGCTCCTTGATGGACGCTTGAGACGCCTGCTTGATGGAACACGCTAGCCTACTGGGATTGCGGCGGTGCGACAAGGCCGGGACGCGCCAGACGCGCACACCCTGCAGACCCGGCCCGCAGTGCCGATCAATTTGGCCCTTTTTGGGGGGGCGGCATTGTCTGGCAAGCTCGGCTTGGTTGCCTATTCACCGTGCATCCAATAAACTAATGCGCTCAATATCTCCCTGCGTGACTGGCGATAAGGCCTTTCGGGGCCAAGGTGGAGCGTCCCACCGTGAAGCGCGGGGTTTCGCTTTTGCCGTTCGCCTGGGCAGCCGTTGTGCGCCGTGTCGTGCGCGCATCGCCGGTGGCTGTCCTGCCTCGCGTTCCACGGATTCCTCCGCTACGTCGAGCTGGCTCTCCACCGTGTCGAGCTGGCCGGGCGACATATTCGGCCATTTTCGGTCAACCTGTACACACTTAACGGAAACCGTATGTTTGACAGAGCCCAAAGCACCATTGCGAATGTGGACCCCGAAATTTGGCAAGCGATTCAGCAAGAGAATACTCGCCAGGAAGAGCATATTGAGCTGATCGCCTCGGAAAATTACACGAGCCCGGCCGTGATGGCGGCACAGGGCTCGCAGCTCACCAACAAATATGCGGAAGGCTATCCAGGCAAGCGCTATTACGGCGGCTGCGAGTACGTGGACATCGTCGAGCAGCTTGCGATCGATCGTGTGAAGCAGCTTTTCGGCGCCGAAGCCGCGAACGTGCAGCCGAACTCCGGCTCGCAGGCAAACCAGGGCGTGTTTTTCGCCATGCTCAAGCCGGGCGACACGATCATGGGGATGAGTCTTGCGCACGGCGGCCATCTGACGCACGGCTCGCCGGTCAACATGTCGGGCAAGTGGTTCAACGTCGTCAGCTATGGCCTGAACGAAAGCGAGGACATCGACTACGGCGCCGCGCAGAAGCTCGCTGAAGAGCACAAGCCGAAGATGATCGTCGCGGGCGCGTCGGCGTTCGCGTTGAAGATCGATTTCGAGCGTCTCGCGAAGATCGCGAAGTCGGTTGGCGCTTACTTGATGGTCGACATGGCGCACTACGCGGGGTTGATTGCCGCGGGCGTCTATCCGAACCCGGTGCCGCACGCCGATTTCGTCACGACGACAACGCACAAAAGTCTGCGCGGCCCGCGCGGCGGCGTGATCCTGATGAAGGCCGAATACGAGAAGCAAATCAATTCGGCGATCTTCCCGGGCATCCAGGGTGGCCCGCTGATGCATGTGATCGCGGCGAAGGCCGTGGCGTTCAAGGAAGCGCTGTCGCCTGAATTCAAGACGTATCAGCAGAAGGTGGTCGAGAACGCACGCGTGCTGGCCGACACGCTCGTGAAGCGCGGCCTGCGCATTGTGTCCGGCCGTACCGAAAGCCACGTGATGCTCGTCGATCTGCGCGCGAAGAACATTACCGGCAAGGCGGCGGAAGCGGCGCTCGGCGCGGCGCACATCACGGTCAACAAGAATGCGATCCCGAACGATCCGGAAAAACCGTTCGTGACGAGCGGTATCCGTCTCGGCTCGCCGGCGATGACGACACGCGGCTTTGGCCCTCAGGAGGTCGAGCTCGTGGGTAATCTGCTCGCCGACGTGCTGGAGAATCCGGAGGACGAAACGACGATCGCGCGCGTGCGTGCACAGGTCGCCGAGCTGACGAAGCGGTTTCCGGTTTACCGCTGATCGGCCATGCGCTGCCCGTTCTGCCGGCACGACGACACGCAAGTAGTGGATTCGCGCGTGTCGGAGGACGGTGCCGCGATACGCCGGCGCCGCCGCTGCTCGGCCTGCGACAAGCGTTTCACGACGTATGAGCGGGTCGAGTTGGCGTTGCCTGCTGTTGTGAAGAAAGATGGCAGCCGCACCGAATTCGATCGCCGCAAGATCGTCGCGAGCATGCAACTGGCGCTGCGCAAGCGTCCCGTTGCGGCTGACGCGATCGACGCGGCGGTCGCACGCATCGAATATCAATTGCTCGCATCCGGCGAGCGCGAGGTCCGCAGTGAAAAGCTCGGCGAACTCGTAATGAACGAGCTGCGCGCCCTCGATACGATTGCCTATGTGCGTTTCGCGTCCGTCTATCGGCGGTTCGAGGACGTGTCCGAATTCGCGGACGTGATCGAGGAGTTCCGGCGCACGGCGCCCGTGAAGCCGCCGCGCAAGCGCTGAGCTTGCATATTCCCTTTCCTGTTTCATTCCGTAATCCGTCCGTTTCTGGTGCGCATTGCCCGGGCTTATCGCGCGGCAACCGTGCTCGCCTGGGCGATTATCGTTCGCGCCGCCATGACGCGCGACTCGGCCATTCGGCAGATGGTGTGCATGCGCGCGCACCGGTAGAGTCGGCGCATCGGATTGACGGAGGCGCACGATGCGAACGGATAGCAACTGGCGAATAGCAGCGGGATTTACGCTCATCGAGCTGATGGTCGTGCTTGCGCTGATCGCGCTCGCCACGACACTGACGGCGCCGACGCTCTCCGGAGCGCGAATGCGCGATCGGGTCGAGGCGCGCGCTCGCCTATTCGGCACGGCGCTGGCTTATGCGCGCTCGGAAGCGCTCAGACTCGGCACTCGCGTCGTGCTGTGCCGGGCCGGCTCGGCAGCCGGATGTATTGCGGCCGGCCGGCCCTGTAACGATAGTGCGACCGATTGGTCGTGCGGCTGGTTGGTGGTCGCGGCGGACGGCGCTCGCGGTACGCGCGTGCTGCGGCGCTTCGTGCGCGATGCACAGGTCGCCGTGACGGGCGCGGGCGGCGACATTGTGTTCACGCCGCCGGCAGGACAAGTGATTGGCGGTTTTCGGAGTTTCGAATTTACGCCACACGATGCATCGGGCGTATGGCGCGGTGAGCGCTGGCGGCATTGTTTGCGGATCGCGTCGGGTGGACGCGTGCGGGCCACGGAGGGCGGTTGTGGAGCGCCGGTGTGAAGTGCCGCCGTATGACGCGGGGCGGCTCGCTGGTGGAGGTGACAGTTGCGTCGGCGCTGCTTGCGATGGCCGCGCTCAGTGTGATTGCTGCATTGCTTGCGGCGATACGCAGCGAGCGTGACGCCGTATATCGCGAGCAGGCGTGGTTTTTCGCCGATTCCTGGGCCGAAACGGCTCAGTCTGTCGGACCGGCGGGCATTGACTGGCAAGCAGCGGTGGCTGCGTTGCCGCATGGCAAGTTCGCGCTTGCCGGCGGGGGCGGCGGCATTGCGACGCTGCGAGTCGAGTGGGACGGCGCGCAGCCGGCAGCCGAAGGTTCATCGAGTTGCACCGGGGTTTTCGTAACGGCGGGCGGTGCGCGATGTGTGACGCTCGCCTATGCGACTGTGGGCGGCGGATGAATCGGATATTGCATTGGCGCGCTCATACGTTGATCGAGGCAATGGTCGCGATGGCGCTCGGTTTGCTTATTTTGCTAACGGCGGTATCGCTTTATCGCGTCCAACGGACGGCGTATGCGGCGGCTGCGGATGCCGCACGGATGCGCGATTCGGCGCAAGCGGCGCTTGTGTTGATCGCTCAGCAGATTCAGATGGCCGGTTTCGTGCCGCTTGATGCGCACGATGCGCTGCCAGCACCCGGACTCTTCGGATGCGTGCGGGCACGGGTTGTCGGTGCGGATGCTCAGCCAGTGTGCGATCCGCTTGCGAGTGGCTCGGATGGGCTCGTCGTGCGCTACGTTGGCGACGGTGTATCGACGTGGCTTACGGTAACCGGCCAGGCGACGGATTGCCTCGGTCAGGGTGTCGGTGCGGCTGATGCGAAACCGTTGATCGTCAATCGTTTTTACGCGCGTGTCAGCGCGTCGACGGGCGAGCCTGAGTTGTATTGCGAAGGCAGCGGCAGGCGCGGGCTTGCGCAGCCACTCGTCGAAGGTGTCGAGCGATTGTGGTTGCGTTACCGGTTGCGTGGTGCCGCGGAGTGGGTCGATGCATCGGCGCTGTCTGCCTCGGCCTGGGATAGCGTCGCAGCCGTTGCCGTTTGTGTTGAGGTGCGCGGAAGGCCGACTGGCCGCGCGGTCCGCTATGTCGATTGTTCGGGGCGGGCGGTGGTGGCCGCCGATACCCGAGCAAGGCTCGTATTGCGTCGTTATGTTGCGGTTCGCAATCGGAGGAACGGATGAGTGCTTCATCGGCGGTCGTATTGCCATCGAACCGAACTTCGATGAGCGCCGAATGCTGGCGCATGCGCCGCGCAACCAAACGGTGTGCGCGTTGCACGTATGGTTCGCGGGGCGTCGCGTTGCCGGGCGTGCTGGCCGTGACGGCGTCGCTTGTCGTGATGTCGTCCGCATGGTTCGAAATCGCGGCGACGGAAATGCGGCGCACGACGAATCTTGCCAGCCGGTTGATTGCTTTTCATGCAGCCGACGCGGCGCTCGATGCCTGCGCCGATGCGCTGCTGAACGGCACGGCCGCCCACGATGCCGCGCCAGCCGGAGACGCCGCGGGCGAGCCGGCCGGATGGCGACACCCCGGCATTTTCGACGGTAGCCGCGCATTCGCGCCGTATCCTAATTGGCCCAATGCAGCGCAAGCGCCGAGTTGCGTGATCGAGGCGTGGCGCCTGCCCGCGCGGCCCGGGGCGCGCGCGTATGTCGTGACCGCACGGGGTATCGGCGCGACGCGGGATACAGGCGAGTGGCTGCAACTGCAGATCGTTGTCGAGCGCGGAAGTGTCGAGCGTCGGTGGCGGCGAGTCGTAGGTAGGCCGGCGTAGGCGCAGAGGAGCGATGTCGTTAACGAAAGGTGCCGCGAATTGCCGCGGATTCTCGCTGATTGAAGTGATTGTCGCGCTTGCGATCGTGGCGGCGCTCGCGACATTCGCAATTCCGTCGTATCGGCGTCACGTCGAACGAGGGCATCGGTTGAGCGCGGTCGCCGCGCTGTATCGCGCGGCGCAATACGTCGATGCATTCGGCGAAACCTTGCCCGCCGCATTGCCTGACGGGTTGAGTCGGGCGCCTGAAACAGGTGTGGCGGTCTATTGGCTGAAAATGACAGCCGAAGACGCGCACGGCGGATACGCGCTGGAGGCGAGCCCGGCAACGAACGGCGCGATGCGCGACGATGCTTGCGGCGTTTTTGTGCTGTACGCGGACGGCACGCGCGAGAATCGCGCAATGAACGGCGCAGCCGGGCAGCAGGCCTCCGGTGTGGGGGCTTGCTGGTTGATGAATTGAGTGCCGGAGAGGGCGGCCTCATGCCGATGAGGCGAGGCCGGACAACCAGCACAACTGCGAGGCGAAACAACGGGGGAGGGGTATGCGTGGCCGGAACGTGGGCAAAGACAGAGATGGGGCGTGCGGGGTGGCTATGCCGCAGGCAGTGCATGGCCGGCCGATTCCATGCGAAGCGCCAGACGCGGAAGTGTCCACTCGGTTACACCTGTTACTCGCCCGCGCTTCACGATTTGTGGTTTCGCGTCTGCGAACCGGGTTGCCGGTTATCGCTTTTCATCTGCTTCCAGATCCGATAAACATTCCACACGGCAAGCCCGATTGCGCCCCACTTGAGCGCGGGGCGCGCGCTCACGCGCAGCAATGTTCGCGCGGGCTTTGCCAGCAGGATCGACGCGAGCGAACTCAGCAGCGGATATTGATTGACGAGCGTGCCCAACACCGTATTGACGTTTCTCGCCGATTTGCCGAACACACTTGTCGACAAGCCCGGCACGATCAACTTAAGCCATTTGAACTGAGTGACGGACTGACGCAATTCGGCGCCGGCGTGGGCGAATTCGAGGCGCTCGGCGTCGGAGCGCAGCAGCAGCAATTCCTTGCGCAGCGCCCGGTGCTCGGCGGCACTCATGCGCCGCTTGTGCGAGGCGGTGCGAAATCGTGGGTCCGTGGCGGAGTGGCTCATGGCGCGTGACAAAATGGAGAAGGGCGGAACCGAAAGCAGAACGGAAAATGCATGCCGGCGTTCACGATTTGCCGCGGAACAGCTCGCGGTCTTTTTCCAGTTCGTTCAGCGTGGCGTCGAATATCGCCGGCGCGTTGCGCAGTCCGGCAAGGACCTTCAGCACGCAGACGAGCGCACCAAACGCATAGAGTCCGGTAATGGCGGCGAGCGCTTGCCAGCGATAGCTATCCCAGAACACGATCGCGACGAGCGCCGTGAGGCTGACGAGCGCCATTGTTGCGAGCGTCATTGCGGCGAGTCCGAGAAAGAGCATGGCCAGCAGGCGCTCCTTCTCCTCGGCGATCTCGATACCGACGAGTTCCAGCCGGGTCTGCAACAGGGCGAACGCGGAACCGAGCAGGCGGCGCAGCGGCCCATGCGATGAGGTTTCTGTCGTCATGAATGAAGTGCGTGCCCGTAAAGGACGGCGGTGCGCTACGGCACCGCCCGGTGCGCCGCATGGGCGCGAGCGGGATCGGACCGCCCTCGGAGCTGTGCCGGTATTACTTGCGGTTGATCAAAAGGCCGATCAGCACGCCGACGCCGGCTGCGATGCCGATCGATGTCCAAGGATGCTCGTGCACGTAGTCGTCGGTGGCGCGTGCGGCCTTCTTGCCTTTCTCGACCACAACCACCTGGACGTCGGCCGCTTTTTCCTTTGCCTGCTTCAGGCGCGTGAGCGCTTTGTCGCGCAGTTCGTTCGCGCGATCCCCCGTGCTGCTTGCGGCCTGCTTCAACAGGTCTTCCGCATCCGCGAGAACAGTTTTGATATCCGACATCAGTTTCTCCTTGTTGACTTCCGACATTGCGACTCCCTTCTTGCTTGGGGGCGCGGGCCCGGTACGGGATCGCAGCAAGACCCGCGCCTGTGTTCGGGCGCGGCGTCCCGTCGCAGGCGGCGCAGGATCGCGCTTGGCTAACATGGTAAACGACTTGCGATTACTTAGAGAGACGGTCCGGAACGAAAAAGTTTCCAAAATAGTCAAACCGCACCCGGCAAAAATGATAAAAAGGAATGAATATCTGACGGAATAATCGTTTTCGCCGGATGCCTCATCCCTTAACCTGAAGGCTTGTCCGGGCATATCCTGTGCCTGGGCGCCCGACCCATGCTAGATCAAGGAGCTGCAATATGAGTCTGCGTCTTGGTGACCTCGCGCCGGATTTCGAACAGGATTCGAGTCTCGGCCGCATCAAATTCCATGAGTGGCTCGGCAATAGTTGGGGCGTGCTTTTCTCGCATCCCGCCGACTACACGCCCGTTTGCACGACGGAGCTTGGATTGACCGCGAAGCTCAAGGGCGAATTCGACAAGCGCAACGTCAAGGTGATTGCGCTGTCGGTCGACAGCGTCGAGTCGCACAAGGGCTGGATCGACGATATCAACGAGACGCAGGCCACGAGCGTCGGTTTCCCGATCATCGCCGACGCCGACCGTAAGGTGTCGCAGCTCTATGACATGATCCATCCGAACGCGAACGAAACGCTGACCGTGCGCTCGTTGTTCGTGATCGATCCGAACAAGAAAGTGCGCCTCATCATCACGTACCCGGCGAGCACGGGCCGCAATTTCGACGAAGTGCTGCGCGTGATCGATTCGCTGCAATTGACCGACAACTACAAAGTCGCGACGCCCGGCAACTGGAAGGATGGCGACGATGTCGTGATCGTGCCGTCGCTGCAGGACCCGGAAGAACTGAAGCAGCGCTTCCCGAAAGGCTTCAACGCGGTGCGCCCGTATCTGCGTCTGACGCCGCAACCGAACAAATGACCGGCGCGCGCCGTGTGTGGTTTGGCATGGCGTGATTGTCGTCTGACGAAAAGCCCTGGCGCTGCTGGCCGGGGCTTTTTGTTGGCAAAGCGAGCGGCGGTTTCGATGCCGCTCGTGCGACGGGCGGTGGAGCGGGGCTCGAACCCAATCCGTGAAGCCATGAAGCAGGCGCGTGACCCGTGTGGGCGAGCGGCGCTTGGCTGCACCCGAAGCCGTTCGGGGCGGGCCCCGGCCAAGTCGGCGCGTTGCGCGGCCGTTATCGAAGCGGGCCGCGAGCCGCTCAGAAGAATGCTTGAATGCCGGTTTGCGCGCGGCCGAGGATCAGCGCGTGGATGTCATGCGTTCCCTCGTAGGTGTTCACCACCTCGAGATTGACCAGATGCCGCGCGACGCCGAACTCGTCGGAAATGCCGTTGCCGCCCAGCATGTCGCGCGCGAGCCGGGCAATGTCGAGGGCCTTGCCGCACGAGTTGCGCTTCATGATCGACGTGATCTCGACGGCGGCCGTGCCTTCGTCCTTCATTCGTCCGAGACGCAGCACCCCTTGCAGGCCGAGGGTGATTTCGGTCTGCATGTCGGCGAGTTTTTTCTGAATCAATTGATTGGCGGCGAGCGGGCGGCCGAATTGATGCCGATCGAGCACGTACTGGCGCGCGGTGTGCCAGCACGACTCGGCCGCGCCGAGCGCGCCCCACGCGATGCCGTAGCGCGCCGAGTTCAGGCACGTGAACGGGCCGCGCAGGCCGCTGACGTGCGGTAGCCGGTTCTCTTCCGGCACGAACACTTCATCGAGCACGATCTCGCCCGTGATCGACGCGCGCAGGCCCACCTTGCCGTGGATCGCGGGCGCGGTGAGACCCTTCCAGCCCTTCTCTAGAATGAAGCCGTGGATCGCGTCGCGGCCGTCTTCGTCGAGTTTCGCCCAGACGACGAACACGTCGGCGATCGGCGCGTTCGTGATCCACATCTTCGCGCCGGACAGTGAATAGCCGCCTGGCACTTTCGTCGCACGCGTCACCATGCTGCCCGGATCGGAGCCGTGGTTCGGCTCGGTGAGGCCGAAGCAGCCTATCCATTCGCCCGTCGCGAGCTTCGGCAGGTATTTGTCCTTTTGCGCGTCGGAGCCGAATTCGTGGATCGGCACCATCACGAGCGACGACTGAACCGACATCATCGAGCGATACCCCGAGTCGATGCGCTCGATCTCGCGCGCGATCAGTCCGTAACTCACGTAGTTGAGGCCGGGGCCGCCGTACTGCTCGGGGATCGTCGGGCCGAGCAGGCCCAGCTCGCCCATTTCGCGAAAGATCGTCGCGTCGGTGGTTTCGTGGCGGAACGCGTCGGTCACACGCGGCGCGAGCTTGCGTTGCGCGTAGGCGCTCGCGGCGTCGCGGACCATCCGCTCGTCGCCGGTGAGCTGCTGATCGAGCAGCAGCGGATCGTCCCAATGAAAGCTTGCAGCGGCCATCGCGATGTCTCCTCACTTGACGGAAGTTCTGCTGTGCGGAACAATGTTTTGCATTTCGGCCTCAGTGTACCATCGCATGCATGTCCCGACCATCGATGACGGTGTGCTCGATGCGCGCAAGTTCGTCGTCGCGCTTGCGCGCGGGCTCGACCTGCTGCGCGCGTTCCGGCCGGGCGAGACGATGCTCGGCAATCGCGATTTCGTCGAGCGTACCGGCCTGCCGAAGGCGACCGTCAACCGGCTCGCCTATACCCTTACCGTACTCGGTTATTTGCGCTACGACGACACGCTCGGCAAATATGCGCTCGACGCGGGCGTACTGTCGCTCGGCTATGCGCTGCTCGCGGGCTCGGATACGCTCGCGCTCGCGCGGCCGCACATGCAGGCGCTTGCGCGCGAGATTGGCGCGGCCGTGTCGCTCGGGTGCCGCGACGGTCTCGACATGATCTATCTGGAGACGATCCGCAGCGAGACGGCGTTGACGCTCGGGCTTGCGTCGGGTTCGCGATTGTCGATGCTGACGAGTTCGATGGGCCGGGCGTATCTCGCTGTACAGCCGCCCGATTCGCGCGCGGCGCTGTTCGCCGAGCTGCGCAAGGCGGCGGGCAAGGGGCGGGCGGCGGGCGCGCTCGTCGAGACGGCGCAGCGCGCGGTCGATGCGTTTGCCGCGCAAGGCTGCTGCTATTCGTTTCGCGACTGGCACGCAGATGTGAATGCGGTCGCGGTGCCGTTTCGCGAACCGCGCGAAGGGCGCTGGCTGATCCTGAGTTGCAGCGGGCCGGCTTCGTCGATGGGCGAGGACGTGTTTCGCGACCGGATCGGGCCGAAGTTGAAGGCGCTTGCGAAGCGGCTCGGGCCCACCGCATAGCGGGCCGGCCGTTTGCGGTGCGAGGCGGCGGCTTGCGCCGGGCGGATGGCGCGCGTGGGTTGGCCGCGCGTTTGCGGGGTGGTGTTGGTGTCGACAGTGCCGCGTCAGCCGCGTTGCGCCGCCTTATTTGGGCCGTCTTATGCATGCGTCATTGCGCGTGAACTCGGGCTGTCGGTTGACGCGTCGGATCGCGCAGTGCCGCGTCGCGCCGGTGCGCATTCCGGTTGCCGGTTACGTCCGCTGGCGGTGCCCGTCGTCTGAAATCGATTGTGATCCGGGCGCCGCAGTCCTATTGCGGCGCGATCGCCGCAGCAAAATATGTGCGCAGGAGATCGATGATGCCGAGTTTCGAACCGCGACGGGCGGTTGCGCATGTGGCGCGATTCGCTATCGGATCACCGTCGAGCCCGCGAGCGCCGGCTTTTGCCACTGCCGGCTATGTCAGCGGACGACAGGCGCCGCCGTGCTTGCGCGGGCATTGGTGCTGATCGGCGCCTTCGAATATGTGAAGGGCGAGCCGCGCGTGTATGCGTCGAGCGCGTGGGCCGAGCGGCGCTTCTGCGTGCAATGCGGCGCGCAGCTCGAATATCGGCGGCCGGATGCGCCCGAGACGGTCGAATTCAATTACGCGACGCTCGACGATCCGTCACGGACTCGTCCAGGCGCGCACACCTGGTATGCAAACCGTGTGCCGGGGCTGGACGTGGCGGGCGGCCCGCCGGTGTTCGACGACGGCGGTGACTGATGCGCGGCGCGAGGCGTCCGGCCGCGCCCGCCGCCCGTTCTTCCGCTTTTTCACACCGCAGCCGGGTGCGAGAACACTGGCCCTTGCACGAGCCGCACATCATATTGGCGCAACAGCTCGAACTGCGTTTCATCGACGACATGATCGAAGATGAGCGGAATGTGCACGCGCTGCGCGTAGCCGACGAGCGCCTTCACCATGCCTTCGCGCAGCGCGGCAGACGCGTCCATTTTGATGTAGTCGGGGCGAGCCATCTCCGATTCGACGGCGAGAATGCGGCCCGGATCGGGCAGCTTGTCCGCGACCTTGAATCCGTAGTGCTGATAGCTCTTCGTCAGATAGCCGAGAAAGGTCTTGTGTGCGACGGCCGCGGCCGGCAGCTCGATCACGATGCGCTCGGGGCTCAGGCCGAAACTCTCGAGCACGCTCGAGAAATGCTTGCCGTGGTCGTACTTGACGCTTTTTAGCAGCCGTTCGTGCACGCGCAGGAACAGCAGCCCATGCCGCTGCGCGCCGAAGAAGTTGATCGCATGCAAGCTGCGCGCGAGCCGGTCGAGCGCGACGAGCGACTGATCGTCGGCCACCGCGTCGAACGGATCGAACGGCGCGCCGCCCACCTGCGTAATGGCCTGAAAGCCCAGCTCGTCGCCGTAACGCTCGATCGCGTCGGTGAGCGATGCCGATTGTGGCGCGCCCGGCATCGACACGTCGTAAATCGGCTCATACGCGCTTTCGAGACGCGCATCGCGCAGATGCGCATACGCGTGCGCGCCGCGCGCGTCGTCGTCGAGCGCGAGGTGCTCGCGCAGAAACGGCAGCTTGCCCGCGCGGGCGACGAGTTCGGCAATGGTGGGCGGAACCATGGACTCCGGATGGAAGAAAGGCGGCCGAATCGGCCGCCGTCTATACGAATGATAGTAGCAGCGCCGCGCCTGATTGGTTGCGCGATTTGCTCATATCGATATCGGGCCTGGACGGGGACCATTCAGGGTATACGTTAATTTTACTAAAAGAAATCGATTGTACTATTCGTAATCAGTGGGCCGCCCGTCGGGAAACCGGGCGTGCGGTCCTGCGCACGATGGATCGGAGCGGCGCTCTTGCCGAGCGGAGCAAGGAGAAAAAGATGGCCGGTGACAAGACATTCGCCTCGCAGGCGGATCTGACTGACAAGCAGGTGACGTTCGAGCGCCTGTCCGAGCATGCCTACGCTTACACCGCCGAAGGCGATCCGAACACCGGGATCATCGTCGGCGACGATGCGGTGCTCGTGGCCGACACGCAGGCGACCCCCGTGATGGCGCAGGACGTGATCCGCCGCATTCGCGAAATCACCGACAAACCGATCAAGTACGTGCTGCTCACGCACTACCACGCGGTGCGGGTGTTGGGCGCGTCGGCGTATGGCGCCGATCACGTGATCGCGAGCCAGGACACCTATGACCTGATCGTCGAGCGCGGCGCGGCCGACATGAAAAGCGAGATCGAGCGCTTTCCGCGGCTGTTCCGCTCGGTCGAATCGGTGCCGGGCCTGACGTGGCCGACGCTGACGTTCAAAGGCGAGATGACGCTTTGGCTCGGCAAGCTCGAAGTGAAGATCCTGCAGTTGGGCCGCGGGCACACGAAGGGCGACACGGTCGTATGGCTGCCGCAGGAGAAAGTGCTGCTGTCGGGCGATCTCGTCGAATACGGCGCAACGCCGTATGCGGGCGACGCGTACTTCGAGGACTGGCCGCATACGCTTGACGCGATCGCGGCGCTCAAGCCGGAGAAGCTCGTGCCGGGCCGCGGCGCGGCGCTGAAGACATCGCAGGAGGTCGCCCTCGGGCTGGCCGGCACACGCGCGTTCGTCAGCGAGCTGTACGCGAGCGTGAAGGCGGGCGCGGCGGCGGGCAAGGATCTGAACGCGCTGTACAAGGAAACCTACGCGGCGCTGAAGCCGAAATTCGGCGAATGGGTGATTTTCGATCACTGCATGCCGTTTGACGTGACACGTGCGTTCGACGAGGCGACCCAATATCCGCACCCGCGGATCTGGACGGCCGAGCGCGACAAGGACATGTGGCAAACCCTCGAAGGCTGAGCGCGGCGACCATGGGCACCGATTACCAGACGCTGAAGTTCGGCTGCCGGCCGCGCGCCGAATACGCCGACGCACTCGCGCCGCATCCGGTGGCGGTGGTCGGCGCGGGGCCGGTCGGACTGGCGGCGGCGATCGATCTGGCTCAGCGCGACGTGCCCGTCGTGCTGCTCGACGACGACGACACGCTCGCGACCGGTTCGCGCGCGATCTGCTTTGCGAAGCGCACGCTCGAAATTCTGGACCGGCTCGGCTGCGGCGAGCGGATTGCGCAAAAGGGCGTGGGCTGGAACGTCGGCAAGGTGTTCCTGCACGACGAACTGATTTACACGTTCGATCTGCTGCCGGATGCGGGATGCCAGTGGCCCGCGTTCGTCAATCTGCAGCAATATTACGTCGAAGGTTATCTGGCCGAGCGTGCGAGCGAGCTGCCGAATCTCGATCTGCGCTGGAAGAACCGCGTGACGGGCATCGGGCAGGCGGCCGATCACGTGGCGCTCGAGGTCGAGACGCCCGATGGCCCGTGCACGCTGCGCGCGCGATACGTGATCGCGGCTGACGGCTCGAAGAGCCCGCTGCGCGCGATGATGGGGCTCGACAGCCGCGGCCGCACGTTCAAGGACCGCTTCCTGATCGCCGACGTGAAGATGAGCGCGCCGTTTCCGGCCGAACGTTGGTTCTGGTTTGATCCGCCGTTTCATCGCAACCAGTCGGTGCTGCTGCATCGGCAGCCCGATGGCGTCTGGCGGATCGACTTCCAACTCGGCTGGGACGTCGATCCGGTCGCGGAGAAGGCGCCCGAGCGTGTAATCCCGCGCGTGCGCGCGTTGCTCGGCCCCGATGCCGAGTTCGAACTCGAATGGGTCAGCGTTTATACGTTCCGTTGCCAGCGGATGGACAGTTTCCGGCACGGCCGCGTGCTGTTCGCGGGCGATGCGGCGCACGGCGTGTCGCCATTCGGCGCGCGCGGCGCGAATAGCGGCGTGCAGGATGCCGACAATCTCGCGTGGAAGCTCGCGCTCGTGCTGGGCGGATACGCGCCCGATGCGCTGCTCGACACCTATGCGGCTGAGCGCGAATTCGCCGCCGACGAGAACATCCGTCATTCGACGCGCGCGACCGATTTCATCACGCCGAAGTGCGCGGTGTCGCGCACGTTCCGCGACGCTACGCTCGAACTGGCCCGCGATTGCGAGTTCGCGCGCGGGCTCGTCAATAGCGGGCGGCTATCGGTGCCCGCGGTGCTCGCCGATTCGCCGCTCAATACCGCGGATCGCGCGGGCGACACGTTCGACGGCGCTCCGGTGCCGGGCGAGGTCGCGATCGATGCGCCGGTTGTCGCGCACGGCGAGCCCGGCTGGCTGCTGCAGCATGTGCGGCGCGGCTTCTCCGGCCTCTGGTTCGGCACGATCGACGATGCGCAGGCGCTCGTCGAGTCGACGCGCGATCAAGCGCTGCCCATCGCGCCGGTGCTCGTCGTGCCGAGCGCGCAGGGGCGCGCGGTGCCGGGCGTCGACATGATCGAGGACGTCGACGGGCTTGCCGCGCAGCGCTACGACGCGCGCCCCGGTACGTTCTATCTGCTGCGTCCGGATCAGCACGTGTGCGCGCGCATGCGATCGGCGGATGCGCGCGCGGTGCGCGCCGCGCTGCTGCGCGCGATCGGCGCCGCGTGAGCATGCCGGCCCGTCATACCAATGGAGACAGGAGACACCCGATGCGCCATCTCGACACCCGCCCGCGTTTGGCGGACCCGGACGCGTTCTACGAAGCGCTGATCGACATGCACCGCGATCTGTCCGACGACGAAAGCCAACGCGTCAACGCGAAGCTGATCCTGCTGCTGGCCAACCAGGTTGGCGATCTCGACGTGTTGCGCGAGGCGATGGCGCTCGCGCGCGGCGGCGCGCACGCCGCCGCCGTGCCGCCGCTTGCCGGGCGGGCAGCGCAATGAGCGTGCGGGCGCTCAAGGCAGCGCGCGTGCTCGAAGTCGAGCGCGTGATCGACGACACGCACCATCCCGCGTTCCACGCGCTGCTGCTTACGCTGTGCGGGTTGAGCCTCGTGCTCGACGGCTTCGACGCGCAGGCGATGGGTTATGTCGCGCCGAGCGTGATCGCCGAGTGGGGCGTGCAGAGGCAGGCGCTCGGCCCCGTGTTCAGCGCGAGCCTGTTCGGGATGCTGATCGGCGCGCTCGGCTTGTCGGTGCTGGCCGACCGGATCGGCCGCCGGCCGGTGTTGATCGGCGCGACGCTGTTTTTCGCGGCGACGATGCTCGCCACGCCGTTCGCGCCGACGATTTCCGCGCTGATCGCGCTGCGCTTTGTCACGGGCCTGGGGCTCGGCTGCATCATGCCGAATGCGATGGCGCTCGTCGGCGAATGCAGCCCGGCCGCGCATCGCGTGAAGCGAATGATGATCGTGTCGTGCGGCTTCACGCTCGGCGCGGCATTGGGCGGCTTCGTCAGCGCCGCGCTGATTCCCGCGTTCGGCTGGCGCGCGGTGTTCTTCGTCGGCGGCGCGGCGCCGCTCGTGCTTGCAGTGGCGATGGCCGCGCGTTTGCCCGAGTCGCCGCAGTTTCTCGTGCTGCGCGGCCGGCAGCAGGCGGCGCGCGCATGGCTCGCGCGGTTCGCGCCGCAACTGCCGCTCGCCGCCGATACGACGCTCGTGGTGCGCGAAGCCGCGCCGCGCGGCGCGCCGGTGGCCGAGCTGTTTCGCGCGGGGCGCGCGGGTGTCACGCTGCTGTTGTGGGCGATCAGCTTCATGAATCTGATTGACTTGTATTTTTTATCGAATTGGCTGCCGACCGTGATCCGCGATGCGGGCTATGCGAACGAGACGGCCGTGGTCGTCGGTACGGTGCTGCAGACGGGCGGCGTGGCGGGCACGCTGTCGCTCGGCTGGTTGATCGAACGGCACGGCTTCGCGCGCGTGCTGTTCGTCTGCTTCGCGTGCGCCGCGCTCGCGGTCGGCCTGATCGGCCCGGCCGCGCACGTGCTGCCGTTGCTGCTCGCGGCGGTATTCGTCGGTGGGTTTTGCATCGTCGGCGGACAGCCGGCCGTCAATGCGCTCGCGGGCCATTATTACCCGACGTCGCTGCGCTCGACGGGCATCGGCTGGAGTCTGGGCATCGGTCGCGTCGGCTCGGTGCTCGGCCCGCTCGTCGGCGGGCAGTTGATCGCGCTGGGCTGGACGCACGACGCGCTGTTTCACGCGGCCGCGGTGCCGGTGCTGGGCTCGGCGATCTTCGTGCTCGGCCTCGCGGGCGTTGCGCGCCGGCGCGATCCGGCCGCGCCGCATGTTGCTTGAATGGAGAAAACGACCATCATGACGCTGGATTTTTCGAAACCGGGCGAGGCCGGCTATCAGAGCGGTTTCGCCAACGAATTCGCGACCGAGGCGCTGCCGGGTGCGCTGCCGCACGGGCGTAATTCGCCGCAGCGCGCGCCATACGGGCTTTACGCGGAGCAGTTGTCCGGCACCGCGTTTACCGCGCCGCGCGCGCACAATCGCCGCTCGTGGCTGTACCGGATTCGGCCCGCGGCCGTGCATCGGCCGTTCGAACCCGCGCCGGGCGAGCGCCGGGTAATCGCCGATTTCGCCGATTCGCACGACGTGCCGCCGACGCCGCCGAACCAGTTGCGCTGGGACCCGCTGCCGATGCCCGCACAGTCGACCGATTTCGTCGACGGTTGGGTGACGATGGGCGGCAACGGCTCGGCCGCGACCATGAGCGGCTGTGCGATCCATCTGTACGCGGCAAACCGCTCGATGCGCGAGCGCTTTTTCTACAGCGCCGACGGCGAGCTGCTGATCGTGCCGCAGCAGGGCAGGCTCTTCATCATGACCGAGCTTGGGCGGCTCGACGTCGAGCCGTTCGAGATCGCGGTGATTCCGCGCGGCGTGCGCTTTGCGGTCGCGCTGCCGGATGGGCAGGCGCGCGGCTATATCTGCGAGAACTTCGGCGCGCTGCTGCGCTTGCCGGATCTCGGGCCGATCGGCTCGAACGGGCTTGCGAATCCGCGCGATTTCCTGACGCCGCATGCGTCGTATGAAGACCGTGAAGGCGCGTTTGAACTCGTCGCGAAGCTCAACGGCCGTTTCTGGCGCGCCGATATCGGTCATTCGCCGTTCGACGTCGTCGCATGGCACGGCAACTATGCGCCGTACAAGTACGACTTGCGGCGTTTCAACACGATCGGCTCGATCAGCTACGATCATCCGGACCCGTCGATCTTCCTCGTGCTGCAAGCGCAGAGCGACACGCCCGGCGTCGACACGCTCGACTTCGTGATCTTCCCGCCGCGCTGGCTCGTGGCGGAGGACACGTTCCGCCCGCCGTGGTTTCACCGCAATGTCGCGAGCGAATTCATGGGGCTCGTGCACGGCGTGTACGACGCGAAGGCCGAAGGTTTCGTGCCGGGCGGCGCGAGCCTGCACAATTGCATGTCGGGGCACGGGCCGGATGCGGGCACGTTCGAGAAGGCGTGCGCGAGCGATACGGCCAAGCCGCACAAGGTGGCCGACACGATGGCCTTCATGTTCGAGACCCGCGCGCTGATTCGTCCAACCCGCTTCGCGCTCGAGAGCGCACAGTTGCAGGCGCATTATTTCGAATGCTGGCAAGACCTGAATAAACACTTCAATCCGGAGCGTCGATGAGCATCCAATCCGATCAACAGAGCGAAAAGCTGCACGCGGCATGGCGGGCAAGCATCGATCCGGCGCGCAAAAGCTGGCTCGACTCGGCGAACGATCCCGCATGCGATTTTCCGATCCAGAACCTGCCGTTCGGCATCTTCAGCGACGTGCGTTTTTCGACGCGCCGCGCGGGCGTCGCGCTCGGCGACGCAATCGTCGATCTGGCAGCGCTGCAGCGCACGGGCTTGTTGACGGTGCCGGGCGCCGGCTCGGCGGCCGTGTTCGAGCGGCCTGCGCTGAACGATTTCATCGCGCTTGGCCGCGACGCTTGGCGCAGCGTGCGCGTCCAGCTGAGCGAGCTGTTCGAGCGCGGCAACGCGCGGCTGCGTGACGACGTGGCGTTGCGCAAGCGCGTGCTCGTCGCGCAGCGCGATGCGACGCTGCATTTGCCTGTCGACATCCCCGGCTACACCGATTTTTATTCGTCGAAAGAACATGCGACGAACGTCGGCTCGATGTTTCGCGACCCGAAGAACGCGTTGTTGCCGAACTGGTCGGAGATGCCGATCGCCTACAACGGGCGCGCATCGTCGGTGGTCGTCAGCGGTACGCCGGTGCGCCGGCCGAACGGGCAACTGAAGCTGCCGGATCACGAGCGCCCGGTGTTCGGCGCGTGCCGCAAGCTCGATTTCGAGCTGGAGACAGGCTTTATCATCGGGTGCGGCAATGCGCTCGGCGAGCCGATCGCATGTGCGAACGCGCCGTCGCATGTATTCGGCATGGTGCTCCTGAACGACTGGAGCGCGCGCGATATCCAGCAATGGGAATACGTGCCGCTCGGGCCGTTCAACGCCAAGACGTTCGCGACGACGATCTCGCCTTGGATCGTCACGCTCGATGCGCTCGAGCCGTTTCGCACCGCACGGCCGGAGCAGACGCCGCCGCCGCTCGCGTATCTGCGCGATACGGGCGAGAGCGCGTTCGACATCACCCTCGAGGTGCGTTTGAAGCCGGAAGGCGCGCCCGACGCGACGACGATCTCGCGCACGAACTTCAAGTATCTGTACTGGACGATCGCGCAGCAGCTCGCGCATCACACGGTATCCGGCTGCAATACGCGGATTGGCGATCTGATGGGCTCGGGCACGATCAGCGGGCCGACGAAGGATGCATTCGGCAGCCTGCTTGAGCTGACGTGGAACGGCAAGGAGCCGTTGCCGCTCACTGGCGGCGGCGCGCGCACGTTCATCGAGGACGGTGATGAACTGACACTGGCCGGTTGGTGTCAAGGCAATGGGTATCGAGTGGGTTTCGGCACGTGTGCCGGCAAGATTCTGCCTGCGCTGCCGGGCTGACGGCGCGATGGCTGCCGTGCATGCGGGGTTCGTGCGCTACGTGCGGATCGCGCGCCGGCGGCGATATGGGGCCGCCGGCCCGCATGAGTTTGCAGGGTGGAGGGTGAGGGTTGCGCGTTGCGAGCGGTTGCACGGGCTCGCGCATCGACGCGCGTCATCACCAAACCGTCAATGCTGCGATGCGACCGCGCGTTGCCCAATCGTGCGGCGCTCCCACAGCGCCGCCGCGAGAAATGCGAGCGCGCCGGCGGCGAGCACGCCGATCTGCGTTTCGCTGCCCCAATGCGCCATCAGCGCGCCCGCGACGAGCGGCCCGCCAAAGCTTGCCGCGCTCCACGACGCCGACACGAGCGCGCTCGCGGTCACGAGCGCCGCGCCACGAAAGCGCTCGCCGCATGCAACGACCGACAGCGTATAAATTCCGCCCGCCGCCGCGCCGAGCACGAACAGCAATGGCGTGCGCAGCCACGGCGTCGCGACGGTAACCGGCACGAGCGGCAGCAGCGCGAGCACGATGCACGCCGCGCCGAGGTGCACGCGCTGCCGGCCTAGCCGGTCGGCGAGCCAGCCGAGCGGAAACGCCATCGCGGTGTCGCCGAGCAGGATGATCGACGCGAACAGCACGGCCGCTTCGCTTGCCACACCGTGATCCATCGCATAAATCGGCATCAGCGACAGCGCAAGCGTGTCGAACAGCGCGAAGAATCCGGTGCCGATGACGAGCGCGGGCATCTGCGGCAGCACGCGCCGCCAGTGATCGTGCGGCTCATGATGTGTATCGTCGGCGAGCGGCGCCTGCCGGATCGACGCGAGCGTCGGCAGCGACAGCAGAAACAGCGCGCCGGTGAGCGCGAAGCGTGTGCCCGCCCAGCCGGCGATCTGGCTGACGAGCACCGGGCCCGCCATTTGAAATAGCGTGAAATTGGTTGTGTAAATCGCGACGACGCGCCCGCGCGTCGAATCGTCGGCGAGCTGATTGACCCATGCTTCGCCGATCGTGAAAAGCAGCATCAGCGCCGCGCCGCAGACGATGCGCAGCACGCCCCACGCGACGAGGTTCGACGTGAGCTGCATCAGGATCGTTGCCGCTGCGAGCACGAGTGTCGACGCGATGATCACCCGGCGCGCGCCGAGGCGCTTCGCAATGCGCGACACGAACGGTACGATCGCAAGGCCGCCGCCGGCCTGCGCGGCGGTCAGCATGCCGATGACGTCGGTGCCGTGGCCGGCTTCGATCAGCGCGAGCGCGGTGAGCGGAAGGGTGGCGCCCGTGCCGAGGCCGACGACCGCGACGCTGAGAATGAGCGCGAGAAAATCGCGTGTGACGATGGTTTTCATAACGGCGCAGATGCTACACCGGCCTGTGTGATTGCTCCACAGGTTCCGTATGATCGAACCGCGCGCGTGCCGGACTTTACGGGCCATGCGTGAATCGAACCGCAACTGAACCGGGGTGGCCCTGCGATGCCTATTTTCGAACCTGTCACGCTGACGACTGCGCGTCTGAGGCTGCGTGCGCTGCGCGAAGATGACGCGCGCGCGTTGTACGCGATCTGGTCGAACGCCGATGCGATGCGCTATTTCTCGTTTCCGGCCATGACTTCGCCGGACCAGGCAGCGGCTCGCGTCGCGCGATTGCTGAAGGCTGCCGCCGAAGGCAGCGGGCTTGTTTGTGTCGTCGAGTCGCGGGCCGCCGGCGAGGTGCTCGGCACATGCGATCTGTTTCACGCCGACGAGCAGTGCCGGCGCGCGGAAATCGGCTTCAGCCTGCACCCCGCGCATTGGGGGCGCGGGTATATGACCGAGGCGGCCGCCGCGCTGATCGGCCATGCGTTCGGCACGCTGCGCCTGAGGCGGCTCGAAGCGGATATCGATCCGCGCAACGTCGCATCCGCGAAACTGCTCGAGAGGCTGGGATTCGTCCGCGAAGGGTTGCTGCGCGAACGTTGGATCGTCGGCGACGAGGTGTCGGACAGCGCGTTGTACGGGCTGCTCGAGCGGGATTGCCGCACGGCAGCGGGCGGCTGACGCGGCCGGCGCGTGCATGCGCGGCGGGATGCGAAATCAGAGGGAGGCGGGGTTTGTCGTGCCCTGCATGGCATGCCATGCAGGGATGCGCCGTTGCGGAGGGCGGGCGCGGTGCGAATGCACCGTCCATGATGTGTGCCGGTTGCGCGGAGCTTGACGTGGGGACGGTTCGCCGCCGGGGCGTCGAGCGCGCAGCGGCCACGGGGTGGTGAGATGTGGGCGCTCGTCTCTCGAACCGCCGTCCGGCGCCCGCGGACGGCTCCTACATCGCGGCCCGCGCGAGCCGTTCGCAGCCGGGTGCGATCAGGCCGGACTCGCAACCGCGCGCCGTTCGAGCGAGGCCGACCACAGCGTCAGCGCGAGCGCGGCGAGCGCGAGCGCCGCGCCCGCCCACGGCAGCTTCGCGAGCGGCACGCCTGCATGGATGGCCGTGCCGCCGAGCCATGCGCCGAGCGCATTGCCGAGATTGAACGCGCCTTGATTGAGCGTGGACGCGAGATTGGGCGCTTCGCTCGCGCGATCGACGATCAAGATCTGCAACGGCGGCACGATCGCGAACGCGAGCACGCCCCATACGAAAATCGTGACGAGCGCGGGATACGGTGCGTGCATCGTGCTGGAGAACAGCGCGAGCACGATGCCGATCGACGCGAGCGACGCGACGAGCGATGGCATGCGCCGCCAGTCGGCGAGCTTGCCGCCCGCCGTGCCGCCGACGGTCAGGCCGAGGCCGAACAGCAGCAGCACGAGCGTGACGTGATGCGGCGTGAAGCCGGTCACGTCCTCGAGAATCGGCGCGATATAAGTGAACACCGTGAAGAGACTCGCCGACGCGAGCACGCTGATGCCGAGCACCATCAGCACTTGCGGATTGCGCAGCACGCCGAATTCGCGCGCGATGCCGGCCGCGGGCATGTCGAGGTGTTTCGGCACGCACACGGCGAGCGCCGCCGCCGCGGCCGCACCGATGCCGGTGACGGCCCAGAACGTCGCGCGCCAGCCGAACGCCTGGCCGAGCGCAGTGCCGAGCGGCACGCCGAGCACGTTGGCGAGCGTCAGGCCGGTGAACATCAGCGCGATCGCCTGCGCGCGCTTGTTCGGCGCGACGAGGCTGCTCGCGACAACCGAGCCGATCCCGAAGAATGCGCCATGGCAGAACGCGGTGACGACGCGCGCGACCATCAATGCCGCGTAGCCGGGTGCGATCGCGCAGAACAGGTTGCCGGCGATGAATACGCCGATCAGCGCGAGGAGCGCGGCCTTGCGCGGCATTCGGGCGGTCACGATCGCGAGGATCGGCGCGCCGATGGTGACGCCGAGCGCGTAGCCGGACACCAGCATGCCCGCCGCCGGAATCGACACGCTGAGATCGCGTGCGACGTTCGGCAGGAGTCCCATGATGACGAACTCGGTGGTACCGATGCCGAATGCGGCAACGGCAAGAGCAAAGAGGGGCAGGGGCATCGCGGGAACTCGGCGCAGCACCGCGCGCATCGCGCCGCGGGATTGCGGTGCGCGTGACATGCAGGCGGATCGTTGCAATTTTACCTGAGTAAAAACCCTTATGTTTGGGGCCTGATCAGGCGCTGCGCGCAGGCGCGGGCGGGTGACCCCAGCCGTTTTCGAACACGCACGCGTCGAGCGGCATGCGCGCCGCCCAGCGTTGCTCCTCGAGCATCGGCTTTGCGTAGAATTCGTCGACATGGCCCAGGCACAGCACGGCAATCGGCTTGGCGCCGTCGGGCATCGCGAGCAGCGTGCGCAGTGCGTCGACGTCGAACAGCGACACCCAGCCCATGCCGAGCCCTTCGGCGCGGGCGGCGAGCCACATATTCTGGATCGCGCAGGCGGCCGACGCGAGATCCATCTCCGGCAGCGTGCGGCGGCCGAACACGTGCTGCTCGCGTCCGTCGGCGAGCGCGACGACGAGAAGCTCGCCGCATTCGCGCACGCCTTCGACCTTCAGCCGCATGAATTCGTCGTGCCGTTCGCCGAGCGCGTCGGCGGTGGCGCGGCGCTCGGTGTCGACGAGCACGTGAATGCGCTCGCGCAGCGCCGGATCGGTCACGCGTATGAACCGCCAAGGCTGCATGAAGCCGACGCTCGGCGCGTGGTGTGCGGCGCGCAGCAGGCGCGCGAGCACGGCGGGATCGACTGGGGCGGACGTGAAATGGCGCATGTCGCGCCGCTCGAAGATCGCCCGGTAGACGGCGGCGAGCGCGGATTCGTCGAAACGCATGGGCAGGTGCTCAGCGGTGATGCGGGGTGGGCCGGAGGCTGGAATCGCCGCAACGATAGCAGACTCCGGAGACCGGCCGATAAAAAGCGATGGCTGGCCCGATGGCGGCGGCGATATGGGCGCCGGGGCGGATGCGCCGCAAGCGCGATGCGCGGGCTCGGGATGCGGAAAAATGCGCCGTTTCGGGCTGGCTTGAAGGCGCGGGTTAGGGCGGCGGCCGGGGGGCGGCGCTGCGCAGTCGAGCATCGGCCATGCGGCCACGTCGGCTGGTTCAGGCGATGCATGCAAGACCGCAAGACCGCAAGACCGCAAGACCGCCAAGACCGCCAAGACCGCCAAGACCGCCAAGACCGCGGGCCGCGCAGGCGTTTGCCCTCGCGGCCCGCCCGCGTTGCGAATACCTGGGCCTCACTCCCAATCCGCATCGCGCGGTTCACCGCCGCGGCGCGCGTTACCCCCGCCGGACGGCGACCACGTTGCACGGCGTGCCGTCCTGCCACGCGCGGATATTCGCGAGCGTCGTTTGCGCGATCTGCGCAAGCGCCTCGCGCGTGAAGAACGCCTGATGGGCCGTGACGATCACGTTCGGGAACGTGAGCAGGCGGGCGAGCACGTCGTCTTGCAGCGGGTGGTCGGAGTGATCCTCGAAGAAAAGCCCGCTTTCCTCCTCATAGACGTCGAGCCCGAGGTGGCCGAGCTGGCCGCGCTTCAACGCATCGATCAGCGCTTGCGTATCGACGAGGCCGCCGCGGCTCGTGTTGATCAGCATCGCGCCAGGCTTCATTCGCGCGAGCGCGCCGGCGTCGATCAGATGATGCGTGCCGGGCAGCAGCGGGCAGTGCAGGCTGACGATGTCGGATTGCGCGAGCAGCGTGTCGAGCGGGACGTAGCGCACGCCAAGCGCGATCAGCGCGTCGTCGTGCGGCGGCAGCGAGTGTGCAAGCACCTGCATGCCGAAGCCTGACATGATCCGCGCGAACACGCTGCCGATCAGGCCCGTGCCGATCACGCCGACCGTCTTGCCGAACAGATCGAAGCCCAGCAGGCCGTTGAGCGAGAAATCACCTTCGCGGGTGCGCGCGACGGCGCGCGGCAGGCGCCGGTTGAGCGCCAGGATCAGCGCGGCCGCGTGTTCGGCGACCGCATGCGGCGAATAGGCGGGCACGTGCACCACGGTGAGCCCGCGCCGCTCGGCCGCCGCGAGATCGACGTGATTGAAGCCTGCTGAGCGCAGCGCGATGACGCGCGTGCCGCCGGCGGCGAGCGTATCGAGGACGGGCGCGTCGAGCGTATCGTTGACGAACGCGCAGACGACGTCATAGCCGCGCGCGAGCACCGCCGTTTCCGCGTCGAGATGAGAGGGCTGGAAATGCAGCCGGTAACCGAACGGCCGGTTGGCCGCGGTGAACGAATCGTTGTCGTATTGCCGGCTGCTGAAAAAAATCACGCGCACGCGTTGCCTCCGCTACAGGTGCGCGTCAGTTTACTGCAGCCGGCTCGAGCCGGACTGCAGCTCAATGTCACTGTAGCCCGACGACGACGTCTGCCCGGCTGCCTGCGCTTGCGTCATGCATGTAGTAGTGGCTGTTCGAATCGGATTTCTGGCCGCCGAGGTGGTAGAGCGCATGCTCGACGAAGCTGCGCGTTCGCGGCGGCAGGAATTGGCGATTCGGGTAGACGATCGATAGCTGCGTGTCGGGATCGTCGATCCGGTAGTCGCCGAGGAGCCGCGTGAGTTCGCCGCTCTGGAGCGCATCGGCGATATAGCTCTCCGGCAGCACCGCGACGCCGGTGCCGGCAAGCGCGGCGGCGAGCAGCATCGACGTGCTGTTGACCGTATAGACCGGTTGCAGCGAAACGACGTGCGTTTGGTGATCGGGATCGATGAAACGCCAAGTGGGCGCGTGCTGGTCGGCGGGCAGTGCGATATACGTGTGGCGGGCCAGATCGTCGGGGCGGTGCGGCGCGCCATGCCGCTCGACGTAGGACGGCGCGGCGTAGAGCGCGAGCGTGTTGGGCGCGAGCGGATGGCCGATCAGCGTCGGATTGCCATCGAGATGGCCGCCCGTGACGAGGCCGGCGTCATAGCCGGCGTCGATCACGTCGATCGGCCCTTCGGTCAGCGTGAGCTGAACGCGCACTTTCGGATACTGGCGCCGGTAGCTGTCGACGAGGGGCGTGATCCGGCTGGGCGGCAAAAGCCCGGACACCGCGATACGCAATGTGCCGACCGGCTCGTGCACCGCGCGCTCGACGGACGCCTCGAGCTGGTCGAATTCCTCCAGCAGCGCGCGGCAGCCATCCAGATAGCGGATGCCTGCCTCGGTCAGAGACAGATTGCGCGTGGTGCGATGGATAAGGCGCGTGTTCAGATGCGTCTCGAGCATGGCGATCGAACGCGTGACTAGCGCATTCGATACGCCGAGCTTGCGAGCTGCTCGCCGGAAGCTTTGCAGCTCGGCGACACATACGAATACACGCATGGTCTGGATCTGGTTCATGGTTTACGTTGGCCCATTAAAATGATTATCTTGTGTTTTTCTCACCTCCGGCGAAGACATCCCGCGGGCCGTCGGATCGACCCGCGGGACATGTAAATATCAAATCGTCGAAGGCTGCGTAAATTGTTCAATAGGCTGGTCGCATTAGTCAACTAAATAATTATTTCGCTGAAAATGATATAAATCGGTGCGCAGTCGCGAGTGCTGGCTTATAAGGCGGCCGGCCGATCCATCAAGCTGGCGGGCGGACCTGGGAAAGGTGTTTGAGATGCCGGCGCTCCTTATGTTCGGAGGGCTAGACGCGGGGATAACATATCGGCTCACATATTCGTCAGCGGTGATTTTTACGGATGAATTGCAAAATCATCAAAAATGCATTTCCGAATACGAACGTAAAGACTTGCTGCGGCGCGTCGAATGATTAATGCAAGACTGTCAAAAATTTGAGGATTCGGGTCGCAAAAACCGGTTCTTTTCCATTTAATGGCCGAATCGGTTTTGATGACGTTCCGGCCTATTTAGTCCAGGCGCGGGTATTTTGCGGCCGGCTTCGGTGAAATGAATTGTTGCGGCGCGTCAAATCGCAGTGCGCCGCATCTATCCTGTTAGTGATGACAGGATGGAGCGCTTGCGTATTGCAACAGTTCGAGGAATGATCGATGAACTCGCTGCTATTTTCCTCTAACGGTTTTTGCTCTCGCTCCCATGTCCAGCCCTGATCACTCGCCGATTCCCTGCCCTGTCGTCGTTCCGCTCGATGCAATCCTGCCCGAGGAGCCGCTTCTGATGATGGGCGCCGGGCCCGTGCCGATTCCTGCCGCGGTCGCGAAGGCGAATGCGATCGTGATCAACCACCTGGGCGCGACGATGGCGAAGATCATCGAGCAGGTGAAGGAAATGGCGCGCTATGTGTTCCAGACGCGCTCGAAATGGGTGCTCGGCGTTGCCGGCCCAGGTTCGGCGGCGATGGAAATGGCGGTGTCGAATCTCGCGTGGCCCGGCACGAAGGTGCTGTCGATCAAGAATGGCTTTTTCAGCGCGCGGATGGCCGAGATGGCAACGCGCGTCGGCGCGGGCGTCGTGCTCGTCGATGTGCCCGACCGCAAGGTCGCGAGTCTCGATGAAATTGCCGAGGCGCTCGCGCGCGAGCACCCCGAGATCGTCACGATCGTTCACGGCGAGACGTCGAACACGGTCTGGAACCGCGAGCTGAAAGAGATTGCCGCGCTCGCGAAGGCGGCGGGCGCGCTCGTCGTCGTCGACGCGGTGTGCACGCTGTCGACGATGCCGCTCGACATGGACGCGTGGGGCATCGACGCGGTGATCACCGGCGGCCAGAAAGGGCTGTCGTCGATTCCGGGCGTCTCGCTGATCGCGTTTTCCGACGCCGCGTGGGAGCGGATGAAGCATCGCCCCGAGCCGAACACGCACTGGTGCCTGGACATGGCGCTCGCCGAGAATTTCTGGCACAACGCCGGTTATCACTACACGGCGCCCGTATCAGGCGTGCTGGCGCTGCACGAGGCGCTGCGGCTCGTTTGCGCGGAGACGCTCGAGAGCCGTTACGCGCGCCACCAGCGCTGCTCGCTTGCGCTGCAGGCCGGCGTTACCGCGATGGGGCTCGAACTCTACGCGCCCGAATCGTGCAGGCTGAACTCGGTCGTCGGCATCACTGTGCCGCAGGGGCTGACGCCGGGCCTCATTTGCGGGCATATCTCGAAGCAGCATCAAGTCGAGATCTCGGGCTCGTTCGGCCCGCCGATCGTGCGGATCGGGCAGATGGGCGAGCAGTGCCGCGAACACAATCTGTTTCGCACGCTGCACGCGCTTGGCCGCACGATGATCGATCTGCACGCGCGTGTCGATCTGCCGGCGGGCGTCGCGGCGCTCGAACAGGCGCTGTCCAGCCGCGCGTGAGCAAGCGGGCGCCTGCTGCGTGAGTAGGCGGCGCGCCGGTATTAGCGGACGCTGGGCGGCCGATGCGCGCGGCCAATGGATTGAGCCTGCCGCTCAGGCGGCCGCGCCGTTTTCGCCGATGCGCTTTTGCCGCTGGTGCAGCGCGATCGACAGCGCCACCGCCACGGCCGCCGCGATGGCCGCGCAGAGGAATACTTGCGGATAGCCGAATGCGCCGGCAACGTAGCCGGCGAGCGGCCCGGTGATGCCAAGTGACAGATCGAGGAACACCGAGTACGCGGACAGCGCCGCGCCGCGGCTCGCGGGCGGCACCAGCGCGACGGCTTCGACGCCCAGCGCGGGGAAGATCAGCGCGAAGCCGAAGCCGGTCAGCGCCGCGCCCATGAGCGCGATGTGCGGCACGGGCGCGAGCCAGAGCAGCAGCAGGCCCGCGGCTTCGAACGCGAACGACACGATCGCCACCCGGAATCCGCCGTGGGTCTGGATCGTATGCGCGAACAGCAGCCGGGCGCCGATGAACAGCGTGCCGAACAGCGTCAATGACAGCGCCGCGTTCGGCCAGTGGCGCTCCGCGTAATAAAGCGTGATGAACGTTGCGATCGAGCCGAAGCCGGCCGAGCCGAGTGCGAGGCCGAGGCCATGCGGCAGTACGCGCGCGACTACGCTCGCATACGACATTCGCTCGCCGTGCACGAGCGGCACGGGTGCGATCAGCCGCGCGGCCCCATGGCCGGCCGCGGCGAGCGCGATCATCAGCAGGCCGAGCACGGCGGGTGTGAACGCATGCGCGAGCGCGACGCCCACGGGCGCGCCGAGCGCGAGCGCGCCGTAGGTCGCGATGCCGTTCCACGAAATCACGCGCGCGTTGTGCGCGGTGCCGACGCGGCCGATGCCCCAAAGAATCGCGCCTGTACCGACGAGGCTTTCGGCGACGCCGAGCACGAGCCGGCTTGCCACCAGCAGCGCGATGCTCGCCGCCGGCCAGCGTGCGGCGACGAACGCCGCGAGCAGTAGCACACCGCTCGCGCCACTGGCGGCAAGGCCGCGCAGCACGGTTCGCTTCGGGCCGAGCGTATCGGCGAAGCGCCCGGCGAGCGGCCGCGACGCGAGCGTCGCAAAATACTGGATGCTGATTGCCGCGCCCGAGACGATCGCGGAAAAGCCGAGTTCGGCGTGTACGAAACCGGGCAGCACCGCGAGCGGCAGGCCGATCGTCAGGTAGCAGATGAACGTGAACGACACGACGCTGACGATTTGCAGCGTCGCCGCGGCCGCGCCGCGGGCGGAGGAGTCGGAATCGGCGGACATGGAAGGGGACGGAACGAAGCGCGCATCGGCGGATGCGAAAACCGGATTTTCACATGGAACCGGTTTGCTTGCAGGGACCGTTTAGTTCAATGCGCGGCCGCCAGTGCGATATCGCCGCCGCGATATAACGCCCATGCGGGGCCGGCTATGGGTTCGGGAATTTGTCAGTGATAGCGTTGTGAGCATGACGGTGCCCAGGGTGCCGCGCGGGCCGGCCCGTGCGCCCGGAATCGCTTCTTTTTTCATCGAATGACTACGACTGATATACACAGCATGAATGAGCCGATCCGTTTTTATCATCGTCAGGCAATCCGCGAGGTCAGCGGCGTGGAGCTCACCCGCACGGTGCTCCAGTATCTGCGCGAGGACGCGCATTGCACTGGCACGAAGGAAGGTTGCGCGGAGGGCGATTGCGGCGCGTGCACGGTCGTGATCGGCGAGCCCAATGACGCGGGCGGCGTCGAGTTGAAGGCGGTCAACGCGTGCATTCAGTTCCTGCCGACGCTCGACGGCCGCGCGCTGTTCACGGTCGAGGATCTGCGCGAGCCGGGCGGCGCGCTGCATCCGGCGCAGCGCGCGATGATCGACTGTCACGGCTCGCAGTGCGGGTTTTGCACGCCGGGCTTCGTCATGTCGATGTGGGCGCTGTACGAGCGGCACTGGCAGCGCGCGCAATGCGACGGGCCGCGCGAAGTGCCGTCGCGCGCCGAGATTGCCGACGCGCTGACGGGCAATCTGTGCCGCTGTACTGGCTACCGGCCGATCGTCGACGCGGCGGCGCGGATGTTCGATGCGCCCGGCGCGCATGCGCAGCCGCCGCGCGCGCCGGCCGATTTCACCGCGCTTGCGCGCACGCTCGCGACGCTATCGCGCAGCGGCACGTTTCATTACGGGCACGCAGGCCGCACGTTCGACGCGCCGCGCACGCTCGACGAGCTTGCCCGGCTGAAGGCCGCCAAGCCCGCCGCTCGCATACTCGCGGGCAGCACCGACGTCGGCTTATGGGTGACCAAGCAGTTGCGCGATTTGGGCGATATCGTCTACGTCGGGCAGATCGCCGAGCTGCGCCGCATCGCCGACGACGGCGATTGGATCGAGATCGGCGCGGGCGTGAGCGTCGAGCAGGCGTATGCGACGCTCTGCGTGCATTACCCGGAGCTTGCCGAGATGTGGAAGCGCTTCGCGTCGCTGCCGATCCGCAACGCCGGCACGCTCGGCGGTAACGTCGCGAACGGCTCGCCGATCGGCGATTCGATGCCAGGCTTGATCGCGCTGGGCGCGCGGGTCGTGCTGCGCGGCGGCGATGCGATGCGCGAGCTGCCGCTCGAGGATCTGTATTTGGGTTATCAAAAGAAAGACATGGCCGAGCATGAGTTTGTCGTGGCGCTGAAGGTGCCCAAGCGTACCGGCGCGCGTGCGAACTTGAAATTCCGCACGTACAAGCTGTCGAAGCGCTTCGATTCCGATATCTCCGCAGTCTGCGCGGCGTTCGCGTTCATCGCCGACGGCGACGTGGTGCGCGCGCCGCGCATCGCGTTCGGCGGCATGGCGGCAACGCCCAAGCGCGCGGCGCGCGCCGAGGCTGCGCTTGCCGGCGCGATCTGGGACGAAGCCGCCGCGCACGCGGCAATGCGCGCGCTCGAAGACGACTATGCACCGCTCACCGATATGCGCGCGACGAGTGCGTACCGGCTCGCGACTGCGAAAAACCTGCTGTACCGCTTCTGGCTGGAAACCCGGCCGCACGATCCGCTGCCCGCGTCGGCGGTGAACGTGCGCGCGACGGCGACGGCGGCGGCCGAGCCGGCCGCATCCTGAGCGGCTGGCACGAAGCGAATGGAGCATCGAATCATGAATCAGCAAGCCGAACCTTTCCTGAGCGTCGCCGCCGACACCGACGGCTTCAAGCAAGTGCACGTGTCGCGTCCGCACGAATCCGCGCATTTGCACGTGAGCGGCCGCGCGACTTATACCGACGACATCGCGCTCGTCGCCGGCACGCTGCATGCGGCGCTTGGCCTGTCCGCGAAGCCGCACGCGAAGATCGTGTCGATGCGGCTCGACGCGGTGCGCGCGGCGCCCGGCGTCGTTGCGGTGCTGACCGCGGACGACATTCCGGGCGCGAATGATTGCGGGCCGGTCGTCCACGACGATCCGGTGCTCGCGCACGGCGTCGTTCAGTATGTCGGGCAGCCGATTTTCGTCGTCGTCGCCACGTCGCACGATGCCGCGCGGCGTGCCGCGCGCTGCGCGCAGATCGAATACGATCCGCTGCCGGCGATCCTCACCGCGCAGGATGCGCGCGCCGCCGAATCCTACGTGATGCCGCCAATGACGCTCGCGCGCGGCGACGCGGCCGCGCGGATCGAACGCGCCGCGCATCGCGACGCGGGCGAGCTGACGTTCGGCGGCCAGGAGCAGTTCTATCTCGAAGGGCAGATCGCCTACGCGGTGCCGAAGGAAGACGGCGCGATGCATGTGTACAGCTCGACGCAGCATCCGAGCGAGATGCAGCACGTGGTGGCGCGCCTGCTTGGCCTGGCGTCGCACGACGTGCTCGTCGAATGCCGCCGCATGGGCGGCGGCTTCGGCGGCAAGGAATCGCAGTCGGGCCTGTTCGCGTGCTGCGCGGCGCTGGCCGCATGGAAGCTGCAGCGCCCGGTCAAGCTGCGCCCGGACCGCGACGACGACATGATGATCACCGGCAAGCGCCACGATTTCCATTACCGGTACGACGTCGGCTACGACGACGCGGGCGTGATCACCGGCGTCTCGGTCGACATGACGTCGCGCTGCGGTTTTTCCGCCGATCTGTCCGGGCCGGTGATGACGCGCGCCATCTGTCATTTCGACAATGCGTACTGGCTGCCCGACGTGTCGATCGCCGGCCGCTGCGGGAAGACGAACACGCAGTCGAACACCGCGTTTCGCGGCTTCGGCGGCCCGCAAGGCGCGTTCGCGATCGAGTACATCATCGACAACATCGCGCGCGCGCTCGGCCGCGATCCGCTCGACGTGCGCCGCGCGAACCTGTACGGCAAGACCGAGCGCAACGTGACGCCCTACGGCCAGACGGTCGAGGACAACGTGCTGCACGAGCTGATCGACGAGCTGGAGGCGACGAGCGACTATCGCGCGCGCCGCGCCGCGACGCGCGCGTTCAATGCGGCAAGCCCGGTGCTGAAAAAGGGCATCGCGCTGACGCCGGTGAAGTTCGGCATCGCGTTCAACGTCGCGCATTTCAATCAGGCGGGCGCGCTCGTTCACATTTATACCGACGGTTCGATCCTCGTGAATCACGGCGGCACGGAGATGGGCCAGGGGCTCAACACCAAGGTCGCGCAGGTGGTCGCGCACGAGCTGGGCGTGAGCTTCGAGCGCATCCGCGTGACGGCGACCGATACGAGCAAGATCGCGAACACGTCGGCAACCGCCGCGTCGACCGGCTCGGATCTGAACGGCAAGGCCGCGCAGGACGCCGCGCGGCAGCTGCGCGAGCGGCTCGCCGCGTTCGCGGCCGGGCATTTCGGCAACGGCGCTGTGCAGCCCGCCGACGTGCGCTTTGCCTATGACGGCGTACGGATCGGCGACGCCGTCGTGCCGTTCGACGAGGTGGTGGCGCACGCCTATCGCGCGCGCGTGCAGCTCTGGTCCGACGGCTTTTACGCCACGCCGAAGCTGCATTGGGATCAGTCGACGCTGACCGGCCGGTCGTTTTTCTACTATGCCTACGGCGCGGCCGTCTCGGAGGTGATCGTCGATACGCTCACCGGCGAGATGCGCGTGCTGCGCGCGGACGTGCTGCATGACGTCGGCGCGTCGCTGAATCCGGCGATCGACATCGGGCAGATCGAAGGCGCGTTCATCCAGGGGATGGGCTGGCTCACGACCGAGGAGCTGTGGTGGCGCGACGACGGCACGCTGATGACTCATGCGCCGTCGACGTACAAGATCCCGACCGTCAACGACTGCCCGCCGGATTTTCGCGTGAAGCTGTTCGACAACCGCAATGCCGAGGACAGCATTCACCGGTCGAAGGCGGTCGGCGAGCCGCCGCTGCTGCTGCCGTTTTCGGTGTTCTTCGCGATTCGCGACGCGATTGCGTCGGTGGGCGGCGATGCGATCAATCCGCCGCTCACGGCGCCCGCGACGGGCGAGGCGATTCTGCGTGCGGTGCAGGCGGTGAGCGGGCGGGCGCAGTGAATGAGGCGTCGTGAGTCGGCGCGCGGCGCGATCGGGGCTTGGCGGCATGGGCGCGGCGCGCGGTGCGCGGTGGCCGGAGGCGTCAAAGTTGCCAGGCTCGTCGCGACTGGGGGGCTTAAGGGCGCGCTGCCATTCTGAGGTTGCCGGGTGTGTGGCTTGGGTCGTTGCCCAAGCGCTCCGACCGAGGCTTCTATCCTGGCAGCACCTGATTTCCGGAAGAACCGGTTTCAGCGAAGATCGTCGGCGTTTGCTTTCCAACACTCGCGCAGAGCACCACAACGATGATGAGATCTTTGCTGACACAGCACCTTCGCCGCGCGCCGCGGCTTGCCGCAGCCATTGCTGCTGCCGTTGCCGCTGGCGTGGCCGCCGCGCCGGCCGACGCGGCCGAATTGCATGTGATGAACTCCGGCGGCTTCACGGCCGCGTACAAGCTGCTCGCGCCGAAATTCGAAGCGGCGAGTGGCAATACGCTCGACATCACATGGGGGCCGTCGATGGGCGCGACGCCCGAGGCGATTCCGAATCGGCTCGCGCGTGGCGAGCCGGCCGACGTCGTGATCATGGTCGGCTATGCGCTCGACAAGCTGATCCGCGAAGGCAGGATCGATCCGGCTTCGCGCGTCGAGCTGGCCGATTCGCGTATCGGGGCGGTCGTGCGCGACGGCGAGCCCGCGCCCGACATCAGCACGCCCGAGGCGCTGAAAGCGGCGCTGCTGCAGGCGAAATCGGTGGCGTATTCGGATAGCGCGAGCGGCGTCTATATCCGCGACGCGCTTTTCAAGCGCCTGGGCGTCGAGGCCCAGGTCGGGCCGAAGGCGACGATGGTGCCGCGCGTTCCGGTCGCCTCGAAGGTCGCCGACGGCACGTATGCACTCGGCTTCCAACAGGTGAGCGAATTGTTGCCGGTGCCGGGGGTGACGTTCGTTGGCAAGATTCCGGAGCCGTTGCAGTCGATCACGCGCTATGCGGGCGGCATTCCGGTTGGCGCGCAGCATCCGCGTGAAGCGCGCGCGCTGCTCGACTATCTTGCGTCGCCGGGCGCCGCGGCCGATATCCGGAAGACCGGGCTCGATCCGGTTCCGGCGCGCTGATGTCCCGATGCCGTGGCGCGATTGCGGCATGGGCGCCTCATGGATCGCGGGCGGGCATCACGGGGCGGTTCCGTGACGAAGCCGCGTCCGGCGTTTGCGCTGCCGGGCGGCGGCTGGCGGCGGCCGCCGCGCGAACAGGCTGCCGCCTTGGTGACCCGTCCGCTGCGATGCCGGCCGCACGTATCGCGGCGCGCGCCGGCGGCGCGCCGCTTGCATCCTATACTCGCGAGTTCAGTTTGTGCGGCGCGCGTCGCGTTCGTTCAAAACGGCGGAGAGACCCATGCAAGCGCATCAACCCTATTTCGACGAACTCGTCGCCGCTTGCGACGCGATTCGCGACTGGCTCGCGGGCGACGCATCCGGGCCCGCCGCGCTGGATGCGCTGATGGCGCATTTCGCGCCCGGCTTCACGATGATCGGTACGGACGGCCATCTCTACGATCACGACGCGTTGCGCGCGCTATTTGCCCGGCTCGCGGGCCGCAAGCCGGGGCTGGCGATCACGTTTTCGCAGATGCGCGCGCTCACCGTGCTCGGCGAACTCGCGATCGTCAGCTACGTCGAGCACCAGACGGATGCGACGGGCACGTTGCCGTCGCGCCGGTCGACGGCGGTGTTCGAGCGCGATTCGCGCACGGGGCGGGTGCGCTGGTCCCATCTGCAAGAAACTTTCTGTCACGCTTGATCCGGTCGCAGGCTCGGTGAGCGTCGATCGTGGCGCGGCGCGCCGTCAGCGCGGCACACACGCCCGCGACGCGCCGTCATGCGAGGCCCGACGGCAGCGTGCTGATCCGCCTGACTTCTTTCGATTCCAGCCAGCTCGGCGTGCGTGCGCAGTAGAGCACCATCGGCAGCGCATCCTCGCCCCAGAATAGCTGGCGGTTCAGCCAAAACGTCGGCACGCCGAACACGCCGAGCGAGATCGCATCGTCCGTATTGCGGCGCAACTGCGCGCGGGTTTCGTCCGACGCGAGCCGCGGATCGTCGTGCGCGATCCCGACTCGCCCGCAGAGTTCAGCGAAATTACCGGGCTCGACCGGATCGCGGCCTTCTCGCCAGATGAAGCGGAAAATCTCGCGTATCGCATGGAAGTTGGCATTCAGCAGTGTCGCGAGCAGCAGCGCGCGCGACCCGTCGAACGGGTGCGCGGGCGGCATCTTGAACGTAATGCCGAGCTGCTCGGCGCGAAAAAGCGCGTGCCGATAAGTGAAAACGCGTTTCGCTGGCACGTCGGACGCCGGGCGCTGGCCCCAGTGGCGATGTAGATCCGGCAGCGATACGGGCGTGAGCGCGAACGATACGCCCGGCCACTTGCCATGCTGTTCGAGCAGCAGGTACGAGAACGGCGACACGAAATCGTAAAACCATGCCGGCCGCGAAGCGTCGATGCCGACGGTCATCGAGAATCTCCTGATGGAAGGGACGCAACGGGGGCGTCGTGTCGCAATGTTACGCGGCGGCGGGGACAAATGCAGCCGTCGCGGCGGCTTGCCGGGGCCGATGCGCATCGGCTCGAGCGTGTTGCACCGCGCTGCGGCGAATCGGATCTTGGCCGGTGCGGCATTTGCCATATGAACGTCACGGATGCTTGTACCGTTCTTCAGCGGGGCCGGGCTGCGGCGCGTTCGCGAACGGCGCGCCGGCGGCGGGCGTACTGGTGGCGTGCGTATCGTCGTGCGGCGCAGCGCTATCGCTATGCGGCGCGTCGTGCGCCGATGGTCTGCCCGTGTCGGCCGCTGGCGCGCCGCTTGCGTGCGCCGGCCGCGATTGCGGCTCGCGCGCGATCAGCCGCTCGCGCACGAAGCCGATGTGCTCGCGCAGGACGTAGAACTGCCCCGCGTAAGCGAGCGGCATTTTCATCCGGTTGACCGCGTTCTCGACGTTATCGAGCCTGTCGAGCAGCGCGGCGCGCTCCCGGGCGGTATGCTCGCCGAGCGCGCCGCGCTCCAGCGCGATCAGCGCACCGTACCAGCGATAGATCCGCGAGCGCACACGCCAGCCGTATAGCGCCGGCACGAGCCGCAGCCCCGGAATCAGCACGACGATCAGCGGCACCACGATAAAGAGCAGCCGGTCGACGAGGCTCGCGACCCAGAACGGCATCTTCCGGTACAGGAAGGTCTTGCCGGATTTGTAATAGCGCGCGGCGTCGTCCGATAGCGGGAAGCTGCTGCGCGTGACGGGCGACGGGAATTCGTCCGCGCGCTGCAGGATCGTCGCGCGATGGTGGACGTCGCGCGCGGCTTCGATGAGCAGGTCGGAGAGCGCCGGATGCAGTGTGTCGCGCGCGATCAACTCGATGGTGGGCGACAGTGTGTGGATGTCCGTGGGTGGCAGGTTGGTGCCGGGATCGTAGACGCCCATCGGCAGCGTGATTTCCGTCAGGTAGGGGAAGCGCCGCGAGTACGCCTCCGCCTGCGTAAACGAATAGAAATGCACGCCCGGTGCGCGAAAGAGCTTCGCCATCACCGGAATCTGCGTGGAATCGCCGGACAGGAATGCCGCGTCGATCCGGCCTTCGGTCAGCGCGCGCGCCGCGTCCTCGCCGGACAGCGGCAGCAGCTCGGTCGGCCCGCCCGGCACGATGCCGTTCATCTTCAAGAGGGCCAGGCCGAGTTCGTGCGCGCCCGCGCCCTCGGCGCCGATCGCGAGCCGCTTGCCGCTGAACTGCGACAGCCGCTCAATCACAGGGCCGCGGTAGAGTATCGCGAGCGGCACGTAGCCGATGCTGCCGAGCGACACGAGATTCTCGTGCTTGTCCTTGCGGTCGATGCCGCTTTGCACGAAGCCGATGTCCACGCGCTGCGCCGGATCGGACAGCCGTGCGAGATTCTCGGCCGAGCCCGCGGACGGGAGCACGTTGAGCGTGACGCCATTTTTTGCAAGGATTTGCTTGTATTTTTGTGCGGAAAGCCAGTTCGAACTGCCGGGCGGGCCTGCGGAGATCGTCAGCGACGTCGGCGGCGCGGGCTGCAGGAGGGCGATGGCAAGCCAGATCGCGGCGGCTGTCAGCAGCACGGTCGGCCCGATCGACATCGCGAGATCGCGCCACGACACCGCGACGAAGCGGGCGACGATCGGATGCGGCCGGGGGCGGCGTGGCGGGGCTGGCTTCATGGGCGGGATGACGGCTGGCGATCTGCTCGCGGCGATAGTACCCGAGTTCGCCGCCGTTGCGGCGCTTGGGGCCGCCGCGGTGCCGCAGCGCACGCCCGCTGCGCGAATACTTGGCGCACGTGCGGACTGTGGATTACATTGTGCGGGGCCGTCGCGCCGGTGTTCTTATCGCGAACCCGTTGTGCCGCGCCGGCCGTGGTGCCCGTCAAAATCAATCAGAAATCAGGAGAGCATATGAAATCGATCGTATCGAAGGCACTCGGAGGCGTGATCGTCCTGGCGCTCACGGGCGGCAACGTGTTCGCGCAGGCAAGCGACGCGGCGCCGGGCGCCTCGGCGCCCGCGGCGGCTGCGCAAAGCGCGTCGAAGGCAGCCGCCAAGAGCGCGCGGCACGCGAACCGCAAGCTCGGCTATGCGGTGCGCAAGGCGATTTCGAAAGCCAACGGGGTGGATGTGTCGAACATCACCGTGCGCTCGAAAGGTGGCGGCGCTGTGACGCTCGAAGGGTCGGTGCCGGGTGCGTCGCAGATCGACAAGGCGGTTGCGGCGGCCAAGAGCGTCGCGGGCGTGACGTCGGTGACCAACAAGCTGTCCGTGCAGATGCAGTGACGCGGTGACGCGCGCGGGGCGGCACCGCGCATCCCGCGCGCCGCCGTCCGCGGCGCGCGCGCTGGCCGGGAGGCGGCGGCGTTCGCTGCGGATAGCGCAAGACAACAGGGGGCGGGAAATGACGAGGATCGCAGTCCGATCGAAGCGGGCGTGGCTGCTGGCGCTCGCGTGCGTCAGCAGCGCGCTGCTCGGCGCGTGCAACGGCGACGATGACGCAATAGTCAATACGCAGCCGGATTTCATCGCGGGCAAGGTGAGCGTGAGCGCATACGACGGCGCGAGCGACGATCTGCTGACGGCCGGGCTCGGCAAGACCGGGTTGGGCAGCGCGACGCGGCCCGGCTTTGCGAATCCGGCGCAGCCGAGCGCGGCGGAACTGCGGCGTCTGGCGATCTACACGAACTATCGCGCGCTCGTCGACATTACGCCGAACGGCGGTTACGGGCGCTTCTGGGGACCGAACGTCGATCTCTCCGGCAACGATACGCTTGGCGAAGGCAAGATCCCCGGCACCGAATATCTTGCCTACTCCGACGACGGCAGCGGCCGCAAAAACGTCACGCTGCTCGTGCAGGTGCCGGCGAGCTTCGATCCGGCGAATCCTTGCATCGTGACGGCGACGTCGTCCGGCTCGCGCGGCGTGTACGGCGCGATAGCGACGGCGGGCGAATGGGGGCTCAAGCGCGGTTGCGCGGTCGCATACAACGACAAGGGCGGCGGCAACGGCGCGCACGAAATCGGCACGAACCGGATCACGCGGATCGACGGCACGCTCGCGGACGCGTCGAGCGCCGGGCACGCGAGCCTCTTCACCGCGAGCGAGCCGGGTTCCGCGCTCGCCGCATTCAATAGCGCGTATCCGTACCGCTATGCATACAAGCACGCGCATTCGCAGCAAAACCCGGAACAGGACTGGGGGCGCGTGACGCTGCAGGCGGTCGAGTTTGCGTACTGGGCGCTCAACGAGCAGTACGGCCCGCGCATCGGCGACCGGCACCACGGCATCCGCTACCGGCCCGGCGACATCACGACGATCGCCGCATCGGTCAGCAACGGCGGCGGCGCGGCGCTCGCGGCGGCCGAGCAGGATACGCGCGGCTGGATCACGGCGGTCGTCGTCGGCGAGCCGCAGATCAACGTGCGGCTCGCGCCGGGCGCGATGGTCGAGCAGAATGGCGCGAGCGTGCCGTCGTTCGGCCGGCCGCTTGCCGACTACGCGAGCCTCGCGAACCTGCTGCAGCCGTGCGCGGCCGCCGCGCCCGCGGTGGCCGGCGCACCGTATCTCGGCACGCTGCCGCTCGCGCAGACGCAAGCGATCCGCGCGCAGCGCTGCGCGACGCTCGCCGCTGCCGGGCTCGTCGCGGGCGCGGACACGCCGAGCCAGGCAAGCGACGCGCTCGCGCAGCTTCATGCGGCCGGCTATCTCGCCGATTCCGATCTGTTGCACGCTCCGATGTGGGATTCGCAGGCGATTCCGGCGATCGCCGTCACGTATGCGAACGCCTACACGCGTTCCGGCGTCACCGACAATCTTTGCAATTTCAGTTTCGCGACGACGAACCCGGCGACGGGCGCGGCCGCGCCGGCGTCGGTGTCGCCAATGACGAATCTGTACGGAATGGGCAACGGCATTGCGCCGACCAATGGCATCAACCTCGTGTTCAACGGCGCCGTGGGCGGCGTCGATCATCGGCTGGCGACGCCCGATGCGAGCTTCGCGGGCGCGCTGTGCCTGCGCCAGATCTGGAGCGCGAATCAGCTCGGCATCGGCGCGAGCGTCGATGCGGTGCGCGTCAACGCGAACCTGCGGCACAAGCCTGCGATCATCGTGCATGGCAGAAGCGACGCGCTCGTGCCCGTCAATCACGCCTCGCGTGCCTACGTCGCGCAGAACAGCGTGGCCGAAGGCAGCCGGAGCCAGCTTTCGTTCTACGAAGTGACGAACGGCCAGCATTTCGATGCGTTCCTGTCCGCGCCGGGTTTCGATACGCGCTACGTGCCGGTCCACTATTACGATTTACTTGCGCTGAACCTGATGTGGAGCCATCTGAAAAACGGCACGCCGCTGCCGCCGTCGCAGGTGATTCGCACGACGCCGCGCGGCGGCACACCGGGCTCGGCGCCCGCGCTGTCGGCGGCGAACCTGCCGCCGATCGATCCGGCGCCGGGTGCGGCCAATGCGATCAAGGTGAGCGCGGGCGTGATTGACGTGCCGCTCTGATCTTGCTCTGACGCGCGATTTCGGCTTTTTTCGTTACGCGTTTTTGCATTGTCATGGCTGGCCGCGCCGACAGGTGGAGTGCCGGTTTCTTGCCGGCCGCCCGCCCGGCGCAGATCCGACTGAATCGGATGACGCGGCGAGCGCCGAGTGCCGATTATCCGAACGCGGCGAGCGCGATCGGCCATTTGCTGGCGCTGGCGCGCCGAAGCGTTGCCGCCGATCGTTCGTCAACCTGAACGATTCGCTGACCCGCACGCCATGCGGACTGCCGCCGTCCAAACCCGGCGGGTGCGGGCCCGCGGCGTCGCGCGGCAGTACGCGGCAATGCACGCCATTACGTGCCATACCGCGGGCGGCCTCGCGGCGGTAATCGGCCCGGCTGCCGCGCCGCAGGCGCGAGGCGCGGCTCGCGGGTGCTACGCGAGCACCAGCTTCGCGCCGACCGCAACCAGCGTCGCCGCCAGCACGCACCGCAGCAGGCTTTCCGGCGCGCGCGCCGACAGGTGGCTGCCCGCCACGATGCCCGGCAGCGAGCCCAGCAGCAGCGACGCCAGCATCGACCAATCGACCGAGCCGAGCAGCCAATGCCCGATACCCGCGACGAGCGTGAGCGGAACCGCATGCGCGATGTCGGAGCCGACGATCCGGGTCGTCGTGAGCGCAGGGTAGAGAAGCAGCAGCACGGTCACGCCGATCGCCCCCGCGCCGACCGACGTCAGCGATACGAGCACGCCGAGCACGATACCCGTCGCGACGGTCGCGACGAGCGTGCGCGCGGGGCTCGGCGGCAGCGCGCGTGCGTGACGCGCGGCAAGCGCCGCGAGCTGCGGGCGGAACAACAGCGACAGCGCGGTCAACAGCAGCGCCGCGCCAAGCACGAACTCGATCATCCGGCCCGTACTCTGCGCATGCAGCCCGTGCGTATGCAGAATCCATAGCGTGATGGTGGCGGCGGGCACGCTGCCTGCCGCGAGCCGGGCGGTGATTCGCCAGTCGACCGTGCCTTTGAGCCCGTGCACGAACGTGCCGGTGGTTTTCGTGACCGCCGCGTACAGCAGATCGGTGCCGACCGCCGTCGCCGGATGGACGTTGAACAGCAGGACGAGAATCGGCGTCATCAGCGAACCGCCGCCGACGCCCGTCAAACCGACGAGAAAGCCGACGAAGAGGCCGGACAGGGAGTACAGCAGATCGATATGAGGCAACGGCATCGGCGGGGGTGTGAGGCGTTTGAAAGTGACGGGCAGCGGGCTGCCAAAGCCCGCCATTGTCGCAAAACTCGCGCTCCGACGCCGGAGCGCGCAAAAAACGGGCGGCCGGATGGTATCGCGTGCGCGACGATGGCTTGGGTTCGACGGGGGGCGCAGGGGCGGTGCCGCGCCGCGGCTGGTGCGCGAAGCTTCACCCGCGGCGAGTCGCGAATCGCGAACGCCGGGGCGCTGGCGGCGGGCCGGCAACCGGAAACCGGGCCGCCGCCGGCCGTGCGTGAGGAGCCGCCAACCTTACGCCAGCAAGCGGCGCGCAGCGTGCGAATTCACCGGGCCGGATGAATGGCGCGCGGAATGGCGCATTGTCCGCCGCGCCTTTGCGTTGGCGACACAGGTGGCTTCAATCGCCGGGCACGCACGCGTATCGCGGCTCTTCGCAAGAGCTGCTTCGTCATGCTGGTTGCGTCAATGCGCGGTGCCGTGCAGTTCGGCGTCGCCGGCTGCCCGTGCCGAGGCGCGCAGCGCGAACCCGAGACACGCGGCAAGGGCGGCGAAGATCGCGCCGCAGACGAATGCCGCGTGATAGCCGCCATTGAGAGCGGATTGCGTCGCAACGTGCGCGGCAGCGAGCGAGTCGGTGCGTGCGGCCGCGATGCTGGCGAGCACCGCGAGGCCGAGCGCGCCGCCCATCATGAAAGACGTGTTGACGATGCCCGATGCGAGCCCGGAATCGCTCGGGGCGACGTCGCTCATCGCGGCGAGCAGCACCGGATTGAACGCGATGCCCGCGCCGAAGCCGAGTAGCGCCATGCCGGGCAGCACATGCGCGACGAAGCTGCCGTTTGCGGGGGCGTGGGCGAACAGCGCGAGACCGAGCGCGGCGGCGGCAAGCCCGAATGCGATCGGCGCGCGGATACCGAAGCGCATCACGATCTTCGCCGACAGCCCAAGCGAGAATGCCGCCATGATCAGGTTCGCGGGCAGAAACGCCAGGCCGACCTCGAGCGGCCGGTAGCCGAGCACGCGCTGCATATAGAGCGCGGACAGGAAAAACCATGCGAACATCGCGGCGGCCCACAGCACGCCGATCGCGTTCGCGATCGCAACATTGCGCTTGGCGACGAGCGCGAGCGGCATCAACGGATGCGCGACGCGCGCCTCGATGCCGATGAACGCCGCGAACAGCGCCGCCGCCGCGCCGAGCAGCGCGACCGTTTGCGTTGACAACCAGCCGGCTTCGTTACCGTTGACGACGCCGTAGACGGCAAGCATCAGCGACGCGGTGACGGTGATGGCGCCAGCGATGTCCAGGCGTGCGCCGGCAGCCTGCGCGCGGATTTTCGGCAGCAGCGCGGCGGACAGCGCGTAGACGGCCACGCCGATCGGCAGATTGACGAGGAAGATCCAGTGCCAGCTCAACGCGCTTGTCAGCACGCCGCCCAGCAGCACGCCGAGGCTGCCGCCGCCCGCGCAGACGAAGCCGTAGACGCCCATCGCTTTCGCCCGCTCACCGGGTTCGGTGAACAGATTCATGATCAGCGACAGCGACACCGCCGAGACCACCGCGCCACCCGTTCCCTGCACCGCGCGCGCGGCGATCAGCACCGCCTGCGATTGCGCGATGCCGCATGCGAGCGATGCGAGCGTGAAAAGCGTCAAGCCGGCGAGGAATATCCGGCGATGGCCGTACAGATCGCCGAGCCGCCCGCCGAGCAGCAGGCAGCCGCCGAACGTCAGCATGTATGCGTTGACGACCCACACGAGCGCGGTTTCGGAAAAATGCAGGTCCGTGCCGATCGACGGCAGCGCGACGTTGACGATCGTCGAATCGAGCACGATCATCAGCACGCCCAGACAAAGAACGATCAGCGCATACCAGCGCTTTTCACCATGAATACCGTGCGTCATCGCGCGCGTCTCCTTCCTTTGTTTGATACGGAACGCGCAGCATTGTAAGCGGGTTGTGGCGGCCGCTGCTGCCGGTTGCTGACACCCGCACGGCAGGCGCGGGCCGCGCCGCGTGGGCGGGCTCACGCATGCCGCGCGTATTGTGTGCGCCGTTCGGAAGTGCGGCTTAGCGGCGCAACGTGTCGACCGCCGTGCGGCCGACGGCCGGATCGTCGGTGAAGAATCCGTCGATGCCCGCGCGCAGATACGCCTGAATTTCACGCACCGAGCCGGACGTATTGCGCGCGCTCGGCGCGCCGCCGTCCTTCAGCGAAGCCGGCAGGAAGTTGTTTTCCGGCCGGAACGTATACGGGTGCACAAGCAGCCCCGCTTCGTGCGCGTTGCGCACGTAGTCGGTCGGTTGCTGCAGCGTGCCGTTCGTGTCGACGGGGATGATCGACGTCTTGTACGGGCCGACCGCATTCGCATACGCTGCGATTTCACGCATGCCGCGCTGCGTCGACAGATCGCCGTAGGTGCGCGCGTCGCCCGCCTTCACGAAGTCGTATGGCTGCAGCTTGGGCTCGTCCATCAGTTGCACGAGCTTCCAGTTCGGCTGGCTCGCACCGATGCGGTTGCGGATTGCCTTCAGATTCGCGACTTCGAACGACTGGATGTAGATGGTCGCGTCGCGCGCAGTGTAGGTGTCCTTGCGCAGCGCGTCGATCAAGCGGTCCTCGAGCGGCAGGCCGATCGACTGGAAGTAGGTCGGATGCTTGGTTTCCGGATAGAGGTGGATCGTGCGGCCGACCTGCGTGGACATCTGCTTGGCGAGCGCGATGATTTCGTCGAAGGTCGGAATCTCGAACTGATCGTTGTAGCTCGTGTTTGCCGGGCGCAATTGCGCAATCCGTTCGCGCGCGCGCAGCGTCTTGAGTTCGGCGAGCGTGAAGTCTTCGGTGAACCAGCCGGTTAAGCGGGCACCGTCGATCGTCTTCGTCGTCTTGCGGTTCGCGAACTGCGGCAGTGCCGACACGTTCGTCGTGCCGGAGATTTCGTTCTCGTGGCGCGCGACGAGAACGCCGTCACGCGTCGCGACAAGATCGGGCTCGATGACGTCCGCGCCGTCTTCGATGGCCTTGCGGTACGACGCGAGCGTGTGTTCGGGGCGCAGCGCGCTCGCGCCGCGATGGCCAATGACCTGTACCTTCGCGGCGATCGGGCGCGTGTAGTTCGGGTCGTCGTCGCCGCCGCACGCGGCAAGTGTGAGCGCCGCGGCGCAGGCGAGCACGACGGGCGCGCATGCGAACGAACGTTTGAAGAGCATATCGTCGATCCTGTGAGATGAGAGTGGGAAGAAACAAGGAGACATCGGAGCGGGACGCATGCCGACACGGGCTGCCGCTGCTGACTGGGATGCGATCCTCGCAGCGAATCATTACACATATATTACTTGCACTGTCTGTGCTCTTTCGATATCGGGTGCAGCCCGATAAGCGCGGTTATCAGCGCGGCCGGGCAGGGGCGGTGCATTGGATCGAGGAGACGCGGCGTGGTTTGCCGGCATCGAGCAATGCCGGATGCTCGATGCCGGACGATCAGGTAAGCGAAACGAATCGCGCGCGTGCGCGGCCCCGACTTCGACGCAACGTCAGCGCGTGACGATCGCGGCGATGCCAAGACCGATAAAGAGCGCGCCCGCCAGATAGCGGCCGACGGTCATTGCCGGGCCGCCGGGCGCCGCGCGCTTGCGCAGCGGATGAGCGAGCGCGATGCAGACCAGATCGGCGAGCGAGAACAGCAGATTCGCGGATGCGCCGAGCAGGAAAAGCTGCCAGCCGACATCGAGCGGCGCCGACGGATCGACGAATTGCAACAGGAACGACATATAGAAGAGCGCCGATTTCGGATTCGATGCCTCGATCAGCGCACTCGACGAGATCACGTTTTTCGGCATCTCCGATGGCGCGCCGCCGGCGTCGGGTCGGGCGCGCACGCGCTGGATGCCGAGCCAGATCAGGTAGGCGCCGCCCGCGATGCGCAGCGCGTGATAGAGCCACGGCGACGTGTTCAGCACGACGACTGCTCCGATCGCAACCGCGCCGATCTGCAACAGCGCGCCGAGGTGGATGCCGAGCGCCGACAGCGCGCCCGCGCGCCGCCCATGCTGGAGCGTCAGCGAGACGGTTTGCAGCAACGCCGGGCCCGGAATGAAGCCGAAGCCGACGCAGGTAACGATGAATGCGAACGTAGGGCTCAACGTCATCGGGAATCGCTCGTCGTGAAAGAGGTGTTCGGATAGGCCCACGCGCGGGCTCGCAGGCGCAACGGCCGAGACGACAAGCTTAAAGTATGGCGGCGCGGCCGGACCATCGAACGAACCGAAGCGCAAGGCAGGCGCCGCCCGGCTCAGAGCCGCTTGTAATGGAACGTCGTCGAGCAGGGCGCGCCGTCGGGCATCAGCGCATAGTTCGGCACGACGCCGACGTGCTGCCATCCGGCGCTCTGGTAGAGCCGCTCGGCGTCGCTGCCCGTTGCCGTATCGAGTACGAGAAGCGTTTTGCCAAGCTCGCGTGCGGCATCGTCGAGCGCTGCCAGCAGCCGTCGCGCGACGCCCTGGCGGCGCACGTCGCGTCGCACCAGCATCTTCGCGACGTCGGCGCGATGCGGTTGGTTTTCCGGCAGGCCGACGATCATCTGCACGGTGCCAACGACGCGTCCATCGGCTTGCTCCGCGACGAACAGCACGCGCTCGCCGCGCGCGACGCGCGCAGCCACATCGCGCCAGAACGCGTACGCGCGCTCGGGCGCGAGCGGCGCCATGAAGCCGACCGACGCGCCGCCGTCGACACAGTCGAGCAGCACGTCGGCGAGCGCGTCGACGTATGCGGCCGCTTCGTTCGGGCCGATCCGGCGTATGCCGATGGGGCCGATTGTGTCGCTCATCCGGATCGTCCGGTGTGCGCGATGGGCGCTGATGCGAGCGCAACGACATAACGCGCGGTCTTGCGGCCCGGATTGAAGAAGATGGCCGGACGATCGATGCGCATCGCGAGGCAGTCGCCGGCCGCGACGCGCCACGTGTCATCGCCGGTCGTGATGTCCATCTCGCCGTCGAGCATCCAGATTTGTTGATGAACGTCGGCGTTGCGCTCGCCGGCGTCGTAGGCGACGCGTTCGCCGGGGGGAACCGCACTTCGACGAGCGTGAGCGGCGACGGCATCGACGGCGACAACGTACGACGCACGTAGCCCGACGCCGGATCTTTCCAGACCGGCTGCTCGGCCGCGCGCGCGAGTGGCGAAGCGGTTCGTTCGGCGTGCCCGTCTTCGAACAGCGACGCGAGCGGCACGCCGAGCGCGGTGGCGAGCCGTTCGAGCACGACGGCCGTCGGGCTGCTCTGCGCGCGTTCGATTAGCGAGATGTTCGAGCGGCTCACTTTGCTGCGCTCGGCGAGCGCATCGAGCGAATAGCCGTGGAAATCCCGCAATGCGCGCACGCGCCGGGCGATCAATTGGTTGACGTTCATGTGTTCTAGTATATTGGATGAAAATCCAAAATACTAGAACATGACAGGGAGGGGCTCACGGCAGGCGTGGCGGGTCATGCATCAGGCCGGGCCATCGATCCGGATTGCACGCAACGCGGAATGTGTGGCCGCATCGGCGCGGATGCATGCATCGCGCATCCGCGAACGTTGCCGCGTTCGACACCCTCGTCACGCATGCCGACGGCGCCAAATCGCGCGCGGGCTTACTGGCTCGCCGCCGCGGCCGCGCCCGATGCGCGCGCGGCCGGCCACTGCATCTCGCCCTTGATGACTTTCGCGCTGATCTCGAGCGACGACACGTCGCCGAGATTCGGATAGCGCGCCCTCATCGCCGCGATCAATTCCTCGGCATTTTTGGCCTTGGCCGCTTGCGTCTCGAACGTGATCAAATAGTCGCGCGTGAACTTCACGGCCGCGAGCGAGTAAGGCTTGCTGCCGTCCGGATTCGCGAGATAGTGGCCCGGCACGACGCGCGCCGGATGCAGCGCGGCAATCCGGTCGAGCGTCTCGATCCAGTGGCGGCGCGACTCGGGCGTTTGCGTGTCGGCAATCCACACGTGAATGTTCGCCGCGACGGGAACGCCGCCCACCACGGCGCGCTCGGACGGAATCGATAAGAACGTGCGCTCGGGAGTCGGGCCGTCGAGGCCGACGACGCGCAGCTTGCGGCCGTCGAGCGTCAGCGTGTCACCGTCGAGCGGCTGCGGGACAACGAGCGTATGCGGGGCGTTGTCCTTCAGGATTGGTCCCCAGTAGGCGAGCTTGTCGTCCTTGTTCGCATTGATCGCGGCGACCGTTTGCGGTGTCGCGACGATTTTTGCGTCCGGGAACGCGGCCTTGATCGTATCTAGGCCGAAGTAATAGTCCGGATCGCTATGGCTCACGTAGACGAGCTTGAGCGGCTTGCCGGTTGCCTTGATCTTGTCGACCAGCGCCTGCGCGTCGTTGCGCTGGAATTGCGCGTCGATCAGGATCGTGCCCGTGCGGCCGGTGATGATCTCGGACGAAACGGGAAAGACGCTTTTTTCACCGGGGTTGTAGACATCGATCCTTAGCGGCGACCGGTCGCTTTGCGCATGGACGAGGCTCGGGCCGAAAACGGATGCCGCCGTGACGGCGAGTGCTGCGATGATGCGCAAGAACATAAAGGGCTCCACGGTAAAAAAGCATGGGTTCGCGCCGGCCGCGTTGCGCATTGCGCGCTACGCGGGTAAGCCGATGATAGTATCTGCGATACAGGTAGTTACCGGCGGAAACTATAGACGGGGCGGCGATGATGGAAAAGAGCGTACTTGAGAGTCAGCAGGTTACCGGCGAGAAACCGTCGCTGCTCGACGCGCCGCGCGACGGCAACGTTTACGCGGCGCAATGTCCGACCCGGCACGTGCTTGACCGCATCGCGGACAAATGGACTGTCCTGATTCTTGCATTGCTTGCGCATCGGCCGTTGCGCTTCAATACGTTGCTGCGGCATATCGAAGGCTTGTCGCAGAAGGTCTTGTCGCAAACGCTCAAGCGGCTCGAGCGGGACGGCCTCGTGGCCCGCACGGCTTATCCGACGATGCCGGTTTCGGTTGAATATGCGCTCACGCCGCTCGGCCAGACGCTCGCGGCCTCGGTCTGGCCGCTCATCGCATGGGCGGAGTCGAATATCGGCGCGGTGCTCGATGCGCGCGCCGCCTACGACGAACAGCGGAACGTGACGCGGGTGTAGAGTCGCGCGCCGCCCAGCTCGCGGGCGTAACCGGCTTACGATTTGCGCGCGGACGTGATGATCGTGGGGCCGGGCATGGTGGCCGCGACGGCGGCGCGGTTTCGCGGCGATGCGCCGCGCGGCTGGCCCGACGTGCGGCGCGCGTTGCCCACAGGCGCCTGCACGAGCCTACAGACACTTGCAGGCAGCCTGGCCGGTCACGGCAACTCTCCTGCTTATTCGACGTCGAGCGCGCCGATGAGCTTCGCGCCGTGATGCAATCCGATCGCGCGGGTCAAGCGCGCGGCGTCCACCGGGCTTGCCGCGCTGCCGCGCGCTCCGGCTAGATCGACAGACAGATTTTGCCGAAGTGCTTGCCCGCGGCCTGATGACGGAACGCTTCGGCAATGTCGTCGAGCGCGAACGTGCTGTCGATCACCGGCTTGATGCCCGTCGCCTCGATCGCGCGCACCATGTCAATCTGATGCCGGCGGCTGCCGACGATGAGACCTTGCAGCTTTTGCTGCCGCGTCATCAGCGTGACGGTCGGCACTGGACCTGCGATGCCCGTGAGCACGCCGATCAGCGCGATGTGGCCGCCGATCCGGCAGGCGGCGATCGATTGCGGCAGCGTGTCGGGCCCTCCCACTTCGATCACATAATCGGCGCCGGCGCCGTTCGTTTGTTCGAGCACCTTCGCGGCCCAGTTTGCGTCGCGCCGGTAATTGACGACGTGATCGGCGCCGAGCGCCCGCGCGCGTTCGAGCTTCTCGTCCGACGACGACGTGACGATCACGCGCGCCCCCATTTGCTTGGCGAATTGCAGCGCGAAGATCGATACGCCGCCCGTGCCGAGCACGAGCACGGTGTCGCCGGCCTTCAGACGGCCGTCCACCACGAGCGCGCGCCATGCAGTCAGGCCGGCTGTCGTCAGTGTCGCGGCTTGCTCATGCGTATAGCCGCTTGGCGCACGCGTGAACCAGTGCGCGGGCCGCACGACGGTTTCGCGCGCATAGCCGTCGACGCCGTCGCCGGGCACCGTCGCGAAATCCGCGGTCGTCGGGCCGCCGTCGAGCCATTGCGGGAAGAACGTCGATACCACCGCATCACCGGGCGCGAACTCCGTGACGCCTTCGCCGATCGCTTCGACGACGCCCGCGCCATCCGACATCGGAATGCGCTTGTCAGCCGCGCTCATTCTGCCGGTGACGACACCGAGATCGTGATAGTTGAGCGAGCTTGCATGGATACGCACGCGAATTTCGCCGGCGCCTGGCGTGCCCGGATCGGCGAGCGTGACGCGGACGAGTTGTTCGAGGCCAGCGGGCTGGCGCAGCATGATGGCTTTCATGATCCGACTCCTGTGAATGGCGAGCGCACGGGTGGTGCGCTGCGAAATCGACGTTGATCGAATTGTCTCGACGTGCTTCGATATGCGCAAGAACGTACAATTAAAGCTGGTACTGTCAATTATGTAGGTATGAACATGCGACCGAAGCGGCTGGACAGCAAGAGCGGATGCGATGTCGAAGTGACGCTTTCCGTGATCGGTGGATTGTGGAAGCCCGTCATTCTGTTTCATTTGCTGCGTGGCAAGCGGCGCTTCATGGAGTTGACGCGGCTCATGCCCAATACGACGCAGCGCATGCTGACCTTGCAGTTGCGTGAGCTGGAGGCGGATGGCATCGTCGCGCGCCATGTCTATCCGCAGGTGCCGCCGAAGGTTGAATACGAGCTGACGCCGCTGGGCCAGACGCTCGCGCCGGTATTGATCAGCTTGCGCGAGTGGGGCGAATCGTATCGGGAGCGCCAGACGGGCGTCGTGGCTGACCGGCCGGCGTGCGAGGACATCCCGTTGAAGCGAAAGCGTGCGTCCGGCATGGAGAATGCGGCATAGCGCATCGCTTTCGTTGCCGGCTAGCGGCTTTTCGGATTGCCGGGTGGACGGGCGGCACGATGACGATCGATTTGGAATTTTTCCGGAATTTTTGAAATCTTACGGAATCGGATTTGATTTCTCAGATAAGAAATATCGACATTGAATGCGCGATGAGATGATCGACTTTATGTGAATGGTTGAATGGCTGGCCGAATGAAAGACGATCAACGAAATATGAAAGAGAGTGCATGTCCGTCTTCGGCCGGCCGAGGTGCGCGCGAACGGCGCCAGCGTGCGATGCCGCACTAGTGAGGAGCTGAGTCGGATTGGTCAGGTTTTTTATGAGTTTAGTTGCGTTTGATTTTATTTTTTGAGCAATTTCTGGCGAGCGGCGTATATGGCTGTTATACGCATTTCATCGGAGATCATGTAACGGAAAAATTCATTCGTTACGTTACGCAAAACGTAACGGCGCCGGTGGGCAGCGTAAGTGCGATTGCGCCTGCGCGGAGTTGAAACACTAAATGCTATGTGAGTCGGTTTCGTTGGGTGAAATGCTGCGCGGGCGGCGATTCAAATCGGTTGGCATGCTTTGTGCAGTGAGGTTCTTGTCGCGATGGCGGCAATATCCCTCCACACGAGATCACATCAATGAAACATCGCTTCAGGTCGACGGCCATCGCACTATCGGCTACAGCGGCATTCAGCGCGATGCCCGCGCCTGCCGTTGCGCAACGGGCGAGCTTCGGCCCGGTCCGGGTTTCGGCCGGTGAACCCGGCGGCGCCAGCCTGGACGGCGCATGGGCCGTATCGACCGGCGGCGTGCCGGACGCTGTGGCGCGTGCCGGCGTTCGCGGCTCGACGGATGTGTCGGGGCACGTGAGCGATCCGGCGGCCACGTTGGCGGGCGGCGGGCCTTCGGCAGTCGCGCCGGGCCGTGGCGTGAGCAATGCCGGCGGCTTGCTTTCGAATACCGCGGGTGACTTGTCGAGTGCGGGCATTGCACGCAGTGCGGCGGCAGCGCAAGCGCCGACGGGCGTGCTGGCTGACGCGGCGAATGCCAACCCGGTGGCGAACGCGCTCGGCGATGTCATGAACGAGCTGCCGGCCATCAACCCGGCAGGCGTATTGACGAGCGCACTCAATAACGTCACGGAGGCACTCGGCAGCGTCGGCTCGGGCGGCGGCAATCCGATCGTCCCGATCGCCAATGTCGTGAGCGGCGCAGTCGATGCGCTGGCGGCCGGCGATCTGCGCCACTCCGCTGCGGCGGCGAGCGGCGCGCTCGGCGCGGCCGCCCACGCGTTGACGGGCGTGGGCGGAGCGGGCGTTCTGCCGGGCACGCAACCCGACTACACCGGCTGGCGTGCAGATGTGGACGGCGCGACGTCATCGGGCGGTGTCGCGCTCGGCAGCAGCGTGGCGAACATCGCGCGTTCGGCTCTCTCGACGGGAGCCGCCGCGGTCGGCAGCGTCATCGATTTGGTCGGTTCGTCGGCCGAAACGATGCTGCACGCATTGCCGGGCGTGGGGAGCCCGATACCGAAGCCGGTTGCGGGCTCGGGCGAGGCGGCGGCAAACCTGCGAGTTCCCGCCGCCTTGCCTGCCCCGACACGGGCAGGCGCCCTGCCGAGATAACGCTCGCCGGCCGACGGGCGAGGGTGCCGCGCGGGGCGCACGCGCCTTTGCAACGCGGAAGATAACCCGAGTCAATCGAATGGCGCGGCATGCCGGCCGGCCGACGCCGCTTATTTGCCGGCGGCGATATGCGTTGCGTACACATATATGGATCAGCGAGCGGAAGATCGGTGCGCGGCTTCTCGCGGCAATCTGATCCATCCCCAAGATGCTGGCGGACATCCGCACTCAGCGCACCAGCGTGGCGTCACGGACCGATCCGCGCGAGCGCCGATATGAGTCGGCGCCGGAGCGGCAAGAACCCCTCTGCGGTTGAGGCGGGGCCAGGCTATTTCGCAGATCCTTGTTTTTAAAAATTTTTTCCCAATGGTGAAGCGCCAGTCACTGGTTTCCGTGCGTCGTAACCCCTCCGAAATTTCCGCAATCCCAGCTTCTTGAATTTGTCAAAACCCGTCCATATAATTAGCACTCACTGCACGAGAGTGCTAACAATTCCTGCCGGGCAGTACACTGGCCGGCAGTTTCCCAGCGTTCTTCAGTCTCATTTAAGAGAGGAGTGAATATGAACCTTCGTCCGTTGCACGATCGCGTGATCGTCAAGCGCCTGGATCAGGAAACCAAGACCGCCTCGGGCATCGTGATTCCCGATGCGGCAGCTGAAAAGCCGGATCAAGGTGAAGTGCTCGCCATCGGTCCGGGCAAGCGCGATGACAAAGGCGCGGCGATCGCGCTCGACGTGAAGGTCGGCGATCGTGTGCTGTTCGGCAAGTACGCCGGCCAAACCGTCAAGGTCGACGGCCAGGAACTGCTCGTGATGCGCGAAGAAGACATCATGGCTGTGGTCAACGCCAAGTAAGCGTTCACTTAACGGTACATATTCCCAAGAATCCAAGGAGTTAGAAGATGGCAGCTAAAGACGTCGTATTCGGCGATTCCGCTCGCGCGAAGATGGTCGAAGGCGTGAACATTCTCGCCAACGCAGTGAAGGTCACGCTGGGTCCGAAGGGCCGCAACGTCGTGCTCGAGCGCAGCTTCGGCGGCCCGACGGTCACCAAGGACGGTGTGTCGGTCGCCAAGGAAATCGAGCTGAAGGACAAGCTCCAGAACATGGGCGCGCAAATGGTCAAGGAAGTCGCTTCCAAGACCAGCGACAACGCAGGCGATGGCACGACGACGGCAACCGTTCTCGCGCAATCGATCGTTCGCGAAGGCATGAAGTACGTCGCATCGGGCATGAACCCGATGGACCTGAAGCGCGGTATCGACAAGGCCGTTGCTGCGGCAGTCGAAGAGCTGAAGAAGATCAGCAAGCCGTGCACGACGAACAAGGAAATCGCGCAAGTCGGCGCGATCTCGGCGAACAGCGATTCGTCGATCGGCGATCGCATCGCTGAGGCGATGGACAAGGTCGGCAAGGAAGGCGTGATCACCGTCGAAGACGGCAAGTCGCTCGCCGACGAACTCGACGTCGTCGAAGGCATGCAGTTCGACCGCGGCTACCTGTCGCCGTACTTCATCAACAACCCGGACAAGCAAGTCGCCGTCCTCGAGAACCCATACGTGCTGCTGCACGACAAGAAGGTCTCGAACATCCGCGATCTGCTGCCGGTGCTCGAACAAGTCGCGAAGGCAGGTCGTCCGCTGCTGATCATCGCTGAAGACGTCGAAGGCGAAGCGCTCGCAACGCTGGTCGTCAACAACATCCGCGGCATCCTGAAGACCGTTGCGGTCAAGGCGCCGGGCTTCGGCGACCGCCGCAAGGCAATGCTGGAAGACATCGCGATCCTGACCGGCGGCCAGGTCATCGCGGAAGAAACCGGCCTCACGCTCGAGAAGGCTACGCTGGCCGAACTGGGGCAGGCCAAGCGCATCGAAGTGGGCAAGGAAAACACGACGATCATCGACGGTGCAGGCGAAGCAGCGAGCATCGAAGCGCGCGTCAAGCAAATCCGCACGCAGATCGAAGAAGCAACGTCGGACTACGATCGTGAAAAGCTGCAAGAGCGCGTGGCGAAGCTGGCCGGCGGCGTCGCAGTGATCAAGGTCGGCGCCGCGACCGAAGTCGAAATGAAGGAAAAGAAGGCGCGTGTCGAAGACGCGCTGCACGCAACCCGTGCTGCCGTTGAAGAAGGCATCGTCCCGGGCGGCGGCGTTGCGCTGATCCGCGCACGCACCGCGATCGCCGAACTGACTGGCGCCAACGCCGACCAGAATGCCGGCATCAAGATCGTGCTGCGCGCGATGGAAGAGCCGCTGCGTCAGATCGTCACGAACGGCGGCGAAGAAGCCAGCGTCGTGGTGGCGGCAGTTGCTGCAGGCAAGGGCAACTACGGCTACAACGCGGCGACGGGTGAGTACGTCGACATGGTCGAAGCCGGCGTCGTCGACCCGACCAAGGTCACGCGCACCGCGCTGCAGAACGCGGCATCGGTTGCGGGCCTGCTGCTGACGACGGACGCAGCCGTTGCCGAGCTGCCGAAGGAAGACGCTCCGGCGCCGGGCGGTATGCCGGGCGGCATGGGCGGCATGGGCATGGACATGTAATCGGCATCACGCCGGTTGCATCGAGGAACGCGCGGTGACGCGCGTTCTCCCAAACGAAAACACCCGCGTCGCTGCGGGTGTTTTCGTTTGGAGCGGCTGACTGCCGCCGGCCTGAAGCAGAAAGCGGGAAGCTGCAGGCCGGACGCCTAACGATAGAACGTGGCCGGCGCGGCGCGCGCCTTCGTCTCTTCGGCAAGCCCGCGCGACGCGGTTATCGGGCGCGCGGGCGGCGGTGTGGCGTCAGCGCGCGCGCTTGGCGATCGCTGACGCCATCGGCGTTTCGTCGTCATTGCTGCGCGCCCAGAAGAATCGATCCGGCAGATAGGCGCCCATGCCGGGCCGGAATGCGCCGCGTGCCGCCTGGTACAGATATTCCTGCGCTTCGCGCACTGCTTCCGGCGGCTCCTGGCCGTTCGCGAGCAGTGCGGCGATCGCCGCGCCGAGCGTGTCGGTGATGCCCATCAGCCGATGCGGCGTGCGTTCCCACAAATCCTGCCGGATCTGGCCTTCCTCGCTGTACAGCGAATTGACGAGCCGGTGCGAGCCCGTTTCCGTCGCCAGAATGTACTCGCAGCCTTGACCGAGCAAATGAGACAGCGCGGTGTCCAGATTGGGCGCTTCGGCGTCGCCGTCGGGCTGCGCGAGCGCGAGAAGCGTCGCGTGATCGGCGACGAGCAGCGTCGTTTGCGGCGCGAGCAGGTCGGCGATCGATTCGCGCAACTCGTCAGCGGCGAGCACGTGCTCGTCGTCGAGCGTGAAATCCGGTGCGAGGACGAGCGGCACGCCGTCGTAGTCAGCGGCCACCTCTGCGATCGCGCTCACGACCTCGGCGCGCGTCGCGGCGCCGATCTTGAAGGCGGCGACGGGCATGTCTTCGAGCAGCATGCGCGCTTGCGCGGCGACGGTGTCGGGATCGAGCCCGGTGACTTCGTCGCATGCGGCAGAATCGCGCACGGTATATCCCGTCAGGACGGACACGCCGTGACAGCCCATGCTTGCCAGGGTCATCAGGTCGGCTTGCAAGCCGGAGCCGCCCGTCGGGTCGGACAGGCCGAAAGTAAGGACGATCGGAGGGGTGTTGCTGGACATGGAAATGGGGAAAGAAAAAACGGTGAAGCGGGCCAGATGCGCCTGAGATGTGCGTGCGCGCAGCCATTATGAGGCGGAATTTGCCGATTCGAGCTTTTTTTTAACGTACTCGGCACGCTGGCGCCCTAGAAGGCGGATTGCTAGGCAGCCTGGCGCCGACACGGTACCATCATGGCTCTTTTGAAATCGACGGACTTTTCTTTACGCGGCTTAAGATGGAATATAAAAGCTGGATGTGCCTGATCTGCGGTTGGATCTACGACGAAGAAGCTGGGTTGCCGGAAGAGGGGATCGCTCCGGGCACACGTTGGGAAGATGTTCCCATCAATTGGACATGCCCTGAGTGCGGCGCGCGTAAGGAAGATTTCGAGATGGTTCAGATCTGACCGCCATCTCCGGCCGCCCGGTCCCGCGTGAGCGAGGGCCGGCGGCACGGCGCAACGGCATCGGCGGTCTTCCTGCGCTGCTTGCTGCGCGGCTATGTTTCTGGTGCTGACGCTCGTGCCCACTTTCCGCGAATTCGCATCACTCCCGATCCCGGACGCGTTGCCCAATCCACGAGGCGGTGCGGTACCGGCCGCCGACGCGGCATTGCAAGCCGCACAGCAGTCGTTCGCGCGGCATGCCGATCCGGCCGCGTCGCTTGCCGCGGCGGCCGCCGCGTTGCGCGAAGCGGGCTGGCTTGCCGCCGAGCGCTTCTGCAGTGCGCTGGCCGAAGCCGCACCGCTTGCGTCGATCGAGTTGCAGCCGGTCGGGTTTGAAACGGCGTTGCGGGATTTCCGGGCAGCGCTCGAGAGACGCAATTTGCGCGAGCTTGCGTGCTCGCCGGTTCTGTTCGAGCACTACCGGGCGCTGCGCGTGCAGGCCGCGAGCGATTTGCGCGCCGACACGCCGCTCGACGCGCTGGCGCTTGCCGGGCGGCCAGTGCCGGCCGCGACGCTGTATCCGTTGTCGGAACATGCGCTCGCGCATTTGCGCGCGCGTTACGAGCAGGCATTGCTCGGTGCGCTGCGCGTGCCGCAAGCTGCGTCCAGTGGGGCGCTCGATGGGCTCGCCGATTGCGTGGCCGAACTCGCCGGCCCGTTTCCTTACGATTATTGGCGGCTTGCGCTTGCATGCATCCGGGTGCTGCGCGCGAGCGGCGGCGTCGAACTCAAGCGTTTTCTCGCGCGCTGCAATCTGCTGCTCGGCGAGCAGGCGCGCGGCTTGCGAATCGCGCCCGACGCGCTCGTTAGGCAGACGCTCGCGCTCTTCTGGCGCGATTACGCGTTGTACGGTGCGGCGGCAGAGGATGGCGCCGATGTGGAACTGCTGCACGACTACGGGTTGACCGTCGCCTGGCATGTTGCGGGGACGCAGGCGTCCGAGGCGTTGTGGGAGGCGGGCGGCGCCGCGCGCGCGGAGGCGGACGCGGTGCGCGTCGAGCCGGTGCGCGAACTCGGCGCGGTGGTCGTCAACGGTCATGCGTATGAGGATTTTCTGCAAACGGCGGATGCATCGATGAGCGAGCTTACGCTGGATGCGCGCACGGCCGATGCCGGTGCGGCATTGCGCGCTGCACATGCCGCGTATCGCGTCGGTTCGGCCGCATGTGCGCTCGGCCTCGGTCATACGGCGCTGCTTGCAGATGCGCTGGGGCTCGCATGGCGGCGCCGCGCGCATCTCGGCGCGGCGCATGCGCTCAGCCCGGCGGCCTGCGCTCAGGCGGCCGAAGCGTTGCGTGCCGCGTTGCACAAGATCGCAGCCGGCATGGCGCCGCCCGATCTGTCGGCGGCGCGCGCGGCGCTCGCCGGCTCGTTGTCGGGCTTGGACGCCTCTCCGGTATAACCTGCACGGGCCGGGTGAGCCGAGCAAGTGTGTCAAAGTGTGTTACAAGAACCCTGAAGACACGTGCCGAAAAATCGCGAAAGCCATGCCGGCCCGTATATGCACGGGGTTGGGCAACAGCGCGCGGGACGGTACATCGATGGGTTTCGAACGCGTGATAGAGTGAGTGAACATCGTGTCGACTCGCGCGGCGACCGTGGCGCGCGAGGTCTTTGCTAAAATTCAAACTATGTCCAAGAGTTCCGATCGCATCAATCTCACCAACCAGTTTCTGATCGCCATGCCGAGCATGGCCGATCCGACGTTTTCAGGAACGGTGGTCTATCTTTGCGATCACAGCGAGCGCGGTGCGCTCGGCCTCGTCATCAATCGACCAACCGATATCGATCTCGAATCGCTTTTCAACCGTATCGATTTGAAGCTCGAAATCGAGCCGCTTCTGCACATCCCCGTGTATTTCGGCGGCCCGGTGCAGACCGAGCGCGGTTTCGTGCTGCACGAGCCGGTTGAGGGCAGTTCGTACAACTCATCGATGACGGTCGAAGGAGGGTTGGAGATGACGACGTCGAAGGACGTGCTCGAGGCGGTCGCGACGGGCACCGGCCCGAAGCGGTTCCTGCTGACGCTCGGCCATGCCGGCTGGGGCGCGGGCCAGCTCGAAGAGGAAATCTCGAAGAACGGCTGGCTCACGGTCGAGGCTGATCCGCGCATCGTGTTCGATACGCCCGCCGAGGAGCGTTTCGAGGCGGCGCTCGGTTTGCTCGGAGTCAGTTCGTCGATGCTCTCCGGCGAGGCAGGGCACGCATGAGCGCGGCGCTTGCGCGCGACGCGACGCTCCTTGCGTTCGACTACGGCGAAAAACGCATCGGCGTGGCGATCGGCAATCGGCTGACTCGATCGGCCCGTGCGCTCGTCATCATTCCCAATCTGAACCGCGAGCATCGCTTCAAGGCGATCGGCGAGCTGATCGCGCAGTGGCAGCCGGATGCGCTCGTCGTCGGCCTGCCGCTTCATCCGGACGGTGCGCCGCACGAGATGACGCAGCAGGCCAAGCGCTTCGGCAACCAGTTGAACGGACGCTTCAATCTGCCCGTGAGCTGGGTCGACGAACGCTACTCGTCGGTCGACGCGCGCGCGGACTTGCGCGCACGCGGCGCAGCCGCGGCGCGCATCGATGCCGAAGCCGCCCGCATCATTCTTCAACAATATCTCGACGAGTTGTCCGACCATCATGAGCTTCATTGATGCCGAGGCGCTTTACCGCGTCCTGCTCGACCAGATTCGCGGCGCCTATGGGCAAGCTGCGTTCTCAGCGCCGCACGGCCCTGTCGTTGCCGGCATTTACAGCGGCGGCGCGTGGCTTGCGGAGCGCCTGGCGCGCGATTTGGCCGCGCCGGGCTTCGGCGTCGTCAACGTCGCGCTGCATCGTGACGATTATGCGAAAAAAGGGCTGCACAGCCAGGCGAGCCCGACATCGCTGCCGTTCGAGGTCGAGGGGCGCCGGATCGTGCTCGTCGACGACGTGCTGTACACCGGGCGCACCGTGCGGGCCGCGCTCAACGAACTGTTCGACTACGGGCGCCCCGCCGCCGTCGAACTGGCGGTGCTTGCCGATCGCGGCGGGCGCGAGCTGCCGGTGGCGGCGCGCTTCGTTGGCGGCACGCTCGACGTCGCGGCCGACGCGACGCTCGTGCTCGAGCGCACCGACGCCGCCGCGTTCACGCTTCGCACCGAGGCGCGCGGCCTCTGAGGCCGCCGCGCCATGCACTCCGGCCGCCCGCGCCCGATTTGCGCGGGCGTGCCGTTCAGCAACACGTTGGAATCACGCACATCATGACGACCGACATTTCCGGCCGCACTGGCACCTCCGCTGCGTCCGCGCCCGCCGAGCGCCATCGCTACGGCTTCCTGAAGGGCAACCCGCAGCTCACGAAGAACGGCGAGCTCAAGCATTTGCTGACGATCGAGGGGTTGCCCCGCGCGGTCGTCAACCAGATCCTCGACACCGCCGAGCAATTCGTCAGCGTGACCGACCGCGAAGTGAAGAAGGTGCCGCTGTTGCGCGGCAAATCGGTGTTCAACCTGTTCTTCGAGAACTCGACGCGCACTCGCACGACGTTCGAGATCGCGGCGAAGCGCCTGTCCGCCGACGTGATCAATCTGAACATCAACGCGTCGTCGACGAGCAAGGGCGAATCGCTGCTCGACACGATCAACAACCTGTCGGCGATGCATGCCGATCTGTTCGTCGTGCGCCATGCGTCGAGCGGCGCGCCGTACCTGATCGCCGAGCACTGCGCGCCGCACGTGCACGTGATCAACGCGGGAGACGGCCGTCATGCGCATCCGACGCAGGGCCTGCTCGACATGTATACGATCCGCCACTACAAGCGCGATTTTACGAAGCTGCGTGTGGCCATCGTCGGCGATATCCTGCACTCGCGCGTCGCGCGCTCGGACATCCACGCGCTGACCACGCTCGGCGTGCCGGAAGTGCGCGCGATCGGCCCGCGCACGCTGCTGCCGGGCGGGCTCGAGCAGATGGGCGTGCGTGTATTCCATAATCTCGACGAAGGCTTGAAGGGCGTCGACGTGATCATCATGCTTCGTTTGCAGAACGAACGGATGAGCGGCGCGCTGCTGCCATCCGCGCAGGAGTACTTCAAGAGCTGGGGGCTCACGCCCGAGCGTCTCGCGCTGGCCGCGCCCGACGCGATCGTGATGCACCCCGGCCCGATGAACCGCGGCGTCGAGATCGACTCGCAGGTGGCCGACGGCCCCCAATCGGTGATCCTGAACCAGGTGACTTTCGGTATTGCCGTGCGCATGGCGGTAATGGGCATCGTCGCGGGCAACAGCGACTGAACGCGCGCGGCGGCGCGGGCTCGTGCCCGCCGCAGTGCGCCGCGCATCGGACTCGACGCATTCACGCATTCAACGCATAAGCAGATAGCGCATGAAGATTCATATCAAAGGCGGCACGGTGATCGATCCGGCGGCTGGCACCGAGCGGCAGGCCGACGTATTCGTCGCGGCCGGCAAAATCGCGGCGATCGGCGCGAGCACGCCCGCGGATTTCAACGCGGCCAAGACGATCGACGCGACCGGGATGATTGTCGCACCGGGTTTCGTCGACTTGTCGGCGCGGCTGCGCGAACCCGGCTACGAGCACAAGGCGACGCTCGAATCGGAGATGGCCGCGGCCGTCGCGGGCGGTGTGACGAGCCTTGTGTGCCCGCCCGACACCGATCCCGTGCTAGACGAACCCGGCCTTGTCGAGATGCTGAAGTTTCGCGCCCGCAATCTGCATCAGGCGCACGTGTATCCGCTCGGCGCGCTGACCGTCGGCCTGAAGGGCAGCGTGATCACGGAGATGGTCGAATTGACCGAAGCGGGGTGCATCGGCTTCACGCAGGCGAACGTGCCCGTCACCGATACGCAGGTGCTGCTGCGCGCACTGCAATATGCGAGCACTTACGGCTATACGGTGTGGCTGCGTCCGGTCGACGCGTTTCTCGCGAAGGGCGGCGTCGCGGCGAGCGGGCCGGTTGCGTCGCGGCTTGGCCTGTCGGGTGTGCCGGTCGCGGCCGAGACGATCGCGCTGCACACGCTGTTCGAGCTGATGCGCGTGACGGGCGCGCGCGTGCACGTCGCGCGGCTGTCGTCGGCGGCGGGTATCGCGCTCGTGCGCGCGGCGAAGGCCGAGGGCCTGAATGTGACCTGCGACGTCGGCGTGAATCATCTGCATTTGATCGACGTCGATATCGGCTATTTCGATGCGCAATTCCGCCTCGATCCGCCGCTGCGCAACGAGCGCGACCGCGAAGCGATCCGCTCCGCGCTGGCCGACGGCACGATCGATGCGATCTGCTCCGACCACACCCCCGTCGACGACGACGAAAAACTGCTGCCGTTCGCAGAAGCGACGCCGGGCGCGACGGGGCTCGAACTGCTGCTGTCGCTGACGGTGAAGTGGGCGCGTGAGGCGGGCGTGCCGCTCGCGCGGGCGCTGGCGAAGATCAGCTCGGCGCCAGCCGATGTGCTGAAGCTGCCGGCCGGCCGGATCGCGGAGGGCGCAGCAGCCGATCTGTGCGTGTTCGATCCGCACACGCACTGGTATGTCGAGCCGCGCGCGCTGAAGAGCCAGGGGCACAATACGCCATTCCTGGGCTACGAATTGCCGACGCAGGTGCGCGCGACGCTCGTCGCCGGCCAGCTCGCATTCGAGCGCCGCTGACGCGAGCGCCCACCATGCAAGCCCTCCGCAAGGCGCGTCTCGTCCTGCATCTGCTGGCTGGAATGGCGATCGTCGCCCTCCGCTTTCGGCGCGCGGCGCCCGCGCGGCGCCGGCAACTCACGCAGCGCTGGACCCTGAAGATGCTGCGGCTCTGCGGGATGCGGCTTGTCGTGCATAACGACAGCGCGCGGCTCGACGCGCGCGCGCTCGTGGTCGGCAATCATGTGTCGTGGCTCGATATCTACGTGATCAATGCGTGGCGGCCGACGCCGTTCGTCTCCAAGGCCGAGGTGCGCGACTGGCCGGTGATCGGCTGGCTGGCCGAACGTCTGGGCACCGTGTTCATTCAGCGCGAGAAGCGCAGCGAGGCGAAGCGGATCATGCACGAGCTGGCTGCTCGTCTCGGCAACGGCGAACTGATGTGCGTGTTTCCGGAGGGCACCACGTCGGATGGGCTCGGGCTTTTGCCGTTCCATTCGAACATGTTCCAAGCCGTGGTCGAGGCGCAATGCGCGGTGCAGCCAATTTGCCTGATGTATGAGGATGCGCACGGACGCCAGTCGGTGGCGCCGGCGTATGTCGGCGAACTGTCGCTTGGCAAGTCGCTCGACCGGGTATTGGAGAGCGGGCCGCTGACCGCGCATCTGTACGTCGGCGAGCCGATCGCGGCGACAGGTGACCGGCGCGAGATGGCGGCGCGCGCGCGCGCCGCGGTTGCGCACGCGCTCGCGCAAATGCAGCGCGACGCTCGCCGCCCGCTCGACGCGGAGCTGGCGCGGCTGCGGGAGGCGGCTTATCCGGCAGACGCGCCGCAGAGCGGCAGCGAGGAGGTGCAAGGAATCGACGCCGGCGGTGAGGTAGGGGCAATGCCGCGTCGAGAAGGGGGCTAGGTTGCGGGCGCCGGCGGCGCTCACGCGGACGTTCGCTTATTCCTTTGCGGCGCCGCAGCGCTCGCACGCGACCTGCATGACTTCGCGCGCGGCCGGATCATGGGCCAGCCGCACAGCCGACAGCCGGTTGCCCCATACGCATCCCGAGTCCAGCCCCACCAAGTTATCGCGCAGCATCAGGCCCAGCGCGGCCCAGTGGCCGAACACGACCGTGGCTTCGGACGTTTTGCGTCCAGGCACGTCGAACCAGGGCAGATAGCCGTCGGGCGCCGACGAAGGGCCGCCGTTCGAGCGGAATTCCATCGCGCCTTCGGCGGTGCAGAAGCGAATCCGTGTGAACGCATTGAACGCGACGCGCTGCCTTTCCTTGCGCTTCAAATCCGGGCGCCACTGGTTAGGTTCGTTGCCATATAGTTCGGATAACGTATCACGCCAATTCGGCGCGCGAAGCGCCCGCTGCAGTTCGTCGGCGAGTTCGAGGGTGAGCGTCACGTCCCATTGAGGCAGCACGCCCGCGTGCACCATCAGCATCCCTTGCTCGAAATGTGCGAACGGTCGATGACGCACCCATTCGAGTAAGTCTTCTGCATCGGGCGCATCGAGGATTTCGCCGATCGTGTCGCCCGACTTCAGGGTCCGGATGCCTGCCGCGACCGCGAGCAGATGCAGGTCATGGTTGCCGAGCACGGCGACCGCGCGCTCACCGAGCGCGGCGATTTCGCGCAGCGTTGCAAGCGACGCCGGGCCACGGTTGACGAGGTCGCCGGCGAACCACAATGGGGTGTCGGCGGTTGGCGCGAGCTTGTCGGCGAGCTGCCGATAGGCGGCATGGCAGCCCTGGATGTCGCCGAACGCGACGGGAGCGGGGCGAGAAAAATTTGTCATTGCTTGACGTTTGTAGCGAAATGGAAATCGACGGTAACACAGGAAATCGTGTTAATCAGAGTGCGCGCCACGCGAAGGAAATTTGATGCGTAACCCTTTTTCATAGGGAAAGTATCTCGGGTTTGCAGCAATTGAGAGAACGTTTGTCAAGCTGTTTCCAGATGTTAGAGGGATGTTTTTTGACCTCCGCGCCCGTATAATTATGTTTTTGTAGGGCAGTAGCGGTAGTGCGCTGCCGAACTGGGCGTGCGGCTCGACGAACTGCGCGACCGCAACCGGCGGTTTGACTTGAGCGGTCTGGCACGAAGAGGCGCGCCATGCTGACATTAGCTGGTTGTTCGACCGACTCCCAATTTCAGCAAAGGAATCCCATGATATTGGTAACGGGCGGCGCCGGGTTTATCGGCGCCAACTTCGTGCTCGACTGGCTGGCTCAATCCGACGAAGCGGTGCTGAACGTCGACAAGCTGACGTATGCGGGGAATCTCGGCACTCTGAAATCGTTGCAAGGGAATCCGAAGCATGTGTTTGCGCAAGTCGACATTTGCGAGCGCGCAGCGATCGATACACTGCTTGCGCGGCACACGCCGCGCGCCATCGTCCACTTCGCCGCCGAAAGTCATGTCGATCGTTCGATTCATGGGCCGGCGGATTTCGTGCAGACGAACGTAGTCGGCACCTTTACGCTGCTCGAAGCGGCGCGCCAATACTGGAACGGGCTCGGCGACGACGCGAAGGCCGCGTTCCGGTTTTTGCATGTGTCGACGGACGAAGTGTTCGGCTCGCTGTCCGCGACCGATCCGCAGTTCTCCGAAACGACGCCGTATGCGCCGAACAGCCCCTATTCGGCGACCAAGGCGGGGTCCGATCATTTGGTGCGCGCTTATCATCATACGTATGGGCTGCCGGTGCTGACGACGAATTGCTCGAACAACTACGGCCCGTATCAGTTTCCAGAAAAGCTGATTCCTCTGATGATCGCCAATGCCCTCGCGGGCAAGCCGTTGCCTGTCTATGGCGACGGCCAGAACGTGCGCGATTGGCTTTATGTCGGCGATCATTGCAGCGCGATTCGCGAAGTGCTCGCGCGCGGCGTGCCGGGCGAGACGTACAACGTTGGCGGCTGGAACGAAAAGAAGAATCTGGACGTCGTGCATACGTTGTGCGATCTGCTCGACAAGGCCCGGCCGAAGGCTGCCGGTTCGTATCGCGATCAGATCACCTATGTGAAGGATCGTCCCGGCCATGATCGCCGTTATGCGATCGACGCGCGCAAGCTCGAGCGTGAGCTCGGCTGGAAGCCGGCCGAGACGTTCGAGACGGGGCTGGCGAAAACCGTCGATTGGTATCTCGATAACCAGGTGTGGGTCGACGAAGTGGCGTCGGGCGAATACCGCAAATGGGTCGAGACAAACTACGCGCAACGCGCTTGAGGGCATTCGCGATGGCACGTAAAGGCATCATTCTCGCCGGCGGGTCCGGCACGCGGCTATATCCGATCACGCATGCGGTGTCCAAGCAGTTGCTGCCGGTCTACGACAAGCCGATGATCTACTACCCGTTGTCGACGCTGATGGTGGCGGGCATCCGTGACGTGCTGATCATCTCGACGCCGCAGGATACGCCGCGCTTCGAGGCGATGCTGGGCGACGGCAGTCAGTGGGGAATGAGCATTCGCTACGCGGTGCAGCCGTCGCCGGACGGGCTCGCGCAGGCGTTCATCATCGGCCGGGAATTCGTCGGCAACGATCCGTCTACACTGATTCTCGGCGATAACATCTTCTACGGCCACGATCTCGCCAAGCAACTCGAGCGGGCGTCGGCGCAGCAGGCGGGCGCGACGGTGTTCGCATACCACGTGCACGATCCGGAGCGCTACGGCGTCGTCGAGTTCGATCGTGAATTCCGCGCGCTGTCGATCGAGGAGAAGCCCGCAAAGCCGCGTTCGAACTACGCGGTGACGGGGCTGTATTTCTACGACAACCAGGTGTGCGACATCGCGGCGGACATCAAGCCGTCAGCGCGCGGTGAGCTGGAGATCACGGACGTGAATTCGTGCTATCTCGCGGCGGGCACGCTCGATGTCGAGATCATGGGCCGCGGCTACGCGTGGCTCGACACCGGCACGCACGATTCGCTAATTGAGGCCGCGACGTTCATCGCGACGCTGCAAAAGCGCCAGGGGCTCGTGGTCGCATGTCCAGAGGAGATTGCGTACCGCAGGCAGTGGATCGATCAAGACCAACTGCTCAAGCTCGCACAGCCTTTGTCGAAAAACAGCTATGGCCAGTATCTGAAAAACATTCTCACGGACCAAGTCGCATGGCCATCCAAGTAACGCCTACGGCGCTGCCCGAAGTCAAGCTCATCGAGCCGAAGGTGTTCGGCGACGCAAGAGGCTTCTTCTTCGAAAGCTTCAATGCGGGCGAATTCGCGGAGCAGGTGGAGGCGGGCGTCGAGTTCGTCCAGGACAATCATTCGCGCTCGGCGAAGGGCGTGTTGCGCGGGCTGCACTATCAGATTCAGCATGCGCAGGGCAAGTTTGTGCGCGTTGTCGAAGGCGAAGTGTTCGACGTCGCGGTGGATATCCGCAAAAGCTCGCCGAACTTCGGTAAATGGGTGGGTGTCATGCTGTCGAGCGGCAACCATCGGCAGCTATGGGTGCCGCCCGGCTTCGCGCATGGCTTCGTCGTGTTGTCGGAGTCCGCGCAGTTCCTCTACAAGACTACCGATTACTGGTATCCCGAATTCGAGCGGAGCATCGTGTGGAACGATCCGGCGATCGGGATCGAGTGGCCGATCGATTTCGAGCCGCTGCTTGCCGCGAAAGACGTGGCTGGCGCGAAGCTGAGCGACGCGGAGGTTTTCGCGTGAGGGTTCTGGTTACTGGTCGGAACGGGCAAGTCGGATGGGAATTGTGCCGAGCGCTCGCGCCGCTTGGCGACGTCGTCGCGTGCGGCCGCGAAATGGCCGACTTGTCCAAGCCCGAGACGCTGGCCGCGCTGGTCGCATCCGTCAAGCCGGACGTGATTGTCAATGCGGCCGCCTATACGGCGGTTGATCTGGCGGAGGAGCAGGAGGCGCTCGCCCATCGGGTGAATGCGGAATCGGTCGGCGTGCTGGCGCAAGCCGCACGTGCGCACGATGCATTGCTCGTTCACTATTCGACCGACTACGTGTTTGACGGCACCTCCGGTGTTCCATATGTCGAAACCGCGCCGACCTCGCCTGTCAATGCATACGGTCGCACGAAGCTCGCCGGCGAGCAGGCGATCGAAGCGGTTGCCGGCGACTGGCTGACGTTGCGCACGACATGGGTTTACGGCGCACGCGGCCGCAATTTTCTGCGCACGATGCTGCGTCTGTCGCACGAGCGCGATACGCTGCGCGTCGTCGCCGATCAGATCGGCGCGCCGACGTCCGCGCGCATGATCGCGGACCTCACGGCGCACGTGGTCGCTCACGCTCAGCGCGAGCGCCGGGCCGGTCAGTTCGAATCCGGCCTCTTTCACATGACCGCAGCCGGCGCGACATCGTGGCACGGGTTTGCATCGGCGATCGTCGACGCCGCACGTGCGGCGCGCGCCGAAACGGTCAAGACGGAAACTGTCGAGCCCATTTCGTCCGACGCCTATCCGACGCCGGCGCGCCGCCCGGCTAATTCGATTCTCGACAACGGAAAATTCGATCGGCGGTTCATGCTCAAGCGACTCGATTGGCGTCAAGCGCTGGCGCTCGTGATCGACGATCTCGGGCTTGAGGATCGCTGACGCGCGGTTTCGCAACAGGATGATGGGTTTATGCAAATGCGCAATTGGCTGCTGAGCCCGCTGCGGCCGCATGCCAGACGAATCGGGCGCAAGCTCTACCAGGCCATCCCGCTCAGTTCGCGCAACAAGGCTCGGTTGACCGACGCCGTGTTCAGGCTGGCAGGATCGTTGTTCGAGGGCACGGTTTATTACGAGACGTGGAAGCGGCAAAATGCGCCGCTTCAACAAGTGCTTGGCCGAGCGCCGCTCGCCGAGGTGCAAGAAATCGACGCGGTGTTGGCGAGCCTTCGATTTGCCGAAATCGACGCACCGAAGGTTTCGATCGTCATTCCCGCCTACGGCAATCTTCCTTATACGCTGTCATGTCTGCGATCGATTGCGGAGCATCTGCCGGCCGTGCCGATCGAAGTGATCGTCGCGGAGGATGCGTCGGGTTGTCAGCAGATCCTGCGCTTGCGAAACGTGCCGGGGCTGCGCTTTGTCGAGAATCCGCAAAATCTCGGCTTCGTGCGCTCGTGCAATCGGGCAGCGACGTTCGCGCGCGGCGAGTACCTGTATTTCCTGAACAACGACACCGAGGTGACCTCCGGCTGGCTCGACTCGATGCTCGCATTGTTCGCCACCCGTGCGGATTGCGGCATGGTGGGCTCGAAGCTGGTCTATCCCGATGGCCGTCTTCAGGAGGCAGGCGGCATCATGTGGAAGGACGGTTCGGCGTGGAATTTCGGTCGGCTCGATGATCCGTCGAAGAGCGCGTACAACTACGTCAAGGAAATCGATTACGCGTCGGGCGCTTCGTTGCTGTTGCCCAAGCAATTGTTCGAGGCGCTCGGCGGGTTCGACGAACGTTACGCACCGGCCTACTGCGAGGATTCCGATCTTGCGTTCAAGGTGCGCGGCGCGGGCAAGAAAGTGTATTACCAGCCCGAATCGATGATCATCCACTACGAAGGCGTGTCGAACGGCACGGACACGAGCACGGGTATCAAGGCATATCAGGTCGAGAACCAGAAGAAATTCCGTGAGCGCTGGCACAACGTACTGAGTAGCGAACATTTCGACAACGGCACGCACGTCAGCGCAGCTCGGGACCGCACACGTCACCGCAAGACACTGCTGATCGTCGATCACTACGTTCCGCAGCCGGATCGGGATGCGGGCTCGAGATCGCTTGTCTGCTTCATTCGCGTGTTTCTCCAGATGGGATTTAACGTGAAATTCTGGCCGAGTAATATTTGGTATGACGAAACATACGTGAAGCCACTGCAGCAACTCGGCATCGAAGTGTTCTACGGTCCGCAGTTCATCGACGGGTTCGACGAGTGGATACGGCATACCGACCAGGCGATCGATTACGTGTTCCTGAACCGGCCGCACGTGTCGAAGGCATTCATCGCGCCGCTGCGCAAGTACGCACCGAAGGCAAAGCTGCTGTACTACGGACACGATCTCCATTTCGCCCGTGCGCTGAAGGAGTTCGAAGTCTCGGGCAACGCGCGCCTGCGCAAGGATGCCGAAGCAATGCGCGCGCTCGAAATGAAGATCTGGCGAAGTGTCGATGTCGTCTATTATCCGTCGGACGACGAAACCGCAGTGGTCAACGAAATGGCGCCAGACGTGAATGCGCGCACGTTGCCGCCTTACTTCTTCCCGCCGAGGGTGGCGTCCGCCGCAAGGCCGCATGCGCGCGAGCGCAACCGCATCATCTTCGTCGCGGGATTCGGGCATCCGCCCAACGTTGACGCGGCGAAGTGGTTCGTGAGCGACATCCTGCCCAGGATCGTTGAAGCGGTGCCGGACGCGGACCTGATGCTGATCGGCTCGAACCCGACGGACGAGGTGAAGGCGCTCGCCGCATCGAATGTCACCGTGACCGGTTATGTGACCGACGAGCGGCTCGCCGAGTTGTACGACGGCGCGCGCGTCGCGGTCGTGCCGCTGCGTTTCGGCGCGGGCGTCAAGAACAAGGTGGTGGAGGCGTTGAATTTCGGCGCGCCGCTCGTGACGACGCCGGTGGGGCTCCAAGGGCTGCCGGGGCTCGATGAGCTGGTGCCTGCGACAGACGATCCGGCCGCATTCGCGCAGCACGTGATCGATTTGATTCGCGACGACGCCCGCTGGCAGGCGCTTTCGGATGCGGGACGCGCGTATGTGGCGAGCCATTTTTCGAGCGCCGCGATGCGCGATGTGTTTGCGCTCGACCTACAAACGAACTAGCGATGACCCCGATGAGCATTGGTCAGAAGAAGGAAGCCGTGCGCGCTCGCGCGCCGCTGCGTCTCGGGCTGGCAGGCGGAGGGACGGATGTTTCTCCGTACTCCGACGATTTCGGCGGGCTGGTGCTGAACGCGACGATCGATCGATATGCATACGCGACGATCACGCCGTACCACGACGGCATGGTGGAACTCGTCGCCGCGGACAACTCCGTGGCGTGGAGTGGCCCGATGGCCGCGCCTTTGAAACTCGTCAAAGGGCTCGAGTTGCATGTTGGCGTCTACAACCGGGTAGTTCGCGATTACAACGGCGGCAAGCCGCTGGCCGTCCAGGTGACGACGCACTCGGAGGCGCCGCCCGGATCAGGGCTGGGCTCGTCGTCGACGATGGTCGTGGCGCTGCTGCATGCGTTCGTCGAATATCTGCAAATTCCGCTCGGCGAGTATGAGATAGCGCACCTCGCATACGACATCGAACGGGTTGACCTGGCGCTCGCCGGCGGCAAGCAGGACCAATATGCGGCGGCATTCGGCGGCTTCAACTTCATGGAGTTCTACAAGGATCGCGTCATCGTCAATCCGCTGCGTGTGAAGCAGTCGGTGCTCGCTGAACTGGAGTCGGCGCTCGTGCTGTTTTATACCGGAGTGTCGCGTGAATCCGCCAAGATCATCCAGGAGCAGACCGAAAGCATGAAGCGCGGCAATGCGGTCTCGGTGGACGCGATGCATCGCGTCAAGCAGGAAGCGGTTCGTATGAAGGAAGCGATTCTCAAGGGCGATTTCGACAGCTTTGCCGAATCGATGCGCCTGTCGTGGGAATCGAAAAAGAAGATGGCGACCAGCATCAGCAATGCGAACATCGATGCGATCTACGACGCCGCGATCGCGGCGGGCGCGAGAGCCGGCAAGGTGTCGGGCGCGGGCGGCGGCGGCTTCATGATGTTCATCGTCGATCCCACGAAGCGTCCGAACGTCATCCGCGCGCTCCAGCCATTCAACGGCCAGGCATTCACCTGCAATTTCACGAAACACGGGGCCTATTCGTGGAGAACATGATGAAGGATGCGATTCGTCGCGAAATCACCAAGGCCGTCGACATCTTCACGGCCATCCGCGCAGACGATGCGTTGCTCGACAAGGTGGCCGGCTTTGCCCGGACGATCGTGCGCGCATTTGAATCGGGCAACAAGGTGTTGATTGCCGGCAACGGCGGCAGCGCGGCGGACGCGCAGCATATCGCCGGCGAGTTCGTGAGCCGCTTCAATTTCGATCGCCCCGGATTGCCAGCTTTTGCGCTGACGACCGATACGTCCGTGATGACGGCGATCGGCAACGATTACGGCTATGAGAAGCTGTTTTCCCGTCAAGTTCAGGCGGTCGGCGTGAAGGGCGACGTGTTCTGGGGCATCTCGACATCGGGCAAATCGCCGAACGTCCTGCGTGCGATGGAGGAGGCGCGCAGCAAGGGGCTCTACGTCGCCGGATTCACTGGCGAGCATGGCAATGCGATGCACGAACTCGCCGACGTGTGTATCGAGGTGCCGTCATGCGAAACACCTAAGATCCAGGAAGCGCATATCCTGCTCGGACACGTCGTGTGCGGGCTCGTCGAATCCGCTGTGTTCGCCCGCTCATGACGCCCGCGATCGTCCTTGCAGGCGGGCTGGGAACGCGGCTGCGCAGCGTCGTGCCCGATCTTCCGAAGCCGATGGCCGATGTCGCCGGCAAGCCGTTCCTCTGGTGGATCCTGCGGCGTCTCGAACGGCAGGGGCTCACCGACGTCTATCTGGCCGTGGGCTACAAGCGCGAAGTCATCGAAAGCTATTTCGGCGAGACGTTCGGCGCGCTCAGGCTGCATTACGTCGTCGAAGATGTGTCGCTCGGCACCGGTGGCGCCATTGCGCAGGCGATGGCCCGCATCGGCGCCGAATCCGCCTATGTGCTGAACGGCGACACGATGGCGATCGTCGAACTGGCCGCGCTGTCGGCGGCCACGGCGGAGTCCGGCGTGGATCTCGCGATGGCGGTTGCCGAATTGCCGGACGTGTCGCGCTATGGCGCGGTGGATTTCGATGCGGCGTCGCATCGGGTGGTCGCGTTTCGCGAGAAAGGGCGGCAAGGTCACGGCTTCATCAACGCCGGCGTCTACCTGCTCAAGCGTGAGCCGTTCCTGCGGAGAGTGCCCGGCGAGCGCTTTTCGTTCGAGCAGGATTATCTTTACGCATGCCTGCCGGAACTGCACGTTGCCGCGGTGCCGAGCGTCAGCGAACTGATCGATATTGGTGTGCCGGAGGATTACGCACTTGCGCAGACGCGCGTGCCGGCAATGGCGGGCGACAATGCCGAGTAATGTGCGGCGGGCGTTGTTCCTGGATCGCGACGGCGTCATCAACGTCGACATCGGTTATCTTCACCGTCCCGAAGATTGCGTGTTCATCGACGGCATATTCGAACTCGTTCGCCGGGCGGGACATGCGGGCTACGATGTATTCATCATCACGAATCAGGCGGGCATCGCGCGCGGATTTTACTCGGAAGCGACGTTCGCCGCCTTCACTACATGGTTGCTGCAGCGATTCGCGGCCGAGCGCGCATCCATTACTCAGGTGTATCACTGTCCTCATCATCCGACGGCCGGGCTTGGCGAGTATCTGACGACATGCATGTGCCGAAAGCCCGCGCCGGGAATGTTGATTGCCGCCCAGCACGAGCATGCGATCGACATGGCGCGATCCGCGATGATCGGCGATTCCGTCACAGACATGGCTGCTGCTGCATCGGCAGGTGTCGGGACACGCTACCTGCTTGGTACCGCGGCGGCGAATGCGGACGAAGGATTCGTGCGAATCGCGAGCTTGTTCGATGCGATCGAGCGATTGGGAATTTGAGCGGGAAAGTCGGGCGGCAGGCCGCGTAGGGCTGCATTCATCCTTTTGCTGGACGTTTTCGACAGAGGCGGCAGCGACTTGCGAAAGCGTTTGCCGAAACCGCCTTCGAATTCACGACGGCAGGGTATCGGCCTGCGCAGGCGCTGCGGAGTCGACGGACAGCGAGATCTGCCGCATCGGCAAGCCGATCAGGCCGGTTGAAGACGACGCGGCTTCCGACTTGAACACGTAAGCGTCGTGTTGGTGCTGCAGCGTTTGATTGCCGGTCGCTCCGGCGTCTGCGACGATGACGTCGATCGCATAATCGCCCGGCGTGAGGATCGGCATTTCGAATGTGAATTCCGCTGCCAGGTGCCCGTGATTGATGAGATCGATCGGATGATGGTACGACGCCCAATACGTATGATCGCCGAACAGCATGCGCCCGAGCTTGTCCTTGACGACGAACGCAACGACCGCCTCCGACACGCGCCGGCGTACCGACGCTTCGATGCGAAGCGTCGCGATTTCTCCGCCGGCCGTCCAGAGCAGCCGGCTGCCGTCTTCCTTCGTCAGCTCGACGGAATGGACGATCGCGTTGTCAACGTGCGACGAATCCGCTGGTGTAGGGTCGAGCGTGAAGCCGCTTGCTGCCGTATCGTGGCACGGGAACTGGCTGCGTTGATCATACCGATCCTCTTGATGCGGGGCGGGTTGGACGGCAAGCGCGGCGGCGGGCGCAGCAATATTGCTTCTGCCTTGCTGTGCTTCGTAGAATGCCTCGAGATAGCGGTTGCTGACGGCTTTCGGATCGCCTTCGTCGATGATCTTGCCGTGATCGATCCAGATCGCCCGCGTGCAAAGGCTGCGGATTGCCGCGGAATCGTGGCTGACGAACAGAACGGTGCCGCTTTGCATAAACTTGCGCAGGAACCGCATGCACTTTTGCGTAAAGAATGCGTCGCCAACGGCCAGCGCTTCGTCGATCACCAGAATATCCGCGTCGACGTGCGCGATCACCGCGAACGCGAGGCGCACGAACATCCCGCTCGAATAGGTCTTGACGGGCTGATCGATGAATTCGCCGATATCGGCAAACGCCTCGATGGCCGTGAAGCGCTCGTCGATCTGCTCCTGCGTCAGGCCGTGCAATTGACCGTTCATGTAGACGTTCTCGCGCCCCGTGTACTCCGGATCGAAGCCGGACCCCAGCTCCAGCAGCGCGGCGATGCGCCCGGTCGTGTGGATCGTGCCCTCCGTCGGCGACAGCGTTCCGCAGATCATTTGCAGCAGCGTGCTCTTGCCCGAGCCGTTGCGGCCGATGATGCCGACCGTTTCACCGCGTTTGACCGAGAAATCGATGTGGCGGAGCGCCCAGAAGGTGCGGCCGGCGTTGTCTGCGCGGCGATGCAGCCACGATTTCAACGACGCAGTCGGGGCCAGGCGCGCGGCGAAATTGAACGCGAGCTGGCGCAGCCTATCCGACGGGCGATCGTAGGTCTTGAAGCCCTTGCTTAGCGATGCGACCTGAATAACGTGCTCAGATGACATCCGCAAACCCTTTTCGCGTCTTCTGGAACCATGCAAAGCCGATCCATGCGACGATCAAACTGACGGCGAGATACGAGCACCACATCGTCCAATCGATCGATTTCCCCCAGATCAGCACGTTGCGGCTTTGTTCGATCGGGAAGGTCAACGGATTCCAGTACACAAGCGCTTGAACGCTCGGTGGCAGCGATGACACCGGAAAGAAGATAGGCGAGAGAAACATCAGCGCCGTCACGAAAATGCCGATCGTCTGTCCGATATCGCGCAGATACACGCCGGTGGCCGACAGAATCCAGGAAATGCCGAGAATCAGCAAGCAGAGCGGTGCAAGAACGATGGGCAACATCAGCGCGGTCACGGGCACGCTGCCTTGTATCAGGAATTCGGCGATCAACAGGATTGTGATGCTGACGAATGCGTGAAAGAGCGCCGACAGCAGGCAGATGCACGGCAGAATCTCGAGCGGGAAGATGATCTTCTTCACGAAGTTCGTGTTGACGAGAACGATCGACGGCGCGCGATTCACGCATTCGGAAAATACATTGAACATGATCATGCCCGCAAACAGCACGACGGCGAATTCGCCGTGCGATCCCGGCGTCGACGCGTTGCCCCAGCGAGATTTGAATACGCCGCTGAACACGAAGGTGTAGACGCTCAACATCAAGAGCGGAGTCAGCATCGACCAGAGGATGCCGAGCGCGGACCCTTTGTAGCGGCCGACTGCGTCCCGCCGTGCGAGGTCGAGCATGAGCCGGCGATTCTTCACGAGCGATGTCAACAGGTACATCGGCGAGGCACTAAAACTTTGCATGGGTGTGCGAGCAAGTACAGCGTGGTACGGGAGATGAGTGGGATTGCGTGCCGGTCGGCCGAGCGCAGCAGCATTTTATCTCATAGAGGTAGGGGCTGTTCGCTGCCGCCCGGCGGTGCGCCGGGGCTGTTGGGTCAGATGTAACAGAATGTTTGCAGTCCTTGTTGAGCGTTGTTCTCGCAGTGCTTCACCATATTCGGTGGCCGTAGCAACCGACGGCGCCACGCGTCGATGCGATCCTGCATGAACGGCCGCGCGCGGTTCCGGCGGCTCGGATTGACGCGTCGCCCGGAGTCGCGCTGGTTCGCATCGCGCATCGACTCGAAACATGACGCGTTGAGAAATTCGACGTGTTCAGCAGTCCGATCAGTTCGGGTTTGTGCGTTGAAAGCAGGTCATCGGCGATGTGTTGCCGTATTCCCGCAGGCCAAACCGGCGGGCGAGTGTGCCGCAGCTTGCAGCGGAGCTGTGCGTCGACACGATGGGCGCCGTTACTTTCGGTAACCAGCGCAGGCGGCGCAGCGGGGGAGCCCAATGCCGCATGAAGTATACTCACCACCGATCCACTGACGGTTTGTTAGAATAATCTGTTACACCTGGCTCAGACGAACCGGGTTCTTTTGTGGTCGCGAGGCGATCGCGTCTTCCAGGAAGTGGCTTTGATGTCTAAGCAGATTGTCATTCGCGCGTCAAGGGTGGCAAAGGGATTCCGTTCGTACGATCTGCCGGCGAATCGGCTCAAGCAAGCCGCATTCGGTGCCGCGAGCCGCGTGCTGCCCGGCGCATCGCGTGAGTACGCGCGGGCCAAGGCGGCGTCGTATGGCAGCGTCTTTTGGGCGCTCAACGATGTCAGCTTCACGGTCGCCAAGGGCGAAACGGTCGGCATCATCGGGAGAAACGGCTCCGGGAAAAGCACGTTGCTGCAGATCGTTTGCCAGACCTTGAATCCGAGCCGCGGTTCGATCGAGACGGTGGGCAGAGTCGCGGCCCTGCTCGAGCTGGGTTCGGGATTCGATCTCGAATACACCGGGCGCGAGAACGTTTATTTGAACGCGCAGTTGCACGGGCTTACCCGCCGCCAAGTCGACGAGCGGCTCGACAAGATCATCGAGTTCGCGGACATCGGCGAGTTTATCGATCAGCCCGTCAAGACCTATTCGAGCGGGATGTTCGTGCGCCTCGCGTTCGCGGTGATCGCGCACGTCGACGCTGACATCCTGGTGGTGGACGAAGCGCTGGCCGTCGGCGATACGTTTTTTAATCAGAAGTGCTTGCGATACATGGATCAGTTCCGGAAAAGGGGAACTATCCTATTCGTCAGTCACGATACGTCGACCGTGAAGAAGTTGTGTTCGCGCGTGATCTGGATCGACAAGGGCGAGGTTCGCCTCGAGGGCGATCCCGATGAGGTCTGCGAAGCCTATCTGGATGCTTACTTCGATACCGCTTCCACGGTGCAGGACGATGGAGCGTGCTCGGCGCCCAAACGCGTGGCGCTTGCCGCGCCGGTCGACGCGGCGCGCGATACGCGCCTGTCGACGATCAATCGGACACCTTATCGTAACGACATCGAGATTCTGCGTTTCGAGCCGCACGCAGCCTCGTTCGGCAGCGGTGCGGCGCGCATCGTCGACGTCCGGTTCGTCGATCGCGAAAATCGGCCGCTTTCATGGGCCGTGGGCGGGGAAGACGTCACGCTTCGCGTGTCCGCATTCGTCAATGAAGACGTGCGCTCGCCCATCATCGGATTTTTCTTCAACGATCACCTCGGGCAGTCGCTTTTCGGCGAGAACACCTATCTGACGTATCGGGACAAGCGCGCGTCGTGCGGCGCGGGCGACACGCTCGTCGCGAGTTTCTCGTTTGCAATGCCGGTATTGCCGGTCGGCGAGTATTCGGTCAACGTCGCTATTGCCGACGGGACGCAGCAGGACCACGTTCAGTTGCACTGGATTCACGACGCGTTGCCGATACGTGTGCATTCGTCGAGCGTCGCGAATTATCTTCTCGCCGTGCCGATGCTGCGCGTCGGCGTGTCGGCCGTAGCGGCCAACGCATAAGCGGCACGATTCATATGTCAAACAATTATTCGAAACATCTGGAGGACACGTTGTCCCCATCCGGCAAGGAGCAAGGAAACATGTCCGAGCACAACGACGATTTGGCTTGGGACGGCGAACGATACATCCCTGGTATGTCGGCGCAGATCGAAGTTGAGCACATGCATCGATATCTGGTCGCGCGCAAGCTCGCTGCCGGCCGGCGCGTGTTGGACATCGCCTGCGGCGAGGGCTATGGCTCGTTTGCGCTGTCGCAAACGGCGGCCTCCGTGGTCGGCGTCGATATCAGCGAGGAGACCGTTCGCCATGCGGCGGCCACTTATGGTCACCGCGCCGGCAACCTCGAGTTCATCGTCGGATCGGCTGCCGACATTCCGCTTGGCGATGCGAGCGTCGATCTCGTCGTGAGCTTCGAGACCATCGAGCACCACGATCAGCACGAGGCGATGATCCGTGAGATCAAGCGCGTGTTGCGCCCGGGTGGACTCCTGATCATTTCGAGTCCCAACAAGCACGAATACTCGGATGTGACGGGCTATGCGAACCCGTGGCATGTGAAGGAGCTCTATCTCGACGAATTCGAATCGCTGTTGCGCACGCGGTTTTCGCAGGTGGCGCTTTATGGTCAGCGGGTCGTGACGGGATCGATGCTCGCCGGACTGGAGCCGCAGGAAACCGCGGTGCGAACGCTGACGCATGAAGGCCCGGACAAGGATTCGGAGCATGTCGGCGTTGCCCGCCCGCTGTACTTCATCGCGCTTGCAGCCGATGTCGCGCTGCCGATGCTCGACGCCACGATGTACGAGGCCGTCGCCGGCGCAAGTGAATCTGCCGAAAGCGCGCGCATCGAATGCAAGATCTATTGGCAGACGGACGCCGACGACAAATGGTCGGAGCGTCACGCCATGGGTTGCTACGTGCTGGCCGACGATACCGAACGCGTCGCGCGTCTCGAGTTGCGCGAGCCGTCCGCCGAGTTGAAGGTCCGCAGGTTGCGGTTCGATCCGAGCGACCGTCCGGGCGTCGTCGAGTTGCATGCGGTCGATTTGCTCGACGCGGGCGGGCGCACCGTGTGGTCCTGGCATGACGACGCGAACGCGGCGCTCGAGATATTCGGCGCGCATCGGCTCGGCAGCGGCTGGCCCATCACGCTTGTCGTGCCCGGTGGCAATCCGTGGTTCGAAATACCCGTGCCGGAACACGTGTTGAGCCGGATCTCGAACAACTGGGCTTTGTCCGTCCGATTTGTCGTGCGCTCGGAAGTCGAGGCGATCGCTGGTCTTGCGATGGCGTCGCAGGCGGAACTGGGCATGTTGAAGGCGCGAATCGGCGAGGCGATGCAACTGCTCGGCGCGCGCAAGGAGTTGCACGACCGTGCCGAGCCTTCCGCGGCCGATACCGATATCGACCATATGCTGCGCAGATTGTCCGAGCTGACGGATCTGTTTGCCGTCACGGAGCGCTCGCTGCGCATGCGCTTCGGAAAGGCGCTCGACGAGAAGAATGCGCAATTGGAGGAAATGAACGCCCAACTCGCCGACAAATCCGAACGGCTGCTCGCGCTCGAGCGAGAGCGCGAGCGTATCGTGAACGAGCATATTCGCGTCATCGCCGAATTAGGCCGCCGCAACGTTCATATCCGCGACGAAGCACGGCTTCGCGAACTCGATGTGCAAATCGGCGAGATTCTTTCGAGTACGTCTTGGCGTTTGACCAAGCCGTTGCGCTTTGCTAAGCGGATAACGCAGGGAGGCGAGGCGCGCTCGGCCGCGGTTCGATCGGCGGGCAAGCTCCTGTATCGCAGACTGCCGATGCCTGCGCCGTTTAAGCGAAAGATCAAAGGCGCTTTCTTCCGATTGCTGCCGGGGCTGTTTTCGCACACGCGCGCCTATCAGGATTGGGCCGCGTTGCGCAGCCGTCTTCGCGAGGAGGCGGCAAACCGGGCGAGCGCCGCTCAGGCTGCTCGCGCGCCCGAGCCTGCGGTGCCGGCAGCCCCGGCGACGCAGACGAAGACGTCCGCACCTAGTGAGTTTCCGGTCACGGCCGTGACGCCGTCGTCCGATTATCAGGCTCATCCGCCAAGCGCGCCGCGACAAGTGCCGGTGCGGGCGATCGCCTACTATTTGCCGCAGTTCCATCCGTTCCCGGAGAACGACGAGTGGTGGGGGCGCGGGTTTGCCGAATGGACGAATGTCACGCGTGCGGTGCCCCAGTTCGTCGGACACTATCAGCCTCACTTGCCCGGAGAGCTCGGATTTTATGACCTGCGCATTCCTGCCGTGCAGCAGCGGCAGGTGGAGCTCGCAAAGGCGGCGGGCCTTGGCGGCTTCTGTTTCTACTTCTATTGGTTTGGCGGCAAGCGCCTGATGGAGGCGCCGATTCGACAATACCTCGATCATCGGGAATTCGATCTGCCGTTCTGTCTGTGCTGGGCGAACGAGAACTGGTCGCGGCGTTGGGACGGCCTCGATCAGGAACTGCTGATCTCGCAGCATCATTCGCCCGAGGACGATATGGCGTTCATCGAGCACATCGCGCAATACATGCGCGATGACCGCTACATCCGCATCAACGGCCGCCCGCTGTTGCTCGTATATCGTCCCAATCTGCTGCCCGATGCGCGCGCGACCGTCAAGCGGTGGCGCGATTGGGCGCGCGCGAATGGCCTGGGAGAGTTGTATCTGGCTTACACCCAGTCGTTCGAGAAAGCAGATCCTTGCGAATATGGGTTCGATGCGGCGATCGAGTTCCCGCCGAACAACAGTCAGCCTCCGTCGAAAGCGGACAGCGTCACGTTGATCAACCCGGAGTATTCCGGCTACATCATGGACTGGACGCATTTCGTCGAGCGCAGCCGCGCCTATCCGGATACGGAATACAGGCTGTTGCGCGGCGTGACGCCTTCGTGGGACAACGAGGCGCGCAAGCCTGGGCGAGGCGCGGTATTCGTCGGCTCGACGCCGAAGCTATACGAGGAGTGGTTGTTCAACGCCGCGACCGATACCGTGCAGCGCATCGACAATCCCGATGAGCGTCTCGTTTTCATCAATGCGTGGAACGAATGGGCGGAAGGCGCACACCTCGAGCCGGATCGCCGATACGGCTATGCGTGGCTGCAAGCGACCCGCAACGCATTGACGCAGGCCAATCGCAGCGCAGCCACGCGTCGCGTGCTGGTGGTTTCGCACGACGCTTACGCGCATGGCGCCCAGTATCTCGCGCTGAATCTCGTCAAGACGCTGACGACGGATTTCGGCATCGAGGTCACGACAGTGCTGCTCGGCGAGGGGCCGCTGAAGCCCGAGTTCGAACGCTGGGGCAGCGTGCATGATTTGTCCGGAGTCGATCCTGAAGGCGATCAGGCGCGCGGGTTGGCCGATAAGCTTGCACAGCAAGGTTTCCGATTCGCGATCTGCAATACGACGGTTTCGGGATTGTTCGTCGGTACGCTGTCTCGCAGCGGCGTGAACTGCATCGCGCTGATTCACGAACTGCAAGGAATGCTGTCGAAGTACAAGCTCGAGCGGCACGCCGCCGAGATCGCGGAGCACGCGCAGGCTGTCGTGTTTCCCGCGGAGATGGTGCACCAGTCGTTTGGCCGATTTACCCGGCTGAACGATCGCAACGTGCGCGTGCGGCCGCAGGGGCTCTATAAGCGAAACCGTCTGCGCCACGATATCGAGCGTGCGCGCTCGATGCTGCGCGAGCGGCTGCGTTTGCCGGGCGACGCAAAAATCATGCTGGGCGTTGGCTATGCCGATCTACGCAAAGGTGTCGACTTATTTGCGCAGGCCGCTGCCGCATTCGCGGACCGGAACGACGTCTACTTTGTTTGGGTCGGACACTGGGACAGCGACGCGAAGGCCAAGGTCGACGCGCTGATTGCAAAGCACGGGTTGACGGACAAATTCGTCGTGACCGGGCTCGAATCCGATACGGACTTCTATTACGCGGGGGCGGACGTTCTCGTCCTGACGTCGCGCGAGGATCCGTTCCCGTCCGTCGTGCTCGAAGCGCTCGAGGTCGGCGTGCCGGTTGTCGGCTTCGAAGGTGCGAGCGGCAGTTGCGATCTGTTGAAACAGGGCTGTGGCGTCGTCGTGCCGTTCGAGGACGTGGACGCGCTTGCCCGCGCGCTGCGCGAATTGATCGAGCGGCCCGAGCAGGCACGGGAACTCGGCGCGAAAGGGGCGGCGATCGTTACCGAAGCGTTTTCGTTCCGATCATACGTATTCGATCTGCTCGACATGCTTGGCTGCGGATTCAAGCGCGTGTCGGTGGTCGTGCCGAACTACAACTACGAGCGCTATATCGGAGAACGTCTGAATTCGGTATTCGAGCAGACCTATCCGGTCTACGAACTGATCGTGCTCGACGACAATTCGTCCGATGGCAGCGTGCGCGCGATCCGCGAGCAACTGGCGAACCGGAGCGTCGACAATCGCCTGATCGCCAACAGCGTCAATTCCGGCTCGGTGTTCGCGCAATGGAAGCGCGGCGTCGAACTCGCGCGCGGCGACTATGTGTGGATTGCCGAAGCGGACGATCTGGCGCAACCCGCATTTCTCGAGACGGTGATGGCGGGATTCCAGGACGAGCGTACCGTGTTGAGCTACTGCGAATCGAAGCAGATGACGGAGTCGGGTGAGGTTGTCTGCGAGCACTATCGCGACTATGTGGCCGACATCTCCAGCGTCAAATGGAACGAGTCCTACCACGGCGCCGGCGCGGACGAAATCGCCGGCGCGCTGGCGGTGAAAAACACCATCCCGAATGTCAGCGCGGTCGTGTTCAAGCGGTCCACGCTCGACGAAGTTTTGCAGCGTCACTTCGACGAGATCCGCCAGTTCCGGGTCGCCGGCGACTGGATGGTGTATCTGCGGGTCGTCAGCCAGGGCATGATCGCATTCTCGTCGAGTGCGCTGAATCTGCATCGCCGGCACGGCAGTAGCGTGACGATCGGTGGGAATGCCGAAGCGTTGCTCAAGGAGATCCGGAGTATTCAGCTCTGGGTGCGGCAGCATCACGCGATCGACGCGTCGGTCGCCGAGCTGGCGGATCGGTATATGCAGCAGCTTTGCGAGCAATTCAACGTCGACGCGCGCGTGCGCGACGAGCTGGTTCACTGACGCGTGAGCGAGGGGCGTGCGGGAGATCCGCCGCCCCTGATTGGCCGTACCGGTTTTCAGGCCGTGAGGCTGCCGGTCCTGCGCCGACGAATGGCGCGAATCACAGCCTTGCCGAGGTTGTTGCCCGGCGTCTCGACGAACGTGTAGGTGAGCCACGACAGCGCGGTGATGACTGCCACGCCGGCCGTCACCGACAGAGCGTAGGCGAGCGTCACGTAGGCGATGCGCGCATAGATCGCCGCGAACAGCTTGGACATCAGGAACAGCGTCGTCGCATGGCTCAGGTAGACGGAGTAGCTGATCTTTCCGTAGAAACGCGTCAGCGGGTTGACCAGCGCGGCCGGCGCCTTGATCGCCAAGCCGACCAACAGCATGCCGTAAATGACGGTTTCGATCGTCAGCCCTTCGAGTTCGCCGATTTGGACGAAACCGTATGCGAGGGCAAGCAGCAGCGCGACGGCGGCGGCGACCAACAATTCACCGATTCCATATCGCCGCGCGCGTTCGATATCGAGCAAGCCATACGCGCGATAGACGACGATGCCGAATGCGAATGTCGGCAAGTGGCGCAGCAGGCTGAAATTGTAGTACGTGGCGGCAACGGCCGGGTCGGATATCAGATGCGGCACGAGCGCATGCCAAAAGGAGCGCACGAGCAGCGCGGCGAAGAAGAACGCCAACGCTCGGCCGATGTTGCTCGCATAGCGGAACACCGCCGGGAAGAATACGTAGAAGAGCATTTCGACGCCGAGCGTCCAGCTTGCCCAGACGAAGCCTTGCTCGTGGCCGGGGCTCAGGTTGAATACGAAGAACAGGCTGCGCAGGATCTCCGCCGGCGAATGGACAGCGTCGAACACGGCTTTGTCGCGGATGCAGTACAAGGCCATCCAGACATAAAAAAGCGGAGCAATGCGAAAGAAACGGCGCAGATAGTAGTTCAGAAGCGGTGTCGATTCGTCCTGCTTGCGCATGTCCATCGACAGGCAGAGCGTAAACGCGCTGACGACGAAGAAAAGCGTGACGCCGGAGCCGCCGAGCCCTGTAAATGGCGCGAGCCATTGAGGCGCCGCCGCCGGCGGCGTCGTGATGGGCGTGAAGTGGTACAGCAGAACATACAACGCGGCAAGGCCGCGCAACGAGTCGATAAAGCCGAGCTTCGGGGGGGTCATCGTCCAATCCGACATAGGTGCATCGGGTATCATAGCATCGCGATTCGGCGGTGCCGGCGCGGCGGGCGCGAGGGGCCGCAGTGGTAGAATGCGGCGCGGTCTCGCGGTGCGGGGGCGGACGGCGACAGTGCGGGCGGTGGTTGCGCCGCCAGCTCGCCGCGGTGCCGCCGCAGCAAAGGTGGCATGCACGGCCACATGGTTTCGACCTCCGAAGCATATCGACCGATACGCAAGCAGCGCGGGATAGGCCAATCGCTTTGGCAAGCGCACGGTAATCGCCGCGAGCCCCAATGCAATGGAGCGCCGCTGCGGGTGTGCGCAATTGGCCAATGATCCCCGCCCTTATTGAAGGTATTGAAGGTTCCGTCAGCACGTGGCATCCCATTTTGTCGAATCTCCGTCTCGCCGTTCTCCACCGTCCAGCGACGAAGGATTATCGATTTCGGTCGTGACGTATTACCCTGACCGCGCGCAGATCGTGCAAACCCTGACCAGCCTGATCTCGGCGTGCGAGCGCTTGCAAGCAGCCCGCCCCGGCATTGCGCTCGACATCTATCTCATCGACAACGGCGGCTTGCCCGATCTGTCCGAGTGTCTCGAAGCGCTCGCCCGTGCGGGCATCGGCTGCTCGCTGATCGCCGGGCACGGCAACGTCGGATACGCACGCGGCCATAACCTCGGCATCGAGCGCGCGCGAAGCCGCTATCATCTGGTTTTGAATCCCGATATCGATCTCGAGCCCGATGCGCTCGTGCAGGCGCTCGATTTTCTCGACGCGTATCCCGAAGCCGGACTGTTGACGCCTCGCATCTATGACGGCGAGCGCCATCTCCAGTATTTGTGCCGCCGCTATCCGGCGCTGCTGGACCTGTTCGTGCGGGGGTTTCTGCCGGCGTCGCTGCGCCGGCCGTTCGCGCGCCGGTTGTCCCGATACGAGATGCGCGAGCGCATTGGCGAAACGCAGATCGTATGGGATCCGCCGATCGTCAGCGGCTGTTTCATGTTGTTTCGCACCGAGCTGCTCAAGCGGCTGCGAGGCTTTGATGCGCGCTACTTCCTGTACTTCGAGGACTACGATCTGAGTTTGCGCGCCGCAGAACTCTCGCGTATCGCCTATGTGCCCGCAGTATGCATTCTCCATCACGGTGGAGGGGCGGCGCGCAAGGGATTCGCGCACATTCGCATGTTCGTTGCGTCGGCATTCAAGTTCTATAACCGATTCGGCTGGAAATGGCTATGAGCCGGGTCGTCGTGACCGGGGCGAACGGATTCGTCGGCCGCGCCCTGTGCCGTGCGTTGCTGACCGACGGACATATCGTGACGGGGCTCGTCCGGCGGGCGGGCGAATGCGTCGAAGGCGTGCGGGAGTGGGTGCACGACGGCCGCGATTTCGCCGGGCTCGCCGATGCGCAATGGCCGGATTTCGATTGCGTCGTCCATCTGGCTGCGCGGGTGCACGTGATGGACGACACGGCGGCCGATCCCGAAGCAGCTTTCCGCGCGACGAACGTCGAAGGCTCGTTGCGCGTGGCCGAAGCCGCGCGGCGCCACGGCGCGCGTCGCTTCGTGTTCGTGAGCAGCATCAAGGCGGTTGCCGAAACCGATGGCGGCCGGCCGTTGCGTGAGGACGATCCGGCATTGCCGGATGATCCATATGGCCGATCGAAGCGCGATGCGGAGGCGGCGCTGCGGCAGTTCGGGCAAGCTTGCGGCCTCGATGTCGTGATCGTGCGCCCGCCGCTCGTCTACGGCCCCGGCGTGCGCGCAAACTTCCTGCGGATGATGGATGCCGTGGCTCGGGGCATGCCCCTGCCGCTCGGTGCGATCGCCGCGCGGCGCAGCATAGTCTACGTCGACAACCTCGCCGATGCGCTCGCCCGATGTGCGATCGATCCGCACGCGGCACGAGGCTGTTTTCATGTCGCGGACGACGATGCGCCGTCGGTTGCCGCGTTGTTGCGTATGACGGGCGAGGCGATCGGCCGTCCGGCGAGACTGCTCCCGGTGCCCGCCGGCGTGTTGCGCGTGGCCGGCAGGCTGACGGGGCGTACCGCGCAGATCGATCGTCTGACGGGAAGTTTGCAGCTCGATACCGGCCGGATCAAGCGGGTGCTCGACTGGCGGCCGCCGTTCACGACCCGGCAGGGACTGGCGGCGACGGCGGCTTGGTACCGGGCGCGCAATATCGAGAGTTAGGGGGCATGCATTTCACCATGGCAACATCGCTGGAAACCATGGCGGTGGCAGGCATTGCCGCCATTTCGTCGACGCTCGTCTTGCGCACGCTGCTTGCCACTGGGTTGGCGTGGCGGCTTGCGACCGACATACCCAACCACCGCTCGCTGCATTCGCGGCCGACGCCCCGAGTCGGCGGATGGGGCATCGTCCCGGTGTGCGTAGCGGCAATCCTGTTGCTTGCACCGCGGCTGTGGCTGATCGCGGTCGCGGCAGCGGCGCTCGCCGTGTTATCACAGTTCGACGACAGGCGCGGCTTATCCGCCCGCGTGCGCTTTGCCGCGCACCTGGCTGCCGTCGCCGCGCTGCTGTTCGCGTATCCGGCCGCCGCGCCATGGTGGCTGCTCGGAGGCATCGGCTTCGTGATGGTCTGGCTGATCAATCTGTATAACTTCATGGACGGAGCGGATGGCCTGGCGGGCGGCATGGCGCTGTTCGGTTTCGGTGCTTACGCGGTGGCGGCGCAGACCGGGCCCTCCGGCTCCGCGGATCTGGCTGTGGCCGGTGCGGCGGTTGCCGGTGCGGCATTCGGCTTTCTCCTGCTGAACTTTCATCCAGCGAAGCTGTTTCTTGGCGATGCCGGTTCGATTCCGCTCGGTTTTCTAGCCGGAGCGCTGGGTTTTTGGGGATGGCGGACGGCGGTTTGGCCGATATGGTTTCCCGCGATGGTATTTGCGCCTTTCATCGCCGATGCATCTGTAACACTCCTGAGACGTTTGTTACGAGGCGAACGGTTTTGGCAGGCGCACCGCGAGCATTATTATCAGAGGATGGTGCGTTCCGGGATCGGTCATGGGCGCACCGCCGTATATTGGTACCTCGTCATGCTCACAGGCATAATACTTGCCTTGTGGGCGCTGAATTGCGATGCGCTGCTTCAATGGCTTCTATTTATCGCGTGGTACGGCATTCTCGCGTGTATCGGCGTTGCGATCGATAGACGCTGGCGCGAGGCTCGAGCCGACGCTGAAAACAACTCATGAGGTTTCCTGCCGATGTTGCGACGCAAAGCATCATGGCTTTCGCTCAGTGCTTTTCTGTTCGACTTGGTGGCCGTCGTCGCCACTTGGTTGTTTGCCTATCTGGTCCGATTCAACGGTAGCGTCCCGCCGGAGTTTCTGCACGGCGCGCTGACCGCGCTGTCGTGGGTGCTGCCCGTCTACGCGTTGATGTTCCACGTGTTCGGGCTGTATCGGGGCCTGTGGGTGTTCGCCAGTCTGCCCGATCTGATGCGGATTTCGAAGGCGCTCGCGGGCGGCGGCATCATCGTGATGATCGGCGCCGTGATGTTCCAGCCCACGCCGATCATTCCGCGTTCGGTTCTGCTGCTTTCGCCGTTGCTGCTGTTTCTGATCATGGGCGGCGCGCGCGCGCTCTACCGTGCCACCAAGGAGTTCTACCTGTACGGCGGCCTCGTCGGACAAGGCAAGCCGGTGCTCGTGCTCGGCGCCGGCACGGCCGGCGCGAACCTGGCGCGCGAGCTGTCGCGCTCCGGCGAGTGGCGTCTTGTCGGCCTGCTCGACGACGATGCGACAAAGCAGGGCCGTGAAGTCTACGGCTACAAGGTGCTCGGCCCGATCGGCGATCTCGCGCACTGGACCGAGACGACCAAGGTCGAATACGCGATCATCGCGATGCCGTCCGCGTCGGTCGAAGTGCAGCGCCGCGTCGCGACACTGTGCGTGCGCGCAGGCGTGAAGGCGCTGGTGCTGCCGTCGCTGAAGGCGCTGATGCCGGGCCAGGGCATTCTGTCTCAAATTCGCCAGATCGACCTCGAAGACCTGCTCGGCCGCGATGCCGTGACGATCGACACGCCGCACGTCGAAGCGTTGCTGCGCGGCCGCGTCGTGATGGTCACGGGCGCCGGCGGCTCGATCGGCTCGGAACTTTGCCGCCAGATCCTGAAGTTCCAGCCTGCGCAACTGATCGCGTTCGATCTGTCCGAATACGCGATGTACCGGCTCACGGAAGAGCTGCGTGAGCGCTTTCCCGATCAGCCCGTCGTGCCGATCATCGGCGATGCGAAGGATTCGCTGCTGCTCGATCAGGTAATGTCGCGTTATGCGCCGCATATCGTGTTCCACGCGGCCGCGTACAAGCACGTGCCGCTGATGGAGGAACTCAACGCGTGGCAGGCGCTGCGCAACAACGTGCTCGGCACCTATCGGGTCGCGCGCGCGGCGATTCGTCAGGACGTCAGGCATTTCGTGCTGATTTCGACCGACAAGGCCGTCAATCCGACGAACGTGATGGGCGCGAGCAAGCGCCTGGCCGAGATGGCGTGTCAGGCATTGCAGCAGACGAGCACGCGCACGCAATTCGAGACGGTGCGCTTTGGCAACGTGCTCGGCAGTGCGGGCAGCGTGATCCCGAAATTCCAGCAGCAGATCGCGAAGGGCGGCCCGGTGACGGTCACGCATCCGGAGATCACGCGCTTTTTCATGACGATTCCGGAAGCGTCGCAATTGGTGCTGCAGGCGTCGAGCATGGGGCAGGGCGGCGAGATCTTCATCCTCGACATGGGCGAGCCGGTGAAGATCGTCGATCTTGCGCGCGATCTGATTCGCCTGTATGGCTTCACCGAGGACCAGATCCGCATCGAGTTCAGCGGCCTGCGTCCGGGCGAGAAGCTCTACGAGGAGCTGCTCGCCGACGACGAAACGACTACCCGCACGCCGCATCCGAAGCTGCGCACCGCGAAGGCGCGTGAAGTGCCAGACCATCTGCTTGACGAATTGCTGCCGTGGCTGATGCAGCACCGGGTGCTGAGCGATGACGAGGTGCGGCGCGACCTGCGGCGCTGGGTGCCGGAATATCAGCCGGCGGTGGGCCCGACGCTGCAGAGCGTGCCGCCCGCCTCGGGCCGCGCCGGCAGCCGTGGCCGGGACGCGTGAGCGGGCCGTTGCCGTTCAAGCTGCGACGGGCAGGATCGGCGCAGGCGGCAACGGGCCACGGGGCGCGGCCGGTGTTGCGGCAAAGCAATCGCTGAGTTGGTTGGCCCGGTTATTCGCGGGCGAGTGAATCATCGACATAAAAAAGCACGGGCAGGATTTCCTGCCCGTGCTTTTTTTGTCACTGCTTCGGCAGATGCTGCTTGCGCACGACCATCCAGCGCGGCGACTTGAAGCGCACGATGCTCATGTACAGCCATACGTAGGTCACGGCGAACACGATCACGAATGCGAACAGATGGATCGTGTGCTGCCAGAAGAGCGTCGCGGGAATGACCGCGATCAGGCACAGCAGCCACAGGTACGGCGACGTCAGCGAGTTCCGGCGCGTGAGTTCGTGCGCGGCGCGCGTGCCGACCGCCCAGCGCATCAGCCGCTTGTAGATCAGCATGTGCAGATGCACGCCGTCCGGGATGCCGGGCGACATGCCGCGCACGAATTTCTTCCGGTAGATCGAGAAGCAGGTCTCGAAGATCGGATACATGAAGAGCAGCACCGGATACCACGCGGACACTTCACGGTGCCGCATCACGAGCGAGATCGAAAGCTCGGCGAGCATGAAGCCGATGAAGTATGCGCCGCCGTCGCCGAGGAAGATCAGGCCGGCCGGGAAATTCCAGATGAAAAAGCCCATGATCGCGCCCATCATCACGAACGACGCGGACATCACGACCGGATCGCCGACCTGGAACGCGACGTATGCGAGCGATGCGAACATCATGAACGTGACCATCGACGCGAGGCCGTTGAAGCCGTCGATGATGTTGACCGCGTTGGCGAGCGCGGCGACCGCGAGCACCGTGATCGCGGCCGAGATTGCGGCGTAGCCTAGCAGGAAATCCAGCGGCGGCACGCTGATGCGCGTGATCGCGACGTCCATCAGCACGAACGCGAGCGCCGCGGCCGCCATCGTGCACACGAGGCGCGCGGCGGGCGTGACCTTTTTCGTCAGGTCCTCGATCAGTCCCGAAGCGAAAGCGGGCAATCCGCACGCGGCGAGCCCGAGGATGCTGCTGGCGATTGCCGGATACTTGCGCGACAACAGCGCGGTGCCAACCGTCAACCCGAGCAGAATGCCGATGCCGCCGACGCGCGGCACCGGTCGCGCGTGGAATTTCTGCACGCCGGCGAGATCGTTGTCGATCGAGAATTTCTCGTGCAGATGCGCATAGCGGACGATGAGCAGCGTGACGAGAAGCGAGACGATGAAACCGGCGGCGAAACTGAGCATGAGCGTGCCCGCGAATTGGACAGCGGATTATACAAAACCCTTGGGGTTATTTTCCTGCCATCGCCAGTGGTCGGCGCACATGCGCGCGAGATCGTACTCGGCTTGCCAGCCGATGATCTGCTTGGCGGCGGCCGGGTTCGCGTAGCACTCGGCTACGTCGCCCGGGCGGCGCGCAACGAGTTCATACGGCACCGGTTTGCCCGAGGCCGCCTCGAACGCGCGCACCACTTCGAGCACGCTGTAGCCGCGGCCCGTGCCGAGATTGACGGTCAGACTCGCATCGCGCTTGTCGAGCGCGTCGAGCGCGGCGATGTGGCCGCGTGCGAGATCGACGACGTGGATATAGTCGCGCACGCCGGTGCCGTCGGGCGTCGGGTAGTCGCTGCCGAACACGCGCAGCTTCTCGAGCTTGCCGACCGCGACCTGCGCGACATAAGGCATCAGATTGTTCGGAATGCCGGCCGGGTCCTCGCCGATGAGGCCGCTCGCATGCGCGCCGACCGGATTGAAATAGCGCAGCGTCGCGACGCGCCATTGCGGATCGGCGATTTCGACGTCGCGCAGGATCTGCTCGGCCATCAGCTTGGTCTGGCCGTATGGGTTGGTCGCCGACAGCGGGAACGATTCGTCGATCGGCGAGCGCTCGGGCACGCCGTAGACGGTGGCCGACGAGCTGAACACGATGCGCTTTGCATTGCGCTCGCGCATCACGCGCAGCAGCGCGAGCAGGCTGTCGAGGTTGTTCCGGTAGTACTCGACGGGCTTCGCGACCGATTCGCCGACCGCCTTCAGCGCGGCAAAATGAATCGCCGCCGTGATCGGGTGCGCATCGAACACGCGCTCGAGCGCCGTTTCGTCGCGCACGTCGATTTCATGGAACGCGGGGGTCTTGCCGGTGATCTGCGCGATCCTTGCGATCGCTTCGCGCTTGCTGTTGACGAGGTTGTCGGCGATCACGACGTCGTAGCCGTAATCGAGCAGTTCGACGGCGGTATGGGATCCGATGTAGCCCGCACCGCCCGTGACGAGGATCGTGCCCTTCGTGCTCATGCTGGTTGCTCCGTCAAAGTGTGACGCCCGTCAGGGCGGAAATGGTTCGATGATAACGCTCGACGACTTTCGCCTCGTCGAACTCATGAGCGACCTTTTGCCGGCCGCGCTCGCCCATCGCGCGGCGCTCGGCCGCGCTCATATCGAGCATGCGCGCGAGCGCGGCGGCAAGGCTCGCGCTGTCGCGCGCCGCGCACAACAAGCCCGTGACGCCGTCGTCGACGACATCGCGGCAGCCCGGCACGTCGGTTGCGACGATCGGCCGACCCATCGCCGACGCTTCCATCAGCGTGCGCGGCACGCCTTCGCGGTATGACGGCAGCACCACGCAGTCGGCGCGCGCGATGTACGGGCGCACGTCGTGCGTCTCGCCGAGATAGTCGATCATGCCGTCGCGTGTCCATGCATCGACGTCGGCCTGCGAGATCGCGCTCGGATTGTCCACGCCGACGGGGCCGAGCAGCGCGAAGCGCGCATGCGCATAGCGCGTGCGCAGCGCGCGCGCCGCATCGACGTATTCGCGCACGCCCTTGTCCCACAGCAGGCGTCCGATCAGTACGAACGTGAATGTGTCGCGCGCGGGCAGCGGCGTGAGCGCGAACTGATCGAGATCGACGCCTTCGCCGTGCAGCAGCCGCGCGCGCTCGGGATGCGCGAGCAGGCGCTCGCGCTCGAACGTGTCGAGATCGTCGCGGTTCAGGAACCAGACCTCGCGCGGGAAACGGAACGCGAAGCGGTAAAGGCGCTTGGCGATTTGCGCGGCGCGGCTGGGCTGAATGAACACGTAACCGAGGCCCGTCGTCACCGCGACCGACGGCACGCGTGCGAGCCGCGCCGCGATCGAGCCGTAGATGTTGGGCTTGATCGTGTAATGGAACACGAGATCGGGACGGATGTCGCGATATGCGCGGTACAGCGCGCCGAGCGTGCGCAGATCCTCGCGCGGGCTCGTGCCTTTCGATGCAATGGGCAGCTCGACGTAGCGGCAGCCCATCTGCACCAGCAGCTCGACGGTGCGATCGCGCGGCGCGAGCACCGTGACTTGCACGCCGCGCGCGATGAGCATCCGGATCAGGCCGTGCCGGTAGGTGTAGATCGCCCATGCGGTATTGCAGACGAGGACGATGCGCAATGCGGCGGGGGCGTTCATGAGCGTGGCGTGGCGTCGGAACGGCGCACGCGCGCCGATACCGCGCGCGCGGGCAGCGGGCGAGGCGCGCGGCCCGGGCTGCCTGAGGGCGGGCGCGTTGAGCTGCCGCAGGGCAGCGGCCGAAGGCTGTTTGTGTTGGGCAAAGGCGAGGCGAGTGTCATGTCGGGCAAAAATACGTGGCGGCGTGTCACGCTGGCGCACGCCGCGTGAACAACCTGCGCTTGATACGCTGCAACAGCGTATACGGCGTCACGAAATGCAGCAGGTTCTTCGCGAGGCCGAGCCAGTCGCACGGGTTGAGCGCGTCGAAGTGGCGCACGACGAGGGCGAGCGTCGACACAATCTGCCGGCGTCGCTTGGTCGCGCTGATGCCGCTCTCGTTCAATTCGTAATACAAACCGAGTTCGGGTAAATTCGCGCAATCGTAGCGTCCCATCAGCCGCAAGAAAATATCGAGATCCTCCGCGGCGCGATATTTAACGCGATAGTTGCCTACCGCACGCACCGCGTCGATATCGAGCATCACCGAAGGGTGCACGAGCGGCGAGCGCAAAAAGCGCGTGCGACGCAGCGCGGCGGGCTCGGCGGGCGGGGTCAGCATGAAAAGCGCGCGGCCGTCGCGTGAGACCACCTGCGTCCACATGCCGACGCAGGCCACGCGCGGATGCGCGGCGAGATACGCGCGCTGCTTCGCGAGCCGGTGCGGCACGGCGAGATCGCCTGCGTCGATGCGTGCCGCATAACGGAAACCGCGCGCGGCGAGCGCGTCGATGCCGGCTGCGAGCGCGCGCTCGATGCCGCCGTTTTGCGGCATCCGCAGCACGTCGATCGACAGGCCCGGCAGATGCGGCGCGACGATCGGCGGCGTGCTGCCGTCGTCGACGACGAGCACGCGCACGCTCGCGTCCTCGCGAAACGACGCGAGCGTGCGTATGAGATCGTCCTGCGCGTTGTACGCAGGAATTAGCACCGCGACGTCGTCGAGCGAGCGGGCGGCGCCATGCGTATCGGGCGTATCGGGCAACTCGGGTGCGGGCGTCATGGGCGCAGCTTCAGGCGGATATAGTAGAAATTGACGGCCGCCGCGGCGAGATAGCCGGCCGCGAGGCCGGCGAGCGCGCCGTGCAGCCCGGCGGACGGAATCGCGATCAGATTGACGAGCGCCGCGAGCGCAAGGGCGATCACCCATTTCGCGAGCAACACGAATTTCGCCTGATATTTGAGCACGACGAGATTGCCGATCGCCTCGATGCCCGCCGGCACCGACAGCCACACCGCCCAGCGGAAGATTTCGACCGCGCTGTCAAAGCCGGGCCCGAACACCTTGCGGATGATGAAACCCGCGAGCAGGTCGAGCACGAGCGCGCCCGAGATCATCAGCGCGGCGGTCATGCCGATGAGCCGCCAGATGTTGCGGGCGAGCTGCGCGGCGTCGTGCACGCGATAGACGAACGCGGGCGCGATCGTCTGCGCGAGCATCAGCGCGAGCGTGATCCAGTTCTCGTTCAACTGCTGCGCGGCCGCATAGCGGCCGAGTTCGGCGAACGTCACGTAGCGCTCGAGCATGAGCCGGTCGAGCTTCAGGAACAGGTACATGCAGACGAGGCCGAGCCAGAACACGGTGCCCGTCGTCGCGAACTCGCGCATGAGCGGCCGCTCGATGCGCCAGCCGAGCGCGCCGCCATGCTTGGCGCGGTAGTACGCGATCAGCGCGCCCGCGATCAGCGCGGCTTCGAGCGCCCACAGCCAGCCGAAGCGCGCGGGCGCGACGCTCGCGCGCACCAGCAGCCAGACGAGCGCCATTTTCAGGAGCGCGGCCGCGATGCTCGCGACGAGCTGCGGCTTGCTGTAGGTCATGCTCTGAAGCCACGCGTTGACGACGCCGACGAACGGCTCGCGCAGCGCGAGCGTGAGCGCGAGCCCGGCGAGCATCGCGCCGACGAGCGGATCGAGCGCGCCCGCGGCGATCGCCACCCACGTGAGCGCGAGCGCCGCGACCGACACCGCGAAGCGCAGCGCGAACGCGCTGCCGAGCACGGCGCCCAACTCCGCGCCGCCGCGCTGGACGATCGTGGGCACCAGGATTTCGGCGCCGCATACCCACGTGAGCGGGGCGAGCACGAGCAGCAGCGTGTTCGCGTACTGCCATTTGCCGAATGCGTCCGGGCCGAAATAGCGCGCGAGCAGCCCGCTCACGACGATCGCGACGCCGATTTGCGTGACGCGCTCGATGCCGAGCCAAACCAGGTTGGCGACAGCTCGCCCGACGTCGGGATTGGCGATCCGCTTCACCATAAAAGAATTGAAAAGGAAACTGTATCCAAGATCACCGAACGCGCTGTATTAATGAACGGTTTTGCTGCAATGAAGCAACTAGGCATTAGAATGAGATGATCCGTTAGTGTGATCGGCGTATCGGAAACCTGCGATTATAAATTGTCCGGGGTTCACGGCAGCCGGCGCCAGATGTTCCGTCCGGGGCGGCAAATTTTTCCAATGCAAGACTGAGAGTGAATCGATGATTTCCCAATCCATTTTCAAGGCATACGATATTCGGGGCGTGATCGGTAAGACGCTCGATGCCGACGTCGCTCGCGCGATCGGCCGTGCGTTCGGCAGCGAAGTGCGCGCAGCCGGCGGCGACGCCGTGGTGATCGCGCGCGACGGCCGCCTGTCCGGGCCGCAACTGTCGGCCGCGCTTGCCGACGGGCTGCGCGCCGCGGGCGTCGACGTGGTCGACGTTGGTATGGTGCCGACGCCTGTCGGCTACTTTGCGGCAAGCGTGCCGCTCGCGCTCGCGGCGGGCGAGCGCCGGGTCGATTCGTGCATCGTCGTCACCGGCAGCCACAATCCGCCCGACTATAACGGCTTCAAGATGGTGTTGCGCGGCGCGGCGATCTACGGCGAGCAGATCCAGGCGCTCTACAAGCGGATCGTCGACGCGCGCTTCGAAAGCGGCAGCGGCGCTTACGAGCAATACGACGTCGCCGATCAGTATGTCGAGCGGATCACGAGCGACATCAAGCTCGCGCGGCCGCTGAAGCTCGTGGTCGACGCGGGCAACGGCGTGGCCGGCCCGCTCGCGACACGCCTGTTCAAGGCGCTCGGCTGCGAGCTGGTCGAGCTTTATACGGATATCGACGGCAATTTCCCGAACCACCATCCGGACCCGGCGCACCCGGAGAACCTCGAGGACGTGATCGGCAAGCTCAAGCAAACCGATGCGCAGATCGGCTTCGCGTTCGACGGCGACGGCGATCGCCTGGGCGTCGTCACCAAGGACGGTCAGATCATCTATCCGGACCGTCAGCTGATGCTGTTCGCGCAGGAAGTGCTGTCGCGCAATCCGGGCGCGCAAATCATCTACGACGTCAAATGCACGCGCAATCTCGCGCACTGGGTGCGCGAGAAGGGCGGCGAGCCGCTGATGTGGAAGACGGGCCACTCGCTCGTGAAGGCCAAGCTGCGCGAGACCGGTGCGCCGCTGGCAGGCGAGATGAGCGGCCACGTGTTCTTCAAGGACCGCTGGTACGGCTTCGACGACGGCCTCTACACCGGCGCGCGGCTGCTCGAGATTCTCGCGCGCGTCGCGGACCCGAGCGCGCTGCTCAACGGCCTGCCGAACGCGGTGTCGACGCCCGAGCTGAACCTGAAGCTCGAAGAAGGCGAGAACGTGAAGCTGATCGACGCGCTGCGCGCGAACGCGAAGTTCGACGGCGCGGACGAAATCGTGACGATTGACGGGCTGCGCGTCGAGTATCCGGACGGCTTCGGCCTTGCGCGCTCGTCGAACACGACGCCCGTTATCGTGCTGCGCTTCGAGGCGACCACCGCCGAAGGGCTCGCGCGCATTCAGGGCGATTTCCGCCGTGCGCTGAAGGCGGCCAAGCCGGACGCGGACCTGCCGTTCTGAGCGACAGCGCGGCGCGCAACCGCGGTTGCGCGCCGCGCTTGCGTTTTCGCAAGCTTTGCCGACAAAAGCGGCGACGCCAGCGGGCGTTCGCCGCTTTTTGTCTATGTCGGCCGCCGGGCGCGATAAAATCCGTCCTTTCGGCCTCGAGCCGGCCTTCGCCGGCTTTGTTTTCAGCGTGCAAAAAATTCTGATCGTGCGCGTGTCGTCGTTGGGCGACGTCGTGCATAACATGCCGGTGATCGCCGACATCCGCCGGCATCATCCCGATGCGCGGATCGATTGGCTCGTCGAGGAAGGATTCGCCGATCTCGTCGGGCTCGTCGACGGCGTGCGCAACGTGCTGCCATTCTCGCTGCGGCGCTGGCGCAAGCGGCTCGGCTGCGTCGCGACATGGCGTGAGATCGGCGCATTCAGGCGCCGGCTTGCCGAGGAGCGCTACGACCTCGTGATCGACTGCCAGGGGCTCATCAAGACCGCGTGGGTCGCGAGCTGGGCGCGTGGTTCGCTCGTCGGCCTTGGCAACCGCACCGACGGCGCCGGCTACGAGTGGCCGGTGCGGTTCTTCTATCGCCGGCGTGTGCCGATCGCGCCGCGCACGCACGTCGTCGAACGCTCGCGGCAGCTCGTCGCGGCGGCGCTGGGCGATCCGGCGCCCGCGCCCGGCGATCCGGTCGATTTCGGACTGAACACGGCGGCCGCGTCGCGCGCGCTCGCCACGCTCGATCTGAACCTGCCCGTGCCGTATGTGGTGTTCGTGCACGCGACGTCGCGCACCGACAAGCAATGGCCCGACGACGCATGGCTGGCGCTGGGCGAGGCGCTCGTGCGGCGCGGCATGTCGCTCGTGCTGCCGTGGGGCAGCGACGCCGAGCGCGCGACGAGCGAGCGGCTCGCCAAGACGTTCGGCGCGGCGGCCGTCGTGCCGCCGAAGCTGTCGCTGCCCGCCGTGGTCGGCCTGATCGACGGCGCGGCCGCGACGGTCGGCGTCGATACGGGCCTCGTCCACATCGCGGCGGCGCTCAAGCGCCCGACCGTCGAACTGTACAATTTCGCGACGGCTTGGCGCACGGGCGGCTACTGGTCGCCCAACGTCGTCAACCTCGGCACGGCGGGCGCGCCGCCGTCCCTTTCGCAGGTGAAGGACGCGCTCGCGTCGTTCGGCTTGCTGTAATTCTTGACACGATCTCATGAGCGAATCCCAGATCATCCATATCGACTCCGCCGACTGGAGCGGTCAGCGCTTGTCCGTGCCGCGAGAGCAATTGCTTGCCGCGCTCGAGGACGGCAAGGTGCTGTTCTTCCCGCATTTGCGCTTTCCGATCGACGGCGGCGAGGAAGCGCTGCTCGATCCGGCGCTTGCCGATCCGAAGCGCAAGAACATCAGCCTCGCGCCGATGGGCGGCGCGCTTGCCGGCGTGATCGGCGATGCGGTCACGCAATCGGCGGTGCGTGCGCTCGTCGCGCGGTTCGCGCAGCATGCATGCACGCTCGTCGACGGGCTGTTGCCCGAATACCGAGGCAAGCTGCGCGTCGCGCCGACGAGCCTGCGCCTGATGCAGGTCGAGACGCGGCAGACGTCGTGGCGCAAGGACGACAGCCGCTTGCATGTCGACGCGTTTCCGTCGCGGCCCAATTACGGCGAGCGCATCCTGCGCGTGTTCACCAACGTGAATCCGGCAGGCGTGCCGCGCGTGTGGCGCGTCGGCGAGCCGTTCGAGGACGTCGCAAAGCGCTTCTTGCCGCGCATCAGGCCGCAACTGCCGGGCTCGGCGTTCCTGCTCGCGCTGCTGCGCGTGACGAAGACCAAGCGCAGCGCGTATGACCATCTGATGCTGAACCTGCACGACTGCATGAAGGCCGATCTCGACTATCAGAGGACGAGCCCGCAGCAAACCATGCCGTTCCCGCCCGGCAGCGTATGGGTGTGCTTTTCCGATCAAACGTCGCACGCGGTGATGTCCGGCCAGTTCATGCTCGAGCAGACGTTCTTTCTGCCGGTGGGCTCGATGGTGCGTCCCGAACGCGCGCCGCTCGGCATTCTCGAACGCCTGACGGGCAGGACGCTCGTTTGAGCGCGCGCGACGTTTTGGCGGGAGCGCCCGGGCGATGTTGAGAGCGATCTATCGTGCGCTGTGGTGGCTGATCGCGCCGGTCGCGGTGTTGCGCCTGCTGTGGCGCTCGCGGCGCGAGCGCGGCTATCGCGAACATATCGGTGAGCGCTTCGGCTATGGGCCGGGGCGCGTGGGCGCGCGCGGCATCGACGAACGCACGCCGATCGTGTGGGTGCACGCGGTATCGGTCGGCGAGACGCGCGCCGCGCAACCGCTGATCGATGCGCTGCTGCGCGCGCGCCCGGATGTGCGCATCCTGCTCACGCATATGACGCCGGGCGGCCGCGCGACGGGCGAGCAGCTATTCGGCTCGCGCGTGCTGCGCTGTTATCTGCCTTATGACCTGCCGCATGCGGTGCGGCGTTTTCTGCACGCATGGCAGCCGTCGCTAGGCCTCGTGATGGAGACCGAGGTGTGGCCGACGCTGATCGACGAATGCCGCCGCGCCGACGTGCCGCTCGTGCTGACGAACGCGCGGATGTCGGCGCGCTCGTTCAAGCGCGCGGCGAAGTTCGGCGCGGCCGTGCGCGACGTGTTCGGCGGCTTCTCGCGCGTGCTCGCGCAGAGCCCGGCCGACGCCGAGCGGCTGAACGCGCTCGGCGCGCGCAACGTCGCAGTGCTCGGTAATTTGAAGTTCGATATAGCGCCGCCGCCCGAGCTTGCCGCACGCGGGCGCGCGTGGCGCGCGGCGATCGGCAACCGGCCGGTGTGGATTGCGGCGAGCACGCGCGATGGCGAGGAAGCGCTCGTGCTCGATGCGTTCGCCGCGATGAAGACATCCGGCGCGCTGCTGGTGCTCGTGCCGCGTCATCCCCAGCGTTTTGCCGAAGTCGCGGCGCTCGTCGAGCGTCGCGGGCTGCGCTGCGCGAGGCGCACCGAATGGGCGGCCGACGGCGCTGCCGCGGCGGCCGGCCGGCCGGCCGCCGCGACGCTGCCGGCGGATGTCGCGGTGCTGCTCGGCGATTCGATGGGCGAACTGGTTGCGTATTACGCAGCCGCGGACCTCGCGTTCATCGGCGGCAGCCTGCTGCCGCTCGGCGGGCAGAATCTGATCGAAGCATGCGCGGTGGGCGTGCCGGTGCTGATCGGGCCGCACGTGTTCAATTTCACGCAGGCGACGGCCGACGCGGTCGCGGCGGGCGCTTGCGTGCAGGTGCAGGATACGGCCGAGCTTGCGCGCACGGCCGATGCGCTGTTCGCCGATCATCCGCGCCGCATGGCGATGGGCGCGGCCGGCGCGGCATTCGCCGCGCGGCACCGCGGTGCGACCGCGCGCACGATCGACGTGCTGAGCGCGCTGCTGCCGCCGCCGCGCGTCGCAAGCGCGGCCGGCGGCGATGGCAACGATGTGGCCGGTATCGACGAAGAGGCGGGTGGGCTCGGCGCCTGAGTGCCGGATCGCGGCCGGCTATCGCGCGGATGCGCGGTGGCCGGCCGCCCGGCTCCAGCCCTTGCGGCCGTTGCAGCGGCAGCGGCGCACGCCAATGCGCGCGCCGCTGCCGGACATCAGACGCTCAGCAAGCCTTTCTTCTCGATGAACGCGATCACGTCGGCGACACCGTCGAGCGCCTTCAGATTGCACATCACATACGGGCGCTCGCCGCGCATTTTCTTCGTGTCGGTGGCCATCACGTCGAGATTTGCGCCGACGAGCGGCGCGAGGTCTGTTTTGTTGATCACGAGCAAATCCGACTTCGTGATACCGGGCCCGCCCTTGCGCGGAATCTTTTCGCCGCCCGCGACATCGATCACGTAGATCGTCAGATCGGATAACTCCGGGCTGAACGTCGCGGCGAGGTTGTCGCCGCCGGATTCGATGAACACGATGTCCGCCTCCGGAAAACGCGCGAGCATGCGCTCGACGGCTTCGAGATTGATCGATGCGTCTTCGCGAATCGCCGTATGTGGGCAGCCCCCCGTCTCGACGCCCATGATCCGCTCTTCCGGCAGCGCGCCCGCGATGGTCAGCAGGCGTTGATCCTCTTTCGTATAGATATCGTTCGTGATCGCGACGAGATCATAGCGATCGCGCATGCCCTTGCAGAGCATTTCGAGCAGCGTCGTCTTGCCGGAGCCGACCGGGCCGCCGATGCCCACCCGCAACGGCGGAAGTTTTTTCGTGCGGCGGGGCGCCGTGGAGGCGGGAACGTTTAAGGCAGGTGTGTTCATGATGATTGGGATGCTTGGGCGATTCATGCGAACCGCGGCTTAGGAGCGGAACAGGCGCGAGTATTGCGATTCGTGGTGCGCGGACAGAATGCCGAGCTGCGGCGCGAACGTGTTGATCGCGGCGGGCGGCGTCGCGAGCGCGCGGCGCACGGCGTCGCGAATCGGCTCGCGCAGCGCGGTGATGATCTTCTGGCCGGCGAGTTGGCCGAGCGGCACCGCTTTGATCGCGGCGGCCGTCTGGTTCTCGATCCAACCGAATGCGTAGGCGGCGAGCGTCGCGTCGGGGCTCGCGCCGTGCGCGGCGGCGGCGAACGCGAACGCGCTCGGCAGCGCGATGGGCGAGAGGCGCGCGAGCGTCGCACGACGTGCGGCGTCGCCCCATTCGAGCGACACGCAAAGCTGGGCGAGCGACCAACCCATCTGCTCGGTTTCGCGGCGCAGTTCCGCCGATTCGCGGCTCGCGACGAACTCGTCGTTCGCGGCGGCGAGCGCATCGGCATCGTGCGTGAGCCAGCGTTCGAGCTGATGCGCGAGCAACGGCAGTTCACCATGCGCGAGCACGTCGGCGAGGCCGCTTGCGATCCAGTCGCGCACGCCGTCGGCATCGCGGATCAGCGCCGTATCGAGTGCGGCCTCGAGCCCTTGTGAATAGCTGTACGCGCCGATCGGCAGCGCCGGCGAGGCCAGATGCAGCAGCGCGACAAGTTCAGTCGTGTCGATGGCCATGAGCGTGCGAGCAGGACGGACCATGCTGGTGACCGTGACCGTGACCGTGACCGTGACCGTGACCGTGACCGTGACCGTGACCGTGATCGTGATCGTGATCGTGATCGTGCGAGTGCGAGTGCGAGTGCGAGTGCGAGTGCCCGTGGTGCTCGCCGTACACCTGCTGCGCGAGCGCGTAATCTTCGGCAAACGTCGCATCGTGGCCGTGCCGGTGCCCGCCGCCATAAGCGCCGGCTTCCGGCTGGAACGGCGCGTGCGTGCGTTCGACCGTGGTTCCGAGGCGCGTCAGCATGTCGGCGAGCACAGGATCGTATTCGAGCTTCAGATAATCGGCGCCCACTTCGATAGGCGTATGCCGGTTGCCGAGGTGATAGGCGGCGCGCGTGAGCGTCAGGGCATCGGCGGCGCGCACGACGAGCACGGCTTGTGCCGCCGCTGTCACGCGCACCAGCGCGCCGTCGTCGGCGACAAGCACGTCGCCGTCGGCAAGCACCGTGCCGCGCGGTAGCACGAGCGCGATTTCCTCGCCGTTGTCGAGCGTTGCGGCGAGCCGGCTCTTGCAGCGCGCATCATAAGTGAGCGTGAGGGTTGGCGCGCGCGCGATGAGCGACGCAGCAAGTTTTACGTGCGGGGCGATGCGTTTGTCGATCGTGCGCATGGTCGGTTATTCAGGACTCAAAACAGGAAATAGCGCTGCGCCATCGGCAGCACGTGAGCCGGCTCGCAGGTCAGCAGCGTGCCATCCGCGACGACGTCGTAGGTTTCGGGGTCGACGCTGATCGCCGGCTGCCATGCGTTGTGGATCATGTCGCGCTTGCTCACCGTGCGGCAGCCGCGCACCGGCACGAGCCGTTTCGCGAGCCCGTAGCGCTCGGCGATGCCCGCATCGAGCGATAGCTGCGACACGAACGTGAGCGACGTGCGCGCGAGTGCGCCGCCGCGCGTGGCGAACATGTCGCGGTAGTGGACGGGCTGCGGCGTCGGGATCGACGCGTTCGGGTCGCCCATCTGCGCGAGTGCGATCATGCCGCCCTTGATGATCATCGCGGGCTTCACGCCGAAGAACGCGGGCTCCCAGAGCACCAAATCGGCCCACTTGCCGGGTTCGATCGAGCCGACTTCGTGCGCGATGCCGTGCGTGAGCGCCGGGTTGATCGTGTATTTCGCGACATAGCGCTTCGCGCGGAAGTTGTCGTGGCGCGGGCTGTCCTCGGGCAGCGCGCCGCGTTGCGTCTTCATCTTGTGAGCGGTTTGCCAGGTGCGCACGATCACTTCGCCAACGCGCCCCATCGCCTGCGAATCGGACGACAGCATCGACAGCGCGCCGAGATCATGCAGGATATCTTCGGCCGCGATCGTCTCGCGGCGGATTCGCGATTCGGCGAATGCGAGATCCTCGGCGATCGACGGATCGAGGTGATGGCAGACCATCAGCATGTCGAGGTGCTCGTCGAGCGTGTTGATCGTGTACGGGCGCGTCGGATTCGTTGACGACGGCAGCACGTTCGGCTCGCCGCACGCCTTGAGGATATCGGGCGCGTGGCCGCCGCCCGCGCCTTCAGTGTGGTATGTATGGATCGTGCGGCCCTTGAACGCGGCGAGCGTTGCCTCGACGAAGCCGGCTTCGTTCAGCGTGTCGGTATGAATCGCGACTTGCGTGTCGGTGTCGTCGGCAACCGTGAGGCAGTTGTCGATTGCCGCGGGCGTCGAGCCCCAGTCTTCGTGCAGCTTCAGGCCAATCGCGCCGGCTTCGATCTGCTCGATGAGCGGCTGCGGCAGGCTCACGTTGCCCTTGCCGAGAAAGCCGAGGTTGACCGGCCAGCCGTCGGCCGCCTGCAGCATGCGTTCGAGATGCCACGGGCCGGGCGTGCAGGTGGTCGCGTTGGTGCCCGTTGCCGGGCCCGTGCCGCCGCCGATCAGCGTCGTCACGCCCGAGGCGAGCGCTTCGTCGATTTGCTGAGGGCTGATGAAGTGGATGTGCGTGTCGATGCCGCCCGCGGTCACAATCAATCCTTCGCCCGCGATGATCTCGGTGGCTGCGCCGATCGCGATCGTCACGCCGGGCTGGATGTCCGGATTGCCGGCCTTGCCGATCGCGGCGATGCGGCCGTGCTTGATCGCGATATCGGCTTTCACGATGCCCCAGTGATCGACGATCACCGCGTTCGTGATCACGGTGTCGGCAACGTCGGCCGCCACGAGCTGCGATTGGCCCATCCCGTCGCGGATCACCTTGCCGCCGCCGAACTTCACTTCGTCGCCGTAGACCGTGTAGTCGCGCTCGATTTCGATCAGCAGATCGGTATCGGCGAGGCGGATGCGGTCGCCCGTGGTCGGCCCGTACATTTCCGCATACGCGCGGCGGCTCAAGCGTAATGTCATGTGGCGAATCCTTGTGTTGCTTGAATGTTCCGGAAAGAAAGGGCGGCGTGCCGCAGGCGGCGCGGCCACGGCGTTCAGAGCGGCCCCATCACCTTGCCCTGGAAGCCGTAGACCGCGCGCGCGCCCGCGAGCGCGACGAGTTCGACCGTGCGCGCTTGGCCCGGCTCGAAGCGCACCGCGGTGCCGGCGGCGATGTTCAGCCGGAAGCCGCGTGCGGCCTCGCGATCGAACGACAGCGCGTCGTTGGCTTCGTGGAAGTGATAATGCGAGCCGACCTGCACGGGACGGTCGCCCGTGTTCGCCACGACCAGCGTGATCGTTTGACGGCCCGCATTCAGTTCGTGCTCGCCGTCGTCGGTGAGGATTTCGCCGGGGATCATCGCAGGCTCACGCAATCGGGTGGTGGACGGTGACGAGCTTCGTGCCGTCGGGAAAGGTCGCCTCGACCTGGATATCGGGAATCATTTCCGGCACGCCTTCCATCACGTCGTCGCGCGTGAGCAGCGTGGTGCCGTAGTGCATTACCTCGGCGACGGTCTTGCCGTCGCGCGCCGCTTCCATCAGCGCGGCCGTGATGAACGCAACCGTCTCGGGATAGTTGAGCTTGAGACCGCGCGCGCGGCGACGTTCGGCGACGAGCGCTGCCGTGAAAATCAGCAGCTTGTCTTTCTCTCGGGGAGTCAGTTTCATGAAAGAAACATTTTGGAAAACGTAATATCTGGATGGTGAATTTGGTGCTCACCGCGCGGTTATCGTAGCACCGCAACTGGGCAACCACACGAGCAGGTGCGCAGATAAGCCAGCAAGGCGTGTGCCATGTGATTTTCGGGCGGTGCGATGCCGCAAACCGGTGCGCTGCGCACCGTCATGGGGTATTTCGCCGAAAGGCGTGTGTCAGAATCGTGCGGCGTGCATCAGGTTTGCCAAAGCCGCAACGGCATCGCGTCGACGCCGTGCACGAGCGGCCGCAGCACGAGCCATTGTTCGATGAACAGGCGCTGCAGCGCCTCCATCGAATGCGCGAGCGCGCGGATCAGCATCGTGCCGGGCGCCACACAGGTGACGCCCGCGCGCAATGCGGCGTCGAACGGCAGCGTGGGGGCGATCGTCTCGGCGAGCGCGTCGGTGCAGGCCGCGCCCAGCGCCCATAGCGTGCCGTAGACGCAGAAGCCGCCGAGCCCTTGTGGCGCGGTGCGCAGCGCATCGGCCGCGTCGAGGCGCGCGCGCTCGATCCATTGCGGCTTCCCGGATGGCCCGATGAGCGTCGACATCGATGCAATGCGGCCTGCCGCCCAAGTTTCCCCCGCCGCCTGACGGCCGAGCTGCGTCACATCCCAGCCGAGCGCACTCGCGCCGGCGCCGAGCGTCAGCGCGAAATCGAGCGACGCGTGCGCGGCGTCGAAGAACAGGTTGTTTTGCGGCAGCCAATCGAGCTTGGCGTGCGCGCCAACCTCGATTGCGATCCGCTGCCGCGCATCGAGGCCGTTCGACTTGTACCACTTGGTCGCACCGGGCGTGGTTAGCACCGCATGCGTGCCGGGCGCGAGCCGAACGTCGATGTCGAGCGTATCGCCGCCTGCAATGCCGCCGGGTGGATGGACAATTACCGCATGACAGATCGCGTCGCCTTCCGGGTAGAGCGCGCGCTGAACGCGCAGCGGGCCCGCATGCCGGCGATGGACGAGCGCCGTGCGCGCGCCATGCAGTTCGAAGCCGAGTTCGAGGCGGGCGTGCCACGCCTTGGCGGCGGGGCGGGCGAGCGTGGTATGAGGTTCGTGGGCGGACATCGTCAGGCGCGGAAAAGGCAGGCGCACTCATGCTACAGGATATCGGCCGCACAGCGCGAGCGTACCGGCGAGCGCGTTCGGCCGCACTGTCCGGTCGTGCGGGGGCGGCCCGGCCCGGTTGCTTTGCAGCACGCCGGAAAACCGCTCGAACAATCGGCTCAAACCGCGATCATCTCTCGCACGCGATGCGCGTCCATCTCGCTGCCCGCGCCGCCCGCGACGATTTCGCCGCGGCTCATCACCCAGTAGCGATCGGCAATCGAGCGCGCGAAATCGTAGTACTGCTCGACGAGCAACACCGTCATCCGCGTTTCGTCGACGAGCTGCCTGAGTGTGCGGCCGATGTCCTGAATGATCGACGGCTGGATGCCTTCGGTCGGCTCGTCGAGGATCAGCAGTTGCGGCTCGCTCATCAGCGCGCGGCCGATCGCAAGCTGCTGCTGCTGACCGCCGGACAGATCGCCGCCGCGCCGCGCACGCATATCCTTCAGGACCGGAAACAAATCGTAGATTCGATCCGGCACCTTGGACGGCGCTTTGCGGCTTGCCGCGCCGACGAGCAGATTTTCCTCGACCGTCAGCCGCGCAAAGATGTCGCGGCCTTGCGGCACATACGCCAAGCCCGCGGCAACGCGCGCATACGGCGGCAGCGGGCCGAGCGGTTTGCCGCCCCATGCAATGGCGCCGCTTTTCGCGGCGACGACGCCCATCACACAGCGCAACAGCGTTGTTTTGCCGACGCCGTTGCGCCCGAGCAGCACGGTCAGCTTGCCGTCGTCGGCGGTGAGGCTCACGTTGCGCAGGATATGGCTGCCGCCGTAGTACTGATTCAGTGATTCGATCGTCAGCATCGCATCATCGTCCGAGATAAGACTCGATCACCGCTTCGTCGCGCTTGACTTGATCGAGCGTGCCTTGCGCGAGCACCGCGCCTTCGGCCATTACCGTCACGCGGCCGGCATCGCCGGCGAGCGCCGCGACGAACTCCATGTCGTGCTCGACGACCATCATCGAGCAACTGCCGCGCAGCGTGTTCAACAGCTCGGCGAGCATCATTGTCTCGTGGTCGGTCATGCCGGCCGCCGGTTCGTCGAGCAGCAGCAGCGCCGGGCGCTGCATCAGCAGCATGCCGATTTCGAGCCGCTGCTTCTGCCCGTGCGACAGCTCGCCCGCGAGCCGGTACGCGCTGTCCTCGAGCTGGATCAGCGCGAGCGTTTCCTCGATGCGCGCTTGTGCCGCGCGCTCGAGCCGCGCGCGCAGCGACGCGAACCAGCGCTTGTCGGCCTGCATCGCGAGTTCGAGGTTCTCCCATACCGGATGCTGCTCGAAGACGGTCGGTTTCTGGAATTTCCGGCCGATACCCGCGCGCGCGATCTGCGGCTCGTTCATCCGGGTCAGGTCGAGTGTCTGGCCGAGGAATGCGCTGCCCGAGTCGGGGCGCGTCTTGCCGGTGATCACGTCCATCATCGTCGTCTTGCCTGCGCCGTTCGGGCCGATCACGCAGCGCAGCTCGCCCGCGTCGATCGCAAGCGACAGCTTCTTCAACGCGCGAAAGCCGTCGAAGCTGACTTCGATGTCTTCGAGATAAAGGATCGTGCCGTGCGACGTATCGATCGCGCCCGGCTCGACGACATGCGACAGCGCCGCGGTGCCGCTGACGGCTCTCGGGCCGGTGTCGCCCGTCTGCTCGACATGGCGCGGCTGGATCATGCGCGGGCTCATCGGCTCGCCCCCTTGCGCGCGAGCGCCGCGCCCGCGCCCATGATCCCGCGCGGCAGCACGAGCGGCACGAGCACGAAAATAAGGCCAAGGAAGAACAGCCAATATTCGGCGAAGTAAGCGGTAAACAGGCTCTTTGCGCCGTTGACCGCGAATGCGCCGATGATCGGACCGATCAGCGTGCCGCGCCCGCCGACGGCCACCCAGATTGCCATCTCGATCGAATTGCCGGGCGACATCTCGCTCGGATTGATGATGCCGACCTGCGGCACGTAGAGCGCGCCCGCGATCGCGCACAGCACGGCCGATACGGTCCACACGAACAGCTTGTACGCAAGCGGGCTGTAGCCGACGAACATCAGCCGCGTCTCGCCGTCGCGGATCGCGGTGACGACGCGCCCGAGCTTGCTCACGACGATCGCGCGCGCGGCGATGAACGACGCGGCGAGCGCCGCGAACGTGAGCAGGAACAGCGCGGTGCGTGTGCCGGGCGACGTGATCGCGAAGCCGGCGATCCGCTTGAAGTCGGTGAAGCCGTTGTTGCCGCCGAAGCCGGTTTCGTTGCGATAGAACAGCAGCATCGCAGCGAATGTCAGCGCTTGCGTGATGATCGACAGATACACACCCTTGACGCGTGAGCGGAACGTGAAGAAGCCGAACACCCAAGCGAGGGCGGCGGGCACCAGCACGACGAGCGCGAGCGCATACGCGAGGTGCTCGGTGCCTTGCCAGTACCACGGCAGCGCATGCCAGTCGAGAAACACCATGAAATCGGGCAGATCGCTGCCGTATTTGCCGTCGCGACCGATTTCGCGCATCAGGTACATGCCGATCGCATAGCCGCCAAGCGCGAAGAACAGGCCGTGCCCAAGGCTCAGGATGCCGCAGTAACCCCAGACGAGATCGAGCGCGAGCGCCGCGATCGCGTAGCACATCAGCTTGCCGCCGAGCGTCATTGCGTAGGATGACAGATGAAATGCGCTCGATTCCGGCACGACGAGCGCGGCGAGCGGCACGCCGATGCCGACCGCCACGCACAGCGCGACAAGCGCGAGCCACGCGCGTCGCGGCATCAGAGCGGCGCGCGGCGGCAGATCGAGTGCGAAGCGTGGCGCGCCCGGCGGCGTGATCGGCCCGGCGGCCGGTTCGGCGTTGGTTTGCACACCCGATCGCGGCGCGCTTGCCGCCGCCGTGGAAAACGATTGAGTCGTCGAATTCATGTCGTCACGCCTCCGCGCTTCGGCCTTTCGGCGCAAACATGCCCTGCGGGCGTTTCTGGATGAACAGCACGATCATTGCGAGCACCGCGATCTTCGCGAGCACCGCGCCCCAGAACGGCTCGATGGCCTTGCCGACGAGCCCGAGGCCGAAGCCGCCAAGCACGGTGCCCGCGATCTGGCCGACGCCGCCGAGCACGACCGCCATGAACGAATCGATGATGTAGCTTTGGCCAAGATCCGGGCCGACATTGCCGATCTGCGACAGTGCGCAGCCGCCCAAGCCCGCGATGCCTGCGCCGAACGCGAATGCTTGGGAATCGACGCGCGCGGTTTTCACGCCGACGCATGCGGCCATCTGGCGGTTTTGCGTGACCGCGCGCATGAACAGCCCGAGCCGTGTCTTCGTCAGCACGGCCCATGCGATGCCGACGACGATCAGCGAGAACGCGAGAATTGCGAGCCGGTTGTAAGGCAGGATCAGGTTCTGCATGACCGCGACGCCGCCGCTCATCCATGCCGGATTGGTCACCTGTACGTTTTGCGCGCCGAAGATCGTCCGCGTCGCCTGGATCAAGATGAGGCTCACGCCGAACGTCGCGAGCAGCGTTTCGAGCGGGCGGCCATACAGGTGCCGCAGCACGAGCCGCTCGAGCACGATGCCGACTGCGGCAGCCGCGACGAACGACGCGGGAATCGCAATCAGCGGATACCAGTCGAACGCACCCGGCAAATAGTGCTGCACGAGTGTTTGCACGACGTAGGTCGCATATGCGCCGATCATCAGGAATTCGCCATGCGCCATGTTGATCACGCCGATCAGGCCGTAGGTGATCGCGAGTCCGAGCGCCGCGAGCAGCAGCACGCTGCCGAGCGAAAGCCCCGCGAACAGCGTGCCCGCGATCTCGCTGCGGCGCTGGATCGCATATAGCGCGTCGAGGCCCTGCTGCGCGGCGGCGCGCACCTGTGCGTCGGGCTCCGCATCGCCTGCGTCGGCGCGCTTGGCGACGAGCGGGCGCAATTGCTCGATCATGTCGAGATCGTTGCGCGCGGCGACGAGCCGCACCGCTTCGAGGCGCCGCGCCGGGTCCGCGTCGTGCAGCGCGGCGATCGCCCACAATGTGTCGAGGCGGCGCTTGAGCGCCGGATCGGTTTCCTTCGCGCGCGCCGCGTCGATCATCGGCTTGACCGACGCGTCGGGATTCTTCAACAGTGCATCGATCGCGTTGCGCCGCGTGGCGGCATTGGGCGATGCCAGGTCGATGCCCGACAGCGCATTCGCGATCTTCGTGCGCAGCAGATTGTTGAGCATCACGGGTTGCGCGTCGCCTGCGGGCGTGCTCGCTTGCGTGAGCACGTCGCGGGCGCTGCCGTCGCCGGCCTGAATCAGCAGGCGGCCCGAGTCGGTTGCCAGCGCATTGCCGTCGGCGAGCGCGTGCAGCAGCGTGACGGCGGCGGGACCGCCATCGGCGGCGAGATGATCGATCGCGGCGAGCTTCGCGTCGAAGTCGTCGCCAGCGAGCGCGGTGACGTCGGCATTCGCGAGCGCGAACGCCGCGCAAGGCGCGGCAAGCACGAGCGCGCCGCAGACGGCGAACGCCGCGGCGGTGCGCACGGCAAAGGTGCGCGCCGCGCGGCTCAAGGGCGTGAGCATCAGCCTGTCCTCATGAATGAAAAGAAAATCCGACGCGCGGCCGCGCGCACCAAGCGCGCGCATGCAGCCACGGGCGCGCCGCGCGCGACGCGCGTCATGCGCACGTCGCGCGCGAACCGGGCCACCGGGCGCCGCCCGCAAAGCGCATCACGCGAGCGCCGCTGCGCGCCGCCGCAGAAATGCCGGAATCGAGCCGACTACATCGGGCTTGCCCTGATTGCCGGCGATGTACGGGCTCCAAGGCTGCGCGCGGATCGCCGTCTTGGTCTTCCAGACGACGTTGAATTGACCGTCGCCGCGAATCTCGCCGATCATCACCGGCTTGTGCAGATGATGGTTGCCGTCCATCGTCAGCGTGAAGCCCGACGGCGCGGCGACCGACTGCCCGATCATCGCGGCGCGCACCTTGTCGACATCGGCGCTCTTGGCTTTCTCGACTGCCTGCTTCCACATGTGAATGCCGACGAAGGTCGCCTCCATCGGATCGTTGGTCACACGCTTCGCGCCTCCAGGCAGGTTCTGCGATTTTGCCCACGCGGCGAACTGATCCTTGAACTTCGCGTTCGCCGGCCCCTTGACCGACATGAAGTAATTCCACGCGGCGAGATGGCCGACGAGCGGTTTCGTATCGATCCCGCGCAGTTCCTCTTCTCCGACCGAAAACGCGACGACGGGTACCTCCGCCGCCTTGATCCCCTGATTGCCGAGTTCCTTGTAGAACGGCACGTTCGAATCGCCGTTGATCGTCGAGATCACGGTGGTCTTGCCGCCTTGCGCGAAGGTCTTGATGTTCGCGACGATCGTTTGATAATCGCTGTGGCCGAACGGTGTGTAGACTTCCTGAATATCGGCATCCTTCACGCCCTTCGATTTCAGGAAGGCGCGCAGGATCTTGTTGGTCGTGCGCGGGTAGACGTAATCGGTGCCGAGCAGGAAGAAACGTTTCGCACTGCCGCCTTCGGCGCTCATCATGTATTCGACGGCGGGAATCGCCTGCTGATTCGGCGCGGCGCCGGTATAGAACACGTTGCGCGACATTTCCTCGCCTTCATACTGCACCGGGTAGTAGAGCAGGCCGTTCAGCTCCTCGAACACCGGCAGTACCGATTTGCGCGACACCGACGTCCAGCAGCCGAACACGCACGCGACTTTGTCCTGCGTGAGCAACTGCCGCGCCTTTTCGGCGAACAGCGGCCAGTTCGACGCGGGGTCGACGACGACCGGCTGGAGCGGCCGCCCGAGCACGCCGCCGTTTTTATTGATGTCGGCGATCGTCATCAGCGCGGTGTCTTTCAGCGAAGTCTCGGAAATTGCCATCGTGCCTGACAGCGAATGCAGGATACCCACCTTGATCGGGCCTTTGCCCGTGTCCGCCGCGCGCGCGAACGGGCTTTGACCCGTGAGGGCGAGCGCGCCTGCCATCGATCCGAACTTCAAAAGACTGCGACGTTTCATCGAGTTCCCCTTGCCGGTTGGAGTGTGGACGCACGCTCGCGAGCGTGCGGCGCGTCCGATTACGCAAGGCATGTGCCAGATCGGCTCGGCATCCGTGCGTGCCCGCTGGCGGGGCTTGGCCGCACGCGGCGGTGCGTGCGCGCACGCACGCGGGCGTGACATGGTCCGAAGCGGTGCAGCGATGCGCGCGCGCGTGCTGCATGGTTGTGCACCGGACGGGGCGTGCTTACACTCTGGACGTGCCTGCCCAATCGTTTTTGCCGTGCGAGGCTGCGGCTGGTTTGCCGAGCGCGTGATCCGCTCGCGCGGCGCGGCCGCGGCCCATCATTCGAACGATTCTCCAAGGAGCCTTTGATGAGCGAGCCTGTTTCGCAGCCCCCCGATCTTTCCGCATTCTGGATGCCGTTCACCGCGAACCGGCAGTTCAAGGCGGCACCGCGTCTTTTGGTCTCGGCCAAGGGGATGTATTACACGTCGCACGACGGCCGCCGGATTCTCGACGGCACCGCCGGCCTCTGGTGCGTGAACGCGGGCCACGGCCGCGACGAGATCGTCGCCGCGGTGCAGGCGCAGGCCGCTCAGATGGATTTCGCGCCAACGTTCCAGATGGGCCATCCGAAGGCGTTCGAGGCCGCCGCGCGGATCGCGCGCCACACGCCGGGCGACCTGAAGCACATTTTCTTCACCAACTCGGGCTCGGAAGCGGTGGATACCGCGCTCAAGATCGCGCTTGCGTATCACCGCGCGCGCGGCGAAGCCCAACGCACGCGTTTCATCGGCCGCGAACGCGGCTATCACGGCGTCGGCTTCGGCGGAATCTCGGTCGGCGGGATCGCGCCGAATCGCAAAGCCTATAGCGGCGCGCTGCTGCCGTCGGTCGATCATCTGCCGCATACGCTGAATCTGAACGAGGCTGCGTTCTCGAAAGGGCAGCCCGCCTGGGGCGCGCATCTTGCCGACGAGCTCGAGCGGCTCGTCACGCTGCACGACGCGTCGACGATCGCCGCGGTGATCGTCGAGCCGGTTGCGGGCTCGACAGGCGTGCTGATTCCGCCGCAAGGCTATCTGGAACGGTTGCGCGCGCTGTGCGACAAGCACGGCATCCTGTTGATCTTCGACGAGGTGATCACCGGCTGGGGGCGGCTCGGCGCGCCGTTCGCGTCGCAGTATTTCGGCGTCACGCCCGATCTGCTGACGATGGCCAAGGGCACCAACAACGCGGCGGTGCCGATGGGGGCGGTCGCCGCGAGCGGCGCTATCCACGACGCGATCGTGGATGGCGCGCCCGCCGGGATCGAGTTGTTTCACGGCTACACGTATTCGGGGCATCCACTCGCGGCCTCGGCCGCCGTCGCGACGATCGACCTGTACGAGCGCGAGGGGCTGCTCACGCGCGCCGCGCAGATCGCACCGGTGTTCGAGCGCGAGATCCACAAGCTGAAGGACGCGCGCCATGTGATCGACGTGCGCAATCTCGGCCTCGTCGGCGGCGTCGAACTCAAGCCGCGCGACGGCGCGCCCGGCGCACGCGCTTACGAGGTCTTCGTCAAATGCTTCCAGAAGGGCGCGATGGTGCGCTACACGGGCGACATCCTCGCGTTCTCGCCGCCGCTGATCGTCGACGAAGCGCAGCTCGTCGAACTGTTCGCGATCGTCGCCGAAGCATTGAAGGAAACGGAGTAGCGCAGCGGGCACGGCGAGCGGCGCATATCGGATGCGGTGCCCGCCGCGCTTGGATTGCTCGCGTGGCCCGGGCGCGCGCCGCTTCGGCTATTGCCGCGTGCCGCTTCGGCTCAGCCGTTCAGTAGCGCGGCACCGACGGATCGACCTCGCGCGACCACGCGTCGATGCCGCCTTGCAAGTTGTAGAGTTTCGTGAACCCGCGCGATTCGAGAAACATCGCGACCTGCGCGCTGCGCATGCCGTGATGGCAGACGCAGACGATCTCGGCATCGTCGTCGAGTTCTTCGCTGCGCGCGGGGATCTGCTGCATCGGAATCGGCACGCTGCCGTCGATCTTCGCTGTTGCGATTTCCCACGGCTCGCGCACGTCGAGCACAACGGGCGCCGCGCGCGACGTGTCGCGCAGCCATTCGGCGAGCGCGGAGGCGGTGAGGATCTGCATCGTCAGCCGCCGGCTCAGAATTTGAAGCGCGACGGCTCGACCGCGTTGACCAGGTGATCGACGTAGGTTTCGAACACGTCGGCGACGCGGTACTGCTTATCGTCGATTCGCGTGACGATTTGCGCCTTCATCACCGGCCGGCCGCCGACGAAGGCGGCCAGACGGCCGCCGACCTTCAGTTGCTCGAGCAATTCCTGCGCAATCGCGGGCAGCCCGCCCGACACGCAGATCACGTCATACGGCGCCTTCGCGGGCCAGCCGCACGAGCCGTCGCCCGTTGCGACCTCGGCATTCGTCACGCCGTTGTTCTTCAGATTGTCCTCGGCGAACTTGGCGAGCGCCGGGTCGATCTCGACCGTCGTCACGAATTGGCCGCGCGCGGCGAGCAGCGCCGCCATGTAGCCGGAGCCCGCGCCGATTTCGAGCACGTTTTCGTGCTTCTTCACCGCAAGCTCTTGCAGGATGCGCGCCTCGACGCGCGGAAATAGCATCTTCTGGCCGCCGGGCAGCGGCAGCTCGACGTCGGCGAACGCCAGGTCGCGGTACGCGGCCTGCACGAAGTTCTCACGCTTGACGATCGTCAACAGGCTCAAGACGTCCTGGTCCAGCACATCCCAGGGGCGGATCTGCTGTTCGATCATGTTGAAACGTGCTTTTTCGATATTCATCATGGAGTGATGCAGCCTGAACGGCCGTGGGCGGGGGACGAAAAACGGTGGAATTGTACCAAACGGGGGCGAGATCCTGCCGCGAACTGGTTGCAGCCCTAGCGTTTGCTGTTCTTGATCTGCGCCTCGAATGCAAGATCGAGCTTGCTGGCCTTGCGCGGCTTTTTCGGGCCGAACTCGTCGACGAATGCGACGAATGCGTCGAGCGGCAACGGCGCGCAGAGCTTCTCGGCCGCGCCGCCCGAGCGGTCGACCAGATAAAAGAGGCCCCCAGGCATGCCGACTGCCGCATACTGCGGGTTGCCGCTGCGGGTTTTCAGGCGTTCGACCGCGCGGGTCGCTTGCGTCGTGCGCATCGTGCGTCGGAAACTGAAAGTGTGGGAAAACCGTCACTTTATCAATAACGGCGGCCGAATGCGCGCGGTGCGCAGCATACTGCGCTTTCGCGGCCAGCAGCGTGTCGCGCGCGGCGCCGTTGCCGTTATTCGGTCATATTGGGTCAGACGGTTTTCGAATAGCGCGCGTCGTGCGCGCCGGCCAGGTACGCGTCGAACGCCATCACGACGTTGCGTACATACAGCCGTCCCGCCGGATGAATCGTCAGACGATCGCTTTCGATCGACAGCAGGCCGTCGCGCTCGAAGCCGCGCAGTGCGTCGAGTTCGCGCGCGAACTTGTGTGCAAAGCGGATGCCGTATGCGGCGTCGAACGGCGCGTATGGCAGCACCAGATTGCACATCAGATGCGTGATCACGTCGCGCCGCAGCCGGTCCTCGGCCGTGAGCCGGATGCCGCGGGCGATCGGCACGCGCCGTTGCGCGAGCGCCGCGCCGTAGCCCGGCAGATCCTTCGCGTTCTGCGCATAGACGTCGCCGACTTTGCCGATCGACGACATGCCGACGCCGATCAGATCCGTATCCGCGCGCGTGCTGTAGCCCTGGAAGTTGCGCTGCAGCGTGCCGTCGCGCTGCGCGCGCACCAGTTCGTCGTCCGGGCGCGCGAAGTGGTCCATGCCGATGTAGGCGTAGCCGGCCTGCGTCAGCCGCTCGATGGCAGTGCCGAGGAGCGCGAGCCGCGTTTCCGGCGGCGGCAGCGCGGCGGCGTCGATCTGGCGCTGCATCTTGAACAGGTGCGGCAGATGCGCGTAGCCGAACACCGACAGCCGGTCGGGCGCAAGTTCGACGATCGCATCGAGCGTGCGCGCGAAGCCCGATACGCTTTGATGCGGCAGCCCGTAGATCAGATCGACGCTGACCGACTGATACGCCATCGCACGGGCCGCGGGGATCAACTCGGCCGTCATCTCGAGCGGCTGCACGCGATTGATCGCGCGCTGCACGGCGGGGTCGATGTCCTGCACGCCGAGACTCACGCGATTGAAGCCGAGCGTGCGCAGATGCGCGAGTGTCGCGCTCGATGCGGTGCGCGGGTCGATCTCGATCGAGAATTCGCCCGCGTGATCCGGCGCGAGCGTGAAGCGTTCGCGAATCGCCGCCATCAGTTCGGCTGTTTCGTCGTCCGACAGGAAGGTCGGCGTGCCGCCGCCCCAGTGCAACTGCGTGACGGTGCGCGCGGGATCGAAGAGCGCCGCTTGCAGCGCGATCTCCTGCTTCAATTGATCGAGATATGGCCGCGCGCGCTTGCGGTTGCCGGTCGCGATCTTGTTGCAGCCGCAGTAGAAGCACGCGGTCGCGCAAAACGGGATATGGAAATAAAGCGACAGATCGCTCGCCGACGCGCCAGGATCCGCGGCCGCGCGCACGTAGTCGGCGGGATCGAAATCGTCTCGAAATTGCGGCGCGGTGGGGTAGGACGTATAGCGAGGGCCGTTCGCCGAATATTTGGCGAGCAGGTCGGCGCGCAATAGCGCTTCGGTCGGGTTCGGCAGCGTCATGGGAAAGGCTCGGCTCGTGCTCTCTGACGTCAGCCAGTATATAAAGCGGCGATTTCATCGAATTGTGTAATAACGTCGCAGCCGCCGGTGGCACAATACCGCTTTGCGTGAGCGCGCCTGTAACCGGCGCGCTCGATTGTCGTCGATGTTTTTCGGATACCTGATGCGATGACGGACGAAGTTGCCGAGCGTTCGGACCAGATAACCGCGCATGCGTGCCGGCAGGGATGCGGCGCGTGCTGTATCGCGCCGTCGATTTCGAGCCCGATTCCCGGCATGCCTGCCGGCAAGCCGGCCGGCGTGCGCTGCGCGCAATTGCTCGACGGCGAGCGCTGCGCGATCTTCGGCCGTCCGGAGCGGCCCGCGTGCTGCTCGGGCTTGCAACCGAGCGACGAGATGTGCGGCGCATCGCGCGCCGACGCGCTCGCGTGGCTCACCCGGCTCGAAGCGGCAACTCAGCCTGCCGCGCCGCCGCCGGGCCGTTTGCGTCAGCAGGAGAGCCAAGCATGACCCATACGAGCGCGCCGGGCCGGCGCAGCTTTCTGATCGCCGCGGGTGCAGCCGTGTCGCTGGCCGCGTGCGCGTCGACGTTTCCGTTTGTTCCGGATCACTACACGTTTTCGCAAAGCGACGTGCAAAGAGCGGTCGCCCGCAAGTTTCCGTATCAGAAGACGGTTGCGCAGGTGGTCGACGTCGCGCTGGCGAATCCGGTCGTCGGGTTGCAGCCCGAGCGGAACCGGGTCGCGGTCAAGCTCGATGCGCGTTTCGCGAGCCCGTTCCTGCGCGAGCCGGTCAACGGCACGTTCACGGTATCCGGCCAGCTCGCATATGACCCGCCGAGCCGTTCGGTCGTGCTGAAGGCGCCCGCCGTCGACAACGTGAACGTCGACGGCGATGCGCAGGCCTATGCGCAGCAGATCAGCGCGGCGGCAGGGCTGCTCGCCACCCGTGCGCTGACCGATTATCCGATCTATACGTTCAAGCCGGAGCAATTGCAATTTGCTGGTGTCAACTACGAACCCGGTACAATCACGATCCTTACAAACGGCATACGTGTGGCGATCGTCGAAAAGTGACATCGCGCCGCGCGCGACCGGCGGGGCGGCGGTGCAGGGGCCCCGTCCCGCACACTACGAGAGAGGTCACGAATGGATTGGGTACTGATTGTCAAGGCGCTGGCGCTGGGCATCGTCGAAGGGTTGACGGAGTTTTTGCCGGTATCGAGCACGGGACATTTGATCGTCGCGGGCAGCTTTCTGCATTTTCATGCCGGGTATGCAAAAACGTTCGACGTCGTGATCCAGTTCGGCGCGATTCTCGCCGTTTGCTGGGAATACCGGCGCAGGATCGCGAGCGTCGTGACCGGATTGCCGACTCAGCCTTTGGCGCGGCGTTTCGCGCTGAATGTCGTGATTGCGACCGTGCCCGCGGTTGCGCTCGCGCTGCTGTTCGAGAAGACCATCAAATCGGTATTGTTCGCGCCGGTGCCGGTCGCGGTTGCGCTGATCGCGGGCGGCGCGGTGATCCTCTGGGTCGAGGGACGGCGCGATCGCGCGGCGCCCGCACGCGTGCAATCGATCGATGCGCTGACGCCGCTCGACGCGCTCAAGGTTGGCCTCGCGCAATGTTTCGCGCTGATACCGGGCATGTCGCGTTCCGGATCGACGATCATCGGCGGCATGCTGTTTGGGCTCGAGCGGCGCGTTGCGACCGAATTCTCGTTCTTTCTCGCGATTCCGGTGATCTGCGGCGCGACGCTTTACGAAACCGCCAAGGATTGGCGCGCGTTCGATGCCGATTTGCTCGGCCTGTTCGGGGTTGGCCTCATTGCGGCGTTCGTCAGCGCGTTCGCGTGCGTGCGCTGGCTGCTGCGCTACGTTGCGTCGCACGATTTCACGCCGTTCGCGTGGTATCGAATCGTGTTCGGGCTGTTCGTGCTGCTCGTCGGGTACAGCGGCTGGATCGACTGGGCGTGAGCGCTCAGCGCCCGCGCTTTTTGAACACCAGATCCCATACGCCATGCCCGAGCCGCAGGCCGCGGCGCTCGAACTTCGTCACCGGACGATAGTCGGGGCGCGGCGCGTAGCCGTCGGCGGTGTTTTCGAGCGAGGGGTCGGCGCTCAGCACGTCGAGCATCTGTTCCGCATAGTTTTGCCAATCGGTCGCGCAATGCAGGTACGCGCCCGGCTTGAGGCGCGTCGCGAGCCGCGCGACGAACGGCGGCTGGATCAGTCGGCGTTTGTGATGGCGCGCCTTGTGCCACGGGTCCGGGAAGAAGATGTGAGCGCCGTCGAGGCTCTCGGGCGCGATCATCTGCTCCAGCACTTCAACCGCATCGTGCTGGACGATGCGGATGTTCGCGAGCTGCTGCTCGCCGATCAGCTTCAGCAGCGCGCCGATGCCGGGCTCGTGCACTTCGACGCCGATGAAATCCTCGTCCGCGCGCAGCGCGGCGATTTCCGCCGTCGACGCGCCCATGCCGAAGCCGATTTCGAGCACACGCGGCGCGCGGCGGCCGAAGATCGCGTCCCAGTCCGGCTGCGCATTCGCATACGGGACGACGAAGCGCGGACCCAGCTCGTCGAGCGCGCGGCGCTGGCCGGTCGACACGCGGCCGGCGCGCGTGACGAAGCTGCGGATGCGGCGCAGACGCAGCGGGTTGTCGGTATCGGCGGCGGGCGCGGCCGATGCGGAGTCGATGTCGTTGGCGTTGCCGTGCGGCGTGCCGGGAGAGGTCGGGTCGTCGTGAATCATCGTAGCTGTGAAAGCGAGGCGGGCAGCCGGGGGCCGATCTGCGCCGGAAATCCGGAAATACAAAAAAGCCGCCTTCGATGAGGCGGCTTCGCGATGCCACGGCTGCGAACGGATTGCGCTCAGGGCCGGAAAAGTGGAGCGGGCGATGGGAGTCGAACCCAACCACCAACCCTTTGATTTGAAACCGTTCTTTAGAGACAAGCCCATCAGTATGGACTGCATTCTGGACTGAATTATCGCACATGTACAAACAGCGGTGTCAGCGATGCTTCAATCTGCGTCCAGCGCATGCGCGTGGCCAGCACCGCGAGCGGGGAGCGCAGATCGATCATCGCGTCCAGGCGGCTTCGGAAAAAATCGTCGGTCATCGCAGCGTTCTCGAACTCCCAGGATCTAAATCAGATCGATATTATTTCCGGGAGTTCGGCGACTACCCAGTGTCCCGCAAACCCTTGGCGCATTAGGTGCCGACTTGTTCTGCAGGTCCGACGAAGTATTGTCGTAGAAGGCCGTTCGTGTTTTCGTTCGTACCACGCTGCCATGGGCAGTGCGGGTCAGCAAAGAAGACCTTCACGCCGGACTCGATTGTGAAGCGGGCGCGATCGGACAGCTCCTTGCCGCGATCCCAAGTCAATAATCGACACAACTGGGCAGGCAGGTCCGCCACGGTCTTCTTGAGCTCGTTGGCGATCGTGACAGCTCCGTAGCCGGCCAGCGGGGGACCATTTTTCGTGCGTGGAATCAGTCCGTAGCCTTTCTCCCGAGGCAGGTGCACGAGCATGGTAAAACGGCTCGATCTCTCCACGAGTGTCCCGATCGTGGACCGGTTCAGGCCGATGAGCAGGTCTCCCTCCCAATGGCTTGGCACATGCACTTCTGCTGGGCGACTGGAAATCATCACGTCCTCGCTCATGTGCGCTCGCGCCTTGGCTTGCGCCCGGGCTCTGGGAACGCGCAACGCGCGCCCGGTGCGCAAGCAGCCCACCAGCTCACGCTTAAGCGCACCGTGTCCTTGAATGTAGAGGGCCTGGTAAATGGCTTCGTGAGAGATGCGCATGGAGTCATCATCCGGGAAATCGACCTTCAGCCGATTGGCAATCTGTTCAGGTGCCCACGCCATGCGCTCGTTTACCGGTTGCAGGAATCGTCATTCGCGGTCGTCGTCGGCCACGCTTTTCAGGTGGTTTGGCGGGCTTGTCGTATGCGTCAGCGTCGTCGCATTAGCGGGCTGCGGAGCGGAGGAAAACGGCGGCGATCAAGCCCTCGTTGGCGCGCATGAGCTATATGCGAGTCCGTCCGGATCCGGTTCGGCCTGTTCGTCGAACGCGCCCTGCAATCTAAACGGCGCACAGCAAAAGGTCCGGCAGTTGCGGGCAGCCGGCGCTGTCGAGGTCCGGGTCCACCTCGCCGACGGCACCTGTCGGCTGCCGGGCACGTGGACATTCGGCCCCGCCGATTCGGGGGCGGCAGGTCACCCGGTCGTATGGACGGCCATCAGCGGTGCGCATCCGGTAATCTCCGGCGCCACTCAGATCAAAGGATGGTCGCAATCCGGGACAAGCGGCCTATGGCCCGCTCCAGTGCCCGCAGGCAGCCGTTCTCGGCAGTTGTACATCAACGGAGTGGCTGTGCCGGTCGCCCAGCAGAACCGGTCCAGCTTGGCTTCAAGGGAGGGTGGACGGGTACCGTCGCAGCCAAATCAGCACCAGCCAGGTCAAGCTTACTCTGATGGAGCGGAGTGGCGAGGTCATGATAGCCACGTGTTGAAGTTCGTAGATTCTGCTACTGGTGCCCATTCGAGCGCTAATCGTGTCCGTTCATTCTGCGCCGATAGTTCCTGAGCACGCTTGTCTCTCGATAGCGGCTAACTGCCCGACGTGTCTCGCGCCAAGCAACGAATATCAGATGCCAATAACGAACATGGAATAGCGTTAGTCCATCAGACTGGATCTTTCTTTGCGCGACAGGCAAAAACCGAATCAAAAACCTTAGCTCACCATCCGTGGACGGTAGCAGTTGCCGAGAATCGCGGCTACACGCGAGCATTCGCCACGTGTCGGCCGGCACGCGGTTATATTGTGTCATCGAAGCGGTATCGCAGTGAATACATGATCAAGTCGTTCGATTTGGGATCACATAGCGACGTTGCGCGAGTGCATACGATCCACGAAATCTTAGGAACTCCAGTTAAAACGCTGTTATTCCATCCCCCAGTCTCGCAGGCTACGACTATTGACTAATTCGTTGAGGTAGTTGGCCCTTACATCTAAGGGTACGATGTGAAGCGGATAAAATTTCGCCCGGCTCGCTGAAATGTCACAAGAGTCTTGCAACGCTTCTCGGGGTAAATTTAGTTGTGCGCCAACACATCGCGTTCTTTCCTTTTTCCTACTCAAGAGCATCACCGATCTCTTTTAAATTGGAACCGATGAGTACGGTTTGTGTGCGTGCCCATTCACTTTAATTGAAATGATTATCAAAAAATCCCAAGTACTACTCGGGTGGCGCAAAGAAGCGCCACCCTTTCCAAACCATCCGACAAGGATGATTTTATTTAATGCTTAAACATATAAGCAACAGTGCCAAGAAGGGCTCCCGGAATTTGGAGAATCGATTTACCAATTCCAACCAACCCGGTATCGATAGCTTCGCCGGCATTGTAAAGGCCATCCGTAGCTAGACCAAACATGCTTGCAGCAGTGGCAACAAGGCCCTTCGCACTATCTTGAAGCGCCTTTCCTGCATATTGGACGATATTCCCGGCGAGATCGAAAATCGTGCCATCAGTGTAGTTACCACCAGACACAAGGTCAATTTCATTTTGACTGAGTTCTTGCATTTTAGTCTCCAAAAATAACCAGATAACCCATCTGGCAGGGATTTGATTCACACCTAATTTTTGGTGCAATCAATATTTAGCGGCAATATATAAACATTGCCCTATATTTTTTTCGGTAATCTTTATTATTTGGCCCGAATTCATCTTGGGAAATTATCGTCCACCAATCTTAATTAAATGTAACTGCATGAAATGTTCGGTATCACACAATACGTGTGTCTCCATTCAAGAACTTTCGCATCAGAAGTGGAGTGGTGTTTGTTTCGTGTGTTTAGAAAACAAACAAAACAAATTACATTAATATTTCGAAGTATTTACATATACCTTTGGATTTTTGGCCTACCCTGCACCCGGCAAACAGGGGTGACTTCAGAATCTATGGTCACCCCCATTTTTACGAGACCGATTGGCGTGTAAGCCGGAATCGGGTCTATCGGCTCTACGCCGAAGAACAGCTTCAGTTGCGCTCGAATCCATATCTGCGCAAGCTGTTGATCCACGGTGCCCGAGCGTGCGTCCTGCATCTCGATCGGACCAAGGACCACCTCGGGCTCTGGATTTCGCAGATGGAGGCGAAGGGCATACACCGAAACAAGGTCATCGTCGCACTGGCCAACAAGCTCGCGCGTATCGCGTGGACCATCCTCACGCGACGAGGAACGTTTTATCTTCGGCAGCCGCAAGCACAGTAGGCTGCCGATCACCCGTCAAGGTTTGCAGACGTGCAATTGATGACGAAACAGTGCACCGGCATTCGATAAGCCCGGGACAAAAAAACGGCCTTTGAGGTCAGTCCACTTATTGGGAACCGAGCGCGCATATCCCATCATGGCCGTGCCGCCAAAAGCGGCTGACTCGCGAGAGGCCGGATACATTTACGCAAACTGTCTCGTCGGAGAACGCCCGCTTGCAAAGCCGGGGCGGACCATACATTTTTGCGTTGATCTCTTTCATCACGTCCAACTCGAGATCGCGCTCGGCAAGCATCTTCTTCAGCCGGGCATTCTCTTGCTCGAGTTGCTTGAGCCGCTTCACGTCGGTAGCTTCCAGCCCGCCGAAATGCTGGCGCCAGTTGTAGATCGTCTGCTCGCTGATCCCGTGCTTCTTCGCGACCTCAGCCACCGGCGCCTTGTCCGCCTCGCGCAGGATGGTGACCATCTCCTCATAAGATTGCTCCCTTAGACCGCAAGGGATAGCGAGAACGTAGATTCCCACTACAAGCGATACGCGAAATTCTTTTGTTCCTGAACATGTCTCAAGGATGAAATCCACGACAATATCGAAGCGCCGCCAAATCTTCATTTTTACTTATACGGTCCGAATCTCGAATGCTTGATCTAACGATGTCATCACATGCATCTTCCACTAGCGAACGCCTTCAATCGCGATTCTAATCAGTTGCACTTCGAGATTTCTATGCGTTTTTCCCAAAAGCAACAGTCACCGCAGGCTTTTCTCTACTCTCCCCCAAATTAACGATGAAATGAACAATGCCAGACCCAGCGGCAGGGCCTCCATGCATCAGTCCGATAACGAACGGATGGCCACAAGGAGAATCGACTACGGCTACTGTTTCTTTTTTATGCAACCTGCATCCTAGCAGTCACCATAGCACCGGAGTCGAGGTAGGTGGATAAGTGCTTGGGTTCCACTTCGATTCCTCAAAGCACCGCGCAATCAGCAGAATCGATGATGCCTGACTATCGAATACCAGCCAAATATCTCGAGACAATCATTTGAACTCTTGATCGAAACTCCTGCATCAATCAAACCAAATATTTTCTTAGCCAAACAAGCGAAAATGTAAACTCAAAAATCGGCAAAGTTATTCCCGGCTGATCCCCTGTGCTTTCAGATACCCACGCCGCCATTCACTCGGCGAAGTATCGAACCATCGGTGAAACGCACGGGAAAATGCACTGATTTCAGAATACCCAAGTAGCAATGCAAGTTCTGATATTTGGACGTCCGGGTTGCACAAATAGTCGGGCGCCACCTCACGTCGCACCACGAGCAGAATCTCCTGGTACGTATAGGCACCCAACGTTCTCGTCGCGACACCACCATCTTGCGGCGCTTAGGCAGCTTGCCTCGCTTGGTGATCCCGAGCAAGTGTTGCTTGCCGCCGGTGGAGAACTCGCCGGGAACAAGGCCTAGCCAGGCAGCAAAATGACGGCCGGATTTGAACTGCATACCGGTACCTGCAAAGGCAGTAATCGCGGTTGCGGTCAGATGCGCGATACCTGGTACCGAGATCAATCGGGTAGCGACGTCATCGGCCCCAGCGATTGCTTCGATCTGGCGGCGTAACTGCAAAAGGCGTGCCTCGATGGAGCGGTATTCCTGCCACTGCTCCTGCAACAGATCGCGCATCGCAGGCGTTAGAGCGTTGCCGTCGTCGGTGAGGATGCTTGGCATATCGCGAACGAAGTAGGCGGGGCCTGCTCCGATAGTCAGGCCGTACTCAAGCAAAAATGCACGAGCCTGATTAACGATGGCTGTCTTGCTGGAAACCAATCTTTGCCGAACTCGATGTAGTGCCTGCAGATCGAGTTGTGCTTCTGTTTTCGGCTGCGTGAAGCGCATAGTGGGACAAGAAATCGCCTCAGCGATCGCCTCTGCGTCGACGATATCGGTCTTGTTCGACTTAACAAACGGTTTGACGAACTGTGCAGGCACGATACGGACCTGATGTCCCTGACCAATCGCTTTACGAGCGAGCCAGTTGCTACCAGGGCACGCCTCCATCCCAATGATGGTTGGTGATGCACGCGCCAAGAACTCGAGCAGTCGTTCACGCGTAAATCGGTTCCTGAACACCGGTTTGCCCTTGGCGTCGAGTCCGACGACGTGGAACACGGACTTCCCGATATCGATGCCCATGCGGGCGATCGCAGTAGAGCATTGCTGGCTCATGGCACACCTCCGAGGACGGAAACAGGCGTCGGCCCAGATTACGCGATTACGGGAGGGACGGACCATCCTATTAGTGGTGAGCGCGCCCGCCCGACGCCAGCAGGTCATCCGACCACATTCGAGTCTGGCCTATCTGACGCCCAACGAGTTCAAGCAGCGGTATTGTTCAACTGAAGCAACCGATGATCGGCCCCCAGCAAACAGTGCCATGATGTAGTCGAGTTTTCGGCGGACTTTTTCAGTATGAAAGGAGCCGTACG
>NZ_LOWB01000075.1 GCF_001522865.1 Burkholderia sp. TSV86 | reverse complement strand
GCTCTGCCAATCCGTTACCGTCTTCGACAGCACGCCGGCCACGTCCACTTCCGTCAGCGGCGCCTGCGCCTTGTCGGGTGCGCTCGCCCGCACACCAATCACGCCCGCCAAACCGAAGCCCGCGAATGCAATTGCAGCAACTCCGGCCAACACAATGCGAGAGCGGCGAGTATGCAAAATCTTCATCTCGGTATTTCCCGATCGATCGATATTTTTTTAAGTATTACTAACGTACTGAAATTTCGAAATGCCATTCCGATTTCGGCAAGCATTCGATTATTCAGAACAGCAGCCTGTGCCTCAGGCGCTCCGTGCCCCACACTGCAGCCGACCTGTCGCCATCGGACAGAATCGGCATTTCACTTCGAGTGCAACCAACAACGTCGGCGTGGCAGCGCCATCTCGCCGACCGGCGCAGAAGGCGTGCCAGACAACAAAACAATGCAGCTCAACCGTCCACCAACTCCCGCGTCGCAGCGCGGGCCGCCTTTTTCCGGGCGGTAAGCAGCACGATGCCAAGCGAAACCGCTTCGAGCGCCGCGCCGATCAAACCGAGACTGCCCACCCCTTGCCTGCTCAGCGCAAATCCGCCCAGGGCGGAACCCAATGAAAAGCCGATGTACATGAACGACGCATTCAACGAAAGTGCGACAGGCGCGACATTCACCCCGCCGATGCCAATGAGCCTGGATTGCTGCGGCGGAATGAATCCCCAGACCGACGCGCCCCACAGAATCACCGCAACGATCACCGGAACCACGGCAAGCGGCGGCGGAACATACGCATTGATTGCCGACAACGCCACGAACGCCGCGGTCAGCACGCTCAATGCAAGCACGATGACCCGATGCGAACCAAGCCTGTCGGTAAGACGGCCACCCGAGATCATCCCGGTCACGGCCGATACCCCCCAGACGAACAGCACGCCGCTCAGCAGCGATCCATGTACCTTCAGCGTCTCGCCGATATACGCCGCGATATAGGTATAGACCGTGTATGCGCCGGCCGCCCAAAGCATCGTCGACAGCAGCGCCATCAATACGGCGGGCCTGCTCGCCACTTGAATCCGCTGAGTCAGGGTCGCCGTCGGCAGACCCTTGCCGAACCCTTTCGGCAAACCGAACAGCAGCCCCACAGTGCCGATCGCACCAAGCACCGCCACGCTCGCGAACGTCGTCCGCCAACTGCCGAAACTCGCGATGATCGACCCGAAAGGCACGCCAAGCGCGATCGCGAGGCTGGAGCCGCCATTGACGATCGACAATGCGCGCCCGCGCTGCTCAGGCGCGACCAGCGATCCGGCTACCGCGTTGGCGTTCGGCAAGTAAAGTCCGGCAGCGAACGCCAGCAGGATTCGCGCGCCCATTAATTGGAAGAAGCTGGTCGAATACCACGCCGCCACGTTGGCAACGGTGAATGCGGCAAGACTGAATATCAGCAGGATGCGCCGGTTGAGATTGCCCGTGAGCGTCGTGAGAATCGGCGAGCTGATCGCATAGGCGAATGCGAAAACCGTCACGAGCAACCCCGCAACGCCAACGCTGACCGACAGATCGCCGGAGATGCTCGGCAGCAGCGGAGCGATCATGAAACCCTCTGTCGATAGCGCGAACGCTCCTAGCGCCAGCCAATAGAGCGGCCGTTTCGAATTGAGCTGAGCTGATTCCATTGCATCTCCCAAAAAATATCCAACTGGCCAGCATGCGAATCGCACAAGCCGCAGCGACCGCCGTACCGAAATTCGCCGAACCGGGCTAAACGCAGCCTCGCCGACACGGCATTTTGTTTAGTGATCCGAATTGATCGTTTCGGAGCGGCCGCTCGCCGCAATGCCGCTTTACTGTGTTCGATATCGATGCCTTTGTGCGAGCCGCGCGCTGTCCGATCGGCCGGCCGCTCACCCACTGTATCGGCCCAGGCGCCCCAGTTCGTCAGCCGCCGGCGGCATCAGTTGCGTTGCACGACTGTGTCCAGCCACTCGCAGATCTGCTTGACCTCACGCCGAAGGAATACCTCATCGGAATAGGCGTTCGCCAACATCGCGACGCCTTGCGTGCGCGACAGCAGATGCATCGCCAACATATCGGCCTCGACGCCGGCATCGTGGCCAAGCAGCACGAATTGCTTGCACAGCCACCCCCGAAATGCCGTAAACAACTCGTTCGCCCGGTTCTGCGCAACATGATCGAGCTTCGTCAGTTCGGCGCAAAGCGTGCCGACCGGGCAGCCGGAACGGATGATCTTGCCCCGGTTCACGATCAGCATGTTCGCGAAACGCTTGAGGCGGTCGAGCGGCTCCGGCCATTCGGCTTCCCACTCTTCCAGCATCGATTGGATGTTCACCTGACGCACGTCGATCACGGCGTCGAGGATCTCGTCCTTGGTTTTGAAGTGGTAGTAGAAATTGCCGCGCGAAATCTTCACCGCGTCCGCGATATCCGAGAAGGATGTGCGGCCGTAGCCATGCTGATAGAACAACTCATCGGCGGAATTGACGATGAGATCGCGAGTTGCTTCGGCTTTCATGAACACACCTTTGTGTTGCCGGCACCACGTGGAACAAGCTTGGCGATGCGTCCATCTGCCGAACCGCCCGTGTTGCCCTGATTTTGCGCAGCGAAATTAGGATTCTCGTCCTACAATGCCTGCATGCTAGGACGCTTGACCTAATCCGTCAAGAACCATCGGGAAACGCAACTGCGTCCGATGGCTCCCGGCCACCGCCCAGCCCGCAGCGGACCGCGAAGCGACCGCGGCCGCTTGCGACCAAAAATAGAGACAGGGACTGTCCAATGGACTACTTACAGTCGATACGTACCTTCGTCCGGATCGCCGAACTCGGCAATTATTCCCGGGCCGCGAAGTCAATGAACATCTCCAACTCGCTGGCGACGCGGCAGATCGCGTCGCTCGAGCATCATCTGAACGCCCGTCTGTTTCAGCGCAGCACGCGGCGCCTGTCACTGACCGAGCAGGGGCGGGCCTATCTCGAATGTGTGCGCGAAGTGCTTCGGGATATCGAGCGCGCCGAGCAACTGGTCGCGACCAACTCGCACCCCCCGGCAGGCACGCTGCGTATCGTTGCGCCGGTCACGTTCGGGCTGCACGGCTTTTCGTCGATGCTCAATGCGTATGCGCAACGCTATCCGGAGGTCACGCTGGACGTCACGCTGACGGATCGGCAGGTTAGCCTGATCGACGAACGCTTCGACGTGGGCCTGCTCACCGGCAGGCAGACGACGGGCGACCGCATCGTCAGGCGCCGTTTGATCACCCATCACATGACGGTTTGCGCATCGCCGGGTTATCTGCGCCGATACGGCCTGCCGGTGCATCCCGCGGAATTGTCGACGCACGCGTGGCTGCATCTGCCATGCGAGCGGCACGTGGATCAACTGGAGTTTTCCGGGCCGCACGGGCCCGTGCGCGTGAGCTTCAACAACGCCGCGCGGACCAATAACGCGGACATGCTGCGGCAGTTTGCGCTACTGGAGATGGGTATTGCGATCCTGCCGCGCTATCTGGTCAACGACGATCTCGCGCGTGGCACGCTTGCCAGCCTGTTGGACGACTACCGGCTGCCGTGCGTCGGCATCGATCTCGTTTATCCGTCGCAATATTTTCCACCAAAGGTGCGCGCGTTCGTCGAACACCTGAGCGAATTCGTGCGCAACGACGTGCACGATTCAAGCAAACGTTCTGATCAAAGCACCGCGGAGCCGGTTGCGTGACCGGCGCGGCCAATCAACGAACGCGCTGACCGGAGGGCGGCCCCCGCGCTATCGGGCGGCGTCCGCCCTCCGGATAAAGCAGGTGGCCGTTGCCAACGCGATTTTCTTGCCGTCGGCCGTCGACAACACGCCCTCGGCCACGCCCAGGCTTCTGGACAAATGAATGACCTTGCCCTCGGCAATCAGGTCGACAGACTGCGGCGCCGGGCGCAGCATCTTGACGTTCAAATCGATCGTGGCATAGCCGACGCCGGCATCGAGCATCGTGTGAACGGCGCAGCCCGTGACCGTATCAAGCACGGTCGCCGCAAAACCGCCGTGCACCACACCCTGCGAATTCAGGTGTCGCTCGTCGGCGCGAGCAGTCATTTTTACGTAGCCGGCTTCGATGAGTTCCGCGCGCATCGGCATCGTCGTCCACATCGGGGCGTGCGGCAACTCGCCTGCCGCCGCCGCGCGCAACATCTCCAGTCCGGACATCGGGATTTGAGCCATGCTCAGCCTCTATGCGTTAATCGGCCATCCGGAATTGACGGCATCGATTCCAAAGCGTAATCGTAAGCTGGATTCGATGCGGAAACCGCGCGGCCGGCGGCGTCGTTCAAGCGCGCGGTGCGATGCTTTTCGCAAAAATCGCGCGCAACACGCCGCCTTCGCGCACGTAGCGCCATTCCGCCGCCGTATCGATGCGCAACGTGCCGGCCACCCTGGCGATTTCGTCTCCGTTGCGGCTGACCGTGACGGTCGCGGGCGGACGCGGCGTGCGCGCGGCTGAATCGAATTCGATATCGACGCGCTCCGAGCCATCCCAAACCAGTGCGTCGAGCACGCTCGACGCGCCGATCTCGACCGGCAGCACGCCCATCAGCGCGAGATTGCTGCGATGGATGCGCTCGAAGCTCTTGGCCACCACCGCCGCGACGCCGAGCAGCGACGTGCCCTTCGCCGCCCAGTCACGCGCGCTGCCGCAACCGTAGAGCGCTCCGGCGAAGATCACGCTGGGCGTGCGGTCGGCGAGATTTTCCATCGCGACGTCGAACAGGCTGCGCACCGCGCCGTCGCGCGCCGAACGCGCGAGAGGGCCGGTGCCGAGGCCCGTCAGCCGGTTTTGAAGGCGTGGATTCGCGAACGTGCCCCGAATCATCACATGATGATTGCAGCGGCGCGCGCCGTAGCTGTTGAACTCGTGCGGCGCCACACCCTGCTCGCGCAGATAGCGTGCCGCGTCGCTATCGGCGGCGATCTCGCCGACCGGGCTGATGTGGTCGGTCGTCACGTTGTCGCCGAGCACGCCCAGCACGCGCGCGCCGCGAATCGGGCCGAATGGCGCCGCCGCGCCGGACGGGCGCTCGAAGAACGGCGGCTCGACGAAATAGCCAGACGTTTTCCGCCACTGGAACACCATGCCCACCGGCGCTTCGATTTGCTGCCACGCGGTGTCCGGATCTGAGTCGGCGCGGGTGTTGCGATCGCTGACGTCGCCGCTGATATCGCCGCTGATATCGCCGCGTTCGCGGAGCGCGCCGCCGGATTCGCGCGGATACAGGCCGGCATAAGCCCGCTCGTCGACCACCTCGCCAACAAGCGCGTCGATTTCCGATTTGTCCGGCCACAGCTGCGCCAGGAAAACCGGCGCGCCCGACGAATTGAACGCGAGCGGCTGCGTATCGAAATCGATGGAAATGGTGCCCGCCAACGCATAAGCGACGACGAGCGCGGGGTTCGCCAGATAATTGGCCTTGATCGACCGGTGGATTCTTCCGTCGAAGTTCCGGTTCCCGGACAGCACCGCCGCCACCGACAAATCGCGCTCACCGATAGCCGCTTCGACGCCCTCGGCAAGCGCGCCGGTATTGCCGACACACGACGCGCACCCGTATGCGGCGACGAAAAAACCGAGCCGCTGCAACGCGTCGAGCAAACCGGCGCGCTCGAGGTAGCGCGTCACGGCGCGCGAGCCGGGCGCGAGCACGGTCTTCACATACGATGGCGGGCGCAATCCGCGCGCGAGCGCGCGTTGCGCGAGCAGGCCGGCCGCCAGCATCGCCGCCGGATTGGCGGTGTTGGTGCAGGACGTGATCGCGGCCAGTACGACGGCGCCGTGATCGAGCCGGGCGGGCACCTGCGCCGGGCGCCCGGCGCAGGTGCTGCTGGCGCTCACCTGCGCGAGCGTGAGCTTCTGATGCGGCCGGGACGGACCGGCCAGCGTCGGCCGCACGGCGGACAAATCGACATCGACGACCGCCGAATAATCGAACTGCTCGGCATCGGGAATCCCGAACAGTCCCTGCTCGATGCAGTACGCGCGGATCGTCTCGACCTGCTCGGCCGAGCGCCCGGTTTGCCGCAAATAGGCGAGCGTGGCGTCGTCGATCCCCCAATACGCACTCGTCGCGCCATACTCCGGCGCCATGTTCGCGATCGTCGCGCGATCCGGCAGCGACAGGCCGCGCGCGCCCGGACCGACGAATTCGAGCAATTTGCCGACCACGCCGAATTCGCGCAGCGCGTGCGTCAGGTGCAGTGCGATATCGGTCGCATACACCCGGCTGTCGGGCCGCCCCGTCAGCCGCACCGCGACGACATCCGGCACGCGCTGATAAAGCGGCTCGCCCAGCAGCGCGATCTCGGCCTCCAGGCCGCCCACCCCCCAGCCGAGCACGCCCAGCCCGTTGATCATCGTCGTGTGCGAATCGGTGCCGACAATCGTTTCGGGATAAATCCAGCCGTCGCGCTGCACGACCACGTCGGCGAGAAACTCGAGGTTGACCTGATGAACGATGCCTTGCCCCGGCGGCACCACGCGCACGTTCCGGAACGCCTGCGCGGCCCATTTGACGAACTCGAAGCGCTCGGCATTGAGCCGATGTTCGGCGGCGAGATTGACCTGCCGCGCATTCGCATCGCCATATGCATCGACGACGACGGAATGATCGATGACGAGATCGACCGGCAACGCCGGCTGAACGGCCTGCGGCGGCGCGCCCGCACGCACGGCCGCGCTGCGCATGGCCGCGAGATCGCCCAACAGCGGAATGCCGGATGCGTCCTGCAGCAGCACGCGCGACACCCAGAGCGCAATGTCGTGGCTGCATCCCGGGCGCCAGTCGAGTATCGCGTGCGCTTGCTGCACCGTGGCGGCCGTGCCGTCACAGCGGCGCAATGCGGCTTCGAGCAGGATGCGTATCGACACCGGAAAGCGGCTCACCTGCGCATGGCTGCGCGTCACCTCGCGCAGCGACACGAAGCGTGCGCTCGAGCCGTCCGGTAACGGAAAGGGAAACGGCTGATGGAAATGGCTGAAATGCGTCATGGGGCGTGATCTGTCGGGAGGCGTGCGCGAATCGGATCGGATAGGCCCGCCTTGTCTCAGGCGGTGACCGCCGCCGGCTTCCATCGGCTCACCAGCTTGCCCAGCTCCGGCCGGCTGCGCTCGGGCAGCTCGCCGCGCGCGTGGCCCAGGTGCACGAAACCGATCACCTGTTCGTTCGGCAGCAGGCCCAGCAGCGCGGCGACTTCGGGATCGTAAGCCGCCCAGCCCGTCAGCCATTGTGCGCCGAGCCCGATCTGCGATGCGCCGAGCAGCAGGTTGTACGCGACGCAGCCGGCGCTGAGCTGCTGCTCCAGAGCCGGAACCTTGTGCGCCGGATCGATACGCGCGATCACGGCGATCACGAGCGGCGCGAACGTATAGCGCAGCCGCTCTTTTTCCTGCTGAGCGGCGGACAATCCGGGCTCCCGGCGCAGCGCGCGTTCGACGAGCCGCTCGCCGAAGTCCAGCTTGGCCTCGCCTTCGAGCAGAATCAGCCGGAACGGTTCGAGCTTGCCGTGATCCGGCACGCGAATGGCGGCCTCCAGCAGACGGTTCAGCGTCGCAGGATCGGGGACTGAGCCGCCAAGTTGACGAATCGGCGTGGAGCGCCGCTTGAGAAGAGGAGCGAGAAAATCGGTCATGAGCGAATCTGCCTCGTGGGATTTCGTTTGCATGCGCCATCATGCCGACGCCGGCCGGCTGAAATTTGCCGCGGCGGCGAAACACCGGAATAGCCCGCCGGCCCGCCGCCGCGCCGCGATCGCTACGCGTCGCCGTAAAACGATGCGTCCAGATAGTCGCCTAAGCGCCTTTTGAGATGATCGCGAAACAGCACCATGCTCGGCCACGGTTGCATGAAGGCGGTCCATTCATCGATGCGCTCGTCGCTATCGAGATGCGCGATGCTGACGATTTCGAGCGGCAAGCGCTTCGACGTGAAGGCCCGCAGAAAATGCGCGCCGTTTCGCAACGCCGGGCCGTATTCGCATTCGCCATACACCGCGCCCGCATGACCGAGCACGTGAGACACGGCGGCCGCTCCGTACACCGGCCGCACGAACGCCGGGCCGTGGAACACGGCCTCGTCGCTCAACGGAAACGGCAGCCGCCGGGGCACGGGCTCGCTGTCGGCGGGCTCGGCGAAGCCGACCGGATCGAGCGTGCGCTCCTCGTTCCATGCCGTCATCACGCGCCGCAACCGGTCCCGCCAAGGTCCGAGCCATTGCAGCGGCCGCACCGCGACGCGCACGTCGTCGATCATCCCGTCGGCGTTCGTCAGCGCGAGCGTCACGCCTTCGATGCGCCGATCCGGCTTGCCGGCGCGCCATGCCACGGCGGCGGCGGCGTCGCCGCGGAATTCGAGGTATGCGCTGGCTTCGTCGCCGAGCGCCTCCTCGAGATGACCGAGGCTGCGCACGACCGCGTCCGCGCCCTCGATCCGCTCGCGCAAGAACGGATGCGCGAGCCGGGCCTCGGGCGCAAGCCCGCGCGTGGCCGCCTCAAGCATGGTCAGAAAGAATGGCTGTCGCATTGCGCTCCTCCTCTTTTCGCGAACCGTCCGCTTGTTGCGAACCGGCGTCGTGCTTGCCAAACGTGTCGCCGTCGAGCGACGCGACAAACTCTGCCACCTGCGGCCCGAAGCGCTGCACGTTTTCGCGATCGAACAGCGCGATGTGCTCGGCAAAACGCGAGAACGGCGTGAGCTGCGGCGCCTCGACAGCGTCGATGCGCACGTCCAGTTCGCGGATCGGCCCGGCAAAGTGCCGCTCCCAGCCGCGCGAAAACACGTTGCCCTCGACGTTGATCGAGAATGCGCGCGCCGCCAGCGTGACGGGCCCGTCGATTTCGCCCATCGTCATCCGGTAGAAGCGCCGGATCGTGAACAGCGTTTCGAGCGCCTCGGTCGTCTCGCCGCTCGGATCGGGCAGCATCAGGCCGCGCCCGTTCTCGGCGAGCTGATCGAGGAACCATTGCGCCGTTTGCGCCATCCCGGCGCTCGCAAGCTGCGGCGGCGCGGATACGTGGGGCAGCACGAGCCGCGCGAGATGCAAGACGTCGCCTGCGCTCGCGAGCCGTATGTCCGTGCCGAACACGGTGACCAGGCGCTCGATCGGGTGCATGCCCGCGAGCGCGTCGTGCAACGGATCGGCATCCATCAGCTTGCGCGCCTCGATGAATTTCTCGAGCCGCACGCCCGTCTGCCGATAGACGTCGAACATCAGCACGCCGAGCACACGCTCGCCCTGGCGCTCGAGCAACGCCGCCACCTCGAACGCCAGGCGTCCGCCAGCGGACCAGCCGCCCAGCAGATAAGGGCCATGCGGCTGGCGGCTCCTGAGCGTCTCCACCAGCAAAGCAACGTATTCGGGCAGCGTCTCGCCGCCGAGCACCTTGTTGAGCAGCGTGATCGGCCGGTCACCGAGGTACTGACGCAACGGCAAGTAGGACCACGCATAGCCGCCCATGCCGTGAACCAGCACGAGCGGCGTCTTCGACGCATCGCCCGGCAGCGACACCACGTTGGACGCCTCGCCCGCCGCCGCACCGCCAGCGGCGCCCGCGCGCTCCGGCGTCTGACCGCCCGCCGCGTCGGCGTGCGCGCCGCCGGCGGCCGCGCCATCGGCCTGAGCCTGTGCTTGCGGCACGAGCGCCGCCAGGTCGCGCATCAGTTGATCGGCCATCGCGGCAACGCTTGGATGATTGAGCGTGAACGTGCTCGACAATCGCTTGCCGCCCATCGCGCTTCCGAGCTTCAGCCGCAACTCGACGGTCATCAGCGAATCGAGACCGAGATCGACGACTGGCTGATCGTCGGGAACGTCACCCACCGCCTTGCCCGACACCGCCGCGACCGATTCCCGCACGAATTCGCGCAGCGCCGCGAGCCGCTCGCCGGCCCCCATGCCGGCGAGCCGCTCGAGCAAGCCCGTGGCAGCCGGCGCCTGCGTGGAGGCGGAGCTGTTCTGCGCCGTGGTGGTCGGCACCACGACCTGCGGCACGTTCGCGCCGGCATCGAGCAGGCCATCGAGCACCTGCAGCCCGATGCGCGGATCGATCGTCAAGCGCTCTTTCGCGAGCTTCGCGCGCACGGCCAGGCCGACCTCGGCCCACGGCCCCCAGTTGATCGCGAGCGCGGGAAGCCCGTGGGCGAGCCGGTAGTGCGCAAAAGCGTCGAGGAACGCGTTCGCCGCCGCGTAATTCGCCTGACCGCCCAGGCCAACGAGAGCGGAATTCGACGAGAACAGCACGAAGAAGTCGAGCGTATCGGCGAGCGTTTCCTGGTGCAGATGCCATGCGCCATCCGCCTTTGGACCGAATACGTCGTTGAAGCCCGCCCATGTCTGCCGTTCGAGCGCGCCGTCGGCCGTCAGGCCCGCGCAGTGCAGCACGCCGCGCAGCGGCGGCAGCGTGCGGCGCACGTCGGCAAGCACGCGCGCCACGTCGTCGGCACGCGACACGTCGGCGCGGTACACCGAAACGCGCGCGCCCTGTGCGTGCATCCATTGCAGCACCGGCTCGGCCTCCTGCGTGCTGCCACGCCGTCCGACGAGCGCGAGCGCGCGGGCGCCGCGCTCGACGAGCCGCCGCGCAGCGGCAAGACCCAGCCCGCTCAGGCCGCCGGTGACGAGATAGGTCGCGTCAGGCCGCACGCGGTTCTCCGGCACCGCCGCGCCCGGCCGGAAACGCGCGAGCCGCGGCGTATAGCGCGTGCCGGCGCGCACCGCCACTTCCGCGCCTGCGCCGTCCTGAGCGCCGGCCGGTGCATCGCGCAGTTCGTTCGCGAGCCATTCGGCCTGAGCGTCGATCGCGTGTTGCGGATCGAGATCGATCAAACGGCCTTCAAGCTCTGGATGCTCGCGCCTGACGACGCGCGCAAAACCCCAAAGCGGCGCTTGATCGAACGCCACCGGCGCGGCGCCGGCAGGTTGCGCGCCGCGGGTCGCGAACGATATGCGCAGCGCAGCGCCGCTCTTGTCCATGTACGCGAGCGCGCCTTGCACGACGTGCAACGCTGCGCGGCCGTTCGTCTCGAGCGATCGGCGCCAATCGTGCGGCCCGTCGCCCGCGTCGGCGTCGGCCGGCCACGCGTAGACGATATCGGTCACCGGCCCGCTGTGCGCCGCCGCCTGCCGCACGATCTGCTCGAATTCGTCCGCGTCGTTTCCGGTCGCGACAAAACGGCCGTCACGCAGCCGCGCGTAGTGATCGCCGTGCACGACCAGTGTGCAAGCATCGCCCGCGGCCGCCAGCGAGCGCTGCAGGCCCGCCGCTAACTCGCCGCGCGCCAGCACCAGCCAGTGGCGGCCGCCGGCCGCCGGTGCGCGTGCCGCGACTCTGACGGCGGCAGCAGGGCTCCACTCCTGTTGCCAGACCCAGCGCGCCCAATCGGCGGATGCGCCAATCAGCGTTTCGGGCCGAACCGCGCGCTTCACGTAGCCTTCGATTTCGACCAGCAGGCGGCCATCCGCATCGAAGAAACGGACATCCGATTTGATGTGCGGCCCCTGCTGCTCACGAATCCGCGCATGGCAGCGGACGCGCTTGCCGGGAGAAGCGAAAAACGTGATGCGCTCGACGCCGACCGGCACCGACAATCCCTCCATCACGCGCTGCGCGACGCCGCTCAATTGAAAGCCGCAATCGAGCATCGCCGGATGGATCAGATACTGGCCGATCTCGCGGCTTCGTGCCTCGTCCAGCTCGATTTCGGCAACGGCCTCGCCGTCTCCGCGCCAAATCTCGCGCATGCCCTGAAACGCCGGCCCAATCTGCAAGCCGAGTTTGTGCAGGCTTTGATACTGGTCGGCGGCAGACACGCGCTCGTCGCAGCGCGCGCGCAATGCGGCCCAATCGATGTGCGCCGGCGCTGCGTCGCCGGCGCGCTGCACGTCGACGCGCACATGCTCGCTCGGCGGCACGCTGTCGCCCGCCGCCGGCTCCACGCCGCCGGGCGTGCCGCTGAAGATGCGCACGTGCAGCGTATCGTCGCCGTCGGCAAGCGCATGAATGTGCAGATACCGCTCGTCGACGTCGCCGACGACGAGCGCCGCCATCAGGTTCACGTCGGACAGCCGGTACGCTGCCGCGCCCCAGCGCGTGCGCGCCAGCGCCAGCGCCGTTTCGATGAAACCCGCGCCCGGAAACACCACGCGGCCGAACACGTGATGCTCGCCGATGAACGCGGGCAGCGCGGACAGCGGCTGCTCGAACGCGCCGAGGATGCCGAGCGGCTGGCCCAGCAGCGGATGGCCCGCGCCGCCGGCCCGCGCCATCGGCGCGCGCGCGGCGGCCGGCCGATCGTCGCTGACCCAATAGCGGCGGCGCTGGAACGGATAGGTCGGCACCGGCAGGCGCCGATGGCTGTCGCGCGGATAGAACGCGGGCCAATCGACCGGCCCGCCGTGCGCATAAACCGCGCCCAGGCTCTCGGCCAGTTGCTCATCGCTGCCGCGCCCCTTGTGAACGGACGGCAGCCACACGCCTTGCGCGTCGCCCGCGATTTCGCGCGCGAGGCCGAGCAGCGTCGGGCGCGGCCCGACCTCGATCACGATATCGCACCGGCTGTCGAGCAGCGTCTCGATGCCTTGCGCGAAGCGCACGGTATCGCGGATATGCCGCCGCCAATACTTCGGCGAGCAGATGTATTCGGCCGATGCAACAGTGCCCGTCAAATTGGAGATCACCGAGATGCGCGGCGGCCGGAACGTCACGCGCGACGCAACGGCTTCGAACTGATCGAGGATCGGGTCCATCAGCGCCGAGTGCGCGGCGCCGGACACCTGCAAGCGCGCGCATTTGACGCCTTCGGCCTCCAGCTGCGCCTGTACGGCGCCGATGGCCGCGCCCGTGCCCGAAATCACGATGCTTTGCGGCCCGTTGACCGCGGCGATCGCAAGCTCGTCCGGATGCGCGTGCACCGCCTCTTGCGCACGCGCGAGATCCGCGACGATCGACAGCATCTCGCCCTTTTGCGGCACCGATTGCATCAGCAGCCCGCGCGTGGCGACGAGCCGCAGCCCGTCCTCCAGATCGAACACGCCGGCGACGCACGCCGCGACAAGCTCACCGAGGCTGTGCCCGATGACGACGTGCGGCTCGATGCCCCACGAGCGCCACAGCTCGGTCATCGCGTATTCGAACGCGAACAGCGCGGGCTGAAGATACGCAAGCTCGTCGATCAGCGTCTTGTCGACACCTTCGCCGAACATCACCGAGGTCAGCGGGAAATCCAGCACGTCCGACAGGATGCGCTCGCAGCGATCGAGGGCGCCGCGAAACACGGGCTCGGTGTCGTAGAGATCGCGGCCCATTCCCGCATATTGCGCGCCGCTGCCCGTGTAGAGAAACGCGATCTTCGGCGCGGCCCCGGCGGGCACGCGGGCGAACGACGAGCCAGCGCGCGCGCGGCCTTCGGCAAACGAGCGCAGCGCGCCGGCAACATCGGCGCTCGTCGCGCCCGCCACCGCGAGCCGATACGGCAGATGCGAGCGTGCCGTCGCGGCAGTGAAGCACACGTTGGCGAGCTGCGCCGCATCCGCGTGCGTCAGATACTCGGTATAGCGGGCGGCCAGTTCGCGCACCGCGCCTTCGTTCGCGCCGGAAAGCGTCAGCACGTGCCGCGAGCGCACGGCGCGCGGCGCGCGCGCATCGGCGGCGGCATCTGCATCGGCATCGTGTGCCGCAGGCGCGTCCGGCGCGGGCTCGGGCGCTTGCGCGAGCGTCACATGCGCGTTCGTGCCGCTATAGCCGAACGAACTCACGCCCGCGATGCGTGCAGATTCGGCGTGCCACGGCTCGGTGCGCTGCTGCACGACGATCGGCAGCTCGGCGAACCGGATGTTCGGATTGAGCGTCTTTAGATGCAACGTCGGCACCAGCGTATGCCGATGCAGGCACAGCGCGGCCTTGATCAGCCCGGCAATGCCGGCCGCCGCCTCCAGATGGCCGATATTCGATTTGAGCGAGCCGATCGCAAGCGGCGCGGCTCTCGGGCCGTCCGACGCGAATACCGCGCCGAGCGCTTCGACTTCGATCGGATCGCCCAGCGCCGTACCGGTGCCATGAGCCTCCACGTAATGCACGTCGCGCGGCCGCAGGCCCGCGCTGCGCAACGCGGCGCGCACGACTTCGCGTTGCGCGAGGCCGTTCGGCGCGGTGAGGCCGTTGGTCTTGCCGTCCTGATTCACCGCGCTGCCGCGGATCACCGCGTAGATCCGGTCGCCGTCGCGCACGGCGTCGTCGAGCGACTTGAGCAGCACCACGCCCACGCCTTCCGAGCGCACGTAACCGTTCGCGCTCGCATCGAACGGCTTGCATTTGCCGTCAGGCGAGAAGAACGTACCGTGGCTCAGCGAGATGGTGCGCTCCGGCGTGAGGATCAGGTTGACGCCCGCCGCGAGCGCAAGGCCGCATTCGCCGTTCGCGATCGCGCGGCACGCATGATGCACGGCGACGAGCGACGACGAGCACGCGGTATCGATCGACATGCTCGGCCCATGCAGATCGAACGTGTACGACAGCCGCCCGGAGGCGACGGCCGGGCTCGCGCCGGTCGATACGAACGGGCTGGAATCGTGGATGCGCGCGAGCGTGATGCGGCCGTAATCCGATTGCGAGATGCCGACGAACACGCCGGTCTGGCTGCCGGCGAGTGCCGCCGGCGCGATGCCCGCATCCTCGATCGCGGCCCAGGCCGCCTCCAGCAGCAGCCGGTGTTGCGGATCGGCGTCCGTCGCGGCCCGCTCGGACAGGCCGAACAGTTCGCGGTCGAACTGGTCGACGCCGTCGACGAAGCCGCCCCAGCGGCTATTGGTCTTGCCCGGCGCGCCCGGCTCGGGATCGTAAAACGCGTCGGCGTCCCAGCGCGACGCGGGCACCTCGGTCACGGCGTCGATGCCTTCGCTCAACAGCCGCCAATAATCGTCGAGGCCCTCGCCGCCCGGAAACCGGATGTACATTCCGATGATCGCCACCGGCGCGGCCGTATCGCCCGAACGGCGCACTGCCGGCGCGGCGGCGGGCGCGCTCGGCGCGGCCGTGTCGCGCTCAGTCAAATACCGGACCAGCGCATCGACGCTCGGATGGTCATACAGCGCGACAGGCGGCAACGGCCAGCCGAGATGCTCGCTCAGCTCGCCTGCCAAACTCACGAGCCCGAGCGAATCGAGGCCGTATTCGGCAAACGGACGATCGCCGATTTCGTCTTCCGGCAAATCCACGCGCTCGGCAAGCGCACGGCGGATATAGGCGCGCAGATCGGCGCGCGCGCGCTGCGCATACTCCGCCGCCCGCGCGCTGCGGCGCGGCGCGCGCGCGATCACGTCAAGTGCGCCGGCAATATAGCGGGCGCGGCACAGCGTGCGCTGCAGCTTGCCGCTGCCGGTGCGCGGCAGCGATCCCGACGCGACGAACACGATGTCGCGAATCCGCAGGCCGTGCTTGCGGCTCACGACTTCGCGGATCGCCGCCACTGCCTCGTCCGTGCGGCCGAGCGCGTCGGCCGCCAGCTCCGCGGCCACCACGAGCACTTCCTCCCCCGCGACCAGATGCGAAAACGCGGCCGCCCGCTCGACGCCTGCCTGCGCGGCGGCGCGCTCGACATCCTGCTCGATGTCTTGCGGAAAATGATTCGCGCCGCGAATGATGATCAACTCCTTCAGACGTCCCACCAGGAACAGCTCGCCGTCGAACGCGACGCCGAGATCCCCGGTGCGCAGATAGGAGCCGGGATCGCCCGCGAGCGTCGCGCGGAAAATCTGCTCGCTATCGTCGGGCCGGTTCAGGTAACCGAGCGCGACGTCCGCGCCGGACAGCCAGACTTCGCCAACCTGGCCGTCCTCGCAGCGGCGCAGCGTTTGCGGATCGACGATCCGGATCGTGCGGCCGGGCCGCTCGAGCGGCCCGTAGCCGAGCGCCTCGATGCCCTCGTCCGACGCGCCGCCATCGGCCACGGCAATCGCCCGGCCTTGGCCCAGCGCGTGGACATCGAACTTGCGCACGAGCGGAAACCGGCCCGCCGGCGCCTCGGCCACCCGCATCGTCACTTCCGAAATGCCATAGCACGGCTGACATGCGGTTGCGCTGAAACCGCTCAGCGCCGCCGCTTCGGCAAAGCGCCGCAGCGTCTCGGCACGCACCGCCTCGCCCGAGCTGTACGCGTTACGCCAGCAATCGAGCCGAAGCGCCTGCCACTGCTCGGGCTTCACGCGCTGCACGCAAAGGTCATACGCGAAGTTCGGCCCGCCCGAATGTGTGGCGCGGAAATGCGAAATCGCGCGCAGCCAGCGCACCGGCTGCTCGATGAACAACTGCGTCGCCAGATGGATCGCATGAAAGCCGATGCTGACCGGCAGACACGCGCCATACATGAGCCCGGCCGCGTGCGACGTGGGCGACCACGTCACCAGCACGCTGTCGCTCGCGAACCCCGAACCCGCAGCCGAACGTTCGCTGTTGGCGAGGAAGTTGGCGTGCGAAAGCATCACGCCCTTGGCGGTGCCCGTCGAGCCGGAAGTGTATTGCAAACACGCGATGCGCTCGCCGCTCGGCTCGGGCGCCTGCCAGCGGCTCGCCTGCGACGGCTCGATCCGGTCCGATGCAATGCGCGGCAGTTCGCGCAGCGCGGGCGAGGCGGCAAACAGCGTGGCGAGATGCGCGTCGGCGTCGGTTGTCGTCAGCACGCAATGCGGTTTCGCATCGCCCGCGACACCCTCGATGCGCGCGAGCGCGCCATCGTGTCCCGCACGCTCCGGCAACGCGAGCGGCACGGCAATCGCCCCGGCGTACAGGCACCCCCAGAACGCCGAGATGAAATCGAGCCCCGACCCAAAGATCAGCAATACGGGCTTGCCCGCCGCGCCGCGTGCCACGAGCGTCGCGCCGATCGCGCGCGCGAGGGTATCGAGCTCGCCGTAGGAAAGCGTCTTCGCGTCGCTCAGATTGTCGTCGCTGACGTAGGTGAACGCCCGGCGCTCGCGCTCGTGCTCGCCCCGCCAGCGCAGCACGCTGACGAGATCGGCAAAATCGCGACGCAAGGTGGATGCGGTGATCTGCATGAAAGAGACTCCTCGTCCGGTTCAGTTGCGGCCCTGCGCCGGTTGGCGATATTCCTTGGACTCGGCGTCTTGCGGCCGGTAAGCGCTCAGCTCGAAGTAGTTGCGGAACAGCCGGTCGAGCGAGCGGTACGCGCCGTCGCCGGTCGCGAAGACCGCCTGGATTTGCGCCGGCGCATCGAGATCAGCCAGTTCGCGCTTGAGAACGTCCCAGACCTGCGCGAACGCATCGACGAAAATGCGCTGGAACCACGGAATGCCCGCTTCGGTGCCGATCAAGTACCAGCTGATCGACTGCGTCAGCTCGCGCACGCTCTGGCGCACCGCGAAATCCAGCTCGCCGGGCGCGCGCATGGTCGACACGTGGCGGATGCTGTTCACGTCGACGATCCCGCCGTCGAGCACTAGGTTCTGCGCCATCAGGCAATTGCCGCGGCCGAAGTGCGATGGATCGGTCGGAATCCAGCCGAGCGCGAGAAACTCGGCGGTCAGGCGAATCCAGCGCTGGATCGCCGTGTCCGGATCCGACAGCTCGCGCAATACCGCATGGCGCTTGTCATATGACACTTCCGGGCCGACGTCACCGCCACGCACGTGCATCGCGCGCAGCGGATAGGACGGGTAGTAGTACACGTAAGCGCCCAGATCGTCGCGGATCATCGCCTCGACCAGGGTTGCCGTTCTCGGCGACAGTTGCGGACGCAGTACGTCGAGCGCGCGCTCGCGCACCTCGGCCGGCCAGCGGTATACGAACAGCGGCGTGGGAATCCGGGCCAGGCGCCCGAAGCGGCGGTAATACGCGCTCTGCAATTCGAGCGCGCAGCGCGCTTCGTCGTCCGCGTCCCACAGCGGATGCACGCCCGGCGGCTTGCCCTCGCTGATCGGGAAACGTTCGAGCTGGTTCATCAGCGTCAGATCCTCGAGCACGTGGCGGGCCTGTCCGCCGATCGTCCAACTGAAGATGTTCCACATCTCGCCCATGCGCTTCGTGATGCTGCCGAAGTTCTCGGACACCGGCTCGGTGCCCTTGATCGCGATGTAGCCCTGGCCGTTCGGCACGCTCTTGAGCTTGCCGAGATCGAGATAGAACGCGCGGACGTGGCGATCCGGCCGCGACACCGGGCCATAGTCGCCGAACGCCCATTGCTGCTGCACCGGCAATTCGCTGCCGAGCAGGTCATAGACGCCGTTGAGCGCGGGCTCGACGGCCGACAGCGCGTCGAAAATTTCCGCCGACTGCTCGCGCAGCGTCCAGATCGGTTCGAGCGAAACGGTTTTCAGGCCGCTTTCGCGGCTCAAAAGTTCATCCTTGATACGCACGTTGTCCACCTCTTCGATGTCGCGGCCAAACGCGTCAACGGGCGTTCGGCCGCACAATGTTGGTCGCAGGACTTCGGAGCCTTCGCGGCGTCACACGAGCGAGACCCGGTACTCCGACATCCATAGGTCGATCTGATACAGATAGGCGAGGAACTGCGCGTCCTTCGCGTACATGCCGAACCAGTGCCGGTCTCTTGCCTCGTCGTCGGGCGCGGCGAGCACGCGGTCCAATTCGGCCGAATCGAGCAGCGGCCGCAGCGGCGACGCCGCATCACGCAACCGCTCGGTCAGCAGCGCGCGCACGTCGTGCAGATACTTCGGGTTGTGCGTGGTCGGAAACGGGCTCTTCGGCCGCCAGATCACGTCGTCAGGCAAAATGCCCTGCATCGCGTGCCGCAACAGCCCTTTTTCGCGGTCGCCGGCGTTCTTCATGGTCCACGGCACGTTCCACAGATACTCGACGATGCGGTGATCGCAGAACGGCACACGCACTTCCAGCCCTTCAGCCATGCTCGCCCGGTCCTTGCGATCGAGCATCATCGGCAGCCAGCGGGTGAAGTTGATGTAGAACATTTGGCGGCGGCGCGCCTCGCCAAGCTCCTCTCCCGGTAATGCCGGGCATTCGGCGATGGTCTGCCGATAATGCTCGGCCACGAGCGCATCGGCATCGAGCCCGTCGCGCAGCGCCGGCGCGAGCAGCCGCTCGCGGCCGTCCACCATGCGCACCCAAGGAAAGCGCTCGACTTCGTAATCGCGCGCCTGATGAAACCAGCGATAGCCGCCGAAAATCTCGTCGGCGGTTTCGCCCGACAGCACCACCGTCGAATGTTTCTTGATCTCGCGGCAAAAGAGTTGAAGCGACGCGTCGACTTCCCACATCCCCGGCAGATCGCGCGAGCGCATCGCGGCGCCGAGCTGCGAAATCAGCTCGGACGTATCGAGCAACACGCGATGGTGATTCGTCTGCAAATAGCGGGTGACCTTGTCCGCCCACGGCGCATCCTCGTCCGGCACGTAATCGGTCGGCTTGAAGTGCGCGCTGTTGTCGACGAAATCGATCGAATACGTATCGAGCTGCTTGCCCGCATCCTTGAACACGCCTGCGGAGATCGCGGTGATCGAACTGGAATCGAGCCCGCCCGACACCATCGTGCCCACCGGCACATCGGACACCAGCTGGTTCGTCACGGCATCGACCACCAGCTCGCGCACGCGCTCGACGGTCGTCTCGAAGCTGTCTTCATGCGGATGGCTTTCGAGTTTCCAGTACTGCCACGTCTCGATTCCGCTTGCGCTGTACGTCAGGCACCAGCCCGGCTTCAGTTCGTCGATCTGGCGGAACACGCCGGAGCCCGGCGTGCGCGCCGGCCCGAGAAACAGCAGCTCGTGAAACGCGTCTACCTTGACTTCGCGCGACACCTGCGGATGCGCGAGAATCGCCTTCATCTCGGAGCCGAACAGCAAGCCGCTATCCAGTTTCGCGAAGAACAGCGGCTTCACGCCGATCCGGTCCCGCGCTATGAAAAGACGCTTGTCGCTTTCGTCCCAAACGGCGAACGCAAAAATGCCGTTGAGACGATCCAGGCAAGCCGGTCCCCACTCGATATACGCCTGCAGCAGCACTTCCGTATCGCAATGCGTGTCGAACCGGCAACCCCGGCTTTCCAGCGCACGCCGCAATTCAGGCGTGTTATAAAGCTCGCCGTTATAGGCGATGACAAAGGTGCGATGGCGCGCGTGACGCACCATCGGTTGCGCGCCGTTGGCGGGATCGATGATCGACAGCCGGCGATGGCCGAGCGCGGCGCGCGCGCTCACCCATTCGCCCGACGCATCCGGACCGCGATGCACGAGGGACGCCGTCATATTGCGCAACGTCGCGACGTGCTCGCGCAAATCGTGACTCCAGTCCACCCAGCCCGTGATGCCGCACATGATTACCTCCCGTTGTCTGCGAACGCGGATTGCCGGCTGTCGCTGGCCGCCGGCACGAGATTGACGACCGTCTGCGGGTTGGCCGCCGTCTGCGTGAACGTGCCGAGATCGCCCATGCACAGCCGATACTCGAGCGCCTCGATCGTCGCGTTCAGCGTGGCATTGGCGACACTCGAATTGACCGCGCCCATCTTCCACGTCCGGGAACCGTCGGTGAACTCCAGCACGACGCGAACGCGGCGCGTGCGGTCGTTGATCGCGCGAATCTTGAAATCGACGAGCCTCGTGCCCGCCAGCTCGGGGAAAAACTCGCTGCAGCGCGCGACGAAACCCTCTACCAGATGATTGAGCGACGCCTTGTCGTTCGTCAGTGAAAACTGCACGCGCTCGCCGACGATCGGTTCCCGGCCGGACATAAAGTCGAAAACGCCGTCGAACTCGATCGTGCTGGCGCCGATCGGCACGCCCCAATCCGGCAGATCGGCGCGGTTGTCCGCCAACGCGGAAATCGCGCCGCCGATGGCCGCGTCCGGCGCGGCCTCGTCCGCCAATTTGACGGACAGCCGGTTTACCTGGATACGGCGGCTCGTCTTCCCGCAATGCCGCAGCAGCATCAAAACGAGCGACTCCTCGGACGAGTTGAATTCGAAACCGCCGAACTCGAGTTCCTTGACGAGCCGCACGAGCCCTTCGAGATCGCGGTCAGCGAACAGATGGTCGAGCCGATGCTTGCGCAGGAAGCTGTTCAGATTGCTCTTGCCCGAGACTTCCGACACGACAATATCGCTGCGATTGCCGACCAATTCCGGATCGATATGTTCGTAAGTTCGCTTTAGCTTTAAGAAGCCATCGACATGCACGCCTGCCTTGTGCGTGAACGCGAGCGATCCGACATACGGATGGAACGCGGGCGGCTCGGCCTGCAACAGCTCGGCAACTTCCTGCGACAGCCGCGTCAATTGCTGCAGCTTGCCCGGCTCGAGGATCGGATAGCCGAGCTTCAGTTGCAGATTGGGAATGACCGTGCAGAGGTCGGCCATCCCGCAACGCTCGGAATACCCGTTGACCGTTCCCTCGACGATCTTCACGCCGTTCTGCACCGCGGCGATCGTATTGGCGACGCCGCAGCCCGTATCGTTATGGCAATGAACGGCGAACTCGATATCGAACGACCGGGTGACAGTGGATACGATCGAAGCCACTTCGTGCGGAAAGCAGCCGCCGTTCGTATCGGCCAGATCGATCCAATCGACGCCGGCTTGAACCGCGGTCTCGATCAGCTTCATCGCGCCGGCCGGATTCTCCTTGTACGCGTCGAAGAAATGCTCAAACCCGAAGCTGACCTCTTCCATGTGCTTCTTGAGGAAACGGATCGATTCGTACACCGATTCGAGATTCTCCTCCGGCGAGATGCCGAGCACCTCGCTCACGTGCAAATCCCAGCCCTTGCCGAAGATGTGCCCGTAGGGAATGCCGGTGCGCACAAGCGCATTGAGGCTCGCGTCATCCTCCGCCCGGCTCGATGCGCGCTTGGTGCGCCCGAAGGCGACGACCTTGATCTTCTTCAGCGGCAGTGCCTTCAGCTCCTGGAAAAAGAGCGTGTCCTTGGCGTTCGAGCCGGGCCATCCGCCCTCGGTGTACGTGAACCCGATGTCGTCCAACAGCTCCGTGATTCGCAGCTTGTCTTGTACCGAAAAGGAGACCCCGGACGCCTGAGCCCCCTCCCTCAACGTGCAGTCGTAGATCTTGATCATGCTGCCCCCGGTATGCGGCCGCTCAGTTTTTGAGGATGCCGTAGAAATGGCCGGCGTTCTCATACGTGATCTTGCGCATCACGTCATCCGACAGTCCGCTGAACTGCTCGGCGAACACCTTTGCCGATTCGGGCCACGTGCCGTCCGAGTGCGGATAGTCGGAGCCCCACATCAGCGTCTCGACGCCAAGATCCTCGACCAGCTTGAAGCCGATCCGGTCGGTCTGGAAGCACGCCTTGCACTGGCGCCGCCAGTACTCGCTCGGCAGCATCTTCAGTTCGAGATCCTGGAAACGCCCCTTGAATTCATGATCCATCCGCTCGAGCACGTATGGCAGCCAGCCCAGGCCGCTTTCGCCCAGCACGACGCGCAGGTTCGGATGACGTTCGAGCACACCCGAGCCGATCAGCGCCGCCAGCGGATGCACGAGACTCATCTGGAAGCCGGTCACGCTCGTGAAGAACGCGGCGCGCTTGGCTTGCCCCTGGACGTCGATTTCCTCGAGCGTCAACGGCAGCGAGCGGAAGCAGTGAATGTGCAGCGGCAGGCCCGATTCCGCGATCGTGCGCCACAGCGGCTCCCAGCTCGGATGCCAGAGCGGACGCGTCTCACGGCTCATCGCGAGATTCACGCCCACGATGCCGGACTTACGATATTCGGCGATGCGGCGCACTTCCTGAACGGCGGCGTCCACATCCGAATCGTTCAACGCGGCAAGGCCATAAAGCCGGCCGCTCGAGCCCTTGCAGAAATCGACGAGCCAATCGTTGTAGATGCGGCACATCTCGATCGCAGCTTCCGGATCTTCCATGCGCATCAGCGTTTCGGCGGCGAGACCGTACACGACGTCGGCATCGACTCCGTCGAGATCCATATCCTCCTGCCGCAGCACCGGATCGCTCACGCGGCGGCGGCCGTTCGCGGCATCCCGATACAGGCCGGTCGCAGCCATGATGTCGATCTTCGCATTGCTGCCCGGCACGTATTTCTGGCCATATGGACCGAAGCCGCACACGTAGCCCAACCAGGTTTTCTTGTGGTTCGTCCAATACGGATCTTCCGCTTCGACCACGAACGGCATCCGGTCCTTCAGTTCAGACCGGGCATTTTTGGTGAATAAATCCGACGGCAGCCAATGCAGGTCGATGTGCGAGTCAGCGGAAATTCTATTGAAAGTCATGGCAATTCGTCCTATTTTGCGTTTGAGATCAGGTGCTCAAGAAATAATCTATGAAGCGTGACCAGCTAAACACTCGCCAATCACTTTCATAAACTGAATTGGAACGCCTAATTCCCGGATTCGGCGTATTGCTCTGATTCCGATCCGATTATTTTTTAATACTGCTCTCCGTCATAACAGGAGATACGGCTTTACCACTCAAACCATCGCTCGACGTGCGAATGGCCGACAGAAAAAACACGATGGCGACCGCCAGCCTCCCTGGTATCAGGGACGCCAGAATCACGGCGTATGGCGTTCGCGGGCACGGGCCGTCGCCAACACGCGCCGGCACGCGGCAGCGCGTTTGCATGAGTTTTCCGTTTAAGATGCCCTAATTCCGGATAACATCACCCTTTCAAATATCCGACCATTTGGACAACATAAAAACACCGTCATTTTCCAGTTTTTTATTGGCATCAGTAAAATCCATTCGGATTTATTTGACACCACCTCGGCCAATCGACGGGAAAAAGAATAATCAGAAACCAAATCGGGTGAAAGTTTGTTTTGTCTCAAGATTCAGCCGTTTTGTCTCATTGGATCTCGCACCCCGTTCCTCCCCTGATGCGCCGCCGCGCGATGCAAAACGAGCGAATCGGTTGGCCCAGCCGCGCGCGGCCTGCCGTGATAGCGGCCTCGATCCCGCCACACCGAAAGCCCGCTTGATCGAATTGGACGGCAGGCGCTTCGTCGCGACGCCAGGCAAACGTTTCGTTACAGGCAGAACGGACAACACGCGCCGCATTCGAACGCACGCGCGGCACGCATGCGCCGCCATCGCCCCGCATTGCGCGGGCCCCACGCGTGCATTTGCGGCTTCGGGGCAGCCGCGCTCAATCCACGAACGACAATTTCTCAACACCGCTCACACGTGAGGCTCGACCAAAGGGCCACAAGCGATACAACGCCCTTATCGGCTCGACGCATGGTTTGCCGCTCGGCATCGAATGATGTGATGCGCAAACACGCCAGCAGGATTTCGACGGCGAGCGAACGCCCGACCAGCGGCTCCCGAAAAATCTCACCTTTGAAAAAAAAGCCGATATCCATCAAAACGTCACACCAGCTCCGAGCTGGAACGCGCATGCGCTCCAGCTCGACACGGAAACGGCCGCGCGGCTCAAGGCACGCTGTTGTGCTCGGTAAAACCGGGCCGCGCGGCGAGCCGCTCGAAGTATGCAGACACGGCCGGCAATTCCGGCTTGTCGAACGGCGTGCGCAACCAACGATTCACCGACAAGCCGATCACGATATCCGCCAACGTATAGTCCGGCCCCACGACGAAGGCGCCCGTCTTGCCGAGTTGCGCATCGAGAAGCGTCATGCGCTGCGCCCACGCATCGCATGACGCGCGGATCTGCGCGGCATCCTGATACGCCGGTTGCTGGCGAATCAGGCCGAGAAACGCGTAGACCCATGCGGGATTGAGCGTCGTTGCCTGCCAGTCGAGCCATTGGTCGACGCGCGCCCGCGCCTGCGGCTCGTCCGGATACAAATGCGCGCCGCCGTAGCGGTTCGCGAGATAGCGGATGATCGCGTTCGATTCCCAAAGCACGAAATCGCCGTCTTCGAGCACGGGCACGAGGCCGTTCGGATTGCGTGCAAGAAACTCGGGCGTCTGTGTCGGCTGAAACCCGATGCCCCAATCCTCGCGCTGGTAGTCGAGCCGCAGCTCCGCGCATGTCCACTGCACCTTGCGAACGTTGATCGACGATGTCTTACCGAGTACTTTCAGCATCGGATGTCCTTTGATCGAGAAGAGTTCGAAACGATTGTAGAAACGCGCCGAGCGCGCCGACAGCTACAGTTCCCGCGGGCGAGGGCAGGCCAGCGGAACAGAGCGGATGCGGGCCGCAAATGGCGCTCGCGCGCAATGCAACGCTCACCAGAGATCCGGCACGAGCCGCCAGCGCACCGTATCGCAATACGCGCGATAGCCTTCGAGACGCGTTTTCAGATAGCGTTCCTCGTCGATCAGCCGCACAACGATGACGGCTGCGAGCAGCGCCATCAGCGCAACCGCCCAGCGCGATTGCAGCGCGACCGGGCTCCCGAAAAGTATCACCATTGCCGCGAGTACAGCGGATGGCGAACCGGGCCATATGGCCTGGTCGGCACGACCGTCTGCTCCCGGCTGACCTCGATCGCGCTCGATGCAAAGCTGTTTTCGCGCAGCGTAAAGAAGCACGGCACGAAACCCGCCGCCACCAAGCCATTGCCGATGAGCACCGCCGCCCAATCGAGCGGCGTATGCGCAAAACGCCATTCGATCCCGGCAGCCATCGGAAACGCGACAGATTCGACGGTTGCGATACCGAGAACGATTTTCTGCAGCGGCTCGCGCTCCGCTTTCACGTCGACGCGCTGCCGGCATGCGACCAGCGCCGGATCGTGCCGCAGGAAATAAAGCGCGATCCAGCTCGACGACACGGCGAACACCAGCCAATAAATCCACGCCTGCGCGATAGCGCAACGACCCCGCCGGCACGAAGGTCAGCACGGCGAACACGATGAGATATCGCACTTGCGCGTTCAGTGTCTGCTTCGATAGCGTATCCATGCCGCACGTCCTTTTGCATTCATCGCGATGTGCGATACGTGCGGCGGGCTCAAATCTCGCCGCGTCATGCTACGCGACGCCGTCGCGCATGATGCTTTCGTGCCGGGATCGGATCCATGCCGCTCACTCGTGCGGCGGCCAAGCTAACGCAAGCCAACCGCAAAACTGCACCGAACCCACGCAAACCGACAACGCTCGGCGCGCGTCACGCTTCGTCGACATTCGATTTACCGCAGAGCCGATTCTAATCTTCCGTAAACCCGTAAAATGCACGAACCGAGGATGAGACGATGCGAAGATGAGGCGACAAAACCATCGCTCACGCCGCCCGGCCGCGCGATGCACCGCCCGGCCGGCCCAAGCCCGCAGGAGGTTGGACACGATGAGGCACCCAGCATGAGCGACAACACATATCGAATCGCCGTGATTCCCGGCGACGGCATCGGCGTCGAAGTGATGCCCGAAGGGCTGCGCGCGCTCGACGCGGTAAGCCGCCGCTTCGGCTTGCGCTTCGACTACACGCCGATCGAATGGGCGAGCTGCGACTACTACGCGCGGCACGGCCAAATGATGCCCGACGACTGGAAGGCCCAGCTATCGGGCATGGACGCGCTGCTGTTCGGCGCCATCGGCTGGCCCGCGACGGTGCCTGATCACGTCTCGCTGTGGGGCTCGTTGATCAAGTTCCGCCGCGAGTTCGACCAATATGTGAATCTGCGGCCCGCTCGCCTGTTCGACGGCGTGCCGTGCCCGCTCGCCGGCCGCAGCGCGGGCGATATCGATTTCATGATCGTGCGCGAGAACACCGAGGGCGAATATTCGGCCGTCGGAGGCACGATGTTCGAGGGCACCGAACGCGAATTCGTCGTTCAGCAAGCCGTGTTCACGCGGCATAGCACCGAGCGCGTAATGCGGTTCGCGTTCGAGCTGGCACAGCGCCGCGCCAAACAGCTCACCGTCGCGACAAAAAGCAACGGCATTGCAATCAGCATGCCGTGGTGGGACGCGCGCGCGGCCGAAGTGGCCGCGCACTACCCGGACGTCACCTGGGATAAGCAGCATATCGATATCCTTTGCGCGCGTTTCGTGATGCAGCCGAACCGGTTCGACGTCGTCGTCGCATCGAATCTGTTCGGCGACATCCTGTCCGATCTCGGGCCGGCCTGCACCGGCACAATCGGCATCGCGCCGTCGGCGAATCTGAATCCCGAGCGCGCGTTTCCGTCGCTGTTCGAGCCGGTGCATGGTTCCGCACCGGACATCGCGGGCCGCAAGATCGCCAATCCGATTGCGATGATCTGGTCGACTGCGATGATGATCGATTTTCTCGGCCACGGCGAAGGCCCGGCGCGCGAAGCGCACGACGCGATCCTCGCCGCGATCGAGCACGTGTTGAAGCACGGCCCGCGCACGCGCGATCTGGGCGGCCAAGCATCGACGAGCGAAGTCGGCAGCGCCATCGTCGCGCATCTGCTCGGTGAAACGGCATCGGTCTGACGATTGGAGGTAATAGTCGGACGAGCCGATCATCACGCGAAGGCCGCATCGAACTCCGGTATTTCGCCCCGTTCCTGCAAAAGCTCACCATGATCGAACCGGCTCCCGAATTTCCTCACCATTCTCCCTATCCGGTCGAAGTTCGCTTTCCTGACCTCGGCACGCACCGTGCCGGCAACACCGGTGTCGATTACGTGCATCGTTTCGATTCCGGCGTACCCGGCCCGTGCGTGATGGTCAACGCGCTTACGCACGGCAACGAGGTGTGCGGCGCGATCGTCGTCGATGCGCTGCTCAAGCGCGCGGTGCGCCCGCGCCGCGGGGTGCTGACGTTGTCGTTCGCGAACGTCGCCGCCTACGCGCGCTTCGATCCGCAAGCGCCGGATGCCGCGCGTTTCGTCGATCAGGATTTCAACCGCGTGTGGACACCCGCCATGCTCGACGACCGGTCGCAACGGTCGGTCGAACTTGATCGCGCGCGCGCATTGCGGCCGTTCGTCGACGAAGCCGATTGGCTGCTCGATCTGCATTCGATGCACGAACGCAGTGCGCCGCTAATCGTCGCGGGCCCGCTCGACAAGGGCGCGGCGCTTGCGCTGCGCATCGGCGCGCCTTCGACCGTGATTCGGGACGCGGGCCATCCGGAAGGCACGCGCATGCGCGACTACGGCGGCTTCGGCAACCCCGCCAGCGAAAAGAACGCGCTGCTGATCGAATGCGGCCAGCACTGGGAAGCACGGGCCGTCACCATTGGCTACGACAGCACCGCACGGTTCCTAAACGCATCCGGCATCGTCGATGCGCAGGATCTGCCCGCCGACTGGTTTCAACCGCTCGCGTCAACCGTGCGCGTCGTACAGGTGACGCATCCCGTGGTCGCCGCGAGCCGCGATTTCCGCTTCGCCGGCGCATACACCGGCCTCGAGCATTTTGCCGAAGCAGGCGAGGTGATCGGCTGGTCAGACGGCGCCCCCATCACGACGCCTTACCCTCATTGCGTGCTCGTGATGCCGTCGCTGCGCCAATTGCGGCCTGGGGTCACTGTAGTACGGCTTGGCCGTCTCGAACGCGAGGTGCCGCAACGCGGCTGACTCGGCCGAGCACGGCCGCACGGGCGCCGCGCGTGCGCGGCGCCCGCGGCAACTCAAAGCCCGAGATCCGACAGCCCCGGATGATCGTCGGGCCGCCGACCGAGCGACCAGTGGAACAGCCGATCGGCTTCCCGTATCGGCAAATCGTTGATGCATGCATGCCGATGCGCCATCAGGCCGTGTTCGTCGAATGCCCAATTCTCGTTTCCATACGAGCGGAACCAGTTGCCGGCATCGTCGTGCCATTCGTAGGCAAAGCGCACGGCGATCCGATTGCCGCCGAACGCCCACAATTCCTTGATGAGCCGGTAGTCGAGTTCGCGCGCCCACTTGCGCCGCAAGAGCGCAACAATCTCATCGCGCCCGGTGGCGAATTCGGCTCGGTTGCGCCATCGGCTGTCCCGCGTATAGGCAAGCGATACGCGCTCCGGGTCGCGCGTGTTCCATCCGTCTTCGGCCGCGCGCACCTTCTGGCGCGCGGTCTCCTCGGTAAATGGCGGAACCGGCGGGCGGATTTCGGCTGAATCAGACATGACGTTCTCCAAATTGAAGGCATGAAAGGCCCGCCCGGATTGCCAACGGACGGCAGTCAGATTGACGAGCCGCGATTCGATCGAATGAAGGGAAAAGCTGGTCAGTCACGACGAAAACCGGTATCAAGCGGGTTGGCTCGGTAACGTCGCGTCGAGCAGCATGCTTGCCGCCGCTTTCGCGTCGTGCGCGGCCGACGCATCGCCGCTCACGAGCGCGACGCCGATCGCGCCGTCGATCAATACGAGCCATTGGCGCGCGAGCCGCGCAAGCGGCCGCCGATCCGCGCCCGTGTCGGCCGCGTGCGCGGCGAGCTGCTCGCGCACGAACTCGAGCAACCGCGCCTTATGCGCGCGCGCGACGACGCGAATCGGATCATCCGGCCGCTCGATCTCTCCGGACACGTTGAGAAAAGCGCAGCCGTGAAAATCCGGTTGCTCGAACCACTCGCGCAACACGTCGAACATGCCGACGAGCCTCGCACGCGGCGTCTTGCCGCGTTTCATCGTCGCTTCGGCGAACCATGTCATCCAACGCTCGTCGCGCCGCGCCAGCGCGGCGGCAACCAGCGCCTCTTTCGATTCGAAATGCGTATAAAAGCTCTTGCGCGCCGCGCCCGACAGCTTGACGATCGCATCAACGCCGGTCGCATGAATGCCGCCTGCGTAGATCAGCGTGTCGGCCGCGTCAAGCAAACGCTCGCGCACGCCGGTTGAGGAAAGATCCGGTTTCGTGTCCATCCGCCTAAGGTAGAACGATCATTCTCCTTTGTCAACATCCGGCCGATGCGCTATCGTCTGCGCACGTTTCCGAGCAAGGAAGGAATGCGAATGAAACCAGTGCAATGGGCGATGTCGATCGCCAGCATCGCCGCGCTTGCAGCAACGTTGCCCGGCTGCATGCCATGGCGCGTCGTCACGCATCATCCGACAGCGGCGCAGGCTGCCGTTCCGGTGGGCCGCTACGCGCTCGATCCACATCACTGGAGCATCGTGTTCGATGTCGACCACTTGAAGTATTCGCGCTTCGCGATGCGTTTCGACCGCGCGAGCGCCCAACTCGACTGGCGCACAGGCGGTCTGACCGAAAGCAGCGCAACCGTGTCGATCGATGCATCGAGCATCGATACCAATGTGCCACTGCTCGACAAGCTCATCGCCGGCAACGACGCGCTCGATACCGCCCGCCATCCGCATATCCGCTTCGAAAGCACGCGCTTCACGCGTATAAGCGACACGCAAGGCACGCTGAGCGGCAACCTGACGATCCTCGACATCACACGCCCCGTCACGCTCACGGTCACCTTCAACGGCTATGGCGGCAATCCACTGACGAGGCAGGACACGCTCGGCTTCTCCGCAAGCGCCACCTTCAGCCGCGCCCAATTCGGCGTGACGAGCTGGTATCCGGCAGTTGGAGACGAAGTGCGCGTGCGAATCGAAGCGGAATTTGTCAAGGAAGGTGAAGCGACGCGTTCGTGACGACGTGGCAGCCACGAGCCATTTTTTTTACGACATTTTTTCTTGAAAGGCCCGCTTGCGTCTCCCTACACTGCGAACAACCATCGAGGTTACGGAGGCATCATGCAGCAACGGGCAATTACCGAACGGCCTTTGCATATCGCCTGTGCAAAGCGTATGGATGGACGAGTCGTGCTAAGGCGTTTCAATCCGGCATACGATTCATATGACGAGCTGACCGCGCTTTTGCATCGCGCGTTCGCGCGGCTCGGCCAGATGGGGCTCAACTGCGTATGCGTCGACCAGCCCGCCGCGGTCACACGGCAACGGGCGCTTGCCGGCGAATGCTACGTCGCCGTCTGCAACGGCCATTTGATCGCGACGATGACGCTGCACACGCGCGACGTACTGTCCGATTGCGAGCTTTATCGCCGTTGCGGCGTCGCGACGCTGCGCCAGTTCGGCGTCGATCCAATCTGGCAAGGGCGCGGCATCGGGCGCGCGATGCTCACCTGCGCCGCACACTGGGCCGCGGCGCGCGGCTATACGCGTGTTGCGCTCGACACACCGCAACCGGCTGCGCACCTCATCGATTTCTACACGAGCCAGGGATTCCGTGTGGTCGATGTCATGCATTTCGCGGGCAAAGGCTACGATAGCGCAATCCTCTGCAAGCCGACCGCGATTTCGCCGTTGTTCGCGCGTAGCGCACGCGAATTTCCGCTCGCGCTGACACCGCTGCGGCACGCCGCATGAAACGCAACAACGGCTTGCGCAAGCACGGCCGCTCACTCGCATCGGACCGACGCGATACGCCAACGCCCACGCTCGCGAAGGCTGCGATGCGCGCGCGCGGGATGGCGAAAATCGTTTTCGTCACGATCGCGGTGAGCCAGGCGCTGAGCGCCGCGTTTGCCGGCACCGTGCGCGCCATCGGATACGACGCCGATCCGGCCGTGTTGCTCGGATTCAACTTCGTCAGTTGCGCACTCGTCAGCTTCTGGCTGCAAGCCGACGCACAACGCGCATATCGCGATGCGCTGGCGAGCGGCCGGCTGAAGCGCCAAGCACCGCGCGCCGGAGCCGCGCATACCGTGCCGGCCGGCTGCCCGAAACGTTGGCTCGTGATTCTGCATATCGAATTGAATCCGCATCTGCTCGACGATGCGCGATGACGAACGAGTCAACACCGTCTGCTCGCACGGCGTTGAAATTTTGATATCCCGTTTATTCTCACCTTTGAGTTCTTTCGATCGAATTGGCAGCCGTTACGCTGTAACGAAATCGTGAAACACGGCTGAAATGTCGAACGATGGATCTATCGCGCCACGCGCATTGATGCCGCGCACTCAATAGCAACCGGGCGACGGTGTATGTCGTCAGGCTGCTATTGAACGTCGTTGGCGATCGTTCGCTCTGCGCTGCCGCTCGATCCGCAAGCACTTGCTGCCTCCAGTGCAGATCACGCGTTCAACGCGCCGGCAAGCGCGGCCGATGCAATGCACGGTTCGTTCGCGCCGAGCGACGGGCCAGTGCGTCGGAAGCGCACCGTAGATGCTTCGTCACTGCGTCCAGTCGAGAATCACCTTACCGCTTTCACCCGAGATCATCGCCGCGAAACCCTTTTCGAACTCATCGACCGGAAAGCGGTGCGTGAGAATCGGCGACAGGTCAAGCCCGCTTTGCAGCATCGCGACCATCTTGTACCAAGTCTCGAACATCTCGCGGCCGTAAATGCCCTTGATTTCGAGCCCCTTGAAAATCACTTGATTCCAATCGATCGCGGTCTGCGCGGGAGGAATACCGAGCAGCGCGACCTTACCGCCATGATTCATCGCATCGAGCAAGCTCGTGAACGCGCTCGGCGCACCCGACATCTCGAGCCCGATATCAAAGCCCTCGGTCATTCGCAGATCGGCCATCACGTCGCGCAGCGATTCGCGCGACACGTTCACCGCGCGTGTCGCGCCCATCTTGCGCGCAAGCTCCAGCCGGTAATCGTTGACGTCGGTGATCACGACGTTGCGCGCGCCGACATGCTTGGCGATCGCCACCGCCATCACACCGATCGGCCCCGCACCGGTGATCAAGACGTCCTCGCCGACGAGGTTGAACGACAGCGCGGTATGCGCGGCGTTGCCGAACGGATCGAAAATCGCGGCGAGATCATCGGAGATCTCTGCCGGAATCTTGAACGCGTTGAATGCGGGTATCGCCAAATACTCGGCGAACGCCCCTTCGCGGTTCACGCCCACGCCCACCGTATTGCGGCATAAATGCCGGCGCCCCGCGCGGCAGTTCCGGCAGAATCCGCAGGTAATGTGGCCTTCGCCCGACACGCGATCGCCGATTTCGAAGCCGCGCACCTCCTGGCCCATCTCGACGATCTCGCCAACATATTCATGCCCGACATGCATTGGCACGGGAATCGTCTTGCGCGCCCATTCGTCCCACTTCCAGATGTGGACGTCGGTGCCGCAGATCGCGGTGCGGCGAATCTTGATGAGCACGTCGTTGTGGCCGACCTCGGGTTTCTTCACGCGCGTAAGCGTCAGGCCCGGCGCGGGATTCAGTTTGACAAGCGCTTTCATCGGCATCTCCTTACACCACGCCGAGCGTCTTGCCGACGCGCACGAACGCGTCAACCGCGCGATCGATCTGCTCCTGCGTGTGCGCGGCGCTCATCTGCGTGCGGATGCGCGCGCGCCCGCGCGGCACGACCGGATACGAGAAGCCGATCACATACACACCTTCGGCAAGCAGCGCATCGGCCATCTTCGTGGCCACTTGAGCGTCGCCTAGCATCACCGGAATGATCGGATGCTCGCCCGGCACGAGCGTGAAGCCTGCCGCGCCCATTTTCTCGCGAAAGCGCGCGCCGTTCGCACGAACGCGCTCGCGCCGTTTCGCGCCTTCGTCGCTCGCCAGCAGTTCGAGCACGCGCAGCGACGCCGACGCAATGCTCGGCGCGAGCGTGTTCGAGAACAGATACGGGCGCGAACGCTGCCTGAGCAGTTCGACGACTTCACGCCGCGCGGCGACATAGCCGCCCGATGCGCCGCCCAGCGCCTTGCCGAGCGTACCCGTCACGATGTCGATCCGCCCTTCAACGCCGCAATGCTCGGGCGTGCCGCGTCCATGCTCGCCGATAAAGCCGACCGCATGCGAATCGTCGACCATCACGAGCGCACCGTAACGATCGGCCAGATCGCAAATGCCTTTCAGGTTCGCGATGATGCCGTCCATCGAGAACACGCCATCGGTGGCGATCAGCTTGAAGCGCGCGCCCGCGGCGTCGGCCTCGCGCAGCTTCGTTTCGAGATCGGCGAGATCGTTATTCTTGTAACGAAAGCGCTTGGCCTTCGACAGCCGGACTCCGTCGATGATGCTCGCGTGGTTCAGCTCGTCGCTGATGATTGCATCCTCTTCACCAAGCAGCGTTTCGAACAGGCCGCCGTTCGCGTCGAAACAGCTCGAATAGAGAATCGCGTCGTCGGTCTTCAGGAACGCGGACAACGCGGCTTCCAGTTGCTTATGCACGGTCTGTGTCCCGCAAATGAAACGCACCGACGCCATGCCGAACCCATCCCGCTCCAGCGCCGCTTGCGCGGCGGCGATCAGCCGCGAATCGTCCGCGAGGCCCAGATAGTTGTTCGCACAAAAATTCAGCACCTGCTGGCCATCGGCGAGCCGGATATCGGCGGCCTGTGGGCTCGCGATCTCGCGTTCGGTCTTGTAGAAACCGTCCGCGCGAATCTGATCGATCGTCTGGCGCAGATGGGCAAGATAAGCATCACGCATCGCATAGCTCCTGAAATGAATCGCTCCCGCATCCCAGTTGACCGCCGCGTCGAACGCCGCCACCGTGCTTGGTGGCCCCGGCGCATGCCCGCGGGGGCCCATGATCCGGCGCTCGCCCGCACTCGCGGCGGCGGTGAAGCGGCCTGCTGCTGTTATAGTCGGCTGTTGGGTTTAGCGTATTTTTCTTATATTTCGAACTAAAATTCGGAATATCGAACAACTCTAAGCGAACGGAATTCAAATGGCAAGCTCTTCCGGCACACGCCGCGCCACATCCGCGCCTGCAACGCCGCCGCGCGTCGGCGAACATATCCAGCGGCTGCGCAACGAACGCAAGCTGACGCTCGACGATCTGTCACGCGCGGCGGGTGTATCGAAGTCGATGCTGTCGGAGATCGAGCGCGACAAGGCGAATCCGACGATCGCCGTTGCATGGAGGCTCACGAACGCGCTTGGCATCAGTCTCGACGAATTGTTTGCGCAGCCGAAAACGCCCGAAACGATTCGCGTCGATAGCCCACACGACATTCCGACCCTCGCCGGCCACGAAGCCCATTATTTGCTGCGCGTTTGGGGGCCGATCGAACTCGCAGGCAAATTCGAATGGTACGAACTCACGCTGCCGGCCAATGGCACGCTCGCATCGAATCCGCACGAACCGGGCACGCGCGAGCATCTAACCGTGCTGCACGGGACGCTCGAAGTTGACGCGGCAGGCGGCACACGGCGCCTCAAGGCCGGCGATACCGCCCGCTATCCGGCCGACGGGCCTCATGCAATCCGCAATGCCGGCAAGAGCGAAGCCAAAGCGCTCCTCGTCGTGATCCACCGGCAGCACAGCGCGTAATCAATTGACCTGTCTGTTTAGCTAGTTGCACAAAATACTGTATATTCGTACAGTATACGCAAATCAGGAGCCCGCGATGACCGAACATGATTTGGCCGCGCTCAGCTTCAAGGCTGCGGCGCACGATATCGAGACAATTGTCCGCCACATTGCCGATCGCTATATCCGTCAGCATGTTCCGCTGACGTGGCGGCTCCTGCATGCGGTCGAGGCCGAAGCGCTCGCCGATCTCGGCTTTGCCAGCCGGCACGATCCGATCGTGCGCTGTTTGTTCGAACGCCCGGCAGACATGCATTTTCCCGAAACCGACGATCTCGTCGACTTTGGGCAATCAAACGCGCTGCCCGCGGTGTTCTCGTTCGCCGTGGCAGCCTACGAGGCCGCGGCGCATGCCCACGGCGACGCGCGCCCGCCGGCCCGGCCGGTGCGCATGACACGAGCCTGGGGCGACTAGAGCCAACGCGGCCGATTCTTCATTGAGCTATCGCGACAAGCCAAGATTAATGCAACTAACGGAATCAATCACATGTCGCCGCCCGTGACCCATATTCCCTCAATGCCCGATATCCAAAACGATCTGTTCGATCGCGGCACGTCAGACTGGCTCCATCATCCGGACACGGCCTTTGACGCATGGCTTGCCAGTCAGCAATTCCGTCACTCGTCGGCCGAGGTCTATCGCGCACAATGGGGAGCGTTCCTCGGCTGGCTCGCGAAACGGCAGAAAACACTTGCCACGGTCGATACCGAAACGATCTCGCACTTCGTCGGCGAGTTGCCAATCAAGAAAACGCAGCGGGTGCGCTATTTACGGCTGATCGAGCGCGTACTCGATCATGTGCGCAAAAGCGAACTCGGCTCGACCAATCCCGCTCGCTTCATTGCTCAGGATGGCGAAGCAACTTGGCGCCGCGCGCGCGACAACGAACCCACTAGTTTTTTGACGCCGGCCGAACGTGCCGCGTTGCTCGCCTATTTGTTTTCTCCATTGCCGTCGATCGGTGCAACGCTCTGGAAAGAACGTCGCGATCGCGCGCTCGTTGCAGCATTCCTCGGTGCGGGGCTGAAAACCGGTGAAGCCCGCTCTATTACGATTAGTTGCGTAAATCTGGAATCGACCATGCTGACGGTTCCAGCCGCTCAGCCGGAATTCACCCGCGATACCCATCTTGCCTCGTTCGCGATCGCGTTATTTGGCGCGTGGCTTGCCGAACGCCAACGCTGCGAGATCCCAGGCGATTTGGTTTTCCCTGCCTCGCTATCCGGTCGGCCAATGCACAAGGCGACGATGCTGCGCGCCGTCGATGCAATTATCGAGGCCGCCGACATTGCGTCGTCGCGCGAAGCGCGAGCAAGCCCTCAGACGTTGCGCAATACATTCGCGGCCGAATTGTTCGAAAATGGCGTCGAGCCGGAAAAGGTCGGTCAATGGTTGGGGTTCGCCCAACCGATTTCGGCAAATCGGCTGCATCGTGCGTGGAAAAACTGGCAAGAAAACCTCGTTCACGCATTACCCGGCGCGAAACCTTCTGCTGATGAAACTGCCATCGCGCCGCGCCGCGCTTGAAACCACCTTTTTTTGCCCCCGAAAACGCTCACCTTTTTACTCCCGAATATTCTCACCTTTGAAGTTGCCCGGCCGCACCATTCATCGCGAGCGGAAAAAATGAGTCGCGGCAGCAAAGCGCGACGGTTGAGCGTCGGACGTGTGCTCACAATCGGGGCAAAATAATTCATACCCGTCCGTGCTGTGCGACAGTTCAGGTTCGCCATGGCCGCATTTCGGACAACGGGCAGGAAGCGTCACATGCTGATCAAGCGACGTGCCGATCGCATCGAATGCAGCGGTATCGAGCTGGCCGGCGTCGGCTAAGCGCTGGATCAGCGCGGCAAGTTCAGGCGTTATTCCTTGGCTTGCCCGCAAAATCTCCACTTCTTTGATTGCCTCGGCCAGATCGTCACTTTGTTCGCGCAATTGTTCGTCGAGCCGATCCGCCCGAGCTTTGGCCGCGCTGAGTTGCTGTAGGAAATCGAATTCCTTGCGATTGACGTCCCGCAGCCCTTGTTGATAAGTCGACGCCATGCTACGCAACGAATCCAATTCGACCAGCATCGGCTTCACGCGACGCTCGGCTTCCGCGACCGCATCTTTGATTTGCCTTGCATAGTGCTCGGTATTTTCGCGCAATTCCGTATGGAGCGCGTCAATCCGCTCGCGTAGCGCAGCATTTTGCGCCTGCTCGGATTCGATGCGGCGGCTCAGTAGCGCGTTTTCGTTTTCGAGCCGACGGATCAGATCCTGCGATGAATCCCGGCGCGTGGCTTCTTCCGTCGACGCGGACGCGAGCTTGATCTCAATCTCAGTCAACTTGTTTTGCAAATGATCGGCGCGAGCGTCGCTACGAGAGAGCGCGGCTTCGAGTGACTCCTGGCGAATCAGCGCGTCGCGATATTTTTGCTCAACCGCGGTTATCTCATTGCTTGCCTGTTGGTGTTCGATCTCGAAGCTATGCCGGGCTTGCTTCAGCGCTTCTTCATATAGCGCTCCCAACAGGGCGGCAGCCTTTTCCTCCACGGGTTTGGGTATAGCCGCGCCCTCGAGCCGGATTTTCGATGCGGCTCGGATGCGTTCCCAAAAATGATCGATGTCCTTTGGGATATCGCTGGCACTGCCGGTTTGGGTCAAATCGCGTACGTTAGCGGCGGACGGACGAATGCCAAGATCGAAAAACAATCGCTTGCATGCATGTAGCGACAATTCCTGACGACGTGCCCCAGCTGTTCGCATCGTATCGAGTTCGTCACGAATAGTTTGTCGGATCTGATCGAGCATGATGGCCGGTGGAAGAGGATGGTTCGTATCAATAATAACAAAACACGTTCTATTTGATACATTTTTGATGGGCTGTCGTTTGTTTGCTACTTGAGTCAGCTTTTGAGCAGATTGAACTGGGTTTTCGCTGCCTGAATCTTCCAAATCCGTGAAACAAAACGAAGAATCGCCATTAACCTTATGTTTATAAAAGGTTATTCGATAAGGGCCGAATGGTGCAAATTGTTTCACATCTCGAAAAGAGGAGATCTCGACGATCTCTCTGAAGAGTGAGTGAGGTTTCTGTGGAGAACTCGACGGGGGAATCTTGAGAGTATTAGAAGTAAACACCCTTGAAACCCTTGTTAAAAACGTTAACGCCACCCCAAAGCCTTATGCAGCAAGGGTTTCCGGCCGATAAGGTGAAGCTTTACGGGAGTCAAGGTGACATCTTGCGGGAATCGACGTGATGGGGTTCAGGGACCAGCGTGAGCCGATGCGGGAAAGATCGTGAGCGGGTTCAGGACCGCGTTCCGCCGGCAAATTCAGCAAAGGTGAGGTTTTTCGGGGGGGCTGATAGCGGCGAAGCCACACAGGGCCTGAAATGATCCGTCTGCTGTGGGATATGCACAGGTGAGGCGCTACGGGATACATCTGCGGTACTGATTCTGCCCTTCTTTTAAGCAGTTTTGACCGATAGGTGAGTATTCTCGGGATTCCAGCCTGGTCACGCGTGAGCATTTCCAGGAAAGGACGCCGATTTGACGGGGTTTTGAGGCTTCAATCTCGGTGAGGTGAGGTTTTTCGGGAACTCGATAGTGGCTTGGGGAGGCAGTTCAGTGCGAAGGTGAAGTTTTTCGGGAGTGTGTCGTCAGTGAGTGCCTACGCTTTAGGTGAGATTTTACGGGAAACAAAATTCTGTGGAAATTTGCCAAAGGTGAGAGTTTTCGGGAAAAGTGAGCATCCACTTGCCCGAAAAGGCCCGTGGATACTGACGACGAGACAGCTCTGCGACGTGTGATTTTCATTAAAGGTGAGAATTTTCGGGGGTGGCATTCGGATAACATCGATGGAGCGCCTTCTGTCAGGTGAGGAAATTCGGGAGCAGGTACGGTTCGATCGCTGCTTCAAAAGCGGCACTTAAGTCCTAGAGTTCATTAGGTTTTTTAGGTGCGCTGCGAGAGTGGTGAGCTTTTTCGGGAATACACCGGGCTTTAAAGACGCGAGCCCGATTTTGTCAAAGGTGAACGTTTTCGGGAGTTAATTGCCGGCAATCGCCCGTGTGCCGGTTCTGCGGCAACGAGTAACTGTACGAACACAGATAGCGGATGGTGAGCTTTTTCGGGACTTGAAATTGAATGGCAGCCTGGATGCGAAGCGTCCAGGACGCTAGCGACGCGAATTTGAGGTTCGATTCCGCGTGGCCGGCGGCTAAACGTTGCCGAATGGTCGAATCGCAGGTGAGGTGGAACCATATGGATGTGTTCACGTTAGCCGATGTCGCGTTGGCGGGGCTGAGCAAATGGGGCGGCAAGTACATTAACGGTGAGAAGCGCGCGGCATGGGCTGCTCACGTTGTTCGCGGCGTGAGTCTCCCGCGGTGCCTGACAAGGGGCGCTGAAAAGGTTTAGCCAGGCCCATCGCACCCTTACGGCCTTCCGTTGCTGGTCGGGATGGTGAATCGAATTTGGCGATGATGCTCACGCTAGCCGTTTGTGCAGCTTGCGCTGGCTGGCTATGGTCATATGAAGGGCTTGAGCGGGCGAGTGCTTGTTCTGCCGGCGTCCAATCATCTGCCCGCGTATTCGGGTGCTTGTCCGTGACGGAGTTGGGAGCAGGGGTTTGCCGAGTATTTGCGGGAACATCGCCGTCGCAATTTTGCGACAGGATTTGAGGTGAGACGTTACGGGAGTGGTTCGGCCACAGTCCGCGCGAGCCGGGAAACTGTCGTTATCCGCATTTTCCGCGACACATAAAGGTGAGTTGGAGATCGCCGGATTTTGGACCGGTGAGCCTTTACGGGATTGCAATCGGGTGAGTTGTGATGAATCGGTGGGCTTCACCGGATACGGTGAGCATGCCGTTCTGGACTCGCATCACCACAGGCGCTATTCTTTCGGGAAATTTCTCCTCCGCCCTGACGCATGGCTACGAAGCGCGCCAAGAAAACCGATGTAGATGTGGTGAGCGCCAGCTCAGCCGAATTGCGCAAGGCCGTCGAGGCAATCGCCATTCAGCCCAAGAGCGGCAAGATTACCCTCCTAACCCGCAAGTTGTTCAACGTGCTGCTCGCCGTTGCCCAGCAAGCGGACGATTCCGGCGACACTTATCGCGCGCTGTTGTCGGATATCGTCGCGAATTCGGCTTTCGACTCCAACGATACGGCGCTCGTCAAGGAACACTTGCGGCGGATGGTGTCGGTGCAAGTCGAATGGAGTACCGGCACGTCGAGCCAGAAGCCTGGCCGCAAATGGGGGATTTCGACGCTGATTGCCGATGCGGAAATTCTGGAAGATCCGACTACGCGCCGCGTATGGGTGGAGTTTTCGTTTGCGCCGAAGATCAAAAAGAAACTGCTCGATCCGGTTCAGTACGCGCGGCTGAGTTTGCAATTTCAGAGCCAGTTGCGAAGCAGTGCTGGGCTCGCGTTGTACGAAATCTGCGTGCGCTATTTGACTAATCCGAGCCACCTGACAATGCGCGAGCCTTGGGAGTGGTGGCGGCCGATCTTGTCGGGTACGCCTGATACCGAAGCCGGTGACGAGGCGAAGCGCGAGTACAAGTACTTCAAGCGTGATTATTTACGCCCGGCGATTGCCGAGGTCAATGCGGTTACTAACATCTTCGTCGAGTTGGTCGAGCACCGCGAGGGACGGCGGGTCGCCGAGATCCAGTTCCGCGTGTCGGAGCGCAAGCAGCCGATGCTTGCGCTTGACGAACATCCGAACGTTTTTGACAGCACGCTCGTGGACCGGATGGTGAAGATTGGCATTCCGTTGAAGGAAGCGCAAACGCTGTATGCGGATAGCGAGGAAAATCGCATCCGCGCCGCGTTGCAACTGACCGAACAGCGGATGCGCAGCACGACATTGCCGCCGGTGCGCAGCGGGGCCGCGCTTTTCAAGGATGCATTGAAGAAAGGTTATGCGCCGCCCGTCGATACGGTGGAGTCGTTGCCGAACAGTACTGGCACGGGCGCCGGTAAAGCCGGCGGTACGGCGGCTGCCGGGCTGGCGGATGATCCGAAAGCGCGCTTGCGCAGCGAATATGACGCGTATCGCCGTAAGGAAGCGAAGCAGCTTTACGAAGAGCAAGGTGAGGCGGAACGGGAGGTTGCGCGAGCGTCGTTCGAAGCCGATGTGTTGCCTGCATTGGGCTCGCATCTGCGCGACGATTGGCGGCGGCGGGGATTGGACTCGAAACTTGTCGAAACCGCGTTTTTCGATTGGCTGGCTCAGAAAACCTGGGGTGAGCCGACGGACGGCGATTTACTGTCGTTCACGCTCAGCCAATCTCGCGCACCTTGATCAATGATGTGATTCGGCCACACTCGGATTGATTTCGTCGCATCAAAAAGGGGCCCGGTTCTTGAATTGCACCCCAAAGATTGGCAGACAGCTCAATCTTTGGCGCGGTTCAGGTTCTGGGCCCCTTCGTATTGTTTGACTCAATTTCTCGATCAATTTGGCAGCAACATCCGCTCAAGCTGCAGCAGAATTTCGTCGCGCTTTTCCTTCGTCAGACCACGCAAGCGGAGTTCCAAGCGGTCGTCGCCATACGATTTCAGATCGCCCACCGACACGCCATCGAGCTTGATTTCATGGCGTTGCGCATAACGCTGCCTGCTCGCCGGTTTGGGATTTTCCTGCGCAGTCGCTCTGCCCTTCACGATATCGGCGACTTGGCGAGTGCTGAGGTCATCGGAAAGAATCTTGTTGATAAGACGCAATGTCGCGTCGGTACCGCGCGCCGCATGATAGCGACCTACTTGGTAGGCCATATTTGAGCCGAAGCGATCAGGGCGGGAAACCATTTCCTGCATTACTGCTTCCGGCAGTTTGCCTATCGATAGCGCTACCGCAACCGTGGATTCGTCGAGCCCGAGGTGCTCGGCGAGTTCTTTCTGGCTTTGAAAATATTTTTCCTCGAGAAAGCGCTTCCAGACCACCGCGTTATCGAAGACGGTCTGCGAATCACGCTGGACATTCAGGTCATAGCCAAGCTTGTAACTCTGAAGGCCGATGGGCAAATCGATAACGATTGCCTTCACCGATTCCTTATTCGCTTCTTTCAACGCGCGAACCCGGCGTCCACCGTCACTGACGAAATAGGTGCCAGGATTGTCGTAATCCGGGATTACGTGAATCGCCTGCTGTTGCCCCTGTTTGGCCAAGTTGACCGCCAGCTCGGCAATCGACGACTTCAGGTAGAAGTGTCGCGGGTTGAACGGGCTGGGCTTGATCGCCTTCAGTGGTAGTTCGATGACTTGCCCAGGCTGATAGCGGTTCTCGATTCGCCACGTGCGATATTGGCTGGATTCGTCCGGATGATCATCGATTGGCGGGGTCTCGACGATCGTGACGGGAATGTTTTTCTTCGGGGACTTGCCGGCCGGTGCGGTTGAGGGTGTTGCGTCGGATTTGACAATACCGTCGATGGCGTTGAGCCGGTCAAGCGCCGTGCGTTTTTCGCTGGTCGACGTGTCGGGACGCGCCTGGAAGCCTTTGGCGAATTGGGAAGGTTTCATTCAGGATCCTTTATGCGCATAAAGTCAGGGCAGCATGGCGACGATTTCATCGGCGCATGCGCGAATTTCCGCCGCCGCGAGCTTGGCGCCGCGGTCGTTCATTTGCAGGACAGTCTGGCCAAGTGCCATTGCCTGCTTGTAGGCCTCTCGCGTAGGAATTTGTGTTTTGAGGAGCGGAAAGCCGAGTTCTTCCAGCGCACGCTTCAATTCGCGTGTAAGCATGCGCTTTTCCTCGGTCTTGTTGAGCAGAAATACCGCTCGTAGATCCTCGTTCATCACCTGAGCTTGCTGGATCAGCTTAACGAGACCGACGCTCGACCAATAATCCGCAGGCGATGACGACGTGGGAATGACGGCGATCGTCGCTGCGAGCAGTACGACACCCGATACTTTTTCAGTGATTGACGGCGGGCAGTCGACGACGATGATGTCGTAATCGTTGATGAACTTCTTGATTTCGCGATGGATTTGGCCGCCGGCCTCGGCGAGGTTGACGACGGGAAATGGAATACCGGTTTCGCTGTCCGCTGATGCGCTAGACCAATGAACGAGAGTGTTTTGACCGTCCGCGTCGATTACTAGTACGCGCCGACCTTTCTCATGGAATGCGGCGCCCAGATGCATCGCAATGGTGCTCTTGCCTACGCCGCCCTTTTGTTGAGTGACTGCAATGATTTCCGCCGCCAATTTTCACTCCTATTTTTGATTGTAAGAATTCTACCGGAGAGATTTTATATTTCAATGAATTTGTTGTTGATGGGCGACGCGTTGGTCGTTTGGCTAGGGGCGATTTATGCGCATAAAGCAGCGGTGATGGCCGAGAGGACTCTTGCCAGCGAGGGCGAAATTGAAGAAATAGTCGGGCGGGCAGATGCAGGGTGTCAATGGCCTCATGCCGATGGGGTCTGGAAGTTATGCAAACCCCCCGCCGCTCCTTTATGCGCATAAACCCACTGCGGCGCAGGCTGGCTATCGAGCGACATGCCTCCCTAAAAATTTCGAACCACCAGGCGCGCTAGTGATAATCGCTATGCTAGGCCGCTACAATAATCGGACCATCGATCCATCCCCCTTACCTTCGAATTCAATGATTACGATCTATCATAATCCCCGTTGCTCCAAATCTCGCGAAACTTTGGTACTTCTTGAGTCGCTTAAGCCAGTTGGAGAAGAGATCCAAGTCGTCGAATATCTAAAACAGCCGTTGACTGCTTCACAGTTGAAGATGTTGCATCAGCAACTCGGCCGCCCGGTTAGCGATATGTTGCGCGATAACGAGACACCGTACAAAGATCTCAAGCTGGACGTGCGCGGTGTGTCGGATGAGCAAATGTATGAAGCAATCGCCGCGCATCCCATCCTGCTTCAGCGTCCGATCGTTGTTTATAACGGCAACGCAGCCATTGGCCGTCCACCAGAGGCCATCAAAGTGTTGTTCGAGTAATTTTTAAAAATAAAATTTCAAAACGGCATCAAAATGGAAATGTGCATGCCGTTACGCTCATTCGCTGCGCTCCTCTGCCTTTCCACTCGCGATGCGCGCAGCATTCCGCAGTAGGCGAATCTGCAGGCGGTAATTGCGGCAACCGCTGCAAGTCGGTAGATGGACCTGCACGCGGAGCCGTTCGTCGAGCGACAGCGGCCGATCGAGTTGATCAGATAAAAGCCGTGTGATGTCCTTACATTTCCCCAGTAGCATCTTCCGTCGTCAAGCCTTTTTCGGTGAGACATATTCGCAGCCGAGTCCGCGCACGATACAGCAGTACGCTGCAGTGATTCGCCTTCAATTCGAGTTCCGTGCAAATGTCGTCGATATCGAAGTCGAGAAATTCTCGCATCATGAAAACACGGCCGATCTGCTCGGGCAGGTGATCGAGGCATGCCTCGAACAGCATCCAGAATTGTCGCTGCTGGAGGACTGTTTCCGGCTTCGGCCATGGGCGAGGCTTCGCATGCGCGGCCCAGTGCCCATTGTCCGAGAATAGCTCGCGTTCAAGTAGCGCTTCGCCGTCGAGTTCGCTGTCCAGCGCCGACGCGTTGATGGTCCGTCGCCGCGCACGCATCGTATCGATCAGCTTGTAGCGCAGGATGCCGAACACCCAGGTTTTGTGGCTCGCTTGCCCGTCGAAATGCTCGGACTGCGCCCACGCTGCGGCCAGCGCCTCTTGGACCGCGTCTTCGGCGGCATCGGCATCACGCAGTTGCAGACGCGCGAAGCGCAACAAATCACGACGCAATTGGGCAAGGTACGCGGGATCGTCATACGCCGTGCGCGTGTGCTCCATGAAAGGGTTTCCTGTCGATTTCACGCGCGCTCGCCCGCGCGAAGCGTGAACGCGTGATAATTCTTCCAATGCGGCTGCACCGCGAAGCGGCGGTCGGCAAGACTTGGCGTTTCGCAGTATCCGCGCGCGTTGATGCGGTTTCGCGCATCGTGCCCGACATCATATGCGCTACGAACGATGCCGGCGTGAGACGAATTCATGACTAATGTTTATCTGACATAAATGTAACCAGCCGATATACCAATCAAGTTATCCACATTTTCTGTGGAAAACTTTGTGGAAATCCACTGTGAAGCCCCGACGTGTCGGGGCAAAAGTGGGTTTGCCAACAAAAAGGCCGTTTATTACGCGACCGACAAGTAATACTAACGATTCTCAACTGAACGGAAGGAGATTCTGATGACTTATCGTATTGCAGTGATCGTCGGCAGCCTGCGGCGCGAATCGTCAAACCGCGCGCTCGCGAAAGCCGTGATGTCGCTCGCGCCGGCCGACCTGTCGTTCGAGTCGGTCGAGATCGGCGAACTGCCGTTGTACAGTCAGGATTACGATGCGGATTTTCCCGAAGTTGCGAAACGCTTCAAACAATCGATCGAAGCGGCGCAGGGCTTGTTGTTCGTCACGCCCGAGTACAACCGCTCGATTCCCGGCGTGCTGAAGAACGCGCTCGATTGGGGCTCGCGCCCGTGGGGCAGCAATTCATGGGCCGGCAAGCCGGCCGCCGTGCTCGGCACGTCGCCCGGCGCGACGGGCACCGCGCTGTCGCAGCAGCATCTGCGCAACGTGCTCGCCTATTTCGATGCGCCCACGCTCGGCCAACCCGAGATGTTCATCCGGCATGATCCGTCGCGAATCGATGCGCAGGGCAATATCGTCAATGACGATACGCGTAAATTCCTGCAAGGTTTCGTCGACCGCTACGCGGGCTGGGTGCGCCTGCACGCAAAATCGATTTGACCTGACGGCGCACGCACGGGCCGGCAAACCGCGCTTGTCACCGCGAAAACCACCACTGCCGCTTGCCGCTCAATCGCTCGCTTGAGCGGCAGGCCGTGCGTCGCGCTCTTGCTGGATCGTCTGAAGCATGCCGTCGAGGAGCGCGATATCGAACGGCTTTGACAGCAAGCGCGCGTTGACATGGCGGGTCCGGTCGAATTCCTTCGCATAGCCGGTAATCAGGATGACCGGCAGCTTCGTGTCGGCGCGTTCGATGGCTTCGGCGAGGTCGAGGCCGTTCAGCGTACCCGGCATATGGATATCGGAGATCACGAGATCGAACGCGCGAGGTGCCGAAGGATTCGCGTCCGTTTGATTCAGCATCCGTAGCGCATCGTCCGCGTTCGATGCGTGCGTGATCTGGTGGCCGAGCAGTTCGAGCAGCGCTTCGGTGCCCGCCGCGACTTCGCCGTTGTCCTCGACGAGCAGAATTCTCAGTCCAGCGGACGTCTTTGCCTGATTGCCGGCCGCATGGGCCGCGCACCCGCTCGCGCCCGCATTGATGCTGTTGCCCGCGCCGCCGTCCGTATTCGCCGCCTTTGCGGCGGCTGCCGCGGTGCGCGGCAGATAAAGGCGAACCGACGTGCCGGCGCCTACTTTGCTGTCGATCGTCGCCAGGCCGCCCGAGCGTTCGCAGAACGCGAATACCTGCGGCAGGCCGAGCCCGGTGCCCATTCCGTTTGCCTTGGTCGTGAAAAGCGGCTCGAACGCGCGCGCCAGCACGTCGGGCGGCATGCCGCGCCCGGTATCCTCCACCGAGATCTGCACGAAGTCGCCTGTTAGCGGAAAGCCGTCCTCGCGGCGAAAGGTGATGTTGTGCGCGCGGATCGTAAAGCAGCCGCCCTGCGGCATGGCGTCGCGCGCATTGACGGAGAGGTTGATCATCGCGAGTTCGAGTTCCGCGACGTCGATCCGTACCGGCCACAGATCCGGCTGCGTATCGACGACGAGCGACGATTTCGAGCCGAGCGATGTCTTCAGCAATTCGCGGCACGACGCGAGCCACTGCGCGACATCGATGGTCTCGTTGCGCAGCGGCTGCTTGCGCGCGACGCCGAGCAACTGCCGCGTGAGCGACTGCCCGTTCTTCAGCGCGCGCTCGATTGCGGCCAGCTCCGTGTCGAGATGCTGAACGCCGCGCCGCCGGACGATCTGCGTGTTGCTCGAAATGATCATCAGCAGGTTGTTGAAATCGTGCGCGACGCTGCCGACGAGATTGCCGAGCGCCTCCATCTTGCGCGATTGCCGATACGCCGATTCGATCGAGCGCCGCATCGACGCTTCGGCCTGCCAGCGCTCCCACGCCTGCTCTTCCGCCCGCAGCCGTTTGAGCGACAGCCAGATCACGCTCCATAGCGCGGCGGACGGCGCGAACATCGAAATGAAAAGCACGCTCAAGTATTCATACCAGGCTCGGCGGATCGCGGACGTCCGGTACGCGCACGACACGAATACCGGATAGCCGCCGACTTGCCGATACGCGACGATCTCGCTGTCGCCGTCGCGCTTCACGCGCATGACGCCGGCTCGGTGCTCGTTGCGGACATTGCCGGGCTGCGCGGCGGAATCGCCGCCGGCCGTCGCATGGCCGGGGCCGTTGCTTGCCCCGCCGCCGGCTGCCGCGCCGTGCGGCGCGGGCGGGTAGGACACGAGCACTTCATCGTTGCTGCGCGTGAGCGACATCGTCATCGGCGTATTCGCGCCGCCCAGCAGATCGCGATAGAACGCGACGAAATATGACGCTTTCAACGCGATCGACACCATGCCCGCGAACGTCCCGTTGCTATGGCGGCGCGCGACGCCGGTATTGAACACGGGCCCGGAGTTTGGCGCCCTGGCCGGCCCCGGCATTACCCGCGAGATGTGCTCCGTCACCTTGCCGTCGCGGATGCCGACGAAATCGTCGCGATTCGCGATCGATGCATAAGGCGCCGGGTAATAGAGGCTGTTCGCGAGCAGCATCCCGCTCGCGCCGAAGATCGACACCGACGCGACCTGCGGATAGCCGCCGCCGATCGTATTAAGCGCATCGTGAATATCGGCTTCGGCAGTGCGAATCGTGTTGTCGCCGAGATCCTGAACGAGATCGACGATGCGCGCATCGAGCGTCTCCGACAGATCGAACACCTTCAGCGCGTGCTCTTCGGCGACGCGTGCGGTGCGCATTGTCACGTCGCGCGCGGTTGCTTCGCGCGTGCGCAGATCGTTGTACGCCATGACCGCAACATAAATGCATGGCAGCACGATTGCGGCAACAAGCATCACGATCAGCGTAATGCGCCGCATCGCGAAATCCTGCTCGGGTGCGGCGGCGAACGACGCGTCATCCTCCCAATCTGCGTCGGGCGGAGTTGGTCGGGAGGCGTCGGGCCGTTCGGGCGTCATGATCGATCGATTGCGAAAGAGCTTGATCGGCATCATAAACGACTCGCGCACGCCCTCGGGACCCCGGCGCGGCATGCGCGATGGTGTTTTTTTCGACGATTGTGCGCGACGCCGCAAACAGCGACGAATCCAAAAGCGCAAACGTAAGCAAAGGAATAATTTGCGTGGTTATCGCGAAAACAATTCGAGCTATTCCCGGATTCGAATTCGAGTTAATCAATTCTGTTCTGACCGGAAAAAACGGCGAGTTGCAACGCACCGGGTTTACTCTGAGAATTCCGCATCACCTCCCTATGCGGAATTCGCCCGTGATGCCCGGGCGAGGCCCGTGCCTCGTATTACCGCTTGTCGCTTCTTCCTAAAGATGCGCGGCGAATCGTCGTTAACGCGAGGCAGACGACTCCGCTTACCGCCGCGACTGCTATGCCTCTGCCGATTGTGATCGCCGATGATTCTCTGCTTGCGCGCAAGCTGCTGACCAAGGCGCTGCCGGCAGACTGGGATGTCGACGTGACCTATGCGTCGAACGGCCAAGAGGCGCTGACGCTGTATCGCGACGGCAAGGCGTCGGTGATGTTTCTCGATTTGACGATGCCCGACATGAGCGGCTATCAGGTGCTCGAGGCGTTGCGCGATGAGGATCTGAACACGTTCGTGATTGTCGTTTCCGCCGATATCCAGCCGAAGGCGCAAGCGCGCGTGCGCGAGTTGGGCGCGGCGGCATTCGTTGCGAAGCCTGTCACGCCGGAAGCTTTGCTGCCCATTCTCAAGGAGTATGGGTTGTATGGTTGACACGATGTTGACGGCGGAGCAGCGCGACGCATTGCAGGAGATCGCCAACCTTGCGATGGGGCGCGCGGCGGCGCGCCTCGCGCTGCTTTTCGGCACTTTCATCGAGCTTTCGGTGCCGCGCGTGCGCGTCGTGCGCTCGGCCGACGTTTGCCGCGTGCTGCGCGACATGACGGGTATCGACGATAACGTGACCGCCGTGCGCCAGGGCTTTCGTTCGGATATCAAGGGCGAGGCGCTGATGCTTTGCCGCAGCTCGGAAGTCGAACGCTTGGCGCTGCTGTTCGACGCCTACGACGATGACGCGTGGGAAGCGCTCACGCAGGCCGAGTTCGTGTTCGATGTGGCAAACGTGCTGATGGGCGCATGCGTGTCCGCGATTCTCGACGAGCTGGGCCGCACGCCCGTATTTTCGCCGCCGGGGCTGCTCGGCACGAACGTTACGTTCGACGACGTGTTCCCGCCCAACGTGCTCGCGTGGCGCGAGACGCTGCTGCTCGAGGTGAATTTCGGTGTGGCCGACGATAGCTTCCGCCCCCACTTCGTGATGCTGCTTGCGGAAGATTCGATCCACCAGATGAGCGACGCGCTCGATTCCCTGCTGTCCAGTTTATGAACCCTCATCCTTCGCTGAGCGATCTTGTCATCGAACGAGTCAGCTTTGGCATTTTCGTGCTCGACCGTGCGATGAACGTGCTGATGTGGAATCGGTTCATGCACGATCATAGCGGCGTCGCGGCGGCCGACGTGATCGGGCGCAACCTGTTCGATTGCTTTCCCCAACTGCCGCGCGCGTGGCTCGCGCGTAAGCTCGAAAGCGTGTTCCAGCTCGGCAGCTTCGCGTTCAGTTCGTGGGAGCAGCGGCCGTATCTGTTTCGCTTCGATCACGACCGGCCGATCACGGGCGGCGTCGATTTCATGCAGCAGGACTGCACGTTCGTGCCGATCACGCGCGGCCGCGAAGTCGAGGCGGTGTGCGTGACGATCGCCGATGTCACGCACGTCAGCGTGATGCAGCGCGAGCGGGAGGAGGCGGTCGCGAAGCTGCAGGAATATGCGAACCTCGACGGGCTCACCGGCATCGCGAACCGGCGCTTCTTCGAAGCGCGGCTCAGCGACGAGTTCACGCGCTGGCAGCGTTATGGCGGCAATTTGTCGGTGCTGCTGTTCGATCTCGACCACTTCAAGACGATCAACGACCGTTTCGGCCACGTCGTTGGCGACAACGTGTTGCGCGTGATGGCGCGCCGCGTCGCGGACGTGGTGCGATCACAAGATACGTTTGGCCGTTTCGGCGGCGAGGAATTCGCGCTGCTGCTGCCTTGCACGTCGCTCGACGAGGCGATGAGCGTTGCCGAAAAGATACGGCAGGCGATCGGCAGCGCGCCGTTCGATGCGGAGGGCGCGCGGGTGCCGGTGACGGCGAGCGTCGGCGGCGCGGCCGCGCGCCCCGGCACCCTCACGCACGAAACGCTCGTCAACCAGGCTGACGCTGCGCTTTACCGCGCGAAGCGGCAAGGGCGCAATTGTTCGGTCGCGTTCAGCTAGCGCCCGCCATCAATGAACGTGACCGGTTGCCGGGCGGGCGCCGGCGGCCCGCGTCAGCTTCGGGCGATGTCGGCCAGCAGGTCGGCGAGCCGTTGCGGCTGCGAGATGAACGGCGAATGACTGCTGTCGAGCGCGTGCACATGCGTCCGGTTGTCGGGTGTGAGCGCGTCTGCTTCGTCGATGAAACGCTGCTGCAACGCCGGCAGCAACGTATGGTCGCGCAGGCACCGGATGTAGTGGCGCTCGATCGCGCCCCAGCGCCCGGACGTCGTCTCGATGCGCGCCGCGAACGGCGCGGCGGGAGTGTCGCAGCTCAGTAGACGGCCGAACGCGGTGTAATCGGCGTCGGCCGCGTCGTCGCAGAGCGCGCGCTTGGCGGCGGCACGATAGGCCGGATCGTCGCTGTGCGGGTCCAGCCGCAGCGCGCCGGTTGTTATCGGGCTGGCCATCATCAGCGCGCCGAGCATCTCGCCGCGATTTTCCGGCCCGCGCGTGTAGTCGAGCGCTGTCGTGCCCGCCGTGGGCATGAATGCCGCCAGGTAAACGAGCTTGGCGATTTTCTGCGGCGCGCGCTCGGCGGCCAGCGTGACCGCGAGGCCGCCCATGCTATGGCCGACGAGCACGACCCGCTCATGACCGAGCGCGCGGGCCTGATCGATGGTGTGCAGCACATGGTCGACGTAATCGTCGAGCGTCGTGCTCGCGACGGGCGACGGCTCGCTCGCGAACGCGGCCGCGTCGAGCGGACGCTTGAAGAACGATGCGGGAAAGCGCGCATTGGCGCCGTGCGCGGGCAAATCGCCGGCGATGGCCGCATGGCCGTGGGCAGCCAGCGCGGGGATCACGCGTGAATAGGCCCATGCGCCATGCCAGGCGCCGTGCACGAGCACGAATGGCGCAGCCGGCGGCTCGGATGCCGGCGCGGCGTGGCGAGTGGCAGCAGGCGCTGCGTTGTGCGGTTCGATTGGCAAGGCAGTCTCTCTAGGTTTCGTGATTATGTTGATCGGCGGCGGCCAGCGCGGCCGTTTGCCTGTGTGCGCATCTTACCGGGGCACAACGGATTGCGCGGCCGGGCGAATCGGGCGGCATCGACTGTCAAAGATTGCTATACTCTCGGCCAATTCCGGCTTCCCGCCGGTAATTTGTGCCTGTCTGCGCCGATCGTTCGCGTATCTCGCACGCATTTACCATCCCCAGCCGGGCATGGCTTCTTCAATCGCCCCGCAAGGGCGCCTTAGCGGAGCTCGTCTTGGCCGTTTCCAATCCCGTCGTGGACGATACCGAAACCGACGCCGCTGCCGTCACATCGGGCAGCTCTTTCTATCTTGCGATGCGCATCCTGCCCGCCGGGCAGCGTGACGCGATGTTCCAGGTGTACGCGTTTTGCCGCGCGGTTGACGACATCGCCGACGAAGGCGGCTCGCGCGCTGAGCGCGCGGCGCAGCTCGAGCGCTGGCGCGCCGACATCGACGCTTGCTACGCGGGCCGCCCGCGTGCGTCGCTTGTGCCGCTCACGCGCGAGATCGAGAAATTCGGGCTGCGGCGCGACGATTTTCACGCGATGATCGACGGGATGGCGATGGACGCGGCCGAGGATATCTGCGCGCCGGACGACGCGACGCTCGATTTGTATTGCGACCGCGTCGCGAGTGCGGCCGGGCGGCTATCGGTGAGGATTTTCGGGATGCCGGACGAGCCGGGCCGGCTGCTGTCGCACCACCTTGGCCGCGCGCTGCAACTGACGAACATCTTGCGCGACATCGACGACGATGCGGCGATCAACCGCTGCTATCTGCCGCGCGAGCTGCTCGCGCGCGAGGGAATCGCGCTTGCCGATCCCGATCCGCGCACGATCGCGCGCGACCCGGCGTTGCCGCGCGTATGCGCGACGCTCGTCGAGCGCGCGCAGCGGCATTTCGCGCAGGCCGACGCGGTAATGGACGCATCGCCCCGTGTGCAGGTGCGTGCGCCGCGCATTATGTCGGGCGCCTACCGGCTGATTCTCGAAGCTGCGGTGGCACGCGGATTCGCGCCGCCGCGCGCACCGCTGCGCAAGCCGCGCGCGCGCATGCTGCTGCTCGCGGCGCGCTACGCATTGTTTTGATCCGATGTAACAGGCGCTACTTCACGCAGCCTGCGTGGCGAGCGCCATGCCCTGGCATGCGCGAGTGTGTGCCGAGGCGGACGTTCGCGGGCGTCTGGACGGCCGCAGGCCGACCCGCGGCAACGGGCACGCGTCCGAATCCGGTGAACTGGCTGGACGCGCGTGCCGGCAATGAGAGAGGGACCGATGAACGACATGACCGATATGCAAACGCTCGACGCATCCGATGCGTCCGTTGATACGCACGCGGCACCTGCAACGGCTGCGGCCGCCGCCGCGCCCGCCACGCTCGACGCTGCCGTCGCGCGCGCGACCGACGCGCTGCTCGCCGCGCAGAACCCGGATGGCCATTGGGTCTACGAGCTGGAAGCCGATTCGACCATTCCCGCCGAATACGTGCTGCTCGTCCACTATCTGGGCGAGACGCCGAATATCGAACTCGAGCGGAAGATCGCCCGCTATCTGCGCCGCATCCAGCAGCCGGACGGCGGCTGGCCGTTGTTTGCCGACGGTGCGCCGAACATCAGCGCGAGCGTGAAGGCATATTTCGCGCTGAAAGTGATCGGCGATGACGAGAACGCCGAGCACATGCAGCGCGCGCGCCGCGCGATCCACGCGATGGGCGGCGCGGAGATGTCGAATGTGTTCACGCGGATTCAGCTCGCACTTTATGGTGTCGTGCCGTGGTATGCGGTGCCGATGATGCCGGTCGAGGTGATGCTGCTGCCGCAGTGGTTCCCGTTCCATTTGTCGAAAGTGTCGTATTGGGCCCGTACCGTGATCGTGCCGCTTCTCGTGCTGAACGCGAAGCGGCCGATTGCGAAGAACCCGCGTGGCGTGCGTATCGACGAGTTGTTCAAGAGCCCGCCCGTCAACACCGGGCTGCTGCCGAAGCAACCGCATCAAAGCACCGGCTGGTTCATGTTTTTCCGTGCGGTCGACGGCGTGCTGCGGCTTGTCGACGGCTTGCTGCCGAGCTATTCGCGCGAGCGCGCGATCAACCAGGCGGTTGCGTTCGTCGACGAGCGGCTGAACGGCGAGGACGGCCTCGGCGCGATTTATCCGGCCATGGCGAACGCAGTGATGATGTACGCGGCGCTTGGCTACCCAGAAGATCATCCGAGCCGCGCGATCGCGCGCCGGTCGATCGAAAAATTGCTCGTCGTCGGCGACGACGAGGCGTATTGCCAGCCGTGCCTGTCGCCGGTTTGGGATACATCGCTGGCCGCGCACGCGCTGATCGAGACGGGCGACGCGCGTGCGATCGACGCGGCCGCGCGCGGGCTCGACTGGCTGCGTCCACTGCAGATTCTCGACGTGCGTGGCGACTGGATCGTGCGCCGGCCGAACGTGCGCCCAGGCGGCTGGGCGTTCCAGTACGCGAATCCGCATTATCCGGATGTCGACGATACGGCGGTGGTTGCGATGGCGATGGACCGCGTCGCGAAGGAACGGGTTGCGGACCTGGTCGCGCAAGACCAAGACCAAGCCCAAGCCGCGCAGCCGAACGTGTACCGCGAATCGATCGCGCGCGCGCGCGAATGGGTGGTCGGCATGCAGAGCAGCGATGGCGGCTGGGGCGCATTCGAGCCGGAGAACACCCATCATTATCTGAACAACATTCCGTTCTCGGATCACGGCGCGCTGCTCGATCCGCCGACCGCCGACGTGTCGGGCCGCTGCTTGTCGATGCTCGCGCAACTGGGCGAAACGCCTGCCGCGAGCGAGCCGGCGCGCCGCGCGCTCGACTATCTGCTGAACGAGCAGGAAGCCGACGGCAGCTGGTATGGCCGCTGGGGGATGAACTACATCTATGGCACATGGAGCGCGCTGTGCGCGCTGAACGCGGCCGGCCTCGGCCATGACGACCCGCGCGTGAAGCGCGGCGCGCAATGGCTGCTGTCGGTTCAGAACCCGGACGGCGGCTGGGGCGAGGACGGCGATAGCTACAAGCTCGACTATCGCGGCTACGAGCGTGCGCCGAGCACGTCGTCGCAGACCGCCTGGGCGTTGCTCGGCCTGATGGCGGCGGGCGAGGTCAATCATCCGGCCGTCGCGCGGGGGGTCGATTATCTGCTCGGCACGCAGCGCGAGCATGGCCTGTGGGACGAAACGCGTTTTACCGCAACAGGCTTTCCGCGCGTGTTCTATTTGCGTTATCACGGCTATCGGAAATTCTTCCCGCTCTGGGCGCTGGCGCGTTACCGGAGCCTGAAGCGCGCGAACACGACGCGCGTGACGGTCGGGATGTAAACGGCCGATGGTGTCGAGGTCCGGCCAAGTGGCAGCGCCGGTGATTGCCGTTGCAGGGATGGCGTTCGAAGCGCGCATTGCGCGCGGCGCGGGCGTCGAGGCAGTCTATGCGGCGCGCGCGGACCGGCTCGAGCGTGCACTTGCCGATGCGGCCGACGCGCACGGTTGCGCGGCGGTTGTCAGCTTCGGCACGGCGGGCGGTCTCGCGCCGGACTTGGTGCCGGGCGCGCTGATCATTGCCGATGCGGTCGACGGCCCGTTCGGACGGTTAAAGACCGATGCTCGATGGAGTGCGCGGATCGTTGCCGCGCTCGCCGGCGGGCCGGTCGCGTCGCGGGTGCGGCGCGGCACGCTCGCGGCGGTCAGCGAGCCTGTCATCGACGCGCGCGACAAGGCAGCGCTGCATCGTGCGAAAGGCGCGCTCGCGGTTGACATGGAATCCCACATAGCGGGCGCGTTCGCGGCAGCGCGCGGCGTGCCGTTCGCGGTATGCCGGGCGATCGTCGATCCTGCGTGGCGCACGTTACCCAAAGCGGCGACAGCAGGATTGCGCGACGACGGCAGCACCGCGATCCTTCCAATTCTGCGTGAACTTGCCCGGCAGCCGTCACAGCTTGGCGCGCTGCTGCAGGTTGCCGGCGACGCGCGCGCGGCGCGGGCGACGCTCGTGGATGCCCGGCGCGCGGTCGAGCGCGCCGGCGCATGGCGCGGGGCCTGATCTCTATCTCCCCTTTATGTAATTGTCAAGTTGGCATTCTGTAAATTTAACAATATTTAAATCTCACATCAAAAAAAGTTTGATAGCTTATTAAAAACGTGGTGATGGAGTTTTCTTATCTCATCGTTTTGCATGACTAACTATCCTCACGGTGAGGTGCCGGAGAGGGTGGCCGTGGCATGGCTGCCGATATTTCATTGAATGGCCATCTCAAAATAAGCCGGATTTTTTTTACGGCTTGTTTTCGATCGCCGGGTCGAATGTGACGCAACTGGTCGCCGTTTGTTTTTACAGGCGGACAGGCGGTAAAGGGTAATTGATCGATATCTCGAATTAATTGCTGATCGCTTTTTAAAAAAGCGAATTGCCGGTGGTATGCCGTATTGCCGGGGGGATTCACGAAACGGAAAAGAGTCGAATTTCCGTCGCATGTTTGGTTTGGGTTCGCATCGACGTCACGGGCGCCGGGTGCGGCTTCGATCTCATGCGCGTTGACCGGACAGCCCGCTGATGATGCGGCTGCCGGCGTGCGCCCCAAAGCGCTCGAGGTTTGACGCGGCGCTGTCGTGATATCGGGCGAATTGATTCGTGATGCCGGCTCTTGGCAAGACTAGGGATTTTCCCGTGCACGATCGATGGCAGCGGCGCTGCAAAGAGAGGTGTTACCCGATGAACGAGACGAAAGGTTGATTCATTTGAATCGACGCGATTAAGCGATGTAATTGCCGTGAGTAAAAATTCGACGCATCGAAAATAAAGAATGGCGAATGTGGTGTGATCGAAAAATATTGGGAGGTGGGTATAGATCAATTCAATCGATATCGCTCTGTCCGTTTTTCCAAATGACATGTGAACGGTGCAATTTCCCTTGTGGAGGGGGTACTCATGCAATCGAAAAAGAAATCTGGCTTGGGCCGTTGGGGCCTCACTGCGTGCGTGGCGGGTTTGTTCGGCGTCGTCTCGATTTCACCGGCGTTTGCCGACCAGCCGGCCGATGCCGCCGCCGTGGCCGCGGCTGCTCAAGCGAGCCCTGAAGCGCTGAAGGTCTGGCACGAACACATCAAGAAAGTCGCGACGCCCGCGGCAGGCTGTTTTCGGGCGGTCTACCCCAATCTGACCTGGGAAAAGGAGACGTGCCTGGCAAGCCCGAAATACCGGTCGAGTCCGAAAGTCGGCCCGAGACGCGACGCTTATAGCGCGCCGCAGACGGTAGGCAACGGCACCGATTATGCCGCGCAGACTGCGCAGTTGACGCGGTCGGCCGTCGGCAGCTTTCCGATCGTTTCGGGTGTGACATCGACGAACAACCCGAATGGATACGGCGGAACCAATGGCTATACGCTGCAACTCAATACCAATTTTGCCAGCGGCTCGCCCGCTTGCGCGTCGTATGGCTATACGTCGTGCTCAGTCTGGCAGCAGTTCATTTATTCGACATACAACGGCGCGGACAGCCCGGCGCCGGCGGGGCCGCAAGCGTTTATTCAGGACTGGATGTTCCTGTCTAGCAGCGATTATTCGCGCAAGGGATGCCCGCGCGGATGGTATTCGTACAGCCCGCAATATGCGTGTTATCGCAACAGCAATGCAGTGGCCGTCTCGTTCGTTCCGGCCTCGCAGCTCGCGTCCGCTTCGCTGACCGGCTCCGCCGCGGCCAATGGCGTGGATACCGTGACGTTCACTTACGGCGGCGTTGCTCACTCGGTTACGCAAAGCGATAGCACGCTCGGGATCGCGTATGTGTGGAACACGTCGGAGTTCAACGTGGTCGGCAACGGCGGGGGCTCGGGAGTCAATTTCAATTCGGGCTCGTCGCTGACGGTGAAGCTCGCGGTCAATGACGGCACGACCAGTTCGCCGAGCTGCATTGGCCCGACGAACGGCGGCACGACGGGCGAGACGAACAACCTGAAGCTGGGAACCTGTTCGGCAAACGGCGGAACGACGCCGTATATTCAGTTCGTCGAGTCGAATTGAATGAATCGAAGAGGCTGATGCCCGTGCTGCCATGCAGGGCTGAAGTAAGCTGCCCCCGGCTTCGCCCGGGGGTTTTTCTTTTGATGCCGGCATTCCGATAGCGGGACGGCGGAGCTTGGCCGAAGCTGCGACGGCAGCCGCCCGCTGTATTGACGGCAATGCCGGCGCGGTTAGTGCGCGGCGGCGCCCGACGCGGGCGATGCCGCTTTGCCAGCGCCCGGCGCTGCTGTGTGGCCAGCCGCGCCGCCGCCTTTTTTCATGGCCGTATCGTCGCCCGGGTCTCGATATTGCGGCAGCCCGGCCGGCTCGCGCGCCGCTTTGCCCGAATTCGAATGGCTCGGCGATCCGCCGCTGCCCGCGTCACCCGGATCCTGGTATTGCGGCAAGCCGCCCGGTTCTCCACTGCCGCGCTTCGCGCCCGGCGTGGCTTCGCTGTCCGGTTCGCCATAGTTCGGCAGCGCCGGTTCATCGTTGCCGTGGCCGCGATACGTGAGCGAGCGGCGTTGCTGGACATATGCGTCGCGCACGAACGAATATTTGTCGAGCGCGGCCTGCTGCAGCAGATCGGTCGCGCCGAGCAGATCCGAACGCGCGCTGATGAATTGCGCGACATACATCGGATTGCGCGCGGCGGGCTCGATGTAGTTCAGCAGATTGAAGCGAACGTCGACTGCGCGGCCCACGCCGTCGCGAAACGAACTCGGCCCGAAAATGGGCAGCACCAAATATGGGCCGGCCGGCACGCCCCAGCGCGCGAGCGTGAGCCCGAAGTCCTGATGATGTTTCGGCAGCCCGGCGAGCGAGGCGACATCGAACAGGCCGGCGACGCCGAATACCGAATTGATCACAACGCGCATCATGTCTTGCGTCGCGTCGGTGATACGAAGCTGCAGCAGATTGTTCGCGATGTTGCCGAGGTCGCCAAGGTTCGAGAAGAAGCTGCTGACCGCCGTGCGCACCGGCGTCGGCGTGACGGCTTGATAGCCCTTCGCGATCGGCACGGCGATGGTCTGGTCGACCGCGTCGTTGAATTTGAAGACCGTGCGGTTCATCGGTTCGAGCGGGTCGCCCGGGGTGCGGTTGGGGCCGGTCGCGCAGCCGCTCAGCAGCGCGGCTGCGGCGAGCGCGGACGCGGACAGGCGCGTCTTGATCTTATTCATCGATTCCTTGCGATTGATTCGTCACGCGCTTGTCGCGCGGCTTGCCCATCAGCACGGGCTGGAACACGACAGCGCCGATCAGCGTGCACGACAGCGCGAGCGCGAGCAGGCGCCCCATGCTGGCCGTGCCGGGATGATGCGATAACCACAGGCTGCCGAACGCGGTCGCGGTTGTCGCGGCGCTGAACAGCACCGCATGCGTGAGGCTCGATTGCAGCAGGCCCGTTTGACCCGCGCGCCACGCCATCACGAAATACACTTTGAATGCGACGCCGACGCCGAGCATCAACGGCAGCGCGATGATGTTCGCGAAGTTGAGCGGCATGCCGAACAGCACGCACAGCTCAAGCGTCACGACGCCCGACACGAGCAGCGGCACGAGCGTGCGCAGCACGTCGCCGAAGCGGCGCAGCGCGACCCACAGCAGCAGCGTGATCGACACGATCGACAGCGCGGCGGCTTGCAGGAACGCGCGGATGATCGTATCGGCCGAGTGCAGGATCGAGATCGGGCCGCCGGTCGCGTTGGGCTCGGCTGCCTTCACGGCCTGCACGAAACGGCGCAGCATCGCGTCGTCGCCCGGATCGGCGCCTTTTTGCACCTTCGGCGAGATCTGTACGAGCGCGCGGCCATCCGGTGCGACCCAATCGCGCACGATTTGCGGCGGAAGATTGTCGCGCGTGATGCCGGACGGCTGCAGCAGCATCGCGAGCTGGTTCAGCGCGATGCGCAATGTCGACGAGAACGCTGTTTCGGCGCGATCGCGCGTTTCGCTGTCGGCCGCCGCGAGCTTGGCGAGCGACTCGGACAGATGCTTGGCCGCCGCCGCGCCCGGGCCGGGATAATCCTCCGCCGCGTATTCGAGCAGGTTCGACGCGCGTTTGAGCGCCGCGACGCGCTGCGCATCGGGCACCGCCGGCGCGGGCGATTGCGTGAGCGCGGGCAGCAGCGCGCGCGCGGCCGCCGCGATCGACGCGAGCTTTTGCGGCTGCGCGTCGGGGATGAACGTCGACAGCGTGGTGGTGCGGCCGACTTCCGGCAATGCGCCGAGGCGCTTGGCGGCGGCGTCGGCGGCCGCGAGCGACGGCGCGAGCAGCGACACGTCGTTGACCGACGCCTCCGGCGAATCCTTCAGCGCGAGCAGCGTCGCCATCGATTCGCTGCGCGGGTCCTTCAAATGCAGCGGATTGAAATCGAAGCGCAGATGCGCGAGCAGCGGCAGCGCGCCGATCACGATCGCGAGCGTGCCGATCAGGATCGGCTTGCGATGGCGGTCGAGATAGTCGTCGACGGGCGCAAGACGCTTAAAGCCGGGCGACTGCCGCTCGCCGGGCGGCGCGAGCAGCTTGAGCAGCGCAGGCAGCAGCGTCATCGTGGTGCCGAGCGCGACGAACATCCCGACGCCCGCGATCAGCCCGAGTTCGGACACGCCGCGGTAGGCGGTCGGCAGGAACGAGAAGAAGCTCGCCGCGACGGCCGCCGTCGCGAGCACGAGCGGCATGCCCATCATATGCGCGGCGCCGACGAGCGCATGATCGAGGTCCGGATCGCGATAGCGCTCCTCGCGGTATTTGACCCCGTATTGAATCGCGAAATCGACGCCGAGCCCGACGAACAGCACCATGAACGCAACCGAAATCATGTTCAGCGAACCGACCATCATCAGCCCGAGCGCGGCGGTTACCGCCAGGCCGACGAACAGCGTGACGAACACGGCCGCGATCATCCGCTTGGAGCGCAGCGCGATCCACAGGATCACGAGCACGATCGCGAGCGTCGCAATGCCGTTGACGGCCGCGCCGTCCTCGACCGACGCGAACTCCTCGTCGGCGAGCGGTTGCTCGCCCGTCAATCGCACGCGTGCGCCGAAACGCTTGTCGAGTTCGAGCGCGCGCGCGGTGTCGCGAATCGTCTGAGAGGTCTGTTCGCCCGCCTTCAGCGCCTGGTAATTGATCACGGGTTGCACGGTCACGAACGCGCGTGCGGGTTGGCGGGCGGCCTCGGGATCGACGAGCGCGCGCCACGAGAACGCGGCGGGCCGGCCGGCGAGCACCGCGTCGACGGTCGCGGCGCTCTGCGACAGCAGTTTCGCCATGCCCGGCAGCTTGACCTGGCCCGATTGCAGCGGCAGTCCGAGCGTGGTCGATAGTGTCGTGGCGAGCCCGGTGACGCTCGGGTCTTTGGCGAGCACGTTGATGAGCGGCCGCGCGCTTGCGAGTTGTCCGGTCGTGCTCGCGACATCCTGCTCAGGCAGGAACAGCAGGCCGTTGTGCTCGAAGAGCGGGCCGCCCGCGGGTTCCGACACCTGGCCGATGCGGCCCGCGTCCGTTTCGCGGCGCAGGCCGCTGGCGAGCGCATCGGCCGCGGCGTTCGCGAATTCGGGCGCGGGCGCCTCGATAACCGCGAGGATCGTTTGATTGCGTTGCGGGAACGCGTCGTCGATCGCGTGGCCGAGCGCGGCCCATTTGGGGTCATTCTCGACCAGTTTGCTGACGTCGGTATTGATCTTGAAATGGCGTGCGACATAGACACCGCTCAATGCGGCGATGGCAAGCGACAGCACGACGACCCAAATCGGGCGCCGCACCGACCAGGCAACGAGTCGGACGAGGGCGGAAGTCAGCATGAGACGGCGGGCCAGCCTACGTTGAGGCAAAAAATGCCCAAGTATACCGGTGCGGGAATTTCATTGGCGTGAGGGCTCCGGCATACTGGCACGCTGAGCGATTATTGCGAAATAAGGTGGGGAATCGCACGGGCGCGCGTCCGGTTGCGTTGCGCGCGATTCGTCAATTCAACAGCGAATTCGCGACGCGGCGAATCCATGATTTTTAACAAATCGCGCCGGTCGATTGAATAAATCAGATAAAAGCGGCATCGCGCATATTTTAAATCATTGTGAAATAGCGATGCCATTGCCGGTATTCGGCGAAAGCCGTTCGCGCGTGAGCCTATTCCTTCCGCAACACGCTCAATCCTGGCGGCCCGCCAGGACTGCCAATGCGTAGCCGGGAATTCACAATTCTTGACAGATAATATTCGCGCGATTGAATGAATCGTCAAAGAATGATGACTTGACGATTCCTGATATTAAATACCAGTAGAGGATGTGTAGTATGCCGAACATAGGTATTTATATCCTCATGTTACTTTATCGTTAATGCATTATTGATTAGAGGCTGCATATCGCCGCCGCGATGCGTAATCGAATAACGAGCAGAGACTGGGGGGACACATTCTCGACCGATCGTCGGGTTACTCGGCGTGGCTGGTGGATAAAGGCAATCACATGATGCAAGCAGCATTTCTGTTTCCGGGGCAAGGTGCATTTTACGCGGGCGCGACCCAGGCGCTGAGTCGCGCCTATCCCGCCGTGAAACAGTCGATGCAGGCTATCGACGCGGTGGCCGTGCGGCGGCTGCGCCGTTCGCTGCTGACGGCGCTCGGGGATGAGCGTCTCGATATCGGCCAATGGCTGCAGCATGCGCCCGATCTGCTGCAACTCGCGCTCTATGCGACATCCGTTTCGTTCTTCGAAGCGTTGCGCGCCCGTGGGGCGCGGCCGGCCGTGCTCGTTGGGCACAGCTTCGGCGAGATTGCCGCGCTTGCGTGCGGCGGCGCGTTCCCGGTCGAGACGGGGGCCGAGATGGTCTGTGACCGGATCGATTCGTTGCGGATGATGGCGCCGGCCGACGGCCGGATGGCGGCGGTGTCCGCCGCGCCGCAGGCAGTGCACGAACTCATCGCGGCATGCTTTGGAGACTCGCTCGATGTACAGCCGGGGCGCGTGAGCATCGCGGTCGAGAACCACTCGGCGCAAACGGTGGTGTCGGGCGCGCACCACCATGTCGAGACATTCATTGCTTATTGCGCGCAGAAAAATATTTCCGCGCAAATCTTGAATTCGCCATACGCATTTCATCATATGGATTTGGAAAATGCGCGCGTCGAATTCGGTAAACGGTTAAAGAGTTATAAAACCGGGCCGCTTGAATATCCGGTTTATTCGCCGATTTTGAATCGGTATTACGCCGGCGCCGACGATCTCGGCGCTTGTCTTGCGGATCATCTCGTATTGCCGGTGCGGTTTGCGCAGGCGGTGGCAAGACTCAAGGCGTCTGGCGTTGGCGTACTCGTCGAGTGCGGCGCGCTGAATGCACTCAGCAAGATCGCGGTACGCGTCGTGGGGCCGGGGGGTATCAAAACCTTCTCCGGAGCCGCGAACGTGCGCGATGAGTTGGGTGCAGTGGAAAACGTACTCGCATACTTCGACAAAGAGAGCCGAACCATGAACGACGACATCCGAGCAAGCAATCTGCAACCCGATTTCGATGAATTCTGGCGCGTGAGCGGCCCAGGGATCGTCGACAAGATCAAGGGCGAACTCAAGCGTTTCTTCGATGCGCACGCCCACCGCGGCTTGCAAGCAACGCCCGCGCCGCAGATCGTTACCGACCTTCGCGTCGCGCCTGCCGCACCCGCCGCGTTTGCTGCCGTTGCGCCCGCGGCATTTGCGCCGGTCGAGCCTGCTGCGTTTGCACCGGCCGCACCGGCGGCCTATGCGCCGGCTGCTCCCGCCGCGCCGGCCGCCCCTGCGGCGTTCGCGCCCGCCACGCATGTCGAGCCTCATGCCGCTTTCGCGCCCGTCGCGCAGGCTGCCGCTGCGTCGTATGTGCCCGCTACGCCCGCTGCTCCCGCCGCACCCGCCGGCGTGGCGCACGTGCCGCGCGATCGGCTGTTCAACGAGCTTGTCGCCATCTATGCTGAAGCAATGGAGTACCCGGTTGAAGTGTTCACCGAAACGGTCGAACTCGAAGCCGAGCTTGGAATCGATTCCGTCAAGCAGACCGAAATCATTCAGCGCATCAGCGCGCGCTATGGGCTGCCGCCGCTGCCGTCGAACTTCCGGGCCGGCGATTTCAAGACGATGGGACAAATCGTCGATTTCGTCTACGAACACCAGCACAAGGCCGCGCTCGTCGCGGGCTGAGCGGCGGTTGCCCCGCGCCCGCCCCTGCACCGACAGAACAACAATCGAAGGGGCCGGCTCAGACGGGGCATCTCGTCCTAACCACTTGCACTCCTGATCGATCAAAAGATATGTCGAATTCCATTCTGCCGAACTCCTACCTGAAGGGGAAACGGGTACTGGTGACGGGCGGGGCGAAAAACGTCGGCAAGGCAATCTGCCGCCGATTCGCCGAAGCTGGCGCTCATGTCATCGTCAACTTCTTCCATTCGCTCGATGCATCCAAGGAAACCGCGGCAGAGCTGCGCGCGCTCGGTGCGACGGTTGACGTCGTGCGCGCGTCGGTGGCTCAGGAGGCGCAAGTCAACCGGATGTTCGACGAGATCGAGGCGAAATACGGAACGATCGACATTCTCGTCAACAACGCGGCGTCGGGCGCGCTGCTGCCGATCGACGACATCGAATCCGCGCATTTCGACCGCGCGATCGACACCAATCTGAAAGGCGCGTTCTGGTGCGCGCGCCGCGCCGCGCGGCTGATGGCGCGCGCCGGCGGTGGCGCGATCGTCAACGTGTCGTCGGTGGGCGCGATTCTGGTGCCGGCCAACTATCTCGTGGTCGGCACCGCGAAGGCCGCGCTCGAATCGCTGACGCGCTATCTGGCTGTCGAGTACGCGCAGGCCGGCATTCGTGTGAACGGCGCGTCGTCCACGCTGATCGACGGCGACGTCGCCGCGCAATTCCCCGATCCCGAGAATACGAAGCGTTCGAGCATCGCGGCGACGCCGCTGGGCCGGCTCGCGACGCCCGACGATCTCGCGGACGTCGTGCTGTTTCTCGCGTCGGACGCGGCGCGCTGGATTACTGGGCAGGTGATTGTCGCGGACGGCGGGATGTCGCTGTGCAGCGAAGGTTTGTCGCCGCGGCCTGAATGGCGCACGCAGCCGGATGCCGGACAAGCAGCGGCTGTGGCGCCGGTTGTGCCGGCAAATGGCATCGTGGCGGTGAACGCGGCGCAGACGCCGGTATCCGTGCAGGCTGCGCAAGCGTCCGCCGCGCATGCCGCACCGACGGTGGGTTCGGCTGCCGCCGCTCCGTCCGCGCACGCGGCTGCACCGCTGACACAAGCGCCGGCCGCCTTCGCGCGGACGGCGCCCGCTGTGGCTGCCGCTGCATCGGCGCCGGCCGCTGCGCTCGCGCAAGCCGCCGCCGCGCCTGTTGCCGCTGCTGCCGCGCCGCAAGCCGCCGCGCCTGCCGCCGCACAAGCGCCCGCCGCCGATTCGAGCGACGCGGACGACGCCGACGAAATCGCCGTCGTCGGCATGGGCGTCGCGCTGCCGGGCGCGAGCGATCCGCAGGCATTCTGGCGGGCGCTTCTCGACGGCCCCGAGCTGTTCGGCAACGTGCCGCCCGATCGTTGGGATTACCGGTCGTTCTACTCGCCGGACCTGTCGGCCGAAGACAAGAGCTATCAATCGCGTTCGGTGTTCATCGAGCATTTCGAGCCCGAGGCGAAGCTGCGCGCCGAGATCGACGCCGCCGCCGCGCCGCACGAGCTGACAACCCTGTGGCTGCGCCATTCGCTGCGCCAGGCGCTCGCCGGCGTGACCATTCGAGACGGCGACCGCACATCGTTCGTCGTCGGCTACACCGCCGACGGCAGCCAGCATCTCGAGGAAGGGATGGTGCTGGCGGCAATGCGCACGCGGCTTGGCGCGGCGCTCGACGAGGCCGGCGTGACGGCCGAGGCGCGCGCGCACCGCATCGCGCAGATAGACGCCACGCTGCGCGCGCGCTATGCGCGCGGCAACGAGGGCGAGCTTGCCGAATTTTTCCCGCACCGGGTGGGCCTGAACGCGATGCGCGGTGTGCTGCCCGACGACGCCGAATACATGATGATCGACACTGCGTGCTCGTCGTCGCTCTATTCGGTCGACCTCGGCCTGAAGAGCCTGCTCGAGGGCAAGCATGACGTGGTGGCGTGCGGCGGTGCGTTCGCGCTCGCGCCGCGCGGCTCGGTGATGTTCGCGAAGCTGCACGGATTGTCCAAGAGCGGCGAGGTGCGCCCGCTCGACAAGGCCAGCGACGGTGTGCTGTTCGCCGACGGCGCGGGCATCGTGATTCTCAAGCGTCTGAAGCGGGCGATCGCCGACGGCGACCGTGTGCTCGGCGTGCTGAAGACGTTCGGCTCGTCGTCGGACGGCAAGGGCAAGGCGATCTACGCGCCGAATTCGGCCGGCCAGAGCATTGCGATCGGCCGCGCATACCAGCAGACCGACGTGCCGAAGGCATCGATCGACTGGGTCGTCGCGCACGCGACCGGCACGCCGGCCGGCGATCTCGCCGAATTCCAGAGCCTGCGCGAGATGCTGTCCCGCGAGCGGCCGGTGCAGGTCACGTCGAATAAATCGCTCGTCGGGCATACCGGCTGGGCGGCGGGTGTCGTATCGCTGATTCAGGTGCTGCTCGCGCTCGAGCACGGCTGCATTCCGCCGCAGCACCGGTTTGCCGAGCCGCCGGCCGAGTTCGAGATCGAATCGAGCGGCCTCACGGTGCCCACGCGCCCGGTCGATTGGCCGCGCAAGCCGCACGCGCCGCGTTTTGCGGCCGTGTCGGGCTTCGGCTTCGGCGGCACGAATGGTCACTTGATCGTCGGCGAGTACCGGCCGGACCTGCGCGCGCCGAAGCCGGCCGCGCGCGTCAACCGCGAGCCGCTTGCGATCGTCGGCTGGTCGGCGAAGATTCCCGGCCTCGACAGCCGTGACGCCGTCGCCGCGTGGCTTGCCGGCACCGGCGCGCAGCCGGGCGCGAGCTTCGGCCTCACGTATGCGCTGCCGAGCTTCGAACGCGTGCGCATGCCGCCCGCGGTGCTGCGCGCGCTCGACCGTTGCCAATTGATGGCGCTCGACGCCGCGCACGATCTGCGCGAGCAGATCAGCGATTACTGGCGCGCGCATGCGAACACGATCGGCGTGGTGATGGGGCATATGGGCCCGACGCGTAACGCCGCACTGTACGCGAGCCGCTGCTATATCGACGATATCGCGACCGCCGTGCGCGCGGGCGCCGATGATGCGTCGCGCGCCGCGCTCGACGAGCTGCTCGCGCGCGTTGCCGACAAAACGAAGAGCCTCGTGCCGCCGACCACCGAGAATTCGTTCCCCGGCATGATGCCGAACGTGATTCCGGCGCGCGTGGCGAACTACTACGATCTGCACGGGATGAACATGACCGTCGACGCTGGACATGCGTCGACGCTGGCCGCGTTCGAAGTCGCATCGCGCTTCCTGAGGAGCGGCGAACTCGATATGGCGATCGTCGGCGGCATCAACGGCAACTCGGCCGACGAAGTGCAGCCCGCGTTCGACAAGCCGCTCGCCGAGGGCATCGTGCTGTTCGCGGTGACCACCAAGGCGCAGGCCGAGGAGGCGGGGCTGCCGGTGCTGGCGTGGGTCGAGAGCGGCCGCGAGTTCGACGAAGGGCTCGCGCCCGCGGTGTTGCGCGATGCGGCTGGCCGCGATGTCACGTATGCGGGCGCCGACGGCGCGCTCGCGGTGCTGCGCGCGCTCGTGAGCGGTCCGGATGCGGCGTCGATCGCATTCGGCAACGGTGCCGATCAGGCGCGCTTTGGATTGCGCGTCGATCGCAAGCAGCCGCCGGCACCCGTTGATCGCACGCGCAAGAGCGCGGACGCCGCGGCCCGCGCCGTAGTGCCGGGCGCGTTGGCACAGCCGGCTGTTGCTGGTGTTACCGCCGTGTCGGCCGCTGCCACCGCTGCCACCATGCCGGCCGTTGCCGTTGCCGCCGCGAACGCACCGGTTGCGCCCGGCGTGCTGGCCGCGCCGCGCGTGGCGATTCCGCAGACGCTGAAAGCCGTCGACGTTGCCGCGGACGGCGAACCGCTCGGCGTTACCCGCTACCGGATCGAATGGCTGGACACGCCGTGGCAGGCAGGTGCCGGCACCCTCGCGTATCTGCCCGCAGGCAGCGTGGTCGTCACCGACATGCCCGAGCTGCTCGACGGCATCGGCATGCTGCCCGCCGATCTGCTGGTGCTCTCCACGCGTGCGACGACGTTCTCGCGCGCGCGCGTCGCGGTGATCGACACGGTCGACGAAACCGCGCTGCAAGCGCTGATTCCGGCCGGCACGAGCCACGTGCGCGTGCTGACTTCGCTGAACGCGAGCGCGCTCGCGCCGGATCATCTCGCCGCGCCGACGCCGCAGCGGCTGAAGCTGCACGATCTCGCGTTCGTCACGCTCAAGCAGTGTTATGACGATGTGGCCGCCGAAGGCTCGTTCGTCGAACTGCTGCTCGACGCGGTGAAAGACGGCGTGCCGCACCCGGACGCCGGCATGTTTACGGGATTCGCCAAGGCGCTCGCGATCGAGCTGCCGAAAGCGCGCTCGCTCGCGGTGCTCACGAGCGATGCGGATATCCGCCAAGGCGTCGCGCAGGCCGAGCGCGAGAGCGGCGCGCAGCATCTGCTGCCGGTGGTCGCGCTGGCCGGCACGCGGCGTTTGACGCCGCGCGTCACGCGCGACGCGGGCGCGCTGCCCGCCGACGGCTTCGCGCGGATCGGCCCCGATTCGGTGATCGTTGCATTCGGCGGCGCGCGCGGCATCACGGCCGAGCTGATGAAAGCGGTGGCCGAGCATTTCCGCCCGACGATCTACCTGATCGGCAGCAGCGCGCTCGACGCTTACGGCCCGGATGTATACGCAGGCAGCGACGAAGCGTTCGCGCGCCGCCGCGCCGATTACATCCGCGAGCAGAAAGCGTTGAATCCGACGCTGCCGCTGCCCGCGATCATCAAGGCGTTCGAGCGTCAGATCGACGCCCGCGCCGCGCGCCGCAACATCGACGTGATGCAGTCGTACTGCGGCCCGAACAAGGTGTTCTATCTGCGCGCGAACGTGCTCGACGCACAGAGCGTGCGCGCCGCGGTCGAACGGATCACCGCCGCCGGCCGGCCGGTCGATCTTGTCATCAACGCGGCGGGCCTCAATCGCTCGGCGTCGGTCAACGTGAAATCGTTCGCGGATTTCGTCGCGGTGCGCGACATCAAGATTCGCGGCTACTGGAATCTGCGCAGCGCGTTCGGCGCCGCGCAGCCGCGCGCGTGGTGCAACTTCGGCTCGTTCATCGGGCTGACGGGCCAAGCGGGCGAGACCGATTACGCGTCGGGCAACGATTTCCTGAACACGCAGGCGGCCTATCACCGCGCGGCGCTCGCGCAAGACGAGTTTACGATCGGCTGGACGCTGTGGCGCTCGGTCGGCCTCGGCTCGAACCCCGTGACGCGCGCGTTCCTCGAAAAGAGCGGGCTGTTCACCAGCATGCGGACCAACGAGGGGATTCATCACTTCCTGCGCGAGATCAACCTGAGCGCGCGTGCCGCCAGTTCCGTGCATCTCGGCGACGCCGAGCGCCGCGCGATCGAGGCATATCTGCCGACGTTCTTCGACAACGATGCGCAAGCCGTGCCGGCGGCGCATGCCGCGTCGGCTCCGGGCGAACCATCGATGCCGAGCGCGTCGTCGAACCGGCGCGCGCCGAGTCAGCGCGCCGAGCCGCACGCTGCGGCCGCGGTCCAACCCGTGCCGCAATCCGCGCCTGCCGTGCCGGCAGCCGCGCGCGATTTCTACCTGGGCCGTGAGGTGAGCCGCACGAGCGACAGCGTGACGTTCGAGCGCGTCTTCGACCTGCGTACCGACGCGTATTTGCAGCACCACGTCGTCAACGGCTTCGCGACGCTGCCCGGCACGTTCGTGCCGGAGCTTGCCGCCGAAGCCGCGCTGAAGCTGATGCCGGGGCAGTGCGTGGTGGGTTTCCGCGACGCCGCGTTCCGCCATTTCCTGCGCGTTTATGACGCGGACCGGCCGAGCACCAAGCGGATTCACGCGCAGCTCGTCGGCCGCGAAGGCGACACGTCGGTCGTGCAGGTGCGGGTGACGGGCGACGTGTTCGCACCGAACGGCCAGCTTCTGGTGCGCGACAAGCTGCACTTCGAGATCAAGGCGCTCGTTGCGCCGCGCTACGCGTATGCGCCGGTATGGCCCGCGCAGAATGAGCCGCGCACGCCGGTGGCCGATCCTTACCATTTCGAATCGGCGCCCGTGCGCCTGACCAACATGTTCGTGTCCACCACCGACACGGGCATGAGCGCGTCGGGCAAGGGTGCGCGCTATCAACTGAACGTCGCCGTCGACGACCCGGTGTTCTCGCGCTTCGTGGTCCCGAGCATCATGCTCGACGGCCTGGCACGGGTCGCCGCGCTGAACTATGTCGCCGACGACTATATTCCGCTTGCTGCTCCGCTGACGATCGGCCGAATCGATCTATATGAAGGCGGCAACGATTGCGAACTGACGAGCCGCCACGAGCGGATCGATCTGTACGCAACGCCGCGCGAGTTCGCGCTCGAAGGCGGGCACGGCGGCAACCGCTTCGTCGCGGTGCGCCCCGACGGCCGGATGCTGATGCAGATGACCGACGTGACGGGCGTCGTGATCGGCTACGTGCACCGGACGACGGGCGCCTATGCGACGAAGGCCGAAGTCGACGCGCTCGTCGCGCGTCGCGCAACCGAAAGGGAGACGGCATGAGCAAACGCAGCCAAGCGCCGGGGCCGCGCGGCAGCCTCATGATGGGTAATTTGGCCGAGTACAAGCGTAATCCGATCACGATGCTGCTGCGCCTGCAGCAGCAATACGGCGACGTCGTGCGCAACCGGCTGGGGCCTTTCGTCACGCATGCGCTCGCGCATCCGGACTACGTCCAGTACGTATTGCAGGAGAATCATCGCAACTACGTGCGCGGACGCTTCTACGACAATTTCAAGAAGTTTTTCGGCGACGGCATTTTGACGACCGACGGCGACTTCTGGCGCCGCCACCGGCGCGTCGTTCAGCCGCTGTTCCATAAGAAGCAGGTCGAATCGCACGCGGCGGCGGTGGGCGACGCGGCGCTCGCGCTCGCGCACCGCTGGAGCGGGCTGCCGCCCGGCGAGGCGATCGACGTCGTCGAGGAAATGATGACGCTGAGCCTGAGAATGCTCGGGCTGATGGTGTTCAACTCCGACGTGTCGACGCACGCTCAGGCGCTCGGGCCGGCAGTGCGCTTCGGAATCGAAGCGATGATGCCACAGGGCGACGCAAACGATTTCACGCCGCGCTGGGTGCCCACGCGCTTCAATCGCAAGGTCGCGCATGCGCAGCGCGCGATCAACACGATTATCGATAAGATCATCGCCGACCATCGCGAAGGCAACTGCGAGCCGAGCGATGTGATCTCGATGCTGATGAACGCCCGCGATCCGGACACCGGCCAGCCGTTGACGCAAAAGGAAGTGCACGACGAAGTGCTGACCGTGTTCCTCGCTGGGCACGAGACGACGGGCTCGGGCCTCGCGTGGGCGCTCTACGCGCTCGCGCAGCATCCGGCGGTATTGCGCCAGTTGCGCGAGGAACTCGACGCGCGGCTCGGCGGGCGGGCGCCGACGGTGCAGGATCTCGAGCAGTTGCCGTATCTGCAACAGGTGGTCGACGAGGTGCTGCGCGTCTATCCGCCGATCTGGGGCTTCACGCGCGATCTCGTCGATGACGACGAGATCGGCGGTTATCACATCCCGGCGGGCTCGTCGATTTTCGTGTCGCCTTACGTCACGCATCGGCATCCCGCGTTTTGGCGAAATCCGGACGCGTTCGATCCGGAGAACTTCGCAAGCGAAGCGGCCGCCGGCCGCCATCGCTACGCATTTTTCCCGTTCGGCGGCGGGATGCGCAAATGCATCGGCTTCCAGACCGCGCTGCTGCAAATGCGCGTGCTGGTGGCGGTGATCGCGCAGCATTGCGATTTGAACGCGCTGCCCGGCCATCCGATCGAGCTTGGCGCGATGATCTCGCTGCGGCCGGTGCACGGCATTCGGCTGATCGTGAAGCCACGCGAGCGCGAGCGCAGCCATTTCGCGCGCGTGCGCGAATACGAGCAAGCGCGCGCGGCCGATCAGGCCGCCGGCTATGCGGGCGATGAACGCGCGGTGTGCCCGATGCATGCGGCGCGCGAGCCGGGCGCGGCCGGTGCGGCGCATGCGGCCGGCGCGGCGGCGGGCGCCGCCGGAATCGCGGCGGCCTGCCCGGTGGGCGAGTCGGCCGACGCGACCGACTCGGCCGGCCAGCCGGCTTCAACCGCCTCCGGGAGCGCGGCCGAAGCCGCGAGCGTGCCTAGCGTGCCGGCGTGGCGCTTTACGTGGCGTCCGACGCCGGTCGAGCCGGTGTCCGACATGCCGTCGTCTGCGTTGAGCGGCAAGCGGATCGCGCTCGTCAACGGGCGCGGCGGCACGGTCGAGCGCGTGGCGGCGGCGCTTGCGCGCGCGTGCGCGAAGGTGTCGGTGTTCGCGCCGGCCGAGCACGTTGATTGCGCAGTTGCCGCGAAAACGTTCCTCGATGAATCCGGCCCGCTCGATGGCATCATCGATCTCGGCCTCGAAACGCCGTTCGCGCTTGATGCGGCGAATGCGTGGGAAGCGCCGATGCGCCGCACGGTCGAGCTGCTGAAGGTGTGCTACGACGAATGGGCGGAGGTAGAGGACACGTCGCGGCTCTTCTATGTCGCCGTCACGTGGATGGACGGCATGATGGGCTATGGCGACGACACACTCACGCAGCCGCTCGGCGGCCTGTGGGCGGGGCTCGCGAAGACGCTGCCGCAGGAGCTGCCGAACTGCAACGTGCGGGTGCTCGACATCTCGCCGGACGAGACGCGCCGCGTCGACCGGCTGATCGTCAACGAGCTGTATCGCTGGGGGCTGTTCGAAGTCGGCTACCGGCAGGGCGTGCGCTATACGCTGCACGCTCAGCGCCATGAATTGCCGCCGGCGGAGGCGCCCGCGCCCTCGCTGCTCGCGCCGGGCGACGCCGTGCTGTTCTCCGGCGGCGCGCGCGGCATCGGCCTGCTATGCGCGCGCGCGCTTGCCGAGCAGTACGGCTGCACGGTCATCGTCACGGGCCGCGACACGCCGCCGGAAGGCAGCGAGCCGTGGGCCGCGCTCGACGAAGAAGGGTTCAAGCGATACAGCCACGAACAGTTGCGAGCCGCGTCGCCGGACAATCCGCCGAAAGCGATTCGCGCGCGCCTTTCCCGGCTCAAGCGCCAGCGCGCGCTGAAGGCGGCACTCGACGAATTCGCCGCGCGCGATCTGCCGGTGCGCTATCGCGTCTGTGACGTGACGGATGCGGCCGCCGTGCGCGCGCTGTGCGACGAGCTCGGCGATTCGCTGCGCATGGTGATTCATAACGCGGGCGTGGACCGTCCGGTGCGGCTCGTGCAGAAGAGCGCGGACGATTTCGAGGCGACGGTGCGCACCAAGGTGCTCGGCTTCGCGAATCTGTGCGACGCGGTGCGTGCGCGAGCGCGGCTCGTGCGGTTCTGCAACGTCGGCTCGCTGACGGGCCGCTGGGGCGGCATGACGGGCGAGACCGACTACGCGGCCGCGAACGACGGTCTCGCGCGCCTCGGCCTGTGGGCGGCGCGTCACGCGCTGTCGCCCGCGTGCGGCGTGAAAACGCTCGCATGGCCGACCTGGGAAGGCGTCGGGATGATCACGAACTTTGCGATCACGCAGCGCTACGTGACGCCGATGAACGTCGACGAGGGCGTGCGCCATTGGCTGCGCGAGCTTGCGTCGCCGGGCAGCGGCGAAGTGACGTTCGTCGGCGCGATCGGCCGTGCGCCGACGCCCGTGCAGATCAAGGGCTTCAATCCGATTCACGAGCTGCCGAACATCGGCGAGCTGGTCACGCGCGGACACCACGCGGGCGAGCCGCTGCGCTTTCGTCCGTTCAAGCGCTTCGAGACGCGCTACACCGTCGATCCAGCCGTCGCCCCGTTCGCGCAGGCGTTTCGCTTCAATGGCCGCGTCGTGCTGCCCGCGTCGCTCGTGCTCGAACACGCGTGCGCGGTGGGCGATTGGGTGATGCCGCCGACGGGCGAGCCGCGTCAACTGGCCGAGATGACCAACGTCACGCTGCATCTGGACGCGCTGCCCGAGGTGCCGGGCGGCGTCGAACCGGTCGAGATCGACAGCAAGGCGGTCGGCTACATGATCGGTGACGTCTGGTGCGTCGACGTGCGCTGCAGCGATGCGCGCACCCGCGCCGAGCTGCTCGCGATGACGCTCGTTTATCAACCCCAGCCGGAGCCGGTCGGCGCCGCATACGCGCGCGCGCCCCGCTTGCAGCCCGCGCCCCAGCCGCTGGCTGCCGTGCCCTATGCCGCGTGGAACGGCGAGTTGCTGCCGGCGGGCGATTGGAGCGTGCCGGACGACGCGTCCGCGGGCATCGTGAGGATCGGCCGCGTGTCGCCCGCGGCGGTGCTGAGCCTTTGGACGTTGCCGTTTCCGCTCGAATTGCGCTTGCCGGTCAATCACGTCGAGCACGTGCTGCGCGTGCTGTTCGCCGAATGGAGCGCGTCGCGGCAGCACGCGCCGGCGACGTGGCGCATCGGCCGCGTCAAGCTCGCGCGCCTGCCGGCGTCGTCGGCCGACTGCGTCGCCGAATATGTGACCGGCCGCTTCACGGTGCTCGACGCGCGCGGCTACGTGCTGATGCGATTCGACGATGCGCGCTTGGGCGAGGCCGAGCCGGCCCGGCCCGAATCGGGCGCGCTCGCCGATTCGCTGACAGCCTGATGCGCAAGCGCACAACTGAATTGGAGTGACGACGATGACAACCACCCCCAGCCGGGACGACAGCCAGCGCTATTGCATCATCGGCGGCGGCGCGGCAGGCATTACGACGGCGAAGAATCTGCGCGAACAGGGCGTCGATTTCGACCTGATCGAGCGCGAAGACGATTTCGGCGGCACGTGGTACTACGGCAAGCCGTGTAGCGCGATCTACCGATCGGTGCACATGATCAGCTCACGCGCGTTTTCCGAGTACACCGACTACCCGATGCCCGCCGACTATCCGACCTACGCGCGCGGTGATCAGGCGCTCGCATATCTGCGCGACTACGCGCGGCGCTTCGGCGTCTACGAGCACACGGAATTCAACCGCACCGTGCTCGAAGTCGCGCCGCTGCCCGATAGCGGCTTGTGGCGCATCGAACTCGACGGCCACGAGGTGCGCCACTACAAGGGCGTGCTGGTCTGCAACGGCCACTTGTCGAAGCCGCGCGTGCCCGACTATCCGGGCCGCTTCGACGGATTGCAACTGCATTCGGCGCTGTACAAGACGCCCGACGTGCTCAAGGATAAGCGGGTGCTGGTGATCGGCGCGGGCAATTCCGGCTGCGACATCGCCGTCGAGGCCGTGCATCACGCCAAGGCGGTGTTCCACAGCACGCGGCGCGGCTATTACTACTGGCCGAAATTCCTGTTCGGGATGCCTGCCGACGAATGGGCCGAATGGCCGCTGAAGCTGCGCATGCCGCTGTGGGCGCGGCGCTTTTTCGGCGAGCGGCTGCTGCGGCTGACGACCGCCGGCCAGCCGGAAGACTACGGGCTGCCGAAGCCTGACCATAAGCTGTTCGAATCGCACTTCATCATCAATTCGACGCTGTTTTACCACCTCGGGCACGGCGATCTCGTCGCGAAGCCGGACGTCGTCGAACTGCGTGGCGACCGCGTCGCGTTTTCCGACGGCAGCGAAGAGCCGATCGACGTGATCATCTATGCGACGGGCTTCCAGTTGAGCTTCCCGTTTCTCGATCAGTCGTATTTGCAGTGGGACAAGATGCAGCCGCGCTTATATCTGAACGTATTCGATCGCGCGCATCCGAACCTGTTCTTCGTTGGCCTGTTCCAGACCTCGACCGGCAACTGGCCGCTGATGGACTACCAGGCGCAGCTCGTGTCGCGCTACCTGCGCGCGCGCGACGCCGCACCCGCGAAAGCGGCCCGGCTCGACCGCCTGATTCAGCGCGACCATTCGAACTGGAACGGCGGCATTCACTTCAGCGACACGCAGCGGCACGTGATCGAGGTCGAGCACTTCGCATACCGGCTGCAATTGAAGCGGCTGATCCGCTCGCTGCCGGCCGCGCCGGCGATGTCGGCCCGGCCCGCGCGACCGGCCGGCGCGGCCACGGCCACGCCGCGCGTGCGCACCGGGGGCGCGGGATGACGATCGTCACCGTCGAAAACGTCAGCAAGACTTATCTGCTCGACAGTGTGAAGGTGACTGGCCTGGCCGACGTGTCGGTCGATATCGGCGCGAACTGCTTTACCGTGCTGAGTGGCCCGTCCGGCAGCGGCAAGACCACGCTGCTCAACATGATCGGCTGCATCGACCGGCCGGATGCGGGGCGCGTGGTGGTCGCCGGGCACGACACCGCGACGCTCTCGGACGATGCGCTGTCCGATTTCCGGGCGCGGCAGGTCGGCCATGTGTTTCAGTCGTTCAACCTGCTGCCGGTGCTGTCCGCATACGAGAACATCGAGTATCCGCTGCTGATGGCGCGCCGGCCGCAGCGCGAGCGCGCCGAGCGCGTCGCGCAACTGCTCGATGCGGTCGGGCTCGGCGGCAAGGGCAAGCACCGGCCGAGCCAGTTGTCCGGCGGGCAGCGGCAGCGCGTCGCGATCGCGCGGGCGCTCGCGGCGGGCCCGTCGCTCGTGCTCGCCGACGAGCCGACCGCGAACCTCGATAGCGTCACGGGCCGCGCGATCATCGCACTGATGCACAAGATGCAGCGCGACAGCGGCGTGTCGTTCATCGTGTCGTCGCACGATCCGCAAGTGCTCGAGGCGGCCGACGATATCGTGCAAATCCGCGACGGCCGCATTGTCGGACGGCGTCGCGCCGCGCAGGAGGCGTAGAGCAGATGCATACCTTGATGTTGGCGCTGCGCAATCTGCAGCGCAACCGGCGGCGCTCGATCACGACGCTGCTCGCGATGATCGTTGGCGTGTGCGCGATCCTGCTGTTCGGCGGTTTCAGCAAGGACATCACGTTCGGATTGCAAACCGATTTCGTGCGCCGCACCGGCCATTTGCAGATTCAGCGGCACGGCTACTTCCAGTACGGCAGCGGCAATCCGGTTGCCTATGGCATTAGCGGCTACGAGCGGCTGATTGCGCAGTTGCGCGACGATCCCGTGCTGTCGCCGATGATCGCGGTCATCACGCCGACGCTGCAGTTCGGCGGAATCGCCGGTAATTTCGCGGCGGGCGTATCGCGCACGGTGCTCGTGCAAGGCGCGAACGCCGACGAGCAAAACCGGATGCAGCAGTGGAACGACTACGGTTTTCCTCTCGCGCCGAAGCCGTATCCGCTCGTCGGCACCGCGTCCGACGCGGTGATTGTCGGGCACGGCGTCGCGCGCGTGCTGCACCTGTGCGAGCCGCTTGCCGTGCCCGATTGCGGCGGCGGCGATCTTGCGCAGGACGCGGCGGCTGCCTCCGGCGCCTCCGCCGCGCAGGCCGCCGACGCGCCCGCCGACGTGCTCGCGCTATCGGCCGCCGAGGCCGACGCGCAAAAGGTCGGGCAGCGCGGCGAGCGCTCGGGCGCGACGCACATCGAAGTGCTCGCGGCGAACGCCTACGGCGCGCCGAACGTGGGCGGCTTTACGGCGGTGAAGGCCGAGCAGCAGGGCGTGAAGGAGTTCGACGACGTTTATCTCGCGATGCATCTGCCGCGCGCGCAGCGGCTCGTGTATGGCGGCGACGCGCCGCGCGTGACGGCCATCGAGATCCAGCTCAAGCACACCGCGCAGCTTGCGGCCGCGCGCGCGCGAATTGATCAGTTGTTTGGTGGCCGCTTCGAGAATCAGCCGCTCGACGTGCTCGATTTTGCCGCGCTCAATCCGTTTTATGATCAGACGAATCGGATGTTCTCGATGATTTTTGGCTTTGTTTTTGTGCTGATTGGTGCGATCGTGCTGTTCGTCGTCAGTAACACGATGAGCACGGCGATTCTCGAGCGCACGGTCGAGATCGGCACGCTGCGCTCGATGGGCGTGCGGCGCAGCGGGATTCAGGCGCTGTTCGTGTGCGAGGGCGCGCTGCTTGGCGTCGTCGGCGCGTCGATTGGCGTGGTGGTCGCGCTGGCGCTCGCGTTCGCGGTCAACCACAGCGGGCTCGCGTGGACGCCGCCCGCGCGGATCGATTCGGTCGCGTTGACGGTGCGCGTGTGGGGCGAATGGAAGCTGATCGCGCTGACGTTCTTCGGGCTTGCTATCGTCGCGGGGCTGTCCGCGTGGCTGCCGGCGCGTCATGCGGCGCGGCTGTCGATCGTCGACGCGCTGCGGTATGCGTGACACAGGTTGGCCTGGCGGACGAAACGGACGGTCGGGTTTGATATCGGATTGAGAATGGGGAACCGGGTTTGGAAATGATGGGGAGGTGCAACGTGCGTCGGTTGTTTCGTACATGGTGGATCGGCTTGAGTCTCGGCGCGGCGGTGCTCGCGCATGCGCAGACCACGCCTGATCCGCAAACGCTGCTCGCGCAAAGCGACGCAATCCGCACGCCGACGAAGTCGTTCGTGCTGACGGCGACGCTGACCGAATACCGGTCGGGCAAGCAGGTCGACGGCAACACGCTGTCGATCTACTCGAAGCCGGATGCGCCGGGCGGCGCGTTCCGCACGCTGGTGCGCTTTGTCGCGCCCGCGCGCGATGCGGGCAAGCTGATGCTGAAAAACGGCAACGATCTGTGGTTCTACGATCCGGCCAACCAGGCGAGCATCCGCATTTCGCCGGATCAGCGGCTGCTCGGCCAGGCCGCCAACGGCGACGTCGTGACCGTCAATCTCGCGCACGATTACAAAGCGCAGATGAAGGGCGCCGAGGACGTGATGGACGGCGACCGGCAAACGCGGCATTGCTACAAGCTGTCGCTGACGGGCAAGGCCGAGGGCCTCACGTATCACCGCATCGAGCTATGGCTCGACGCGTCGAACAGCCGGCCGGTGAAGGCGAAATTTTATTCGGAAAGCGAACGTTTGCTGAAAAGCGCGTTCTACCGGCGCTATACGATGCAGCTCGGCGTCGAGCGTCCGACCGAAACTGTCATCATCGACGGCCTCGACCCGAATTGGGTCACGGTGATGCGCTTCTCCGACTACGCATGGCGCGATATTCCGGACGCGTGGCTGCAACGCGACTACCTGCCCCGCTTCCAGGCGCAATGACGCGAAAACCGTTGGCCGTGCTGGTCTGGCTGCTCGCGGCGGCGGCGACGCCGTCTCGCGCCGCGCCGGCCGGACCGGAAGCAGCGGGCGCGGCGCATACACCCGCCGAGCCTGCTGCTGTGCCTGCCGCGCCCGCATCAGACGCGCCGAGCGCACCCGCCGCCCCGGCTTCGGCAGGCGGCGTCGACGACGACGCGACGAACGCCGCGCTCAATCTCGCCGATGCAACGCCCGCCGCCGCGCCCGAAACCGCGAAGCCGTGGAAATTCAGCGTGCAGGATGCGATGCGCTGGAGCGACAACCGCGACGCGCCGACGTCCTGGCGCAACCAACTATCGATCGAATTCCAGTTCGACCATGCGCTGACGCCGTCGCTCGGCGTGCACTTCGCGATGCGCTTCGACCGCTTCGATCCGCTGTCGGCGAATGCGGATTCGCATCGCGACGTGATGCTCGTCAAGGAAGCCTATGCGAGCTGGAAGCCGTCGCCGTATCTCGCGCTCGATGCGGGCCGGATCAACCAGCGCATCGGCGCGGCGATCGGCTACAACCCGACCGATTTCTTCAAGGCGGGCGCGGTCAGCCTCGACGTGCCGCCCGATCCCGACAGCCGCCACACGAACCGGCTCGGCACCGTCGCGGTGCGTGCGCAGCGCGTGTGGGATTCGGGCTCGGTCGCGTTGATGCTGGCGCCGCGGCTCGCGAGCCGCGGCGTGCCGGGCGATCCGTTCGCATCGTCCGATCTGCAGCGCACCAACGGCGTCGACCGCTGGATGCTGGTCGGTAGCCAGCGGCTCACACCGACGATTCAGCCGCAATGGGTGCTGTATGGAGAAAGCGGACAGTCGCCGCAGTTCGGGCAAAATTTGAGCGTGCTGCTCGGCAACGCGGTGGTCGCTTACGCGGAATGGACGGGCGGCTGGCGGCCTTCGCTGATCGGCGCGTCGACGGGGCGCGGCAATCAGGACCGCGCGTTCCGCACGCGCTCGTCGTTCGGCTTCACGTGGACATTGCCGGTTGATCTGTCGCTGACGGCGGAGCTGCAAAGCAACAGCGGCGGCGCGTCGGCTTCGCAATGGCGCGCGCTGCAAGCGAGCGATCCGTATGCTTGGGGCCGCGCGGTGCGCACGTCGATCTTCGCGCAGGAATTGCCGTCGCGGCACGGGCTGTTCCTGATGGCCGCGTGGCGCAACTTCATCGTGCGCCGCGTCGACCTGACGGGCTTCGCGCAACTGGACCTCGGCGCCGGGCGGCAATATTGGCTGGAGTTGCGGCGGCGTTTCGACAAGTTCGACGTCGCGCTGCAATTCCTGCGGCAGACGGGCCCGTCGTGGAGCCGCTACGGCGCAATGCCGGAAGCGAGCAGCGTTCAGGTGCTCGGGATCTTTTATCAATAACCGGAGGCGCCTCTCGATGAGCAGCAAACGCACCCTACAAATCGTCACCACGATTCTCGGCATCGTGCCGCTTGCCACCGGTGTGCTCGGCATGCTGGGCATTCATGATCCGCTGTACGCATCGCTTGGCATCGCGATGCCCGACGACGCGACGCTCGACAGCAATTTGCGCTTCTTCGCGGGCGTGTGGTTCGGGCTCGGGCTCAGCGTGTTCTACACGATTCCGGACATCGAGCGCAAAGGCGTGCTGTTCCGTGCGCTTTGGCTGATGATCTTCGTCGGCGGAATTGGCCGTTTGATTTCGCTTGTGTCGGTCGGCGCACCGTTTTTTCCGTTCATTGGCTTTACCGTGCTTGAAATCGTCGGTGCGCCGTTATTTGTTTGGTGGCAAAGCCGCGTTGCCGCGGCGGCCCGTTGAAGGGCGGGATCGCGGATTCGGCCGGGGTGGCCGGCGTATCCCTAGTACGAAGTGACTGATAAATGACAACCGAAGGATGGCCGCACGCAGTGGCGCACGATGAGGCAGCGCCATTGCGGTTTAGCGTAGCGAGACCGTCGGCGGCGTTGCTGGAGCAGGTTGCGCGGGGTGAAGTGCATATCTGGCGTGCGAGCGCTGACGAGGCAGGGTCGTATCTCAAATGCGATTGCCTCTCGCTGAGCGAGCACGAACGCGCCGCGCGGCTGAAATTCCGCGCGCATCGCGAACTGTTCCTGTTTGCCCGCGCGATGCTGCGCGTGGTGCTGGGCGAATATCTCGACGTGGATCCGGCGCGTCTCGTGTTCGATATCGAGTCGGGCGGCAAGCCGGTGCTGTTCAGCCGCGATCTGCAGTTCAGCTTGAGTCATGTGCGTGGCGGCGTGCTGCTCGCGATCGCGAGAAAGCGCGTCGGCTGCGATCTCGAGTCGCTCGACAGGAAACTCGACACCGACGCGCTCGCGGCAGCAAGCCTCGCGGCCTGTGAACTCGAACAGTTCGAGCTTGCTGCGCCGCGTGCGCGCAACGGCATGCTGCTGCAATGGTGGACCCGCAAGGAGGCGCTGCTCAAGGCGCACGGCGCTGGGTTGCGCCGCGATCCGCGCCAGTTGGAAATGCCGTGGGCGCCGCAACCCGGTGCGCGCGGCGAATGCATGAGCGACGGTGTGTGCTGGACGGTTGCCGATATTGGGTTAGGGCCGGCGTGGTGCGCATCGGTTGCGATGGAAGAGCGCGACGCCGACATGCAAGGGTTTTGTTTGGGGTGGTGAGTGACCGCTCCGGCGCCGCTGGCGCACCGGGATGCGCGGCACCGCATCGTTGAACTTGGCATGAAGCCAGGCAGGGGAGGCCGAAAATGAAGTCTTGGTATGAGCGCGTCGTGGTTGCGGCGCAAGTTGCAAAAAGAACACTGGGCCGCGGCTGGACGGCCGCGATCGTTGCCGCATGCTGCGCGGTGGCGGCGCCCGCGGTGTCGGCGCAAACCGCGCCGGCCGCAATCGACGATTATGCGGCAACGCGTTATCCGATCATTCTGGTGCACGGCCTTACCGGCTCCGCGAATATGTTCGGCGCGGTGCCGTATTGGTACGGCATGCAACCGGATCTCGAGCAGCACGGCGCGAAAGTGTTCGTTGCCGATATGTCCGGCTTCCAGAGCGACTATGGCCCCAACAGCCGCGGCGAGCAATTGCTCGCATACGTCAAGCAAGTGCTCGCGATCACCGGCGCGCAGAAGGTCAACCTGATCGCGCACAGCCAGGGCGGGCTGACGTCGCGCTACGTTGCATCGGTTGCACCGGAGCTGGTTGCGTCGATCACGACGATCGCGACGCCGCACAACGGCGGCTCGCAACTGTCCGATTTCATTCTCAACGGCCTGAAGCTCGATCCGACCGGCTTGTCCACGCCGATCTTCGGCTCGCTGATGAACGTCTTCGGCTTCATCACGAGCGGTCTGCACAACACGAACCAGGACGGGATCGCCGCGTTCCAGGCGCTTAGCAGCGCCGGCGTTGCTCAGTTCAACAAACTGTTCCCGAGCGCGGGTGTGGGCGCGTCGGGCACGTGCACCACGGGCGCGCCGACCGAGAACATCGGCGGCAACGTCCATCTGCTGTATTCGTGGAGCGGTAGCGCGTTCCAGCCGGTCAGAGTGCTGGGCATCACGACGGGGGCGGTCGATACCAGCACGCTGCCGGTTGCCGATCTGGCGAACGTGCTCGACGTGTCGACGCTGCCGCTGCTGGCGGCGGGCAATATCATGGCCATGAGCGGGGCCGGGGCGAACGACGGTTTTGCGTCGACTTGCAGCTCGCTGTACGGCCAGGTGATTTCGACCGCATTCAAGTGGAATCACCTGGACGAAATCAATCAACTGGTCGGCATCCGCGGCGCATTCTCGCCCGATCCGGTCGCGGTGATGCGTGCGCAGGCGAATCGTTTGAAACTTCAGGGTGTGTGAAGCATGGGCGGGCGGCGGCAAGCCGCCCGTTGTTTGATACGGGGAAGTGTGTCGCCGGGCGGCTCGAACGGCGACACATTTGTATTGGTCGTATGTAACGAAACGCGCAGACGGATAACCGGATGATAGCCAGTCTACCGCAAGTGCCGCAACGGACAGCGCGGCAGGTCACGTTTCAGACGTGATGCGCAAATACGGGGGTATTGGTGCGGCGACGGGCTCATGCAAGGTGGACGATGAACGAGACTTCCAGCATGCGTGAACAGATACTTGGCCTTGACGGACGGCGCGGTCAGCTGCCGGACCTAAGGCCGGCGCTCGACGTCTGGCCGATTCTGCTGATGGTGTCGGTGCTGGTGTGCGTCGTCATCGTGAGCCTGACGATCGTGTCGTTTCTGCGCATCTACATCGGGGGCGAAAGTACCTGGTCGAAATCGCAGAAGGATGCGGTGATCTCGTTGATCCGCTATGCGGAAACGGGCGACGAGCGCGATTACCGGCTCTACGAGTTCGCGATCGACAAGCCATACCGGCTCGGGCTCGCGCGCACCGCGTTGCAGCGCAAGCCGCCCGATCGCGAAACCGCGCGCCGGGCGATCATCGCGGTCGGCATTGATCCGACCGACGCGGCGGCCGCGGCCTGGGTGCTGCCCGAGCTGAGCTGGGTCGCCAAAATCAATTACGCGTTGCAGGCGTGGGAACAGGCCGACGGCGAACTCGCGACGTTCCGCGAGGTCGCGCAAGAGCTGCATACGCTCATCAGCGGCGGCCGCCGCAACGACCCGCGCGTCAAGGAGCTGGAGCGCCAGGTGTGGGACATCAACGAGCGCGTGTCGGGGCTGCCCGACCGTTTCTCGAAAGCGTTCAGCGATGAATTCCGCTCGAGCGTGGAACTTCTGCTCGTCGGGTATTTCAGCGCATCGATCTTTCTGATGTATCTCGCGCTCGTCTGGGCGCGCCGCGCCGCATTGCAGCGGCTGTCGATCCAATACGCGCTCGATCGCAGCGAGGCGTTCGCGGAAGCGGCGCTCAGCTCGGTTGCCGAGGCGGTGATTACCGTCGGGCTCACGAAGAACGTGGATTTCATCAACAACGCCGCCGAGAAGCTGCTCGGTTATTCGGCATCCGCCTGCGTCGGCGCGCCGGTATCGAGCGTGCTGATGTTGATCGACAAGGAGACGGGGCAGGCCGTCGATATCGTCGACGAATTCTGGGCGCGAAACGAACGCACGCCGATCAAGCGCGAAGTGCATCTGCTGCGGCGCGACCGCTCGAAGATCGTCGTGCAGACGACGATCTCCGAAATGGGCGACCGCGTGCACGGGCACATCGGCTACGTGCTGATCCTGCGCAACATGACGCGCGAGCAGCAATTCCTCGAAAGTCTTGCATGGCAGGCGACACACGATGTGCTGACGGGGCTCGTCAATCGTGTCGAATTCGAGCGGCGGCTCGAAGCCGCGCTCGCGGAGGCGTCCGGCAATGACGCGGCGGATTCAATGCTGCTGCTGCTCGATCTCGACCGCTTCAAGGAAATCAACGATACCTGCGGACACGCGGCGGGCGACGCGATGCTGCGCGAGGTCACCCAGCGCTTCCAGAGTTGCCTCGACAGCGAGGACGTGCTCGCACGGCTTGGCGGCGACGAGTTCGGCGTGCTGCTGCCGCATGGCGCGTCGTCGTGGCCATCGAAAAACAAGGCGGAGCGGCTGCGCCGCAGCCTTGATGGCTTCGAGTTCATCTGGGAAGGCGAACGCTTCACGGTGAGCGTGAGCATCGGCGTGCTCGAATTGAGCCACGCGCCGCGCAACCTGGAGATGGCGGTCAAGCTTGCCGACATCGCGTGCTACATCGCGAAGGAGCGCGGGCGCAACCGCATTCAGCTTGCCGATCCGAGCGATCTGCAGCAGGCGCGCCACGTTGGCGACGTGCAGTGGAGCCGGCGCATCAAGTCCGCGCTCGAAACCGACGGGTTCCGGCTTTACGTGCAGCCGATCGTGCACGTGTGCTCGATGGCGGATGCGCCCAAGCGGGCGGAGCTGCTGCTGCGGATGAAGGACGATGCGGGCCACGATATCGCGCCAGCGGCGTTTCTGCCGGCGGCCGAGCGTTATGGGCTGATGGGGCTGATCGACCGCTGGGTGGTCAGCACGGTATTCCGCAAGCTGAGCGCGCTGCCTGTGCGCGAGTATCACGAATACAACGTGAATCTGTCCGGCGCGTCGGTTTCCGACGAGCGCTTTCTCGAATTCGTGATCGCCGAGCTGCTGGCCTGCGGCCTGCAGCCTTCGATCATCTGCTTCGAAATCACCGAGACGACCGCGGTGAAGAATCTTGAGCTCGCGTCGCGCTTCATGAGCGAGCTGCGCGCGATCGGCTGCCGCTTCGCGCTGGACGACTTTGGCGCGGGCATGTCGTCGTTCCGCTATCTGCGTCATTTGCCGATCGATTATTTGAAGATCGACGGCGAGTTCGTCGCGAACATGACGACAGACCGGATCAGCTACGGCGTCGTCGGCGCGATCAACGAAGTCGCGCATTCGATGCGTTGCCGCACGATTGCCGAGCATGTCGAATCGGAAGCAGAGCTGAACATGCTGTGCGACCTCGGCATCGATTTTTATCAAGGGTATTGGTTTGCAAAGCCTTCGCCATGGAGTGAAGGCGGCTATTGACGTGACGTGGGTCGGTCACATTTCCAACTAAGGAGAGGAACGTGCATATACCTTTTGAACGCGATGGCGATCTAATGGATCTAGCCAGCTATCCACGATGGCTGCAAGACGTGGTGGGCACCGTGAGCGAAGCGCGCGAGCGGGTGCGGTGTCACGAAGTTTTTTCGCTCATGCGCGAAGGGCGGCTGACGCGCCCGCAGGTGAGCGCGTTCTTCGTCAACGGATGGCCGGTGGTCGAGCAGTTTCCGAAGTACATGTCGATGAACCTGCTGAAGGCAAACGGCGCGTACTCGCCGGGCGAGGAGAAGGCTCGCCGCTATCTGATCCGCAACATTCGCGTCGAGCTGAATCACGTTGCGTACTGGATTGACTGGGCGGAGGCTTCCGGCGTATCGCGCCAGGCGCTGATGGACGCCTCGGACGGCATGAGCCCGCCTGCGGCGCTTGCGCTCAGCCATTGGTGCTGGAAGAGCAGTAACGCGGATTCGCTCGCGGCGAGCATCGCGGCGACCAATTATGCGATCGAGGGCGTGACCGGCGAGTGGAGCTCCGATCTGTGTCAGACGAAAGACTACGAACTCGGCTTCGAAGAAGATGTGCGCGGCCGCGCGATGCGCTGGCTGAAAGTACACGCCGGGTATGACGACAAGCATCCGTGGGAAGCGCTCGACATCGTCGCGACGCTTCTCGGACATTCGCCGAGCGCCGAAGTCGTGCGCAACGTCACGGCGGGCATCGAGCGCAGCTTCCGTTACTTCGAAATGAGCCTGTCCTGCTGCCTTGACGCATGAGCGTTGCAAGCATCGGATCGTCGCGCCCGCGCGGGCCGATGGCGATGCGGGCGCAGGGCCGTATCGGCTGCGGGTGCGAGCGCGGGTGTATCGAAGCCTGTTCACGCCAATGGCGGGCTTGGGCTGGCCGCTAAGGCTGGCGCAGGCAGCAAAGCAAGGTGCAGCGATGCCGAACTTTGGCAACGCGAATGCCGGATGGACCGGCCCTTGCGGTGGCCCGTCTCGCGAGCGATCTTCAATCAAGCGAATTTACGTTTCCGGCGATATAGCGGGCGTTGCTCGACATCGCGCCTGCCCGCCCGGCGCAGGGCAAGTGCAGGCGCGTTTGCGGGCCCGTTATCGGTGTGAGCAAGTGGTAGTTTGGCATGGCGAAAACGCCGAATGCGTAAGCATTTCGCCCAAACCGTAACAGAGCGTCACGAGGCCGCGCGGGCGGGCGAGGCCCGGTATACTGCTGCCATACCCGGGCGGCGCGTCGGCGTGCTCGGCTCTCTTCCATCTCTGTTCGATACCAGCATGAAACGTCATCTGTTTGCTTTTGTGGCCGCGGCCGTCGTGTCCGTTTCGGCATTCGCTCAAACTGCGCCCGTGGATGTGGTCAAGGACGCGGTGGAGGGCACGGTCGGCGCGATGAAGGCGGACTCCGCGGCGCGCGGCGGCGACATGGCGAAGATCACGCAGATCGTCGAAGCGCGTTTCCTGCCCGCGACGAATTTCGAGCGCACGACGCGCATTGCGGTCGGTGACGCATGGAAACAGGCAACGCCGGAGCAGCAGCAGGCGCTTTATAAACAGTTCCGGATTTTGATGACGCGCACTTATGCGGCATCGCTTGCGCAGCTCGGCGGCCAGGACGCGAAATTCACGTTCAAGGCGGGCGGCGTGGGCGGCACGGACGCGCTGGTGCGCTCGACCGTGACGACGCCGGGCGACAGCCAGTCTGTCGGCTACCGGCTGGGCAAGGTCGGCAACGATTGGAAGATTTACGACATCGACATGTCCGGCGCGTGGCTGATCCAGGTCTATCAAGGGCAATTCAAGAGCCAGCTCACGCAGGGCGGAATCGACGGATTGATCGCATTCCTGACCAAGCACAACGCGCGCGCGAACTGACGAGCAGGCGCGCCGTGAAGCGCGCGCCGTTCGCCGGCATCGTGCAAAAAAGGGCGCCGCAGCGCCCTTTTTTTCTTGGCTGCCGCGGTCAGCGACGGCGGTGCTCGACGGCGAACTTGATCAGTTCGGCTTGCCCCTCGATGCCGAGCTTGCGCTTCAGATTCAGCCGATGCGTTTCGACGGTGCGGACCGACAGGCCGGTACGTTGCGCGATCTGCTTGCTCGACAGCCCTTGTGCGAGCGCATCGAGGATATCGCGCTCGCGCGGCGTCAGCCGATCGAGCGGCGAGGCTTCCGCGCTTGCGTGGATCATCCGCGCCGCGAGCCCTTCGCTGAAGAATGTTTGCCCGGCGAGCACCGCGCCGATCGCGCGGATGATTTCGGTTGCGGGCGAATCCTTCAGCAAATAACCGCTTGCGCCGGCGCGCACGGCTTGCGTCACGTATTCGACGTTGTCGTGCATCGACAGCATCAGCACGCGGATCGCCGGAAATTGCTCGTGAAAAACACCTGCGAGCGCGATGCCGTTCATGCCTTGCATGCCGATATCCATCAGCGCGAGATCGGGTTCGAGTGCGGCTGCGAGCGCGAGCGCGTCGTCGGCATTACCGGCTTCGCCGACGACGGCGAGGCCGGACGCTGCCTCGAGGCGCATCTTCAGGCCGTCGCGCACGAGCGGATGATCGTCGACGAGCAGAAGGCGCGCGGCGCCCGGTGACAAAGCGGAATCGGTCATCGTGGAGTTCCTGGGCTGGCGTGGCCGAACAGCGGCACGCGCGCGGTAACGACAGTGTGTCCGACTTGCGAGCTGATTGCGAGCGTGCCGCCGAGCGCATCGAGCCGCTCGCGCATGTTGCGCAAGCCGACGCCGCCGCGCGCATCGGCTTGCGCGCGCCCGGCGTCGAAGCCCACGCCGTTGTCGGCGATCGACAGTGCGAGCGCATGCGGCGAAATGTCGAGCGTGACGGCCGCGCGCGTCGCATGGGCGTGGCGCATGACGTTGGTCAGCGCTTCCTGCGCGATCCGGAACAGCGCGGTATTGATCTGCGCGGGCAGAGGCGGCGCGTCGACGCGCCCGGTCTGCGCGAAGCTCAACTCGACGAGCGTTTGCGTGCCGAATTCGCGAACGAGCTGATCGAGCGCGGCCGCGAGACCCAAATCGTCCAGCATCGTCGGGCGCAGCGCGTGAGAGATGCGCCGTACTTCGCGCAGCGTATCGCCGAGCCGCGCGATGCCTTTCGACAGCGCCGCTTGCGCTGCGCTATCGCCGGTTGGCAGATGCGCGACGCGCTCCAGCGCTGATTCGAACATCAGCTTTGCCGACACCATCATTTGACTGATCCCGTCGTGCAGTTCGCGCGCCGAGCGCGCGCGCTCGTGCTCTTGCGATTCGACGACCTGTTGCGCGAGGCGTTTCAATTTCGCGTCCGCGCTGCGCGATTCGCTGACGTTCAGCACGAGTGCGCATAGCGCGATCACGGCGGCGCCCGATAACGCGATGACGGTGATCCACGTCATCGTGCGCTCGATATTGGCCGACGCGCGCGCATCGATGCGCGCGAGCGCGGTATCGATATCGTCGAGATAAATGCCGGTGCCGACCATCCAGCCCCAGCGCGGCAATGCAATGACGTAGCCAAGCTTCGGCTCGAGCCTGCCCGTTGACGGACGCTGCCACATATAGCGGACGTAGCCGCCGCCGCGCAACGCGGCCGCGGCAAGCTGCTGTATCGTCGGCGAGCCCTGCGGATCGCGCAGCGTCCAGTAATTGTGGCCGACGCGCTCGGGCTCGCGCGGATGCATCAGCGAATTGCCATGCAGATCGTAGACGAAGAAGTAGCCGTCGGGGCCAAACTCCATTTTTTGCAGCATCGCGAGCGCTTGCTGGCGGTGCTGCGCGTCATCGCGTGCGTTATCGGCACTTGCATCGTAGAGCGGCGCGATCGCGCTTGTCGCGAGCCCGACGTAATGCTTGAGTTCCAGTTCCTTGCTCGATAAATACGCCGTTTCGATCGTCGCGTGCTGCGTGCGTGCGAGCATGGTTGCTTGCTGACGCACGCCGAGGCCGATCGCTGCGATCGTGACGAAAAACGGCACGATCGCGAGCAGGAAGATCTTGAATTTCAGTCTCATCGCCGTGGGATGCCGATCGTTTTCGCCGAGCGCATTCTAGCGGAAGAACGAACGAGGCGATGGTGCAAGCGCGCGGGAGCGGCCCTGCGAAGTCGGGCCATAAATTTTGGTATCCGAATCAACCGGCGCTGGTGAGCGGTGGCGAAAGAGCGTGGGCGGACGGCGAATTTTGAAGCGAGACAATATCTCAGAAGAGAATTTGAAAATAACGATGCACCTGCTTTGTGAATGCGATGCACAAAAATAATCTAATTAAATCCCCAAATTGGATTTCATACAAAATGTTTACTGTGGTTATGCTTTTAATTCAAAATGCTTACTAGTCGACTGTTTTGAATAATTGCTCCAAATTTTGTGTGAGTGGATCAAATAAAGTTTGACGTGGAAATTTTTTCCTTGCTATCTTCTCTTCCCATGCGGCACGTTTAAGACAGGTAGTTTGAAGAAAGTAAAGAATACGTATTTTGTCGGATGAATGAGACTGAAATCTCAGGCCGGCAAAAACCTGTCGAATAGCGTTGCTGCAACGGCGATTCGGCCAACCGGCCGGCGGGAAATAAATCAAATGCGTTGTATCGATCGTTTCTGCGCACGGTATCGCTGCTATTAGTTTGGATTCCGAAATGGATTGAAGCCGATGGGCGGGCGTGGTTGTGTCCGGGCCCAGGCCTGCTGAATGAAGTAGGGGGTGAGAGAGTGGGTATCAAAGTCGACGAAGGCCTGGCTGTTTCAAACGACGGACTTGCAAGGCTAGGTCGTCCGCGCGAGTTCGGTAAGAAACAGCAAAATCCGGCTCGGCGCTTCGGCGGTATCGCGATTGTGCTGGTGCTGCACATCCTGCTTGTCTACGCGCTGCTCAATGGCCTCGCCACAAAGGTCGTACAAGTTATTCAGCATCCGATCGAAACCCGGATCATCGAACCGGTAAAGCCGCCGCCTCCGCCGCCGATGCCGGTGGTCAAGCTGCCTCCGCCGAAATTCGCGCCGCCGCCTCCGCCGTTCGTGCCTCCGCCGGAAGTGCCGGTGCAGGCGCCGCCGCAACCGACCATTACCCATCAGACTGCGCCCGTGCAATCGGCGCCCGCTGTCGCGCCGCCTGTCGTCGCGCCACCCGCGCCCGCGCCGGCCAAGCCCGTGAGCCATGACGTCGGCGTGGTTTGCCCGAATTCCGACCAGCTTCGCGCATCGGTGCAGTACCCGAAGGAAGCGCAGGAAAACAACATCACGGGGGACGTGACGATCGAGTTCGTGGTCGACGCCGAGGGGCATGTGACGAATGTGCATGTCGCGCAATCGGCCGATCCGGTGCTGGATCGCGCGGCGCTCAACGTGGTGAGGCAGTTCAAGTGCGTCGCACAAGGGCAGTCGGTGCGCGTGCAGGTTCCGTTCTCGTTCAATCTGAATTGAACGGGCTACGCGCAGGACAGGATCGGGTCGAAACCGAACGTTGTTTGTCAGTTAAACGAGAGAGATTGGAGTGGGTATGACCAAGCGTTCACTGGCCGCCCTGGCGGCAAGCATGATGATCTCCGCGGCTGCGCTCGGCGCGCTTGCCGCGCCGCAACTCGCCTTCGCACAGGCCAGCGATGCGGCGGTCGCGGTTTCCGCGGCAACGGCCGCGCCGTCGGCGCCCGCGAGCGCCTCGGCCGAGCAGCCGGCGCCGCCGCCCGCGCCGGCTGCAACGGAATCGGTCGAAAACCCGTATGGTCTTGGCGCGTTGTGGAAAAACGGCGATTTCGTCGCGCGCTTCGTGCTGCTGCTGCTTGTCGTGATGTCGATGGGAAGCTGGTACATCATGATCACCAAGTTCCTCGAGCAGCTTCGCGCCAATCGACGCGCGAAGCACGCGGACGAGGAGCTTTGGAGCGCGCCGTCGCTCAGCGAGGGCGCGAAGAAGCTCGATGAGGCGTCGCCGTTCCGTTTCATTGCCGAAACCGCGATCGAGGCCGGCGAGCATCACGACGAGGCGCTGCTCGAAGCGGTGGATCGTAATACGTGGATCGACGTGTCGGTCGAGCGCGCGATCAACAACGTATCGAACCGTCTGCAAGACGGTCTCGCGTTCCTCGGCACCGTGGGCTCGACCGCGCCGTTCGTCGGCCTGTTCGGCACGGTGTGGGGGATTTATCACGCGCTGACCGCGATCGGCATCGCGGGCCAGGCGTCGATCGACAAGGTCGCGGGCCCGGTTGGCGAGGCGCTGATCATGACGGCGATCGGTTTGGCGGTGGCGGTGCCGGCGGTGCTCGGCTACAACTTCCTCGTGCGCCGCAACAAGGCGGTGATGGAACGCGTGCGCAACTTTGGCGCGCAACTGCATACGGTGCTGCTCGCCGGCGGCAAGCGCCCGGCGCGCGCGAATGCGCCTGCCGCGTCGCTCGTCCAGTAAGCGGGGTGCATCATGGCCATGAGCGTCGGGCAAGAGGACAACGACGAGGTGATCTCCACCATCAACACGACGCCGCTCGTCGACGTGATGCTGGTGCTGCTGATCATCTTCCTGATCACGATTCCGGTTGTCACGCACACGATCCAGGTGCAATTGCCGAAGGAGACGGTGCAACCGTTGCAGACCACGCCGAAGAGTATCGAGATCGCGGTTAACCGCGATGGCGATTTCTTCTGGAACGCGACGCTGATCGATGCGCCGACGCTGCTCTCGAAGCTCAAGGCGGTATCGCAGATGACCCCGCAGCCCGATGTGCACGTGCGCGGCGATCAGAACACGCGCTACGAATTTATCGGCCGCGTGATCACCGCGTGCGAGCGTGCGGGCATCGTGAAGGTTGCGTTCATCACGGAGCCGCCCGCGCACGGCGGTTAAGGAGACGACGATGGGAATGAACGTATCTTCCGGCGGCGGTGGCGGCGAACCGGACGTGATGGTCGACATCAACACGACGCCGCTTATCGACGTGATGCTGGTGCTGCTGATCATGCTGATCATCACGATTCCGATCCAGATGCACTCGGTGAAGATGAACCTGCCGGTGGGCAATCCGCCGCCGCCGGCGAAGCAGCCCGAGATCGTGCAGATCGACATCGATTTCGACGGCACGACGACGTGGAACGGTACGCTCGTGCCGAACCGCGCGGCGCTCGAGGCGAAGCTTGCGCAAGTCGCGGCTCAGCCCGATCAGGCGGAGATCCATTTGCGGCCGAACAAGCTTGTGCCATACAAGGATGTTGCCGCGGTGCTCGCGTCCGCACAGCGGATCGGCGCGACCAAGATCGGCCTCATCGGCAACGAGCAGTACATGCAATAACGAAGCGAGCGATCCCATGATTCAGCATTGGTGGAAGCGCGCCGCGCTCGCGGCCGCGCTCGTGGGCGGGTGTGCGCTTGCGGCGCCGTTTGGTGTCGCGTCGGCGGCGGAGTCGCTGCGTCCGGACGTTGCGCGCCCGCTTGGCGCCGCGCAGGATTTGTATCGCGCGCACAAGTACAGCGAGGCGCTCGGCAAGATCGCGCAGGCCGCGGCGGTGCCCAACAAGACGGCCTACGAGGCATACATGGTCGAGGCCACGCGCGGCGCGGTGGCTATGGCGGCGGGCAACACGGGTGAGGCGATCCAGGCATATGAAGCAATGCTCGGCTCCGGACGGCTGTCGAAGGACGATGAGCAGCGCACGAGCGCGACGCTCGCCGGCATCTATTTTCAGCAGCGAAATTATCCGCAGGCGATCAAGATCGCGCAGCGTTATCTGAAAGCGGGCGGCGGGGACCCGGAGATGCGCTCGTTGCTCGTGCAGTCGTATTACCAGTTGAACGATTGCCAGGCCGTGGTCAATCAGTTGAAGCCGGGGATCGATGCGCAGGTGCGCGCCGGGCGCGCGCCCGACGAAGCGCAACTGCAGTTGCTCGGCACGTGCGCGCAGAAGCTGAAGGACGGCGCGACTTACCGCGATTCGCTCGTCAAGCTTGTCGCTTACCACCCCAATCCGGCTTACTGGGACCAGTTGGTCACGTCGATTCGCAGCAAGCCCGGTTATCTGTCGTCGCTCGATCTCGACATCTACCGGCTCAGGCGCGCGACGGGCACGCTCACGGGCGTCGATGCCTACATGGAAATGACGCAGCTCGCGCTCGTTGCCGGCACGGCCGCCGAGGCGAAGCAGGTGATCGATCAAGGCTTCTCGTCGGGCGTGCTCGGCAAGGACGCGGGCGCCGAGCGCGAAAAGCGGCTGCAGGCGCTTGCCGCGAAGCGCGCTCAGACACCAGCCGACAACCCGAATCCCGTTGCGCCGATCGACGCCGGCATGAATCTCGTTTTCGCCGGGCAGGTGAAGCAGGGGCTCGCGGCGATGGAGGCGGTGATTGCGAAGGGCGGCCTCGAGCATCCCGACGAAGCGCGCCTGAGGCTTGGCGAAGCCTATTACTTCGCGGGCGACAAGGCGCGAGCCGTGCAGATTTTTCGCAGCGTGCAGGGTAGCGACGGGTCGGCCGATATCGCGCGCTTATGGGCGGCCGTCGCGGTGAAATAGTCGCGCATGGTGCGCCGGGTGCGGTGCCTATCGGCGAAATATTAGAGAGGTGTGGCTTTGCTGAGCAGTGAAACGAGCGGTCTCGTTTCGCGTCGCGTATGCCTGTCGCGTGCGCGCGACGCGCGCGCGCACATGCCATCGGCACAGCCCATACGCGCGCGCAAGCGTGGTGTGGCTGCCCGATGGTTGTGCGCGCATCGAGCCCGAGATTTTTCCGACAACTGGATCTTGACCGCGGGATTCTGTCTTGCCATGGTTTCGCCACTCGACGAATCGACAGTCGTTGCTGCTTCGATCGGCAACAAGATACGAGCGCTGCGCCAGCGGCTCAAGCTCACGCTCGACGAGGCGTCGGCTGCAGCGGGCATTTCGAAGCCATTTTTGTCGCAGGTCGAGCGCGGGCGTGCAACGCCTTCGATCACGTCGCTCGTCGGAATCGCGAGGGCGCTCGGTGTGACCATGCAGTATTTCGTCGATACGCCGACCGAGGCGAAATCGATTTGCCGTAGCGAGACGTTGCAATACTTCAGTCTGGCGAATTCGGCGAATGCGTTTGCCCGGTTGACGAACGTGGTGGACGGACGGCAGCTTGACGCGATCCTCGTCAGACTGCCGGCGGCGCAAGCGTTCTCCGAGATGACGACGCATGCGGGCGAGGAGTTCCTGTACGTGCTGGCCGGCGACATCGAACTGAAGCTCGCGGACAAGGCATTCATGCTGAGGACGGGCGACGCCGCGCATTACGAATCGACCACGCCGCACGCGTGGCGCAACGGCGGCGCGAGCGAGGCGGTGGTGGTTTGGGTAGGCACGCCCAGGCTTTTCTAGGCGGCGGAATATATGAAAAGCAGTGTTGACTGAATATAAATTTAAGGATTCCTTATAAAAGCGTTACGGGCTGGCGTCTTTAATCGTTGCGGAGGGCTTGGGCGAAGCGCCGGGTGCGCGACGCGGCGAAAGCCGGCCGGCTCATGGGATGGTGCGGGTTCGATGCGTTGGATGCTGGCGGGCGACAAAAGCCCGCGAAAAAGAAATGGCGGGCGCCAACGGGTTTGGGGGTGCGGGAGTCCAGAGCGGATTGCCGCGTGTACGGGGCCTTACTGACGAAAGTAAGAGGAAAAAATGAAACAAAGCACGTTAGCACTGGCAATCAGACGGATCGTTTGGGCGGAACTGGCATTGACGGCGACGCTGGCGGCGCCGGCATTCGCTCAGCAGCAACCGGCGGCGGCGCCGGATACCGGCGCGGCTGCGGCGACGCAGAGTCAGAGTGCGCAGCAGGGCGCGGCGGCAACTGGCGCAACGGCAACCAGCACGGCAACTGGCACGGCAACCGCAGGCACGCCCGCGACAGGCGCGGCATCCACGACAGGCGCGCCGGCCGCAACCGGCACGGCCGCCGCGAAGTCCGCTCAATCGGCCAGCAAGAACGGCGTCGCGCAGATCAAGCGTTTCGAGGTGACGGGCTCGCTGATTCGCAGTACGGACAAAGTCGGGTTCAATCAGGTCCAGACGGTTACGACGAAGGACATCGAAAATAGCGGACAGACGAGCGTAGCCGACTATCTGCGCAGCGTTTCGGCGAACTCGTCGAGCAGTTGGGGCGAAGGCACGACGAACAGTTTCGCGCCCGGCGGTGCGGGCCTCGCGATGCGCGGGCTGAGCGAGAAATACACGTTGGTGCTGGTCGATGGTCAGCGGGTGACACCCTATGCGTTTGCAGTCAACGGCACGGACCAGTTTTTCGATCTGAATACGCTGCCGCTGAATATCATCGACCGAATCGAGATCGTGAAAACGGGTGCCGTGTCGCAGTACGGTTCCGATGCGATCGCGGGCGTGGTCAACATCATCACGAAGAAGAACTTTCAAGGCTTGCAGCTCGACGGCAGCTATGGCGGCGCGACGCAAGGCGGGGGCGGGCAGGGGACGACGAAGTTCGGCATCCTGGGCGGGTTTGGCGACCTGAACGCGGATCGCTTCAACGTGACGGCCGGGCTCAGCTTCTATCGATCGACCGGCATTTCGGTTGCCGATCGCGATATGACGCAGAATCAGGATTTCTCGAATTTTCCTGGCGGGCTGTCGAATCAGACACTTTCATCGTGGCGGGTGCCAGGGCGCGGCAATCTACCGCTCAATCCTTGCCCGTATGGCGGTTCGCCGGTGTCGGCCGGCTCCACCGCGCAGTTGTTCGGTTCGAGCGGCACGGTTTGCGAACGTAACACCGCCTACGCGTCTTCGATTTCTCCGTGGACTGAGCGCTTGAGCGCAAAGTTACACGCGGACTTCAAGATCAATGACGCCATGCAGGCATTCGCCGATTTGTGGGAGAGCAACAACACGACGGTCACCAACAACTTCGTCGGCCGGCTGGGTTCGAGCACGCAGACCTATGATCCGGCGACGGGCGGCGTGAACCCGATCTCGAACATCGTGCCCGCCAGCAATCCGTACAACCCGTTCGGCGTGCCGGCTCAATTGCGCTACGCATTCCCGGCTGCGCAAGCGGTTCATACGAGTTCGAACTTCTGGCGGGCCGCGACGGGGGTGAAAGGTAACTTCTCGACACCGTATGTGGGCGACTGGGATTGGTCGGTCGGCTATACGCATTCGCAGAACGTGGTATCGAATAACTATTCGAACCTGATCAAAGCCTCTGCGCTCGAGAACATCGTTCAAAACGGAGTGTTCAATTTCGCGAATCCGGCGGCGACGCCGAATGGTCTCGATGGCCTGTATGGGAATACGCAGACGCAGGCGATCACGAAGCTCGACGCGTTGGACGCAACGATCTCGACGCCGAATCTGTTCAAGTTGCCCACGGGGGACGTCGGCTTTGGCCTGGGGGCGCAGTTTCTGCACGAAAGCCAATATATCGGCACGGGTGCCGGCTACGTCGACGGAACCTTTATCTCGCCGTCGATCCAGTCGGTCAATGGTCAACGTAACGTTGCCGCAGTCTTTTATCAGGTCGACATCCCGATCATCAAGAACCTGACGTTCCAGCAGTCGGGGCGCTACGATCACTACAGCGATTTCGGCGGCGCATTTTCACCGCGCTTTGCGTTGCGTTACCAACCGGTCAAGGAATTCACAACGTATGCGTCGTACAGCCGGGGCTTCCGTGCGCCGACGCTGATCGAAAATACGAAGTCGAAGACATTCGGCGCGCAAGGCGTGATCGATCCGAACGATCCGAACAATCCGGGAGGGTATGCGCTCACGGAGGAAATCCAGTCGGGCAATCAGAACCTTCAGCCGGAACGGACGAAGAACTACAACATCGGCTTCCAGTTGTCGCCGACCCGCGATACCGACATCGGCTTCGATTGGTACAAGATCCACATCGACAACGTGATCGGCACGGACGACGTGCAGACGGTCGTCAACAACAACGATCCGACGCAGGTGATTCGCGGTCCGAACGGGTCGATCGCATACGTGCTGCTGCCATACAAGAACTTGTCGACACTCGATACGGACGGTTTCGAAACGACGTTCCGGCAATCGGTGAAGACGAAGATCGGTACGTTCACGCTTTCGGGCGACTGGGCTTATGTGTGGCACTTCAAGATGCCGGTGGGCGGTGTCGAGACGGATTTTGCCGGCAACAACGGTTCGCTCAATCAGCCGTTCGGAGGCAGCTTTCCGCGCTGGAAGGGCAACACGAACCTGAACTGGGCATTCCAGAAGTGGAATGCGACGCTTACGTGGCTCTATGTGGGGCCGTACAGCCAAGCGATCCTGCCGGCGGGGAACTATCCAAACATGCAGGACAGCGTGGCGTCGTACAGCCAGTTCAACTTGTTCTTCAGTTATACCGGCTTCAAGCATTGGACGCTCTATGCGGGGATCGACAATATCTTCAACCGCAAGCCGCCGTTCGATCCGGTGTTCATGAACGCGAGCTATCAGACCGGCTATGACACGTCGCTTTATACATACATCGGCCGCTATGCGCAGATTGGCGCCACGTATCGGTTCTGATTCGAAATAGTCGGCGTTCCCAGCAGCGCACAGACATCCGATGAGCCGCTCCATGCCCTCCCCATCCCTTCTGAGCGGCCTCTTCCCCGCCCGGCGTGCCGCCGGGCGGGGAAGAGGCGGGATGGACACGCGCGATGCGCGTACCCGTTGATTTTCAAGCCAGACCGCAAGAGGGGGAAGATGAAACAGAGTGCATTGGTGTTGGCCATCAGACGGATCGTCTGGGCCGAATTGGCATTGACGGCCACCTTGGCGGCGCCTGCGTTCGCGCAGAGCGTGTCGGCGCCGGCGACGAATTCGGGAGCGGGCGGGCCGAATTCGCCGATGACGGTCGCGCAGGCCTCGGTTGCGGCAAGCGCGGCGGCGATTGCCGCGCCGGCACTTGCCGACTCCGCCATGTCTGCCGTTGCCGCATCGGCCACCTCGGCCGCCCCCCCACCCGCCGCCGCTCCCGGCGCGGCCGCGACGACGGACGCGGCGCCCGCCGCTGCGGCCGCCACGGCGCCCGGCCAGGCCCAGCCCGGCAAGAGCGGCGTCGCGCAAATCAAACGTTTCGAAGTCACCGGCTCGCTGATCCGCAGCGCGGACAAAACCGGCTTCCAGCAAGTGCAGACGATCACGCCGAAGGAGATCACGAGCAGCGGCGCGACGACGGTTGCCGATTTCCTGCGCGATACGTCGGCGAACTCGGCCAATAGCTGGAGCGAGGGCCAGTCGGGCAATTTTGCGGCCGGCGCGGCCGGCATCGCGCTGCGCGGGCTGTCCGAAAAGTACACGCTCGTGATGATCGACGGCCAGCGCGTCGCGCCGTTCGCTTTCTTCTCGAACAGCGTCGATTCGTTCTTCGACCTGAACACGCTGCCGCTCAACGATATCGAGAGAATCGAAATCGTGAAGACGGGCGCGGTATCGCAATACGGCTCGGATGCGATCGGCGGCGTGGTCAATATCATCACGAAGCGCAATTTCCGCGGCTTGCAGCTCGATGGCAGCTTGGGCAGCGCGATCAATGGCGGCAACGGCAACGGCACGACGAAATTCGGCGTGCTCGGCGGCTTTGGCGATCTGGATGCCGACCGCTTCAACGTGACGGTGGCGGCCAGCTATTACAAGGCCAACGGCTTCACGCTGGCCGATCGCGATTCGACGCGCAACCAGGATTTCACCGGCAAGCCGGGCGGATTTTCGCTGCTTGCGCCGTCGTACTGGAACATGCCCGACGGCAGCGCGCGGGCGTTGAGCGGCGGCTGCCCGTTCGGCGGCGCGCTTGGGCCGGCAGCGCCTAATTCGCTGTCGGCAGGATTGCCGGGCACGATCTGTTCGTACAACACGGCGCGAAGCATGTCGATCCTGCCGATGACCGAGCGTTTGAACGCGAAGATCCATGCCGACTTCAAGATCGACGACAAGACGACGGCGTTCGCGGATTTTCTCGAGAGCAACAACCGGTCGACGATCAGCAACGGCCTGTGGGGCAACGTCATCGGCAACCCGCAAAACTCGGCGCTCGTCTGGGACCCGCAGACACAGTTGTTGTCGCCGTTCAACACGACCGTGCCGGTGACCAATCCGTACAACACCACGGGCGCGGCCACGCCGCTCACGTATGCGTTTCCGAACGCGGTGGCCGAGAAGACGTATGCCAACTACTGGCGCGCGTCGACGGGCGTAAAAGGCTCGTTTACGCTGCCATACGGCGATTGGGACTGGTCGGCGGCGCTCAGCCATTCGCAGAGCACGGTGTCGAACGTATTCACGAACCAGCTCAACGTTGCCGCGTTGAATAACATCTATCAAAACGGCGCGCTGAATTTCGCGAATCCGGCTGCCACGCCGAATGCATTCAACGGCTTGTATCAGAATGCGAACAACCTCGGCATCTCGAAGCTCGACACCATCGACGCGACGGTTTCGACGCCGAATCTGTTTCACTTGCCGGCGGGCGACGTAGGCATCGGCTTCGGCGCGCAGTTCACGCACCAGAGCGAAGTGTTGACGCCGGGCGCGGAATATCTGACGGGCGCGGTGATCTCCCCGGATCTTCAGACGGTGAACGGCCAACGCAACGTCGCGGCGGTTTACTATCAGATCATCGTGCCGATTGTGCAGAATCTGACGTTTACGCAGGCCGGCCGCTACGATCACTACACGGACGTCGGCGGCGCGTTCTCGCCGCGCTTCGCATTGCGCTATCAGCCGGTCAAGGCACTCACGATGTATACGTCGTACAACCGCGGCTTTCGCGCGCCGACGTTCGTCGAGGACAGCAAGTCGCAGACGCTCGGCATCCAAGTCGACCCGAACACCGGGCAGAACTATACGTCGATCACGGTCGGCAATCCGAATCTGAAGCCGGAGCGCACGCGCAACTTCAACATCGGTTTCGAGGTGTCGCCGAGCCGTTTCACGGACGTCGGCTTCGACTGGTACAAGATCCGCGTGGATAACGTGATCGGCCAGGGCTCGCCTTCGCAGATCGCCACCGATCCGGCGACGGGCCAACTGCTGTACAAGGTGATTCCGTACCAGAACTTGGGCTATCTGGATACGAACGGCTTTGAAACCACGTTCCGCCAGGCGTTTCCTATCAAAGGCGCGGGCACGCTGACGCTGTCGGGCGATTGGGCGTATGTGAAGAGCTTCAAGCTGGGCTTGCCGGGCGCGGCGCCAGTGGACGGCGCAGGCAACAACTTCACGCTTTCGCAGCCGTTCGGCGGCAGCTTCCCGCGCTGGCGCGGCAACACGACGCTCGATTGGAACTATCACGGCTTCGATACGGCGCTTACGTGGCAGTTCACGGGCCCGTATGCGCAAAACCTGATGCGGGCTCCGGCGCCAAGCAAGGTGGGCTCGTACAGCCAGTTCAACCTGATGATGACGTACACGGGCTTCAAGCACTGGACGATCTATGGCGGCATCGACAACCTCTTCAACCGCACGCCGCCGTATGACCCGATCTTCGCGAACGGCACGCTGAGTCAATCCGGCTACGACCAGTCGATCTACACGTATATCGGCCGCTTCGCGCAGGTTGGCGCGACATACAAGTTCTGATGCCGTTGTGCATGGGGGCGTATTGACATCGACCAGCATTCGACGGGCCGCTCCACTTCCCTAAACACCCCTTTGGGAGCGGCTTCTTTTTCCGGTGATGCGATGCGACGTGATCCGCCCATTCCTAGCAACCCTTTGACGATGCGGTGTGCCGTTCGCACCGCGCTGATATAGACCCAGCATGACTTTTGCAATCTTGCGCTTGCCGAGCGCGCCCGCGACAGGGCCCAGCCAGCCGGCCATCGGCCGGCTGCGCGCCTGCGCGGCGCGGCTCGCGGTGGCGCTCTGCGCCGCGTTGGCCGCGTTGCCGCCTGCGCACGCGGCGGCGGGAATCGCTCAGTATGGCGAACCGAAATATCCGGCCGGCTTTACGCATTTCGATTACGCCGACCCGGATGCGCCGAACGACGGCACACTGAATTTCACCAACTACAACGAGCTGCAGAGCTACGATTCGCTGAATCCGTTCCTGCTGCGCGGCGCGTCCGCGCCGGACATCCAGAATCTGATGTTCGATACGCTGATGCAGCGCAGTTGGGACGAACTCGCGTCCGAATACGCGCTGATCGCGGACGACGTGCAGGTTGCGCCGGACCGTCTGTCGGCGACGTTCCACATCAATCCGGCCGCGCGCTTTTCGAATGGCGAGCCGATCACCGCTGCCGACGTCAAGTATTCGATCGACACGCTGACGAGCAAGCAGGCTTCGCCGATCCTCAACTCGCAGTTCGAGATCATCAAGCGCGCGAGCGTGATCGACCGCCTGACGATCCGCTTCGACTTCAAGCGGCCCGAGCGCGTCGCGCCGCTGGTGGCGGGCGATTTGCCGGTGTTTTCGCCGAAATGGGGGATGCGGCCCGACGGCACGCGGCCGCCGTTCGACCAGATCGCGACCGTGCCGCCGATTGCGAGCGGCCCCTATCTGATCGAGCAGCGCAAGAACGACAAGCAGATCACTTACGTGCGCAACCCGCATTACTGGGCGGCTGATCTGCCGACGCGGCGCGGCATGTACCGCTTCCAGCGCATCGCGTTCAAGCTGTATCTCGATCATTACACGCAACTGGAGTCGTTCAAATCGGGCGATACGAGCGTGATGGTCGAATACAGCGCGACGCAGTGGGCGCGGCGCTACGTCGGCAAGAATTTTCGCAACGGCTTGCTGAAGAAGGCGAAATTCCCGGACGGCCCCGCGCAGATGCAGGGTTTCCTGATCAACATGCGCAAGCCGATGTTCCAGGACGTGCGCGTGCGGCACGCGCTCGCGCTTGCGTTCGACTACGATTGGATGAACCGGATGATGTTTTACGGCGATTACGTGCGCACCAACAGCTTCTGGGAAGCGAGCCCGTTCGCCGCGTCCGGCGTGCCCAACGACAAGGAACTGGCGCTGCTCGAGCCGTTTCGCGCGGAACTGCCGCCCGAGGTATTCGGGCCGATGGTCAAGCAGGCATCGACGTTGCCGCCGAATTCGCTGCGCGGCAATCTGAAGCGCGCGCGCGATCTGCTCGCGCAGGCCGGCTGGCACTACCGAGACGGCGCGCTGCGCGATGCGAACGGCACGCCGATGACCATCGAGATCCTGGACGCCCAGCCCGGCATGGACCGGTTGATCCTGCCGTATTGCCAGGCGCTCGGCCTGCTTGGCATCCACGCGTATCTGCACGAGATCGACAGCGCGTTGTACGAGAAGCGGCTTACCAACTTCGAGTACGACATGACGACCTACATTTACAACCCGGTGACCATTCCAGGCACGGAACTCACGCGCCGCTTCGGCAGCGCAGCGGCGACGCAGCCCGGTTCGGAGAATTTCCCCGGCGTGCGCTCGCAAGCCGTGGACGCGCTGATCCGCGCGGCGCTCACCGCGAACTCGCTCGACGAACTCAAAACCGCAATGCACGCGCTCGACCGCGTGCTGATCAACCTGTACATCCTGGTGCCGCAGTACTACATGCCGAATGCCCGGATCGGCTACCAGACGATGTTCGACCATCCGAAGATCGTGCCGAACTCCTATCAATACGAGGACTGGGTGATCGATTACTGGTATCGGAAGAAGCCAGCCGCGCACGACGCGGCAACGGCGAAACCGGCCGCATAACGAGGACGACGTCATGCTTGCCTATATTCTGAGACGTCTGCTGTTGATGGTTCCGACGCTCATCGGCGTGGTGACGGTCACGTTCGTCGTCACGCAATTCGTGCCGGGCGGGCCGGTCGAGCAGATCATGACCCAGTTGCGCCACGGCTCCTCGCGCGGCGGCGAAGCGGGCGGCGCCGGCGGCGGCTACCACGGCAGCCAGGGCATCGATGCGCAGCAGCTCGCGGAGATCAAGAAGCAGTTCGGCTTCGACAAGCCGCCGCTCACGCGTTACTGGCTGATGCTCAAGAGCTATGCGACGTTCGATCTCGGCCAGTCGTATTACGCGCACCAAAGCGTGTGGGACGTGATCCGCTCGCGCTTGCCCGTGTCGATCACGCTCGGCTTATGGACCGTGATCCTGACTTATCTGGTGTCGGTGCCGCTCGGCATTGCGAAGGCCGTGCGCAACGGCTCGCGCTTCGACACCGTGACGAGCGTGCTCGTGCTCACCGGCTACGCGATTCCCGGCTTCGTGCTCGGCGTGCTGCTGCTGATGCTGTTCGGCGGCGGCACGTTCTGGCAGTTGTTCCCGATGCGCGGCCTCACGTCCGATAACTTCGACGAGCTGAGCGCAATCGCCAAGGTGCTCGACTATCTGTGGCATATCGCGCTGCCCGTCACCGCCGCGGTGATCGGCAATTTCGCGATCGTCACGATCCTCACGAAGAACACGTTCCTCGAGGAGATCGGCCGCCAGTACGTGCTGACCGCGCGCGCGAAGGGCGTGCCCGAGCGCGGCGTATTGTGGAAGCACGTGTTGCGCAACGCCGCGATCCCGCTCGTCACCGGGCTGCCCGCCGCATTCGTCGGCGCGTTCCTGAACGGCAACCTGCTGATCGAAACGCTGTTCTCGCTGAACGGGATGGGCCAGCTCTCGTATGACTCGGTGATCCGCCGAGACTATCCGGTCGTGCTCGGCTCGCTGTTCCTGTTCACGCTGATCGGCCTCGTTACCAAACTCATTGCTGACGTCTGCTATGTCCTCGTCGACCCCCGTATCCAATTCGACCGCGTGGACCGCTGATCCGGCACGCGGCTGCCCCGCGTCGCCGTCGCCATGGCGGCGCACGTGGCTGCGCTTCCGTAGTCAGCGGCTCGGCTACTGGAGCTTTCTGATTTTCGCCGCGCTGTTCGCGGTGAGCCTGTGCGCGGATCTGCTGTCGAACGACCGGCCGCTCGTCGTGCGCTACGAAGGCCATTACTACTTTCCGATCGTGAAGGACTACCCCGAGACGCTGTTCGGCGGCGATTTTCCCGCGAAGGCGAACTATCTCGATCCGTACATCCGCTCGAAGATCGAATCGAGCGGCAATTTCGCGATTTTTCCGCCGAACCACTACCGGTACGACACGATCGATTACTTCGCGTCGCGTCCGTATCCGGCGCCGCCGTCGCGCGACAATTGGCTCGGCACCGATCAGTTCGGCCGCGACGTGGTGTCGCGGCTGCTCTATGGCTTCAGGTTGTCGGTGTTGATGGCGCTGGCGCTGACTCTCTCCGGCGTCGTGATCGGGGTACTGACGGGGGCGCTGCAAGGCTTCTACGGCGGGCGCACCGATCTGGTCGGACAGCGGCTGATCGAGATCTGGAGCTCGCTGCCGGATCTGTATCTGCTGATCATTTTCTCGGCGATCTTCGCGCCGTCGCTGTGGCTTTTGTTTCTCCTGCTGTCGATGTTTGGCTGGCTGATGTTGTCTGACTACATGCGCGCCGAATTCCTGCGCAACCGCTCGCTCGACTACGTAAAGGCGGCGCGCACGATGGGCCTCACGAACTGGCAGATCATCTGGCGGCACGTGCTGCCCAACAGCCTCACGCCGGTCATCACCTTCCTGCCGTTCCGGATGAGTGCGGCGATCCTGTCGCTCGCGAGCCTCGATTTTCTCGGCCTCGGCGTGCAGCCGCCATTGCCGAGCCTCGGCGAGCTGCTGCTCGAAGGTAAGAACAATCTCGAGGCGTGGTGGCTGTCGATGTCCGCGTTCGCGGCGCTGGTCGTCACGCTGCTGCTGCTGACGTTCATGGGCGACGCGTTGCGCAACGCGCTCGATACGCGCACGCGCGGCTCGGCATTCGGAGGAGGCCCGCGATGACTCAGCCCCTGCTTGAAATCGATCGCTTTTCCGCCTGGTTCGGCGACAAGCTCGCCGTCGACAATCTGAGCTTGTCGATCGCACGGGGCGAGCGCGTTGCGCTGGTGGGCGAATCCGGCTCGGGCAAGAGCGTGACCGCGCTGTCGATCCTGCGGCTCGTCGCGAACGCGAAGCTTGCCGGGCGGATGCTGTTCGACGGCGAGGATCTGCTGGCGAAAACCGAGCAGCAGATGCGCGGCATTCGCGGTGCGGATATCGCGATGGTGTTCCAGGAGCCGATGACGGCGCTCAACCCGCTCTATACGATCGGCAAGCAGATCGCCGAGAGCCTGCGGCTGCACGAAGGGCTGGGGCAAGCTCCGGCGCGCGAGCGCGGCATCGAGCTGCTGCGCCGCACCGGCATTCCGGAGCCCGAGCGGCGGATCGACAGTTTTCCGCATCAGTTGTCGGGCGGCCAGCGCCAGCGCGCGATGATCGCGATGGCGCTCGCATGCCGGCCGCGTCTGCTGCTCGCCGACGAGCCGACCACCGCGCTCGACGTGACGGTCCGGCAGCAGATCGTCGATCTGCTGATCGAGCTGCAGGAGCAGGAGGCGGCCGCGCGCGGCATGGCGGTGCTGCTGATCACGCACGATTTGAACCTGGTGCGGCGCTTCGCGCAGCGCGTTGCGGTGATGGAAAAAGGCGTGCTCGTCGAAACCAATACGACCGGGGCGCTGTTCGACGCGCCGCAGCATCCTTATACGCAGCGCCTGCTCGACAGCGAGCCGAAGCGCGCGATCGAGCCCGTTGCGCCCGGCGCGCGCCCCATCGTCGACGTGCAGGGGCTGGCGATCGATTACCGGACGCCCGCGAAGGGCCTGCGCTCACTGTTCGGCAAGACCACGTTCCGCGCGGTGCACGACGTCGGGCTGACGCTGCATCGCGGCGAGACGATCGGCATCGTCGGCGAATCGGGTTCGGGCAAATCGACGCTCGCGTCCGCGGTGCTCGGCCTGCAGCGGCCAGCGGCCGGGCGCATCGAGATCGACGGAATGCCGCTCGAATCGCTGCGCACGGCGCGCGGCCGGCGCACGCTGTACGCACGGATGCAAGTGGTGTTCCAGGACCCGTTCGGCTCGCTGTCGCCGCGCATGACGATCGAGCAGATCGTCGGCGAGGGGCTGGCGGTGCACAAGCCGGACCTCGCGCGCGACGCGCGGCGCGCGCGGATCGCAGTGCTGCTGGAGGAAGTCGGGATGCCGGCCGAATCGATGCTGCGCTACCCGCACGAATTCTCCGGCGGCCAGCGCCAGCGCATCGCGATCGCGCGCGCGCTCGCGGTCGAGCCCGAGCTGCTCGTGCTCGACGAGCCGACTAGCGCGCTCGACGTGTCGATTCAGCAGCAGGTGCTGGCGTTGCTGACGAATCTGCAGAAAAAGTACAAACTCAGCTACTTGTTCATTACGCACGATCTAGCGGTGATGCGCGCGATGGCGCATCGCGTGATCGTGATGAAGGCGGGGCGCGTGGTCGAGGCAGGCGATACGCTCGACGTGCTGCATGCGCCGTCGCATCCATATACGCAGTCGTTGCTGGCGTCGTCGATGTTGGCGCCGTAGCGCGATCGGTCAGAGGGACAGATGATTGACGAACGCTGGGCGCACGCCGCGCGCCAATTGCGCAGTGACGCGGGCTTTTGGTCGCTGCGCGTCGTCGACGAACAGGTCGACGAGCACGAAGTCCGCAACGGCGTCGCGCAGCCGCTCGCGAGCGTGCGCGATCGCGGCGCGATGCTGATTGCGTGGTCCGGCGCGGGCGCCGGCTACGCGGCTACCGCCGATTTGTCGGCCGCCGGCCTGCAGGCGGCGCTCGACGTGGCCGCCGCGCGCGCGAAGGCGAGCGCGGCGCTGTCGCTGATCGACCATCGCGAGCTGGCGCGGCCGCACGCGAGCGGCCGTTACGCGTCGCCGCACGTGGACGATCCGTTGCCAAGCCGCGCTGAATGGCTCGAGCGGCTCGCGCACGAATGCGCCGCGGCCGCCGTCGATGCGCGGATCGTCGAGCGCAGCGCCGGCGTGCTACTCGCGCAGACCGACCAGCTTTATCTGACGAGCGACGGCGTGCGGATCGAGCAGCGCTTTCGTTACGTGATGCCGCAACTGAGTGCCGTCGCGCATGCGAACGGCGACACGCAGGTACGCACGTTGAGCGGCTACGGCACGCTCGCGCAAGGCGGCCTCGACGTGCTCGCACGCTACGGCTTCGACGGCGCGGGTGCACGGATCGCCGACGAGGCGCTGCAACTGCTCGCCGCGCCGAATTGCCCGTGCGGGCGGCGCGATCTGCTGCTGATGCCCGATCAGATGATGCTTCAGATCCACGAATCGATCGGCCATCCGCTCGAACTCGACCGGATTCTCGGCGACGAGCGCAATTTCGCCGGCTGGAGCTTCGTCAAACCGGAGATGTTCGGCTCGTACCAGTACGGCTCTCCGCTGTTGAACGTCACGTTCGATCCGACGCTGGCAGGCGAGGCGGCGTCCTACGCGTTCGACGACGACGGCACCGCCGCGCAGCGGCAATACCTGATTCGCGACGGCGTGCTCGAGCGGCCGCTGGGCGGCGCGCTGTCGCAATCGCGCGCGGGGCTGCCGGGCGTGGCGAACGCGCGCGCATCGAGCTGGAACCGCCCGCCGATCGACCGGATGGCGAACCTGAACGTCGAGCCCGGCTCGCAGTCGCTCGACGAATTGATCGCCGGCGTCGAGCGCGGCATTCTGATGCGCACCAATACGTCGTGGTCGATCGACGATCATCGCAACAAATTCCAGTTCGGCTGCGAGTTCGGGCAGCTCATCGAGAACGGCCGGCTGACGCAGGTCGTCAAGCGGCCCAACTATCGCGGCATCTCCGCGAGTTTCTGGCGCAGCTTGCGCGCGGTCGGCGACGCGAGCACCTTCGGTGTGTACGGCACGCCGTATTGCGGCAAGGGCGAGCCCGCGCAGATTATTCGTGTCGGCCACGCGGCGCCCGCCTGCGTGTTCGCCGACGTCGACGTGTTCGGAGGCGCGTGATGACGGATTACCTTGCACAGGGGCAGGCCGCGGCGATCGATTGGCATGCGCACTTCGCGCAGCTTGCCGACGAGGCCGAGCGGCTGAAGCAGCCGGGTGAGACGGTGTTGCTGTGGTTCGCGGGCGAGACATCCGATTTCGTGCGCTTCAACGCGGGCAGGATTCGCCAGACCGGGCGCGTGCTGCAAGGCAAATTGACCGTGCGGCTTGTCGACGGCGCGCGGCAGGGCTCCATCACGCAGACGGTGAGCGGCGGCGCTGCGGATCTGCGCGAGCTGGCAGGCGTGCTGACGGCACTGCGCGACAGTTTGCGCGATGCGCCGGACGATCCGCACCTGCTGTTCGACACATCGGTGTGGCGCACATCGACGCGCCGCACCGGCCGCCTGCCCGATCCCGACGCATTGGCGCGCACGGTTGCCGAGGCCGCGCGCGGGCTCGATTTCGTCGGCTTCTACATGGGCGGCGCACTCGCGCGCGGCTTTGCGTCGACGGCGGGCAGCCGCGGCTGGCACGAGGTCGAGAATTTCAATTTCAGCTGGTCGCTGTACGACGCGAGCGGCCGCGCGATCCAAACCGTCTATGCGGGCGACGATTGGCACGACGATACGTTCGCACGCAAGCTCACCGAGGCCGCCGCACGGTTGCCGGTGCTCGGCCGCGCGCCGAAGCCGCTCGCGCCGGGGCGCTATCGCGCGTATTTCGCGCCGGCGGCGGTGCAGGAGATTGCCGCATTGCTGAGCTGGGACGGATTTTCCGCGCGTGCGCATGCGGCCGCGCGCAGCAATCTGCACCGGCTGCACGCGGGCGATGCGGCGTTCGATCCGCGCGTCGAAATCGCCGAGGATTTTTCGCTCGGTATCGCGCCCGCGTTCAATGCGGACGGCTACCGGCGCGATAGCGTGCCGCTCGTGGCCGCCGGGCGCAGCGCCGGGCGGCTCGTCAGCGCGCGCAGCGCGCGCGAGCACGGCTTGCAGCCGAACGGCGCGCCGGCCGACGAGATGCCCGAGACGCTGTCGATCGCCGGCGGCGCGCTGGCCGAAGCCGACGTGCTCACCGCGCTCGACACGGGCCTCTATGTCGGCAATCTCTGGTATCTGAATTTCTCCGACCGGATCAATTGCCGAATCACCGGGATGACGCGCTTCGCGACGTTCTGGGTCGAAGGCGGCAAGATCGTCGCGCCCGTCGACGCAATGCGTTTCGACGACAGCGCGTACCGGCTGCTCGGCAGCGAGCTGGAGCAGCTCGGCGCCACGCCGCAACTGCTGCTCGACGACCGGTCGTATCACGAACGCAAGACGGGCGGCATGAAGGTGCCGGGGCTGCTGGCGAGCGCGTTCGAACTGACGTTGTAACGAGCGCGATAATGGCGGCCGGTGCCGGCCGGGCGCGGGCGTTGCATCGCGAATTCGGCTTCGCGAGCGGCGCGGCGCGATTCCGTGATTTCGCGATGGCGTATTCGTCGCCGTGCCGCGCTTGGCGTGGCATGAGCCAGACGTTGACTAGGCGCCGGGCGGATGCGATCGTCTCGACTCGCCGTTGTGCCAAGGACGGGGGAAACAATGAAACATGCTGATGCCACGGCATTGGACAGGTTGGAGGATCTGCTCGTCGAGCTTCGCGCGCTGCCCGGTCTGAAAGAACGGTCGCGCGGCGTTTTCTACTTGCGAGGCAAGCCATTTCTCCATTTTCACGTCGATCCGCAAGGATTGTTCGCCGATTTGCGCCGCGACAGCGGTTTCGATCGGTTTGCCGTCGATACGGCGGCAAACCGCGGTAAATTTCTGCGCGCCGTGCACGTCGTATCAGAGGCTCGACCGTCGTCCTCCCTTTGACCCAGCGCACGCGCGAGCGGCCAGCCGGCGCTTGGGCCGCGCCGCCGCGCGCGTCGCATTGACACTTGCCAACGCATGCCGTCTTTTTTCATCGATCGTCCGGTTTTCGCGTGGATCGTCGCGCTTGCGATCGTCATCGCGGGCGTGCTGGCGATTCCGCAGCTTCCGGTCGCGCAGTATCCGCGCCTTGCGCCGCCGCGCATCGTGATCAACGCGAGCTATCCGGGCGCGTCGTCGGAGACGATCGACAGCGACGTCGGCAGCATCATCGAGGAGAGCCTCGACGGTGCGGACAACCTGCTCTATTACCAGACGAACAGCGACAATCTCGGCAACCTCGAAATCGACGTGACGTTCGCGCCCGGCGCCAATCCGGATATCGCGTTTGTCGATGTGCAGAACCGCCTGAAGAAGGTCGAGCAGCGGCTGCCGCAGCAGGTGGTTCAGCAAGGCATCGGCGTGTTCAAGGCGGCGAACACGTTCCTGATGCTCGTCACGCTGACGTCGACCGACGGCTCGCGCAATTCCGCGCAACTCGGCGACTATCTGGACCGCTATCTGCTGCGCGAACTCAAGCGCGCGCCGGGCGTCGGCTCGGCCGAGCTGTGGGATTCGGGCGAGGCGCTGCGGATCTGGCTCGACCCGTCGAAGCTGCGCGAATATGGGCTCGGCGCGGACGACGTGATCAGCGCCGTTGCCGCGCAGAACGCGGCGGTCACGGCGGGCTCGATCGGCGACGCGCCGGCCGCGAACGGCCAGCAGCTCACCGCTTCGGTGATCGTCAAGGGGCAGCTCGTGTCGCCGGCCGAGTTCGGCCGGATCGTGCTGAAATCCAGGCCCGACGGCTCGGCCGTGCATGTGGCCGACGTCGCGCGCGTGGAGGTCGGCCGCTCCGATTACTCGTTCTGGTCGCGGCTGAACGGCAAGCAGGCGGCGACGGTCGGCATCCAGCTCGGCCCGCGCGGCAACGCGCTCGAGACGTCGAACGCGATTCGCGCGCGCATCGCCGAATTGTCGAAGACGCTGCCGCCGGGCGTCGCGGTCGAAATTCCATACGACGGCGCGCATTTCGTCGGCATCGCGATCGACGAGGTGGTGATCACGCTCGTCGAGGCGATTGTGCTGGTGTTCTGCGTGATGTGGCTGTTCCTGCGCGAGTTGCGCTATACGCTCGTGCCGACCGTCGTGATCCCGGTCACGCTGATGGGCGCGTTCTGCGCGATGTGGCTGTTCGGGCTGTCGATCAACGTGTTCACGATGTTTGGTCTCGTGCTGGCGATCGGCATTCTGGTGGACGATGCGATCGTCGTCGTCGAAAGCGTGCATCGCGTGATGGAGGACGAACGCGTGCCGCCGCGCGAGGCGACGCGCCGCGCGATGCAGCGCATCGGCGGTGCGATCGTCGGCGTGACCGCGGTGCTGACCGCCGTGTTTGTGCCGATGGCGTTCTTTCCGGGCGGCGTCGGCGGAATCTACCGGCAGTTCGCGGTGGCGATGATCGCGTCGATGCTGGTATCGTCGTTCATGGCGCTGTCGCTGACGCCCGCGCTGTGCGCGAACCTGCTCAAGCCGGTGCCGCACGGCGCGCGCCGGCGCGGCGTGGGCGCGTGGGCCGCGCAGCGCTTCGCGGCCGGCTTCGCGCGCGCCGAGGCTGGCTATCGCGGCATCGTCGCGCGGACGATACAGCGCGCCGGCGTTATCGCCGCGGTTTATGCGGCGTTAGTTGCCGTGTGCGCGCTGCTGTACTGGTCGTTGCCGGGCGGCTTTTTGCCGACCGAGGATCAGGGCCAGTTACAGGTGATGATCCAACTGCCCGCCGGCGCGACGCAGTCACGCACGATGGCGATCGTCGAGCGCGTCGAGCGGATCTTGCACGGCGAGCCGGCGATTTCGAACGTGACGAGCCTGATCGGCTGGAGTTTTGCCGGCAGCGGGCAGAACGTCGGAATGGCGTTTGTCGAACTGAAGGACTGGGCCACGCGCGACATCGACGCAATGGCGCTGCGCGACCGTTTGAACGGCGCGTTCGCCCGGATTCTCGACGGCGACGTGCAGGCGTCGCTGCCGCCGTCGGTGCCGGGCATCGGCCATTCGGACGGCTTCACGTTCCGGCTGGAGGATCGCGGCGGCGTCGGCCTCGCGGCGCTGAAGGCCGCGCGCGCCAAGCTGTTCGAGCGGGCGAAGGCGAGCCCGGTGCTGGCGTCGGTCCGCTCGGAGGACCTGCCCGACGCGCCGCGCGTCGAACTCGACATCGACCGTGCGAAGGCTTATGCGCTCGGCGTGCCGTTCGAGCGGATCTCGGGCTTGCTCGGCGGCACGTTCGGCTCGAACTATATCGACGACTATCCGTCGGCGGGCCGGATGCGGCGCGTGATCATCGAGGCCGACGCGGGTTCGCGCAGCACCGATGATCAACTGATGAAGCTGATGGTGCCGAACCGCACGGGCGACATGGTGCCGCTGTCGGCAATCGCGACACCGCATTGGGAAGTCGGCCCCGTGATGCTGAACCGCTATAACGGCTATCCGTCGCTCGATATCAACGGCCGCGCGGCCGACGGCTACAGCTCGGGCGCGGCGATGGCCGAGATGGAACGGCTCGCGGCCGCGTTGCCGGCCGGCATCGGCTACGACTGGGTCGACGCGGCGCGCGAGGAGCGGCTGTCCGCCCGGCAGACGCCGCTGTTGATCGGCCTGTCGGTGCTGGCGGTGTTCATGGCGCTTGCCGCGCTGTACGAGAGCTGGACGATTCCGCTGTCGGTGCTGGCGATCGTGCCGCTCGGCGCGATCGGCGCGATTGCGGCTGCGCTTGCGCGCGGCATGCCGAACGACGTGTATTTCAAGGTCGGGATGATCACGGTGATCGGGCTGTCGGCGAAGAACGCGATCTTGATCGTGCAGTTCGCGCGCGATCTCCACGCGCGCGGCACGCCGCTGCGCGATGCGGTGCTCGATGCGGCCACGGCGCGTTTTCGGCCGATCGTGATGACGTCGATGGCGTTTTTGCTGGGCGTCGTGCCGCTCGTGATCGCGACGGGGGCGGGTGCCGAGAGCCGGCGCTCGATTGGCACGGGCGCGTTCGGCGGGGTGTTGGCGGCGACGGCGTTTGGGCTCGTCTTCGCGCCGGCGGCGTTTTACGTGATCGCATCGCTCAAGCGGCGCGGGACGCAAGCCGCCGGCGCGTGCGCCGGCGGGCCGGATGCTGCGGTTCAGCCGCCCGAGCCGCGCGGCCGCAGCGTGACGGCGAACGATTGACGCACCGCGCGTGCTGCGGTTGCGCGGCGTGCGCGCTCGGCGCACCGGGCTTGGCGGTGCCGCGCGCGGCCGTTTGGTCAAAGCGTGAATTTCAGGCCGAGATGCCGGTTGATGATCGTCGTGCGGCTGGCAAGCGCATGCTGGATCGCGTCGCAGCGCGCCTGCGTGGTCAATTGATCGTTTGCAGGCAGTTGCACGCGGCGCTCGGTCGCGCTCAGCCATTCGCTGCCGCCCGGATCGGGGCCGTGCCCGGCGTCGTCGGCGATGGCGAGCTGCTGGTCGACCTGATCGAACCACGCGTCCGTGCAAGGGCGCTCGCTCGGCGCGTGCAGCACCGTGGTCGTTGCGGCGAACCAGCCGGCGACGGCGACAAGCGCGATACCGGAGATGACTTTCTTCATTGAATCCTTAAGACGATAATTGCCTGAATGAACGGGAGACGATTCCGCGCGGTACGCAACGGGCTCGGCCGTCGCGCCAACGCCAACGCCAACGCCAACGCCAACGCCAACGCCAACGCCAACGCCAACGCCAACGCCAACGCCAACGCCAACGCGAGATGTAGGGATCGCGATTCGTCGCCGAAGTTCATCCTGAAGTTCGCTGCAAACCGTCTCGGGCTCAGACGCGGCCAGACCCGGGCGCTTGAAGGACGCATGCACGCCGAAGCGACGCGGCCGTCTTGGCGTGGCGCGCGCTAGGCGGGCGATGACACCCTGCACCGCTCTTTTGCCCGTGCTGCCGCTCAACCGAAGACAGAACGCTCCATATGAAACGACGTCACTTTCTCCACACGCTCGGCGCGCTGACTGCGATGCCGCACGCTTTCGATAGCGCGCATGCCGCGATTTCCGCGCCGCCCGGCAGCTCCGCCGCCGCTCCCGCATCCGGCGCGGCGGCGAGTGCGGCGCAGTCGGTGCGCGATGCGTTCGAGCGCATCGCGCGTATTGACCGCGACGGCCCGTGCGTGAACGCGATCATCGAACTGAATCCCGACGCCGACGCAATCGCGCGAACGCTCGACGCCGAGCGGGCCGCCGGCACGGTGCGCGGCCCGCTGCACGGCGTCGCCGTCGTGCTGAAGGACAATATCGCGACGGGCGACCGGATGGCGACCACCGCCGGCTCGCTCGCGCTCGACGGCGTGCGCGCGGCGCGCGATGCGCAACTCGTCGCGCGGTTGCGTCGCGCGGGCGCGGTGATCGTCGCGAAAACCAATCTGAGCGAATGGGCGAACTTCCGTTCGACGCGCTCCACCAGCGGCTGGAGCGGTCGAGGCGGCCTGACGCGCAATCCGTATGCGCTCGATCGGAACACGAGCGGCTCGAGCTCGGGCTCGGCCGCCGCGGTCGCGGCCGGCCTCGTGCCGATGGCAGTCGGCACCGAGACCGACGGCTCGATCGTGTCGCCGGCGTCGATCAACGGCTGCGTTGGCTTGAAGCCGACGCTTGGGCGCGTGAGCCGCGATGGAATCGTGCCGCTGTCGCATACGCAGGATACGGCCGGGCCGATCACGCGCACGGTCCGCGACGCCGCGCTGTTGCTCGCCGCGCTCGCTGGCGGCGACGCGAATGATTCCGCGACGGCGAATGCGCCGCCGCCCGCCGACTATGCGGGCGCGCTCGATCCGGATGCGCTGCGCGGCGCGCGCATCGGCGTTGCGCGCGAGTACTTCACCGGGCACGACGAAGTTGATACGCAGATCGAGCGCGCGATTGCCGAGCTGGTGAAGCTGGGCGCGGTGGTCGTCGATCCGGTCGATCTGAAGAAGGTCGACTATCAGGACGACGAGCTGACCGTGCTGCTTTGCGAGTTCAAACACGGTCTGCCGCTGTGGCTGCGCACGTTCGCGCCGGATGCGCTGGTGCGCACGCTTGCCGACGTGATCGCGTTCAACGACGCGCAACACGCGAAGGAGATGCCGTACTTCGGTCAGGAGATGCTGATTCGTGCGCAGGCAGCCGGCGGACTCGACAGCGCCGCCTATCGGCGCGCGCTGATCCGTTGCGGCCGCCGTGCGTGCACCGACGGGCTCGCGCGCGTGTTGCGCAAGCATCGGCTCGATGCGATCGTCGCGCCGACGGGCGGCACGGCGTGGCTGACCGATCTCGTCAATGGCGACAGCAGCGGCGACGGTTTCTCGACGCCTGCCGCAGTCGCGGGTTTCCCGCATTTAACGGTGCCGGCCGGCCTCGTGCGCGGGTTGCCGGTTGGTTTGTCGTTCGTCGGTGCGCCGTGGAGCGAGGCGCGTTTGCTCGCGCTCGGCTATGCGTTCGAGCAGGCCACGCAGTGGCGGCAGGAGCCGCGCTATGTCGAGCGGTCGAATATTCCCCCGCTCGATGCGTGAGCGGCATGCGGTGGCATGCGGCACGCGAAGGACTCCGGGCGCGGTGCGTCCCGCCGTCGCCCCGCGCCGCTTGCGCCTCACCGGTTCCGCTTGCCGGACGTCCGCTTCATAAACATCGCAGAATTAATTGGTTCCCCATCGTGTTCGTTGTCCCGTATCGTTTCCGGATTTCAAAAACACGCCTACGGACGAGGACAATCAGATGAAGCAAACCAAGCAACTCGCGGCAGCGCTCGCGCTGCCCGCCGGCTTCCTTTTATCGGCCGCCGCGCCCGCGCAAAGCAGCGTCACGCTGTATGGGATCGTCGATGCCGGCATCGCCTATGCGCACAATGCGCAGGACGCAAACGGCCGCAACCAGTCGACGCTCGTGAAATTCAGCAGCGGCAATCTGTCGGGCAGCCGCTGGGGGCTGAAAGGCAGCGAAGATTTAGGCGGCGGCCTTGCGGCGGTGTTTCAACTGGAAAACGGCTTCAACATCGGCAACGGCGTGCAAAGCGGTAATCGCGAGTTCGGGCGCAAGGCGATCGTCGGGTTGGCGAGCAACACGTGGGGCACGGTGACGCTTGGCCGCCAGTACGATCCGGTCGTCGATCTCGTGCAAGGGCTCACCGAGGACAATTATTTCGGCGGCGTGTTCGCGACGCCGGGCGATCTCGACAACTACGACAACAGCCTGCGCGTGAGCAACTCGGTGAAGTACGTGAGCCCGCAGTGGTCGGGCTTGCAGTTCGAGGCGCTGTACGGCTTCGGTGGTGTCGCGGGGGCGACCGGCAGCGGCCGCACGTACAGTTTCGCGGCGGCGTACACGAACGGCCCGCTGTCGCTCGGCGCGGGCTACCTGTACGCGGACGGCGGAACGACCGCGAACAACGGCGTGCGCACGTGGACAGGCAGCTCGGACACGCTGTTCAACACCGTGATCAACCAGGGCTTCGCGAGCGCGAAGTCGATCAAGAGCGTGCGCGCTGCGGGCCAATACGTACTCGGCGCGGCGACGTTCGGCCTCGCTTACTCGAACACGCAATACGGCCGCGATTCGCTGTCGGCATTCAGCAATACCGCGAAATTCAACAGCGGCTCGGGATTCTTCAATTACCGGTTCACGCCGGCATTGACCACCGGCGTCGGCTACAGCTATACGTCGCTGACAGGACCGGCTTCCGCGCATTATCATCAGGTGAATCTGGGCGCCGATTACGCGCTGTCCAAGCGTACCGATCTGTACGCGCTGTTCGGCTACCAGAAGGCGAGCGGCAGGACGGTCGGCGCGAATGGCGCGGTGATCGACGCGCAGGCGTCAGTCGGCTCGTATGGCGCGAATTCCGGCACCGATACGCAGGAACTCGCGATCGTCGGCATCCGGCACAAGTTCTAAGCTGAATGGAATCGCCCGGCGCCTGTTGCGTGCGCCGGGGCGTTTCGCGCGCTGGGGCAGCCCGGCGCGCCGCCGCATGAAATACCTTCCTCTCGCGGCCATGCCGCGCGGCGGCTTGCGACGAGGAACAGTCGGGCGCGTTGCGCTGTCGCGGCGCACGCGTGAATCCACCCATCATGACAAACAGGACGCTCACCGATGAAAACTGCGATTGGAAAGCTGACCGCGTCACTGCTTCTGGCTGCCGCGAGCGCGTGTTTCGCGGCCGACGCGCCGCACGCCCCCGAGCATCTGCCGCCCGGCATCGCGTGGCAGCAAGGCGACGTTGATGCGGCGTTCGCGCAAGCCAAGCGCACGAACAAGCCGTTGTTTCTATATTGGGGCGCGGTGTGGTGCCCGTCATGCAACCAGGTGAAATCGACGATATTCAGCCAGCAGGCGTTCAAGGCGCGCTCGGCGTTCTTCGTGCCGGTCTATCTTGACGGCGACAGCGAGAACGCGCAGAAGATCGGCGAGCGCTTCAAGGTGCGCGGCTATCCGACGATGATCCTGTTCCGACCCGACGGCACCGAAGTCACGCGGCTGCCGGGCGAGGTCGATCTCGACCGTTACATGCAGGCATTGTCGATCGGGCTGAACGCCGCGCATCCGTTCAAGCAAACGCTTGCCGCCGCGCTGAAGGACGGCGCGCATGTGTCGCCCGACGAATGGCGGGTGCTGGCCGATTACTCGTGGGATACCGACGGCGATCTGCCGGTGCCGCCCGAGCGCGTCGCGACGACGCTGCAAACGCTCGCGCGGCACGCGCGCGCGGACCGCGCGAGCGCCGAAGCGCTGCGGCTCGAACTGAAAGCGGTGGTGTCGGCGGCAACGGGCGAGCCGCCGCAGCAAGGCGACATCGACAAGGCGGCGGGCGCGAACGCGGTGCGCGATGCATTGGGCGACCCGAAGCTCGCGCGCAGCGATTACGATGTGCTGATCGCCGCGCCGGACGACGTTGTCAAATACGTCGCCGGTGACGACGCGGGCAAGCGCGCGGCGCTCGCGAAGCAGTTCGATGCGGCGCTCGCACGGTTGTCGACGGATACGTCGCTCGCGGCGATCGACCGGACCATGGCGCTGCATGGCCGCGTGCTGCTCGCGCGGCTCGACACGAAGCCGGGCGCGCCGCTGCCCGCCGCGCTTGCCGATGCAGTGCGGCGGCAGACCTCGGCGGCCGTTGGCGAATCGACGAATGTTTATGCGCGGCAGGCGGTCGTCAGCGAAGCGGCCGCGACGCTCACCGACGCCCGCCAGTTCGACGCGGCCGACGCGCTGCTCAAGGCGGAGCTGCCCCGTTCGCCGACGCCGTACTTCTTCATGTCGGGGCTGGCGGCGAACGCGAAGGCGCGCGGCGACAAGGCCGCCGCGCTCGACTGGTATCGCAAGGCCTACGATGCGGCGAGCGGCCCGGCGACGCGGCTGCGTTGGGGCGCTGCATATTTCGCGAATGCCGTCGATCTCGCACCGGACGACGCGGCGCGCATCAAGCAGATTGCCAACGACGTGCTGACGCAGGCGGGCCAGACGCGCAATGCGTTCTACGGCGCGAACAAGCGCGCGTTGACGCGGCTCGTCACGCAGCTGGTGCGCTGGCGTCAGGGCGGCGCGCACGATGCGACGGTGCAGGCGGTCGTCAAGCAGTTCGAGGGCGTGTGCGGCAAGCTGCCGGCCGGCGATCCGCAAGCCGGCGCTTGTGAGAGCCTGATCAAGCCCGCGAAGGCTTGAAGCGCATCAGGCTCTGCCGCCGCCTTCATTGCGGCGTCGATATGTCGATGCCGTTGATGGCGGGTGCGGGCGCGGACGGATTCGAGAACGTCAGCGTGTTGGCGCGGCCCGCGCGAAACATGCCGTGGACGGTGAGCGTCGACGGCGTGGCCCAATTGCCCGTGGTCGGAAATGTGACGGGCACGGGCGCGCTGCTGTTGAAGCTGATTTGCGCGACACGGTCGACGCTGTCTCCGTTCACGAACACGATCTGTACGCTATAAGCGCCGTCAGCTGGCGCCGCGAGCCGATTGATCGTCAGCGTCCCGCCGTTGCCGAGTTGCCCGACGGCCTGGCCGCTTGCGCAACCCGCGCACACTTGCACGCGGGCTGCGCCCGTGAGCGTGTTCGAATGCGCGGCGGCCTCATAGGCGGGGCGGGGCGTGGGCAGGCGAACCGGACCGGCGACAGACGCGACCGAGCGGATGCCGGGCATGGGTTTCATCGCGTCGACACTCGATAACGCGATCTGATTCATCCCTGGCTTTACGCGCGCATAGACGATGACGGTGCCGGTGCGCGCCGCGCCCAGGGTCGGCGCGAACGCGAGCGTCGTCGGGGTGCTGCCGTTGACGGCAAGCCGCGCGTACCGCGTTTCATTGTGCGGATTCGCATAGGCGATTTCGATATAGCCGCCCGTGGTGCGCGATTTGACATGCGCGCGGACCGTGGCCTGCCTGTGCCGCTCTGATGAGTTGTCTTCGTCATCTTCGTCGTCTTCGCATGTGTCGCAGCGCGTGTGCGATACATCGATGCCGTCGCCGCCGAATGCATTCGGCCGCTTGGGCTCATCCGTGGCATCGCGCCCGCCGACGCGCAGCATGACCGCGCCGCCGGCCGGCACGAGCGGTACGGTGTACGACTGCGTCGCGATGCCGAGATCTTGGCGTGCCCATACGTCGCGCACCGCGGCGCGCTCGGCGGGCTCGAGGCCGAGTTGCGCCCAGGTGAACGTCATCGGCGCATCGGTGTTCGAGTTGTTGAGCAGGACGACCGCGCGCTGCCCGCTGCCCGCAAGCAGCTTCGCCCACACCTGCCGTGTGCCGTCGCCGGATTGTGTGACCTTCAGCCCTTGCAGCCCGAGCGGATCTTGATCGATTGCGATGACTTCGGAGTTGGTCAGCAGGCCCAGCGTACCGGCGGCGAGCGGCTTCGACAGATCGTTGCCGAGAATCAGCGGCGCGCCGGCGATCGCCCACAGGCTCACGTGCGCGCGATCTTGCGTGGCCGACATGCCCATGCCCGCGATCATCATGTCGGGATCGTTGTAGTAGCCGGTGTGCTGCGCCTCGGGCCAATCGTTGCCGTTGAAGTTGCGGATGACGCGGGCGAATTGCGTCGCGCCGATGTCGTGTTTGTAGATGTCGTCAGTGGTGCGCCACATTCGGCCGATGCCGGGCGCCCAGTCCCACGGGCCTTGGTTGTAATCGGGAAATGCGCGGTCGCCGCCGATCGTGCCCCAGTCGCAGATGCTGAGCGTGAGCCGCTGGCCGGTTTTCGCGTAGGCGTCGTCGATCGCGGCGGCAATCGCCGTGTATGCCTGTTGCGGATCGTAACCGGCGTCGCGGCCGCCACAGAAATCGACCTTCACGAAATCGAAGCCCCATTGCGCGAACTGCAGGAAATCGGTTCGATAGTGTGCGACGTCGCTGCCGACGAATCGCGTGCCGTCGTGGCGAAAACCGCAGCCGAGCGGACCGGCGTCGATATAGATACCGGCCTTCAGGCCCTTGCTGTGAATATATTGCGCGATTGCCTGCATGCCGCCCGGCCATTGCTGCGTATCGACGATGAAATTGCCGTTTGCGTCGCGCTGTCCGGACGTCCACCAGCCCTCGTCGATGTTGACGTATTCGTATTTCGCGCCGGATTCGATCGCGCGGTTCAGCCTGACCATGCCGTCCGCTTGAGCTTTGATCGTGTCGAAGCTGACGTTCTCCTCGAGGCTGTTCCACGACGACCAGCCCATCGGCGCAGCGACATGCGCGGTTCGGTCCGGCGCGGCGGGAGGTGGCGGCGTTGCGCAGGACGCTCCGACGACACTGGCCAGGCCGATCGCCAACACGGCCGACCATGCACCGGGAGTGGCTTTTGGGGCGGCTGAGCTCATGGTTGTCTCCTGGTTGCAGTGAATCCCACATCCTTTGCGCGGACCTTCGTCGGAGATAACTATAAGGCAGCGTTTAGCTACGTTTCAAAGGTTTGTGCGTTTGATACGGAATCGATCGTTATCCTGATGATTTCGAGACGAGCATTGTCAAACGCAATGGCGAAGTCAAGGCCGTACCGATTGCAACGCGTGACCAAGTAACGATCATGGGGTGGATCCAAACGCATACGCGAGAAGGTGCGCTGTACTACACCGATGGATGGCGGGCCCATGCCACGCTCCGGCTGCGTGACAGCCATGTGATCTTGTGCAAGGAGAAAGACAAACCCGTCGGGCGAGATCGCATCAATGGTATCGAAGGCTTCTGAATCTGCGCCAAGAACTGGCTCTATCGATACCGCGGCGTGCCCCAAAAATTCTTCCATCTTTATCCGGCTGGAGCTTGCTACCGGTTCCACCATCGGGACGAGGGCCTCCGCGCCTTGCTGCGCAAGTTTTTGAAGACGACGCCCACCGTTGAAATCAAACCCATTTGGGTCCGGTCTGGGTGGGAATCGCGTTATTTTTTATATCACTCCGGCGCGCTGCGCACCGTCTCACGTTTGATACGATTCACGCTTTCTCATTCGTTCGCCCCGCTGCGTGAACCGTCGAATTCTCTCGTTTATCGCCAGCCGTTTTACGGCCTGGTCCGCCGCGGCCAAGCCGCTTGCCGCCGCCGCGCTGACGCGTTTGCGCCATCCCACGCGGCGCGGCGTCGCGCTGGCCGTCGCCGCCGTTCCGGCGCTTTTCGTGTTGTACGTGCTTGCGCTGATTCCGTTCACGCCGGGCATCGGCGATATCCGCAAGGCGCGCGTGGACGCGCCCGCGCAGATCTTGTCCGCCGACGGCAAGCTGCTCGCCGAGTTCAAGCCGTCGAACCGCGAATGGGTGCCGTTGCCAGGCATTTCGCCGAAGGTGGTCGACGCGCTGATTGCCACCGAGGATCACCGCTTCTACCAGCATCACGGCCTTGACTGGCGGCGCACGGCGGGCGCCGCGCTGCGCACGTTCTCCGGCGATCGTCAGGGCGGCTCGACAATCACGCAGCAGCTCGCGCGCAATCTGTATCCGGACGAGATCGGCCGCGCGCCGACGCTCACACGCAAGCTGAAGGAAGCGATCACCGCGCTGAAAATCGAGGCGGTCTATAGCAAGGACCAGATCCTCGAGACCTATCTGAATACGGTGCCGTTCCTGTACAACGCCTATGGCGTCGAGATGGCGGCGCGCACGTACTTCGACAAATCGGCGGATCAGCTCGACGCGCTCGACGCCGCGACGCTCGTCGGCATACTCAAGGGCAACAGCTATTACAACCCGGTGCTCAATCCCGAACGCGCGCTCGCGCGGCGCAACACGGTGCTGGCGCAGATGGTGAAGTACGGAAAGCTGTCGCCGGCCGCGTATGCGTCGCTGGCGAAAAAGCCGCTGCGCATCGACTTCGAGCGGCAGAAAGAGCCGCCCGGCCCCGCCCCGCATTTCGCGCAGCAGTTGCGCAAATGGCTGATTGCTTGGGCCGACCGCAACGACTACAACATCTACTCGGACGGCCTCGTCGTGCGCACGACGATCGATTCGCGGTTGCAGGCATACGCGACGCAGGCGCTTGCGCGGCAGACCAGCCAGTTGCAGCGGATCGCGAACGGCATGTGGAACGCCGGCAGTGGCTGCGCGAGCGGCAGCCCGTTGATGCGCGCGTTCGTGCGCGAGACGCCGGAATTCCGCACGGCGCTGGACGGCGGCGCGACCGACGAAGCCGCGCTCAAGCATCTGCTCGCGGACCGCGCGTTCACGCGCGCGCTGTGCCGCGCGAAGGCCGACGTGCAGGCCGGCTTCGTCGCGATCGATCCGCGCAACGGGCAGATTGCCGCGTGGGTCGGCAGCCGCGATTTCGCGACCGAGCCGTTCGATCATGTGCAGCAGGCGCGGCGGCAGCCGGGCTCGACATTTAAGCCGTTCGTCTACGGCGCGGCGTTCGCGGCGGGCGCGACGCCCGACGACGCGTTCGTCGATCAGCCGGTCGAGATTCCCTTGAAGGGCGGCGAGATCTGGCGGCCGGACGACGACGCGCCGCCCACGGGCAAGCCGATGGCGCTGCGCGACGCGATCGCGTATTCGCGCAACCGGATCACCGCGCAACTGATGATGAAAGTAGGCCCGGCGAAGGTCGCGCGGCTCGCGCGCGCGATGGGCGTGCGCGACAGCGCGCTCGAAGCCGTGCCGTCGCTCGCGCTCGGCACGAGCCCTGTCACGTTGAAGGAGATGGTGTCAGCGTATGCGACGATCGCGAACGTCGGCGAATATGTCGAGCCGCGCATGGTCACGCGTATCGAGGATCGCCACGGCAACGTGCTTGTCGAATTCGCGAGCGCGTCGCCCGAGCGTGCGCTCGACGTGGCGGCCGCGCGCACGCTGATCGACGTGATGCGCGGCGTTATCGCGCGCGGCACCGGCTCGGCGATCCGCACGCGCTTCGGGATTCGCGCGGATGTCGCGGGCAAGACCGGCACGACGCAAGGCGATACCGACGGCTGGTTCATCCTGATGCAGCCGCAGCTGGTCGCGGGCGCGTGGGTTGGTTTCGACGACGGCCGCGTGACGCTCGGCAGCGATTGGGGGCAGGGGGCGCGCAGCGCACTGCCGATCGTCGGCGAGTTCTATCAGCGCGCGCTGCGCGCGCGGATCGTCGATGCGCGCGAACGCTTTGCCACGCAGGCGCAGCCCACCGCGTTCGAGACGTTTCGCGGCAAGCTGCGCGATTGGTATCGCTATCTGTTCGACAAAGCACAGCCGCGCAACGAGGCGCCGCCGCCCGCGCCGCCGGGCGTGCGCGCACCGGCGGCTGAAGTGGAGCAGCCTGGGCCGGAACAGGCGCAAGCGGCTGCGTCTGAAGCCGTGCCGTCGGCCGCGTCCGCAGCGGCGTTGGCGAGCGACGCGGGCGCACCCGCGTCGGCGGCGAACCCGGCATCGGCCGTTACGCCAGCAGTGCCGCTCGCTCCTTCTGCTGGGCAGGCCCCGTTGCTGCCCGCGCCGCATCCGGCTGGGGATGCGGCGCGCGGTCTGCCGAGCGGCGACGAACCGGTTTCGCCGACGCCGACGCCCGATGCGCCCGCCGCAAGCGCGCCGGAGGGCAATTGAGGGGGCTGAGGCGGCTTATCGGCGGCGTCGACCCGCTCGGCCGGTGGGCCAGAGCCGGCGGCACGCGGTGAAGCGCGCGGCGCGCATGCGTGGGCGCCACGCTCGTGGGCCCGCCGGTGCGTGTCCGCGCCGCCCGTCGATTCGAACACCGTGGCGCGGCAAGAGAGGCGAAGCGCGTGGCGATCGCGACGCTCAGTGGAGCGCGCCGCGCGCATGCGCCGCTTCAACGCGCGCCCAAAACGCGTCCAGCGCCGGATAGACCGATTGCCGCCAGCGCGGCCCAACGAACAGATCGTAGTGATCGCAGTCCGGCGCGGTGATGCGCTCGCGCGCGGCTTCGGGCAATGCACTGCACAGGCGTTGCGCCGCGTGGGTTTGGCCCGGGCCCGCGATGTCGTCGAGGCCGCCTTCGACCGTGCAGAGCGGCGTGCGCGTGAGCCGCCGCGGCTCGACGCGGCGCTCGCCGACCGACCAGCGCCCGTCGGCGAGCAGCTGCTCGTGAAAGATCACATGGATCGTGTCGAGAAAATAGCGCTCGGTCATGTCGAGCACTGCGCCGTATTCGTTCATTTCGCGCATGCAGCATGCCGCGCCGGCTAAATCGCCCGTCAGCCAGGCTGCCCAGTAGCGGCTTTCGAGTGCGATGCACCGGTGCGGATGCGCGGCGACGATCGCCGCATGCTGGATGAAGCCCGGATAGACGCGCCGTCCGGCGCCTGCATATGGCGGCGGCACAGTGTCGATCACGGTGCGGCGGAACCAATCGAGATCGTGGCCGAGCGCGAAGCGATCGATGGGGGTGGGATGCTCGCGCGTGTCGATCGGGCCGCCAAGCAGTGCGATGCTCGCCACGTGTACGCCGCGAGCGGCGAGCAGCGCGGCGGCCGCGAGCGCGGGCGCGGTCGCCTGGCAGACCGCCATCACATGCAGCCCGTGCGCTTGCGTTTGCGCGGCGACGATGAAGTGCTCGAGCGTTTGCACATAGTCGTCGAGGCTGAATGCGCCGGCCTCGCGCGGGACGTCGCGCGCGTTGTGCCAGTCGGTGATGTAGACATCGTGTGCGACCAGCAGCGTCTCGACCGTTTCACGCAACATGACAGCATGATGTCCGGCAAGCGGCGCGCAGAGCAGGATCGGCGCCCGCGCGGCCGTCGTGCCGGCGGTTTGGCGCACGAACTGGCGCAGCGTGCAGAACGGCGTGTGGCCGACGATCCGCTCTTGCACCGCAATTGCGATTCCAGCGTGGCCGGGGACGACCGTATCGATCTCGAACGGCGGCGGCGCGGGAACGGCATCGGCAGCGCGGGCCATCGGTCCCCAGGTCGGCCAGCCCGGCGCGCGTGCGAGCCAGCCCGCGCGCTGCGCGGCGCCCGTCCAGGGCTGGCATGTCCGGGCGAATTCGCGTTGCATTTCGAGCCACGCGTACAGCATCGAATGGGATCTCCTGGCGGATCGGGATCTGGCGGCAACGGGCGTGCGCTGCGCAATGGCTTCAGCATAGGCCGACCTGCGCCGCATGACCAGGAGCAGCGGCGCAATGCCGGACGATTCGTTTGCGCTTTACGCGTGCAGATAGCGCGTTCGTGCTCGCGCGATGCCGCGGCGGACGCTTCTTTCGAGAACGTGCCGGACGATCGGCGCGATGAACGGCACCTTGCCGCCGAACGTGATCACATAGTGAAAATACGTGCGCTGATCGTCGATCGGCACGAATCGCATCACGCCGAGATGGTCGCGCAATGGGCTGCCGCGCGTGATCCGATACTCGATCAGTCGATTTTCCTGGTAATCGGTGACGGTTTCGACGAACGGCGGCGCGCCCGGAACGCGCATCTCGCGAGCGGAGCCCACGCCGTTGCGGGCCGCTTCGCCATCGCTGATCCGGCGGACACTTGCCGGCTTGAACAGTGAGGCCAGATTCTCGTGCTCGCTGAAGAAATGGAAGACGTGCTGAACCGGCGCATCAAACTCTTCGGCGATTTCTATCCGTTGTCGTGTCATGGGACGCTCGCGTGTCGGAGGGGAAAAGACGGCGCCGATCGGCATGCGCCTGCACAAAATGTGACATTGATTAATGTAATAATCAACTGGGGTAATTACGTGCGTTGCGTTGGCTTCGGCATTGGCAACGACAACGACAAGCGCGGCGGCAACGCACCTGCCACTTGCCGGGAGCGTCGTGCCGCACACGGGCTTTCCATTCATATACATATAACGTCTGCCGAATATCCGTGCGGCCGGATTGACCGGCGTGCGCGCAGCGCGTGGCCCGCTTGCCGGGGCGTTGATGCCGGGTTCATACAAGCGGGTCGGGCCGCGCAATGCATTACGACGGCTAAGGGGCGGCCCGTTGGCGATCGACGAAGTCCGGCCGTTGCCCACGCTGATTAATGTGCCGCGAGAGCGTTGTGGCGGCGGCGCTGCCGGGCAAGCTTGCGTTCCTCAGCGCGTTTGCTGATCTCGATGACGGCGGGGGCGGCGCATGTGGCGCGCGGCTACTGTTTGAATGACGGCAAGTCGCGTTGAATGTGCGTCAGGATCTCGGCTGCCGCGCGCGGTAGTGGGCGCTCACCATGCACGATCACTTTTCCGCATGGTGAATTGAACAGCGGATTGCGCATGCGCAGCGCGATGATCTTGCCCTCGTCGAGATCGTCGGCAATCAGCAGATGCGTCAGGAACGCGACGCCGTCGCCTGAACGGACGAAGCGCCGCAATGCGGCCGGGGAGTTCGTGACGAATCGCGGCGCGAGCGGAATGTTTTCCGCATGCGCGACGGTATAGACAATCTGGCCGACACCGAAATGCGGCGCGGGCATCATCGCGAGCGGGTAGCGGACGGCGTCGCGCATCTCGAGCGGCCCGTTGTGGCGCGTGAGCGGATGGTCGGGGGCGACGGCAAGAAAGGTCGGGTGCGACACGCTCAGACATTCGCGAATGCCCGGCGGCAGCGACGGGTTGTACGTGAGCCCGATATGGGCGCGCTTGCGCAGCACGTCGTCCACCACGCTGTTTGCCGTGCGCACGTTCAACTCGATCGATACGTGCGGGTGCCGGTTCAGGAAATCGGCGACGACCGAATCCATCAGACTTTCGACATAGCCGATCGTCAGTGCGATCTCAATGCGGCCGCGCAATTCGCCATGCAACGATTCGTGGAATTGCTCTAGTCCGATTCTGTATGCATGTGCATATTCAAGCAGCAGATCGGCTGCTTCAGTCGCGATCATGCCGTGGTGCCGGCGGTCGAACAGCGGTGCGCCGATTTCGCTTTCGAGCAGGTGCAATTGCCGGCTGACCACGGACGGCGCGGTGTTCAGCCGTTCGGCGGCGGAGCGGATCGACCCGTGTTCGAGAATGGCCTGGAAATATCGCAGGCGGCTCAAATTGACCTGGAACGATTGATCCATAAGCATGTTGCCTCAACAGGCAACGCCTGTGCACTAAAGTTGCTGTCACTGTGATCATACAGTATGGCGATAATGAGCCGAAACAACCGGGCGCGGCGATGCGCCTGTCGATACCAATACGGGCCATACGAGGCAGCAGATCGCTATCGAAAGCGCGCGCTCGCAATGGTTCGGAGGGCCGGCGTCGTGGATGGGATCGTGCTGCCTGTCTACTTCGTCGACGCGAATCGAGAGACACGTCGCGTGATGAAGATTCCGGATGCCGGTTTCCGGCGCCAAACCCATATCTGTGCTCTTGGCCATTCAGCTTGTGCCTAGCTGAGTGGCGGGCCATGGGCGTCAGCCGCTGTTGCGACACGCCGGACTGCTATGTCCTGGCGGGGCGCCGCTTGCCGTTTTAGGTTCGCAGCCATTGGACGGAAGTGGTTCGATGGTCGATTCGATTAATTGTGCCTTTTTGATCGGCCGGATGCGGATGGCTTGACATTGGCGTCGTTCGTGCCGGGTTTTCCGGCAATCGATTTTTCCGTAGGCAGGCTGGCCAACCGGCCGGCTTGATTGGTTACGTCGTTTGCCGGCGGCAGGCGCGTAAGTGCTTGCCATTGTCGTTTTCCGGCTAAAGCGAGCTGTGTGCCGCACAAGACGGATGCGCAGCATATAAGCGGGGAGCGTGCCGCGATGCGGGGGGACGAATCGCGCGGATGCAACGTGTGCCGGCCGGGCGTTATATGCCGGTAAGCCCGCTGCATTGCGTGAATCGCGTGTCGTGCGCACAGCGGCCATATTGCTTTGTTTGCTGCGTGCGGTCCGTGGAGTATTGGCTGTGTGATGGCGTGGCGGTTGGAGCACGCGCGTTGCACTGGCTTTAATTTCCGAGACGGCTAGCGGCAGTTGTGGTCGGAATTGTATTTGCTTGGCGTCGTGGCAGATGCGCGCCGTTGGTTGTATGGCTAAGCATTCTGCCGTTCATCACGAAGGAATTTCGTTAGGAATTTCGATTCGCATTTGGATGAGTACGATGAATTCTATAGACACCAATCCTTTTTCCAATCCGGCGCGCACGCTCGTCGCCGTGACGCGTGAGTCGACCGAGCGCCGTTCGCTGAAGGCGTCGCCGCGTGTGCAGCGGGTGCTCGATGCCGTCGTGACCCGGATCGTCGACGGCGAATTCACGTCCGGCCTGCTGCCGCCGCAGGATGTGCTCGCGCGTGAACTGGGCGTGCCGCGTTCGGTGATGCGCGAAGTTACGCGCGTGTTGACTGCGCGGCGAATGGTGCAGGCGCGGACGAAGGCCGGCACGCGTCTCACGCCGCGCAGCGAATGGCGGCTCTTCGACGATCACGTGATGCAGTGGCGGATGCGGATCACGGCGGACGTCGATTTTCTGCACGATGTGGTGGCGATGTGCGACCTGGTCGAGCCCGAAGCTGCCGCGCAGGCGGCAACACATGCGGATGATGTGCAGCGGCGTGCGATTCGCGCGGCCTACGCGGCGGTGCGGGATGCGGTCGGGGCGGATGCGTTGCGCCGCGGGCTCGAGGCGCTGCATGCGTCGGTGGTCGAGGCGAGCCGCAACCAGTTCATCCGGCAGATGGGCGAGGTCGCGCGGGCCGGCGTGACGGCGATCGACTGGGATGCCGTGTCGTTGCACGGCCGGTACGATGCGATTCGCGGTGCGGCCGGGCGGCTTGCCGCGGCGATCGACGGTTACGATGCGAATGGCGCACGCGCCGCGATGATCGGGCTGCGGATGGCTGTCAACGAGGCGGGATCGGAAGCGGCGGCCTGATCGTGGGGGCAGCGCCGGCCGTACCGGCCGTGATGCGTGGTGATCGCGTGGTGCAGGTGCTTGTCGTGCCTGCGCGATCGCCGTGGCGCACACAGCCGGTACGGACCGGATGCACGCGTGCGATCGCCGGCGCCCGAGGTTTTCCGCTAAGCAAACGAAATCACTAGCCTCTTGCCGCGAGCGGCCGCCTCTCTGTGCAGCGTTGCAAACGATAGCGGATGCTTTTCGCCGGATAGCGGCGCTTCGGGCCGCTATCCGGCCGATGCCGCCGTTCCCGTTCGTTCGGTTGCTTCTGCTTGCGTTGGGCCAGCGTCGCGCCGCGTTGCCCACGGCACATGCGGCGCGTCGTATGCGGCTTTGACATCGCGCTTCGCGAGCAGCCGCGCGGTATCGTTCTGTGTGTGCAATATCGAGTGTCATGTCGAGTGTCGATGGATAGAGGACCGATGTGGCCGGGGCTTTGCGCATGTGCTTGATTGATGTCTGAGCGTAGCGTCCAGCGGCCTGGCCCGACGAGTCGTCCGATCGGCCAGCGCATGGTGCGTCATGCGTCATGAAAGCAACTTGGTTCCGCGCTCGTTCGTGCACCGCGTACATCGCCACGCATATCGGCGTAGGCTGCTGACGGTTCTTCCAGCGATGCCGAAGTGGGGGCGCGTTGTTGACGCTTGCACTCACGGGTCGTTAGCATCGAACCAATCAGCCGCTCAAGGATTTAGCGATGCTTTGCGTTCTGCCGTCGGTCGATCCGGCTATCGCCAGCTTGGCGCCGGGGTTTCGTGCGCTCAGCGTCAGCGTCGAAGCTGCCGGGGTTGCGAATCCGGGCATTGCCGGCGACGCGCTGACCCGCGCGTGCCGATCGCTCGCCACAGGCGGCGCCGCATGGGCCGATGCGCATCTGGCTGCTTGGGCTGACGTGTTCAGGAAATTCGGCGCGAAGCCCCAGCGCACGCCGCCTTCCGCCGAAGCGTTGCGCAAACGTGTGCTGCGCGACGGCAGCCTGCCGAGCATCGATCCGGTGGTCGATCTGTACAACGCAATCAGCATTCAATATGCGATTCCGGTCGGCGGCGAGAATTTTGCGGCCTATGCCGGCATGCCCAGGCTGGTCATCGCGAATGGCACGGAACCCTTCGACACCGTGAAGGACGGCGCGCCGGCCCGGGAAACGCCCGAGGCGGGGGAGGCGGTCTGGCGCGACGATCTCGGTGTCACGTGCCGGCGCTGGAACTGGCGGCAAGGCATCAGGACGAGACTGAATGCCGATGCCAGACAGATGTGGTTCATTCTGGAAAGCTTGTCGGCAATGCCGCTGGAAGCGCTTCATGAAGCAGGCGATCGATTGATCGACGGGTTGCGCCTCATGATGCCGGGCGCGGTGATCGACACGAAGTTGATCGGCCCCGGCGCGTGATAGAGCGCGCGGGCTCGATTCCGCTCGGGCTGGCCCGTTGTTTTCTTATTGCCGGCGGCGTTGCCGGCCGTTATTTCTCTGACCAGGCGTCGCCTGTGCGGTTGCCTGTGCCGTTCGCGCCGCCTTGACCTATTGTTTCCGATTCCGTTAGGAGCGTTACGTTGAGGCCTGGGTACTGCACGCTGTTCATTTCTCCGGTTGCCTTGTTCGCCGCCGCCGCTGTCAGCGCGAAACCGCTATGCACGGTCGTCGCCGACGCCGCAACCGGCCGTGTGCTCGTGCAGCAAGGCGATTGCGCGACCCGTGTGACACCCGCCTCCACTTTTAAGATCGCGATCAGCCTGATGGGTTTCGATTCCGGCGTCCTGAAGGACGAGCACGCGCCGGCGCTTGCCTATCGAGCCGGCTATCCTGACTGGGGCGGCCCCGCGTGGCGCGAGCCGACCGATCCTGCCCGTTGGATCAAGCTGTCGATTTTTTGGTACTCGCAGCAGGTCACGCAAGCCCTTGGCCAAGTGCGCTTTCAGAAGTACACGGGCGCATTCGGCTACGGCAATATGGACGTAACGACCATGCAGGGCGAACGCAACGGCGTGATGGGGGCGTGGGTCAACTCGTCGCTGCGGATCTCGCCGCTCGAACAGGTCGATTTCATGCGCAAAATCGTCAACCGCACGCTGCCGATCAGTGCGCATGCATATGACATGACGGAGCACATCACCGCGCTCGATGCGCGACCGGACGGTTGGGTCGTGCATGGCAAGACGGGAACCGGCTCGCCTGGCATCCGGTACGATGCGGCCCGCGCATACGGCTGGTTTGTCGGCTGGGCGACCAAGGGCTCGCGCACGCTCGTGTTCGCGAACTTGATTCAGGATGAGCGGCGCGGCAAGCCGTCGGCAGGCATGCGCTCGCGCGATGCGTTTCTGCAGGCACTGCCCGCGTTCGCCGCCGGTGCGATACCGCGCGACATGCATTGAGCGGCGGCGCGCGCGGCGCGAATCGATGCGCCGCATGATTGCTCTGTCGCCGCGCTTGTCCTCGCAAACCCCTACGAAGTCTTACGTAGCCGCCATACGTAGTTATCCGCTTGTTAGGTCCGCGTCAAAGGCGAACAATATCGAGTCATCGCTTGGCGCTCGCGGGGTGGAAGGCTTACCGCCGTTTCGGGCGGACGCCCGCTACGGGTTGCCCACCGCGCCTATTTCGATAAATAAAGACAGGAGACACCATGAATCGGGCTTCCAGCTACTTGATCTGGATCGCGGTCGCGCTCATCGGCGCGTTCGCGTTCGGCACGATCGCGCTCGCGCACGGCGAGCGGGTTAGCGCGCTATGGATCGTGATCGCCGCTGTCTGCGTGTACTTGATCGCATACCGCTTCTACAGCCGCTTCATCGCGAGCAAGGTCGTGCAGCTCGACGGCCTGCGAATGACGCCCGCCGTCAAGTACAACGACGGCCTCGACTACGTGCCGACCAACAAGTACGTGCTGTTCGGCCACCATTTCGCCGCGATCGCAGGCGCCGGGCCGCTCGTCGGCCCCGTGCTTGCCGCGCAGATGGGCTATACGCCGGGAATGCTGTGGATTCTCGCGGGCGTCGTGTTCGCGGGCGCGGTGCAGGATTTCATCGTGCTGTTCATCTCGTCGCGCCGCGACGGCCGCTCGCTCGGCGATCTCGTCAAGATGGAGTTGGGCACGGTGCCCGGCGTGATCGCGCTGTTCGGCGCGTTCCTGATCATGGTGATCATCCTCGCGGTGCTCGCGCTGATCGTCGTGAAGGCGCTGACGAACTCGCCGTGGGGCACGTTCACCGTCGCCGCGACGATCCCGATCGCGCTGTTCATGGGCGTCTACACGCGCTTCATCCGCCCCGGGCGGATCGGCGAGGTGTCGATCATCGGCTTCGTGCTGCTGATGGCGGCGATCGCCTACGGCCAGCACGTGCACGATTCGGCGGCGCTCGCCGCGTGGTTCACGTTCAGCGGCACGCAGCTCACGTGGATCTTGATCGGCTACGGCTTTGTCGCATCGGTGCTGCCGGTGTGGCTGCTGCTCGCGCCGCGCGATTATCTGTCGACTTTCCTGAAGATCGGCACGATCGTCGGCCTCGCGATCGGCATTCTGATCGTCGCGCCGGAGTTGAAGATGCCGGCGCTGACGAAGTTCGTCGACGGCACCGGGCCGGTGTGGGCCGGCAATCTGTTCCCGTTCCTGTTCATCACGATCGCCTGCGGCGCGGTGTCGGGTTTTCATTCGCTGATTTCGTCGGGCACCACGCCTAAGCTGCTCGACAACGAAACCAACGCGCGGCTGATTGGCTACGGCGCGATGCTGATGGAATCGTTCGTCGCGATCATGGCGCTCGTGGCCGCATGCGTGATCGAGCCGGGCATCTATTTCGCAATGAACTCGCCGGCGGCGCTGCTCGGCACCACGCCCGAAGCCGTTGCGCAGACCGTCACGCAATGGGGCTTCGTGCTGACGCCCGAGATGCTGACCGAAACCGCGAAGGCAGTTGGCGAGACGACGATCGTCGCGCGCGCGGGTGGCGCGCCGACGCTGGCGGTCGGCATGGCGCACATCCTGCATCAGGTGATCGGCGGGCAAGCGATGATGGCGTTCTGGTATCACTTCGCGATCCTGTTCGAGGCGCTGTTCATCCTGACCGCGGTCGACGCGGGCACGCGCGCGGGCCGCTTCATGCTGCAGGATTTGCTTGGCACGTTCCATCCGGCGTTGAAGCGCACCGAGTCGCTGCCGGCGAACCTGGTCGCAACGGCGCTGTGCGTGGCCGCGTGGGGTTATTTCCTGTATCAGGGCGTGGTAGATCCGCTCGGCGGCATCAATACGCTGTGGCCGCTGTTCGGCATCTCGAATCAGATGCTCGCGGCGATCGCGCTCGTACTCGGCACCGTCGTGTTGTTCAAGATGAAGCGCGAGCGCTACGCGTGGGTCACGATCGTGCCCACCGTGTGGCTGCTGATCTGTACGCTGACGGCCGGCTGGCAGAAGGTGTTCGACGCGAATCCGAAGGTCGGCTTCGTCGCGCACGCGGCGAAGCTGCAAGCGGCGGCGGCCGACGGCAAGGTGCTGGCGCCGGCGAAGTCGCTGGCGCAGATGCAGCGGATCATCTTCAACGACTATGTCGATGCGGCGCTGGCCGGGCTTTTCATCTTTGTCGTGTTGAGCATCGCGGTGTACGGCGTGATCGCCGTGGCGCGCGCGCGTCGCATCGCGCAGCCGAGTTCGCGCGAGACGCCGTTCGAGCCGATGCCCGCCGCGCAGGCGCTCGGCAGCGGCCGTTGATCGTCAGCGGAGGCGGCGATGTTTTCTGATCTCAGCGGCGAGTTGCGCAGCGCCGGGCGCTATCTCGGGCAGGCGCTGCGGCTGATGGTCGGCTTGCCTGATTACGACGGATACGTCGCGCATATGCGTGCGACGCATCCCGACCGGCCGGTGATGTCATACGAGGAATTTTTCCGCGAACGGCAGAACGCGCGGTATGGGGCAGGGGCGGGCAAGTGCTGTTGACGGCGCCCGCCGCGCGGCGGGCGGCGCAGCGATGCGTCAATCGTCGCGCGGCTTTGGCGGGCCGCCGTACAGTCGATCGACCAGCTCTTCCATCATGTGGCGATCGTTTGGCGACAGCGATTCGATTTTGGTCGCAAGCTCGATCGTTTCCTGTTGCAGCGGGTATTTCGTATCGCGCGACGGGGCTTGCGGGTTCGCCGCGGACGGCGACGGGCCGTAGCGCAGCCAATGCTCGTCGACCTTCAGCCACTCGACGAGCGTTACCATGTTTTTCGATTTCGGAATGACGGTGCCATTCAGCCATTTGTAGATGGCCTGATTCGAAACCGGCTCGCCGTGATGGCGCAACTGGAATTCCCGAATGAATTCCTGCGGACGCAAAGCTCTCCCGACGGTGTTTTTCACCGCGTGTTTCAAGCGTTTCGAGAACGCGATACTTTTTTCGTTTTTGGGCTTTGGCATGGCCGCATTGTGTTGCGGCACGCGACAAAAGTGATCAACTTATTAAGATAAAATAATCTCAATTAAGAGAATTTTGGCTTAATCGAGAGGCGAGCGGCGCGGCGGATGAAATCATATTAGGCCATTGAATTGGCTGTATTTCTTGATTTTTTATGCTTTTGCAGCACGGCCGGTATTTTGTTTTCGATATTGAAATAACTCAAATAGGATAAGGCGTCGCGTTTCGCGCCGCCTTGCCCGAACGCTTAAACCATTTCCCCGACGCACGCATCGAATGCCGCGATCAGCCGGTCGACATCGTCGGCCGTCGTCTCCGGGCACACGAGCATCATGTTGTGGAACGGCGTGATCAGAATGCCGCGATTGAGCAGATACAGATGCACGATATGTTCAAGCTCGCCGTCGAGTTGTGCGCCGGCGATCGTGCCGTTGCGCGGCGGCGTCGGCGCGAACTGGAATTCGGTGCGCGCGCCGATCCGCGTCACGCACCACGGCAGCCCGCGTTGCGCGATGATCTGCTCGAGCCCGCTCGAAAGGCGCGCGGCCAAGCCAAACATATGCGCGTATGCATCGTCGGTCATCACGTCGGCGAGCGTTGCGCGGATGGCGTGCATCGCGAGCATGTTCGCGGTCAACGTCGTGCCGATACCCGAATGGCCGGGCGGCGCGCTCGCTTTTGCTTGCTGCGCGCGGGCCGCCACTTCGGCGCTGAAGCCGTACACCGCACACGGCACGCCGCCGCCGATCGGCTTGCCGATGATCAGCACGTCCGGCTCCAGCCCGTGTGCGGCCGCATAGCCGCCGGGCCCGCTGCTGATCGTATGGGTTTCGTCGATCGCGAGCAGAGTGCCGTGGCGGCGCGTGATCTCGCGCGCCTGCCGCCAATAGTCCGGGTCGGGCAGCACCATGCCGATGTTGGTCATCGCCGGCTCGGCGAGCACGCATGCGACGTCGCCATGCGCAAGCGCGGCGTCGAGCGCCGCCGGATCGTTGAATTCGACCACGCGTGTATAAGCAAGCAGATCGTGCGCCTGGCCGAGCAGGCTGTCGCGCTGCACGGGCTGGCCGTCGGCCAGATCGACGAACACGTCGTCGACCGTGCCGTGATAGCAGCCGTTGAACACGACGATGTGCCGGCGGCCAGTTGCCGCGCGCGCCCAGCGCAGCACGAAGCGGTTCGCGTCGCTCGCGCTCAGCGCGAATTGCCAGTACGGCAGCTTGAAGCGGCGCGCAAGTTCCGCGCCGACCCACGCGGCATCGCTGCTCGGCAGCATGGTCGTGTAGCCGCGGGTTGCCTGCTCGGCGAGCGCGCGCGCGACAGGCTCGGGCGCGTGGCCGAACATCGCCCCGGTGTCGCCCAGGCAGAAATCGACGTAGCGATGCCCGTCGACGTCGGTGAAATGCGCGCCGCGCGCGTGATCGACATAAAGAGAGAACGGCGTCGACCAGTCGCGCATCCAGTGCAGCGGCACGCCGAACATCAGGTGCTGCGCCGCCGTGGCGGATAGCGCACGCGATTTCGGCATCGCACGTTCGAACGCGTCGCGCTCGCGTGCGAGCAGTGCGCGGGCGCGGGGCAGGTTGACTCCGTGGCGGGTCTCCAAGTGATGCTCCTTGTCGAAGAAAACGGGATCGCGAAACCATCCGGAAAGCTTCGCATATCCGCCGGTGCCGGTCGACCCTTGTCAAAGACGCCGATGCCGTGCGATGCCGCCGGGCGTGAGGCCTGGCGGCCGGCAGGCGCGCTCGCGAGCGGGAGCGCGCGCATCAGCGCATCAGCAGGGCGGCGATTGCCGCGCGTTTCCGTCTCGGGCTAGGCGTCGAGCGCCGCGAGATTCAGCGTATGCGCATGCCCGATCCACACCGCCGCGTCGCGATGATCGCGCAATTCATCGCCGGTGTTCGGATGCAGGAAAATATCGAGCGAGCCGTGATTGACGACGAGCCACGGCACGATATCGACAAAGCGCGCCGGGCCGAACGCGATCTGATACGACCACGCGGGATGCGGCCCGACCAGGCGTTCGTGGAAGCGGCCAAGCTCGACGAACGCGCCGAAACGCTGCTCGACGATCTGCCGGAATGCCCAGGCGGCGTCGCGGCTGGCCGCATCGAAGTAGACGTGCGCGTGCCAGCTTTCGATCGTGGCTTCGTCGATGAATTGCATTGCCGTACTCGATGTGAATGGAAAAGAGCGCCGCCGCTGTATGTCGCGCTGAATGTCGTTTTGCCCGCGCCGGCACGGCGTTCATTATCGCGCGGGGCGGCAATCGATGCAGGCGGGCGTGCAATGACGGCGTGACGGCTTGTGTCGAGTTAAAAAAAGCGCCATGACGTGGTCATGGCGCTTTTTCGACGGCAAACCGTGCGGGCTGCGCAGCCGTTGCGGCCATACGCGCGTCGCGAACGCGGCTTATGCCGCCGCGGTCGACTTTGCCGATTTCTGCAGCTTGCCCTTACCCGCGCGCTGAATTTCCTCGAGCTTGATTTCGACATGGCGCGAGAACACATATTCGGCCGGGCGCTGCTTGTCGATCGGAATGTCCGGCGCGAACGGGCCATCGGTCTTGATGCCCTTGCGGCTGACGCGCAGCGCCTTCAGCGGATGCGCGATCGTGTCCATCACAGCGGTTGCCTCGAAGCCGCAGTGCACCATGCAGTCCGCGCACTTCTCGTAGTTGCCGACGCCGTAGTTGTCCCAGTCGGTGGTTTCCATCAATTCCTTGAAGGTCTTCACGTAACCTTCGCCGACCAGATAGCACGGCTTCTGCCAGCCGAACACGGTGCGCGCCGGGTTGCCCCACGGCGTGCACTTGTATGTCTGGTTGCCGGCGAGGAAATCGAGGAACAGCGACGACTGGCTGAACGACCAGCGCTTGCCGCCTTCGCCTCGCTTCAGGATCTCGCGAAACAGGTTCTTCGTCTTGTCGCGGTTCAGGAAGTGCTGCTGGTCCGGCGCTCGCTCGTAAGCGTAGCCCGGCGACACGGTGATGCCGTCGACGCCGATCGGCTTGAGCGTGTCGAAAAACTTCGCGACGCGCTCGGGGATCGCATCGTTGAACAGTGTGCAATTGATATTCACGCGGAAGCCGCGGCGCTTGGCTTCCTTGATTGCCGCGACGGCCTTGTCGTACACGCCTTCCTGCGACACCGAATGGTCGTGCATGTCCTTGTCGCCGTCGAGGTGGACCGACCAGACGAAGTACGGGCTCGGCTGGTAGTCGTCCATCTTCTTTTCCATCAGCAGCGCGTTCGTGCACAGGTACACGAACTTCTTGCGCTTCATGATGCCCTTGACGATTTTCGGCATGTCCTTGTGCAGCAGCGGCTCGCCGCCCGCGATCGAGACGACGGGCGCGCCGCATTCGTCGACCGCCTGCAGGCATTCGTCGATCGACAGGCGCTGGTTCAGAATCGGATCGGGGTAGTCGATCTTGCCGCAGCCGTTGCACGCGAGGTTGCAGCGGAACAGCGGCTCGAGCATCAGCGCGAGCGGATAGCGTTTGTTGCCGGACAGGTGTTGGCGCACGATGTATGCGCCGACGCGGACTTGCTGGAGCAGCGGAATAGACAAGGGTGTCCTCCTTAAACTTCGCGGGCGACAGCTTGCATGAGCTTCGCCGGCAACTTGAATTCGACTTTTTCCTCGCGGCCTTCCATCGTCGCGACTTCGACGGGGCCGAGCGCACGCAGCGCGGCGATCACGTCGTCGACCATTTCCTCGGGCGCCGATGCGCCCGCGGTGAGGCCGACCGTGCGTGCGCCCTCGAACCATTCGGCGCGAATTTCCGAGCCGTCCGCGACGAGATAGCTCGGCACGCCGCTTTCGGTGCCGATCTCGCGCAGCCGGTTCGAGTTCGAGCTGTTCGTCGCGCCGACGACGAGCAGCACGTCGACCTGCGCACTCAACTCGCGCACGGCCGCTTGACGGTTTTGCGTCGCATAGCAGATGTCGCGCGTGTCCGGGCCGACGATGTCGGTGAATTTGCGCATCAGCGCCTCGATGATGCCGCGCGTGTCGTCGACCGACAGCGTCGTCTGCGTGACGTATGCGACGGGCGTGTCGGCGGCCAGCGTCAGCGTGCCGACTTCGGCTTCGCTCTGCACGAGGATCACCTCGCCCGGAATCTGGCCGATCGTGCCTTCAACCTCTGGATGGCCGGCATGTCCTATCAGGATCAGCCGGCGGCCGGCCGCGACGTACTGGCGGCCCTGCACGTGCACTTTCGTGACGAGCGGGCAGGTGGCGTCGAGCACATCGAGGCCGCGGGCCTGCGCGTCCTTCTCGACGGTCTGGGCCACGCCGTGCGCGCTGAAGATCGCGACGGCGCCATGCGGCACTTCGTCGAGTTCCTCAACGAATCGCGCCCCTTTATTTCTTAGATTTTCGACGACGTGCCGGTTATGGACGATCTCGTGGCGTACATAAACCGGCGCGCCGTGCTGTTGCAGCGCGCGCTCGACGATCTCGATCGCACGGACAACCCCCGCACAAAAGCCGCGGGGCTGGGCAAGGATGACTCGCATAGATAGGCGAACTCCGACGACTGACGCGGGGTGCGAGAAGGCCGGCACGCCAGCCAGATCGCCCCAACTTTGGATGTTATGAATGCGGGAAACGGACCCGGCACCCCGAAGTAATCGCGCATTTTAACCTTATCGGCTCCACCTTGCTTTAACGTTCCTGACAATGTGGCAATTGGCACAACACCCGAGTCCGGCGCCCGCGCGAGCCAAACCCAGTAAACTAAGCGGTTCCATCGAATCTTTCGGTTGCTTGACCGATTCGCGTATATCGAAAGGCATTGAAAAGAAAAGGCTGATTTGCATGAAGAACGAACGTAACGGGGTGCAGACGGCAGGGGTGCAGACGGCACGGCGTGGCGCCGTCCTGCCGGGCGGCGCACCGGTAAGGGGGCGCGCATGACGCTCGTGGCCGTGTTTTTGCTGTCCTGTTTGTCGCTCGTGATCTGGCTCGTGCTGCTGTTCGCGCGTGGCGGTTTCTGGCGCGCCCGTCCGGCGCGGCCTCTGCCGCCCGACGCGGCGCCGTCGGATTGGCCGGCGGTGGCTGCCGTCGTGCCCGCGCGCAACGAAGCCGACGTGATCGGCGAGGCTGTTACGTCGCTCATCGGGCAGCAATATCCTGGGCCGTTCCACCTGATCGTCGTCGACGATCACAGCACCGACGGCACGGCGGCGGCCGCGCGCGCCGCCGCGACGGCCGTCGGCCGCGCCGACCGGCTTACCGTGCTGAGCGCGCAGCCGCTGCCGGCCGGCTGGTCGGGCAAGGTCTGGGCGCAATCGCAGGGCATCGCCGCGGTGCGCTCGCTTGGTCTGCCTGCTGATTACCTATTGCTGACGGACGCCGACATCGGTCATCCGCCCGATGCGCTCCAGCAACTGGTCATCCGCGCACGGGCGGAACGGCGCGATCTCGTGTCGCTGATGGTACGGCTGCGCTGCGATTCGTTCTGGGAGAAGGCGCTGATTCCGGCGTTCGTGTTCTTTTTTGCAAAACTCTATCCATTTTCTTGGGTCAATGACCCGAGCAACAAGACGGCGGGCGCGGCCGGGGGCTGCATGCTGGTCAAGCGCGCGGCACTGGACGAAGCGGGCGGGATCGAATCGATTCGCGGCGCGTTGATCGACGATTGCAGCCTGGCCGCGCAGATCAAGCATCGCGGCGCCGGCCATCATCCGATCCGGCTCGATCTCGCGCAGCGCAGCGTGTCGCTGCGGCCTTACGATAGCTGGCGCGACATCTGGAACATGATCGCGCGCACCGCGTTCACGCAGCTTCGCTATTCGCCGCTGCTGCTGGCCGGCACGCTCGCCGGCATGACGATCATCTATCTGGTGCCGCCCGTGGCGGCGCTCGCGTATGGCGCGCGCGCATGGCCGGCATGGCTCGCGTGGGCGTCGATGTGCACCGCGTATGCGCCGATGCTGAGCTATTACCGCCGCTCGCCGCTATGGGCGCCCGCGCTGCCGCTCGTCGCGCTGTTCTATGTCGGCGCGACGGTCGCGTCGGCGGTGCGTTACTGGCGCGGCAAGGGCGGCCAGTGGAAAGCGCGCGTGCAGGCGCCGGTGCAGGAGCGTTGACGCGAACCGAAGCGCGCGCCACATCGGCGCGTCTGCACGCGCCGCGAGGGCTGGCGCGGGGGAGGCAGGCAAGAGCGCCGCGATCGTTGAATGATCGCGGCGCGGCGCGGAGTGGTTCGCCTGCACGCTGTGGGCCGGTATCGAGTTGATTGGACTCGAACCCGGCCAATGCGCGCAGCGTGTTACTTTTGCGTGAGCAGCATATAAAGCTGGATCACGACGTCCGGCGAGAGCGTAAACGGTACCCAGCCGTGGCCGGTGTGCCGCATGACCAGCAGGCGATCGCCGTTCGCCTGTTTTTGAACCGCCATCAGCGGATTTTTCGTCGACACGAAACGCCAGCCGTTCGGCAAGCCGGACGGCTGCTCGATCGTCATCGATGCGCGTGCGTATGCTAATTCCTCGATCAATTGGCTGACCTGTGGCGCGGGCAGCGTGACCGTGTACTCGCCGAGCGAAAGCGTGATTTCATCTTGCGACGGCCGTGCGACATGCAGCGACGGTTTCGCGCCTACTTCGTTTGTGGCCGGTACCGGTACTGCCGCCGGGCGGTTGGAGGCTGCGCCGGCGGCCGGCAAGGGCTGGCTGGTCTGCGCGCGGAGCGCCTCGGCCGCCGCCTTGTCGTTGGCGGCGCGCTCGGCGGCGGCTTGCGCGGCCGAGCGTTCGGCGGCGGCCTCGGCGAGCAGCGATTGCGCTCCCTGCTTATCGGCTTCGGCGTGCGCAGCGGCCTGCTCGGCTGCGGCGCGGTCGGCGGCAGCCTGAGCGGCCAGCGCTTCGGCCTTGGCTTTGTCTTCGGCGGCTTGCGAGGCTAGGCGTTCGATCTCCGCGCGCTCGGCTTCGAGGTCCGAATCGGTCGTCGTGCGTGCTGCGGCAGCCTGTGCCACTAGCGTTTCGGCGGCGGCTTTGTCCGCTGCGGCTTGCACGGCCGCCTGTTCGGCGGCGGTGCGTTCGGCCGCTATCTGGGCGGCAAGCAATTCGGCAGCGGCTTTGTCGGTGACGGCTTGCGCGGCGGCGGCCTCGGCCGCGGCTTGAACGGCGGCGGCTTGAGCCGTGAGCGATTCGGCAGCGGTTTTGTCGGCGGCGGTTTGCGCGGCGAGGGATTCGGCAGCGGCTTTGTCGGCGGCGGTCTGCGCGGCGAGCGATTCGGCAGCGGCTTTGTCGGCGGCGGTCTGCGCGGCGAGGGATTCGGCAGCGGTTTTGTCGGCGGCGGCTTGCGCGGCGAGCGATTCGGCAGCGGCTTTATCAGCGGCGGCTTGCGCGGCGAGCGTGTCCAGCGTCGACTGCTCGATGCACATCCTTTCCGCCTGCGCATGCTTGGCGAAGGCAGCTTCGGCCGCGCTTTGCGCGGCGGCTTGATCGGCGGCGGCCTTGTCTGCGGCCTGCTGGGCGGCGCTTGCTAATGCATGCGCCGTATGGATGAGCTGATCGATGCGGCCATCGAGCGCATCGATCTGATCGTTGAAGTTCATGCGTGCTATCTCTACGTAGGACCCGCAATTTTACCCGCAGCCCTGATGCGGGTTCGAGCACGGCATGTAACAAAATGCTGGTTAGCCCACCTTTTTCGGCTCGCCGCGCGCCGCGTCAGCGCAGATAGCCCGCGTGCCGGAACCAATCGAGCGCGTCGCGGATGCCTTCGATATAGGGCCGCGCGCGATAGCCCAACTCGCGCTCTGCCTTCGCCGACGTGAAATACATCTTGTTTTTCGACATTCTGAGCCCGTCGACAGTGACGAACGGCTCGCGCTTGGTCACCTTCGCGACGGCCTCCGCGCCGAGCGCGAGCGGATAGAGCGGCCAGCGCGGCAGCGCGATCGTCGGCGGCTTGCGGTTCGTCAGCCGCGCGATATCGGCGAGCATCGTTTGCAGCGGCAGGTTTTCGCCGCCGAGGATGTAGCGCTCGCCGATCCGGCCGCGCTCGAGCGCGAGCAGGTGGCCTTGCGCGACGTCGTCGACGTGCGCGAGGTTCAGGCCGGTGTCGACGAACGCCGGGATCTTGCCGAGCGCGGCCTCGACGATGATGCGGCCGGTCGGCGTGGGCTTGACGTCGCGCGGGCCGATTGGCGTCGACGGATTGACGATCACCGCGGGCAGCTTGTCGTGCTCGATCATCCGCTCGATCGCGCGCTCGGCGAGCACCTTGCTGCGCTTGTAGACGCCGATCGCCTGCTCGGCCGTGAGCGGCGCCGATTCGTCGGACGATGCGCCGGACGGCGTGACCTTCAGCGTCGCGACGCTGCTCGTGTAGACAATCCGCTCGACCCCCTCGGCGAGCGCCGCGCGCATCGTCGCAACCGCGCCTTCGAGATTCGCGCGCTCGATTTCGCCCGGATCGGGCGCCCAGAGCCGGTAATCGGCCGCGACGTGCAGCAGGTAACGCACGCCGGCGAGCGCGCTGCGCATCGACGCTTCGTCGCGCATGTCGCCGGTCGCGATTTCGGCATCGAGATCCGCGACGTTCGTGCGCGGGCTCGTCGGCCGCACGAGCACGCGCACCCGGTAGCCTTGCCGCCGCGCGGCGCGCGCGACGGCGGAGCCGACAAAACCGGATGCGCCGGTCACCAGAACAAGATCGCGTTGTGTGTCAGTCATGGATTCGTGGCCGCGCGGGCGCGCCGTGCGGCGGGTTGGGCATGGGGCGAGATTGTACGTGCTCGGATCGCGCGAGCGTGCGGTGGGCGCATCGTATGTTGCGCGCGACTACAATGCCGGGCTTGAAGCGACCCGAAACGGCAAGGAGGAAATGATGGACGGCGGCGATCTGGACGAGCGGATCGAAACCTATTACGTGCGCGTGCGTGGCATTGTGCAGGGCGTGGGTTTTCGCCATGCGACCGTGCGCGAGGCGCATGCGCTTGGCTTGCGCGGCTGGGTGACGAATCTTGACGACGGTTCGGTCGAAGCAATGATTCAAGGCCCCGCGCCGCAGATCGACCGGATGCTTGCTTGGTTTCGGCATGGGCCGCCCGCCGCGCGCGTGACCGAGGTGACGTTCGACGAGCGCGCGGCGCATAAGCGCTTCGAGCGATTCCAGCAGCATTGACCGGCGGGTTGGGCGGCTGTCGTGAGCGTGGCGGTCGTCGCCGGTGGCGCGGCCTTGTCGCCCGGCTGGCCTGCATCGGTCGCGCGGGCGGGGCGCAGTGTGCCGTTACGGCCGGCTGGCGCGGGAGGGCGTGTTTTTCGTCGATGCGGCGATTTCGCTTGCGCTCGATTACTAGGCCGCACAGTTCCGGGGGCGCTCGGATGTTGGACGCATGCGCCGCGCCCTTCAACGGCAACTGGCGCGATGTCTGCGCGCGCCAGTTGCCGTTGAAGGGCGCCCGCGCAGTTCCTTGGTGCGGGGCGCTGGCTCGCGATGCGTGTGACGGGCGTGCGGGCCGTTTCGACGGCATGACGGTGTCCCGATCGACGTGCACGCCATAGCGCCGGCGCTTAGCGCTTGTCGCCTCTTCGCTTGCAGGCGGCGGGTTACTGCGTGGCGGACAATATTGGTGTTGCGGCACCGGCTGGCGGGCCGGGTCGAATCAAACCGTCGCGCCCTAAACCCGGCCGCTCGACAGCCAGTCTGCCCGGGAAAGTCGACGGTGTGAGTGCGAACGGTTGACTCGCGCAGGCTGCCGGATCGCGCGCTCGCGGTTTGCTCAATGTCGCAGATTCGTGCGCGGTTGCGCTGCGGGGACTGCGTCGTCCTGCGTCGTGTCCGGCTTGTCGGCGGGATCGTCGTCGCGAGCGGTAAGTAGCGCATCCGCTTCGGCGGCCGCGGCGGCCGCGCGCAGCGCCGTGCACCGCTGCGCGCGGCGGATGTCCGACAACATCCGCAATAGCCTCGTCGTCCTGTTTTTCATCGTTCGCTCCCTGCCGATGAATTCGTTTCAGTGTAGGACGATTGCGAAGGAATAGCGTGAGAATGTGATGGGCAAGTCACAGAAATGCGCTGGGTATTTTCACGTATATGTTTCTACGTATCGCAACGCGCCTATGCATGCGCGCCTGCATAGGCGCGATTCGCACGGCGCACAGCATCGCTTCGGCTTTCTAATTGTTTGCTTGCCGCGCGGGGGATGACGGAACGACGATTCTGCCGGGCGCTCGGCAGCTTCCTGCTTCGGCGCGGCGGCGGATGGCTGGGGCGCTGGCGGCGATGGCCGCGCGCATGCGCCCATGCATGCGGCCGGTTCTGCCCCGATTCCGGCAACGCATGCGAATCGGGGCAATGAGGGGGAAAGTGGCGGCGCTCCCGCTGTCAGTGGGCGGCGGCCGACGCCGCTTGTGCGTCGCGCCGCTCGGCTTCGCAGCGATGATGCTCGCGCGACAGCTTGTTCAGCAGCGGCAGCAGCAGCAAGCCGAATACCATGCCGCCAGCCGCGAGCCAGCCGAGGCCGGTGAACAGTTCGGTATAGAGCGGCAGCGATGCGGTGGCCGGCAGATCGTTCGACGGCATTTGCGCGAAGTTCGCGACAACGCTGCCGAGATATTGCGATACGCCGGTTGCGACGAAATACGCGCCCATCATGAAGCCGCTCATGCGGGCCGGCACGTAGCGCGCGATCATCGCGAGGCCCAGCCCGCTCACAAGCAGTTCGCCGAGCGAATAAAAGCCGTAGCCGCCGACCATGAACCATGACGACACGCGGCCGTCGATTGCGTAGCGGCCGCTGATCGCGAACATGAGATAGCCAAGCGCGACGACGCCGAAGCCGAATGCATATTTCAGTGCGACGGGGATGTCGCGGCCGCGCCGGGCGAGGCCGTTATAGATGGCGACGAGCACGGGGCTCAGCACCATGATCCAGATCGGATTGAGCGCCTGGAATTGTGCGGCGCTCCATGTGAAGAGCGTCGTGCCGAACAGCATGAAGCGCGGGTCGACGTTACGAAGTGCGAACAGCGTGAGCGACGTCGACATCTGCACGTAGAAAATGAAAAACAGGATCACCTGCGCGATCAGCAACAGCGCCGCAATGAGTCCGGCGCGCTCCGAGCGCTCCGATTTCGCGATCATGTACGCGAAGATCGCGAGAATTCCGAACGCCGCTGTCCATACGCTCGCAACGGCGAGCTGTTTGTGTTTGAGCACGTACATCGTTGCCACGCTGAGCGCGATACCGCCCACGATGACGGCGAACAGGCGGCGCCAATGGATCGGCTCGGCATCCGGCTGCGAGCCGATGTGAGCGAGCGTGCGGTGCATCAACACGAAGTTCACCACGGCGAGCGCCATGCCCGCGCAGCACACCGCGAACGCCGCATGCCAGCCCCAGTGATCCTTGATCCAAGGCGTCGCGAGCATCGACGTCGTCGAGCCGATGTTGACCGCCATGTAATAGATGGTGAACGCGCTGTCGATTCGCGCGTCGTCGCCTTCATAGATGCGGCGCACGAGATTCGCGGCGTTCGATTTGAAGAGCCCGTTGCCGACGACGATCACTCCGAGCGATGCGTACATGAACGCAAGCCGATCGTTCGGAATCGCAAGCATCAGGTAACCTGCGCACAGCACGATGGCGCCGATGATCATCGTGCGGCGCGAGCCGAGCACCTTGTCGCCGATCCAGCCGCCGATCGACGGTGACGTGTAGACGAGCGCGGTGAACGCTCCCCAGGTCAGATTCGCATGGCTGTCGGTGAAGCCGAGCTTGTCGACCATGAAGAGCACGAGCAGTGCAGCCATTCCGTAGTAGCCGAAACGCTCCCACATTTCGATGAGAAAGACCGTCGTAAACGATCGGGTCTGGGAGACGCGAGTATTCATGGTGTTCCTTTGGATAAAACAGACGAAACGTCCGTCAACAGCGGCCGCGATTCTCACGGCGTGCCGGACCCTCGTCACTCAGGGTAATCCCTGAAAAAAATAATCTTCGTTGAGATATGGAGGGATGCGCCACGAAAAAAAAGGATGTGGCGCGCAATCCCGCGCAACGCTTGCCTGTAAACGCAATGAGTCTGGCAAGATAGCGGCCGTCACCTATCGCGCGCATTGTTTCCAACGGGCATGCGTGGGTGACGCCGTTTGACGCAACGAAGATTCTGCCTTATTCATCAAACTTCGTTATTTTCCATCAAACAATTTTTGACGACCAGATTTCGGCCTGATATGGTTCTTTCCACTGAAAACACGCGGTCCGCCAGTACAGGCGTCGCGCTCGGCAGCAAGATTCGAGCACTGCGTCAGCGGTTGAAGCGTACGCTAGAAGAAACAGCGACCGCCGCGGGTATTTCCAAGCCGTTTTTGTCGCAGGTCGAGCGTGGGCTTGCGTCGCCGTCCATCACGTCGTTGGCCGGCATCGCGCATGCGCTTGGGGTCACGGTGCAGTATTTCGTCGAGACGCCAAGCGAAGAGCGTTCGGTCAGCCGCGGCGATCAGTTGCGCTTTTTCAGCTTTGCCGATTCGGCGAATCTGTTTGCACGGCTGACGAATGTGTCGGAAGGGCGTCAGCTCGAGGCGATTCTCGTGCGGCTGCCGCCGGGACAAAAGCGGTCTGAAGTCACGACGCATGCAGGCGAGGAATTCCTGTATGTGATTACAGGCGAAGTGTCGCTGACGCTGGAGGGCAAGTCGTTCGTCCTGCAAGCCGGCGACAGCGCGCATTATCAGTCGACGGTTCCGCATAGCTGGGTCAACACCGCGAAAATCGAGTCGGTGGTGGTCTGGGTCGGGACACCGAGATTGTTCTAGGGCTCGGCATGCCTTTGTTCCTTCGGAAATGGGGTGCCGGTCGAAAGGAGCATGGAGATGACTAACACGAAATACGAGCACTCGGGCCAGTCCGCTTCCACGCAACCGTAAGGTTTCTTGCGTCGCGCCCGCACGGTTGCGTGCCGCGCGCCGCTTTCCCGTCACCTCTATCAAACGCACACCATGAAACACTCGCATGCCATCTCGGCCGTGCTGGCCGCGCTCGCTCTGACGATGACGCCGTTGGCGTCCGCCGTCACGGTCGCCTCGAACGTCGTTCTCGCCGCGCAGCAGGATCTGACGCGACAAGCGCCCGCCGAGGTCGAGTCACTCGATCCCGCGTACATCGAGTCGTGGACCGGCAACACGATTGGCCTCGATCTGTTCGAAGGTCTCACGCGCATCGACGCGAAAGGGGACGTGGTGCCGGGCGTCGCGCAGTCGTGGGAGCGCAAGGCGCCGGATACGTGGATCTTCAAGCTGCGCCACGACGCGAAGTGGAGCAACGGCCAGCCGGTGACGGCGGCGGATTTCGTCTATGCGTGGCAGCGCCTGGCCGATCCCAAGACGGGCTCGAAATACACGATCCTTGTCGAGTTCGTGAAGAATGCCTCGGCGATCATCGCGGGCAAGCAGCCGCCGGCCAATCTCGGCATTCGCGCGATCGATCCGTACACATTCGAAGTGAAGACCGAAGTGCCCGTTGCGTACTTCCCCGAGCTGACCGCGATGGCGCCGCTGTTGCCCGTCAACAAGGACGCGGTGACGAAGTTCGGCACCGCGTGGACGCAGCCGAAGAACATGGTGTCCAACGGAGCGTTCTCGCTCGTCGATTGGCAGCCGAACAATCACATCGTGATGGTGAAGAGCGACAAGTACTGGAATGCACGCAACGTCGTGATTCGTAAGGTTACCTATCTGCCCGTCGAGAACGACGAGACCGCGATGCGGATGTACCAGGCGGGCCAGATTGACTACACCTATTCGATTCCCGCAGGCGCGTTCACTCAGGTCAACAAGCAGTTCGGCAAGGAATTGCGTCAGGGCCTGCAACTCGCCACCTATTACTACTACCTGAATCAGACGAACAGCGGCGACGCGGCATTGAAGGACAAGCGCGTGCGTCAGGCGCTGTCGATGGTGCTCGACCGCGATATCCTGACCTCGAAGATCACGCAGGCAGGCGAGGTGCCGATGTACGGCCTGATGCCGAAGGGCGTCAAGGGCGTCCAGCATCCGTTTGTGCCGGATTGGGCATCGTGGCCGATGGCCAAGCGGGTCGAATACGCGAAGAATCTGCTCAAGCAAGCAGGCTACGGCGATTCCAAACCGCTCACGTTCACGCTGACGTACAACACGAACGATCTGCACAAGAAGGTTGCGCTCTTCGCGGCATCCGAATGGCGCACGAAGCTCGGCGCAACCGCGAAGCTCGAGAACGTCGAATTCAAGGTGCTGATGAAACTGCGCCATGACGGCAAGGTGCAGGTCGCGCGCGACGGCTGGTTTGCCGACTACAACGACGCTACGACGTTCTTCGATCTGATTCGCTGCGGCAGCGCGCAGAACACGGTCGGCTACTGCAATCCGAAGGTCGATGCGCTGGTTGCCGAAGCGAATCAGAAGACCGACGACGCCGCGCGCTCAGCGCTGCTTACGCAGGCACACGAGCTTGCGATGAACGATTACCCGATGACGATCCTGTTCCAGTATTCGGCGGACCGTCTGGTCAAGTCGTATGTCGGAGGCTATACGCTGACGAACTATATCGACATGCGCGCTTCGCAGGACATGTATCTGACCAAGCACTAAAACTGAAGCGGAGCCGATCATGCTGGCCTATGCATTGCGGCGCACGTTATGGGCGGTGCCGACGATCCTCGCGGTCGTCACCGTCTGCTATCTGCTGCTGCACTTCACGCCCGGCGGGCCGTTCGACAGCGAGAAGCAGCTTTCCGCCGCAACGCTCGCGAACCTGAACGCCAAGTACCACCTCGACGAGCCGCTGTGGAAGCAGTACCTGCTGTATCTGAATTCGCTGCTCCACGGCGATCTCGGCCCGTCGTTCCGCTACGTCGACTGGACGGTCAACGATCTCGTGAAGAAGGCCCTGCCGGTGAGTCTTGGCGTCGGCGGCATGTCGATTCCGATTTCGATCGTGCTGGGAGTGCTGCTCGGCACCATCGCGGCGGTGCGGCGCGACAGCCCGGTCGATCGTTTCGTGATGCTGATCGGCAACTTCGGCAACGTGGTTCCGCCGTTCGTGCTCGGCCCGGTGCTGGTGCTGATTTTTGCGATCGTGCTCAAGCGCGCGGACGGCGACGGCTGGCTGCCCGCCGGTGGCTGGGGCGACGGCGGCTGGCGCTACCGCGTGCTGCCGATCGCGCTGCTCGTGCTGATCAACGTATCGCTGCTTGCGCGCGTGATGCGCGGCTCGATGATCGAAACGCTGTCGAGCAATTTCATCCGGACCGCGCGCGCAAAGGGGCTACCTGGCCGCACGATCGTTCTGCGCCATGCGTTGAAGCCAGCGCTGATGCCGGTCGTATCGCTGTTCGGCACGGTCTGTATTTCGTCGATCACGGCGGCTGTCGTGACCGAATCGGTATTCGCGTTGCCGGGCTTGGGCCAGTTGTGCGTCAACGGCGCGATTAATCGCGATTACACCCTGGTGCTCGGACTTGTCGTGCTGACGACCGTGTTCGCGGTGCTGTTCAACTTGCTGGTCGACCTCGCGTATGCGTGGCTCGATCCGCGCATCCGTTATTGAGGAGGCCGACATGGCGCCTGTTTCCTCTTCAATAGAGCTGCACGAGCCAGCCGATGCGCCGCCGCAGTCGCGCACGCCGCTCGAGCTTGCCGCACGCCGCTTCCTGCGTAATCGCGCGGCACTCGCGAGCCTGGCGGTGCTCGTGTTGATCGCGCTTGCGTGCTTCATCGGACCACTGTTGTTGCCGAACGATCCGGCCGCGAGCGATTGGTCGTCGATCAGCCTCGCGCCGACGTTCGCGAACATGCACTGGTTCGGCACCGACGAGCTGGGCCGCGATCTGCTCGTGCGCACCTTGATCGGCGGGCGCGTGTCGCTCGAGGTCGGGTTGCTCGGCACGCTCGTGTCGGGGCTCTTCGGCGTTGCGTGGGGCGCGATTGCCGGCTTCGCGGGCGGGCGTGTCGACACGGCGATGATGCGCGTCGTCGACATGATGTATGCGATTCCTTATCTGCTGATCTCGATCCTGATGATGACGTTGTTCGGCCGCTCGTTCGGGCTTGTCGTGCTGACGATCAGTTCGTTCTCGTGGCTCGACATGGCGCGCGTGGTGCGCGGCCAGACACTGTCCCTGCGCTCGCGCGAGTTTGTCGATGCAGCGCGTGCGATCGGCGTCGCGCCCGCGACGATCGTGCGCCGCCATGTGGTGCCGAACCTGCTCGGCGTGGTGGTGGTCTATGCGACCGTCAGCGTGCCGGCGATCGTGTTGACCGAATCCGTGCTGTCGTTCCTCGGTCTCGGCGTGCAGGAGCCGATGACGAGCTGGGGCGTGCTGATCCAGGACGGCGCGCAGAAGCTCGATGCGATGCCGTGGCTGTTGCTCGCGCCGGCGGTGATGCTGTGCGTGACGCTCTATTGCGTGAATTTCGTCGGCGACGGCTTGCGCGATGCACTCGATCCGAAGGACCGCTGAGATGGCACTACTGGAAGTCGATAATCTCGGCGTGCGCTTCACGCGCAGGGACGGGCCGCCCGTCGACGCCGTATCCGGCGTATCGTTTTCGCTCGATGCGGGCAAGACGCTCGGCATCGTCGGTGAGTCGGGCTCGGGCAAGAGCCAGACCGTGATGGCGTTACTCGGGCTGCTCGCGGGCAACGGCTCGACGTCCGGCGATGCGCGCTTCGACGGCGAGAACCTGCTGGCGATGAACTCGCGGCAGTTGAACGAAGTGCGCGGCAACCGGATCGGCATGATCTTCCAAGATCCGATGACGTCGCTCAATCCGTTCCTGACGATCGAACGGCAAATGACCGAGAGCCTGCAGCTTCATCGCAAGCTGTCGCGCAAGGAGGCGGTCAAGCGCGCGATCGAGGCGCTCGAAGCCGTGCGGATTCCGGACGCTGCGCGCCGGATTCGCATGTATCCGCACGAATTCTCCGGCGGTATGCGTCAGCGGGTGATGATCGCGATGGCGCTGATGCTGGAGCCCGAGATCCTGATCGCCGACGAGCCGACGACCGCGCTAGACGTCACCGTGCAAGCACAGATCATCGAATTGTTGCGCGAACTCAATCGCGAGCGCGGCACGGCGATCGTGTTGATCACACACGACATGGGCGTGGTCGCGGGGCTCGCCGACGACGTGATGGTGATGTACGCGGGGCGCACCGTCGAATATGCGAGCGCCGCATCCATTTTCGCCGCGCCGTCGCATCCGTACACGATCGGGCTGCTGAACGCGCTGCCGCGCCTCGATGCGCCCGATGACGCGCCGTTGGTGGCGATTGCCGGCAATCCGCCGTTGCCCGGCCAGGGTTTGGCCGGCTGCGCATTCGCGAAGCGCTGCGCGTGCGCGACCGAGCGTTGTGCGACCGAGCGCCCCATGCTCGTGCGTTATTCGGAAGCCGGCGCCGTGCGCGCTTGCCACAAACCCATTGCGGAAATCGTCGAGGAGCTGCGATGAGCGCGCCTGGTCTCATGTCGTCCGCGGCTTCGTCTGCCGCTTCTGCTTCGGGCGCCGATGCGGCGCCGCAAGCCGACACGCTATTGTCGGTGCGCGATCTCAAAGTGCATTTCCGTGTGCCGCTCGGCGGCTATCCGTGGTCGCGCAAGGGCACGTTGCGCGCGGTCGACGGCGTGTCGTTCGACGTGCGCCGCGGCGAAACCGTCGGGCTCGTCGGCGAATCGGGCTGCGGCAAGTCGACGCTCGCACGCGCGTTGATCGGCCTCGCGCCGATGACGGAGGGCGCGGTTTACTGGCGCGGCGAGCCGCTTATCAGCGGCTCGCGCCGTGATGTGAACAAGCTGCGCCGCGAGATGCAGATGATCTTTCAGGATCCGCTCGCGTCGCTCGATCCGCGGATGACGATCGAGCAGGTGGTTGCCGAGCCGCTCGTCACGCATCAGCCCGGCATCGGCCGTGAAGAAATGCGCCGGCGTGTGTTGACGATGCTTGAGCGCGTAGGTTTGAACGCCCATCATTTGCTTCGTTATCCGCATGAATTCTCCGGCGGCCAGTGCCAGCGGATCGGTATCGCGCGCGCGCTGATCGGCGAGCCACGCCTCGTGATCTGCGACGAGCCGGTATCCGCGCTCGACGTATCGATCCAGGCGCAGATCGTGAATTTGCTGCGCGATTTGCAGCGCGAGCTGTCGCTGTCATATCTGTTCGTCGCGCACGATCTCGCTGTCGTGAAAGCCATCAGCCATCGCGTGCTCGTGATGTATCTCGGCCGCGTGATGGAGTTCGGCGCGCGCCGCGATGTGTACGGCGTGCCTCAGCATCCGTATACGCGTGCGCTGCTTGCCGCCGCGCCGGTGCCGGACCCGGCGCGTGAACGTGCGCGGCGGCCGCTACTGCTCGCGAGCGAGATGCCCTCGCCGCTCAATCCGCCTTCGGGCTGCGCGTTTCGCACGCGCTGCCCCGATGCGATCGATGCCTGCGCGCAAGAGGTGCCGCAGCCCGAAGTGCGCGGCGGATCGGCCGCATGCGTCGCGTGTATTCGTGCCGGCGCGGCGCATGAAGTGCATGGATGAATGATTAGTCGTTTTATATAAAAAGCCGACAGGGGTGTGGGCGGCGCGAATCTGATTCGCGTCGTGGGAAGGCGCGCCGCCACGGCGGCGCGTGGGGTATCGCCGGCCGCGATTGGCGGCCGGCGAATGGGTAGTGACATAAAAAGAGAACGCAATGACGACATATCAAATCAAGAGGGCCACGCGGGCAGTTATGCTCGCGTGGGGCGTGCCGATGCTCGCGGGCTTTTCGGTCGTGAGTGCCGTGCGTGCGGACGACATGATAAGCACAGCGCCCGCTCAGGCGGCGCCTGCTTTGACGCTTGCTCAGGAAGCGACCACGCCGAACGCGGTCATCAACACGGAGGCCACGCAGGCGGTTACGCCACCGGAGTTGCAATCGAGTCAGGCGAAATCGAAAGGCTTCATCGCCGACAGCCATTTCAATATCCTGTTTCGGAACTACGCAGACGTGCTCGATGCAAAGGGCGGTCCGCATCGCCACGCATGGGTTCAGGGCGCGATGGCGAACTTCGAGTCGGGTTACACGACCGGGCTCGTCGGCATCGGCTTCGATGCATCGATCTACGCGGCACTCAAGCTCGACGGCGGCCAGGGAGCGGGCAGCTTCGTGCATATCGCGAAGGGCGGCGGTGGCTCGAATCAACTTGCGTGGGCGTTTCCCGGCATCTATGACGTCAAGGCACGCATTTCCGAGACGGTGATCAAATACGGTCTGCAGGCGGTCGACAATCCATTCATGGAGCAGCACGACAACCGCGCGTTGCCGCCGACCTTCCTCGGTGCGACCATCGTCAGCAATGAGTTCAAGAATGTGATGCTCGAGGCGGGCAGCTTCACGAAAACCAATGCGCGGGGTCACACGACGCTCACGAATCTGACTACCCAGTACGGTGGCACGCGTGTCGACCGTTTCACCTATGTGGGCGGCACCTGGGACTATTCGCCGACGGGCTCGGTGTCGCTGTACGGCGGCCAGGCCGACGACGTGTGGCGTCAGTATTACGGTTCGGTCAAGCAAAGTTACGGCTCGCCGCAGACGGTCAAGTGGACGGGCTTCGGCAACTTCTATTCGACGCACGACACCGGCGACGCACGCCAGGGCAAGATCGACAACAATGCGTACAGCCTGTCGCTTGCCGCGCAGCACGGCGCGCACGAGCTGCTGCTCGGTTATCAGCAGGTGCTCAGCGATCAGTTCTTTGATTACCTGAACGAGACGAACGGGATTTTTCTCGTGAACTCGATGGATGTCGACTATAACGCGCCGCACGAAAAATCGCTGCAATTGCGCTACACGTTCTACGGCAAGGATGCAGGCCTGCCGGGCTTCAAGGCGATGGTATGGGGCGTGACGGGCTGGGGCGCGGACGGTTCCGCCGGCGCGGCGCTCGATCCGACCCGTTCGAGCATCTACTGGAAGAACGGCAAGCCCGTGCAAGGGCGTCACCACGAGTTCGGCTTTATCCCGTCTTATACGGTTCAGAGCGGCAAGTTCAAGGACACGAAGATCACGTTCATTGCGATGTGGCATGTCGGCTCCACGCATTATTCGGACAGCGGCAATCAGGAGTACCGGCTGGTCGTGAATTTGCCGGTGAAGGTGTTTTGACGGGGCGCACGGAGGGGCGCGGGTGCGGCTGAGATTCCGCCACCCGCCCGATCACGCGCCGCGGAGGCTGGCTCCGGCCGATCTTGGCTGCAAGCGCCTGGTTAGGAATGCCTAACTGGGCGCCCCCGAATAGCGGTTTTGGGCTCAGGCGACGCGAGGGGCGTCTTGCCGGGGATATCCCCGCTTCAGTTCGAGATCGTTGATATGTATTCGCAAGCAAGTGCGTGCCGCAATATGATGCATCAGCCCGCCATGCCGCATCGCATCGCAGGCTCTAGCGTGTTTGCGCGTTTCAGGCTGGTTTAGGCTCGGCCGGTGCCACGGCGGGCTCGTCGCCTGCAAGCGATGTCAATTGGCGTCCGGTATCGCGCCATGCATCGAGGCCACCGCGCAATGCAAGCGCATTGGCAAAGCCCGCATCGAGCAGGCGTTTTGCCATTAGCGCAGCCGACACTTCGTTCGGACACGAGCAATACACGACAAACTTTTGAGTGACCGGATAGCGGGCGATGATGGCGTCGATATGCCGCTCGTCCGCGAACTGTGCACCGGGAATCGAGAACGGATCGAGCTTGCGGTGTTCGGCGGAGCGTACATCGAGAATCACCGGCGCGGCGGCGTCGCGCAGCAGCGTGTCGAGTTCGTCGACGCTGATCCGCGCGTTGGCGAGCTGACGAATCAATGCGCGGCGGCGCGTCCAGCGTACCGCCATATAAATCGCGAGCAGCACCAGCACGACGAAGAGCGCCGTGCGGCCGAGCCGGCTGGCGCCGGCGAACAGCCAGTCGATCTGCTGATGGCAGACATACCCGACGAGCAGCCCGCAGGTGGCCCACAGCGCGGCGCCGAGCGCATCATAGCCGGCGAATGTCCGATAGCGTGTGCCGAGCGCGCCCGCCATCGGCACCGAGACGAGCGACAGGCCGGGGACGAAGCGGGCGATGGCCAGCACGCGTACACCATAGCGACCGAAGAAACGCTCGGTTTTTTTCACGCAGCTATCGCGTGACAGCGAAAGCCGGCAAATCGTTTTCAGCGTGCTGCCGCCATAGCGCCGGCCGGCGATATACCACGCGGTATCGCCAAGCAACGCCGCAAGCACGGATAGCGCGAGCACGGTTACGACCTGCGTGCCGATCATGCTCGGATGCAGTGCGGCCATCGCGCCGAACAGTACGAGCGTTGGCATTGCCGGCACGGGCAGGCCGATTGCGGCGGCGAGCACGTTGGCGAACACGATGAGCGGCCCGTAACGGGCGACGAGATCATGAAGCATGGAGAAACGATATCGAAGCGGCGCACGTTCGCGCGCGCGGGCGAGCAGTGGCTTAGATGGGCCGATTATCGGCCATTTTCAACGGAATGGCAGGGCGGAAAAGCTGGGCGCCGCGCGCGGCTGCGCGGCGGAATCGGTGAAACGCCAGCGGGCCGAGTTTCACCGTGGGGAGGGATCAGGACGGGCTGCGGGCGAGTGAGGCCGCGCCATGCGTTTCGCCCGGCAACTCGGCGCCGTGCGAGCGAATCGCGGCAATCAGTTCGGCGGGAGTGATTTCGTAGCGTACTTCCCGGTGAATGCCGGGCTTGCGTTCGTCGATCTCGATCAGCAGTACGCTTTTGCCGTCTTCGGCTGCCGAGAGGCGCAGCGAGCGAAGCTCGCGGCCGTCGGCCGGATCGAATTCGGTTAGCAGGGTCATGGCCCCGGAAGAACCCGTAGTGCGCATTGAACGTGTCCTCGTCGTCGTGAAATCGATGGTACGAATTGTTTCCACGCAGTTTAACGCGAACCGGACGGGAGGATTGAGATTTTCGAGTGCACTCGAACGGTGCGCCGCCGTATCGTGTCAGATGAAATGCCGGCCCGCGCGCGGGCCGGCCGCGCCGCTCAAACGAGCCCCGTCGCGTAATACACTGCGATGACGAAGAAGACGGCGAGCGTCTTGATCATCGTGACGGCGAAGATGTCGCGATACGATTCGCGATGGGTAAGCCCGGTCACCGCGAGCAATGTGATCACTGCGCCATTGTGCGGCAACGTATCCATTCCGCCGCTTGCCATCGCGACGACGCGATGCAGTACTTCCATCGGAATCTGCGCGGCCTGCGCGCCCTTGATGAAGAGATCGGACATTGCCGCAAGCGCAATGCTCATGCCGCCCGAGGCTGAACCGGTGATCCCCGCGAGCGAGCTGACCGACACCGCTGCATTGACGAGCGGATTCGGGATGTTCTTCAGCGCGTCGCCAACGACGATGAAGCCCGGCAGCGCGGCAATCACGCCGCCAAAGCCGTATTCGGACGCGGTGTTCATCGCGGCGAGCAGCGCGCCGCCGACGGCGGCCTTGGTCCCGGTTGCGAAGCGCTCGCGCACGCGCGCAAACGCGGTGGCGACGACGAGCAGAATGCCGAGCAGCAGCGCGGCCTCGACCGACCAGATTGCCACGACGGTCTTGATCGGTGTCGTGACGGGCGTGTGCACGCCGGGCAGCACGTTTGCCGGCACCGTGTAGGACGCGCTGCCGTACCACGTCGGGATCAGCTTGGTCAGCGCGAAATTCGCGATGCCGACGAGTACGAGCGGCGACACGGCCAAGAGCGGATGCGGCAGCGACTTCGTTTCGACGCGCTCCGGCTCGTTCGTGAGCGACGTGCCGTAACCTTCGCCCTTCGCGAGCGCCGAGCGGCGGCGCCATTCGAGATACGTGAGGCCAACCACGATGATGAACAGCGAGCCGATCGTGCCGAGCGCAGGTGCGGCCCACGCGGTGGTCTTGAAGAACGTGGTCGGGATGATGTTCTGGATCTGTGGCGTGCCGGGCAGCGAATCCATCGTGAACGAGAACGCGCCAAGCGCGATCGCACCCGGCATCAAGCGCTTCGGGATGTTGCTCTGGCGATAGAGTTCGGCGGCGAACGGATAGACGGCGAACACCACGACGAACAGCGACACGCCGCCATAGGTGAGGAGCGCGCAAACCGCGACGATCACCGCATTCGCGCGCGAGCGGCCGATATAACGGATCGCAGCCGCGACGATCGACTCGGAAAAGCCAGACAGTTCGATGACCTTACCGAACACGGCGCCCAACAGGAAAACCGGGAAATAGAGCTTGACGAAGCCCACCATCTTCTCCATGAAGATGCCCGAAAAAACGGGCGCAACGGCGGCGGGATCGGTCAGAAGCACCGCGCCGAGTGCGGCGACGGGGGCGAACAGAATCACGCTGTAGCCGCGGTACGCGGCGAACATCAGAAAGGCCAGCGCGGCGAGAACGATGATGAATGACAAGGACGTCTCCTGGATCTTGGTTGTTTATTGTGCAAGTGCAGCCGCAGGAATCGTGCCACGAGCCGTCCGGTGGGCCGCTTCATGACGGACGCGGGCCGGTGTGCAGCAGATTCTACCGAAGTCGTCTCGTAATCGAGACGATCGCGCTGCCACATTTTCCCTATGGCGCGATTTCATGCGGTAGAGCTGGATGTCTCGAAAATGAGATAATTCGTCCCGGTTTGGAGACAAGACAGAATAGCGATGATGCAGACCACCATAAATGGTTCGGACGGCTGGATGATGCCGCCCGTCGATTACAGCGATGTATTGCGGCGTGCCGCCGAAGCGCTTTTCAGGACGTTCGAGCATTCGAGCGTCGGCACGGTGATCGTCGACAAGCATGCGCGAGTCGTCTGGATCAACCCGCGCTATGCGGCCCGCTTTGGTTACGCCGATCCGCAGCAGGCGATCGGCCTCGATTGCGAGGCGGTGATTCCGCACAGTCTGTTGCGCGAGGTAGTCGAGACCGGCCGCCCGATCCTGCTCGACATCATGGAGACCGGCCGCGAGCCGCTCGTCGTCACGCGTCTGCCGCTTAGCGACGACGTAGGCCAAACCGTCGGCGCAATCGGCTTTGCGCTATTCGACGAGCTGAAGACGTTGACGCCGCTTTTTTCGCGCTACCAGCAGGTGCAGCAGGAACTGATCGCGACGCAGCGTTCGCTCGCGCAGGCGCGCCGCCCGAAATATACGTTCGCCAGTTTCGTCGGCACGAGCGCGGTCAGCCTAGAAACCAAGCGCCAGGGCAGGCGTGCCGCGCAAGTTGATTCACCGGTGCTGCTGCTCGGAGAAACAGGCACCGGCAAGGAGCTGCTGGCGCACGCGATTCACGCGGCGTCCGCGCGTGCGATGAAGCCGCTCGTGAGCGTCAACGTCGCGGCGATTCCCGATACGCTGCTCGAGACCGAGTTCTTCGGCGCGGCGCCGGGCGCCTATACCGGCGCGGACCGCAAAGGACGCGTCGGCAAATTCGAGCTTGCCGACGGCGGCACGCTGTTTCTCGACGAAATCGGCGATATGCCGCTGCCGTTGCAGGGCAAGCTGTTGCGTGTGTTGCAGGATAAGGAGTTCGAACCGGTTGGTTCGAACCGGATCGTTCGTGCGAACGTGCGGATCATCGCGGCGACGTCGGCCGAATTGCCCGCGCTCGTTGCGGCGGGGCGCTTTCGCGCGGATCTCTACTATCGCTTGAACGTGCTGACGATCCACGCGCCGCCGCTGCGCGATCGGGTTTCCGATATCGAGACACTTGTTTACACGATGCTCGAGGAATTGGCCGCTCAACATCGGCTTGCTGAGCACTGCGAACTGACCGACGATGCGCTCCGGCTGCTATGCGCGTACCCGTGGCCCGGCAATGTGCGCGAGCTGCGCAACACCCTCGAACGGGCTTTGATGCTGTCTGATCGTGCAACGATCGACGCACACGCCCTCGCGCCGCTTCTCGGGCCGGCGAGCGGCGTGGGCGAACCGGTTGCCGTGCCGCGCGATCCCGTTGCGCCAGCGTGCGCCGCGAACCCTTCTGGTGGCGCGACGTTGTACGCCGACGCATTCGCCGCATGGGAGCGCCGCTTTCTGCTCGATGCGCTCGCGGCGTCTGGCGGCAAGGTGACCGAGGCTGCCGCGCGGATCGGCATCGGACGCGCGACGTTCTACAAAAAGCTTGCGGCGCTCGGCATTGGCACCTGATGTGCGCGAGACGAACGACAGACGGATCGGCGTGCCCGCGTGCGCGCGTCGTCTGCCGGAGGCATTGGTCATCGCGATGAAAGCGGGTGAGCCCAATCATTGACCGATTCGCCGTGTAAAGCGAATGGATAGACGCGGTGGCGGCGAACCGTTTTCGCACGGGCCAATTCAATTGCCGATTGTCCGGTTCCCTTCGGACTGTTGATGATCCTCGGTCAAAATGACGGATAACGCGCTTAAGCGAACTGAACTTGGCGCGATTGTCTGGCTCGCTGCATCGCATCTGCAAGCCGATTTGCTATTTATATGACAATCCGATTGTGAAAAAGTTGGAAAAAAGCGATTGATGGGCAAAGTGACTTTATTCGCTGCGAGCAATTGGATTACGATGCAGCATTGTTTTGCCGATGGCGAAAGATCGACGGCCGTGTGGTTCAATCGCAACGGATGGCGGCCGGCTCGATACACCGCCCGGGTTGGGCCGGACATTCGTTTGGCTTGCAGACGATTCGTGCCGATGCCCTTCGTGCAAGCCGCGCGGGGCGCTGAGTGTCCCATTGCCGCGTTGCATGGCATATACTCGCGTCGTCCAAGAAGAATGTTGAGCGATAGGCCGATTCATGAAACAGACGGGTGTGCCAGCGCCGCGGCGATACGGCGCGTTCTTGCGGATGGTTTGTTTGATTGCTTTAATGGCAGGGCTTTCTGGCTGCGGAGGCAGTGCGCCATTGTTCACATCCGATGGGCGTTCGACCACGATGGTCCAGTGTCCGGCGGGCGGCCCGTGGGAGACTTGCATCCAGAATGCGCGAGGCATGTGCGGCGGTGACTTCGATACAATCCAGCAATCGGTCGATAACGGTGTGCGCAACCTTCTCTTCGCGTGCAAGGCGGGAAGAGGCTATTGAGCTCCGTTTGCGGGATATGAAAGCCAAGCGGAAAATGTTTGATTGACCAGAATTGATTCATATACTTCGATCCAATAACGACACGGAGCATCATTCATATGGCGACCTATAGGCAACTGACCGTCCAGCTCGAAAAACTTCAGCAGAAAATCGACAAGGAGCGCGAAAAAGCGATCACTGATGCGATTGCGGAAATTCGGGCGAAGATCGAGGAATATGACATCACGCCGGAAGAGTTGGGGTTTAAAAGCCTGAAGACCACCGCGAAGCCTAAACGGGCGCTGCCGCCGAAGTATCTCAATCCTAAGACGGGCGAAACGTGGAGCGGCCGCGGTCGCGCGCCGGCGTGGCTCGGCAAGAATCGCAATCGTTTTCTGATTAAGGACTGATCCCGCAAACGCTCACCTTTGGCGCCTTGAAAACGGTGCGAACGGCAGACCTGCCGTTCGCACCGTTTTGTTTTGGGCATGTAAAAGGCTTGATTTACGGTATTTTCGGGCGGATTACACTGTGTCAGCCTGGGTAATTCGCGGGGGGTTTATCGCGTGTTTTACCTGATCCCGAAAACGCTCACCTTGTTTCCCGAAAATTCTCACCTTCAGCGATCCCGCGGCTGCTGCGATCGTTCGCGTTGCGTCATTGGCGGCGCAGCGGGTCTTCTGAGCATCGTCAATTAAATTGGTTGGCGAACGGGTAATGTTCGCCGCTTCACCTAATCTGTACGGAAATTGTGTGAATTTATGGGTGACGTCTCCTTGTTGCCTGTGTGATCGCCATCCAATTTTTCAGTGAGGTTGCCGTGACCGTTCGTAATCTCGATGCTTTGTTCCGGCCGGCTTCCGTTGCCGTGGTTGGTGCGTCAGCGCGTCCAGGCAGCATCGGCGCAATGGTTTGGGCATGTGTGCTCGACGGCCGGTTCGATGGCCCAATCTGGCCCGTCAATCCAAAGTATGGAGAACTGAACGGATACAAAGTCTATACGCACGTCGAGCATCTGCCGGGCGCACCGTCGGTGGCGCTCATCTGCACGCCGCCCGCCACCTGGCCGGGCATCGTGCGTAAGCTTGGCGGTCTCGGTGTTCGGGCAGCCGTCATCGTCGGCGAAGTTCGTTCGAATGCCGACCGCGGCGCGCTGGGGCGCGCACTCGCCGCGGCGAAGCCGCATCTGCTGCGAATCGTCGGGCCGGGCAGTCTGGGGGTGGTGTCGCCAGCGTTGAACGTGCACTTCGGCGCGCCCGCGTGTATCGCGAAAGCGGGCGCAGTCGCATGGGTGTCTCAATCGAATGCGCTGACCAACGCCGTGCTCGGCTGGGCGCATGCGCGCGGGCTGGGTTTCTCGCATGCGTTCGCGCTGGGCGCCGAAGCGGATGTCGATGCCGCCGACGTGCTCGATTATCTGGCGAGCGACACCGCAACGCGCGCGATCCTGCTCGAACTCGATACAGTGAAATCCGCGCGCAAGTTCATGTCGGCTGCGCGCGCGGCGGCGCGCAACAAACCGGTGCTTGCGTTGCGAACCGGGCGCGGCGATTCGGGTGATCTGCTTTATACCGCCGCGTTCCAGCGGGCAGGGATCGTGCGCGTCGACGCGTTCGACGATCTTCTCGATGAAATCGAGACGCTCGGCGTCGGCCGTGCGGTTGCGGGCGGCACGGTATCGCTCGTCACGAGCGATACCGGTGTCGCGAAGCTCGCGGTCGATGCGCTGTCGGCGGCAGGCGAAACGCTTGCGCATTGGCCGCCCGCCGCGCTCGACGACGTGGGCCGTGCATTGCCCGCGAGCATCGCCGCGCGCAATCCGTTGCTACTCGGCGACGATGCGCGCCCGGAACATTTCGAGGCGGCATTGAAAGCACTCGCGCAGCATCCGCAAACGGGGGCGGTATTCGTCGTTCACGCGACGTCGCATAGCGCGCCCGCGCGCGATGTGGCGAACGTGCTGATCCGTTCGCGCCAGTTCGCGCACCATGGGATGCTCGCGTGCTTTCTGGGCGGTCTCGATGCACCGACGCGCGATGCGTTGCACGAGCACGGCATTCCAGTGCATACGACGCCGCAGCGGCTCGCGCGTGCACATGCGCGCCTTGTCGACTATCAGCTTGGCCGCGAATTGCTGATGCAAACCCCGGAGGGAATGCCGCCGCAGCCGCCGGCATCGGTCACCGCCGCGCAGCAAGTCGCGTCCATGGCGCTGGCGCAGGGGCGCGACTCGCTCGAAGACGATGCGGCACTCGACTGGCTTGCCCGCTTCGGCATCGAGCGCGCGAGTGATGCGCATGACGGCGACTCGATTGTCGACATCACGGTCGATCTGTACGACGATCCGAATTTCGGGCCGGTATTCCGCTATTCGGTGCCGGCGGTGGACAGCATGCGCGCGCCGTTCGTCGTGTATGGGCTGCCGCCGTTCAATACCGTGCTCGCGCGAGCGGTGGTCGCGCGTTCGCCATATGCGCACCGCGCGCCGGCACAGCCGCTGCTTCACGCGCTGACGGCACTGTCACAAGCAGTGTGCGAGGTGCGGGAAGTCGTGCGGATGACGCTCGTGTTACGGGTTCTGAGCGAGCGCGTCGTCGCGCTCGGTCCGCGTATCGGGTTCGCGAAGGGGCGCAGCCGGCTCGCGATCGTCCCATATCCGCGCTATCTGGAGCAGCAGATCGATTGGCGCGGCGAGCGTTTGACGGTGCGGCCGATTCGTCCGGAAGACGAGGCCGCGCATCGTGAATTGCTGAGTGCGATGACGCCGGACGATTTGCGGATGCGCTTTTTCGGCGCGGTGCGTGATTTCGATCATTCTCAAATCGCGCGCATGACGCAGATCGATTACGACCGTGAGATGGCGCTGATCGCGACAACCCATGGATCGCACGGCCATACGATGACGCTTGGCGTCGTGCGCGCCGTTACTGATCCGGATAACGAAACAACGGAATTCGCGATCGCGGTGCGTCCGGATCAGAAGGGCAAGGGGCTCGGGCGGCTGCTCCTCTCATGCATTATCGACTACGCGCGCTCGCGCGGCACCGCGTGGATGGTTGGCGAGGCATTGCGCGAGAACGCGGCGATGATCGCATTGGCCAAGCACAGCGGATTCACCGTCGCGGCGACGGGAGAGCCGGGAGTCGTGGGCCTTCGGTTGAAGCTGCAGCCGGTTTGATCGCTAACGGTGAGGGTTTGCGGGAGCGGCAGGCAAGCGAAGGTGAGGCTTTACGGGAGGATTCGGAATGCTTGAAATATCGGCTCGCCGAGGCTTGCGTGAGCTTGCGCGATGCGACATTGGCGAGCCGCTCGGCGTATCTGCCGAGCGTGCCTGGCGCCAGGCACGCTCGGGCCGATCTAGCGCGAACTTGCGCGCGGACGGTTTCAGGCCGCGAGCTTTGCCGCGGCTTCTTCCACTTGCATGCGCGATATCGCGAGTTCATCGAGCAGTGCATCCGGATAGACCGCGCCCGTCTCACGTTCGAGGCGCGCGACGGTCAGCGCGCAGCGGGCCGTATCCTTGGGCATCGCGAGGAAGCGCTTGATCGATTCGCCGGCCTTGAATGTGTCGAACAGCGGTTGCCGCACTTCGTCCGGCAACGTCTTCATCCATTGATATGGTTTGCCGTTGAACGTGATCGACGGCGGCAGCGAGCGCTCTTTCTTGCCGGCCGGAATCAGCCCATACGTCCGTGCCGCCTCGCCGATCTGGTCGGGCGAAAACAGCTCGTCTGGCGTGATGTCGAATTGCGCGATGTAGTCTTCGATGGTCTGCATGGCGCACGCGCGGTCGTCACGCTTTTTTTGCGCGCGCGCGACGATATCGCGCAGCTCGTCGGCTTCTTCGGCGGTGATCGTGAAGCTCGCCTGCTTCTGCTGGAGTTCGGAGAAACGTTGGAATTCGAGGTCGGTCAGAAGTTTGGCCATGACATCCGTGAGACGTCCGCCGTCGACGGCGGACGGTGATTTGAAAGGGGCGCCATTTTAGCAGCGGTGGGGCGCAGGCCGATTGAGGCGCGCGTGCGGGCGTGTGCTCATGCCGATTGGCCGCTGATCATCGACAGGTGCGTTGCCGCATCGCGCAGCCGTGCGTCGACTTCGTCGATCGAAGGCGCGGCTTGGGTGTCGATGCGCCGCATGTACGGGCAGGTGAGGGCGGCGATCGCCTGGCCGAACGGGCCGAGCACCGGATACGAAAGATCGATGACGCCGCGCGCCTGGCGGCTGTCCCGGCGCAACGAACCGGCAGTGCGGATGCTGTCGATGAGTGCGTCGAGCGCGTGCATGTCGGGCGCGGTTTCGTTGCTCGTCTTCACGTGCTCGGCAAGCATCTGCGCACGTTGCTCATGCGTCTGGAATGTGAGCAGTACTGGGCCGGACGCGGACTCGACGAGTCTTACCCGCGTACCGAGCCTGACCGAAATCACGCATGGGCCAGGGCCTTCAATTTGCGCGATCACGAGCAGATTGCCGCGGTCGTAGACGCACAGGTGGCACGATTGTTCGGCGGCGTCGGCAAAGCGCTGCATCGGCGGCAGGGCTGCCGTGATCAGCCGCTTGAGTGGCGGGTGGCGATGCGCGAGCGCGTAAAGCTTCAAGCTGAGCGTATAGCGCTCGCCGTTTGCCGAGCGGACCACGTATTGGCGCGCGACGAGGCGCTCGAGCATCCGGTAGATTTCGCTCGCGTTGCGGCCGAGATGTTTGGTGATTTCCGCGCGCGTCAGCCCTTCGCGCTGTTCGGCGAGCAGTTCGAGGATATCGAGCCCTTTGTCGAGCGCGGGCGCGCGATAGCGTCCGGCTTCTTTGCCCTCGCGCGGCTCTCCATCGCCCGCGGCCGGTTGGTGGTTCATCGAATTCATTATTGATAAAGCTCACGAACCGCCGGACACCGATGGCGTTGCGACACGCGTTCCAGCGGCGCGCGACGCCTACCGGCGAAGCGTCGGTTCATGCGTTAACTAAGCAGCAGTGTTAATCATCACGATACCCAATTGATTGGAACTTTATATGATATTTTTGCAAAAAATTTGAATAAAACAGTAGCACGCAACGAGTGTATGCGTGCAAAGTACTGGCTCCAATCGATTGCCGACTGACGTCGGAGCGAGTACCGGAAGAGGCGCGAACAGCGCTTACTCCAATAATCGTTATCTGTTGCGCGGTGTCCCGCCGAGCGTCGCGAATGGTACAAAGACTCGCGCAATGCGTGCCGGGCTGCGGCAGGCCGGCCAGAAGGCAGCCGCTTGTTTCTGTTTGAATCGAACCGGGAGACCGCTCGTTATGAAATTGCTGCGATACGGCCCTAAGGGTCATGAAAAGCCGGGTGTGCTCGACGCCGACGGGCATATCCGCGACCTGTCCGCGCTGATTGACGACATCGCGGGCGATGCGCTGTCCGACGCGAGCCTGGCGCGATTGCGCGACACCGATCTCGCGTTGCTGCCGCGCGTGCCGGGCGAGCCGCGCATTGGCGCATGCGTGGGCCAGATCGGCAAGTTCGTCTGCATCGGCCTGAACTACGCGGATCATGCTGCCGAAGCGAGGCTGCCGGTGCCGAAAGAGCCCATCGTGTTCGGCAAGTGGACGAGCGCGGTTTGCGGCCCGTATGACGGCATCGAGATTCCGCTCGGCTCGACGAAGACCGATTGGGAAGTCGAACTCGGCGTCGTGATCGGCCGTGTGTGCAAGAACGTTGACGAGGCCGACGCGCTGTCATACGTCGCGGGCTATTGCGTGATCAATGACGTTTCCGAGCGCGAATGGCAAGTCAACCGCGGCGGCCAGTGGGATAAGGGCAAGGGCTTCGACACGTTCGGGCCGATCGGCCCGTGGCTTGTCACGCGTGACGAAATTGCCGATCCGCAGGCACTCGATTTATGGCTCGACGTGGATGGCCATCGCTATCAGAACGGCAATACGGGCACGATGGTGTTTTCGGTCGCGAGCCTGATTGCTTATCTGTCGCGTTGTATGAGTCTGCATCCCGGCGACGTGATCGCGACTGGCACGCCCCCCGGCGTCGGGATGGGCGTGAAGCCTTCGCCTGTCTATCTGAAGCCGGGGCAGACGGTGCGCTATGGCGTGACGGGGCTCGGCGAGCAGGTGCAGATGACGCGTGCGGCCACATAATCGGCGCTGCATGCCGACCTGATTCGCATTCGGCGTAGGCGGCCTCGGGATCTTCGCTGATATGCCGATTCAACGCGACCGATATTCGCCGCGCTGCTTGCCGGATTTCCCGAGATAATCGGATTTGATGCAGTGCGGTTTGTCCGTTCGGTGTGCGACGGACTATGAACCGATCGTCGCGCGGTTTCTGCAAGATCAGAATTTGGTGGAAAAATATCTGATCGTTCAACGTCGCGCCGACGAGCAATCCACATTCCCCGATTCAGCCGTCTTTTAGCGCCGCGGGAGTAGGTCAGGAAAAAAAGTTTGATGAGCGAATGCCGGATGACGTATCATCTGCGAGACGCGCAATAGACTCCTTTCGATGTTTCCGTATCGACGCACCTTGTATGAAATCTACAAGGATTGCGAAGTATTTCCATGCCTGTGCGGTAGGCGCGTTTATTTCAAGATAAACGTGCATCTGGCTTTTGAGCCGTCTGATTGGTTTGTCGCCGTATCTAAAAAAGTCAATCGGGCTCAATTGAATCAAGGCGATTTATTCGCCAAATCATTGTCTGGGAAATGTCTGGTTCCGATCTGAATCGGACATGAGATTCCAGCGTAATTGCGCATTGACTTGACCATTATTGATGGAGATTCGGATGGCGAATTACATCGTGGTACTCAATGACGAAGAACAATACTCTGTTTGGCCGGAAGGCAAGGTGATTCCCGCCGGCTGGCGGGCGAGTGGCTACCGTGGATCGAAAGAGGCATGTCTTGATCACATCAAGGACGTGTGGACCGATATGCGGCCCAGAAGCCTGCGGCTTGCAATGGAGCAGGCGGGTTCGAAAGACTGAGTTGGCGTGTTGTGCGCTGATGCTTTCCCGTCACGGTCTTGCTTGTCGGTTTGGGACGAACCGATGGCGGCAGTGCCGTGTCGATCCGTCAAATCCACATAGCTGACGTGCGAAGGTTTTTCGCCACAAGAAGCCGGGACAATGCATCGCCATTGATTCATTCTATCGAGCGATGAATTGCCCATCGGGAGATTGCTGAATGGGAAAGAATCCGGGAAGGACCTTCGGCCTTCTTTGGCTGGCACATGGCACATCGGCCGTCGGCAGCCAGATATCTCAAGTGGTCATCCCGCTTTTCGCCGTCCAGAATTTGCATTTTTCCGCAATCCAGCTCGGCTTCCTTTTGTCGCTCGAAGGTCTCCCGACAGTACTGTTTGGTTTGTTTGCCGGCGTGCTGGTCGATCGAATGCCGCGCCGCCGGCTGTTGATCGCCTGCGACATCGCGAGATTCGCGATTTTACTGTTGGTGCCGTTGCTGTATTGGCTGGACATGCTGCACGCATTCAGCCTCTATGCGGTTGCATTCACGGTGTCGTCGCTCAGCGTATTTTTCGACACGGCGTTCTGGTCCTATGTGCCCACCGTGATAGAGAAGAGCGAGTTGGCGCAAGGAAACAGCCGGCTGGCGATGACGCAGTCCGTGGCGGAGACGATCGGCCCCAGTGTTGCCGGTTCGATCATGTCGCTGATCGGCGCGCCCGGCGCGATTCTGCTCGACGCGCTGTCCTATTTGTGGTCGTTTTTCCTGATCTGCTTCGTGCGGCACGAGCCGGAAAAAAACATCGCCGCAGCTGTCGGCGAGCGGTTTTTTCCCGCGCTGAAGAAGGGCTTGGTCTTCGTCTTGACGAACCGGCTGCTGGTGCTGATCGCGCTGGGAGGCGTGATCTGGCACATCGCCTATTTTGCGTTGCTGCCGGGCTTGTACTTGTGGCTGCAAAAAACCGTCGGCGCGTCTGCCACGCAGATCGGCGTTGTGTTGAGCTGCCTTGGAATCGGTGCGGCCGTCAGCGCGCCGCTTACGCCAATGCTGCGCCGCCGGATGGGGCCGCTGCCGGTGTTGGCTTCGATGCAGCTCGTCTCGGTCATATCGATTCTGGCAATTCCGCTCGCGAAATCGTCGGCGCTCGTCGATCTGACGATCGCGGGGTTCGCGCTCGCCGTGATGGGCGGAACGTCGACGATCGCCTCGATTATGCAGATGACGTTGCGTCAGGAAGTCACGCCCGAGCCGCTGCTCGGGAGAATGACGTCCGCCATCCGTCTGATCGTCTGGGGTGCGATGCCGGTCGGAGCGCTGATCGGCGGTGCGTTGTTCGGCGCGATGCCGAACGACAAGGCGTTCTACGTGATTGGCGCCGTTAGTGTTGCCGCCACGCTGCTGTGGGGGGCGGCGTTGTTTTGGCGTCCGATCGATCTGGCTTACTCGGCCGATTAACTCCAACGGCGGAACCCGCATCATGAAAATGACGAACGTGTTTCCGTGTGCATATGGACAAGAAGGAATTTATTTCTTCGACAAGATAGGCAGCGATGCGGCGCTTTATTTGGTGCCCTACACGTTGGAGTTTGACGCAGAGATCGACCGAGCCGCATTGGAGGCGGCGCTCGATGCGCTGATCCGCAGACACGAGGCATTGCGCACGACGTTCGTCGAGATCGACGGGCAGGTGTGTCAGCATGTCGTCGATGCGATGCGATGCGAACTCGGATGGGAAGATCTATCCGATCTCGACGACGCCGCACGAGCGGTAAAGGCAGACGAAATCACGCGTGAATTCGCCGCACGGCGATTCGATCTCGCGGCAGGCCCGCTGATGCGCGCGACGCTGATGCGCTTGGCGAACGCGCGCTATACGCTGCTGCTCGGCGTTCACCACATCGTATTCGATGGCTGGTCCGCACATGTGATGGCACATGAACTCGATGCGCTTTATCGCGCGTTCAAGCATGACGTCGAGCATGGTTTGCCGGAAATGGCCGTTCAATATCGCGATTTCGCGCAGTGGCAGCGCGACGCATACATGCAGGACGGCATGGCCGAAGATTTGGCTTACTGGCGTGAGACGTTGAGCGATGCGCCGGCGTTGCTGGAACTGCCGTTCGACAAGCCGCGGCCGGCTGTTCGGAATTATGCGGGCGAGATCGTGCGGGCCGAGCTGCCGCCGGATGCGGCTGCCGGCTTCGCGGCGCTGATCGATGCGATGGCCGTGACCCCGTTCGTGTTGTTCATGACGTTCGCACGGATACTGTTGCATCGAATCAGCGGCGAGCGCGATATTTGCATTGGCTATCCGGTTGCGGGCCGAAGCGGTGTGGAATTCGAGGATACGATCGGCCTCTTCACGAACATGCTTGTGCTGCGCAGCCGTCACGACGGGCAGACGACATTCCGACAGGCCGTGGAGCGAACCCAGCATCAAGTGTTCGATGCGCTTGCCCATGCGGATTTGCCGTTCGATCAACTTATTGAGGCGCTGGAGCCGGCGCGCTCGCTCGGATGGCATCCGCTGTTTCAGGTATGCGTCACGCACGAGGCGAACGAACGGATGTGGTCGCTCGACGGCGTGTTTGCGCTCGACGCCAATATTCCGACACATACGTCGAAGTTCGATCTGCTGCTTGCGATCGAGCAGAACGCCGATGCGTCATGGTGTTTGAAGGCCGAATACAGCACGGAGCTGTTCGAGCGCGCATCGATCGATCGCATGCTGGCGCAACTGACGTTGTTGATTGCGTGCGCCGCCGCTGATCCCGATCAGGCGGCTGCGCGCCTGCGTCTTCTGAGTGACGAGCAGCGTGACGGGTTACTGCAAAAGGGTTCCGGCCCGGCACGCGAATTGCCGCCGATCACGGTTGCCGGGCTGTTCGAAGCACAGGTGGAACGCACGCCCGATCGCGCCGCGCTGATCGACGGTGCTCGCCGTATGACGTACCGTGAACTGAACGTGGCGGCCAACCGGCTCGCATGGCGGCTCAGAGCGCTCGGCGTCGATAGCGAAACGCCGGTCGGGTTGCTCGTCGGACGCGGGTTCGACATGGTCGTCGGCATTCTCGGTATCCTGAAGGCGGGCGGCTGCTACGTTCCGCTGGATGCCAACTATCAAGCGGAGCGTTTGTCATATCTGCTGAACGACTCAGGCATCGAGGCCGTTGTGCTCGAATCGGAGCTTCGAGCCGCATTGCTGGGTCGCCGCGAAGGGTTGACGCTCGTCGAACTCGACGATCTGAAATCGGAGTCCGCCGACGTATCCGGCGCGATCGCGAATCCGCCGCGTCTCGAATCGCCCGCGCAACTTGCCTATGTGATGTATACGTCGGGCTCCACCGGACGCCCCAAGGGCGTCGCGATCGATCATCGCGCGATCGCGCGGCTCGTGATATCGAATCCGTTTTTGCCATTCGAGCGCGGCTTGACGATCCCGCAGCTTGCAAGCGCGTCGTTCGATCCTTCGACGCTGGAAATTTGGGGCGCGCTGCTGCACGGTGGAGCGGTGGCGCTAGTGGAAAACCACTTGGTATTGAGCCCGGCCGAGTTCAGCGCGTTTTTACAGCGGCACCAGATCAAGGCGATCAATTTCGCGAGCACGCTGCTGTCGAGGCTGTCGCACGAGATGCCGGAAATGTTCGTCGATGTCGAGCACATCATCTTCGGCGGTGATCGCGCGGATGCAGCCGCGTTGCTCAGGCTGCGGCAGGCGGGTGTGCGGGCCGAGCTGATCAACGGCTACGGCCCCACTGAAGTCACGACGCTGAGCTGCACGCATGTTGTGCAAGACGACGATATCCGCGATGGTGACGTTCCGATTGGCCGTCCGTTTGCAAACACTAGCGCATATATCCTGGATGAGGACATGCAGCCGGTGCCGGTCGGAGTGCAAGGCGAACTGTATCTTGGTGGCGCCGGGCTCGCCAGAGGATATTATCGGCAGCCCGAATTAACAGCCGAGCGGTTCGTGCCGAATCCGTTCGATGGTGTACCGGGAAGCCGGTTGTACCGGACCGGCGACGTTTGCATTTGGGATTCGAACGGCCGCATTCGGTACAAGGGCCGGCGCGACGGCCAGATCAAGATCGACGGATTTCGCGTCGAGTTTGGCGAGGTGCTGGCCAAGCTGCTCGAACATCCGGACGTCAAGGAGGCCGTGGCGGACGTCGAAGAAGACGGATTGGGGCAAAAGCGGCTAGTGGCCTACGTCGTGCTCGAGCCGGGCGATGCCGGAACTCGGGTTCGTGGAATTCGGCGTTGGATGGATGACAAGCTGCCCGCCTATTTGTCGCCGAAGCGCATCTACGACGTGCCGGGCATTCCGCTTACGTCGCACGGCAAACCGGACATCAGCATACTGCGCCAACGTGCGCGCGAGAAAAACGCAGCGCAGGCGCAAAGAGGTGAATTCGTTACCGGGACAACAGCACGTTTTTTCGAGCTGATCCGCGAACTGTTGAACGTCGATTCGCTATCGACGGACGAAAGCTTTTACGGGAATGGCGGAAGTTCTCTTGGCGCAATCCGCTTATTGGCGAAATGCGAGCAGGAGATGGGGCGGAAGCTGCCGCTTTCCGTTTTACTGGGCAACAGTACGTTGATGGAATGCGCGCAAGTACTTGAACACGCCGCGCCCGATGCGTCGAGCGGTGGTTTGATGCCGCTTGTCGACGCGACGAACCGTGAATCTCCGATACCGCTGAGCGCGCCTCAGGCCGGCTTGTATTTTGTCGACAAGATTGCGGGAGGTAATGCGTCGTATTCGATTCGCTATATCCTGGCGTTCGACAGCGAAATCGACCGCGCAGCGCTCGACGCCGGATTCAACGCGTTGGTGGCCCGGCACGAAGCGCTGAGAACGACGTTCGTCGAGGTCGACGGGCAGGCATGCCAGCGCATTGCCGATTCCGCACGATTCGAACTCGGATGGGAAGATTTGACGGCGTTCGATGACGAGGTGAAATCGGCAAAGTTCGACGACCTCACGCGAAGATTCACCGCGCAGACGTTCGATCTTGCACGAGGGCCGCTTTTGCACGCGACGTTGGTGCGCCTTGCGCGCGATCGGCACGCGCTGCTGCTTGGGATTCATCATATCGTGATTGACGGATGGTCCGCGCAGGTAATGGCGCGGGAGCTTGACGCGCTTTATCGCGCTTTCAAGCATGGCGGTGCGCACGGATTGCCTGACGTGCGCGCGCAATACCGGGATTTTGCGCAATGGCAGCGCGACGCTTATGCCCGCAACCGAATGGCTGAAGATTTCAGTTACTGGCGTGATGTGTTGGCGGGGGCGCCCGCGTTGCTGGAACTGCCACTCGATAAGCCGCGTCCGATGGTCAGCAGTTACGCCGGCGAAATCGTGCAAACGACGCTGCCGCCCGACACCGCAGCGAATTTTTCCGCACTGGCTCGCGACGAATCCACGACGCTGTTCGTCGTGTTTTTGACCGCTGTGAGCGTGTTGTTGCACCGGATCAGTGGAGTGCGCGACATCTGCATTGGATATCCCGTTGCCGGACGCAGCCACGCCGAATTCGAGGACACGATCGGCCTTTTCACGAACATGTTGGTGCTACGCAGTCGTTTCGACGAAAAAATGACGTTTCATACGGCAGTCGAGCAAACACAGCGGCATGTGGCCGACGCGCTCGATCATGCGAATCTGCCGTTTGACCGATTGGTCGAGGCGCTGGAGCCGGCGCGTTCACTCGGTTGGCATCCGCTGTTTCAGGTGTGCGTGACCTGCGAAACCGACGAACAGATGTGGATTCTCGATGACACCCCGGCGCGGGAGATCGCCATTCCGGCGCAAACCGCCAAGTTCGACTTGTCGTTCGCATTGCGCTCGGGCGTGGATGGTATGGCGATAGCCATCGAGTATTCGACCGATATCTTCACCGACGCGACGATTCGCGGATATCTGGAAAACTTGGTTGAGTTGTTTGCGTCGGCATCTGCCGATGCATCGATCACGGTGACCAAGCGCTTCGAGCCTCCGGCCCTACGTCAGCCGAGAAAGGCGTTGCGTTCCGCCCGGCCCGTCGCATAGCCGGACTTCCACAGTGTGCTGCACGATATTTGATACGGAGTTCTTAATGAGCATCGGACAAGTCGGAGTGTCACGAAGTAGCGGCCAATGTCAAGACGATCAGACGTGGGCCCGGTTGATGGGCGGATATATATCGCGTTTGTCGACACACGGATGTGGGGAATTCAAGCATGGCTTCAAGCGGCTGGCGTTTGCCGAACACACGGTCGAGCGCATTGATGATCTCGATGCGAAGATCCGGCAGGCGTGCGGCTGGAGCGTGAAGCCCGTCGATGGGCTGTTGCCGGACGACGAGTTTTATTCGCTCCTGCAACGGCGAACGTTTCCGATTGCAGCCGACGTCCGGCGGCCGGAAGAACTTGAATTCTCGGTGTTGCCGGATTTGTTTCATGACTCTCTCGGCCATCTTCCGTTGTTGACCAACGATCTTTACGGTGAATTCCTGCGCACGTATTCGGCTGCCGCCTTGAAATTTCTGGACAACGGCCTGGCGCTGCGGTCGTTGGCAAGGGTGTATTGGTACACGATCGAAACGGGGCTTGTTATGGAAGCGGGCGCGACCAAGATTCTGGGCGCCGCGATCATCACGTCGGCGGCGGAATGCGAGGCTGTCTACGGAGGGAAGATCGAACTGCGGCCGTTCGATTTCGCACAGGTTTTTGCGTCTGGTTACGATAGCTTCAAATTGCAGAAGCAGTACTTTGTGCTCGAATCCTTCGAAACGCTCGCCGGGATCAGCGAGACCCTCGAAGCAGCACTGACCGAGTACCTTGCCGATGTCAGTCTCGTCTAGGATCGGTCTGAAAACGCCTTGACGATTGCCGGTTTCAGGTCATTGAGCGATGGTTGTGCCACAGCGCGCAGTTTTGGCCGCGCATTGATGCAGATGCAATTTTTCAGTGAGTCGTCGCGTGCGAGCATATATGGACAATCGTTTTCTATTCGGTTGGCTGGTTTGCAATCCTGTAGCAAGCCGTTATCTGGATCAGAATGTCGTCCGTGCATTGGCGGAGGACTTCGAATCGAGGGGGTACGTCAAGCTGCCGGGATTCTTCGAGGCAGATGCATTTGAATTCATCAAGCGTGAAGTCGAGAGAATTCAGGAGGTGAGTATCCGGCGCGAGTTTACGATGCCGGGGTACAACACGCCTCGCCGCTTGTCCGTCATCGGCGGCGATCGGATCGTCGACGAGTCGATCGCGTTGGCGATGCTGTATGGAAACAGCGCGCTGCGCGACGTCGTTACGAAAATCGCGCAAAGGCCCGTTTTTTTCGTGCGTCACCAGACCGAATTCATGGTGGCAAATTATCTTGAATCATTCGAGGATACGCATGGCTGGCATCTCGATGATCCGCAATTCGCGCTGGTCGTGATTCTCGAATCGCCGGCGCGCGACAAGGGCGGCAACGTCGAGATCATTCGCAACTGGCAAACGTTTTGCACCGATCGGCAATTGGATCCCGACGGCGACATCGAAAAAGGCGTGGCGCTTGCCAATGCGCAGGCGGCGATCGAAGTCGAGCATCACGAGGCCGGTGACTGCTATTTGTTGAACGCGGGCGCATGCCTGCACCGCGTGACGCCGATCGCGCGTGGCACGCGACGCAAGGCGCTGAATCTCGCCTACGACATCGACAGCCGGCGCGAATACGGCCGCACGGCGGATCTGCTGTATGGGGCCGCGTAAATGGCGCAAACGGACAGGCGTTCGGTTTCATGCACGCTGACGGCGCGATTACGCGAGGCGCTGCTTTTTCAATCTCTCCAATATGCAAGTATTTTCCACCATGGAAGATGAAGCGCTAACCATCGTCGATCGATTTCGAGTGATCGCCGCCGCCAGTCCGAACCGCACGGCAATCGTCCGCGGTGCGGAATCGATCGGCTATGGGCAGTTGGACACCGCAAGCTCGGCGCTCGCGATGCGCTTGATGCGCAATGGCGTTAGGCTCGAGAGCCTGGTTGGCGTGGTGATCGACGATCGGGCGAAGGCGGTCGTCGCCATACTGGGCGCGATGAAAAGTGGCGCGGCGTATGTGCCGCTAGATTTGACATATCCGCCCGAGCGCTTGTCGAACATCGTGTGCGAGGCCGGACTTGCCGCGATCGTCGCGCCTCGGATGGCATCCGAACGTCTTCGGCAGCTCAAGCTCGATCCGAGCATCGGGATCTTCTATGTCGATGACGCGGCGCAGGCATCGGAAGGCGATGACGTGGTCCACTTGCCGGCGATCAATCCGGACAACCTGGCATACGTCATCTACACATCCGGTTCGACAGGCGGCCCGAAAGGCGTCATGGTGTCGCATAGAAGCGTGATGCGGCTTTTTCACGAAACCGCAGACAGCTTTGAATTTTCGCCCGACGACACGTGGCCGTTGTTGCATTCGGTCGCATTCGACTTTTCGGTTTGGGAGATATGGGGGGCACTGCTGTATGGAGGGCGTCTCGCAATTCCCGACGGCCCCGACGTGCGCGATCCGGCGGTGCTGTGCGAATTCATCGCGCGCGCGGGCGTGACCGTGCTCAACCAGACGCCGTCGTTTTTCTATCGTTTATGTACATACCTGGAGCGGCATCCTGGCGACCTGCGCAAGCTGTCGACGGTCAAGCTGACCATTTTTGGCGGAGAGCGGCTCGACTATACCAAGTTGGCCCGCTGGTATGTGCTTGCCGGCCAATCCGGACCTGTCGTCGTCAATATGTATGGCATCACGGAAACGACGGTGCACGTCACGCTGCATCCGGTGGATTGTGTGTCGGAACCGGCCGTGAGCGAGAGTTTGATCGGCGATCCGATTGCCGATCTGCGGGTGTTCATCCTCGATGAGCATCTCGAACCTGTGCCACAGGGCGTCGTTGGTGAGATATTCGTGAGTGGACCAGGCCTTGCGAGAGGCTATCAAGGCCGCCCCGACTTGACTGCCGATGTGTTCATGCCGTGCCCATATGCCGAACGTGCCGGCGAGCGCATGTACCAAACCGGCGATCTGGCGAAATGGATGCCTGACGGGACGATCGGTTACGTGTCGCGAAAAAGCGGCTATTTGAAGGTGCGCGGGTTTCGCGTGTCGCTCGGTGAAATCGAAGCGGCGTTGCGCACGTGCGATGGTGTGCAGGATGCCTATGTATCGATACGTGCGGCCGACGGTGTCGACATACTCGATGCCTACGTGAAGCCGGAAGCGGACGCGCAATTGAGCATCGGCGAGTTGCGCGAGCAGTTCGGCCGTAAATTGCCGAACTTTTGCGCGCCGCAAAACTTCTATTCGATCGAGACGATTCCACTGACGCGCAACGGCAAGATCGACTTGGCCGCCATGAAAGCACACGCCGTCGAGTTGTCCGCACACTCGGCCGCCATGCCGTCCGAGGCTGAATCGGCTTTGTTGTCGATTTGGCGATCGGTGCTCGGCAGCGATGCGGTATCCGTTGACACGGATTTCTTCGAAGCGGGCGGCGATTCGATTCGAGCGGTCGATCTGGCTCTTGCGATGACGCGTGCGGGCTGGCGTGTCGGAGTACAGGATATTTTCGTGAGGGGCAGCGTCAGAAATATCGCGGCCGCATGCAACCGCTCGGCGGAGCGACAGGTTGTGCCGGCGCGCGGCGGCAGCGCGCTCGCGTCCGACATGCAGACGATCATGTTGAATGCGTATGACGCGAATCTCGCGCGACGCAACGAGGTTTATCACGTCGTGCAATCGTTCGACCTGTGCGATCTTCACGCCGATATCGATCTCGACGAACTGGCGCGCAGCTTCATCGAAACGTTTTCGGCGTACCCGGTGTTCAGCACCGTATTCGAGCGGCTCGACGGCAATATCGTCAGGCGGCGTGCGGACACGCCGCGGCTAGCCGTGTCGGTCACGCCGAACGGACAGTCGGCCCCACCCTGGACGCCGGGAACGGCAGGGCGCGCATCGAAGGTGATCGATCCATTCGATGCCGACAGCCCGTTGATGTACGTCGAGTTGACGCCGTTGTCGGCGCGGTGCACGCGCGTTACGCTCGAAACCCATCATGCAATCGACGACGGCTGGGGGCAGCAGCAACTGTTGACGGCGACGCTCGATCGCTATGGCCGGCCGGAGCAGCCAGTCGAGGCGAGTCCGGATCCGTTCGACGCATACGTGCGGCTGCAGCGTGAGCAGAGCGAATCGGCCTGCGCACGCCGGTTCTGGGACGGCTATGAGATGCACGACCACTTCCTGTGCGTACCGGGGGATCACAAGGTGGCGCGGATCGGCGAGACAGATGAATCGATCCGCGCGCACGCCGTCGATGCGATTTATCGATATTGCCAAGCGATCCGCGTGCAATCGAAAGCGGCTTTTTTTTGCGCCGTTTGCCGGGCGATTGCATCGATCGAGGGTGAAAGAGACGTTACGCTCGGTGCGGTAACCAATGGCCGGACAGCGGAGATCGAGCGAGCGTTGGAATCCGTCGGCCTTTACTGGAACATTTTGCCGTTCTCGATGCACGTCGATGCAGCCGCCGATATCGAAAGCGAACTGACGGGCGTGCATCGCGCATTGAACGAAGCGGCCGATTTCTCGTTGTATCCGTTGTCGCGGATTTTGCGTGCGCGCGGGAATAGGGATTTCCGATATTCGTTGAACTTCACCAATTTCGACGCAGTTCGGCGCTCTGATCGATTCGTGACATCGAACTGGGCGGGGCAGGATCGCTTCCATTACCCGATCAACGTCGCAATCAACGTTGACCGGAGTGACGGCGTCAATGAAATAAGGATCGTCGCGGATGACGACGTTTTCCCTCACGCCATGCGCGTGCGTCTCATCGAGCAGGCGTGTAGCGAACTGGACCGGATTGCAGCGGCTGCATTTCGAAGGACATTGAGGGCGCAGTCAGCTTTTTTCAGCGATTGACGGTGCAATGTATCGCGCTATCGGTCGATGCGGATTGGGCAGCATGTTTATTCACTTTGGATAATCGACGAATGAAAGAACCGATTGACACTCAACCGCCGTCAGATCAATCAAGGACGTTGGCGGCGCTCGAGAAGTTGGTGTCCAAGAAGGGCATTACCCTTGGCAATATGTCATCGCCCGATATGACCGTCACACTTGCGATGGCAGCCATGTGCATCCCGGCGAATGTCGCGCTTGCCGAAAGCGCGGTCAATCAGGCGCTCAGGCGGTGGCTGGACGAAGAAGGCGCGATGCTGCGGATCGATCATGTCGAGTTGAGGCGAACGCTGATCGACATGGGCTATTGGCAGCGTGACGGCTTTGGCCGGACATACGAACGGCGGCCGCTGCCCGTCGATCATCCTGCGCATGAGCACGTCGCGGTGCTGGAGTCGATCGAGATCACGCGTTTTGTTGCCGATGCTCGCGCACGTAACGACGCGCTTCGCGCACAGCGCATGGCCGCGCATGCGCAAAAAAGTTGAGCAGATTGCGCGTACTTGCTGTTACGAGCCGGCGCGGTGCAGTAACGCGGCAATCATGTTTGGCCGGCGGCGTACGCGCCGTCGAATGATATCGATGAAGTACGGCTTGCAGATTCGTTGGGGTGTCCGAACGAGTCTGCCGTGGCGGATGGCGCCAAGCGCGCTGTTCGGCAGGAACTGCATGCCGATAGCGGTGATTCGCATGTGACCGGCATCCAGGCCGATTTGTTTTGTGCTTTTGTCGTTCGTTGCAGATGTGAGTGGAACATACGCGCCAGCGTGCGTTTCGAACGCAATCTCTAGCTATGAAGTGGCAAGATGCATAGTCATTCGATGAAAGGCGCTCATGCGCACCCGCGAAGTCTCGATGCGCTTTTCGACGCGCGCGCCGCCGAGTATCCGGATTCGCCCGCATTGCACGTCGACGGACGTTTCGTCAGTTATGCGGCATTGGCCGGGCTCAAGGAACGGATACGGGCGACGCTGATCGACGAAGGTCTGTACGACGCCCGGCGGCCTATCGGGCTGTTGTGCGCGAAATCGCCTGCGGCGTATGCGGGTATGTTGGCGATCATGGGCAGCGGCAACGTATACGTTCCGCTCAATCCGGGTCATCCGGTCGAACGTCTTCGTCGCGTCATCGAGCAGGCCGCGATCTCGACGTTCGTCGTCGATTCGGCGTCTTTTGATCTGGCCGCCGCGATGCTGACGGGCGCGGAGACGGCCGGCACGATCGTCGTCGTCGACGCGACGCAGAACGCCGGCCACCCTCCGGCATCCACACGTTGGCTGCGTATCGTCCATCCAACGGACGCCATGGTCTCGCCGTCCGCTGCGCACGGTTGCGCTCTTGCGTATTTGATGTTTACATCCGGCAGCACCGGCCTGCCGAAGGGCGTGCCGGTTGCGCACTCGAACGTGCTTGCGCTGTTGTCCGGCCTTCGCCCGTTGCTCGCGCTGAAGCGTGACGATCGGCTCACGCATTTCGCGGAGCTGAGTTTCGATTTTTCGATAGGCGAGATCTTTCCATGCTGGGACGCGGGCGCTTGCCTTTATGTGCCGTCTCAGTCGGATTTGCTCGACCCGTCTGCATTCGTTAGGCGCAACGCGCTTACCCTGTGGAGTTCCGTTCCGACGCTTGCGGCATACGTCCAGCAACTGAGCGCGCTCGGAAGCGAGCCGATGCCGACGCTGCGGCTCTCGCTTTTTTGCGGCGAAGCGCTTCCGACTAGCATCGCGCGTTTTTGGCATGACGCGGCGCCCGCGTCGCGAATCGTCAATTTGTATGGTCCCACCGAGGCCGCTGTTTTCGCGACTTCCTACACTTTCGATCCGGACCGCCCGCCGCAAAGCGAATGGGTGCCGATCGGCGAGCCGCTCCACACTGTCGTTGCGCGTATCGATACATCGTCCGCACCGGACGGCTCGACGGGCGAGCTGTTGCTGTCCGGCCCACAGGTCGTCGATCGATACTGGGGCGACGCGATCGACCAGAGCCGCCATTTCGTTGCCGACTCCGTCGATGAACGGGTGCGCTGGTATCGGACGGGCGATTTCGTCAGCCGGGATCCTCGTCATGGCTATGTCTTTCATGGCCGGGCCGATCATCAGGTGAAAGTGCGCGGCTTTCGAATCGAACTTCAGGAAATCGAGGCGACGCTGCGGCGGCTTTTGCCGGATCAGCAGGTTGCCGTGGTCGCGGCGAGAGGCGGCGACGAGCAGGAAATGCAGCTCGTTGCGTTCTGCAATCGGCTGGAGTGCGATCGCGATGCACTCGCGGCGCTGTGCGCCAACGAATTGCCGGTGTACATGGTGCCGCGCATCTTCGTTCCGCTCGCGCCGTTTCCCGTCAACGACAACGGAAAGATCGACTATCTGCGCCTGAAGCGCATAGCTTGCGCCACCTTATCCGAAGGCGTCCCGGCCGCGGGGAGGTGACGGAAATCATGATCAGCGACCAGCACACACGGAAAGCATCGATGCGCTCATCCCCCCGCACGCTTCTCGCCACGCCTTCTCAGGAAGGGCTATGGCTGCTCCATCACTCGATTGCCGGGCGTTATCTATACAATTGCCCGCTCGCATTCCGCGTGCGCGGCAATCTCGATTGCGCCGCGTTGACGGCCGCGCTCGGAATGCTGGTTCAGCGCCATGACAGCTTGCGGACCGTCTTCGTGTCGAAGCCAGAAGGTCTGATGCAGGTGGTTCACACGGAGTTGCCGCCTGATACGCGTTCCATCGATCTGTCCGCGATGCCGCCGCAGGCCGCGCAACGGGAGCTTACCCGCCTCGCGGAAGCGACGAGTCTCGACGCATTCGATCTCGAGCGCGGCTCGCTCGTGCGTTTGACGATCGCTAAAATGGCGCCGGACGATTATGTGCTGATGTTCACAGTGCATCACGCCGTCTTCGATGAATGGTCGACGGACATTCTGATTCGTGAACTGGGCGTGCTGTACCGGATAGCGGCGAGTGGCGGCAACGGTGCGGAAATTGCGCCGCCGCGCATGCAATTTCCGGATTACGCTGCCTGGCAGCGCCGGCCCGAGGCCGCGCCGGAAATAGAGCGTCAACTAAGCCACTGGCGGCGCTGCCTGATGGACGCCGCCGCGCCGGTGATGGTGGCTGCCGATCACCGGCCGAATCCGGGGCATGACGACTATCGCGGCGAGCGCCAGTGCTTCACGCTGGATTCGCAGGCTCGGCGGGCGCTGGATGCGTTCGCCAGCCGCGTTCACGCGCCGCCCGCCGCGATCCTCGTCGCGACGCTCGCACTGGTGCTGAACCGTTACACGCGCGAGCGGGACATCAGCCTCGGTTACATCGTGTCCGGACGGTTGCTGCCCGAAAGCGAATCGATGATCGGCATGCTCGTCAACAGCCTCGTTCTGCGCATTCAATTCACCGAGCAGCCGAGTTTCGAGGATGTCGTTCAGCAAGTGCGCGATCTGCTGTTCGATGCTTATTCGAATCAGGACGTGCCGTTCCAGAAGATCGTGCGCGAACTCAATCCCGCACGCGACGTCGATGGGCATCCGCTTTTCAGATGCTGTGTGAATTACCATGTTGCCGCGCGCGAAGTGCTTGCACTCGACGGTCTGCAGTGCGAGCCGTTCGTCGCCGGCCCCGAAATCGCGCAATTCGAACTGCTGCTCGATGCCTGTCCGAGTGCCGACGGTCGGATCGAATGCCGCTTTGAATATCGAACGAATCTGTTCGAGCGCGCCACGATACAGCGTTTCGCCCGCCACTTCAGTACGCTGCTGAATGCATGCTTGGCCGCACCGTCCGAACCGGTCTCGAGCATTGCGTTCATCGACGAGCGCGAGCGCGACCTGCTGCTGTACCGCTGGAATGCGACCGAGCGCGACTACGACACGAACGCGGGCATTGCCGATTTACTTGCCGCGATCGTGCGCGATATGCCCGACAAGGCGGCGCTGGTTGCCGGTGACGGCCATATGTCATATGCGCAGTTCGACCGTGCGACTGATGGCGTTGCCGCGTATCTGCAAAAGCAGGGCATCGGCCCGGAGATGCGGGTGGGTCTGTGCGCTGACGCATCGATCGATATGATCGTCGGCATGTTTGGCATCCTGAAGGCTGGCGCGGCATATGTCGCGCTCGATCCGGAAAATCCGCCGTCGCGTCTCGCGTATCTGCTCGACAGCGCCCGCCTCTCGTTCGTGCTTGCGCAGGAGCGCTTCATCGGCAAGTTTACAAGCAGCGGCCTGCGCAGCGCCACGCTCGATCGCGACGCGGCTTTGTTCGAGGCCGCAGGCAAGCCGGAATCCGTGCGCGGCAGTAGCGCCGAGCAATTGGCATATCTGATGTACACGTCAGGATCGACGGGCAACCCGAAGGCTGTTGCGATTTCGTGGCGCAGTGTGCTGAACCACGTATGCTCGTTCCGCGAGGCGAGCGGCTTGCGTTCCAACGATCGCTGCATGTTGTTTTCGAGCTTTGCATTCGACGGTTCGGTCGAAGAGATTTTTGCGCCGCTGCTGACTGGCGCAACGCTCGCGATCCATCCTGAGCGGCCGATTCCGATCGAAACGCTCGAGCGGTTGATCGTACAACATCAGCTGACTTTTCTCGATTTCACGGCCGGCTATTGGAACGTCTGGCTGGAATTGCTCGTTGCTCGGGGCAAGTCGATTCCCGAACCGGTGAGGCAGGTCGTCATCGGCGGCGAGATGATCCGCGCAAATCAACTGATCAGTTGGGATCGCGTCGATCGCGGCGGCGAAGTCGGCTTGTTGATCACCTACGGACCAACCGAAGCAACCGTCATCACCGCCGGCATCCGGTATCAAGGCGCGAAGGCGACCGAACGCACCGTGTATCGGGATGGTTATCTCGGCCGCCCGCTCGGTAATCTGTCGATTTACGTGCTCGACGACGATCTACAGCCGGTGCCGCCGGGCGCGATTGGCGAACTCTATATCGGCGGCGAAAATCTCGCGCGCGGTTACTTCGACGCACCGGCGTTGACCGCTGAGCGCTTCATTCCGAACCCATATGCGAAAGAGCCGGGGCAGCGCATCTACCGAACCGGCGACCTCGCGCTTCGGCTGCCGGACGGCACGTTGCTCCACAAAGGGCGCGCGGACAACCAGATCAAATTCCGCGGCTTTCGGATCGAACTGGGCGAGATCGAGCGTTGCCTGGCGCAATTTCCTCATGCGCAGGCCGCGGCGGCGGCCATTGCCACCGCGCCGAACGGCGATCCGACGCTGGTCGTTTTCGTGATGCCGGCGGGCAGTCACGAACTGAATGTCGATGCGGTTCGCCAGTTTCTTGCCGTGAAGCTGCCGTCCTATCTGGTTCCGCAGCGCATTGAAATCACGCGCACGTTTCCCGTCAAGGCGAGCGGCAAAACCGATGTGGCGAAGCTCGTCGAAGCGCTCGAATGGAGCAACGACGGTGCATCGGCGGCGCGCACGCAGCAGGACGAGCCGGAAACGCCGGGCGACGGCATGGCTGCTGAAATCGCCGGGATTTTCACCGCGCTGCTCAAGCGTGGCACGATCGCGCCACGCGATAATTTCTTCAAGGCGGGCGGCCATTCGCTGCTCGCGTTGCAAGTGCTGTCTCGCATTCGGCAATCGCATGGTGTTCAGGTGTCGATCAAGGATTTCTATCTTCAACCAACGGCTGAAGGCCTTGCGGAAGTCGTTGAGCGCCTGAAGCAATCGAACGCGGCCAATGGCCGTTCCAATTCAACATCGATCGCGCGCTCGTCGCGCACGTGAGAGTCCAGTGTCCACTACCATGAACGACATCGACGAATCGATCAAGGACTGCTTGATCATCGGCTTTCATGACCCGAGCTTCTCCGATTTCGTAGAGATGATGCGCGGTACGGGAGAAGATACGGGTGCGTTCCGCGACTTGAACCTGACGTTCACCGAAGTGGGAGGCGTGCCGTTACGCTGTCTCGATTTGATCAATCACTTGATGACCGAAGCCGGGATGCCGCCCGATACGCCCTATGAGAATTGCGATTTCGTCTGGCCGGTCGTCCTGTACCTCGGTTCTTTTCTCCACCGCCGAGGGTTCTCATTCGATTATGTGAGCCTGTTCCATCGCGAGAAGGATGAACTGCCCGAACGCTTCGAAGGCAAGCGTTTTCGCAGCGTGGTCATCACGACGACGGTATATGTGTCGCCGCAGCCGATCATCGAAATCGTCGAATATCTGCGCTCGATCGGCATCGACGCGCCGATCATCATCGGGGGGCCGTATATCTCGAACCAGCACAAGGTCATGTCGGAGGATGAACTGTCGCTGCTCTTCAATTTCATCGGCGGCGATGTCTATGTCATCAGTTCGGAAGGCGAAACGGCGCTTGCGAAAATCATCGCGCGGCTGAAGGCCGGCGAGAGTCTCGACGGAATCCCGAACATCGCTGTGCCGGGCGCAGACGGAGCAGCATTCGATTTTCATCCGTTAGAAACCGAACGCAATGAATTGCACGACGAGCCGATCGACTATTCGCTGTTCGGGCCGGAGGCAATCGGCCGTTTTGTGTCGTTGCGCACCGCCAAGTCGTGCCCGTTCAACTGCAATTTCTGCGGTTTTCCGCAGCGTGCGGGCAATTACGTCTATACGGACCTCGATTACGTCGAGCGGGAACTCGATGCGATCGCGGAGCTTGGTACCGTGTCGACGCTCACATTTCTCGACGATACGTTCAATGTGCCGAAGGGCCGTTTCAAATCGATCCTGCGTCTGATGATCGATCGCGGCTATGGGTTTCGCTGGAATTCGTTTTACCGCTCCGATCACGGTGACGCCGAGACGATCGAACTGATGGCCGCTTCCGGTTGCGAGGGCGTGTTTCTAGGCATCGAATCCGGCTGCGATCGTATCCTCGAGTTGATGAACAAGGCGGCGAGAAAGAAGCACTACGGAGCCGCCATCGACAAATTCCGGGAAGTCGGCATCACGACCTACGGCTCGTTCATTATCGGCTTTCCCGGCGAGACGCGCGATTCGGTGTTCGAAACGATGGAATTCATCGAGACGCACGCGCCGACTTTCTATCGCGCCCAGCTCTTTTATCTCGACCCGGCTACGCCGGTGTGGCGCGATCGCGAGAAGCTCGGCGTCGTCGGCGGTGGTTTCGAGTGGCAGCATCCGACGATGGACAACCATGAAGCCAGCGCGCTGATCGAGCATATGTTCCTGACGATCCGGAATTCGGTGTGGTGTCCTCAGAACGGTTTCGAGGATTGGAGCATCTATTATTTGATGCGCCACGGCTTCTCGCGCGACGACGTCATATCGTTCGTGCGAGGCTTCAACGAGCTGGTCGGGATGAAATTCGTGACGCCGGATAATCCATCGGTGCGTGACGACGTGATGGCGAGATTGCGCAACATCGCGATTGCGGCGCGCCGGCGATATCTGGCCGAGCCGAACATGCCGATGCCCATGCCAAGGCCGCGTACTGCACCTTCACGCGCGAAGGTGCTGCCCATTCTGCCGCGATGAACGCGACGTGGAGCAAGACGATGACGACTCCGGAAACAAGCAGCCCTGTTCAATCGGCGGAGCTGATCGCGCAGGCGCTGTTGCAGATCGTGTCGGACGTGTTGAAGCGTGCGGAAGTGTCGAGCGGCGAGGATTTGTTCGCGACATACGGCATGCAGTCGCTGACAGCGCTGCGTGTCGTGGTGGCCACGCGTGCGCGGAATATCGGATTGTCGATCGGTGATTTGTATTTGCATCGAACCATCGATGCGGTTGCGCGGCACTTGGCGAGCGTATCCGCGAGTACGCCGCGCGCGTGAGCAGAGACGGGCGGCGGTGCCCGCCACGACTCGGCGGCATACTCCCCGGTTCTTCCGCGAGACGACGCAGCCGCGCCGCTTGACGGTGCGGCAGGTAAGGGGCGAGCCGTGCGTCGCACGGCTTTGCGAGCGGCTGTCCAAGCATATTGGGCGCGGCGCCTGCGCATGCGTAAAATGACCGGCACTTCATTGTCCGCACGCGTTTTCATGCCGCTCCCGACCATTCCCACCGCTCCATTTTGCCCGGCCGAAGTCAAAGGCAGCATCGTCGTCGATGCACGGGTTTCGCGCGTCGCGAAGCTGCGCCGCTTTGCCGGTCCCGGCCTGCTGGTCGCGATCGGCTATATGGACCCCGGCAACTGGGCGACCGATATCCAGGCAGGCTCGCAATTCGGCTATGCGTTGCTGTGGGTCGTCGTGTTTTCGAGCCTCGCTGCAATCTTCCTGCAAATGCTCGCCGCGCGGCTGGGGCTTGCCGCCGGCCGCGATCTCGCGCAAGCGAGCTATGAGCGCTACGGCCCGCTCGGGCGTGTCGTTCAATGGATCGCGGCCGAAGTATCGATCATCGCGTGCGATATCGCTGAAGTGCTCGGCTGCGCGCTCGCGTTCAAGCTGCTGTTGGGCGTGCCGCTCGCATGGGGTATCGTGCTGACCGCGCTCGACACGATGATCGTGCTCGGCCTGCAAGGCAAGGGCTTTCGGCAGATCGAGGCAATCGTCCTCGGCTTGATCGGCACGATGGCGTTTTGCTTCGTCGCGCAAGTGGCGATGGTGCCGCCGGACTGGCGGGCGGTGCTGCACGGGCTCGCGCCGGGCGATCCGGGCCACGCCCGCAAGGACGCGATCCTGCTTGCGCTCGGCATCGTCGGCGCGACGATCATGCCGCACAATCTATATCTGCACTCGTCGGTCGTGCAGACGCGGCGCGTCGTCGGTGGCGCGGGCGACGGCGTGCGGGACACGCTCGCGATGGTGCGCATCGATACCTGCGTGTCGCTGTTCGTCGCGATGCTCGTCAACGCGGCGATTCTGATTCTCGCGGGCGCCGCATTCCACACGGCGGGCCAGACCAATGTTACCGATATCGAGCAGGCGTACAAGCTGATCACGCCGCTTGTCGGCGGCGGTGCCGCAGTGCTGTTCGGCATCGCGCTGCTGGCTTCCGGCCAGAGTTCGACATTGACCGGCACGATCGCCGGTCAGGTCATCATGGACGGCTTTCTGCACGTAAAAATTCCGTGCTATCAACGTCGCTTGATTACGCGCGGGCTCGCGCTCGTGCCTGCGCTCGTCGGCGTGTTGTGGCTCGGAGACGGCGCGGTCGGACAACTGCTGGTGTGGAGCCAGGTGTTGCTGAGCCTGCAATTGCCGTTCGCGATGTGGCCGCTGATTCGCTCGGTCAGCGACCAGCGCGTGATGAACGGCCATGCGATCGGCGGGTTCGCCCGGAGCGCCGCGTGGGCGTTGTTCGCGGTGATTGGCGGGACGAACCTGCTGCTCATTTTTTATTCGTAAGTGCGGCAGCCGGTTCGCCGCACGCGTCGCCGTCGTGGTAGCGCGTCCAGCCAAGCCAGGTGAGCCGAGCGCTTAGACTTGCGCAAGCGCTTGATCGAGGTCGGCGAGCAGATCGTCAATGTGCTCGATGCCGATCGACAGCCGAACGGTTTCTTCCTTCACGCCCGCTTTGGCCAACTCGTCGGGTGAGAGTTGACGATGGGTCGTCGATGCGGGATGCGTGGCGAGCGATTTCGCGTCCCCGATATTGACGAGCCGCGTGAACAGCTTCAGCGCGTCCTGGAACGCCGCGCCGGCCGCGCGGCCGCCTTTCACGCCGAACGTCAGGATACCTGGCCCGCGGCCCGACAGATAGCGCTCGACAAGCGGATGGTCGCGATGATTCGGCAGTCCGGAATAATCGACCCATTCGACCTTACTGTGCGCCGCGAGATGCTGCGCAATTTTCAGCGCATTGTCGCTGATGCGCTCGATGCGCAGCGCAAGCGTTTCGATGCCTTGCAGGATCTGAAACGCATTGAACGGGGAGATCGCCGCGCCGGTATTGCGCAGCGGCACGACGCGTGCGCGGCCGATGTAAGCGGCTTCACCGAAAGCATCGGTATAGACCACGCCGTGATAGCTGACATCCGGTTCGTTCAGCCGCTTGAAGCGCTCGGCGTGCTTGGCCCACGGGAAGCGGCCCGAATCGACGATCGCGCCGCCCAGGCTCGTGCCGTGACCGCCGAGGTACTTGGTCAGCGAATGGACGACAATGTCCGCGCCATGCTCGAACGGCCGCTGCAGATAGGGCGTCGGCACGGTGTTGTCGACGATCAGCGGCACGCCGTGACGATGCGCGAGTTCGGCGAGCGCGGCGATGTCGGTGATGTTGCCGAGCGGGTTGCCGACGGATTCGGCGAAGATCGCCTTCGTGCGCGAATCGATTAGCGCTTCGAACGAAGCGGGATTGCGCGGATCGGCGAACCGGGCCGTGATGCCGTATTGCGGCAGCGTATGCGCGAACAGGTTATAGGTGCCGCCGTACAGCGTGCTTGCCGAGACGATGTTGTCGCCTGCTTCTGCGATCGTGAGAATCGAATAGGTGACGGCCGCTTGCCCCGATGCGAGCGCGAGCGCGCCAATGCCGCCTTCGAGCGCCGCGACGCGCGCTTCGAGCACGCCGTTCGTCGGATTCATGATGCGCGAATAGATGTTGCCTTCGACTTTCAGGTCGAACAGATCGGCGCCGTGCTGAGTGTCGTCGAACGCGAACGCGACAGTCTGATAGATCGGCACCGCAGCCGCGCGAGTCGTGGGATCGGGGCGGTAGCCGCCGTGCACGGCAATCGTTTCGAGACGCCAATCGGCAGCAGATGCGGGTTCGGCCATGAAGGGCTCCGGTCGATCAATCGGATGAAATGAAGCGTGCGTGAAAGTGTCGCTCGATTATATGAGCCGTATCACCATGCCTTTAGCTCGTTTGGTGACAAGCTTATGCGTGATTGCCTGCGTTCGAGTCTTGCGGCGAGCCGGCATCGCGCGCGTCGTGAAATTCAATTCGGCACCAATGCCGCGGGGCGGGGCGGAACAATTGGCGCTGGCTTATCAAAGGGGCGAAGAGTCAAAGGGGCGCCACCGTTCGCGTAGCGAATGCCGCATTTTTGCAATCGCACGATCGTTGCGGCAAATCGCCGCAAGAGAACACTGGGTGATCGTATGTGCCTGTCACGTTGAGCGCGCGTGCATACTGCGGCTGAGCTTGTGTCAGAGGCATCATGGCGTGCGCGCCGGCATACGCATTCGGTTGATCGGTGATTCGCTCCATTGGCTCGGAATGCCGTCAGCGAGTTTTGATTGCCTCGTTGCGCACCGTGATCGTGTACGCAAACGCAAACCGCCCGAGTACCGCATTTGCAATCGCTTCAAACTCGGCGTCGGCGAGCGCCACTTCCAATGCGACGCCACCTCTGACCAGATCGCTGTGCGCGCTGACGCAAGCGCCCTCGATGCCTGCGTCGGCCAGCGCCGCATGCAACGCATCGATCGTTTCCCGGCGCTTGAGCTCCGGCTTGAAAATCTTGCCGACGGCCGTGATCGGCAGCGCTTCGACGATGTGAATCCGTTTCGGCTGTGCGGCACGCTCGCCGATCGTTGCGCACGCGAAGCGCATCAGTTCGTCCTCGGTCGCGGCGGCGCCAGGCTTGAGCTGCACGTAGGCAACGGGCAGCTCGCCCGCGTGGGCGTCCGGGCGCCCGATGGCGGCGGCGATCTGCACGGCGGGATGGCGATGCAGCACTTCCTCGATTACCGCCGGATCGATGTTATGCCCGCCGCGAATGATCAGTTCCTTTTTGCGCCCCGCCAGCCAGAAATAGCCGTCGGCATCGCGCCGGCCCAGATCACCGGTGTTGAGCCAGCGTGCGCCGTCGCCGAGATCAAGCCAGAGCCCGCGGTTCTGTTCGGGATCCGTATAGCCGGCGAATACGTTCGGCCCCGAGATCACGAGCACGCCGATTTCGTCGGTCGAGCAGTCCCGCACGTATTGGCCAGCATCGTCGACGATCACGGTCTTCATCGCTTGCCCGGGAATCCGCAGTCCAATCGAGCCGATCTTGCGTTCGCCCAGTGGCGGATTCACGCTGCTTACGCAAGCGCCTTCGGTCAGCCCGTAACCCTCCAGAATGCGTACCCCCGTGCGTTCCTGAAATTTTCGAAAGACTTCGACGGGCATTGGCGCGGCGCCGCATAACGCATATTCGAGCGAGCGCAGGTCGTGACCGTCGATCGGCACGTCGAGTAGCGCTGCATAGAGCGTCGGCACGCCGCTGAAAAAGTTGATCCGATGATGCTCGACGATATCCCAGAAACGCGCGACGACGCCGTCGCCGCGGTAGCCTTGCGGCGTGCCGAGTATTGCATGGGCGCCGCGCGAGAACGGCAGCAGACCGGTGACGAATACGGCGTTGACATGAAACAGCGGCAGGCCGCAAAAAACGGTTTTGCCTGGACCGATGTCGGCGCCGAGAAACTGGCTTGCGCTCCAAGTGTTGCTGACTTCGTTGCGATGGCGGTGCATCGCGATCTTGGGCAGACCGGTGGTGCCGCCCGTGCAGAAATATGACGATAAGTCATCCGAATCGAATGTGCGGCCGCTGACGAGCGCCGTGCCGGATTCGCGTTGGATTGCCTGCCGGAAATCGTGAACGTCGACGTGCGCAGGCACGGCGCGGCGGATCGCCCGCCGCGCGCCGCCGGGGCCGTGCAGGCGCGTGCACTCGCGCCGTTGCAGCATGTGCGCGGCGACGCCACGCAGCCCGTGAACGTGGTCGGCGAGATTGACCAGCACCAGGTGGCGCAGCGACGCAACACGGTCGAGCACCGGCTGGATTTTCTGCCATAGATCGACGCCGGGGAAGGGCGCGAGCGTCACCAGCACGCTCGCGCCCGACGCGTTCAGCAACGCGGCGATCGCATCGCGCTCGAGCAGCGGATTGATCGCGCAGACGATGCCGGCGGCCTCGCCGCCCCAGATGACGAAATGCGTTTCGGGCAGGTTTGGCAATACATATGCGACGACGTGATCGCGGCCGATGCCGAGCCGGGTGAACAGGTTCGCGGTGCGTGTGATGTCGCGCAACAGTTCTTGATATGTCCAGCGCTCGACGTCGCGGTGGTTTTGCGCGCGCAGGAAGAACGACAGCGCGGGTGCGGACGGATCGATTGCCGCACCGCGGCAAATCATTTCATAGGTGCTCGCCGGCAGATCCGACGGCCAGGCTTGCGATTCGATTGCAGCGACATCTGCTTCGGTGGCGATCCCTTTCATGTGGCCTCGTCGACGACAGAGTTGCGCTCAGTGCCGGGATCGAGAGGCCGGCCGCTCCTGACGATCTGCGACTCCACGACTTCGCCTGCTTGTTGCTTAGAGCGCCCGAAGGTGCGTGTGTGGGCGGATTGGCGAGTGTCCTAGCAGGACCATACACGAGATTGGCCACTGAAGCTTGATCGAAAGGTTCGCAGTAGACGGCCGAACCGCCGTCAGACGGGAGGCGGCGCGAGCCGGCCTTGGCGTTGCGGCAAATCTCGCCGGCCCCGTGCGCGGAACGGGACTGCATCGTTCGATGCGAGCAATCCAATGTGTAATCCTCAACACACAGATACGCGTGGTGGCGTCGCATACTCGAAGCGGACTCCATGCAGCACGGAACGTCACTGAACGGACCGGCAGAGAGAGGGCGGGATGGATAAGGGCTTGGAGCAGGATCGCATCAATCAGGCAGCATGGCGCAGTTCCAGTTCGCTGCGCGCGTATGGGAACGCATCGGGCTGGACCGATCCCGGCGAGGCGGCGGCGTTCGAATGGTTGGCCCAGCGGGTGGACGGCGGACCGATTCTCGATGTCGGCGTGGGCGGCGGGCGCACCGTGCCGCTGTTGAAGACGCTTGGTGACGACTATATTGCCGTCGATTACACAAGCGAGCTGGTCGACGTTTGCCGGCGCAATCATCCGGATACGCGTGTCTATTTGATGGATGCACGTGATCTATCTGCGTTCGCGGACGGCAGCTTTTCGCTCGTCGTATTCAGCTACAACGGCATCGACGCGGTGGATCACGACGGCCGCGTATCGGTGCTGAACGAATTTGCGCGCGTGCTGAAACCGGGCGGTCTTATGTGGTTCTCGACGCACAATCTCGCCGGGCCGAGCTACCGGGAGGGGCCTGCGCAGTTGATTCGGTGGCCGCGGCGTTCGGCCAATCCGCTGGTCACGGCGATCGATGCGGCAAGAATCGTCTATACGGTGCCGATCAGCACGTTGAATTACTGGCGCAATTCGCGTTTGAATCAGGAATTCGACGGATATGCGCGGCGCGTGTGCGCGGCGCATAAGTTTGGAATTCTCGTCACCTACACCGATTTCGCTACTCAGCGGCGGCAATTGGACGCAGCGGGCTTTCATCTGCAAGCCGCATTTGGTAGTTCAACGGGCAGGCAGTTGCGGGACGATCAGGATTTGAGCGGCGAAGCATGGTTCCATTTCATCGCGAGCAAGCGGGGCACGTAGCGGCAGGACGTGTAGGGTGCGTGGCCGGCGCGGCGCGGACGTTCGATGAATGAACGGGCGCGTGGCGGTTTGCGGTTCGAACGCGTGTATTTTGCGCGTGTGCCGTGCCGTGCGGCGCCGCGCAGTGACGCACCCGTGAATCGCGTTGGCCGCGGCGTTGGCCTGCGGTGCGCTACCGGGGTTGTCGGTCCTTGCGGCCGGATTGTGCCGAAAGCTTGCGCCACAGCGTCGTCTTGCTGATGCCGAGCATCGCGCAAGCGCGGTCGCGGTCGCCGCCGCACGCGTCGAGTACCGCGCGGATTTCGTCGGCTTCCGCGCGGCGGCGGCGTTGCGTGAGCGTTAAAGGCGGCGCTGCGCGGAAGCCGACGGCTTCGCCGAGGTCGTTGTCGTGTGCATCGGCGGTGCGGATCGCGGCCGTGGCGTTGGTTTTCGGCGCTGCGCAATCGTCCGGCGTGCTCCGTGTGCCCGACAGCACTTCCGGCGCGATCGCGCGCAACGTGTCGGGGCTGACGCGCCAGTCTGCGTCGGCGCCGCCTGCATCGGCCAGTTCCACCGCAATCCGCTCGATCACGTTTTGCAGCTCGCGCACGTTGCCCGGCCACTGGTGACGCATCAACGCGTCGTTCGCCGGCGCGAGCGCGCGCGCGGCATCTTCGGCATCGCGCAGCTGCCCGCCGATGCGCGGTTCGCGCTGCGCGGCCTGGGCGAGCAGCGTCGCGGCGAGCGCGGGAATGTCGCTCGCGCGCTCGCGCAGCGGCGGCAGCCCGATATTCAGGATGTTCAGCCGGTAGTACAGATCGGCGCGGAACGTGCCCGCCTCGACTGCGGCAAGCAGCGGCCGATGCGTTGCCGCGACGACGCGGATGTCGATCGGCACCGGTTCGGTCGACCCCACGCGCACCACTTCGCGCTCCTGCAGCACGCGCAGCAGCCGGCTTTGCAGCGACGGCGGCATTTCGCCGATTTCATCGAGAAACAGCGTGCCGCGATGCGCGGCCTCGAAAAGCCCCGCCTTGCCGCCGCGCCGCGCGCCCGTGAACGCGCCTTCGTCGTAGCCGAACAGCTCGCTTTCGAGCAGCGCCTCCGGAAACGCGCCGCAATTTACCGCGACGAACGGATATTTGCGGCGCGCGGATAGCGCATGCAGGCTCTGCGCGATCATCTCCTTGCCGGTGCCGCTTTCGCCGAGGATCAGCACGGTCGCGTCCGATTTCGCGTAGCGGCGTGCGAGGTCGCGCGCGCGCGCGATTTCGCGCGACGCGCCGACGATATCGTCGAGCCGGTAGCGCGCGGTGAACTGCCGGCCGTGCTGCTGCGTGCGCAGGGTGCGGTCGAGCCGCTCCACCGCGCGCGATTCCTGGAACGTCAGCACGCTGCCGGGCGCGCGGCCGCCGATGCCGGTCGCTAGCGGCCCGCGATGAACCACGTAGCGCACGCCGCGCACGGTCGCGAGCGTGTCGCCGTCGGCCGCGCGCAGCGTGCGCAGCTCAGGCGTGAGTTCGGACAGCGCGCGGCCGACGGCGGCCGCCGGTTCGACGCCGAGCGCGCTCGCGAGCCGCTCGTTGATCGCCTCCACGCGCCCGTCGCCGTCGAGCGCGACGACGCCGTCGCGCAGATGCTGGAGCAGATTGTCGAGCCGCTGGCGGCGCAGCGCTTCGCTGTGCGTGGCGTGCGCGACTTCGAGCGCGGTGTCCACGGCCGCGCGCACTGACGCGTGCGAGTACAGAAACACCGCGCCCATTCCGACGCTCGCGGCGAGATCGGTGACGAGCCCCGGCCCCACCACCGTCTCGATGCCGCGCTCGCGCAGCTCAAGCACGCGCAGGCGCGCTTCGTGCGCGGTCTGGTACGACGCGAACGCAACGTCGAGCTCATACGCGGCGGCGAGGCTGCGCACCTCGGCCGGTGCGTCGCCGTGGCTGACGAACGCGATGCGGGCCGCGTCGCGTCGTGCGCGGGCGAGCGCGTGCATCACATCGAAGCCGGTCGGATTGACGAGCACGACGGGCACGCGCACGCGCGTTTTCAGATATGTGCCGTTCGAGCCCGCGGCGACGATCGCGTCGGGCCGCTCGGCGCCTGCGGTCGCGAGCGCGGTGATTGCTTCCTCGTAGCCGCGCGCGACGATGCGCAGGTCGGCGCGTTCGTCGTACTCGTCGGCGATGTCGCGAAACAGCGCGCGCAGCCGGCTGATGCCGACTGCCCAGATGCGCGGGCGCACGCCCGTGTCGGTCGCAAAGAGGCTCATCGGGGCGGGGCGGCGCTCGGGCGCGCCGGACGAAGTGAAGACCGTGCCATTATCGCGCGATGATTGCAAATATGGAATTTTGATTTCGAAACTGAAATCATCGGCGTCGAGCGCCGAACCGGGAATGAGTGCAGAATCAGCACGTTAGCGCGAGGCGGGTAAGCTGGCCCAGTCTTTGCTGAATAGCGGCCATCTTTCAGGAGGAGTCGATGAGCAACCCACAACCTACCAGCGCGGGCGCGAAGTTCCGCGCGGCCGTCGCGGCCGAGCAGCCGCTGCAAGTGGTCGGCGCGATCACCGCGTATGCCGCGAAGATGGCCGAGGCGGTCGGTTTCAAGGCGGTTTATCTGTCGGGCGGCGGCGTTGCCGCGAATTCGCTGGGCATTCCCGATCTGGGCATCAGCACGATGGACGACGTGCTGATCGACGCGAACCGGATCACCAACGCGACCAGCCTGCCGCTGCTCGTCGATATCGATACGGGCTGGGGCGGCGCGTTCAATATCGCGCGCACGATCCGCTCGTTCATCAAGGCGGGCGTCGCGGCCGTGCATCTGGAGGATCAGGTCGGGCAGAAGCGCTGCGGCCACCGGCCCGGCAAGGAATGCGTGCCGGCCGGCGAGATGGTCGATCGGATCAAGGCGGCCGTCGACGCACGCACCGACGACGGCTTCGTCATCATGGCGCGCACCGACGCGGCCGCGGCCGAGGGGCTCGATTCGGCGATCGAGCGCGCGGTTGCCTATGTCGAGGCGGGCGCGGACATGATCTTCCCCGAGGCGATGAAGACGCTCGACGATTACCGGCGTTTCAAGGCGGCCGTCAAGGTGCCGATTCTCGCGAACCTGACCGAGTTCGGCTCGACGCCGTTCTTCACGACGGACGAACTCAAGAGCGCGAACGTCGACATCGCGCTTTATTGCTGTGGCGCCTACCGCGCGATGAACAAGGCCGCGCTGAACTTCTATGAAACGGTGCGCCGCGACGGCACGCAAAAAGCCGCGGTGCCGACGATGCAAACGCGCGCGGAACTCTACGATTATCTCGGCTATTACGCATACGAAGAGAAGCTCGACCGGCTCTTCAGCGAAGGCCGCAACTGAAGCGGCCCCCGGATTCAAGGATTCGAACCCCAGGAGAACGAACAATGAGCGAGACGAAAGAAGCAACGGCAACGAGCGCGGCGGGCGGTTTCAAGCCGAAGAAATCGGTCGCGCTGTCGGGCGTTGCGGCGGGCAACACCGCGCTGTGCACGGTCGGCAAGACTGGCAACGACCTGCATTACCGCGGATACGACATTCTCGATATCGCCGGCTCGAGCGAATTCGAGGAAATTGCACACCTGCTCGTGCATGAGACGCTGCCGAACGCGACCGAACTCGCCGCGTACAAGACCAAGCTGCGCGCGCTGCGCGGGCTGCCGGCGAACGTGAAGGCCGCGCTCGAATGGGTGCCCGCGTCCGCGCATCCGATGGACGTGATGCGCACCGGCGTGTCGGTGCTCGGCACCGTGCTGCCCGAGAAGGACGATCACAATCTGCCGGGCGCGCGCGATATCGCGGACCGGCTGATGGCATCGCTCGGCTCGATGCTGCTGTACTGGTATCACTATTCGCACAACGGCCGCCGGATCGAGACCGAAACCGACGACGATTCGATCGGCGGCCACTTTCTGCATCTGCTGCACGGCAAGGAGCCGTCGAAATCGTGGGTGGCGGCGATGCACGCGTCGCTGATCTTGTACGCGGAGCATGAATTCAACGCGTCGACGTTCACCGGCCGCGTGATCGCCGGTACGGGCTCGGACATTTATTCTGCGATCACCGGCGCGATCGGCGCGCTGCGCGGGCCGAAACACGGCGGCGCGAACGAAGTCGCCTACGAGATTCAAAGCCGCTACCGCACGCCCGACGAAGCAGAGGCCGATATTCGCCGCCGCGTCGAGAACAAGGAAGTGGTGATCGGCTTCGGCCACCCGGTCTACACGATCTCCGATCCGCGCAACAAGGTGATCAAGGAGATCGCGCGCAAGCTGTCGAAGGAGGCGGGCGACATGAAGCTGTTCAACATCGCCGAGCGGCTCGAATCGGTGATGTGGGACGCGAAGAAGATGTTCCCGAACCTCGACTGGTTCAGCGCCGTGTCATACCGGATGATGGGCGTGCCGACCGCGATGTTCACGCCGCTGTTCGTGATCGCGCGCACGTCCGGCTGGAGCGCGCATATCATCGAGCAGCGGATCGACAACAAGATCATCCGACCGAGCGCGAACTACACCGGCCCGGAAAACCTGAAATTCGTGCCGATCGAGAAACGCTGAGCGGGCCGGCGCGGCGCCAGGGCGCGATGCCCGCGCCGCGCGTTCGCCGGCGCGTTTGCCCGCGCGGCAGCGTTGCCGCCGGGCGCCGATCGTTACTTGTGTGTCCCCACGCCATGAATACTGCTTACCGCAAACCCCTGCCCGGTGCGTCGGTCGATTTCTTCGACGCGCGCGCCGCCGTCGACGCGATCCGCCCGGGCGCTTACGACACGCTGCCCTACACGTCGCGCGTGCTCGCCGAAAACCTCGTGCGGCGCTGTGATCCGGCGATCCTCGATGATTCGCTGCGCCAGCTCGTCGAGCGCAAGCGCGAGCGCGATTTTCCGTGGTATCCGGCGCGCGTCGTTTGCCACGACATTCTCGGCCAGACCGCGCTCGTCGATCTCGCGGGCCTGCGCGACGCAATTGCCGAACGCGGCGGCGATCCGGCGAAGGTCAATCCGGTCGTGCCCGTGCAATTGATCGTCGATCATTCGCTTGCGGTCGAATGCGGCGGCTTCGATCCGCACGCGTTCGCGAAGAACCGCGCGATCGAGGATCGCCGCAACGAAGATCGTTTCCATTTCATCGACTGGACCAAGCGCGCGTTCGAGAACGTCGATGTGATTCCGCCCGGCAACGGCATCATGCACCAGATCAATCTGGAGAAAATGTCGCCCGTGATTCAGCTGCACGACGGCGTCGCGTATCCGGACACCTGCGTCGGCACCGATAGCCACACGCCGCACGTCGATGCGCTCGGCGTGATCGCGATCGGCGTGGGCGGGCTGGAGGCGGAGAACGTGATGCTCGGCCGCGCGTCGTGGATGCGGCTGCCGGATATCGTCGGCGTCGAGCTGACCGGCAGGCGGCAGCCCGGCATCACCGCGACCGACATCGTGCTCGCGCTGACCGAGTTCCTGCGCCGCGAGAAGGTGGTCGGCGCGTATCTGGAATTTCGCGGCGACGGCGCGGCGAGCCTCACGCTCGGTGATCGCGCGACGATCTCGAACATGGCGCCCGAATACGGCGCGACGGCCGCGATGTTCTTCATCGACGGGCAGACGATCGATTATCTGCGCCTGACGGGGCGCAGCGACGAGCAGGTCAAACTCGTCGAAACCTATGCGAAGCAGGCGGGTCTGTGGGCCGATACGCTGCAACACGCGCAGTACGAGCGCACGCTGACGTTCGATCTGTCGTCGGTCGTGCGCAACATGGCCGGCCCGTCGAATCCGCACAAGCGGTTGCCGACGTCCGATCTCGCCGCGCGGGGTATTGCCGGCAAGTGGGAACAGAAGGCGGGCGAGATGCCGGACGGCGCGGTGATCATCGCTGCCATTACAAGCTGCACGAACACCAGTAACCCGCGCAACGTGATCGCCGCGGGCCTGCTCGCGCGCAACGCGAATGCGCGGGGCCTCGCGCGCAAGCCGTGGGTGAAGAGCTCGCTTGCGCCGGGCTCGAAGGCGGTGGAGCTGTATCTGAACGAGGCGAACCTGCTGCCGGAGCTGGAGAAGCTGGGTTTCGGCATCGTCGCGTTCGCATGCACGACGTGCAACGGGATGTCGGGCGCGCTCGATCCGAAGATCCAGCAGGAAATCGTCGAGCGCGATTTGTATGCGACCGCCGTGCTGTCGGGCAACCGCAACTTCGACGGCCGCATTCATCCGTATGCGAAGCAGGCGTTTCTCGCGTCGCCGCCGCTCGTCGTCGCGTATGCGATCGCGGGCACGATCCGCTTCGATATCGAGAAGGACGCGCTCGGCGTGGATCAGCATGGCAAGCCGGTGACGTTGAAGGACATCTGGCCGAGCGACGACGAAATCGACGCGATCGTTGCGTCGAGCGTGAAGCCCGAGCAATTCCGCCAGGTCTACGAACCGATGTTCGCGCGCCCCGCCCACGCAGGCGAGCGGGCTGCGCCGCTGTACGACTGGCGGCCGCGGAGCACGTACATTCGCCGCCCGCCATACTGGGAAGGCGCGCTCGCGGGCGAGCGCACGCTCAACGGCATGCGTGCGCTGGCCGTGCTCGGCGACAACATCACGACCGATCATCTGTCGCCGTCGAATGCGATCCTGCCGACCAGTGCGGCGGGCGAGTATCTTGCGAAGATGGGCGTGCCGGAGGAAGACTTCAATTCGTATGCGACGCATCGCGGCGATCACCTGACCGCGCAGCGCGCGACGTTCGCGAATCCGACGCTGAAAAACGAAATGGTGCGCGACGAGGCGGGCAACGTGAAGCCGGGGTCGCTTGCGCGGATCGAACCCGAAGGCCGCATCACGCGGATGTGGGAGGCGATCGAGACGTATATGGCGCGCAAGCAGCCGCTCGTCGTGATCGCGGGCGCGGATTATGGGCAAGGCTCGTCGCGCGACTGGGCGGCCAAGGGCGTGCGGCTCGCGGGTGTCGAGGCGATCGTCGCCGAGGGGTTCGAGCGGATTCACCGCACGAACCTGATCGGCATGGGCGTGCTGCCGCTCGAGTTCAAGCCGGGCACGAACCGCCTGACGCTCGGCATCGACGGCACCGAGACGTTCGACGTGATCGGCGAGCGCACGCCGCGCGCAACGCTGACGCTCGTGATTCACCGCAAGAACGGCGAACGTGTCGAGACGCCCGTGACGTGCCGGCTCGATACCGCCGAGGAAGTGTCGATCTACGAAGCGGGCGGCGTGCTGCAGCGTTTCGCGCAGGATTTCCTCGAATCGTCGAAGGCGGCTTGAACGCGCGGCGCGCGCCGGGCCGCGTGGTTTGACTCGGCGGGCGGCGTGGCGGTGCGGCAGCATAGGGCGTTAGGGGGCGGCCGGGTGCGCTCGGCCCGGCCGTTCCTCTGCCGCGGTGGCGCGCATCAGCGGACCGCCGGGCCGGGTCACGCCGCGCCGGCCCGGCATGCGGCGGCATGACGAAGCAGAACGGCCGGCGGCGCAGCGCGCACCGGCCGCTCGACACCATTCCCGTTATATCGGACCTACACGGATATCTATGGCTCACCTCCCTCAAATCCGGATTGCCGCGACGTACATGCGAGGCGGCACCAGCAAGGGCGTGTTCTTTCGCCTCGACGATCTGCCGCAGGCCGCGCGCGTGCCGGGCGCCGCGCGCGACGCGCTGCTGCTGCGCGTGATCGGCAGCCCCGATCCATACGGCAAGCAGATCGACGGGATGGGCGGCGCGACGTCGTCCACCAGCAAGACGGTGATCGTGTCGAAGAGCACGCGGCCCGATCACGATGTCGATTACCTGTTCGGGCAGGTGTCGATCGACAAGCCGTTCGTCGACTGGAGCGGCAATTGCGGCAACCTGTCGGCGGCGGTCGGGCCGTTCGCGATCAGCGGCGGGCTCGTCGATGCGGCGCGCGTGCCGCGTGACGGTATCGCGACGGTGCGGATCTGGCAGGCGAACATCGGCAAGACGATCGTCGCGCATGTGCCGGTGTCCAACGGCGCGGTGCAGGAAACGGGCGATTTCGAGCTTGACGGCGTGACGTTCCCGGCCGCCGAGGTACAGCTCGAGTTCGTCGACCCGGCCGCCGACGAAGACGGCGACGGCGGCGGCGCGATGTTCCCGACCGGCCATGTCGTCGACGATCTTGAGGTGCCGGGCGTCGGCACGCTGAAGGCGACGCTGATCAATGCGGGCATTCCTACGATCTTCGTCGACGCGGCCGCGATCGGCTACACCGGCACCGAGTTGCAGGACGCGATCAACGGCGACGCCGCCGCGCTCGCGAAATTCGAGACGATTCGCGCGCACGGCGCGCTGCGCATGGGGCTCATTAAGACGCTAGACGAAATCGCGACGCGCCAGCATACGCCGAAGGTCGCGTTCGTCGCGAAGCCGGCCGATTATGTTGCGTCGAGCGGCAAGCGCGTCGCGGCGGCGGAGATCGATTTGCTCGTGCGCGCGCTGTCGATGGGCAAGCTGCATCACGCGATGATGGGCACGGCGGCGGTCGCGATCGGCACCGCGGCGGCGATTCCGGGCACGCTCGTCAATCTGGCGGCAGGCGGCGGCGAGCGCCAGGCGGTGCGCTTCGGGCATCCGTCGGGCACGCTGCGCGTCGGCGCGCAGGCGCAGCAGGAAAACGGCGAATGGGTGGTGACCAAGGCGATCATGAGCCGCAGCGCGCGGGTGTTGATGGAGGGGTGGGTGCGGGTGCCGGGGGATTGATCGCGCGGTTAGGCTGTGCCGGCGCGGTTCGGTGGTGTGGATGGATAGATAGGGCAAACGTGGCACCAAGAGGCTCGCCGCGCGCTAGTGCGGCATTCCTGAGTCATTCCATTTACTTGACGGATCGCGGCAAATCGCGGCGATTCACGAAGCCTCGCGCGTCGGCGTCATGCCGTTTTCCCGGCACACGCCGGCCCAGCCGCGAGCGGGCCGCCACTACGCATTCTCCTCCACCGCCCCCGCCTCCCGCCCATCCCCGACCCGATTGATCGTCCCCTGCGCGACCGCGACGAGCCGCTCGTGGTCGCCGTCTATCACGAACACGTGACACTGGCAGGTCGCTTGATTCCGTCCCCGGTAAACCAGCTTCGCGCGCGCAATCAGCGTGCCGTTGACGGCCGGGCGCAGGTAATTGATCTTGTATTCCCCCGTCACGACACGCGGCCCGAGCGCGAGCGCGCCGGCGAATGTCAGCGCGTTATCGGCAAGGTAACTGATGACGCCGCCGTGAACGAAACCGTATTGCTGCCGGAGTTCTTCGCGAATCGGCAGGCGCAGCGACGCCTCGTCGCCGCCGATGTGCACGAGTTCGGTGCCGAGCAGCATGCTGAAGGGTTGCGCACGCAACGCGCCGCGCGCGTGATCCACGATGTCGGTCATCGATGCTCCTTCGCTCTCGATTGAGTCGAGCGGCCGATGCGGCAGGCCGCTGCCGCTATCCCGCCCTTTGCGCTCCACTCTAGGTATGGGATGGGCATTACGCAAGGAAATCGGGCGAAGAAATTCATCGCGGGATCGGGCCGGATTGCTCAAGTCCGCCGCCGAAATGCCGCTAAAGCCGACGCAGCTCCCTTCTTTTTTGGCTCCAACGGAAATTCATGATCAACAAAATCAAGCTCGCATCCGGTTTGCTCGGCGTGCTCGTCGTGTTCTGTCTATTCATGATGGCGATCGACGGGCTCGGCTTTTGGGCGCTGTCGTCGACGCGTCGCGGCGTCGACGATCTGTCCAGCGTCGCGATCCGGCAAATCGACGCCGCCAATCTGGCGACCCATTACATGCTCGACGCGCGCACGAATTTGTCGCGCGCGAGTACGCGGATGGTGCGCGGCGATCCGAAGCCCGCCGACATGCTTCGCCACGTGCGCGATCAGCTTGCGAACGCCGATCGCGCGTTCGCGGCGTTGACGGCCGAGCCGTCGATCGGCGCGGAGAACACGGCGCGCGCCGCAGCGCTTGTCGAGCGCTACCGGAAGTATCGCGCCGCGCTCGACGAACTGATTCAATATCTCGAAACGGACAACATGCAGGCGTTCCTCGATCAGCCGACGCAATCGATCCAAGATGCGTATTTCACCGAGCTGCGCACGTTCTCCGATTTCAGCGGCAAGGTCAGCAAGAATGCGTTCGGCCTGATCGATACGGGCATCGCGTGGTTCAACGCGGTCGGCGTCGCGTTGTTCGCCGCGATGCTCGCGTGCACGGCGGCGATCTACGTTGTGGCGCGGCGCGCGATCGTCGCGCCGCTGGCCGACGCGGGCAAGCATTTCGAGCGGATCGCGCGCGGCCGGCTCGATGAGCGGGTCATGCCGCGCGGCCTATACGAGATCGACCGGCTGATGCAGGGGCTTGCCGCGATGCAGGCGAGCGTTGCGGCGACGGTGCGCGCGGTGCGTGGCGCGTCGGACGCGATCCATATCGGCGCGGCCGAGATCGCGAGCGGCAATGCGGATTTGTCGGCGCGCACCGCGAGCCAGGCGGCGTCGCTCGAGGAGACGGCCGCGAGCATGGAGCAGTTGACCGCGACCGTGCGGCAGAACAGCGACGGCGCGCGCGCGGCGAGCGCGCTCGCCGACGAGGCGCTGCAGGCGACCCACGAAGGCCGAGCGATCGTCGACGACGTGATCGACAAGATGCGCGGAATCGCGCATAGCTCGGGCCGGATCGCGGAAATCATCGCGGTGATCGATGGGATCGCGTTTCAGACCAACATCCTCGCGCTGAACGCGGCGGTCGAGGCGGCGCGCGCGGGCGAGGAGGGGCGCGGCTTCGCGGTGGTCGCGGGCGAGGTGCGCGCGCTCGCGCAGCGCAGCGCGCAGTCGGCGAAGGAAATCAAGGTACTGATCGAGGAGTCGGTCGCGCAGATCAATGGCGGCTCGGAGCTTGTCGAGCGCGCGGGCGGTGCGATGCGCACGGTGTCCGCGTCGATCGAGCGGGTCGCGCAAACGATGACGGAAATCACGGCCGCGTCGGTCGAGCAGAGCGCGGGGATCGAGCAGGTCAATCAGGCTGTTACGCAGATGGATCAATTGACGCAGCAGAATGCCGCGCTGGTCGAGGAGGTTGCCGCGGCGGGCGGCGCGCTCAACGAGCAGACCGAGCAGTTGCAGCGATCGGTCGCGGTGTTCGAGTTGGGCGATACGCGCGCCGCGCAGGCTGTTGCGGGAGGCGAAGCGGCGCCGCCGCGGCTCGCGGCGGCGTAACGAGGGCTTAACGGGAGAGTAACGGCGGCCAAGCGCGGTGGCGCGATGCGCGTGTGCGTTGCGCGGCGGCTCAAGCGGGCGAGCCGCCGCTTGCCGCGGTTTCGGCACATGACACGCAACGCGTGGTGTGCTCCCGTTTGCGGCCGACGGTGCGTGGAGCTTCGTTGTGTCGCCGACGGCCGCGCTTGGCCGGCCGCGCCGTCGATCATCCACGAGCCGCGCTGCATCAGCGGTCGCAACAGGATGCCGCGACAGAAGGCGCGCGGCGCGCTGCTGTCCGAGGCAGGCGGCGCGCGCGGAGCCTTCGCGGTCCGGGGCGTCGGCCGTGCCTTGGTCGCCCGGTCAATCGCCCCAGGGTAACGCCGCGTAAGCGGTCGCGAGATGATAGGGCGTGGTCGACGGCATATCCGCGCGCGACACGTCGCCCTGCGCGGTCTTGCATTCGTGCCAGCCGCGCGGATGCAGGAAGCGCGTGCGAAAGCGCTCGGCCTGCTGCGCAAGCGCGTGCGGCCCGCTGCCGCCGTGCGTCGCGAGCGCGCGCAGATACTCCGTTTGCGCCCAGATCCGTTGCGTGCTGTCGATGCATGCGCCGTGCTCGTCAAGCGCCGCGCAGACGCCGCCCGTCTGCGGATCGACGCCATGCCGTTGCGCGAACGCATACGCGCGAGCAAGCGCGTCGGGCAGGCCCGTGGCCGCGAGCCGGGCGCCCGCCGCGCTGACCAGATAGAACCATTCGAATTGATGACCCGGCTCGAACCGGTTGTCCGCACTGCCGAGCGGCAGTTCCGCGACGCAGCCGGTGCGCGGCGCGACGAACGCGCGCTCGACCGCTTGCGCGGTGCGCAGCAGCGCTTCGTCGAATGCGGCGTCGCCGAAGGCGCGGCTCGCCGCGAGCCAGCCTTCGGTCAGGTGCATCAGCGGATTTTGCAGCGGCGCACCCGCCGTTTCGGCGAAATCCTCGCTGCGCGCGGCGTCGAGCAATGCGTCGCCACGCTGGCGCGCGAAGCGCTCGACGATCAGTGCCGCCGTGTGTTGCGCGATGTCACGTGCGTCGCGGTTGCCGAATGCCGCAAAGTACTCGGCGCATGCGAACACGACGAACGCGTGCGTATACAGATCCTTCGTCCGCTCGAGCGGCGCGCCTTGCGCGTCGACGCTGTAAAACCAGCCGCCGTGGCGCGGATCGCGGAAGTGGCGGCACAATGCGGCGAACAGCATGTGCGCATGCGCCGCATCGTTGGCGTGCGCGAACACGAAGAGCTGGCGGGCGCAGGCCATCGCGCGATACCGGGCGACGGGCAGCGGCGCATGCGTGTGCGGCGCGATGGCCTCGAACGGCAGTTGCAGCGCCGGATTGAAGCCGGGTCCGCGCCAGAGCGGCAAGACGATTTGCGCGAAATGATGGCGCAATTGCGCGGCTTGCCCGGAGGCAGAATCGGATATGGGCATGGCGGATGACGGCGCGGTTGACGACGGAAAAACGCGGCGGCCGCCGAGGCGGGCCGAGCGGCAAGGATAAAGCATGCGCCCGGCCGCCGTCGAAAAAAGGAGAGCGGAAAATGCAGAACAATCTCGAATTGATCATGCGGCTGATTCTCGCGGCGGGGCTGGGCAGCGTCATCGGCATCGAGCGCGGGCGGCTGTCGTGGGCGGCGGGGCTGCGCACGCACATGCTCGTTTGCGTCGGCTCGGCGCTCATCATGATTGTGTCCGCGTTCGGCTTTGCCGACGTGCTCGGGCGGCCGCACGTCGATCTCGATCCGTCGCGGATGGCCGCCCAGGTGGTGTCGGGGATCGGTTTTCTGGGGGCAGGATCAATTCTGCTGCGCGGCGAGATCGTCCGTGGCCTCACGACGGCCGCGAGCCTATGGTCGGTCGCGGCCGTCGGGCTGGCGGTCGGCGGCGGGCTGTATGTGGCGGCGATCGCGGCGACGGTCATCATCCTGATCATTCTCGCGGGCCTCAAGCCGCTCGAGCGCCGCTACCTCACCGTGCGTCAGCGCCGTCATCTGTCGCTGAGCGTCGAGCGCGGCGCGTTGACGCTCGCGTCGTTGCACGATGCGCTTGGCATCGACAGCGCGCGCGTCAAGCAATTCATCGTCCAGCAAAGCAGAGATTCGGCCGATCGCGACGATGTGACGATCGCGTTGAGCCGCGTATCGGACATCGAATACGAGAGCATTTGCAAGCGGTTGAGGCAATTGCCGGGCGTGAAGGGTTTTCGCGAGCGGCACGGCGTGTTGCAGGACGGATGATGCGTGCGGCTTGTCCGGCAGTGTGAATGCTGGTTGGAGAGCGGCGCGTAGCGGCATGCGGGGGCTCGCGCCGGCGGATGCCGGCTTCCTCGGCATGTGTGGCGGGCCCGCCGCAGTGCCGGCACCGTGGCATGAGACAATGCCGGCTCCCGACATTGTTCACAGATTTGTCCGGTGCGCATGCGGCGTGCTGCTGCTCGATCCATGACCGATTCCGCAACTTCTTCCCATATCCGCTCTTCCCGCTTGCCCCGTTCGTCCGCTGCGAAGCGGCCGCGTGCCGTGGCGGCTGACGGCCGCGCACCGTCGCGAGCGGCGGCCCTGGCCGCGCACGACGCGATGCCCGGCGACGCCGATCGCGACGATCGCACGCTCGATCTGTTCGGCGGCGCTCTTCCCGGCGCGAAGCCATTATTGGCGGCGCGCGAGGCGGCGCAGCCGGCGATGGCCGACGTGGACGAGCGGCAGCGCAGCTTCGAGGGTTTCGATTGGCCGGCCGGCGATGCGCGTGAAGCGGGCGGCGCGGACACCAATGCGGCGGTTCAGTGGCCCGCGCACGACGCGGATGGCAAGAATGGCGGCGGGACGGCTGACGGCGCGCGTGGCGACGTGACGGCCGCCAGCGCGCAAGCGGCGGCCGGTAGCGGCGGTGAGCTTGACCACCGCGCGTTGACGCCGCCGCAGCATGCCGCTGCTTCCGCCAGCGAACCGGCCGATGATCCACAGGCCGCGCAGGCTGCGGGAGCCTTGGCGGCGCATGCAGGCGATGCGGGCCGCGATGCACGCGCGGCGGCACGCGCTGACGCCGCGCGTGCCGCCGCCATGCCGGGCGAACGCGATCGAACATCGGCCAGCGTCGATCCGGCCGTACCGGGCGCTCGCGCCGAAGCGGACATGTCGTTGCATGCCGGCCGTCCGGCCATCGACACCGAAACTGCGGCGGCCGGCTCCGAATCCTCGGCGCGGCGGCAGACGGCTCCGGCGCCTCGCGCCAATCCAAAGCGCGCGAAGTCCGAGCCGAAATCGCCGGGACGAGGTGCGCCGGCAGCGGGCGCGTCGAAGCGGCGCGCGCCGGGCGCTTCGGCCAAACCGGAGCCCGCGATGCCGTCACCCGAATCACGGGCGGCAAGCGGCAACGCGGCGTGCGGCACCGCATCTGCATCCGCACCGCAGGTGGCCGGCGCAAGCCGGGCGGCCGCCGCTGCCGCATCGGCATCGCTGTCCGGCGATCAGACGTCGCCCGTCCGTGAGTCCGCGGCCACCGCTTGCGATCTGCCGGGGACGCCGCCGCCCTGCGCCGCCCCCGACAGCGTCGATATCGATACGCACATCCGCCCGCTCGCGGACAAGTTACGAGTGCTGCAGGCAGAAATCTTCGATATGCGCCGGGCGGCCGGCGCGGAGATGCGCCGCGTCAATCGCCTGCTGCTTGGGCTCGGCGTGATGGTGCTGTTTTCGATCGCCGGGCTGATCGTCCAATCGATGCAGGCTTCGCGGCTGCGCACCGAGGCCGTTGCATTGCAGCAACGGATCGACAGGCTCGTCGCCGAGCAGATGTCACAGCAGGCGAGCCTCGTCACGCTGTCGCAGCGCCTGGACGAGCAGGGCGAGCAGGTCGGTCGGCTGACGAACCATCTCGCTGGCGCGGCCAAGCCAGTCAAGCGGCCGTATCACGGACATTGAAAAGCGGGACGGATTTCGATGTTGCGACGCTGCAACGAGCAGATCTGAAAACACGCGCGAAACGCAGATCGCGTGGCGTAATTGCTGCGGCGCACTAGGCAAATCTAGGGAAAACACCTAGAATGATGGCTAAGGGAAAACCCTAGTCACTCGCTGCCAGGAGCCGCATATGAGCCTCATTTTCGCGCTGCTTCAAAAGATCGAAGATCTTTTCGCCTCCCCGCACCTGCCGCTCGATGCCGATTATTCGTACAAGGCCCGCCACGCTGAAGCCGAGCGTCAGCGCAAGTCGCAAGTCGCGCAATTCGGCTTGATTCGTCGCTAAAGCCGCCGCGCGGTACGGCGCGTGTTGGCCCGGCGCTTTGCCGGGCTCGCCAACACCGGCCCGGGAAAAGGGCTGCTCGATCGGGATGAGCGGTAGCGTCCGTGCCGTAGCGCGGTGCAATGAAACCGTCTGTCCGTCGATAAACGCCGCTTCGCGCCGGCGCACACGCCGACGCGATCTGTTCACCTCAGAGCACGGCATGGCGGTCCGGTACGTTAATGAACGCCGGATCGAGCGTCCGATCGGCTCGGCATCCCGTATTTCTGATCGATCCGCTTCCGGCATCCCCGATTCGCGTGATCGCACTTGGCCCGCTACACTGGGTAGTGTTTCCGCTCGTCCAAACAGGTGCGACATGCTCGAGATGCGCCCGATGACCCAGACGGAATTTCGCGAGTACCGGTTGCACGCGGCGCGCGGCTACGCGCAGGATTTGATCGCGTCCGGGCAGAGCACGGCGGAGGAAGCCGGCGCGCGCGCGCTGGCCTGCATCGACACGCTGTTGCCCGATGGCCTGCTGACCGACGATCAGACGCTGCTGACGCTAAGCGACCCCAGCGACCGCCTCGCGCTTGGCTATCTCTGGTATGGAGCGCTCACCGAAGGGCCGCATCGGTCGCTGTTCATCTACGATCTCGAAATCGATCCGGCTTATCGCCGTCAAGGCTGGGCCACACGCGTGCTACAGGCGCTTGAGGACGACGCGCGGCGATTGCGCGTGACCGAGATCGGCCTGTCGGTGTTCAATCACAACAGCGCGGCGTTCGCGCTGTATCGAGCGCTGGGCTTCACCGCGATGACGACGACGTTCGTCAAGCCGATCACGCTGGTTTAACTCCGAATCGCGCAGCGCGCGGCCCTGCTCATTCGCGAGACGGCTCCTTGAGCCGCTCGTCCCGCCTGCACGCCGACAGCGGCAATTGCCGTGCTTTGAGCACCTTCACGATGCGTTGTGTCCGTTTGCGGCTGACCACGGTCAGGCATGCGCATCCGTAGCCGCGGTAGCCGTTCGTCCGCACGTATTGATCGCCCGCCATGCCGGGAGCCAGTCCATGCCGTTGGCCTCGGGGCCGCCCATCATGCTGAGTGTCCATGAGCCGTTGCGGTCCGTCAGCCGTCAGTTTCCTGGCGTTGGATTTTCCAGCCAGCCGCAGCGGATTTCGGCCGCGCTCGTGCGCGGCAGGCAGAGCCCGGCGGCGATCGCCGCGAGCGTGAGGGCCGCATGAAGCGCGCGCCGCCATATGCGGGCGTCGCGGCGCGGACGGCACGCGGCATTGGCCATCGGGGGGGCGTGCATCATGCTTTTCCTGTCCATCGGCGCAGCAGCAGAGCATTGGCGACGACGCTCACACTCGAAAACGCCATGGCCGCGCCGGCGATCATCGGATTCAGCCAGCCGAGCGCGGCGAGCGGAATGCCGATCAGGTTATAGGCGAACGCCCAGAACAGATTTTGTTGGATTTTGCGGTAGGTGCGGCGTGAGATGTCGATCGCGTCGGCGACCAGTGCGGGATCGCCGCGCATCAGCGTGATGCCGGCCGTGTGCATCGCGACGTCGGTGCCCGTCGCCATCGCGATGCCGACGTCGGCGGCGGCGAGCGCGGGCGCGTCGTTGATGCCGTCGCCGACCATCGCGACCATGCCGCCGTCCGCCTTTTGCTTCATCTGGGCGACGACGCGCGCTTTGTCGTCGGGCAGCACCTGCGCGTGTATTTCGTCGATGCCGAGCGACGCGGCCACGGCCTCGGCGCTGCCGCGATTGTCGCCGGTGACGAGCGCGCTGCGTATGCCGCGCGCCGCCAGCCGCTCGATCGCCGCGCGCGCCTGCGGCTTGACGGTGTCGCCGAATGCGACGAGCGCGAGCGCGGCGCGCGGCGCGTCGATGCGCATCAGCCACGATACGGTATGGCCCGCCGCTTCCAGCGCCGCCGCGCGCTGCGCGATGCCGGCCGGCACGCCGATGCCGAGTTCGTCGCGCCAGCGCGTGCTGCCGAATGCGATCAGTTGCCCGTCGATGTTCGCTTCGACGCCACGCCCCGCAACCGCACGTGGCGCGTGTGCCGGCGCATCCGCGAATGGCGAGCGGCGCGCGGCGGGGTCGGCGGCGAACGCGGCGGCAACGGCCCGCGCGAGCGGATGCGTGCTGTCGCGCTGGACGGCGGCCGTGAGCGCGAGCACATCGGCGCGCGGGATTTCGATCGTCTCGAGCGCCGTGACAGTTGGCCGGCCTTCGGTCAGCGTGCCGGTTTTATCGAACGCGACGATGCGGGTGCGCTGCGCGAGTTCGAGCGCGAGCGCATCCTTGATCAGCACGCCGCGCCGCGCGGCGGCGCCGGTGCCGGCCATGATCGCGGCCGGCGTCGCGAGGCCGAGCGCGCACGGGCACGCGATCACGAGTACCGCCACGGCATTGAGGATCGCCGTCTCGACGCTCGCGCCCGCGGCGAGCCAGCCGGCGAGCGTGACGAGCGCGATCGCGACGATCGCGGGCACGAACACGGCGCTCACGCGATCGACAAGACGCTGGATCGGCGCTTTGCCGGCCTGTGCCGATTCCACGAGCCGGATGATTCGCGCGAGCGCCGTTTCAGCGCCGATCGCGGTTGTCTCGACGGTGAGCGCGCCCTCGCCGTTGATCGAGCCGGCGGTCACGTGCTCGCCCGGATGCTTTGGCACAGGCAGGCTTTCGCCGGTGATCAGCGATTCGTCGACATGGGTGACGCCCGCCGCGATCCGGCCGTCGACCGGGATGCGCTCGCCTGGCCGCACGCGCACGGCCGTGCCGACGCACACTTGCGCGAGCGGGACGTCGCGCTCGACGCCGTGCTCGACGACGCGTGCGCGCTCGGGGCGCAATGCGTCGAGCGCGCGGATCGCGTCGGTGGTTTGCCGCTTCGCGCGTGCTTCGAGCCATTTGCCCAGACGTACGAGCGTGATGATCACGGCGCCCGCCTCGAAGTACAGATGCGCGGGATGGCCGGGTTCGCCGCGCAGCATCAACCAAAGGCTCAGGCCGTATGCGGCTGACGTGCCGAGTGCGACGAGCAGATCCATGTTGCCGGCGCGCGCGATGAGCGCATGCCATGCGGCGCGGTAGAAGCGTGCGCCGAAGCCGAACTGAACGATCGAGGCCAATATGAGCTGCAGCGATGCGGGCAACGCGGCGTCGATGCCGAACGGCGCGACGAGCATCGGCCACACGATCGGGGCGCTCAGCGCGGCGGACGCGATCATCAGCTGGCGCTCGCGCCGGGCTTCGGCGAGCTTGCGCTCGCCGGCGCTCGAATGGGCGGCGGCGGGCGCGGGCGGCGCGATGCTGTCGATTGCCGAAGCGCGGTAGCCGGCGTGGCGCACGGCATCGATGAGCGCGGCGGCGGCGACGCCGGAGGCGGCGTCGACCGTCGCTGTTTCGGTGGCGAGGTTGACCGACGCGCGCACCACGCCGGGAACGCGCGACAGCGCTTTTTCGACGCGTCCGGCGCATGACGCGCAGGTCATGCCGCCGATGTCGAGCGAAACGGTGGTCGCAACCTGCACGGCACGGTGGCTGTCGCCGTGCTCGCTTTCGTCGCCGCGACGGTTTTCTTCGGCGTGCAGGCCGGCTTCACGCCCTTCGGCGGCCGCCGGCGCGAATGTCGCGCGATATCCGGCTGCGCCGAGCGCGTCGAGCAGGCCGGCCGGATCGAGCGCGGGCGTTGTGTCGAGCTTCGCGATGCCGGTGGCAAGATCGACGTGCGCGCGGCTTACGCCCGGCACGCGGGCGAGCGCCTGCTCGACGCGGGTCTTACAGCCGTCGCACGTCATGCCTTCAATGCGCAGCGTCGCCGTGGCCGGGTCGGCGGGAATGGACAGATCAGTCATCTGCGATCCAATTCGATAAGGCGGGCGAGGCCGCCGATGAGTGAAGTATCAACATTCCCATGATAGGAAGGTCAAGCGGATGATGCATCGCCAGCGTTTGCTGCCGCTGCGCGGCGGGTTCGGCGGTGGATGCCTGAAGCAGGAGGCCGCCGCGCGCCGAACGGGATTCACGGGCGCGCACGCCGTGCGCGCGCCGTTCGGCCGCGCGGCTGACGGTTTGGTTACAATCGGCGCGTACTGTGCTGGGCGGGATTGCCGGGGCCGGGCACGTCGCGCGGAACGGCCGCGGCGGCGTCGAGGCGCGTGAAGCGAGGAAAGACGATGTCGACAATACGATGGCGGGCCGTGGCGCTGGGCGCCGCGCTGACACTGAATATTCCGTTTGCGCTTGCCGCGAGCTTCGATTGCGCGCGCGCGTCGAACGCGGCCGAACGTGCGATCTGCGCAAGTCCCGCGCTCGGCGAATTGGATGTGCGGATGGCGACGTACTACGAAATTTTGCAGCGCGCACGTCCGGCCGATGAAGGGATGGCTTACCGCGAGTTTCGCGATGCGTTGCGCGGCGGCCAGCAGAGCTGGCGGCAGCGCGTGCGCGATGCGTGCGGGGGCAGGATCGCCTGTTTGACGGATGCGTACACCGCACGGATCACCGCGTTGCGCGACGTCGCGGACGAGCGGCTCGCGCTGCGTGCTGCGGGCGTGCCCGCAGCGTCCGGCCCGGCGGCGCCGCTATCGGCCGATCCGGCCGGTGCGGTTTACGTGATCGACGGTGAGCCGATCAAACTGACGAACGGCGCGGCGGTGCAGGCGGCCGCGCCGGGTTCCGCGACGCAGCGTGTGACGAAGCTCATCGCGCGCAGCAGCACGGTGACGGTCGCTGGCCGGCCGGTGACGGCCGTGCTGCTCAGCGACGATCCGGGCGGCAGCGGTCAATTTCTGTACGTCGCGGCGGCGCAGCCGGATCGCGGCGGCGCGCCGGCCGTGCTGCTCGGCGACCGGCTGACGCCCGTTGCGGTATCGATAGAGCGTGGTGGCGCGGCGGCGGTGGTCGTTGTCGAATATCTGGACCGGCCGGAAGGCGCATCGTTTGCGCAGAAGCCATCGGTGAAGGTCGTGCGGCGTTTCGGGCTGGACAGCGGGCGGCTTGTCGAACTGCGCGGGTAGCTTGAGGCGGGCAGGCATCGGAACAGCACGCATGCTGCCGATGCTGGCAGACATTGTTTTTGCCGGGGTGACAAGGTTACGATACAGCCGATCCTAAAAATAGCGCTGATCAAGCGTCACCCGGCCGGCATGAACGCTACGAGGACCACACGAGATCACGCGAGCGCCGACCGCCAATCAACGCGCGCGGCTTTGCCGCGCGTTTGCCGTGCCACCGAATGATAAAAATATCGCAAGAAACTGCTGGTTCGTGGCGGCGCGCCTGCGCGCCGCTTGTCGCGCTGACGCTGCTCGCGGGGTGCGCGTCGACGCCGGATGCCATTCAACGCAAGACCGGCTGGATGCGCAGCGAAGTTGTCGATTCTTATATTTACGCTTATCCGCTCGTGTTGATGGACTTTGCCAGGCAAACCGACGCGGCGGACGGCGTGCCGGTCAACACATTGCGCCATGCGCGCGCGCTGCCCGCGCCCGGTGCGCCGAATCCGCCGCTCGCGAGCAGCGACCTGCTGGCTTCGACCGCGTGGCTCGATGTTCGCGACGAGCCCGTCGTCGTCGTGCTGCCGGCTTCGCACGGCCGTTATCTCGACGCGCGCGCGCTCGATATGTGGACCAATGTGCTGTGGTCGACGGCGATGGCCGGTTCGGGCGCGCGCGCGAATGGGCGGCCGGATCGCCCGTCGGCGATCGCGTTCGCGGCGTCCGGCTGGACGGGCAAGCTGCCGGCGGGCGTCGTGCGGGTCGATGCGCCCACGCATGGTGTCTGGCTCGACGTGCGCATCCGCGCGGCGGGCAATCACGATCTGGAAGCCGCCAGGAAACTGCAGCGCGCGATTCGCGTCGTGCCGCTATCGGCCTATATCGGCGCGGCTGGCACGCGAGGCGCGTCGGCCGCGCGCCGCCCGGCGGCTTCGGCCGGCAGCGCGCCGGCGGGGCAGCCGATGGCGAACCCTCAGGCGCCGGCCGGCGCACGGTCTGCGGATCAGCCACGGCCGCTGGCCGAACGTGCGGCAGCGGCCCAATCGGGCACGGCGCAACAATCGCCCACGCTGCAGCCGGCGGCGGGTTTGCCGTCAACAAAAGCGGCGTGGGGTGGCCCGTCTGCGGTGGAGCGCTCGCCAGGCGACGCATCAGCGGCGGCCGCCGCGTCCGATCTCGGGCCGGTGGAGCAGGTCGCGGCGCTCGATCCCAATGCGTTCTTCTCGCGCGCCGCGCGCGCGTTGCGGGACAATCCGCCGCCCGCGGCTGACGCGCATGCGCAGCAAATCCTCGCGGATATCGGCGTGACGGCCGGTGCGCCCGTGCAGTGGCAGGGCGACCGGCTGGCCGCGGCCGAGCGCGGTGTCGCCGAGGCGCGTGTGCGGCTTGCCGCGCCGCCGCCGAACGCGATGACCGCGAACGGTTGGAGCTGGCTTGGCGACGGTGTCGGCAACTATGGCGTCGATTATGCGTTGCGTGCGTATGCCGCGTCGACGCAGTTCGACGCCGCGACGTGCTCCGATGAAGCGGTCGCTGTCGTCAAGACCGACAGCGCGGGCCGGCCGCTGAACGGCGCGTATCGCTACGCGATCCGTTTCGCGGCGGATGCGCTGCCGCCCGTGCGCGCATTCTGGTCGCTTGCGCCGTACATGCCGGACGGCGCGTTGCCCGAGCTGGGCCGCGGCCGCCGTTCGCTTACCGAGCACGACCTGCATCGCGGCCGCGACGGCTCAATCGAGATTGCCGTGTCCGCGACGCCGCCCGGCGGCCGCGCATCGAACTGGCTGCCCGCGCCACGCAGCGATTTCGCGCTTGCGCTGCACCTCTACGCGCCGAAACGTCAAGCCTGCGACGATAGCTGGCGTCCGCCGGCGGTCGTTCGCAAGTGAACGTTTGCACACGTCGCCCGGTCATAAGGCCGCGTGCGACGTGACTGCACGGCAAAACGCGCATGCCTATACTGGCAAAAGCTGTTTCCGTTCCGAATTTTCCCAGCCGCGATGGCGGCATCATGCATTTCATTCATGGCAAGCTTCGACAAAGAACCCGTCCAATCGACCTTGCACAAGCTCGGCGATGCTGCCCGGTCGCGCCGCGCGAAGCGCGCCGGCATTGGCGCGCTGATTTTCGTCATACTATTCGGACTGCTGGGCTTTTTCGCCGCGCCGCCGTTGATCCGGCATATCGCCGAGCAGCAGTTGAGCCAGCAGCTCGAGCGCCCTGCGACGATCGCGCGGATCGCCTTCAATCCTTATACGCTGCGGCTCGAAGCCGGCGGCGTGCGAATCGGCGAGCGCGGCGGGCAGGGCGATTTCATTGACATCGGCACGCTCGTCATGCGCGCGTCGTGGGCGTCAGTCGCGCGCCTTGCGCCGATCGTCGACGAAGTGCGGCTCGATGACCCGCACTTGCGCGTCGTTCGCTATGACGCGCAACGTTTCAATTTCACCGATCTGATCGACAAATTTTCCAAGCCGTCGCCGCAGCCCGACAGCAAGCCGGTGCGGTTTTCCGTCTCGAACATTCAGGTCAACCGCGGGCGGATCGATTTCGACGATCGCCTGCTGAACGAAAAGCACGTCGTCGATCAATGGTCGCTTGGCATTCCGTTCATCGCCACGCTGGCCTCGAAGAGCGACGTCTTCGTCGAGCCGAGGCTGCGCGCGCGCGTCGACGGCAGTCCGTTCGCGATCGACGGTAAGACCAAGCCGTTTGCGCAGTCGCGCGAATCGTCGATCAATCTGAAGTTCGACGGGCTCGATTTGCCGCGGCTGCTGTCGTATGCGCCGGCCAAGCTGCCCGTCGACGTGCGCGCGGGCAAGCTCACGAGCGATGTCAACGTGAATTTCGCGATGTCGGGCGACGCGTCCGTGCTGCGGATATCGGGCACGGCCGATTTGCGCGACGCGCAGGTGACGAGCCAGGCAAACGAGCCGCTTTTCGCCGCGCGCGGCGTGCATGTGGCGGCCGCGCAGCTCGAACCGCTGCGCAACGCGCTGCATTTCGACGAGATCCGGATCGATCAGCCAGTCGTCGCGCTGACGCGCGACAAGGCCGGGATGCTGAACGTGCAGAAGCTGGCGGGCGCGTCGTCGTCGCCGCCGGCGGACGGCGCGGCGGGTTCCGCGAGTGCGGTTTCGGTGCCGGGCGCGGTGCGCGCTGCCGCAACGCCGGCTGCCGTGGCTGCGTCCGCGCCTTCCGCCGTCGCGGCCCGCGCCGCGTCGAGCCCGGTTGCCGCACCCGTGCGGCGCGACGCGCAACCGCTCGATCTGACGATCAAGCGCTTCGCGATCAACGACGGCACGCTGAACGTGGCCGACGCATCGCTCGCGACGCCCGCGGCCTTATCGTTTACGCACGTCGCGGCGACGCTCGCCGATTTCTCGCTCACGGGCCAGGCGCCCGCGCGCTACACGCTCGCGACGGACCTCGCGAGCGGCGGCGCGATCAACGCGCAAGGCGCGTTCAATCTTGCCGCGCGGCAGGCGGACACCAAGCTCGCCATCGATGCGTTCGCCCTGTCGGCCGTGCGCCCGTATTTGGCCGGTGCGACATCCGCACACCTGCTCGACGGCGCGCTCAGCACGACGCTCAACGCGAAGGCGGACTGGTCGAAGACGCCGTTGGACGCGCAAGTGACCGACAGCGAACTTGGCCTGAAATCGCTGAAGATCGCGCTGCCGGATTCGAAGACGCCCGCGATCGTGGTGCCCGATGCACGCGTGAAGGTGACGAAAGTCGATCTGGCGGCGCGCCGTGCCGAGATCGCGAGTGTCGATGCGGCGGGCCTGGCGCTGGACGTCGCGCGGCTGCCGGACGGGCGGATCGATCTGGCGGCGCTCGGCGAATCGCGCGGCAAACCGGCGGACCAAGCACGCACGCACGCGCCATCGTCTCGTGCAGCCGAGCCCGCCTGGCATTACAAGATCGACGAGTTGAACGTGAAGGACGCCAGCGCGAATTTCACCGACCGCTCGACGCCGCGCGCCGTGAAGCTTGCGCTCGCGCCGCTGCAGCTCAACGTGCGGCAGATCAGCGACGATCTGACCCGGCCACTGCCCGTCAAGCTCACGGCGACGCTCAATCGCAAGGGCTCGCTCGACGTATCGGGCGACGTGACGGCGACGCCGCTGAAGGTTGGCCTAAAGCTGAACGGCAACCGGCTCGACGCGGCCGCATTCGAGCCGTATTTCGGCAGCATGCTGAACGCGACAATCGCGAGCGCGCTGCTGAACGCGAAGGGTGATCTCGAATTCGAGCAGACGAAGCAGGCCGCGCGCGCGTCGTATCGCGGCGATGCGGCGCTCGTCGACGTGCGTTTGCTCGACAAGGCGACGTCCGATCCGTTTGCCGGCTGGCGCTCGCTCGCGCTCACGAATCTGAAGGCGAATTACGACGGCGTGCGGGGCACGGACGTCGATGCGGCGCGCGTGACGTTCTCGAATTTCTACGGGCGCGTGCTGCTCGACGCGCAGGGCAAGCTGAATTTGCGGCAGGTCGTGGCGCAGGAAACCGGCCCAGCGAAGTCGCTCACGCGCGATGCGAGCGGCAAGGAGCCGGTGCCGCTGTCGCCGCAGGCCGTATCGGGGGCGGCTGCCGCCGGCGAGCGGGCGGCAGGCGGGGCGGCAAGCGCGCATGCAGGGACGGCCGCCTCCGATGTGGCGGCGCACGCGTCGAACGCGGCTACGTTGACGCAGGCGGCCCCGGCCGCTGCCGAATCGTCCGCGGCCGCGTCCGAATCCGCCGCCGCACCGGCGGGCGCGTCCGCTCCCGTGATCGTGAAAGCGGCCGCGCCGCCGGCGCATCCGGTGCGGCTGCATTTCGGCCAACTGCTGCTGCAAAAAGGCCGCGTCACGTATACCGACAACTTCATCAAGCCGAACTACTCGGCGAATCTCGTCGCGATCAACGGCACGGTCGGCGCGTTCGGCACCGACTCCACCACGGCCGCGCCCGTCAACATCGACGCGAAACTGGCCGCCAACGGGCCGATCGCGATCAAGGGCACGGTCAATCCGCTGATCGAGAAGCCCGCGCTCGACTTGACGGCGACCGCGCACGATATCGAGCTGACGAACCTCACGCCATACTCGGCGAAGTATGCGGGTTATCCGATCACGAAAGGCAAGCTGAACGTGGATCTGAGCTACAAGCTCGACAACGACCAACTCACCGCGAACAATCACATCTTCATCGATCAACTGACGTTCGGCGACCACATCGATAACGACACCGCGACGAAGCTGCCGGTGCGGCTTGCGATTTCGCTGTTGAAGAACTCGCAAGGCCAAATCGACGTGAATATTCCGGTGTCCGGATCATTGTCGAACCCGGAGTTCAGTATCGGCGGGCTGATCTGGCGCGCGGTGCTGAACCTGATCGCGAAGGCCGTCACGTCGCCGTTCACGCTGCTTGCGCATGCGTTCGGCAGCGGCAGCGAGGAACTCGGTTACGTCGAGTTCGAGCCGGGTTACGCGAAACTGTCCGACGCGGACCAGAAGAAGCTCGACACGATCTCGAAGATGCTTGCCGACAAGCCGTCGATCCGGCTCGACCTGATCGGCCGCGTCGATCCCGATAAGGATTTGCCCGGCCTGCGCGATGCGTATGTCGAGCGGCTCGTCAAACAGCAGAAGCTCAAGGACGTAATCGGGCAAGGCGAAAGCGTCGATCCGGTCACCGTGAAAGTCGAGCCGGCCGAATACTCGAAGTACCTGACGAAAGCGTACAAGGCCGCCGATTTCAAGAAGCCGCGCAATATGATTGGTTTGACGAAGACGCTGCCCGACGCCGACATGAAGAAGGCGCTCGCGGAGCACGCGCCGCTCGATGAATCGGCGCTGCTCGCGCTTGCGCAGAACCGCGCGCAGGCGGTGCGTCGATATTTGGACGGCAAGGTCGATGCGAACCGAATCTTCATCGTCGCGCCGAAGCTCGACGCGAAAGGCATCGACGACAAGGGCGCGACAACGCGCGTCGACTTCGGGCTGAAGTGACGCAGGCGGCCTCGAATGGCGGCACTGACGCGGCCGGGCGGCCCGGCGGCGCGTCGCGCGCGCTGCCGCGTCAGCGTACTGCGCCGGCCGGTTCGCGCTTGTCGAGTTCCTTACGCGCGGCGATCGGAATGCGCGGATCGTCCCATTCGCTCAACCATGCGATTTCCTTCGCGCTGAACACCTGCCCGTAATTGCGCAACGTGTATTGCAGCGAGTCGATGATGTGGTGGCGAATGATGTCGGGGGTGCGCTCGTCGTCGAGCACGCAGCGTAATGCTTCCAGCGTGGCCATCGTAGTGCTCCGGATCGTGATGGCCCGTTATCGCACGTCAATAGTCTTTCGCCAACTTGGAAAAAAAGCGCTTGCGTGCGCGGCAGATGCGCACATCGAGCGATCGGCAAGCCAAACGGCGGGAATGCCTTGCAAACGGATCGAAGGTGCGGCGCGTGTGTTGGGGCCACTTGCAGAAGCGACGGTGGGGGATCATGCGGGCCGCGGATCGACTCGATCAGCGGGAATTCGCGGTGCTTGCCGGCCTGGTGCGCTCGGGCGGCGCGCCGATCAATGCGCTGAGCCTCGCCGCTGCGTCCGCCGGTTCCACCGGGTTGTAGACCGCCATGCTGAGATCCGGCCGGCCGTCCACCGCGAAGACGGAGTACTCGAACCCAATCGGGCCGAGCACCGGGTGCCGCACGCGCTTGACGGCTTCTCCATGCGCTTCGCTGATGTGATGGTCGCGCCACATCGCGTCGAACTCTGGGCTGAGCCGGCAAAGCTCGTCGACGAGCGGCTCGACGTTCGCCGCCGCACCCGCGCGCGCCGCGTCGACCCTGAATGCGCCCACTACGAACCGCGCCGCGTTGGCCCAATCCTGATGCACGGTGCGCACACGCGGATCGAGGAACACGATGCGCAGGATATTGCGTTGCTCCGGCGGAAGCGCGCCATAGTCGGTCAGCATGATGGTCGCCGCACGGTTCCATGCGACAACGTCCCACGTTGCCGTCCGGATGAGCGCCGGGCTCGGGTCCAGCGCGTCGAGTACGCGTTGCAGCCGCGGCGTGACGCCTTCGTTCTTCTGATAGCGCACTTCGGGCGGATGGCCGAGGCCGAGCACGAACAGATGTTCGCGCTCGAAGTCGGTCAGCATGAGGGCGCCGGCGATTCGGTCGAGCACGTCCGCCGATGGCGCGCCGCCGCGCCCCTGCTCCAGCCACGTGTACCAGGTCGGGCTGATATGCGCGCGCTGCGCCACTTCCTCGCGGCGCAGGCCGGGCGTGCGGCGACGCTCGGACGGAAAGCCGAACGCGGCCGGATCGAGCTTCATCCGGCGGGTTCTCAAATAGGTTCCCAGCGGATTGCCCGATGAATCGCGCTTAACCATCCTGCTGTCCTGTTAATGATCATAATATGATGACGTCACTACTTTACCAGGATAACGCGTGGATCGATCATAGCCTGCATTACATACCTGCGGAGAAATGCGATGCGTGTATTCGTCACAGGCGCGACCGGCTGGGTCGGCTCGGCCGTCGTCAAGGAACTGATCGAAGCCGGCCATCAGGTGCTTGGCTTGGCCCGTTCGGATCAAGGGGCCGACGCTTTGGCGGCGGCGGGGGCTGAGGTCCAGCGCGGCTCGCTCGAAGATCTGGACAGCATCAGGCGAGGCGCGGAACAATCGGACGGGGTGATCCATACCGCCTTCAATCACGATTTCTCGAAATTCGCCGAGAATGCGGCGCACGAGCTGCGCGTGATCGACACGATCGGCGCCGCGCTCGAAGGCTCCGAACGTGCATTCGTGGCGACGTCGGGCATCGCGCTGCTCGCGCCCGGCGGCATGGCGACGGAGCAGACGCCGGCCCGCGAGCCGTCCACATCGTTTCCGCGCAACCCGGAGGGCGCGATTGCGCGGCTGAGCGCGCGGGGCGTGCGTGCGACAGTGGTGCGGCTTCCACCGTCGGTGCATGGTCATGGCGACCGTGGCTTCATTCCGCGCATCGTCGGTCTGGCGCGCGACAAGGGCGTATCTCCTTACATCGGTGACGGTCTCAACCGCTGGCCGGCGGTGCACCGCGTCGATGCCGCCCGTGTGTTCCGGCTGGCTTTCGAGCATCGCGCGGAACAGGGGCCGTTCCATGCGGTTGCCGATGAGGGCGTGCCTTTCAAGGCGATTGCCGAGGTGATCGGGCGGCGCTTGGATGTGCCGGTCGTGTCGCTGCCGCCGCAAGAGGCGCACGCGCATTTTGGCTGGCTTGCCGCGTTCGTGGGCACGGATTGTCCGGCCACGAGCGAGCGGACGCGGGCCGCGCTGGGCTGGCAGCCGCAGCAGCCCGGGCTCATCGCCGATATCGATCATCCGGCTTATATGGGGCGATAGTCCCGGTCTTCTTGACCGGCTCGATGGTGACGGCCGCGATTTCAATTGCTGTACGGCCGGTTCGTTGCCGGGCGTGAGGTGGATGGGCAGACGGGGCGTGCGAAACACACGAAACACCAAAAACGCCCGGCGAACCGGGCGCGCGCACAATGCCGGTTCGTTGCCGGGATGCGCGCGGCTTCGCGCATCGGCAGCGCCGGTGGCGCGCCGAAGGCCGCGCGGCGCGCACCTGCCTGCGGCGCTTGCTGGGCGCCGACGCTTACATGGCCGCTTCGAAAATAGCGATGACCTGGGCCACGCTTGCCTTGCGCGGATTCGTCAGCATGCAAGCATCCTTCTGCGCGTTGTGCGCCATCACTTCGTGATCGTCGGCTTTGACGCCGAGGCCGGCCAGGCCCGACGGAATGCCGATCGACGCGGACAGGCTCCGGATGGCCGCGATAGCGGCCCGGGCAGCTTCGGTGGTGCTCAACCCCGGCGTGCTCGCGCCGAGCAGCGAAGCGATGGCGGCAAAGCGCTCGGGCGCGGCGATGAGATTGAACTCGCACACGTGCGGCAGCAAGATCGCATTGCACACGCCATGCGGTAAGTTGTAGAAGCCGCCGAGCTGATGCGCCATCGCATGCACATAGCCGAGCGACGCATTGTTGAACGCCATGCCGGCGAGATATTGCGCGTAGCACATCGCCGCGCGTGCCTCCATCGATTCGCCGTTCGCGACAGCCTTCGGCAGCCACTGGCCGATCAGCGCGATCGCCTTTTCGGCACAGGCGTCGGTGATCGGCGTCGCCGCGGTGGACACGTAGGCTTCCACCGCATGCGTCAACGCGTCCATGCCGGTCGCGGCGGTCAACGCCGGCGGCATCGCCACCATCAGGCGCGGATCGTCGATTGCGACGAGCGGCGTGGAGCGCCAGTCGACAATGGCCATCTTCACGTGGTTGCTGGAATTCGTGATGATGCAAAAGCGCGTCATCTCCGCCGCGGTGCCGGCCGTCGTATTGATCGAAATCAGCGGCGTCATCGGCACGCTGGAGCGGTCGATGCCCTCGTAATCGCGGATATGGCCGCCGCCGGCGCTTACGAGCCCGATGCCTTTTGCGCAGTCGTGAGACGAGCCGCCGCCGAGCGACACGATGAAATCGCACCCGTGCTGCTCGAACAGCGCGACGCCGTCGTGAACGTTGAGATCGGTCGGATTGGGTTCGGCGCCCGCGAAGATCGTCGCTTGAAGGCCGGCTTCGCGCAGGTAGCCCGCGATGATTTCCGACAACCCCATCTTGTGCAGGCCCGCGTCAGTGACGATCAGGACTTTTTTCGCGCCGAGCGATTTGGCGCGCGTTCCGGTTTCCCGCGCGCAGCCTGGGCCGATGAGGGTGACGCAGGGCATGAAAAAGCTGTCAGTGCGCTCAGCGATGTTCAGGTAGCTCATGTCGTCTCCTTGGTCATGGTGGGTTCGCGTGCAGCACCCGCTTGCGGACGCATGAACCGTACCAATGCCTGCACGCCGATGTCCCGGCCGCTGCATGAGCGCTGCATGGCCGCTATTGGCCGATCAGAGCGCGCTGATTGTTCAGCTTTGAATCAATCAATGTGTGGAGTTTTGGAGCGGTCGGAACGATCGTTGGACGGCCGCTCGAAGGCGACCGGGCGGCGCCGGCTTCGCTGGCGCGCGGACTGGGGCGTGCCGACGGCCGCGTGCGCGGCGCGCCGGATGGGCCGTTGTGCTTGCAGCGGCGGCGCGCCGCGCCGTTCTACGGCGCGTGAATGCACCGATGAGCGCTGCGCTGCCGCCGGACGGGTGTCCCGGCCGCGCATCCCGGCAAGCGCATGTGCCGGCGCGCGTGCGATGCGCAAATCGCATGTCGTGCCGCCGGCGCGAACGCCGTGGTCTCGTCGGGCCTATTCGGCGGTTTCGTCGAGACCGCGCTGCAGCAGCTCGGTCAGCAGTCCGGTCATCCCCTCCGGATGCGATGCGGCGCGCTCGGTCAGACGCGCGACAAGCTCGATGTTGAGCTTGCACGCGAACGGCACGATTCCTTGCGCCTGGTCGAGCCTGCGCCGTTCGCGGCGATCGGGCGCCGACGCTTCGGAGCCCTTGCCGAAGCGCGCGGATGCCGACTGTTTCATCGCATGCGTCAGTTTCAACGCCTTATTCTTTTCGAGATCGGTTTTCTTCATTGCCATCGCATTCATCTCCCGCCGTTTTGCTGAAAGGACCGGATTGTACGCGTGCGATTGCCGATACAATGCGGCAGCACGTCCGACCGACTTCCCGATTCATGAGCCATCCTCCCCGAGCGTTTCTGCTGGGCCCTCTGCTGAAGGGCGTTTCCCGTTCGTTCTATCTGACGCTGCGCGTGTTGCCCGCCGGGATGCGCGACCCGATCGGCCTGGCTTACCTGCTCGCGCGCGCGGCCGATACGATCGCCGATACGTCGCTGATCGCACCCGCGCAGCGGCTCGAATTGCTGTTGTCGCTGCGCGCGCAGGTGCGCGGCACGCCCGATGCGCATGCGCTGGCGCGAATTGCCGGCGAGGTGGCAGGGCAGCAGGCCGCGTCGGACGAAAAGACGCTGCTCGAATCGCTCGGTCCGGCGCTGGCGGTGTTGTCGCAATTGAGCGCATCCGATCGCGATGCGGTGCGAGATGTCGTGACGACGTTGACCGAAGGAATGGAATTCGACCTGCGCACGTTTCCCGACGAGCATTCGGGCCGTGTTGCCGCGTTGCCGGCGTGGCCGGCGCTCGATCGCTATACCTACCTGGTTGCCGGTTGCGTCGGCGAATTCTGGACGAAGATGACATGCGCGCACTTACCCGGCTTGCTCGCCGAGCCGGCCGGCACGATGGCCGAGCGTGGCATCCGCTTCGGCAAGGCGCTGCAATTGACCAACGTGCTGCGCGATTGCGGCAAGGATTTGCGTATCGGCCGCTGCTATTTGCCGCAAACGATGCTCGATGATCTCGGGCTGCGCGTCGAGGATCTGTTGCGCCCGGATGCGTCGCTGCGCGCGCGGCCGCTGCTCGACGCGCTCGTGCGCACGACGCTGGAGCATTTCCGCGCGGGCATCGACTACACGTTCGCGATCGCGCGCCGTGCGCCGCGCTTGCGGCTGGCTTGTCTGTGGCCGATCGTCATCGGGTTGAAGACGCTTGCGTTGCTGGCATCGAACGATGCGTGGCTCGATCCCGCGCACGCGTCGAAGGTTCGGCGCGGCGATGTGTACCGGATCGTCGCCCGTTCGATTCCGCTCGCGATGTCGAACCGGATGCTGCGCGCGTGGCTCGATGGGTTGATCGCCGATGTCGACGCGCGGCTCGCGGCGCGGTGACGGATGGCGGGGGCGGGATGAGGGCTTCCATGGCGCCCGCGTGACGGCGGCATATCGCGTGGCCATGGGCTGCGCGCTACGCAGAGGGCGGGCAAGCCGCCTATCGCTATCGCACTTGAACCGCGCTTGAAAACCGCGCTTTCGCCGCCACCTGCAGGCAGGCCGTTTCCGGCCCGCCTGCACTTCGGAAGAGGAAAAATCGATGCGCCTTCTACTCGCGTTGCTGCTGCCCTGGCTGCAATTTTTCACGATTGGCCGCCCGTTCGCGGGCATCATCTGCCTGATTCTGCAAATCACGCTGATCGGCTGGTTGCCGGCCGCCATCTGGTCCGTGTACGCGCTCAGTCAGTACAACACGGATAAGAAGATCGAACAGGCATTCGGCCGGCGCACATGACGCTCGAGCGGCGCGCGCGTGCGCGGCGCGCCGCTTGCCGGATCATTTGACAGCGAACAGCGTCAGGTTCATGAACAGCTTGAACGCATAGCCGAGCGTTACCGCGCCGGCCACGCCGCCGAGCCACAGCACAGCGAACCATAGCCAGCCCGGCAGCCGCGCGCCGCGCACGGCGGCAGCGCGCGTATCAGTGGTGGTAGTAATGCTGGTCTTCATGACGCACCTTGCCGCGAAATACCCAGTAACCCATGGTCGTGTACGCGATGATGATCGGCAGGATCACGGCTGCGCCGACGAGCGTGAACATCTGGCTCGAGCGCGGCGCCGCGGCTTCCCATAAAGTCAGGCTTTGCGGAATCGCATACGGCCAGATGCTGACGAGCAGTCCGGCGTAGCCGAGCAGCACGAGCGCGAGCGCGATCACGAACGGCATCGTGTCGTGCCGTTCGCGAACCGCGCGGCGCATCCACAGCGCGCATCCGGCAACCAGGAACGGCACCGGCAACAGCCGCCAGAGCAGGCCCGAGGTGAACCAGCGCTGGGCGATGTTGGCATCCTGCAGCGGCGTCCAAAGGCTCACGATCGCGATGAAACCGAGCAGCACGACGGTAAGCGGCCACACGACGCGATGCAGCCGCCGCTGTAAATCGCCTTCGGTTTTCGCGACGAGCCAGCAGCAGCCGAGCAGCGCGTAGGTCGCGACGAGACCGAGGCCTGTCAGCAGGCTGAACGGCGTGAGCCAGCCGAATGCGTCACCGGCGAAATGGCCGTTGCCGTTGACGGGAATGCCTTGCAGGAACGCGCCGAGCGCGACGCCCTGAAAAAACGTCGCGCCCGTCGAGCCGCCGATGAACGCGAGATCCCACAGATGCTTGGTGCGCCGCGCCTTCGCGCGAATCTCGAACGATACGCCGCGGAAAATCAGGCACACGAGCATGAAGATAAGCGGCAGATACAGCGCCGACAACACGGTCGAATAAACGATCGGAAACACGGCGAACAGGCCCGCTCCGCCGAGCACGAGCCAGGTTTCATTGCCGTCCCACACGGGGGCGACGGTGCTCATCATCAGGTCGCGCTCGCTTTCGGCGGGGAAGAACGGAAATACGATGCCGATGCCCAGATCGAAACCGTCGAGCACGACATACATGAACAGCCCGAGCGCGATGATCGCAGCCCAGATTACGGTGACATCCATGATTTGACCTCGTTGATGGGGCGCGCCGGCTTTACGCGGCGTCGATCAATTGACGCGCGGCCGACAGTGGGCGGCGCGCGGTTTGGTCCGGGCGCTGCGGCTGTGTGTCCGGTGCTTCGTCGGGCAGCGCAGGCCCCTTCTTCATCAGCTTCAGCATGTAGTAGACGCCGGTGCCGAACACGAGGAAGTAGACCACCACGAACGTCATCAGCGATACGCTGACTTGCTGTGCCGACAGCGGCGACACCGCCTGCGACGTGCGCATCACGCCATAGACGACCCACGGCTGGCGGCCCGCCTCGGTCGTCACCCAGCCGGCGAGCAGCGAGATGAAGCCGCTCGGCCCCATCGCGAGCGCGAGCTTGTGAAACCATTTCGCTTCGTAGAGCCGGCCGCGGCGGCGCAGCAGCCATGCAAGCACGGCGACGCCGATCATCGCGAAGCCGAGCCCCACCATGATGCGAAAGCTCCAGAACACCACAGTCGAATTCGGCCGGTCCTCGGGCGGGAACGACTTCAGCCCGCGAATTTCGCCGTCCCAGCTATGCGTGAGGATCAGGCTGCCCAGATGCGGAATTTGCAGCGCGTAGCGCGTGGTTTGCGCGTCCATGTCGGGGATGCCGAACAGATTGAGCGGTGTGCCACCCTTTTCGGTATCCCACAGGCCCTCGATTGCCGCGATCTTCGCGGGCTGGTGGCGTAGCGTGTTGATGCCGTGCTGGTCGCCGACGACCGCTTGCAGCGGCGCGAGCACGAGCAGCAGCCACAGCGCCATCGAGAACATCTTCTTGACGGCCTTGTCGCGGCGGCCCTTCAGCAGATGCCATGCGCCGACCGCCGCCACCACGAGCGCGGCAACGATGAACGCCGCCAGCGCCATATGCGCGAGCCGGTAAGGGAACGACGGGTTGAACACGATCTTGAACCAGTCGGTCGGCACGATGCGGCCGTCGACGATCTCGAAACCTTGCGGCGTTTGCATCCAGCTATTGGACGCGAGAATCCAGAATGTCGAAATCAGCGTGCCGAGCGCGACCATCAGCGTCGCACCGAAGTGCGCGCGCGGGCTCACGCGATTCCAGCCGAACAGCATGATGCCGAGGAAGCCTGCTTCGAGAAAGAACGCGGTCATCACTTCGTACATCAGCAGCGGGCCGGTGACGGAGCCGGCGAAGCTGGAGAAGCCGGACCAGTTCGTGCCGAACTGATAGCTCATCACGACGCCCGACACAACGCCCATGCCGAACGCGACGGCGAAAATCTTCGACCAGAACAGACAGAGATGCTTGTAATACGCTTTGCCGGTTTTGAGCCACCGGTATTCGAGCACTGCGATGAAACTCGCGAGCCCGATGCTCAGCGCCGGAAAAACGATATGGAAGGAGACAGTGAATGCGAACTGCACGCGGGCCAGATCGAGGGCCGAAAGAGCGGTTTCCATGCGAGTAGACCGTAGGGGACGATACCCGCCGGCGGGGCTGCCGGCGGACCCCGCGCCGGGCGCACGGCGTGGCGGCGCAAGGGTTGGTCCGAAGTATGGAGCGCTGTGTTGCGGTGCGAAATGCGCCAACTCGTCGCAGATGTCCAGCGAATAATCGAGGTTTGTCGATCTAAATCGTTGATTGATATCAAATTCGATGTGTTTAGCACGCATGGCGCGCGCCGCGGCGGGATGACGCACGTGCGGCAATACACCGCGCCGCAGCGAAGCGAATGACTGGGCACTTGGGCAGGCCGTCGGGCTGCCGACGGCGCCGGCGCGCGTGCGCGGCCGGCGGCGCGGGTATTGCCGCCATGCCCGGCCCGGCGGCATCCGCGCGAATTGCGTACACTCGACATCTCGCCTCACCGCGCGCGGGCGCCTTTTTCGACGAGACTCCGACAGGTAACCAGATGATCGATTTACGCAGCGATACCGTAACGCGCCCGGGCGCGCCGATGCTGGCCGCAATGGCGGCCGCCGACGTGGGCGACGACGTATGGGGCGACGATCCCACCGTGCAGCGTTTGCAGGCCGCCGTTGCCGAGCGCGCGGGCAAGGAGGCGGGGCTCTTCTGCCCGAGCGGCACGCAGAGCAATCTCGTGGCGCTGATGGCGCATTGCGGCCGTGGCGACGAATACATCGTCGGGCAGGCGGCGCATACGTATCGATACGAAGGCGGCGGCGCGGCGGTGCTCGGCAGCATCCAGCCGCAGCCGATCGAGAACGCGGCCGACGGCACGCTGCCGCTCGACAAGATCGCCGCCGCGATCAAGCCGCTCGACGATCATTTCGCGCGCACGCGCGTTCTCGCGCTCGAGAACACGATCGGCGGCAAGGTATTGCCCGCCGGCTACGTCGAAGAAGCGGCCGCGCTCGCGCGCCGCCACGGCCTGGCGACGCATCTGGACGGCGCGCGCTTGTGCAACGCGGCAGTGGCGTCGGGGCGCTCGCTTGCCGAGCATTGTGCGCCGTTCGATACGGTCTCGATCTGCTTCTCGAAGGGGCTCGGCGCGCCGGTCGGCTCGGTGCTCGTCGGCAGCCGCGAGCTGATCGCGCAGGCGCGCCGCTGGCGCAAGATGCTTGGTGGCGGCATGCGGCAGTCCGGCCTGCTCGCCGCAGCCTGCCTGTATGCGCTCGAGCACAATGTCGAGCGCCTTGCCGACGATCATGCGAACGCTGAGCATCTCGCGCAGGGGCTTGCGCGGATCGACGAGATCAAGGTGCTGTCGCAGGCGACGAACATGGTGTTCGCGCAGATTCCCGAAGCCGATTGCGCGCCGCTGGAAACGTGGCTGAAGGCGCGCGGGATACTCACGCAAATGCTCTATTCGGCGCGCTTCGTCACGCATCTCGACGTGTCGCGCGACGATATCGATACGGTCGTCGGCGCAATCAGCGCTTACTTCGCGCGTTCGCGCGCGTGATACCCGCGCCGGCGGCAAGCGGCGGCGCGAGCAGACGCCGTGCCGCATCGACGACGCGCGCAGACAGCGATTCCATCGTGGGCGACTGCACGGTCCACGCGTGCCAATACAACGATACGTCCGTCACACGTCCCGGCGCGAGATCGACGAGGCCCAGCTTTGCGAGCGGCCGCGAATCGAGCAGCAGCTCGGGCACCATCGCGTAGCCGAGGCCGTGCCGCACGGCGGCGAAGTGCGCGTGCGTGCCGGGCACGTAGTGGCACGAAAACGCGCCTTCGGGCAGGCCGAGCCGTTCCTTTAAAAACGAGAATTGCAGCGCGTCGCGCCGGCTGTGCGCGACGATCGGCGCTTGGCGCGCGCTTGCGCGCGTCAGGCCGTCGGGAAACCAGCGTGCGGCGAACTCGGTCGCGGCGATCAGCCGGTAGCGCATCGAGCCGAGCGGCGTCGCCGTGCAGCCGCGCATCGGCTTGCTTTCGGTGGTCACGCAGCCGATCGCCATGCCGCTTTCGAGCAGCGCATAGGTGTGGTCCTGATCCTCGACGATCAGCTCGAACAGCATCCGCTCTCCGGCGAGCACCGAGGTCAGCGCGGGCAGAAACCACGCTCCGAGGCTGTCCGAATTGAGCGCGATGGTCACCGCGATGGTCGAGCCGTGCTCTGCGGTGAGATCGGCTTGCAGATCCGCGTGCAGCAGCGCGATGCGGCGCAGATGCTGCAGTACGCGTTGGCCGGCGGCCGTCGGCCGGCATGGCCGTGTGCGGAGCAAAAGCGGCGCGCCGATGCTCGTCTCCAGTGCCCGCACCCGCTGGGTGACCGCCGACGCCGTGACGTGCAGCCGCGCCGCCGCCTGCTCGAAACTGCCAGTGTCTGCGACGGCGAGCAGTGCTGCCGCCTGTTTGGGATCGATCGTCATGGGTTGCGAATAGAACGGCTCAGGCCGTGTGGAATTCTAAGAAAAATTTAGCGTATTTAACTTTGGCTAAATATTGTAGCGAATACGGCATCGCTGCTCGACAATCCGTGCGCACGCCCGCGGCCGGATAATCTTGCCGATTTTTAGTGCCGGGGCGGCATCGGCGGGTTGTACGGCGAGCTGTTCAACCCATTTCGCACTGCCCTACCGATACGAAGAATAGAAGGATCACGACATGATCGACCGCACGCCGAATGCGATGCTAAAAGCGACGCGCAATGCAGTGCCGCCGCGCGAACCCGTGCGCAAGCCGTGCTTGAGGTGCATGCCGGCGCATGGCGTGGCCGATGCCGGCGCAAACGCAGGCTCAAACACACGCGCCACCGCCATCGCGAAGACAGCGCCCGAGATCGACGAGGCCGAACCCGCAAGCGTGCCCGAATGGTTTCGTACCGTCGGCTGAGCGGCGGATCGAATGCATACGCTCTATCTGATTGCGATCGTCGCGGAGGCGATGTCGGGGGCGCTGATGGCGATGCAGCGCGGCATGGACCGCTTCGGTTTGGCCTTCGTCGGTGCGGTGACCGCGTTGGGCGGCGGTACTGTGCGCGACGTGCTGCTCGGCCGCTATCCGTTGACCTGGATCGCGCATCCGGAATACTTGCTGCTGACGCTGGCGGCGGCGACGTTCGCGTCAATGACTGCCGCGCACGTGGCACGCTTGAAGTCGTGGTTCATCGCTGTCGACGCACTCGGGCTCGCCGCGTTTTCGATCATCGGCTGCGACATTGCGGCGAGCGTCGTTTCCAGCCCGGTCGTGATCGTGCTGGCGGGCGCGATCACGGGCGTTTGCGGCGGGATGCTGCGCGATTTGCTGTGTAACGAGGTGCCGCTCGTGCTGCGCAAGGAGCTATATGCGAGCGTCGCGCTGCTGACGGGCGCGCTGTATGTCGGATTGCAGGCGCTTGGCGTGCCGCACGGCATCGTAACCATTGCGGCGCTGCTGAGCGGATTCGCGTTGCGCATGTTGGCCGTGCGGCGAGGCTGGCGGATGAAGGCGTTTGGTCCGCTCGATGCAGGCTGATGGGACGCTTACTTGCACGTGCCGATAGAGCCTGCATATAGCTGCCGTGATGGTGGCGTAGATCGAATCCGCACGAGTGCGTTCATCGTTTTCATCGTCGACGTCTGCCGTGGAATGCATGGCGGTGTGCGCACGGCTCGGCGCGTATCGAGTTGATGGAGGCATGGCGGGCGGCGAGCGGGGTTCGTGAGCGTGGTTATCGAGTGCGATCTGTCGCATACGGGAGCTTGATGACGGACGTTGCGCCGTCTTTCGCAGCGATCGGTCCGCGTGGAATGCATCGTGACGCTCGAACCGCTCGGCGCGTGTCGCGCCAACGGAGGAATCAGCGGCGGCAAGTGCCGCCCGGACCCACCGTCGGCGCGCTCATGCAGGCACGACGACCGGCGCCGCACCGTCTCCCGCATCGACGAGCTTCACACGAAACCCGTAACAACGCTCGAACAGATCGGCGCGCATCACCTCAGCGGGCACGTCATCGGCGATGATCGCGCCGTTTGCGAGCAACGCGAGCCGGTCCGCATGGCGAGCGGCGAGATTCGGGTCATGCATGATCGTCAGTACGCCGATGTTCCATTCGCGAGCGAGGCGTTGCGACAGAGCGAGCACTTGGTGCTGATGTGCGAGATCGAGTGCGGCGGTGGGCTCGTCCAGTAGCAAATAGCGCGCTGAATTCGCGGATTCTCCGCTCGGCCAGAGTTGCGCGACGGCGCGCGCGAACTGCACACGCGCCAGCTCTCCGCCCGAAAGCGTCGTGACGTCGCGGGCGCCGAGCGCGGCCGCGCCGGCGAGTGCGAGCGCTTGCGAGGCGATATCGTTGTCTTCGTGCGTGAGCACGCCAGTGCGCCGCGCGTGGGGATAGCGGCCGAGCCGCACGATTTCCAATACGCTGAACGGGAACGCAGGCAACGACGCTTGCGGCAGCACCGCGCGCAGCCGTGCGAGACGCGGCGTGGGGATCTTGCTGAGCGGTTCGCCGTTGAGCGTCACCGTACCGCTGAGCGTCGCGTTGCGCGCCATGCCCGAGGCTTTCAAGTCGCCCGCCAGTACTTCGAGCAGCGTGCTTTTGCCCGCGCCGTTGCGCCCGAGCAAGGCGGTGACGCGGCCGGGGACGATCCGGATCGACAGATTGCGAAGGATGGCGTTGTTACCACGGGTAACGTGAAGATGATCGGCGATCAGCATGATTCGATTCGCAGTGTCAAGCGCCCAGCGCGGCGCGCTGTTTCCACAGCAGCGCGAGGAAAAACGGTGCGCCGAGCAGCGCGGTGAGGATGCCGAGCGGAATTTCGGCCGGCGCGGCGAGCGTTCGCGCCGCAAGATCGGCGCAGAGCGCGACGAGCGCGCCGAGCAGCGCCGCGCCCGGCATCGCGATCCGCTGGTCGGGGCCGACCGCGAGCCGCACCCAATGCGGCGCGATCATCCCGATGAAACCGATCATTCCGGTACACGAGACGAGCGAGCCTATGCATAACGCGGTGCCGACGATTACGCGGCGCTTTACGCGCAGCACCGGCACGCCGAGATGCTGCGCCTGCGTTTCGCCGAGCTGCAGCGCATTCAGCGCGTGCCGCTCGCGTGCGAGCAGCGCGCAGCCGGCGAGCGCGAACGGTGTGACCGCGATGATCGTGCGCCAATGCGCGCCTCCCACGCTGCCGAGGCTCCAAAACGTCAGTGAGCGCAACTGCGTGTCGTTGGCGAAATAAGTCAGCAGTCCGATTATCGAGCCGCAGAGCGCATTGATGGCGATGCCGGCAAGCAGCAGTAGCGGCAGCGCGAGCTGGCCCCGCGTTGCCGCGAACCGGTGGATGAGTGCCGCGACGCCGAGTGCGCCCGCGAATGCGGCAATCGGCAGATAGCCAAGCGCGACCGGCCCGGCGACGACGCCCGGCCCGAGCACGATCAACGCCGATGCCCCGAGCGCCGCGCCGCTCGATACGCCGATCAAGGCCGGATCGGCAAGCGGATTGCGAAACAGCGCTTGCGTGGCTGCCCCGGCCATGCCGAAACCGGCACCGACCAGCAATGCGAGCGCGACACGCGGCGCACGGATTTCCAGCAGCACCGCTCGCGCTTGCCGCCGCATGGGGTCGCTCGGCAGCAGCGTATCGGAGGCTGTGAGCGCGTCGAGCAATTGCGCGGGCGTGAGCGGATAAGCGCCGATGCAAAGCGCGGCGAGCACGGCGAGCGCGAGTGCCAGTGCGAGCACGATGAGCGTGCGCACGGCGCGTCGCCTGCGATGCGCGTTGGTGGCGGCGTTGGCGGGTGCGGATTCGATAAGCGGCAAGGGGCGCGCCGAATCGGCCGACGGGGAGCGGGTGGCGAGTCTCATCTCAACGGGGCGCGGCGATGGCGCAGTGGTGGAAGACGATCGGCCAGCGCGATGCACCGCGCGGCAGAGGGGCGTTTGTTTTGTCATGCATGACACAAAACGGACCGGCCGCGCGGGTTCGCTCGATGAGGCGAGGATGCGCGAATTGGATGCGTAATGAGGTGAGCGGGTGAGCGGGCGCGGCGGCAGCACCTGTGCACCGCAGGCAAGACGCGCCTGGCGGCGCGCATTAGACGCGCAGGATTCACCAAGCACATTGTTCGCGATTGCGTCGAATCTATCGAATGCATTGAGTGCACCGAACAGGGCGGCCAGCGCGTCATCGACGAAAATACACCGGAATCCGAATGATCAATCGAATCCGGCATAACCGCGATGATGTAAGCGCGCGGGCTCATGCGAGCGCGGTGTTCAGCCGGCGCTGCAATTCAGCGACCGCTTGCGGCAGGCGCGGCCCGAAGCCGAGCAGAAACAATGCGTCGAGCGCAACGACGCGCCGTGCGCGTGCGGCCGGCGTCGCCGCGAAGCCGGGCGCGGCCCATAGCGCGTCGCTGCCGCCGAGCGCCTGCAACCCTTCGTCCGTGATCAGCACCACGTCCGGCGCGGCGCTGACCAGCGCCTCGGCGTTCAGCGGTTTGTAGTGATCGAAGCCGACCATCGCGTTGCGCGCGCCCGCATAGCGGATCATTGCATCGGCGGCGGTTTGCTGGCCGGCGACGAGCGCTTGATTGCCGGTGTGGTTGAGCACGAACAGCACGCGCGCGGGGGCGCGTTGCGTTGTACGAGGCGGCGCGGCCTCGACGCGCGCGACGCTCGCCCGCCAATCGCGCTCGAAGCGCGCGAGCAGCGCATCGCCCGCTTGCGTGAGCGAAAGCGCCTGGGCGATACCGCGAATTTTGCGGCGCACCGATTCGACATCATGTGTGTCGTCGAACGTCTTGACCGTCACGCCGGCGCGCCCGAGTTGCGCGAGCGCATCGGGCGGCCCGGCTTGCGACGAGGCGAGTACGAGATCGGGCCGCAGCGACAACAATCCTTCCGCCGATAGCGCGCGCTGGTAGCCGACTTTCGGCAAGCGGCGCGCGGCGTCCGGATATGTGCATGTCGTGTCGGCGCCGACGAGTTCGTGGTGCGCGCTGCGTGCGCCGTCCAATGCATAGATCGTCTCGGCGATCGAGCCGCCGATCGCAATGACGCGCTGCGGATGCAGGCTCGTCTGCGGCGGCGTGTGCGCAAGCGTGCGTGGGCTGACGGCGGCCAGCGCCAGCACGCCTGCGCTGGTGAGCCACTTGCGGCGGCGCGTATCGATGCGCGCACCGCTCATCGCTTCGCTCCGGCTTCGTCGACATGCGCATTGGCGCGTGCATTGGCGTTCGTGTCGCCTGCCGTTTGCAGCGCGCCGACGAGTTCCCGCCAGCCCGACAATTCCGGTTGCCCCGGCTTGCGTGCGCCGAACAGCATCGCGATCGAATCGCCGGCGGTGTCGAACAGCTCGAGCGACGTGACGGGGCCGTCGCTCGTCGGTTTGTTCACGACCCATGCCGACGCGATAAGATCGCCGCGCAAATGCAAGTTGAAGCCTTCGTCGAGCACGTTGATCCACGGCCCGGTGCGGCGGATGTTCTCGACGGGCCCGGTGTGAATCTGGATCATCCCGCGATTGCCGACGAAAACCATGATCGGCAGCCGGCTCAGCGCTGTGCGCTCGAGCACACGGCGCGTGGCATCGGGCGCGACGCGCCGCGCGCGTTGCGCGCCGGCGAGCCGCAACGCCTGCGTGCGCGTGACGCCGAAGCGGCCGAGAATGCTGTGGAATGCATGCGTATCGGTCATCGCATCCCATGCGGCGCGCAGGCCGGCAACGTCGATTGCTTCGTCGGGCCTCTCGGCGAGCGCGCCCGGTTCGGGCTCGACGGCGAGCCGCGTGTTTTGCGCCGGTGTGCGCCAGCGCGACACGAACGCATCGAATGCGGCGTGATCACTGTGCTTGCGCAGATAGACCTTGTGTACCGCATGGCCATGCGTATCGAAGAATTGCAGGCTTTTCATCGTACCGTGCGCGGTCGGCTCGTGAACGGCAAAGCCCGATGCCCAGTGGCGATAGAAGATCCGCAGATCGATCGCGCCGAGCGCGAGGCCCACCGGGCCGTCGTGGCTCATCTGCTCGAATGCGCCGTCTTTCTCGTGGATGGCGGCCGCATTGCGCGTCAGCGCCATGATGCCGCGTAGCCGCGGCATTTCCTCGAACAGCTCGATGAAGCTTGGCTCAAGCCGCACGACGCGTTCGCCCGCGAACGCCGCGAGCGCCTCGCCCTCGCTGACGCCAAGTAATTGCGCGGCGTCGCGGTTGCGCAACTTGCGGGTTTCCTTCAGGCGCAGGAACGCGTCGCGCAGTTCGTCGGGCGCGAGCGTGCGGCCGGCGATGGGCACGGCAGCGGATGCGGGAGCGGAAGCGGCAATGTTCATCATGTCGGTATTCCTCGAAGGCCGGATGGCGGAAGGGGGGCGAAGCGCATTAAAAATCCACTTTCATGCTGACCGCTACGCTGCGGCCGGGCGCGGTATAGGCGTCGAGCACTTTCGAATCGGCGGCGATGCCGCGCACGTCCGACCAGTTCCAGTATTTACGGTCGAACAGGTTATGAATGCCCAGATAGGTGCTGACATGCTTGTTGAAGCGATAGCCGCCGCGCAGATCGACGACGAACGACGACGGCGGCGTGAAGCAGGTTTTTTGCGCGCAGGTATCCGGTGGGACGTCGCGATGGCGTTTGCCTGCCTGCAATAGCAGGTCGGCCTGCGCGAACCAACGCTCGCTGGGCTCGTAGCGCACGCCGAACACTGCGGAGAACGGATTGATCGTGTCGAGCGGCTGGCTTGCCGCGCCGTTGTCCTGCGTCGAGCCTTTCGCGAAGGCCATCGCCGTTTTCAGCGTGAAACCGCTCGGCATCACCCATTGCGCGCGTCCTTCGAAGCCGTGGATCCGCGCATTCGCGAAATTCACATACTGGAACACGAGCGGATCGCTTGGCCGGCCGGTGCCGCCGATCGTGCGCTGCGAGATGAAGTTGCGATAACGGCCCGCGAATGCCGCGACGCTATAGTGCAGCGGTCCATGACCCGTGCCGAGCGTGCCGCGCAGCCCCGCCTCGATCGTGTCGCTGGTTTCCGGCTTCAGATTAGGATTGCCGATCGACGTGTAGCCGTAGATCGGATTCGAGAAGCTGTTGTTGACCTGATCGGGCGTCGGCGTGCGGAAGCCGTGCGCGTATTGCGCGTATGGAGTCAACGCGGGCGACACTTGGTACAGCACCGCCAAACGCGGTGACAGCGCGTGATCGCTCGTGTTGACCGCCTGCCCGGGATACAGCGGATCGCTCGCGGCCGGGCTTAAGCGATAGGCATCCAAGCGTAGCCCCGGCGTGACGAGCAGCCGGGCGTGGCTGATTTGGTCCTGAACGAACGCGCCGACGAGCGTGTAGTCGGTATCGGGAAACGCCTTGTTCGGGAACGACTCGCCGGGGCTCGCGACGGTGCCGTCGCGCAGGCTCTTGATCCGATCGACGCTGCCGTCCACGCCGTACAGCAGCTTATGCGCGAACGGCCCGGTCGTGAATGCGCTCTCGGCGAACGCCGAGCCGCCGAGCGCGCGCTCGCTATAGCGGTTCGCGCGCGAGCGCGAGCGAAAGTTCGCGCCGCGCGTTTCGAACGAGTACTGATCCTGCGTGGCTTCCTGATAGTGGAGCTGCACGTGCGCGGTCTGGAACCAGCGGGCGGCATCGTCATGGAAGTCGTAATCGATGCTGAAGCGGTTGCGTTCGAGTTTGTCGTTCGCGGTGAGGCCGAGCGTTGCCGGCGGATTGATCGCCGATAGCACGTTCGTATCGATGCGGCGTCGCACCGTTTCGGCGGTGAGCTTGAATGTGTCGTGAGAGGTAGGCGTCAACGTCAGCTTGCCGAGCAGCGATTCTGTGTAGACCTCCTGAGGATTCGCACTCGTGCGCGCGGCGCTTGCCGAATTGTCGTGGCCGTGCGTGTCGAGTTCGTGGCCGCGGCGGCCGGATGCGATCAACATCGCCTGTATGCGGTCGTTGCCGGCGGCGGCCGAGACTGTCGCGCCGAAACTGCGATCCACCGAGTCATAGCTGGGGCGCAACGAGAAGTAGGTTTTCTTTCGATAGACCGATAGCAGGTCGGACGGGTCTTTCGTGATGAAGTTGACGGCCCCTGTCAGGCCGTCGCTGCCGTACAGCGCCGACGCAGGGCCGCGTAGAATCTCGATGCGCTTGAGCGTGTCGAGATCAGCGTAGTCCCCGCGGCCGGCTTCGAGCGGGCCGAACGAAAACGCGTTCGGCAGGCGAATGCCGTCCTCCATCAGCAGCACGCGATTGCCCTCGAGGCCGCGGATGTTGATGCTCGAATCGCCGCCGCGGCCGCCCGCCGATGCCGCGCCCGCCGGGCGATACGGCGGGCGGCGCACGGTGACGCCAGGTTCGTAACGTAGCGCGTCCTTGATGGACGCGGCCTGTTGTTCTTCAAGATCGGTGTTGGTCAGCGTCGATACGCTTGCCGCGATGCGGCTCGCGGCGGATGCGGTGCGCGTGGCGGTGACAGTGATCGGATCGAGCGTGCGTCCATCGCCGTGTGCGGCGAGTGCGCCGGGTTTGGGTGCGCCGGAAATGGACTTGGCGCGTGTCGGATGCGTTGTTGCGGCCGCGCGCGGTGCGGTGGCGCCGAGTGCGGCGGGTTGCGGCATGGCGTTCGCGGCAAGCGGTGCGGAAGCGGCGGGCGGCGCGAAGGCGGATGCGGGGTCGGCGGCGGACGCGGCTGCTGCGCAGAGGCCGAAAGCGCCGGTTAGTGCGGCGCGAAGCGGCCGGCACGCCAACAAAGGTTGATGCACGGTTTGGTCTCCCAGTGTCGAATGAGCCCGAAGGCTGGCTGGGTGACGCATGCACCTGGCTGGCCGCCTGCGTGGCGGTCAGGCCGCAGGCGGGGTGAAAGGAAAAATCCGTTAGGTAGAATGTAAAGTGTAATTGAGAATTATTACCATTTCAATCAAAAAGCGAAGTCACGGGAGCCTGCGGGGCCGCCGGGCAGGCACATGGGCTCGGTTCCGGCGTGTGGCGTCTGAAGCGTCTGCTTGAGCCTGGAAGGCGGCACATCGCTCTGGAGCTTTGGCTGGCGCGCGTGTTCGACGCTTACGGTGCCGAGGACGCACATCGCGGTGGCGGGTCGAGCGACCGCACTCATCACAATGCATAGGATAACGGACGATAGTCATGATGCCTTTTTCGTAGTCAGCGCCGGTACGCAACCGGTGGATGGAAAACGAAGGCGGCTTCTACGCTATGTCGATGAATGCGGCGCGATTGCAAACACTAACGAAAACGCCGACGTGCATCCCGGCGATTGAGCGCTAATTCAGCAATACGCGAGTATCAGGAAATTGTCGGCTTGTATCGCACATTATCTTTTCGAAATGACGCGCAATCAGTGATTCGTCAAATGAAACGGCGGCGGCCGTGCCTGGTTAAAGCGTTTTCCTCGCATTGATTTGACTTTTGAATACTCCATACTGTGCGGCGCTGCTTTAAGGCAGCGGATTCCAGATGCATGAGGCCGAGCCAGCGGAAACCACCGCTTTCATCGAGCCGGCGCGTTACCGGCAACGCTTCACTGCCGCAAGATCGAGCCCGGTATGCGCTCCGTCGAATCGGTCGATGGATGTTGAATCGTCGGCAATGCCGTGTTGTACGTGTTGCCGGCCAAAATGACGAGAGTTGCCGTTATATTGTGTTCCAATTTGGCAGCGCAACAATTTCAATAATTCGATATACGAGGAAATCATGGTCCCCCAAGCCGGAACGATCGACGATCCGCTATCGACCGCTTACCGGAAGATCAATCTGCGTGTGCTCGCGTTTCTGGCGGCGTGCTATTGCATCGCGTTTATCGATCGCGTCAACATCGGTTTCGCGAAGCTGCAGATGCAGCACGACATTGGCTTCAGCGAAGCGGCGTATGGCCTTGGCGCGGGCATCTTCTTTCTCGGCTATATGTTGTTCGAAGTGCCGAGCAATATGTTGCTGGTCAGGATCGGCGCGCGCCGGACATTGAGCCGGATCATGGTGCTGTGGGCCGCGGCGTCGATCGCGACCGGCTTCGTCGCCGATATCAAAACGTTTTACCTGCTGCGCTTCCTGCTCGGTGTATTCGAAGCGGGCTTTGCGCCCGGCATGATCTACTTTCTGACCCGCTGGTATCCGCCGCAGAGGATGGGGCGCGCGATGGCGCTGCTGCTGTGCGCGGGGCCGGTCGGCTCGATCGTCGGCGGGCCCCTGTCTGGCTGGATCATCGCGAATCTTTCCGGTGTGGCCGGGCTGGCGGGCTGGCAATGGATGTTCATTCTCGAAGGCATGCCCGCGCTGCTGCTCGGCGTCGTCACGTTCGCGGTTCTTTGCGAATCGCCGGCGCAGGCCCGATGGTTGACGCACGCGGAGAAAATCGCCGTGTCGGAAGACATCGAACGGCATCGGCCACGGCGCGATAGCGCCGGGTGGCGTTACGTGCTGCCGCGCGTGCTTGGCGATCTGCAGATCTATCGGCTGGCCGCGGTCTACTTTGGTTTGATCAGCGGTTTGTATGCGGTGAGTTTCTGGCTGCCGACGCTTCTCAAGGCGGCGGGCCTGCGCGGCTACGTCGAGATCGGCCTTTATTGTGCGATTCCGTATCTCGTCACCGTCGCGGCGATGTTCGCCGTCGGCCGGCACTCGGACCGCCTTGGCGAGCGGCGCACGCACGCGGCGTTGATGGCGGCTGTCGGCGCGCTTGCGCTGGCCGTGGCCGCGCACTGCTTCGACCGGTTCGCGATCGCGTTGGCGGCGATCACGATTGCGACCGCCGCGATGTATGCGTCGTATGCGGTTTTCTGGACCATTCCGACCGGTTACCTCGATGCGTCGCACGCGGCCGTCGGTATCGCATTCATCAACACGCTGGGCCTGTTCGGCGGCTTCGTCAGCCCGACGCTGATCGGCTGGATCAAGTCGGCGAGCGGCAGCGGCGAAGCGGGCTTTCTCGCGATCGCCGCGTTGTTGTTGCTCAGCGCGATTCTGTTGGTCGCGCGTCCTTTGCCTCGTATCGATGCGGTGAGTCCATGAAAATCTTTGTTGCCGGGTTTGGCCATGAAACCAACACATTCGTCGCGTCGCGCGCACGATACGACGATTTCGACGGCGGCGCGTATGGGCCGATTTTCGTCGGCGACGCGATTTTTTCGATGCGTGCGCAAAACCTGCCGATCGCGGGGTTCATCGACGTGATTTGCAGGACATCGAATCAAGTGGTGCCGGGCATTTGGGCGCATGCGACGCCGTCCGGATTCGTGACCGACGACGCGTATGAACGCATCGCGAATGAGATCGTCGAGCGTGCGCGGCGCGCGCGAGCCGATGCGATCTATCTGGACCTGCACGGCGCGATGGTTACCGAACGGTTCGACGATGGCGAAGGCGAACTGCTCAAACGTTTGCGCGCGGTCGTGGGCTCCCGCGCGATCATCGTCGCATCGCTCGATCTGCATGCGAACGTAACCGAGCAGATGTTCCGTCATGCGGACGCGCTCGTGCCGTTCCGGACCTATCCGCATGTCGACATGGCCGAAACCGGCGCGCGCGCGGCGCGCGTGCTGCTGCGGATCGGCTCCGGTGGACGGCGCGAGCACCGCGTGTTCCGCCGGATGCCGTTCCTGATCCCAATCGAGGCGATGGCGACGTCGCAGGCGCCCGCGTCGCATCTGTATGCGCTCGTTGCGCGTTTGGAGCGCGAATACGAAGTCGATCTGTCGGTCACGCTCGGCTTTCCGTCCGCCGATATTTGCGAGTGCGGCCCGGCGATCTGGGGCGACGGGACGAACCGTGCCGAGCTGGATGACGCGATTGCGCGGCTCGAGCAAGTGTTCTGCGCCGACGAGGCGAATTGGCAAGCGGCTTATCTGTCGGCTGACGAAGCAGTGTTGCGCGCCAAGGAGATTGCGCGCTCTGCGGCCGGCCCGGTCGTCATCGCCGATACGCACGATAACCCCGGCGCGGGCGCGGGCTCGGATACCACCGAAATACTCGAAGCGTTGCTGCGCCATCGCGTGCCGCGCGCCGCGTTCGGCTTGCTTTACGATCCCGCGGCCGCGGCCGCGGCGCATGCGGCGGGCATCGGCGCGAATGTCGATCTGACGCTCGCCGCGCACACGGCTCGGCCGCTGCCCGCACGGTGTTTTGTCGAAGCGCTGGCGGACGGCCGTTGCAAGCTCGAAGGCCCGATGATGCGCGGCACGGAGCTGCGTCTTGGGCTATGCGCGTGCCTGCGCGTCGATGACGTGCGCGTCGTCGTGACCAGCGTGAAGACGCAGCTGCTGGATCGCAACCTGTACCGGATGGTCGGAATCGAGCCAGAGCGAATGGCGGTTCTCGTCAACAAGAGTTCGGTGCATTTTCGTGCAGCATTCGAGCCAATTGCCGAGGAAATTCTGATCGCGCGTACACAGGCCGGGATCGTGACTGATCCGGCCCGGCTCTCGTGGAAGAAGCTGGACCCGGCGATGCGGTTGTCGCCCGGGGACAACATTGAACGCGCGCCCGGGGTTTGAATGGGCGGCGGACGTTGCACGGCAACGTTCGTTTGGCCTCTTTAGCGCAACTAACGGTCTATCCCTGCCGCGCGCTGTCAGGCGCGGCGAAGCCGCGCGGTCATTCGATCCGAGCGTTCATTCGGCCAGCAGCAGAGGAGCGCATCATTCATACCATTCGTGCTATCTGCGCTATGACAGCGATTCGAGCCGGATGAGCAGCCTGCGAACGTGGGCGAGATACGCGTGATGCGCGTCGTGTTCGGCGGGCACGTCGAGATGCGATGTTTCGGCAAGCTCGATTTGACGAACAAACTCGTCGCCGAGCGCGCGTTTGGTTTCCGGCGGAAGGGTGCGAATCAGCGACACGAGTAGCAATTCCTGTGCGTGAAGCATGCCGGACAGGGTATGGGCGTTCATGCTGGCCTCCGTCGAGGAAACGGACGGCGCGGTGGGGCGGTGCGCCTGTTGTCGATCGTAATGCATTGTGGCGGACCCGTGGAGGCGATGCGAGCCACGGGAGGATGAGAGTGCTGTATGCAAGCCCTACGCCAGCATGCAGTATCAGCGCGCGCCAGTTTCTAGCTGAAGATTCGGCGTTTATCGAGGGACGATTTGAGTGCTGCCGTGGCGCCGGCAAGTTGTTCGGATAGAAAATCGGGCAGTGCGCGAATACGCAGTGCGAGGTACTGGCTGCGCTGGAACAGCACATGGGCCGGCGCGTCAGGGCTGTGCGGTTCGGGCAACAGCTGGCGCAATCTATCGGCCTTCAGATCGCTGCTACATCCCAAGATCGATTCCATCACGATGCCGTGCCCTTCGAGTGTCCACTCGCGCGCAACTGCACCGCCGTCGGTCGCGTGTGCGCGATGTGTCGGCGCAAGAATATTCACCGTTTTACCGTCGCGCGAGAAGCGCCATTTGCTTGATGGCCCAGCCGAAATCAACAGGAATGAAATCTTGATCGGCAAGCACGTCTGGATGTGCCGGCTCACCGTGCGCGGCGACTGTCCGCCATTTACTTTGCAGCCATTGAATTGTCCGGTGGCACGCCAAAGCGGATCGCGAGATTGATGTCGTCGCCCAGAAATGGGAGAGATTGTCGATCAGCAGGAGCGATACGCTGACGTTCGGATGGCGCTCAATAAAGGCGTCGAGCCAGTGCCGCAGCATCTTGCGGCCGAAATCGGACGTCGCCGGCACGCGCAGCATGCATCGTCGAGGATCTGAAAATGATTTTCAATGTAAACGGAAAAATAGGTTGGAAGAGAACGAACGAAGGAGGCGTGCGCAGGCCGATGGCACGAAACGAAAGCCACGGCAAATCTGAGCAAGCGGCCGAAGTCATGATGCCGGCAAGAATTCGATGCGAACCGATTAGAAAGCTGCTATCCGTGCACCGTTTTGGTACAGCATGACATTTAGGACGCGATCTACGATCAATACCTCATATTTTGAGCCGTTACGTTTGGTATCGCGAAATCGGTTGACCTCGGCTGGTGATTCGCGTACCGTGTGTAGCTGAAGTATTCAGGAAGTTCGATTGGTTCTCATCTCTTGTCCGCTGTTTGCGCGGAGTCCGTTGTCCTCTTGTTCCCTCTTGGTGCTTCCCCGTCGCCTGTGCAACGGGAACAGTCAACTTATTTTTTTGAGGGATTCAACATGGATACCGGTATCGTAAAATGGTTCAATGAGAGCAAAGGCTTTGGCTTCATCACCCCGGACGCAGGTGGCGCAGATCTGTTTGCGCACTTTTCGGAAATCTCGGGTGACGGGTTCAAAACCTTGACTGAAAATCAAAAAGTCAGCTTCGAGACGAAGCGCGGCCCTAAGGGGCTTCAGGCATCGAATATCAAGCCGTTGTAATTTTTTTAGGCGTCCACTGTGCCAGATAGTAGACGCCTCCCACCGCATTGACATAGTTTCGGCCCGTCAGGCCTTGCCCATTGATCCAGACAGATCAATTCCCTGTGGGAGACGCCGTTCTACACTGGGCCTTATTTCACCAATAACAACAATGAAAATTTCTACTCCTATCCAATATCGCGGATATACGGTATCCCCGTCAGCTCACTGCCTGCCTGATGGTTGTTTCTCGTCAAATGTGACACTCGCCCGCTCCGATGTTCGGTCTGGGCCTATGTACTACGAGTTTTATTCACTCGGGTATTTCGTCAGTGAGGACGACGCGCGCGGTTATTCCGATCAATGGGCGCGGGACTGGATCGATACGCGAGGTTGACGGTACGTCGTCGGTCTTGAAGCATGACCGCGCCTCTTCAGTTTCCGGTTTGCCCAGCCTTTCAGCCGAAGCGTGCATCGAGCCACGCCTGCGCCCAGTTCCTTGCATAGGTAATGGAGTCTTCGCGTAAGTCAAAGCCCGCCAGATCACCACTTGGGTGAACGATATACTTGTTGCCGTCCGCATGGTTGGCGCTGATGTGAGCATGGGCCATGTATTCGCCGTTTGCCCTGCGCGGCGTCAGGTCGATGACGAAGCGGGTTGAATTGCAGCGCATTCTCTTTCCTTGCACGGTTGCCGCGTGGCCATGACCGTTGCGGAACGTGGCGTGACGGGTAAATCGCCGTTACGCATTCAGAAGGGCCATGATTTGGCTTGCCTCATGGTCTGACTCGCAACTCCCCATGCCGTTATTACGCAAGATTGCTCGAATGGACACGAACATTAGCCACGCACTTGCATCGATCTCGTGATGACCGTCGCGGATGACTCCGTCCAACTCGGCACGAGCTCCAAACGGCAAAAATTGGTCAACAATGCTGGAGCCGTCACGTTGAATCCGCTTCAATAGGTCGGTTCTGTCCATGTAAAACCTCAATTTTTGCCCGCGTACCCCGGCGCAGGGGCGCGCTGGCGAGCGCTTAACAGGGGGCGCGACGAATCACAACTCAAGGTCGAGGACGTTCGTGTCTTGCGAGCAGGTGTCGATGAGGTGCTCCGCATATGCAGTTGATGCTCGCCGCGCATCACCTGCGTTTAGGAAAGGTTTGGCCACCGGGAGCTGAAATACTCGGCTGCGCGATGATCCTTCAGGGTTTCCCGGCTCCTGGATGCGCACGGCGGCGTTGAAGCCCTCGTCGTAGTTATGCCCGTATCCGGGCTCGGTGGTATGACATGGATAGACGAGCGGGTAAATTTCCAGCCCGCGGTAGAGACGGAAGCTAGTTGCCATCGGGGTACCTTTGAGGCCGCATCACCATGCGGCGCAAGAGAGTAGCAGTGTGAGCGGCTGAATTCAGTCTTCACACGATCTGCCGCGTCGTTCGGCTTGCGATGAAAGCGGGCAGCCCTGCTTCATCGAAAAGAAATCTGCGGATATACGGGAACGGGCCTGGGCAGTGATTCGCTTCATGCTACGCCCATTGCCGGACTTGTACAGCGGAAATTTACTTATCCGTGCTTCGTTGGCAAGGCGGCAGGAGGTTGGTTTCGGGGTAGCATCATGGCCCCGCCATGCCGAAACCCCGAGGCTTCCGTGCTAGGTGTCAACGGCGGCGAAAGGCTGTCCTGCGCGTTGAGCTGCCGCTGCGTTCGTCCTTGTGTCGAAAATTTATCCTTCCTTTTGTCAGATCGTACACTGAAAGTTCTAGTGTGACTCGATCCCCTGCAAGGATGCGGATGTGATTCTTCCGGATACGGCCAGATGCGTAAGCGCCCACCACGACGCCATTGTCGAGCGTGACGCGGTAGTGACTGTCCGGCAGTACTTCGTCTACGATGCCGTCGAGTTCCAGCAGTTCTTCTTTAGCCATTCAAGGTTCCTGGTTAATTGGTGCGGCACCGGCAATGCAGTGCTTCGTCAGGCAAGAGGTTGCGAGCGTTGAATGACATACGCTCGGGCGATGATGAGAAGTGCGGGGATGGGCTGCCCCTCCTGTTGTAGACGCCATGGTTCGCGTTGCCGGGGCGATGCGCGTCGTACAGGCGAGGGGGTGGGTCAGGCGCGAGGGGCTGCAATACCGGTCCGATCGGGATTGGGGGCGCCAGAGGATGCCGCGATCGTTAGCTTTGCCGGGCGATCCGTCGAACAAGGACTCACAACGAGCCAATGCACGTTTTATCGTGCAGTGTACAGTTAGTTTTCCAAAGAAGTTGGTGCTGCATTATAACTGAACGCGCTGCCCGGTAGCGCCACGTCTTACGTTGCGAAGAGTGCGGGCTGCTGTCACGCCTATGGGGCGCTGCGCATCGGATACCAGTTGATGCGCCAACCCGTACCGAATGCGCGTGTTCACGCATCGTGACTCGCACCGTCTTTGTCGCTTACGTCTTGCCAAGCAGTGGCCTGTCATGTCCGTGACGGCAAAGCCGTATTGGAAGAACGTGACGCAATGGGGATCGGAATCAGGATTGAGGGAAGACGGTGTAGGTTACTACTGCTAAATTCGCCGCTTTCGGCTATCGCGCCGATGCAAGCGGGCAACGCAACGACCTATCCGTGCAAGCGTCAGCGCCGGCGCGCCTCCTCATGACCGAGCAGCCAATCCTGTGCGGCCTCTTCGCCCTAGGCAAATGCGGCGATGCGCGCGTCGACGTCGAGCACGCGTGAGGTGATTGATCGTCGGCGTGTGCGGCGGCAGTTGCGATGCGCTGCTATTCGCAGAAGGAAAAGCCGGACAGCAGCGACGTCAGTACCGATGACGTTAGATACCCCGTGAAAGACCATGAAACGAGCACCGCAAGGCTGCTCGTCGCGAGAATGGCGAGGACTACGAACGCTATTCGACTGGTGAGCTTGGTGGGCGTCATCGCAACTGCCAGCATTGTATGCACTGGAGGCGGCACATTTGCAGGGCGTAGCGGATGCACTTGCCGCATCCGCTATGCGGCCAAGCCGCTTTTCGACAAGAACGCCTCGCACGCATCATGTCAGCGTGGCGCTCGGCGTGGCAAGCCGCGTGACTTGCTGATCGTCGATTGGCAGATGCAGCACGGCGGCGATCACGCCGAGCGCGGCCGAGCCATACCACAGCAGATCGTATGAGCGGGTCGCGTCGAACACGGCGCCGCCGAGCCATACGCCGAAAAAGCTGCCGAGCTGATGGCCGAAGAATACGAAGCCGAACAGCGTCGTGATGTAGCGCACGCCGAACACCTGCGACACCAATCCGTTCGTCAGCGGCGCCGTGCCGAGCCAGACGAGTCCCATCACGAACGAGAATGCATAGAGGCTCGCGGGCGTGAGCGGCAGCGTCACGAACAGGAGCATCGCGGCCGCGCGCACGAGGTAGATGCCCGACAGCAGATACTTGCGACGCAGAAAGCCGCCCGCATAACCGCACAGGAACGTGCCGATTGTATTGGCAAGCGCGATGCTCGCAAGCGCGATGCCCGCCTGGCGCACGCTCATGCCCTTGTCGAGCAGATACGCGGGCAGGTGCGCGGTGATGAATGCAAGCTGGAATCCACAGGCAAGAAAACCGAGATTCAGCAGCCAGAAGCCACGGTGGGATAGCGCTTCGCGAATCGCCGCGCGCATCGTCTGTCCGTCATCGCTTGGCGCGCCGGACTCGGCACGGCGTTCGCGCAGCCAAGCGGCGAGCGGAGCGGTAGCGAACATCACGGCGGCGAGCACGACGATCGCCGGCACCCAGCCGAGCCCGGCGATCATCTGCTGCGTAAGCGGCACCATGCAGAACTGGCCGAGGCCGCCGATCGTTCCGGCGACGCCGAGCGCCCAAGCGCGCTGCTCGGGTGGGAACAGCCGCGACAGCGCGCCGTACACCGCGCCGAACGCGGTGCCGGATAGCGCGATCCCAATCAGCACACCGGTTCCCAGCGTATAGACACCGGCCGACGCCGCGTGCGCCATCACGATGAGGCCGAATGCATAGAGCATCGCGCTCGTGGTGATCACGCGGGCCGAACCGAAGCGGTCCGCGATCATGCCGGTGAACGGTTGCGCGACGCCCCACAGCAGGTTTTGCAGCGCCAGCGCGAAGCCGAATGTCTCGCGTGGCCAGCCGCGCTCAATGGTGACGGGCAGCAGGAACAGCCCCTGCACGTTGCGCACGCCGAGCGCCGCGCCCATCAGAAGTCCGCCTGCCACTACGAGTAGCCAGCGGCGTTGCCACGCGTCTGCGGGTTTGATCACCGTATGTCTCCGTCATGTGTTCGATTCGGCCAAGCTTGGGCCGTCGCTAAATGGTCGCCGGCTGGTTGACAAACCAGCGACTGTCGTCGCGCGGCTGGAAGCTCTGCGCGTGCCGTGTGGATTCGACTTCGATGGGGTGCGCGTTCGGCAGCCGTCGTTTGGCCATTAAAGCGCTGGCAGGTGCGGCTGCTCAAGTGACTCTTAGGCTGAATTCGCATGCGTGGCACGCATGCGAGCAGGGCGACGGCGAGGAGAGCGCCGCTGCATCGGGTCTCATAGTGGGTTGGCGGTATTGACCGGTGCGACGCCGGCTTCGCGTGTTATGTGCGGTTTGATTTCAGCGTGCATTGCGCGCTGCGGCGGCGCGGCGAAACATGTCGCGTCTTCCGGCGGCGTCAGCGCCATCGTCAAGCCGGATCGGCATCTGTCATCGCGGAGGCTTCGTCCATGATCCATGCGACCACCGCGCGCACATCATCGCGCGCCGCCGCTTCGGTCTGATGAAGCCAATACGCGTGCCCGGATGCGCGGCCAGCGCCGGGCTCGCCAATCGCAACGAGCCGGCCGTCCGCAAGCAGCGGCTCGACGAGCGCACGCCGCCCGAGCGCGATTCCGCTGCCCGCGAGCGCTGCCTGGATCACCTGGTCGTACTGGTTGAAGCGTAGGATGCCGCGTGTGGGCGCATCGTCGAGGCCGAGCGCGCTCAGATGATCGGACCATCGCAGCAGCGGCCGGCGCGGACCGTCGAATTCGAGCAGCACGTGGCGTGCGAGCGCGGCGGCGTCGAGCGTGCGGACCCCGAGCGACGGGTGGGCGACGGGCATGATCGATTCGTCGAACAAGCGGATCGACGCGGGCGGCGCGCTGCTCGCCGGGGAATAGCGGATGGCTAGATCGATGCCCTCGGCGCGCGCGTCGAGTATCTTGTCGGTTGCAGCGACGCGCAGATCGATATCGGGATGACGGCGCTGCAGGTTGCCGAGCCTCGGCAGCAGCCACAACGCGGCGACGCCGATGCTTGCGGTGATCGTCACCGGCTGGCGCGTCGTCGGATGCGTGAGCGTGTCGACGACTTCCTGCAATTGCTGGATCGCGCCGTCTGCCGCGCGAAACAGCCGCTCGCCGTCGGCGGTGAGCGAGATGGACCGGTAGCCGCGGTTGAGCAGGCGCACGCCGAGAGCTGTTTCGAGCGCGTTGACCTGCCGGCTGACGGCGGACTGTGTGACGCACAGATCCTGCGCGGCGACGGTGATGCTCATGCGCCGGCCGACCGCCACAAAGCCTCGGACCAGATCGAGCGACGGGAGCTTGACCAGAGGGACTGTCATGCGCACTCCTCATGCGAGAGATGCGGGAAGATTGATTGAGCGAATCGCGAAGGTCAAGTGCAATAGGCATTGCGGTGCAATCCGCACGAATAGCGATGCGGCGTGCCGGCAGCGGTACGCATGACGGGTGTGCATGTCGGGGATGATGGGATGAGCGAAATGACCGGGACGGGCGAAATCGGCGCAGCGAGCGGGACAGGCGATAATGACACGGGCGTAGCCGAGCCGGAGCCGATCACCGTGACGGCGGCCGACGGCTATTCGATCAAGGGTTTCGTTTGGCGCCACCGCGCGGTGCCCGTCGGCGGCGAGCCGAGGCCGGTGGTGATCGTCAACGCGGCGACGTCGGTGCGCTGCCGCTACTACTTTCGCTTCGCCGCGTATCTGCATCGGCACGGTTACGATGCGATCGTCTACGACTATCGCGGCATCGGCGAATCGCGGCCCGAGCGGCTTGCGCATCTCGACGCGACTTGGCTCGATTGGGGCGAACTCGATTTCGAAGCGGTGCTGAGCCATGTGCTCGATGCGTTTGCGGGGCAGCCGGTCGATGTGGCCGCGCACAGCATCGGCGGCTTCGTGGTCGGACTCGCGCCGTCGAACGCGCGGATTCGCCGCGTATTCATGATGGGCGCGCAGTATGCGTACTGGCGTGACTACGCGGCACGGCACAAGCTTTCGATGCTGTGGAAATGGCATTTGCTGATGCCGGTGTTTGCGGCGCTCTGCGGCTATGTTCCGGCCAAGCGCTTCGGCTGGATGGAGGATACGCCGAAGGGCGTTGCGCTGTCGTGGAGCCGTAGCCGGCCGAATTTCGAGGATACCTATCGCCGCGCGCCGATTTTGCGCGATGACGTGCAGCGCCGTGCGTTGGTGCGCCGCTTTGCGGCGCTGCGCGCACCGGTGCTTGCGACGAGCGTCACCGACGACGAATTCGGCACGGTTTCGGCGATCGAGCGGCTGCTCCGGTATTTCACGCGCAGCCGCGTCGTGCATCTGCGGATTTCTCCCGATGCGATCGGTGTGGATCGCATCGGGCATTTTGCGTTCTTTCACAGCCGCTTCGAGACGAGCCTGTGGCCGATTTCGCTCGATTGGCTGAAGAATGGCCGGATGGCGCCGGTTACGCCCGGCAGGATCGTGTCGCAGCGCGATGCGTGGCGCGATTGCGCCGATGCCGCGTGAATCGGGTCGGTTGCGACGGCGCGAACGGACGAACCGCAAGGCCGTTGACGCGGGCGGCGAGGCGTTGCACGTCAGTACGGCGTTTGTTGACGGCGGGGCGATTGCTGCACGGGTGCCCGCGATGCAAAGGCGGGTGGAACTGCGATGGCGGGTAAGATGGCCGCCGCGCCGCCGCGTTCTTCGCGCCAGTCAAGCCAGTCAAGCGGCTGGACGGCGCGGCTTCGCCGTCAGCCGTTGATATCGATGAAACTGTGGCTCACCGTGTTGCCGGCGCGCATTGGCGTGCTTGGCTTTCTACGTAGCATCGCGAGTTTGAACGGCGCGCCCCGGTTGAGCGCATGGATGCTGGCTGGTCAGCGCGGCAACGTCCGGCGGAAAAATACGACACGCTCGGTTTCGTCGAAGCCGAGCGCGCGATGCAGCGCATACGATGCGGCGTTGTCGATCGGTGCATCCGACGCGAATTCACTGCACCCGCGCGTTGCGCCCCACGCCGCCGCAGCTGCGATCAGCGAACGGGCGATGCCGCGACGGCGTAAGCTTGGATCGACGTATACGCCTTCGAGGAATAGCACGGGAGAGGTATGGCAGCCGTTTACCGCGTCATTGCGCACCGCGATCTCGGCAAAGCCGAGCGGCTGCTCAGCCGGCGCGACGGCGACGAAGCAAGCGTAGCGGTGCGGCGCGTCGAGCTGCGCGGCAATGTCGCGCGCATGCTCGGCGTTGGACGCGTGCGGCCACAGTGCGTGCCGCAGTCGGCGCCATGCGGGCGCGTCGGCCGCGCTGGCAATGCGCACGGCGAAGGCCACGTCGGGCTGCATCAAGACGCGGCAGCGTTTGCGGTTTGCGCTGCGCGCACCGCACGCGCGGCCCGCTCGACGAAATCGCGCTCGACGCTCGTCAGCGCTTCGTGCTTGCCGTCTGGCATGACGACGATGAGCCGATGAGTGACATCCTGCGTGATCCAAGCCAGATAACCGACGACGATGAGCATCACGCCCGCGACGAGCAGCGCGCTCGTGCCGCTCAGGCCGCCGTAGACCGCAGCGGCGAGCCCGATCAGCGAGATCGACCACGGCACGATCTTATTTTTTCGGATAGTCAGGACTTCGACATCACGAATCTCGCGCAACGCGAAGAGTTGTCCGCCGGCGGACAGGCCGTTGCGCGTGATCGTCACGCCGCGTTCGTTGAAGGCGTTTTCCATCGAGGTATTGCAAAACGGAAAACGCGCAGGGTAACAGATTTACCTGCGGGGATAGCGAGACCCGATGCCGCAGCACGCGGCAATGGAAGGCCGCGAGCGGAAAAAACGGTGACCAGGCCAGCCAGCCGGCCGGGACGATGATCGTCAGGGCCGCTATCGAGACAGCGTCATGCAGCGGCCGCGCCGGTGCGCACCGCAATGCGCGTCAATATAGCGCGGTGCCGCCTTCGTACAGCCGCCCCGGCACGTGAGACGCGACGGCCTCGGCGATTTCGGCTTCGGTGCTCTCGGCCGGCACGATCCGGCGGCGCGCGGGCGCGTCCAGATGCATTGTCCATTCGACAAGCCGATAGGGGCGTCCCCATGGCCGCTGCATGGTGACCGAAACGCGGCAGCTCTGCACCGGGAATGCATGTTCGTGCGTGAGCAACGTATGCAGACCGCTGAAAACGGTATCCTCAATCATCGTTTCCTCCGATCCTGTCCTGCATGGACGGCGCGTGCCGCCTCGATCCGGATAAAAAAATGCCGCCGATGCTCAGGCGGCCAACAGGGGGGGTGTGAGTATCCTCTCAATTCAGAATTAAGCGAAACTTAAAAGGCGCAAAAAAACGCCCCGCACGAAGTGCGGGGCGTTTTGCCGCGAACTGCCGAGCGCTGGCTCAGAACTTGTGACGGATACCGACGCGCGCGGCGATCTGGTTCTTCGAACCCGTGCCGGACGTGTTGAAGTAGCTCGTCGACGAGCCGATCTGCGCCTGCACGCCATTGCCCGAGCCCTGCTGGTAGACGACGAGGCCGTACACGTCCGTGCGTTTGCTCAGCGCGTAGTCGAGCGCGGTGTTGACCTGGTTCCAGTGATACGACTGGCCCGCGCGGGTCAGGTTCGAATACGTGTAACCAACCGCAGCCGACAGCGCCGGCGTGAACGCATACTTCACGCCGCCTTCGTAGGCGTTGTATGCCGCGCCGGCCGCGCCCACCGCGTCGAATTGCGTGCGCGTCCACAGCGCCCAGAGCGACGCCGGACCCCAGATATAGCGTGCGCCCACGCCGTAGCTGCGCAGATCGCGCACCGTGCCGAGGCCGATGTTCGCGATCGTCGTCGAGAATGCCGGCGTGGCTTGGCTCGGATAGCGGATGTCGGTGTATGCCGCGCCGATGCCGATCGGACCGTTCGCATAGTTCAGGCCGAAGCTGTACGCGCGCGACGAGCCGGGCGTGGTTGTCGTGCCCGTCGTCGTCGCCGGCGCGCCGGCGAAGTTCGTCGAGTTCGAGAAGCCGTACAATGCGCCGAACGTGAAGCCGGCGTAGTTCGCGCTCTGGAACTTCACCGCGTTGTTGATGCGGCTCGCCGTAAGCTGGTCGATATCGTTGACGTGGAACGCGTAGTTGCCCGCGACCGTGTTGCCGCCCGTCGAGTAGTTCGAGCCGAGGATGTCGGTCGAGAACGAGTATTGGCGGCCGAACGTCAGCGTGCCGTAGGCTTGTTGCGACAGACCCACGTAAGCTTGACGGCCGAAGATCGCGCCGCCCTGGCCGATCGTGCCGTTGCCGCTGTTGAAGCCGTTTTCGAGCACGAAGATCGCGCGCAGACCGCCGCCCAGATCTTCGGTGCCGCGCAGGCCCCAGCGGCTGCCTTGAGCGACGCCGTCGTCGTACTTGAAGAGCTTGCTCGAGCCGCCGCTCGCGTTCTTGCTGTGATTCACATAGCTGATACCGGCATCGATGATGCCGTACAGGGTGACGCTGCTTTGCGCATGCGCCGCGCCCGCCGTTGCTGCGAGGATAGCGGTGGTCAATAGTTTCTTGTTCAAGGAAATCTCCGACGAATAGAAAAGGTGGGTTCCGCGACGCTCTTTAAGGCACCTGGAAGGAACGGAAGCGAACTGTATCGATGGCGCACTTAATGAATATGACAACGGCTGTCACAATGTTTGGATGTCGCGCCCGCGCCACACTGGTCCGCCAGCATGCGCGCGGCGGTGCGGCGCTGCCGTGAATCGTGCGGCACGCCCGCGTGCCGGAATATCTGTATGAAAATCGCTTGGTTGGCCACTCCGATGCGGCATGCGACGATGCGCGCTTTAAACGGACAATCAATCAGGATCGGAAGGGAACACCATGCAGAGATTGACTTCGATCTTCCGCCGGCTGGCGGGCGGCGCGGCGATGGCGTTGGCGGCAACGTTCGCATATGCGGATGACACGGCGCTGAAGGTCGGCACGATGAGCGGCCCGGACGCGGACATCTGGTCGGTGGTGACAAAAGTCGCCGCGCGCGACGGGCTCGCGCTCAAAGTGATCGAATTCAACGATTACGTGCAACCGAATGCGGCACTCGCCGCAGGCGATCTCGACGCAAACGGTTTTCAGCATCAGCCGTTTCTCGACAGCGAGATCGCCAAGCGCGGCTATAAGATCGTCGGCGTCGGGTTGACCTATGTGATGCCGATGGCCTTTTACTCGAAGAAATACAAATCGCTGAAGGATCTGCCGGCCGGTGCGAAGGTCGGGATTCAGAACGATCCGTCGAACGGCAATCGCGCGCTGAGGCTGTTGCAGAAGTACGGGCTGATCAAGCTGAAGGCGGGGACCGGCGCGAACGCGACGCCGCTCGATGTCGCGGAGAATCCGAAAAAGCTCAAGCTCATCGAGCTTGATGCCGCGCAACTGCCGCGCGCGCTGCCGGATCTGGACGCGGCATCGATCAACACCGACTACGCGGTGAAGGCCAGGCTGACACCGGTGAAGGATGCGATAGCAATCGAGGATCTGAAGGGGCCATACGCGAACCTGATCGCCGTGCGCGCGCAGGACAAGGACAAGCCTTGGGTGAAGAAGCTCGTCGCCGCGTATGAATCGGACGAAGTGCGCAAGTTCATCGAAACGAAGTTCAACGGCGCGATCGTTCCGGCGTTTTGACGGGCATGGGCGGCGCGTGCATCTTTTCGGCAAGCGCCGCCGTGCAGCCCCGCCCGCTCAAGCCGATAACAGCGAACCGGTCCGGAACGGCGTCGCCCCGGCGATCCGCGCGATTTCCATGCCGGCTGTCGCGAAACGCGCGATCTGGCGCGCGTACAGCACGCCGGATACGCTGCTCTTCAACGTAATGACGCGCTCGGTCAGCGGATCGACGATATCGGCGACCGCCTGGCCCGCGTCGATCCACACGCCTACCGGTGTGTGGAACACGATGATGCCCGAGACTGGCGCGACGAGCGGTTCGGTGCCTGCAAGCGGCGTTGCCGCGAATTCGAGCTGCGGCTGCGGCGCGGGCGTGCCTTCGATGGCGCCGCGCAGCGTCAGATATTCGACGAGCGCCTGCGCATCGTGCTCGGCGAGCGCATACGACACGTCGCGCTCGCTGCGCAGCTCGACCGTCACCGAGATCGAACCGTTCGGAATCGGATAGCGCTCGCCGAAGCGGCTGCGCAGCTCCGACCAGCAGAAGCTGTGGATTTCGTCGAACGGATTGCCCACCGAGTTCAGTGCGAGCAGCGATGCCTTCGCGCCCAGATAGCGCGCAAGCGGCTCGACTTCTTCCCACAGATCCGGGTTCGTATACAGGTGCATGACCGCATCGGAATCGCAATGCAGGTCGAGCACGATGTCGGCGTCGTATGATAGCCGTTGCAGCGTGAGCCGTTGCGATTCAAGCTCGGTGCGCGGCTTCTGCGCATCGAGCGCTTCACGGATCGCGCTGCGCACGGCGGCGAGGTTCTCTGCCGCATCGCGCGTCAGGCGGCCTTCGACGCGCGGGATCGCGAGCGCCGCCAGATCGTGGAAATTGCGGTTGAAGTTCTGCATCGAGCCGAGTTCGAAGCGGCCGAGATGATCGCCGAACACATGCTGCGAGAGGCCGATCGGATTCGCGACCGGCACGACGACGATTTCGTCATGCAATTTGCCCGCGGCTTCGAGCTTCTCGAGCTTGCGGCGCAGCAGGGTCGCGACGAGCATGCCGGGCAACTCGTCCGCGTGCAACGACGCCTGGATATAGACCTTCTTCCCGCTGCGCGGGCCGTAGTGGAAGCTGGTGATCTGGCGAGCCGTGCCGATGGCGGGCGAAATCAACGGATGGGTCTGCGTTTGCATGATCGGAATGCGCGGCGCAGCCGCGGCGCGAGTTCGATGTCAGTGAGATGACGATTGTACGTTGGCTGCCGTGAATGCATCAAACGTGCGGCGCGGTTTCGGGGGGCGCAGGCGTTGGTCGGCAATGCGGGGGCGCGTGCGAGTGTCGGTTCGGCGCTGCCGGTGGCGCGCACCGAGCGGCGGCGCGCGCTTCGCGCACCGGGCCGCGACATGCCGCCGATTTGGCGGCACTATGCGTTACTGTTGCCGGTCGTGGCACCGCCCAGCCCGCCCTTATTTCATCAGAAAGAGCGTAATGAGGAATGGCGCGATCAGGGTCAGGATGAGGCCGCTGACGAGCGCGACCGGAACCTCGATCGGCCTGCACGTCTGCTTGATGATCGGGAGCGTCGAGTCCAGGGCCGTTGCGCCGCTCGCGCCGATGCACGGATGAGCGAAGCGCGCTCCGGCGCTATACAGCAACACGATGGCGAACAGTTCTCTGAACAGATCGGTGAGCAACGCAACCGTGCCATAGGTGCTGCCCAGGTATTTCGCCACCAGCACGCCGGACAGCGTGAACCATCCGAAGCCGCTCGACAGCGCCAGAGCCACCCCGAACGGCATGCCGCCGAGCGTTGAGGCGATCGCGCCGCCGGCCCACGATCCCAGTACCACGAGAATCGGCACGGCGAGCGTGCGCAGCGATAGCACCTGACGGGTGACGTCGATTGCGATCAAATCGACGCCTACCAGCCAGATCAATGCGTAGAGCAGTTGGTTGGTCGTCGGTAGCGGAAGCATGAGCAGCCACGCGGGCATCGTCATGGCGCTGATCATCACGCCGATCGCCACCATCACGAGTGCGATCGCGCATTCCTTCAGCGGTTTCAGAATCGCCCGGACCGGTCCGGGCCGCTGGCCCGCGGAACCGTCGCGCATCGTATCGGGGCGATGGACCAGCACGATCAAGAGCCACGGGATGAAGGTCGTCAACGCGGCGAACATGAGCGCCAGCACGACGACATAGCCCACCTCGGAGGCTTGGCTGAGCACATGGCCGAATTCATGCCCGATCGACAGCAGCAGCAGCCAAACGAGTGGCGTGATGAGGCGCACCAGGACGGTTCGGACCGTTTGACCGATGATTCGTCCGCTGACGTATCCCGCCAGAAGCGCAATGAGTATCGGAAGAATTGCCGCGCCGAGCGTCTGCATTCAATAAGCCTTGCGGGGTTGGGGAAAATCGATTGGGATGATACAGCGTCGGCCAGGGTTTTATTGTCCTTGGTTCTGCGCGGCGAGCCGACATAATGGCAAACCGCCGGATTGACAAGCGCGAGGCTTTCGATCAAACCGCTCAACGTGAATGGGCGGGGATGTTGTTTTTATCGACGTTTTCCAATATTGATTGCGAATCGCTGGCCGCTCGATATGGTCGATGCCGACGGTCGCCGAATTGGAACAATGAATAGAATGATAACGATGCCGTTTTCATCGCACCGCAAACGGCAAACGCCAGCCAGCGCGAATGCGCCCGGTTCGAGTATCGAGAACTCCGGGCTGAGCGTATTTCGATTTCATGTTTCGGATGAAACCGACAGTGAATCCCGGGTGAAGCCATTTTGGCCCGGATAAGCGCGAATGGATTTTCGCCGCCATCGCGTTTGTCGGTCCGGCGCGAAGCTCAATGCGGCGTGGCCGATGAAATCCGGATTTTCAGGGTTTGTTGGGAAGCCCGGTATCCCTTTGTTGCAGTTGGCCGGGCGCATGCGGCGAGAACCCAAGCAATCCCGAACGCCTGGCCGCGCGCGTCCGGCATCGCGGACGCGCCGCCCATGCCGCTAGCGCTTATTTGCCGTAGACGTCAAAGTCGAAATACTTCTTCGAGATCTTCTTGTACGTGCCATCCTTGACCATTGCCGCAATCGCGCCGTCGATCTTCGCTTTCAGATCGGTGTCTTCCTTTCGCAGACCGATTGCAGCGGAGCCCGTCGGAATTTCTTTGCCCGCGAATTCGAAGCCTGCGCCGCGCGGCGTCTTCAAAAAGCCGATGTCGGCTTGCACTTCGTCTTGCAAGGCGGCGTCCAGGCGCCCCGTTTGCAGGTCCGCATAAACCTGGTCCTGATTCTGATAAGGCACGACCTTCGCGCCATTCGGCGCCCAATTGGTCTTCGCGTAAGTTTCCTGAATAGTGCCTTGCTCGACGCCGACGGATTTGCCCTTCATCGATTCCGCGGTCGGCTGCAGGTTCGAGCCCTTCTTGGCGACGAGGCGCGTCGGCGTATCGAACAGCTTGGCGGAGAACGCGATTTGCTCTTCACGCTGCGGCGTGATGGTCAGTGACGACAGCACGCCATCGAACTTGCGTGCCTTCAGCGCCGGAATCAGGCCGTCGAAGTCGTTTTCGATCCATACGCACTTCGCATTCAGGCGCTTGCAGATTTCGTTGCCGAGATCGATATCGAACCCGACCACCTTGCCGTCCGGCCCTTTCGACTCGAAAGGCTGGTAGCTTGGATCGACGCCGAAGCGAATCGTCGACCAGTCCTTCGCGTAGGCGCTGCCCGCCGATACCGCCAGCAGGGTCACGGTCAAAGCCGCCAAGATTTTTTTCACTGTTGGTACCTCGTTATACGTAGTTCGATGATTGCGTGCGATTGCGCCGCCATTTCGCGTTGGCCCGGCACGGTTGCCGGCCGGGCGGTGCCTGCGTCCGTGCCGGACGGAGGGTGCGTCAAGAATATCAAGACAAAATTGTCGACGGATGCTTAGTAAATGCCCGAATGGCGATCGGGCCGCGCACGCAGTGTCTATTGGGTTCGCGACGTAGATGAAAGCTGACGATGGGATGACGAAAGGACACGCCGCGGCTTCGCGCCGCGCATCGAGATGCCGTTCGGCCGAACCCGGCGCGCGATGCGAACGGATTTCCGCATCGCACAATCCAGGCGCTCTGCGAAGTGCCACGCACCGTTGCCGGCCGTGCCCACGCTTGTAGTGCCGCTGCGGCTACTCGTGCACCGACGCCGCGCCGGGCCTGCGCGCGCCGCATGCGCGCAGAATCAGATGCACGACTTCGTCAGTCGTGCTGCCGAATGCCTTGGCCGACAGTGCGCGTTTGCCGGCAAGCGCCTCGATCTGCGCATCGAAGTCGGCGTAATGCTGGGTCGTTGCCCAGATCATGAATAGCAGCGTCCGGGGTTCGACGGGCGCGACGAGCCCGAGCGCGATCCAGCGCTCGATCAGTGCGACGCGCGTTTCGAGCCACGGCTTTACGCGTTCGCGCAAGATGTCCTGCATGTGCGGCGCGCCGCTGATGATTTCGTTGGCCCAAACCTTCGAGCCGAGCGGCCTTCGGCGCGACAGCGCCATCTTCGCGCGCACATAGCCGCCGAGCGCGTCGACCGGGTCGCCGCCGACGTCGAACGTCGAAGCGGCTGCGTGCCATTCCTCGAAGATGTCGTCGAGCACGTGGCGGTACAGTGCAAGCTTGGTCGGGAAGTAATAGTGCAGATTCGCTTTCGGCAGGCCGGCTCGCTCGGCAATCAGCGCAGTGCTCGCGCCTTCGAAGCCGCGCTCGGCGAATACGGCTTCCGCACAGGCGACGATCTGGGCTTCGTTCGATGCACGAATGCCGGCTTTGCGGCGGCGCTCGACGGGCGGCGCGGCGGTATGCTCACGCCGCGCATGGCGGCGAGGCCGCTGCGGCTCGTCGGCGGGCGAAGCGGCGGGCGTCGGCGGATCGGGGTCTCGCATGGATCGATCGATGAATAAGGCACGGGCGCACCCGCGGGTGCGGGCGCTTCGCGGCTATTGTAGACGTGGCTGCCCGGCTTCCGATTGCACGAGCATCCAGACGTGGCTCCACGGACGCAACGATGGGATGTGCGTTTGCGGCACAAGTGGCACGGGCCGCATCGGCCCGTTGAGTCCGGCGCGGTGGGTAGGGGCGGCGTGAGGTTTGCCGCATTTGCCCGCAGGCGTGACGGTCGAGCCGCCTCAGCATGGTTGACAGCATTTTTCACCGGCGGAGGCTGCGGCGGAATCGTATTTCACAGCAACACCGAAGCGGGCGGCCCGAGCCGTTGCGGCGCGGCAGGCAGAGCACGGCTTGCATGGGCGGCGCGGCTTTGGCAGCGTGCATCGGAGCCGTTGCCTGCCCCGATGCACGCTGCCGAAGCTCGAATTCGCCGACTTGATTGAGCCTTCAGTTCGATTCGGAGAATTGAATCTGGTTGGCGGCCGTTGTGCAGCTACCCAGGTTCAGGTTGTTGCCTGCGATGCTGAACGGCCCGATCGATTGCCGCACGCAAGTGGGATTGGTGGTGCTGCTATTCTTGGTCAATTGCAACTTCACGGACGACCCCGGATTGAACTGCGCGATACCGGATGCGTTTCCGTCAGCCCGGCCAAAAACGTTGAATGCCACCTGTTTCCAGAACGGGATGATATTCAATCGATCGGGCGATGTGATTAAGTAAGCGTAGCCGCCGTAGAGAAAGTAAAACGAAAAGCCGTTGCTGGACGAGGCGATGACATTCGTTTGCGCGCTTCCAAGCCCAGTGGCGGGAACCGCCGGCGCATCGTAAAAGATGTCTCGTATATAACAATTCCCTTTGCCGTCGTCCGACCAATTACTGGGACAGGGTCCGAAATTTCCATAGTTCATCAGCCAGGATTCGCCGTAAAGAAAGGCGGCGGCTGGCGCCGAATTGGGAAGCGTCGTCGAATAGACAAACCGCTGGAAGGCCCGGCAGTTGGTCGCGCCATTATTGCAGGCCGATGTGACGGCCGTATTCGTAAGCAGTTGAATCGAATACTGATTGGCCACGCTTGGGTGGCTGGGGTCCGTGATCGACGTCACTCCGGTGACGGACGGAAAGGTGCCGATTACCGAACTGATCGGAGTGCTCGATACCAGCGCATATCCATTCGTGTTGTCCACCGCCATGGGTGACGCGCCCGAGGCGTTCAACGTGGTTTGCAGCGGCGAAGGCAGCGTGGACTTAAAGGACGGCCCCTGTCCGCAGGTTACTTTTTCCCACGCAAGATTCGGATAAGACGCGCGAAAGCATCCGAAACCAGACGATGCTGTGTGCGTGATCTGTTTGAACCATTGCCCGCGCGCTTGTGTTTCGACGGAATGAACTGCTCTCGCTGGCTCGACGCTTTCTGCGAGCGGTGCGGCAAGCACTGACGTGCTGACGAATCCTGCCAGGATGGCAAAAGCCGAAAGTTTTGTATTTAAGTGCATAGCGAGTTTTCCTCAAGGCGTGACGAAAATTTGCATGTCCGCAACGCAACAGCCGTGAGCGAGGCAACCATCGGAAACTCTCTTTGCCTCCGGTCAAACGCCGGTGCAGAGCGCGTAAGCCAATAGGGGACATTTGGCGGATAGAGCTTAACGACGTTCTGTATAACGAACTGCCTCTGAATTCTCGGGGGGGTGTTGGCATGAGCCGTGAGGCCGTGATAGGGCTGTCGATCAGCCGAAGCGCGGTGACATCGCGAATCGCGATCGTCCTGACTTCGCAGGGCACACGCTCGAAGTGGACGCGCCGCAACGGGCTGACCGGCGTTGAGCCGTTTTGTCGGATGTGTTCGAGGCGGTATCGAGAGCGCGATTTCGCTAGCGCCCATCCGCCTCATGTTTTTGACACGTTTGAAATTGGCGATATGGTCGGTTATAACCTGACCATACGGACAAGATTGAGAAACGCCCCCCACGATAGATCCCGCTCGCCGGCCATGCTTGCCGCTGCGGCGCATCGAGCGCGCAATCTCGAACCAGATGGAGAGTCACCCATGACTGCAACGACAGAAGTCGCGCTATCGGCCTCGGTGAAAGTCGACGGCGAGCGTTTGTGGAACAGCCTGATGGCACTCGCGAAAATCGGTGCGACGGAAAAAGGGGGCGTTTGCCGGCTCGCGCTGACCGATCTCGATCGAGCGGGCCGTGATCTGATCGTCGGCTGGGCGAAGGAAGCCGGCTGCTCGGTGAGCATCGATCGCATGGGCAACGTGTTCATGCGCCGTAAGGGCCGCAACGATGCGTTGCCGCCTGTCATGACCGGCTCGCATGCCGATTCCCAGCCGACGGGCGGCCGCTTCGACGGCATTTACGGCGTGCTCGGCGGCCTGGAAGTGATTCGGACTCTGAATGATTTGGGTATCGAGACCGAGCGGCCGATCGAAACCGTCATCTGGACCAATGAGGAAGGCTCGCGTTTCGCGCCCGCGATGGTGGCCTCGGGCGTGTTTGCCGGCGTGTTTTCGCTTGAATATGGCTTGTCGCGTCAGGATGTCGACGGTAAGACGATCGGCGAGGAATTGGCGCGCATCGGTTATGCGGGCGATCTGCCGTGCGGCGGCAGGCCAATCCACGCGGCTTTCGAGCTGCATATCGAGCAAGGGCCGATTCTGGAGGCGGAGGACAAGACGATCGGTGTCGTCACGGACGCACAAGGGCAGCGCTGGTATGAAGTCGTGCTGAGCGGCCAGGAGGCGCATGCCGGCCCGACGCCGATGCCGCGTCGCCGCGATGCGCTGCTCGGCGCGTCGCGCGTCGTGCAGCTCGTTAATGAGATCGGCTTACATCATGCGCCGCTTGCGTGCGCGACGGTCGGGATGATGCAGGTACATCCTAATTCGCGGAACGTGATTCCGGGGCGCGTGTTTTTCACGGTCGATTTCCGTCATCCGCAAGACGATGTGCTCGCGCAAATGGATGCGCAGTTGCGCGACGGCATTGCGCGGATTGCGGCCGACGGCAAGCTCGATGCGCAGGTCGATCAGATCTTCTATTACGCACCCGTCGCTTTCGATGCCGGCTGCGTGCGCTCGGTGCGCGCGGCGGCGGAACGTTTCGGCTATACGCATCGCGACATCGTGTCGGGCGCCGGGCATGACGCGTGTTATCTCGCGCAGGTCGCGCCAACGTCGATGGTGTTCGTGCCGTGCATCGGCGGGATCAGTCATAACGAAATCGAAGACGCCACGCCCGAATGGATTGCCGCGGGTGCGAACGTGCTGCTGCACGCGATGCTCGAGCGCGCATCCGAGCCTGGCTGATCGCGCGCCGCGTTTTTGTCGAAAAGAAACGGATGTCCGGCGGCATCCGCCGCATCGGCGGCGGATGCCGGGCCGTCGTGCGCCCGGCGTTTCACCTCACCATAAACAGGAGTCCCCATGTCCTGGAAGGAAATAGGCGATGTCGCCGCGGGCCGCTTGCCGGCCGCGCAGCTCGCATGCAATTTTGCGGACGTCGCGCCGCCGCTGGATACAGGTGCTGCACGGGTCGCCGCGGATCGCTGCCACTATTGCTATGACGCGCCTTGCGTTGCCGCGTGCCCGACCGGGATCGACATTCCCGGCTTCATTCGCAAAATCGGTAACGGCAACCTACGGGGCGCGGCGCGTGACATCTTGTCCGCGAATCCGCTCGGCGGGATGTGCGCGCGCGTTTGCCCCACGGAGATTCTGTGCGAAGGGGCGTGTGTTCGGCATCATCAGGATGGCGAACCGGTTGAGATCGGTGCGCTGCAACGGTATGCGACGGACTGGCAACTCGCGCGCGAGGCGGCCGGCGAGAAGCCGCTGTTCGAGCGCGCCGCTCCGAGTGGCAAGCGTGTCGCGGTGATCGGCGCGGGGCCGGCCGGGTTTGCGTGCGCGCACGGCCTCGCGCGCGCGGGTCATGACGTCGTGATCTTCGATACGCACGGCAAGCCGGGCGGGCTCAACGAATACGGAATCGCCGCCTACAAAACGGTCGACGGGTTCGCGCAACGCGAGGCCGCATGGCTGATGTCGATCGGCGGGATCGAATGGCGCGCGAATCAGACGCTCGGGCGCGAGCTGACGCTCGATGCGCTGCGCGCCGAATTCGGCGCGGTATTCGTTGGTGTCGGACTCGCCGGCGTGAACGCGCTGCGCATAGAAGGCGAAGCGCTCGACGGCGTAATCGATGCGGTCGATTTCATCGCGCGGTTGCGGCAAGCGGACGATCTGTCGCAAGTGTCGGTCGGCCGGCGCGTCGTCGTGATCGGCGGCGGCAATACGGCGGTCGATGCTGCCGTGCAGAGCCGCAAGCTCGGCGCGCTGCAAGTGACGATCGCGTATCGCCGCGGCACGATGCAGATGAGCGCGACCGGCGCGGAGCGCGAGTTCGCGCAGCGTAATGGCGTGACACTGATCGAATGGGCGAGGCCGGCCCGCATCGTGGGCGACGGCGGCCGTGTGAGCGGGGTCGAATTCGACGCGATGCGCGCGACTCCGGCTGGTGGCGTTGAGCCGACTGGCGACACGTTCCGGATCGACGCGGACGTCGTGCTGAAGGCGATCGGCCAGCGCTTCGAGCCCGGCGGCCTGGCGGCGCCACTCGCGCTCGACGGCGGCCGGATTGCCGTGGACGCGCAGGGCGCGACATCGCTGCCAGGCGTCTGGGCGGGGGGCGATTGCACGAACCATGCGGGCGAAGACCTGACCGTGCAGGCCGTCGAGGACGGCAAGCGCGCCGCGCGGGCAATCGATCGTTTTCTGCGCGGTTGATTCTGCCTGCGCTCCGGTAGCGCACCCGACGATTTTCCGAAACAAGAAGGAGATGACGATGGCCGATCTTCGTTGCACGCTTGCCGGCATCCGTTCGCCGAACCCGTTCTGGCTCGCGTCGGCGCCGCCGACCGACAAGGCATACAACGTGAATCGCGCATTCGAAGCCGGCTGGGGCGGCGTCGTGTGGAAAACGCTCGGGCTCGATCCGCATGTCGTCAACGTCAGCTCGCGATACGGCGCGGTTCATTACAACGGCCAGCGGCTTGCGGGTCTGAACAACATCGAACTGATCACCGACCGGCCGCTTGACGTGAATCTGAAGGAAATCGCGCAAATCAAGCGCGATTGGCCGGACCGTGCGTTGATCGTCTCGTTGATGGTGCCATGCAACGAGCACGACTGGAAATCGATTCTGCCGATGGTTGAGGATACGGGCGCGGATGCCGTCGAGCTGAATTTCGGATGTCCTCACGGAATGAGCGAGCGTGGAATGGGTGCGGCGGTCGGTCAGGTGCCCGAGTACGTTCAGATGGTCACGGGCTGGGTCAAGGAGGGCAGCCGCCTGCCGTGCCTCGTGAAGCTCACGCCGAACATCGCCGATATCCGGCTTGGCTCGCGAGCGGCGCATGCGGGCGGCGCCGACGGCGTATCGCTGATCAACACCATCAATTCGATCGTCGCAGTCGATCTCGATTTGATGGCACCGCAGCCGAGCGTCGATGGCAAGGGCTCGCACGGCGGCTATTGCGGGCCGGCGGTAAAACCGATTGCGTTGAACATGGTCGCCGAGATCGCACGCGATCCCAGCACGCCGAACCTGCCGATTTCCGGAATCGGCGGCATCTCGAACTGGCGCGACGCGGCGGAATTCATCGCGCTTGGCGCCGGGTCGGTTCAAGTCTGCACCGCAGCGATGCATTACGGATTCCGGATCGTCGACGATATGATCGACGGGCTGTCGAATTGGATGGACGCGAAGGGCTACGCGACGCTCGACGATTTTCGCGGCCGTGCGGTGCCGAACGTGACCGACTGGCAGTACCTGAACCTGCGCTACGACGTGAAGGCGCGCATCGATCAGGATCGCTGCATTCAGTGCGGGCTGTGCCATATCGCGTGCGAGGACACGTCGCATCAGGCGATTACCGCGACGAAAGACGGCCGCCGCCATTTCGAAGTCATCGACGAGAACTGCGTCGGGTGCAATTTGTGCTTGCATGTGTGTCCGGCCGACGGCTGCATCACGATGGAGCGCGTCGATTCGGGCACCTACGCGAACTGGACCACGCATCCGAACAATCCGGCGCGTGCCGCGTAGATGCCCCATTTTGCGGCAGCCGGCCTGCCGGCTGCCGATCCGACAAGGAGAGCGGTGCAATGAGTCATCCTGCGGTTCCCGGCGACGCGCGGATGCCGGCCGGCGCGCTCATCAACGACGACCTCGCGCCGACGAGCGCCGCGCAGCGCACGTGGCGCTGGCAGCATTTTGCGGCGCTATGGGTCGGGATGGTGATGAACATTGCGTCGTACATGCTTGCGGCTGGGCTGACCGATCAGGGGATGTCACCCGCGCAGGCGGTGTTGACGGTATTGTTAGGCAACCTGATCGTGCTTGTGCCGATGGTGCTGATCGGCCACGCAGGCGCGAAGTACGGGATTCCGTATGCGGTGCTCGTGCGCGCTTCGTTCGGCACGCAGGGCGCCAAGCTGCCCGCGCTGCTGCGCGCGGTTGTCGCATGCGGCTGGTACGGCATTCAGACCTGGCTCGGCGGCAGTGCAATCTACACGCTGCTCAATATCCTGACCGGCAACGTGCTGCACGGTGATGCGTTGCCGCTTGCCGGCATCTCGGCAGGCCAACTGGCGTGCTTTCTCGGCTTCTGGGCGTTGCAGCTCTACTTTGTCGTGCATGGCACGGAGTCGATCCGGTGGCTCGAAAGCTGGTCTGCGCCGGTCAAGCTCGTGATGTGCGTGGCGCTCGTCTGGTGGGCGTGTGCGAAGGCGGGTGGCGTCGGCACCATGCTGTCGCAACCGTCGCAATTTGCCGCGGGCGGCAAGAAGGCGGGCCAGTTCTGGGCGACCTTTTGGCCCGGCTTGACCGCGATGGTTGGTTTCTGGGCGACGCTCGCGCTCAATATTCCGGATTTCACCCGTTTCTCGCGCAGCCAGCGCGATCAGATGGTCGGCCAGGCGATCGGCTTGCCGGTGCCGATGGCGCTGCTATCGGTGATCTCGGTGGTCGTCACGTCGGCGAGCGTCGTGATTTACGGCAAAGCGGTTTGGGATCCGATCGATCTTGCGAGCCGGATGGAAGGCGTGGGCGTCGGCATCGCGCTCGTGATCCTGACGCTCGATACGATGTGCTGCAATCTCGCCGCGAATCTCGTCGGCCCTGCTTATGATTTTTCGAGCCTGTGGCCGCGCGCGATTTCGTACCGGACAGGCGGCCTCATTACCGCCGCGCTTGCGATTCTGATGATGCCGTGGAAGATTCTCGCAACCACGGATGGCTACATCTTCACTTGGTTGATCGGCTATTCGGCGCTGCTCGGACCGGTCGCGGGAATCATGATGGTCGATTATTTCTGGATCCGGCGCACGCGGATCGACACCGCGCAACTGTTCGACGAGCATGGCGACTATGCCTACGCTGGCGGCTGGAATATCGCGGCACTCGCGGCGCTCGTGCTCGGCGTGCTGCCTAACCTGCCGGGCTTTTTGCACGAGGCATTTCCGGCGGCGTATGCCGGCGTCGCGCCGTGGTTCAAGCTGCTTTATACGTATGCGTGGTTCGTCGGGCTCGTGGTTGCCACGTGCGTGTACGGCGTGTGGATGACGCTGGCGCGCCGCGCGAGGCCGGTGCTCGCATGAACGGGGCTGCCGTTCTCGCGACGCGCGGGCGGTATTCTGCAATGCACAGGACAAGGAGACAAACATCATGACGATATTGATCCGGGGCGGCACCGTCGTCGATGCGGACCGCAGTTATCGCGCGGATGTGCTGTGTGCATCCGCGGCCGAGGGCGGCGTGATCCGCCAGATCGGCCCCGACCTCGACGTGCCGGCGGGGGCGAGCGTGGTTGACGCGGGCGGCCAGTTGGTGATGCCGGGCGGCATCGATCCGCATACGCATATGGAGTTGCCGTTCATGGGCACGACCGCGAGCGACGATTTCTACACAGGCACTGCGGCCGGGCTGGCCGGCGGCACGACGACGATCATCGATTTCGTGATCCCCAATCCGAAAGAGCCGCTCATCGATGCGTTCAAAAAATGGCGCGGCTGGGCGGAGAAAGCCGCCGCCGATTACGCTTTTCACGTTGCGGTGACGTGGTGGGACGACAGCGTGCATCGGGATATGGGCGTGCTCGTGCACGAGCACGGCGTGTCGAGCTTCAAGCACTTCATGGCGTACAAGAACGCGATCATGGCCGATGACGAGATCCTCGTGAACAGCTTCTCGCGCGCGTTCGAGCTAGGCGCATTGCCGACTGTTCATGCGGAGAACGGCGAACTGGTGTTCCGGTTGCAGAAACAACTGCTTGCTCGCGGAATCACCGGGCCACAAGCGCACCCGCTGTCACGGCCGCCTGCTGTTGAAGGCGAGGCCACGCATCGCGCCATCCGGATCGCGCAGGTGCTGGGCGTGCCGGTTTATATCGTTCACGTGTCGGCCAAGGACGCACTCGATGCGATCACCCGCGCGCGTGCCGACGGTCTGCGTGTGTTCGGCGAAGTGCTCGCCGGGCATCTCGTGGTCGATGAGTCCGTGTATCGCGATTCCGACTGGATGCGCGCGGCGGCGCATGTGATGAGCCCGCCGTTTCGCACGCAAGAACATCGCGACGCGTTATGGCGCGGCTTGCAGGCGGGCAATTTGCAAACCACGGCAACAGACCATTGCGTGTTCTGCGCGTCGCAAAAGGCGATGGGCCGGGACGATTTCAGCAGGATTCCGAACGGTTGCGGCGGCGTGGAGGACAGAATGTCGATTCTGTGGGATCAGGGTGTCAATACAGGGCGCCTGACGCCGAATGAGTTCGTTCGTGTGACGTCGACGAACGCCGCGCAAATTTTCAATCTGTACCCGCGCAAGGGTGCGGTTGCCGTGGGGGCGGACGCCGATCTCGTTGTCTGGGATCCGAATGCGGCGCGCACGATCTCGTCGAAAACGCATCATCAGAACGTCGACTTCAATGTATTCGAAGGAATGACCGTGCGCGGGGTGGCGACCCATACGTTGTCGCAGGGCGAGCTTGTGTGGACGGATGGCGATTTGCGCGCGCAGCGTGGAGCGGGACGTTATTTGAAGCGGCCAGCCAATGCGCATTATTTCGATGCGCAGCGCGTGCAAAACCGACTGCGCGAGCCGCAGCCGGTCGATCAATAGCGATGCGATGAATGTGCGCGCGCGTCAACCACGTCGGGCGACGAGTGCGGACACCGTTTGCGCAGCTTCGAGCAGTGGCTCGACGAATGCCTTCACCATCTGCTTGGCGGTATGCCGTTGCGCGTTGCCGCTGATGTTCATCGCGGCGATCGTCTGGCCGCGTCGATTGCGAATCGGCGCCGACAGCGAGATCAGGCCGACTTCGAGTTCCTGGTCGACGAGCGCCCAGCCTTGGCTGCGCACTTGCGCGATGGCGCTCTTCAGCGCATTGGGATCGGTGATCGTGCGCGGTGTGTAGGCGCGCAGCGTGCTTTGCGCGAGCGTTTCGTCGAGCTTCGCATCATCGAGCGAGGCGAGCAGCACGCGGCCCATCGACGTGCAATACGCAGGCAACCTGGTGCCTATCGATAGGTTGATCGTCATGATCTTATGCGTCGGCACGCGCAACACATAGACGATCTCGGTGTGATCGAGCACGGCTGCCGAGCAGCTTTCATGGATGCGCGCCGATAGCTGCTCCATCACCGGCTCTGCGAGATTCCAGAACGGCATCGAAGTCAGATACGCGAACCCGAGATCGAGGATTTTCGGCGTCAGCCGGAACAGGCGGCCATCTGCCTCGACGTAGCCGAGCGTTTGCAGCGTCAACAAGATGCGCCGGGCGCCCGCGCGCGTTAGGCCGGTCGCGGCAGCGACCTCGGTGAGCGTCTGCTCGGGATGCTCCGTGTCGAACGCGCGGATCACCGCGAGACCACGCGCGAACGATTGGACGTAGGAGTCGCCAGGTTTGGCCGGAAGATTTGTACTCATGATGGGTGGATACGGTGTGCAGCCAAGAAGATTAGCGCATGGGGTCGGGTTGCGCCAACTTGGTGCCGGGTGGGTGCCGATTCTGGCCGGTTATTTGTCGGCAGGCGGCCGCTGGGCCGGGCGACGATGCCATGCGACCCGCGTGGCGGGCAACAACGGCAACGAAGATGGAGCGCAGGCCGGAAGAGGCAAATGGCGAAGCCCGCTTCGAGATTCGAGCGAGTTAGCGTGCACGGTGCGGGTTTTACTGTAATTCCGGGGGCGACTGACGAATGCCTTTCACCGGCCGCACGCGCTGCCGTTTGTCACGGAGTTGTCATTTCGCCGATTGGCCAAATGCGGCGAGCCGCCCGCCGAATGCCCGGCAGGGCTTCGGGGGCGGCTCGCCATTGCCCGGGGTGTAGGTCCCCGGTTAGCCCTTCGTCGCCGACAGTTGCCCTTTCGGATTGGTCAGCCACTTGTTTGCGTTGACCACCAGCGTATTCGTATTGTCGAGCAGTGTGCTCAACGAATCACTGTTGATGGAAAACGTCCCGCCGAGCAGGTTGAACGTTCCGTCGATCAGGTTAGCCCCGCCGTTGATTTGGATGCATTGTTTCATCGATAACGTTTGCATTATGAAGTCCCCTCGTGGATTGCAACGTAAAAGCGCGGCATCCCCGCCGCGATGCTTGCGGCCTCAGCTGCGTGCCGTATATGCAGTGCGGCCATGGCCTAATGCGTTTCAAACGCTCAGCGTGTAAAAGTTTCCATGATTGAATACGGAATACGCTGCGCAGTCCTAATATAGCGCGGCCGACTATTTCGCAATATCAGTTTTTCCCGCAGTAGTCGAATTTTTCATCTAATCCCGCGTGCGTTACGTCTGCCGATGCAATCGATGTGATCGATACGTTTGTAAAGCATGATGGCCGTGCGGCGCGGCTGCCTTGCTTGACGGAACCCCGAGCGGTCCTTATGATCTTGAAAGACGTTCGATTAACGATCTAAAGTTCGTATAAAGAACAAATGCCGGTGTGAGCGGCGCCGATGATTGCCGCTGCACTGGCTCGCGCAATCGGATTTCACCGGAGACGAACATGACCGAAGCATTCCTGTGCGATGCGATTCGCACGCCGATCGGCCGCTACGGCCGCTACGGCGGCTCGCTGTCCGCCGTCAGGGCCGACGACCTTGGCGCGGTGCCGATCAAGACGCTCATCGAGCGCAACCCCGATGTCGATTGGGCGGCGGTGGACGATGTGATTTACGGTTGCGCGAACCAGGCGGGCGAAGACAACCGCAATGTCGCGCGGATGTCGTTGTTGCTCGCCGGCTTGCCGCAAGACGTGCCGGGCGCGACGATCAACCGCCTCTGCGGCTCCGGCATGGACGCGATCGGCATTGCCGCACGCGCGATCAAGGCGGGCGAGGCTGGCTTGATGATCGCGGGCGGAGTCGAAAGCATGAGCCGCGCGCCGTTCGTGATGGGCAAGGCGACGAGTGCGTTTTCGCGTCAGGCTGAAATCTTCGATACGACCATCGGCTGGCGTTTCATCAACCCGTTGATGAAGCAGCAGTACGGCGTCGATTCGATGCCGCAGACGGGCGAAAACGTTGCCGAAGACTACCGCGTGAGCCGCACCGACCAGGATGCGTTCGCGCTGTGCAGCCATCAGAAGGCACTGCGCGCGCAGCAGGACGGCACACTCGCGCAGGAAATCACGCCGGTAACGATCCCGCAGAAAAAGGGCGACCCTGTCACGGTTTCGCGCGACGAGCATCCGCGCGAGACGTCGCTCGAAGCGCTCGCGAAGCTCAAAGGCGTCGTGCGCGCGGACGGCACGGTGAGCGCGGGCAACGCGTCGGGCGTAAACGACGGCGCATGCGCGCTGCTCGTCGCGAGCGAGGACGCCGCGCGGCGTCACGGGCTCGTGCCGCGCGCGCGCGTGCTCGGGATTGCGACGGCGGGTGTTGCGCCACGCGTGATGGGCATTGGCCCCGCGCCCGCGACACAGAAGCTGCTCGCACGGCTGGGCATGACGCTCGACCAGTTCGACGTGATCGAGTTGAACGAGGCCTTTGCATCCCAGGCGCTCGCGGTATTGCGGCTGCTCGGCGTCGCGGACGACGATCCTCGCGTGAATCCCAATGGCGGCGCGATTTCGCTTGGGCACCCGCTGGGCGCATCCGGCGCGCGGCTCGTGACGACCGCGACGTACCAGTTGCAGCGCACGAAGGGCCGTTATGCGCTGTGCACGATGTGCATCGGCGTCGGTCAGGGCATTGCGATCGCGATCGAGCGGGTCTGATTCGCACTGGCGATCGCGTTTTTATCGAAGCGGCCCGTGCTCGCAAGAGCACGGGCCGTTTTCCTTTTGGCTTGCCGCGGCATTTCGACGTGTTTTCCGCAATCAAGCGAATTACTGTAAGTGCGTGAATATTTTATTTTTAAAATCGCCACGTAATTCGTTGAGAATGATTTGATAAAAATCAGAAAAATCCGGTCGGTTTACATTAAATATTCAAAAATTGTCGGCCAAAGGCGTCGGCGGAGGATATGGGAGGCGAGTGATATTCAGCGCATCCTTTGCTCCGTTTTCGACGGCCTTTGTTGAGCGATTGACAAAAAATCCCAAAAGAAGGCCGATCGGAATTCCAACAACGGAGCGCGCATGCGTCACAACCAACCTGTCACTCAACATGAATTCGAGTTTCCGCACGATGCGACGCTAATGTCGACAACTGATTCGCACGGCCGTATCGCGTATGCGAATGCGATGTTCGTCCAAGTCAGCGGTTTTTCGGGTGACGAGCTTATCGGTCAGCCGCACAACGTCGTCAGGCATCCTGACATGCTGAGCAACGCGTTTGCCGATATGTGGTCGACGCTGCAAGGCGGCGAGCCGTGGAGCGCGCTCGTCAAGAATCGCCGCAAGAACGGTGACCACTACTGGGTGCGCGCGAATGCGGTGCCGGTAATACGGTACGGGCAGACGCAAGGCTATATGTCGGTGCGCACCAGGGCGTCGCGCGACGAGATTGCCGCCGCCGAACAGCTTTATCGCGACTTTCGCGACCAGCGCGCCGGCAGCCGGCGTTTTTACAAGGGCTTGATCGTGCGCGGCGGGTGGCTGCGCGTGACATCGCTGTTGCAGACGATGTCGGTGCGCGTGCGGGTTCTTTTGCCGGTAGTGGCGCTCGTGCCGACGATTGCCGGCGCTGCGTGGGTGGCCGGCGTGCCGAGCGCGATGCTTGCGCAGCTTGCCGGCGCGACGCTTGGCGGCGTGGCGCTGGCCGCATGGTGGCTCGATGCGCAGATCGTCCGGCCATTGCGCGCATTGCGCCAGCAGGCGCTCGATGTCGCGACCGGCGCGAACCGGGACGGCGTGCAGATGAACCGGGCCGACGAAATCGGCATGACGCTGCGCGCGGTCAATCAGCTCGGGCTGATGTTTCGATGGCTCGTCGACGATATCAGCGAGCAGGTGCTGAACGTACAGCGCGCGATCAACGAGATCGCGCAAGGCAACGACGATCTGAGCACACGCACCGAGCAGGCGGCGACGAACGTTCAGCAGACGGCCGCGTCGATGACGCAGATGACGGCGGCGGTGTCGAGCAACGCGCAAACGGCGATGCATGCGAACTGGCTGTCGGCGTCGGCGAGCGAGGCGGCGCAGCGCGGCGGGCAGGCCGTGCGCGAAGTGGTCAGCACGATGGGGGAGATTACGGCGAGCGCGCGGAGGATCTCGGAGATTACCGGCGTGATCGATGGCATCGCGTTTCAGACCAACATCCTGGCATTGAACGCGGCCGTCGAGGCGGCTCGCGCGGGCGAACGGGGGCGGGGCTTCGCGGTGGTCGCGGGCGAGGTGCGTGCGCTCGCGCAGCGCAGTGCGAGTGCGGCCAAGGAGATCAAGGCGTTGATCGGCGCGAGCGTCGAACAGATCGCGTCGGGCGCTCAAACGGTCGACGACGCGGGCAGGACAATGGACGACATCGTCGCGCAGGTCGATCACGCGGTCGTTCATCTGGACGACGTCACGCAGCACAACGCGGCGCTCGTCGAGCAAAGTGCGGCGGCCTCGGCGAGCCTCAGGCAGCAGGCGACGCTGCTGGCCGATGCGGTCAGCGTGTTTCGTTGAAGGCGCACAACGGGTGTGAAGCGGCGGGAAACGTTGTCGAGGCTAGGCGGCTAGGGAATGTGATGGCGTGATGGCGGCTCGCGTGCATTGTTTGCCGTTTCGCGGTGGTTCGCATCGACACCGCGGTGTAATTCGTGAGCCGAATGTTTCGGGCTGACGATCACCAAGGCAGCATGCGAGTGCTTTCAGACGAGTCAGCTCGCGGCGCGGCGAATGGACGCATCTTCCCGTTGGACTCGCTCGTCAGCGACGGGCCGTTCCAACCGGCGGCGAGCCGCGCCGCCTCATCGATCTGGCGTTGCCCTTCGGTTGAGTCGCCGAGCGAGATCCGCGCGCGGCCGGCCTCGAGCAGCAGGAATGCACGGTTGATTTCTTCGTCGCCGTGAGCTTCGATGACTTTCAGTCCGCGTTCGGCGGCGGCCAGCGCCTCCCGAGGCTGCCCGAAGCGGGCGTGGGCGAACGCGCACAGATAGTGCGCGCGCTCTTCGTCGATCCAGGTTCCCGCGCGCCGCCACAAGTCGCGGCACAAACGCGCGCCATGCGCGATGGCATGCTGGATCGCGTCGCTGCGCTCGAGTGTCGTACCGTCGACGTCCAGCAGCGCGGAAACGGTATTGTTCAATCCAGCGGCGAGCATCGCATCGGCAGCGCTGCGCTCGTGTTGCGCCTCGAGCCAGCCGAATGCCGTCGACAGCGCGGCCGCGCCTTGCTCCGAGCGCGGCCGCGAAGCGCGGCGGGGTTGTCTGCAAGGATTTCAGTGCGACGGCTCATCGAGCGCGGCGGCACGCCGTCATATCGCAACGCACATGTACTTGATCACGACGTAATCGTCGATTCCATAGTGCGAGCCTTCGCGTCCGAGCCCCGATTGCTTGACGCCGCCGAACGGCGCGACTTCGTTCGAGATCAGCCCGGTGTTGATGCCGACCATCCCGTATTCGAGTGCCTCCGAGACGCGCCATACGCGGCCGATGTCGCGGCTGTAGAAGTACGCGGCAAGGCCGAACTCGGTGTCGTTCGCATAGCGGATCGCTTCGTCTTCGGTCGAGAACTTGAACAGCGGCGCGAGCGGCCCGAACGTCTCTTCCTTTGCGACCTTCATGTCGGACGTGACGCCTGTCAGCACGGTCGGCTCGAAAAAGCCATGGCCGAGCGCGTGGCGCTTGCCGCCCGCCGTGACGCGCGCGCCTTTGGCGAGCGCGTCCGCGATGTGCGATTCGACCTTCTGGACCGCCGCCTCGTTGATGAGCGGCCCCTGCATGACGCCCGCTTCGGTGCCGGGGCCGACCTTGAGTTTCGCGGCGGCCGCGGCCAGTTTTTCTGCGAACGCGTCGTAGACTTTCTCGTGCACGTAAAAGCGGTTCGTGCACACGCAGGTCTGCCCGCTGTTGCGATACTTCGACGCGATCGCGCCTTCGACTGCCGCATCGAGATCCGCGTCGTCGAATACGATGAACGGCGCATTGCCGCCGAGTTCGAGCGAAACCTTCTTGACCGTGGACGCGCATTGCGCCATCAGCAGACGCCCGACCGGCGTCGAGCCGGTGAACGACAGCTTGCGCACGACCGGGTTCGACGTCAGTTCGCCGCCGATCTCCTTCGGATCGCCGGTGACGACGCTGAACACGCCCGGCGGCACGCCCGCGCGCTCGGCCAACACGGCGAGCGCGAGCGCCGTGAACGGCGTCGCCTCGGCCGGCTTCACGACGATCGGGCAGCCGGCCGCGAGCGCCGGCCCGACCTTGCGCGTGATCATCGCCGCCGGGAAATTCCACGGTGTGATCGCCGCGCATACGCCGATTGGCTCCTTCGTCACGACGATCCGGCGGTCGGCGGCCGGCGTCGGGATCGTGTCGCCGTACACGCGTTTGCCTTCCTCCGCGAACCATTCGAGAAACGCCGCCGCATAGACGATCTCGCCTTTCGCTTCCGTGAGCGATTTGCCTTGCTCGGTGGTGAGGATCAGCGCGAGATCGTCGGCGTGCGCGACCATCAGGTCGTGCCAGCGGCGCAGGATCGCCGCACGCTCTTTCGCGGTGCGCTTGCGCCACGCTGGCCATGCAGCGTTTGCCGCGTCGATCGCGCGGCGCGTCTCGGCCGCGCCCATCGCGGGCACCGTGCCGAGCAGTCCGCCCGTTGCCGGATTGCGTACTTCGAAGCTGCGGCCGCCGTCGGCGGCTTGCCATTCGCCCGCGATGAACGCGCGTTCGCGCAGCAGCGCGGGATCTTTCAGTGCGAGGGTTTCGTGATCTGTGCTCATCGTATGTCGACCATATTCGAAAAAACGGGCGCCGCCGCACGCAACATGCGCGGCGGGGCCAGGCGCGGCGCGCAGGCGGCGGTTTCAGGGCAGCGTCTGCGCGAAAGCGCCGCTGCGGCATCGGCAGCCGGGTTGCCGCGGCGCGCAGCGCGCCGCCCGTTGTGCGCGGCGCGGAAAACTCAGGCGGGCACGCCCACCGTTTCCTTCAGCACGCTCTCGAGAATGCCGAGCGCTTCGTCGAACACGGCATCCGGGATGGTGAGCGGGAACAGGAACCGTATCACGTTTGAATCGACACCGCAGATCAGCAGCAGCAGGCCGCGCTCGAGCGCGAGCGTCTGCACGCGCTTGGCGAACGCGGCGTCCGGAGCGCGCGTATCCGGATTGGCGAACTCCGCCGCGACCATCGCGCCCGGGCCGCGCACGTCGGCGATCTGCGGGACTTCGGCCGACAGCGCGGCGAGCTTTGCCTTCAGCCTGTCGCCTAGCACGCCCGCGCGCTCGGTGAGCTTTTCGCCGTCGATCACATCGAGCACCGCATGCGCGGCCGCGATCGCGAGCGGATTGCCCGCGTAGGTGCCGCCGAGGCCGCCCGGCGCCGCCGCGTCCATCACGTCCGCGCGGCCGACCACGCCCGACAGCGGCATCCCGCCGGCCAAGCTTTTCGCGATCGTCAGCAGATCGACAGAGACGTCGTAGTGCTCCATCGCGAACAGCTTGCCGGTGCGCGCAAAGCCCGTTTGCACTTCGTCGGCGATCAGCAGGATACCGTGCGTGTCGCACAGCTTACGCAGCGCGCGCACGAAATCGGCGGGCGCCGGATTGAAGCCGCCTTCGCCCTGCACCGGCTCGAAGATGATGGCAGCGACGCGTTTCGGATCGATGTCGGCCTTGAACAGCGTGTCGAGCGCGGCGAGCGAATCGGCGGTGGTCACGCCGCGCAGCGCGTTCGGGTACGGCGCGTGGAACACGTCGCCCGGGAACGGGCCGAAGCCGAGCTTGTACGGCGCGACCTTGCCCGTCAACGCCATGCCCATCATCGTGCGGCCGTGGAAGCCGCCTGCGAACGCGATCACGCCCGGCCGGCCGGTATGTGCGCGGGCGATCTTCACGGCGTTTTCGACGGCTTCGGCGCCTGTCGTGAAGAACGCTGTTTTTTTCGGCTGCGCAATCGGCGCGCGTGCGTTGATCTTCTCGGCAAGCTCCACATACGACGCGTATGGGACGATCTGGTACGCGGTGTGCGTGAACTGCTCGAGCTGCTCGGCGATCGCCTTCACGATCTTCGGATGGCGGTGGCCCGTGTTCAGCACGGCGATGCCCGCGGCGAAATCGATGAAGCGGCGGCCCTCGACGTCCCACAGCTCGGCGTTTTCGGCGCGCGCGGCGTAAAAATCGCACATCACGCCGACGCCGCGCGGCGTCGCGGCGTTCTTGCGGGCATGCAGTTCGGCATTTTTCACGGTTGTCTCTCCTGGTGACTGGAATACGCCGCCGGCGACGGCCGACGGCTGGCACGTCTTGCCGGCGTGCGCGTTGAAGTGACTATAATCAAATTTGGCTCTGCAAATTAGAGCCATTTTGATAAATTTAAAGGAGCCAATTATGCGGGTGAGCGTGCTGACGGACTGGCTCGCGCAGCGTCTCGTGCGCGGCACTGCGCAGCCGCCGATTTATCGGCAACTGCACCGGCTGCTGCAGCAGGCAATCCTGACCCGCGAACTGCCGGCGGGCGCGCGCATGCCGTCGTCGCGGCTGCTCGCGACCGAACTCGGGATTGCGCGCAACACCGTCACGCAAGTCTACGAGCAGCTTGTGCTCGAAGGCTACGTGACGTCGGCGACGGGGCGCGGCACGTTCGTCGCGGACAGCGCGCCCGACGAGATCGTCGGCGAGCCGCTGACCGGCGTTGCCGGCATGGCCGGCGCGGCCGCCGCCGGGGCCGAGACCGGCGGGGCGGGATTCGCCCGTTCGCTGTCCGCGCGCGGTGCGCGGCTCGTCGGCGGCGCGGGCGTGTCGAAGCGGCAGGGCGGCGCGTTCATGCCAGGCGTGCCGGACGTCTCGCGCTTCCCGGCGCGCGTTTGGACCCGGCTGCACAACAAGTATTGGCGGCGTTTGCATCCCGAGTTGCTGACCTACGCGCCGGGCGGCGGCCTGCCGGCGCTGCGCGAGGCGCTGGCCGACTATTTGCGCACGTCGCGCTCGGTGCGCTGCACGCCCGTGCAGATCATCGTGACAACCGGCATCCATCAGTCGATCGATCTCGCGGCGCGCTTGTTGACAGATCCGGGCGACGCGGTCTGGACCGAGGACCCGTGCTACTGGGGCGTGCGCAGCGTGTTGCACGTATCGGGGCTGACCACGCGGCCGATTCCTGTCGACGACGAAGGCATCGCGCCCTCGGCCGACGATTTCGCCACGCCGCCGAAGCTGATGCTCGTCACGCCGTCGCATCAGTATCCGCTCGGGATGGTGATGAGCCTCGCGCGGCGGCGAATGCTGCTCGAGTACGCGCGCCAGCATCGCGCATGGATCATCGAGGACGATTACGACAGCGAATTCCGGTATGGCAGCCGCCCGCTCGCGTCGCTGCAAGGGCTCGATACGGCGGGGCAGGTGATTTACGTCGGCAGCTTCAGCAAGACCCTGTTTCCGGGGCTGCGGGTGGGCTATCTGGTGGTGCCGGAGCCGCTCGCGGAAAGTTTTGCCACCGCGAGCGCCGAGCTGTATCGCGAAGGGCAGCTTTTGCAACAGGCGGTGCTTGCCGAATTCATCGCCGAAGGCCATTTCGTCTCGCATATCCGCAAGATGCGCACGCTGTACGGGCAACGCAGGCAAACGTTGCTCGACGCGCTCGCGCGCCGCTACGGCGACGAGCTGCCCGCGGTGGGCGGCGACGCCGGGCTGCATCTCGTGATGCGTCTGCCCGACGGCGCCGACGATCGCGCGCTCGCGCGCGCGGCGCTCGAGCGCGACATCGTTGTGCGCGCGCTGTCAGGCTATTACGCGAATGCGCGGCGCGCGGCTGCCGGATTGTTGCTCGGCTATGCGTGCGTGCCGGAGGACGAGATCGCGCGGGCGTTCGATATGCTGTCGTATGCGATCGACGAGACGGTGCTTGGGCGTGGGTGCACGGCGGCTTGAGCGTCGCGGGCCGCGCGGCTTGCTGTCGCGTGCGGGCGGGGCGCCGCGATCGGCCCGGCGCGATCGCGTGCCAATGCGCGCCGAGACGGCCGACGCCAAATTGCCGATAATAGAGCGCTTCGCCCGTCTCCCAATCCTGCGATGACCGATTCCAACCGATCCGATGCGGCCGCCGCGCCGCGCCTCACGAGCCTTTCTCACGGCGGCGGCTGCGGCTGCAAGATCGCGCCCGGCGTGCTGTCCGAATTGCTCAAGCGCAATACCGCGCCCGCGTTGTTTCCCGATCTGCTCGTCGGCATCGAGACGTCCGACGACGCGGCCGTCTATCGCTTGAACGACGAGCAGGCAATTGTTGCGACGACCGATTTTTTCATGCCGATCGTTGACGATCCGTTCGATTTTGGCCGGATCGCCGCCACCAATGCGCTGTCCGACGTTTATGCGATGGGCGGCAAGCCGATTCTCGCGCTCGCGCTCGTTGGCATGCCGATCAACGTGCTGCCGCACGAGACGATCGCCGAAGTGTTGAAGGGCGGCGAGGCGGTGTGCGCGCAAGCGGGTATTCCGATCGCGGGCGGGCACTCGATCGATTCGGTTGAGCCGATCTACGGGCTCGCGGCGCTCGGCATCGTGCATCCGCAGCGCGTGAAGCGCAACGCGGCCGCGCGCGCGGGCGACGTGCTCGTGCTCGGCAAACCGCTGGGCGTCGGCGTGCTGTCGGCCGCGCTGAAAAAAGACCAGCTCGACGCCGACGGCTACGCGCAGATGATCGCCGCGACGACGAAGCTCAACCGCCCCGGCACGGCGCTCGCCGCCCTGCCGGGCGTGCATGCGCTGACCGACGTGACGGGCTTCGGCCTGCTTGGCCATGCGCTCGAACTCGCACGCGGCGCGGGGTTGACCGCGCGCGTGCGTTACGGCGCGCTGCCGTGGCTGGCGGGCGTCGAACGGTTCGCGGCGGCTGGTATGTTCACGGGCGCGTCCGGACGCAATTGGGCAGCCTATGGCCGCGACGTCGGGCTCGGCGCCGGCTTGCCCGCTGTCGCGCAGGTGCTGCTTACCGATCCGCAGACCTCGGGCGGCTTGCTCGTTGCGTGTGCACCGGAATCGGTCGACGACGTGCTCGCATGTTTTCACGACGACGGTTTCGATCGCGCCGTGGTGATCGGCGAGATGATCGACGGGCCGGCATGCGTTGACGTGCAGTGATGCCGTTTGCCTAACCGGCGTGGGCACTGGCACGTGCGGGCCGGCACGTGCGCGTGAGCCGCGCGCGCGGGCGCCCGGATTCCACCGGCAAGACGCCATCGTACCGGCTCCTCGTGGCGAGCCCGGGCCCCCGGCACTGCCCTGCGCCGTTCACGCATCGATATTGAAGCCCTATACTGCGCACGCAGTTGCCGAACTCCGTTCTTATCCAACTTACTCAAATCAAGGAACGTTCATGTTGACTCGCTCGATACTTTCCGCAGCTGTCTTCTCGCTCGCTGCGTGCGCGACGGCGCCGTCCATCGCGCACGATAGCGACGACGCGTCAGCCGATGCCCGCGCGCACGGCTATCCGGTGAAGGTGATGATCGTCACGATGTTCGGCCCTGAAGGGCAGGCTTGGCTCGACAAGCTTGGGCCGTGGAAGGACATCAAGGTGGCCGGTTTGTCGCCGGACTATCCGGCTGTCCATTGCAACAAGGACGACGTGTGCGTCGTCACGACGGGCATGGGTTACGCGAACGCCGCGTCGACGATCATGGCACTGACGTTCTCGAACCGCTTCGATTTGCGCAAGACGTACTTCCTGATCTCGGGCATTGCAGGCGTGAATCCGAAGCAAGGCACGCTCGGCACTGCCGCATGGTCGAGATATCTGGTCGATTTCGGCTTGCAGTGGGAAATCGATGCGCGCGATATTCCGTCGACCTGGAACAGCGGCTATCTCGGCATCAACACGAAGAGCCCGAACGACAAGCCGCCGCTCGACTATCGCACCGAAGTGTTCCAACTGAACGGCAAGCTGACGGATGCCGCTTATGCGTTGTCGCGCAATGCGGTGCTCGCGGACAGCGCGCAAGCGCAAGCGGCGCGCGCGAAATTTAACTACGCGCCTGCGAATCAGGTGCCCATGGTGACGCGTTGCGACACGCTATCCGGCAACACGTGGTTCTCCGGCACGAGGCTCGGCGAGCGCGCCGAACAGTGGGCGAAGATCCTCACCGACAACAAGGGTGCGTACTGCATGACGGCGCAGGAGGACAACTCGTCGTTCGAGGCGCTCAAGCGCGCGGAGAGCGTGGGCCGTGTCGACACGTCGCGCGTCGCGGTGTTGCGCACCGGCTCGGATTTCGACCGCCCATATCCGGGGCAGACAGACGTCGACAATCTATTGAATTACGCGGATCAGGGCGGCTTCACGCTCGCCACGCAGAACTTGTATCTCGCGGGCAATCCGCTCGTGCAGGATATTGTCAAGCACTGGGGCGACTGGAAGAACGGCGTGCCGGCCCGTTGACGCTTGCCGCGCGCATCGATGCGCGCTGATCAGCGGCGGGTGCGCTTGAGCGGAACGGTTTCCAGATGGGCGTGTTGTCGTCCCAATGATCGAGTGGCGACGGAATCGGTTCGTTCATGATCGTGATCTGACGCTGGCCAATGCAGTGAACGGTATCTGATGGACATGGCGCCGCGCATCGGTTTCGATGCGCGGCGTCATGCGTTTACCGGCCTGCGCCGGCAAGCTGATTAGCGTTCGGATCAGGCCGGTATGCGCGTTGCGCGAGTTCGATGCCGGGCGCGCCGGGAGGCGCGTATGACATCGATTTGCGTAGCGCGGCCAGTGTGCCGTCGCGCTGTGCGCGCTCGAGTTCGGCTTGCACGTCGGCGCGTGTGCGCGGGCCTGGTTCGTCGCGCGACGCATTGATGTAATCGCCTGCGTGGCCGGTAACGTTATCGGTGGCGAAGGCCGGCGCGGTGGCGGCAAGCGCGACCGCGGCGATGGCAAGCAGACTGCTGCGTTTCATGTGCAACTCCTGTCGATTCGATGCGCACGTTCGAAATGGTGCGGTGCGCGACAGGTTGTAATTTAGGACTAGTTGCGTGAGTGATAAATGGCATTGTCGCGAATTGATTTGTCGCGAGAATCGAACAATCGATGCCGTTGGCGGTGGTAGGGGTACGGCTGCGAGAGGCGTGCGCCGGTGCAGACCGTCACGTTTTAGCCGTCACCGCGGCTCTCGCGGCGCACGCGAGGGGGCTGTCGCTCAGTCAGCTACTCGGTTAGCCGCTCAATCAAGCCGCTCGATCGGCGGCACGCGCAAGCGCTTGCGCGGCGGCCGCGCCCGATGGATATGCCGAAGGGGCAGCACACGGCAGCCCCGCTTCGCGCATGCACCGGCATGTGCGCACGCAACTCGATTGTTTTGCGCGCGTCGCGCGCCGAATGCTGTGCTGTCGTCATGATGGTCATCACCGCAGGCCGTTCTCCACACGCCACCCGCCGCGCGCTCGAACGCCTGCCTGCCGGCACGTTCGCATTATGTCTGTGCGATTCACGCCACCCACTCGTTCAGCACCGGCGTATCGAGAGACGGCGCGCGCTCGGCTTCCTCGAACGTGCGCTTGCTGCAAGCGGCATCGAGCCCCTTGCGTCCGCTCAACAACGGGCAGCGATCGAAGATCTCGGCGACCCAGTCGACGAATACGCGCACCTTCGGTGACAGATGACGGCTGTGAGGATAGACGACCGAGATCGGCATCGGCAGCGGCCGGTAGCCGGTCAGCACCTCCTTCAGCGTGCCGTCGCGCAACTGCGGCAGCACCATGAAGAGCGGTGGCTGAATCAGCCCGAAGCCCTCGACGCCGCAGGTCACGTAAGCGTCCGCGTCGTTGACCGACACGAGCCCGTTCATCTTCACCTCAACTTCCTTGCCGTCGATCAGGAACGCCCAATCGATGTTGCGCCCGGTGCGGCTCGAAAAATAGTTGACGGCTTTGTGTCCGGCAAGTTCGTCGATGGTGCGCGGCTCGCCATACTTCTCGAGATACTCGGGCGACGCGACCGTCGTTCCCTCGAACAGCCCGACGCGCCGTGCGACGAGCGACGAATCCTGCAGCGCGCCGACGCGGATCACGCAATCCACTCCCTCCTGCAGAAGATCGACGGGCCTGTCGGTAAGCCCCAGTTGCAGGTCGATATCCGGGTAGCGCGTGTGGAATTCGCACAGCGCGGGGATCACGATCAGGCGTCCGATCGAGCCGGGCATATCGACTCGCAGTTTGCCGTGCGGCTTACGGTTGTTGACCTGAAAACTTGCTTCGGTCTCCTCGACATCCGCGAGAATGCGCACGCAGCGCTCGTAATAAGCGGCGCCGTCGGGCGTAAGCGACAGGCGGCGCGTCGTGCGGTGCATCAGCCGCACGCCCAGGAAGGATTCCAGATTCTGGATGATCGTTGTCACCGACGCGCGCGGCAGCCCGAGCGTCTCGGCTGCCTTGGTGAAGCTGTTCGTATCGACGACGCGCGTAAATACCTGCATGGCCTGCAGCCGATCCATCACTACCTCCGCGATTGACCCCCTAACGACCAAAGGCCGCGACACCATGCGAGTGACGCAGCCAACAATTGTTCAAGGGAAGTGAATTGTGTTGCCGGATTATAGGCATTTATCCGGATGTTTGCCGGACCGAGAATGCGATCCATCTTGAAATGGATGCGCGATGCCGCGCACGCTCACTATGGACGCATTCGACTTTCGCCGCCTGAGCCCCGCCCGCGCGAGCGCCGACAAGACGCTCGCGCGCCCGGCACTTGCGGTATCGGAGATTGTGATCGCAGGCTATGCGCAGGACATCAGCTTGCGTTTATACCGGCGTCCCGATAAGTCCTTAATGCCAGTAGTGCTTTATTTTCATGGCGGCGGTTTCGTGCGCGGCTCGCTCGACGACGCCGATCGTGCCGCGCGCTACCTCGCCGAGCAGGTGCCGGCGCTCGTCGTATCGGTCGATTACTCGCTTGCGCCGCGCCATCCGTTTCCGGCCGCGCCGGAGGATGCGTACTGCGCGGCGCGCTGGGCCGACGCCCGTGCCCGCGCATTCGGCGGCAATCCGCGCAAGATCGCCGTCGCCGGGCACGACGCGGGCGGCCATTTGGCGAACTGTCTGTCATTCATTGCGCGCGATCGCGGCGAAATTCACATCGCCGCGCAGGCGCTGTTTGGGCCGATGCTGGACCCAAGCATGACGCGGCTCGCCGATGCAACGCGCTTATCGTCTGACATTACTGCGCGGGAATGTGCGGCGTGCTATCGCGCGTATCTGCCGCAGCCCGCGCAGCGGATGCATCCGTATGCGGCGCCGCTCGAGTCGGCGCGCCTTGCCGGGCTGCCGCCAACACTCGTTGCAACCGCGCAAAACGACGTGTTGCACGTCGAGGCGGAGAAGTACGCGAGTTGTCTGATCGAGGCCGGCGTGCTGACGCAGGTAATCCGCTATCGCGACGTCTCGCATGCGGCGCTCGCCGATCACGCGCCTGCGTTGCAGGAGGCGGCCCGGTTTCTCCACTGCCGTTTTGGCGCAGGCGTGCCGGGCTGACGTTTGCCGGCGTTTCATTCGAATTCGAGCAACCAACCGAACAACTTGGAGATTTTTTTCATGGCTATTTTGCGTACTCCTCATTCGCGGATCGCCGCTGCGGTGCTTGTCGTCGTTGCGGCCGGGCTTGGTGCGTTCGGCGCGATCCGCGTGAACGCGAGCAGTGCCGACAAGGCGCAGGCGCCGCTGACGGAAGTGGACGTGGCCGGCGTGCTGTCGAAGACGGTAACGGATTGGCAGAGC
>NZ_LOWB01000074.1 GCF_001522865.1 Burkholderia sp. TSV86 | reverse complement strand
AACTTTTTATCGCCGTCGCGCACTCGGGACTCACTTCCTACCTCAACCCGCCGATCACTTCCCGCTCATCTCGATCGACCGGCCAAGCTTCCTTCCCTCCTTCACGCCTCGTTTCCGTTTCCGTGAAAGAGGCGTGATTCTAGTCAGTCGATCCCAACTATGCAAGGCTTTTTTCAATGCCGCCCGGCAGCAGCCATGAGCGGCTCCAGCGGCACTGCGTCGGCCATCGCCTGATAGCCTGCATCGTTGGGGTGAATATCGTCGCCGCTGTTATAGCGACGCTGCAATTCGGCAGGCTTCGCCGGATCGCGCAAAGCGGCGTCGAAATCCATCACGCCATCGAAGGCGCCGGACCTCCGAATCCATTCGTTGACCTGCCGGCGGATCGACTCGCGCGACTGCGGCAACGACGCCGGCGTCAGCGTCGCACCGAACACCGCCACGCCGCGGGCGTGTGCGGCAGCAATCAGCCGACGGTAACCGTCGATCAACGCCTGCGCGTCGACGCGCGTATGCGGCGCATCGCAATCGAAACCGGCGCGCGCCGGCATTGCCGCGAAATTGATGTCGTTGATGCCGATCATTACAACCACAGCCTTCACGCCCGAGCGCGCCAGCACGTCCCGCTCGAACCGCCGCTCCAACGCGACGCCGTAGCAGCGGGAATCGCTCAGCAGCCGATTGCCGCTGATCCCCAAATTGAGCACGCCGAATGCCGCCCCGTCCATCCGCTCGATGCGCGCGGCCAGCGCGTCCGGCCAACGTCGATTGCGATTCAGGCTCGAGCGCATACCATCGGTGATCGAATCGCCGATGGCCACTATTGCCGCCGCCTTCGCCGGTTGCGCGTCGACCGCCAGTTCCGCCACCCAGGCGGACTGCGTAAAGCGCGTCCGATAGGCATCAGGGGCCGCGTCGGCAACATGGTTGCCGGGCGACGACACATAATTGATCTGGTTGGCAACCCGGTGCCAGACCGTCATCGTCTGACGCGGGCCCATATACAAGCTGAGCGCGTAAGGCTTGCCGCGCGCCACGTCGAATGCGATCGGATCGCTCTCCCGCTCCTGCCCCGGCGGGACTTCGACGCCGGATTGCCCACCGAATGTCAGCGCCGCCGAATTGTCGGCGGCAACCGCCGCGCCACCCGCCGAACGGCCGATTCGCAGCGCGCCAATCACAAGCGGCGTCTTGCCGTATGCATTGCTCACGCGCACACGGATCGCTCGCCCCGCAATTGTCGGGTAGACGATCTGACGAACGGTGCGGCCCGCGACATCCGGCGCCCGATAAAGCGGCGGCGGCGCGGCAAGATCAGGGATCGGCTGCAAGGCCGTTGCCCACGACGCCACCCATTGCGATTGCTGCGCCGGCGCATCGGCCGCGGCGGCACCTGCCGCCATCGGCGCAGCAAGCGCGATGCCACCGGAAAGAGCAATAAGCCAACGTCGGAACATCATTCGATCCTCTCTCAAAAAAGCTGACGATTATGCATGAGGCAAAAATGGGCCACCGACGCCAGTTGATCGATGGCATCGAATCATCGACGGAAAAGGATTGGAATCATATATTGACCGACCGGTCGGTTGATTTATACTGCATACCAGCCTCACTTGGATGAAACCCTCTCCATGTATACGCAATCGCTCGACCTTCCCGGCCAAGCCGTACCGCCCGACACCGCCGTCGATTCGACCGAGCAGGCCGGATTCGACGCCGTGATCGCCGCCGACGGCAAGATTGAACCGCAAGACTGGATGCCCGACGCCTATCGCAAAACGCTGGTGCGGCAAATCTCGCAGCACGCGCACTCGGAGATCATCGGGATGCTGCCGGAGGGCAACTGGATCACGCGCGCGCCGAGCCTCAAGCGCAAGGCGATCCTGCTCGCGAAAGTCCAGGACGAGGCGGGCCACGGCCTTTATCTGTACAGCGCGGCGGAAACGCTTGGCGCCTCGCGCGACGCGCTGATCGACGCGCTGCACACCGGCCGCGCGAAATATTCGAGCATATTCAATTACCCGACGCTCACCTGGGCCGACGTCGGCGTGATCGGCTGGCTCGTCGACGGCGCGGCGATCATGAATCAGATTCCGCTCTGCCGCTGCACTTACGGGCCGTATGCGCGCGCGATGATCCGCATTTGCAAGGAGGAGTCGTTCCATCAGCGCCAGGGTTTCGATGCGCTGCTCGCCATGATGAGGGGCACCGACGCTCAGCGCGAGATGGTGCAGGACGCGGTAAACCGCTGGTGGTGGCCGGTGCTGATGATGTTCGGGCCACCCGACACCGATTCGGTTCATAGCAATCAGTCGGCCAAATGGGGGATCAAGCGGATCTCGAATGACGACCTGCGCCAGAAATTCGTCGACGCGACGGTCGAGCAGGCGAAGGTGCTGGGCGTCACGCTGCCCGACCCCGATCTCAAATGGAACGACGCGCGCGGGCACTTCGACTACGGCGCGATCGACTGGGACGAATTCTGGCGGGTCGTCAACGGTGATGGGCCCTGCAACCGCGAACGGCTCGCGACCCGCGTGCATGCGCACGAAAACGGCGCATGGGTTCGCGAGGCGGCGCTTGCGCACACGGAAAAGCGGCGCCGCCGCGAACAGCCGCAAGCGGCATGACTCGGGCGGCCGTCGCGCCAAACACCGTGAAAGTATCGTGAAACGCCGCGGCGTGCGCCGCCGCCATCCGCATCCGCGGAATTCAGCAAATCAGGAGCAAGCGATGAGCAACGAATGGCCGATCTGGGAAGTTTTCGTGCGCAGCAAGCAAGGGCTCGACCATAAGCACTGCGGCAGCCTGCACGCGGCCGACGCGTCGATGGCGCTGCGCATGGCGCGCGATGTCTACACGCGCCGCCAGGAGGGCGTGAGTATCTGGGTCGTGCCGTCGGCGGCGATCACGGCGTCCGATCCGAGTGAGAAAGCGGAGCTGTTCGAGCCGGCGGGAGACAAGATCTACCGTCATCCGACGTTCTACACACTGCCCGACGAAGTCGACCACATGTAAGCGAGCCGCCCGTCATGACGATCACGCCCCAGCATCTCGCTTACGTGCTGCGCCTCGCGGACAACGCACTGATCCTCGGCCAGCGCAACGCCGAATGGTGCGGCCACGGCCCCATCCTCGAGGAAGACATCGCGCTCGCCAATATGAGCCTCGATTTGATCGGGCAGGCGCGTCTGTTGTATACGCACGCGGCCGATCTCGAACGCCAACTGACCGGCATCGAAAAGACCGAGGACGATTACGCTTATTTCCGCGACGAGCGCGAATTTACCAATTACACGTTCGTCGAACTGCCGCATTACGGCCCGCTCTGCGGCACCGCGCATGCGCCGCTCGACTATGCGGTGACGATCGTGCGCAACTTCCTTTATTCGACGCTGATGTTGCACGTCTTTCAGGTGCTCGAGACATCGAGCGACGCACAACTCGCGGCTATCGCGTCGAAATCGCTGAAGGAGACGCGCTATCACGTCCATCACGCACGCGAGTGGCTGATCCGCCTCGGCGACGGCACCGACGAATCGCACGCCCGCACTCAAGCCGCGCTCGATTATCTGATGCCTTACACGCGCGAGTTTTTCGTCGCGGACGAAATCGACACCGCAGCTGCAACGGCGGGCATCGGCCCGGCAATCGCATCGCTCGACGCAGCGTGGCGCGCCGACGTCGACGCGGCGCTCGACGAAGCAACGCTCGTACCGCCCAAACCTAGCCAGCATGTGCCGACCGGCAAGCGCGGCGAGCACTCCGAGCACTTCGGTTATCTGCTCGCACAAATGCAGAGCACCGCGCGTCAGCATCCAGGCGCGTCCTGGTAAGTCCGAGCAGCGAATGATGAAACTCGAAACGGCCTCCCCCGCGTTGTCGGCCCCCGCCGTGTCCGGCCAGCCGGCGCTCGCGACCCGCCCCTCCCATCGCTCGATCGGCGAAACCGGCCAGCCGGTTCGCGATCCCGATCGGCCGGGACCGGCGCCGGGCGCTCTTCGCGCTCAATCGGCTTGTACCGACGGCCTGCCGGCTGCCGGCGCGGACCGGCCAGCCACCCGGCCGCATTGGCTTGCCGCCGGCGCCAACGGCAGCAACGGCGGCGGCACTGCGCACGACGACGCCGAAGCACTCGTCGCCCGCGCGCGGCAAGCGCTCGAATCCGTGCCCGATCCGGAAATCCCGGTCGTCTCGATCCGAGAGCTGGGCATCCTGCGCGATGTCCGACGCGCCCTGGACGGCGCGCTCGAAATCGTCATCACGCCGACTTACTCCGGCTGCCCGGCTATGCAGCAGATCGCCGACGACATCGGCGCCGCACTGCGGCGCGCCGGGCTCGCGCCGCACCGGATCGTGACCGTGCTTGCGCCGGCGTGGACGACCGACTGGATCACCGCCGATGCGCGTGAAAAGCTTCGTGCGTATGGAATCGCACCGCCCGCCGAACGATGCGAAGGCCATGCGCAGGGTTCGGCTTCGGCGGCCTTCCCCGCCATCGAACGCACGATCCGCTTCCTGCCTAAACCGGCCGTGCCTAAACCGGCCGTGCCTAGACCGGCCGTGCCTAAACCGGCCATACCCAAGCCGGCCGCCGCCCCCGCGTGCCCTCGCTGCGGCTCCGCACACACCGAGCGGCTTGCGCAATTCGGCTCGACCGCGTGCAAGGCGCTCTATCGCTGCATCGATTGCCGCGAACCCTTCGACTATTTCAAACCCTATTGACCATGTCGACTCCGCAATTCCATCCGCTGCGCATCCGTGACGTGCGGCCCGAAACCGCCGACGCCGTCACGGTATCGTTCGACGTGCCGCCCGAGTTGCGCGACGCGTACCGCTTCATGCAAGGCCAATTCGTCACGCTGAAGGCGCACATCGGCGGCGAGGAGACGCGCCGTTCGTATTCGATCTGCATCGGCACGACGGATTACGATCGCGACGGCGAGTTGCGCATCGGCATCAAGCGCGTGCGCGGAGGCCGCTTTTCGAACTTCGCGTTCGATACGCTCAAGCCCGGCCAGACGATCGACGTGATGACGCCCGACGGCCGCTTTTTCACGCATCTGAATGCGGGGCACGGCAAGCACTATGTCGCCTTCGCCGGCGGCTCGGGCATCACGCCCGTACTCGCGATCGTCAAAACGACGCTCGAACTGGAGCCGCGAAGCACGTTCACATTGATCTACGGCAATCGAAGCGCTGATTCGATCATGTTCGCCGAGACACTCGAGGATCTGAAAAACCGCTTCATGCAACGCTTCGCGCTGTATCACGTGCTGTCGGACGAGATACAAGACGTCGAACTGTTCAACGGCGTGCTCGACCAGCCAAAATGCGCGGCGTTCCTTGAGACGCTCGTGCCCGCCGCGACGATCGACGAAGCGTTCATCTGCGGCCCCGCGCCGATGATGGACGCTGCCGAGGCCGCGCTCGCGGCGGCCGGCGTGCCGCGCGAGCGGGTGCATGTCGAACGCTTCGGCACGCCATTGCCGCAGGCAGGCGCGCCCGCGGTCGAGATCACCGATGCGACGCCCGCCGCCGATCTCGAAATCGTGATCGACGGTAAGACGCGCAAGCTGCGCCTGCCATACGAAGGCGCAAGCCTGCTCGACGTCGGCCTGCACGCGGGCATTGCGCTGCCTTACGCCTGCAAGGGCGGCGTGTGCTGCACGTGCCGCGCGAAGGTGCTCGAGGGCGAAGTGCGGATGGATAAGAACTACACGCTTGAGCCGCAGGAAATCGCCGATGGCTTCGTGCTCACCTGTCAATGCCATCCGGTCAGCAGCAAAGTGACCGTCAGCTTCGACGAACGCTAGATACCGCACCGATCGCGCGGCAAGCGGTTCCTGCGCGCCCCGCATCTCGCTTACACTAGGGGCCGCTTGCCGGGTGGCCTCGACGAAAGTTTGCGCCACGCGGCAAGCGGTTTTCTTTGCTGACGACAAGCCGGATGAGGACCCTTCACGTGACCCAAGGCGGCAGCGCCGCCGCCTCGCTGCGCATCGCGCTCTCGGCCGCCGGCCGCGAACACGATACCGTCATCGAGCTGCTCGACGATCTCGCTGTCGGCCCGCTGCGCGGCGTGGACGATGCGCCGGACACGCGCGCCGCGTTCTGGGAGCGCGTGATCGGCGATACGTTGCCGGTCTGGATCGCAAGGCTCGCCGCCGAACGGGCTAAATTCGACGCGCTCGCCGCCGGCTCCGAACAGATCGTGATCTGGCATGCTCAAAGCGCCGCCGACCAGCTGATGCTTCGGCGCGTTGCCTATCATCTGCGCAGCGCGCCGCAACGGCTCAACGAGGTGCGGCTGTCGATCGCCGATATGGACGATCCGCGCGCGTGGGCACGCGAGCGGGCCGATCAAGCCACCGCAACCGGCATTTTTCCGCCCGAGCGGCTGCGCGCGAAGCTTGCCGAAGCCGCGCCGATCTCGGTGCTGCGCATCAGCCGACTCGCGCTCGAATGGCTGGAGGCCAGGCAAGCGAATGCCGAACTGCGCTATCTCGTCGGCAATACGTTCAAGAGCGGCCTGTACACGGATCTCGACGCGCTCGTTCTCGAGCATGCCGGCAGCGAATGGCGGCCGGCCGCACGCGTGGCCGGCGCGGTCATGGCACTCGCGGATCGCGGCCAGTTGTTCGTCAGCGACACCGTCGCATTCTGGCGCTGCCGTGAACTCGCGGTCGCCGGCCGCCTTGAGTTGCGCGGCGATGTCCGCTCCGTCGAACATTGGCGAACGGCAACGTTGCGCGTCGCGCCCGCCGCCGCCCATCGCTAACCTGTCTTAACGACGCTTCACGTCCCGAATCCGATGGCCCGCACCCGAGCGCCCGATCACGAATCCCAACGCGAGCAGATCCTGGATCTCGCCGCCGCCAAATTCGCGCAGACGAGCTACCCGAGCACGTCGATGACCGACCTCGCGAACGCGAGCGGCACATCGAAAGCGCGTCTATACCACTACTACGAGAGCAAGGAAGCGATCCTGTTCGATCTGCTCGACCGCTACACCAAGCAGTTGATGCTGATCATCGCCGAGGTCGAGGGCGCGAGCCAGCGGCGCGGGCTCACCGAGCGCGAGACGTTCGCCGAACTCATCCGCGCATTCCTGGCCGAGTACGAGACGTCGCACAGCCGCCATGTGGCGCTGCTAAACGACGTCAAATACCTCGAGGACACGCAGCGCCAGATCATCCTCGACCGTCAGCGCGACATCGTCGCCGCGTTCTCGCGGCAGCTCGCGCGCGCGTATCCGCAGCGAATCCTGAAAGCCAACCAGACAGCGGCAACGATGATGGTGTTCGGGATGATCAACTGGACCTTCACGTGGCTGAAACCGGGCGGCCGCCTTGGCTACCGGAACTTCGCCGAAATGGTGATCGATATGATCGAGCATGGCCTGGGGGACGGCCGCGCCGCCTGATTTTTGCGCAGCAGCATTTGTTGCGCATGCGTAACAATGCAACTCCTTACTGCCGCGATCATCAACCCCCATTAAATAATCAACAAAAACAATGGCTTAAATTTTTATTTGACAAATTTAGAGCCTGACCTCCATCGAATGTACGGGTTTCCCCTAATCTCAAATTAACCGTTCGATTAAAATTGCGCTGCGACGCACAAACGCGTCGTACCGCTGTACGGTCTATTTGAGGAACCCACGATGAACAAGCCCGAGTCCCGCTCTGCCGACGCGGTCGGCATCGCCGGTCCCGCGCCAGTTCTCGTCCGGGAACTGGCTTCCGGCGACCGCCCGCCACTGCTTGCCCACTTTCTCGCGCTCGACGGCGAAGACCGTCTGCTGCGCTTCGGGCAGGCCGTGCCCGACCATGTGATCGAAAATTATGTCCGGACGATCGATTTCGGACGCGACACCGTGTTCGGCGTGTTCAACCACGCGCTCGAACTGATCGGCGTCGGCCATCTCGCGTATCTGCCCGACGAAGACGGCAAGCGCACCGCCGAGTTCGGCGTGTCGGTGCTCGAATCGGCGCGCGGCCAAGGTGTCGGCTCGAAGCTGTTCGAGCGCGCGGCGATCCGCAGCCGCAACACGCATGTGACGACGCTGTACATGCACTGCCTGTCGCGGAACGCGACGATGATGCACATCGCCAAAAAGTCAGGAATGCGCATCGAGTACGCGTATGGCGAAGCCGATGCGTATCTGTCGCTGCCGCCCGCCGATCACTCGACGATCATCGCCGAGATGATGCAGGAGCAAGCCGCGGTGTTCGACTACGCACTCAAGCGCCAGGCGCACCGCGCGACGCAGATCTTCGAATCGCTGCTGCCCGCCGGCCTCACCGCGTGAGCGCGCGGCGCTGACGCTCCACTTGCCGCAACGGGCGGCCCATCGGGCCGCCCGTTTTCATTACCGCATTGCGTCGCGCGCCGGCTTCAGCGGATCGGCAGCGCGGTGGTTTCCTTGAAGCGTTCGAGCGAGAAACTCGTCTTCACGTCGATCACCGACGGATGGTGCAGCAACTGCTCCTGCATGAAGCGCGAAAAATGCGCCATGTCCTCGACCTGCACACGCAGCAGGTAATCCATGTCACCCGTCATCGCATGGCACGCGACCACCTCGGGCCACGCCTGCACCGCCGCGCGGAACAGATCGGCATGCGTCGCGCCCGCGCGCGCGGACGGCTCCTCGCCGCGCGCGAATGCGACACCGCCCCGCTTCTCCAGCCGCACGCTCACATACGCGAGCAAATCGAGCCCGAGCTTTTGCGGATCGAGCAACGCGACGTAGCCCGTGATCACGCCCATCTCCTCGAGCCGACGAATCCGGCGCAGACACGGGCTCGGCGACAGGCTCACCCGGTCGGCGATGTCCTGGTTGGACAGACGCCCATTCTCCTGGAGGATCGCAAGAATGCGCCGGTCAATTGCATCCAACTCCACGTGCGCCATTTTCTACCTCCATCAACTCAATTCAAGATGGAAAATTGCTCAAGCGTAACGTTGCACGCTTAAGTTCGCAAGTTTTCGCCCGGCCGCCCCCGCTACACTTTGCCGCAGGCATTCATTGAGCGCGCGCAGCGCACTCGGAGCAAGCACCGAAGCGCCCGCTCCGCTATCGACACAGGAGACACCATGCAAATCCCCACTTGGGACAACCCGGTCGGCACCGACGGCTTCGAATTCATCGAATACACCGCGCCCGATCCGAAAGCGCTGGGCGCGCTGTTCGAGCGGATGGGCTTCACCGCGATCGCGCGCCATCGCCACAAGGACGTAACGCTCTACCGCCAGGGCGACATCAATTTCATCGTCAACGCGGAAACCGATTCGTTCGCGCAGCGCTTCGCGCGGCTGCACGGCCCGTCGATCTGCGCGATCGCGTTCCGCGTGCAGGATGCGGCGAAGGCGTACCGGCACGCGCTCGAACTCGGCGCATGGGGCTTCGACAACAAGACCGGCCCGATGGAGCTCAACATCCCGGCGATCAAAGGCATCGGCGACTCGCTGATCTATTTCGTCGACCGCTGGCGCGGCAAGAACGGCGCGGCGCCCGGCAGCATCGGCGACATCAGTATTTATGACGTCGATTTCGAGCCGATTCCGGGCGCCGATCCGAATCCGGCCGGCCACGGCCTGACCTACGTCGATCACCTGACCCACAACGTTCATCGCGGCCGGATGGCCGAATGGGCGGAGTTCTACGAGCGCCTGTTCAACTTCCGCGAAGTCCGCTACTTCGACATCGAGGGCAAGGTGACGGGCGTGAAATCGAAGGCGATGACTTCGCCGTGCGGCAAGATCCGGATTCCGATCAACGAGGAAGGCTCCGACAACGCAGGGCAGATTCAGGAATATCTCGACGCATATCGCGGCGAGGGCATCCAGCACATCGCGCTCGGCACGAGCGACATCTACCGCGCCGTGGACGGCCTGCGCGACGCGGACGTGAAACTGCTCGACACCATCGACACGTATTACGAACTCGTCGATCGCCGCGTGCCGAACCACGGCGAGCCGCTCGACGAACTGAGAAAGCGCAAGATCCTGATCGACGGCGCACACGACGATCTGCTGCTGCAGATCTTCACCGAAAACCAGATCGGGCCGATCTTTTTCGAGATCATCCAGCGCAAGGGCAACCAAGGCTTCGGCGAGGGCAACTTCAAGGCACTGTTCGAATCGATCGAGCTGGATCAGATCCGGCGCGGAGTCGTGAAAGACACCGCGTAACGCGCGGCACGCGGGCCTCAAGACAAAGGGCGGGAACTGCGAAGTTCCCGCCCTTTTGATGATCCGGTTCTCGAATCGCGCGCGGATCGCGCGGCGGCGGCCGCCGCCGCGAACGCGGCGCTCAGTGGCCGCGCCGCATCCCGCGCACGTAGGCCGACGGGTTCGCGAGTGCATCGACGCCGCCCGCCGGCGCGAGTTGCAGCATCCGGCCATTGGCCGCCGCGCACGCACGCGAGTCGTCCGCGCGCGCCGGGCCGCCGATCGCGAAAAACGCGGCCGACGCCATCAGGAAATTCTGGATATACCGATTGTTCATTTGCACCTCCATTGCAGCCGCCCAGCGCGCGTGCCGATTGCCGGCTCGTGCCGGCGCCGACCGCGCTACCGGACCGGGCCGCCAAGACTAACGGCAATCGCCCGGCGGCGCGCGTCGTTTTACATGCTTTTACAGCTTGTAACGCATTGATCCGGCATGTTTTCGGCCTGGCCGGCGCCGATTTTTGACTGCCCTGCGGCGGGTTTATCCCAGTGCTACTATCGAACAGAGTCCGCCAGCATTCGTATTGACCGACGCGTCCACAAGACGCCGACGCATCGACATTTTGGCGATCCCAACCCGGGTGGAGGAGACACACCGAATGAATGCCCCGCTAGACGCCGGCCAGCGCGCGACGCTGGAAGCCGCGCTGAAATCCGTCACGCTAGACGACAAATACACGCTCGAGCGCGGCCGCGCTTATATGAGCGGCATCCAGGCCCTCGTGCGCCTGCCGATGCTCCAGCAAGAGCGCGATCGCGCCGCCGGCCTGAACACGGCCGGCTTTATTTCCGGTTACCGCGGCTCGCCGCTCGGCGGCCTGGATCTGTCGCTGTGGAAGGCGAAAAAGCATCTCGCCGCGCACCAGATCGTATTTCAACCCGGCCTGAACGAAGATCTCGCCGCAACGGCCGTCTGGGGTTCGCAACAAGTCAATCTGTATCCGGGCGCGAAATATGACGGCGTGTTCGGCATGTGGTACGGCAAGGGTCCGGGCGTGGATCGCACGGGCGACGTGTTCAAGCATGCGAACTCGGCAGGCACCTCGGCGCACGGCGGCGTGCTCGTGCTCGCCGGCGACGATCACGCGGCGAAATCGTCGACGCTCGCGCATCAGTCCGAACATATCTTCAAGGCGTGCGGGCTGCCCGTGCTATTCCCGTCGAACGTCCAGGAATATCTCGATTTCGGGCTGCACGGCTGGGCGATGAGCCGCTATTCGGGCCTGTGGGTCGCGCTCAAATGCGTGACCGACGTCGTTGAATCGTCCGCTTCCGTCGATATCGATCCGCATCGCACCGAAATCGTGCTGCCATCCGATTTCATCATGCCCGAAGGCGGGCTGAACATCCGCTGGCCCGATCCGCCGCTCGTGCAGGAAGCGCGCCTGCTCGACTACAAATGGTATGCGGCGCTCGCCTATGTGCGCGCGAACAAGCTCGACCGGATCGAGATCGATTCGCCGCACGCGCGCTTCGGAATCATCACGGGCGGCAAGGCTTATCTCGACGTGCGCCAGGCGCTCGTCGACCTCGGCCTCGACGACGAAACCTGCGCGCGCATCGGCATCCGGCTCTACAAGGTCGGCTGCGTGTGGCCGCTCGAGGCGCAAGGCGCGCAGGCGTTCGCGCGCGGGCTCGACGAGATTCTGGTGGTCGAGGAAAAACGCCAGATTCTCGAATACGCGATCAAGGAGGAGTTGTACAACTGGCCGGACGGCCAGCGTCCGCGCGTATTCGGTAAGTTCGACGAAAAGGACGGCGCGGGCGGCGAATGGTCGGTGCCGATGGGCAACTGGCTGTTGCCCGCGCACTATGAACTGTCGCCCGCGATCATCGCGAAGGCGATCGCAAAGCGGCTCGACAAGTTCGAGCTGCCCTCCGACGTGCGTGCACGGATCGCCGCGCGTATCGCGGTCATCGACGCGAAGGAAATGGCGCTCGCGAAGCCGCACGTGACCACCGAGCGCAAGCCGTGGTTCTGCTCGGGCTGCCCGCACAACACGTCGACCAACGTGCCCGAGGGCTCGCGCGCGATCGCGGGCATCGGCTGCCACTACATGACGGTCTGGATGGACCGCAACACGAACACGTTCAGCCAGATGGGCGGCGAAGGCGTGCCGTGGATCGGCCAAGCGCCGTTTACCGACGAAAAGCACGTGTTCGCGAACCTCGGCGACGGCACCTATTTCCACTCGGGGCTGCTCGCGGTGCGCGCGGCCATCGCGTCGAAGGCGAACATCACCTACAAGATTCTTTATAACGACGCGGTCGCGATGACGGGCGGCCAGCCGGTCGACGGCGTGCTGACGGTGCCGCAAATCACGCATCAGCTCGCCGCCGAAGGCGCAAAGAAAATCGTGATCGTCACCGACGAGCCGGACAAGTATCAAGGCAACATGGCGCTGCTTGCGCCCGGCGTGACGGTGCGCCACCGCGACGAACTCGACGACGTGCAGCGCGAGCTGCGCGACATCGAGGGCACGACGATTCTCGTCTATGACCAGACCTGCGCGACCGAGAAGCGCCGCCGCCGCAAGCGCGGCGCGTATCCCGACCCGGCCAAGCGCGTGGTGATCAACGAAGCGGTTTGCGAAGGCTGCGGCGATTGCTCGGTGCAATCGAACTGCCTGTCGGTCGAGCCGCTCGACACCGAGTTCGGCACGAAACGGCAGATCAACCAGTCGACGTGCAACAAGGATTTCTCGTGCGTGAAAGGCTTCTGCCCGAGCTTCGTGACGGTCGAAGGCGGGCAATTGAGAAAGCCGAAGGCCGTGGCGGCCGATGCGAGCGCGCTGCCGCCGATTCCCGAACCCGCGCTGCCGGCAATCGACCGCGCGTATGGCGTGCTGGTGACGGGCGTCGGCGGCACGGGCGTCGTGACGATCGGCGCGCTGCTCGGGATGGCCGCGCACCTCGAGAACAAGGGCGTGACGGTGCTCGACGTGACCGGCCTCGCGCAGAAGGGCGGCGCGGTGATGAGCCACGTGCAGATCTCACACGCCCCTGCCGACATTCATGCGACGCGCATCGCGATGGGCGAAGCCGATCTCGTGATCGGCTGCGACGCGATCGTGACAGCGGGCGACGAATGCACGTCGCGGATGCGGCATGGCGTGACGCGCGTCGTCGTCAACAGCGCGAAAACGCCAACCGCCGAATTCATCAAGAATCCGAAGTGGTCTTTCCCGGGCGCGAGCGCCGAACTCGACATCCGCGCAGCGGCAGGCGATTCGGTCGACCTCGTCGATGCGAACCATTTCGCGGTCGCGCTGCTGGGCGATGCTATCTACACGAACCCGTTCGTGCTCGGCTATGCATGGCAGCGCGGCTGGCTGCCGCTATCGCATGCGTCGCTCGTGCGCGCGATCGAGCTGAATGGCGTGCAGATCGAACAGAATCGCGCGGCGTTCGAATGGGGGCGCCGCGCCGCGTTCGATCTCGCGAGCGTGCGCGTGATGGCGGCCAGCGGCGCACAGGCGGGCGCCGGCGCAACCGTGATTTCGCTGCATACGAAGAAGGCGGTGGATGCGCTGATCGCGACGCGCGTCGAGCACCTGAGCGCGTATCAGAATGCCGCGTATGCGGCGCGTTTCTCGGCCGTCGTCGCCAAGGTGCGCGCCGCCGAGCGAGCGCTCGACGGCGACGCCGCGCAGGAGCCGCTGACCGAGGCAGTCGCCCGTAACTTGTACAAGCTGATGGCGTACAAGGACGAGTACGAAGTGGCGCGGCTGCAATCCGATCCGGCGTTCGTCGCGAAGCTCGCCGCACAGTTCGAAGGCGACTGGAAGCTCAAATTCCACCTTGCGCCGCCGATTTTCGCGAAGAAGGACAAGCACGGCCATCTCGTGAAGAAGCAGTACGGTTCATGGATGATGCCGGCGTTCCGCCTGCTCGCGAAACTGAAGTTCCTGCGCGGCACCGCGTTGGACATGTTCGGCCGCAGCGACGAGCGCCGCACCGAGCGCGCGCTGATCGGCGAATACGAGGCGCTCGTCAGCGATCTGATCGGCGAACGGCTCACACGCGACACGCTGCCGCTCGCGGTCGAGCTTGCGAGCCTGCCCGACGGCATTCGCGGCTACGGGCACGTGAAGGAGAACAATTTGCGCGCGGTGCGGGTGAAGTGGGACGAGCTGCTCGCGCGCTGGCGATCACCGCAAGGCGGGCAGACATCGCGGCACGTCGCTTGATACGCGGCGCCGTGACGGGCGGGTATGGCAGACGGTTTCGGGCCGCCGGCGAATGCTGCCCGCGATCCGCGGTGCCGCGCCCGCCGGCCGCGGCAGCTTCACACGCGGGATGGCGAACGCGGGCGAGCCCATACCCGGGCCGAATCGCCGCCACTGCCCGGCGAATCGCGTGCGGCACTGGCGGCATGCCGCATCTGCAGCGCGAATGCCGGCGGCTGCCGTCCCGTAGAACGCGGCCTTTCGCAGCCATTCACGGCCCCTGGCCGCCACAAAACTTGCAGCGATGAAAAAAAGCGGCCGCCCCACTCGGGCGGCCGCCTTTCCTTTTACGCTCCAGCATGCGATTCGCGCGGGCAACCGAACCGGCCAGGAACAGCCTCGCGTTCGCGCGTCCGCGTTACTTTGCCTGCACGTTCGCTGCGGCCACCGCCGTCATATTGATGATCCGGCGCACGGTCGCAGCCGGTGTCAGGATGTGGACGGGCTTCGCCGCGCCGAGCAGGAACGGGCCGACGGTCACGCCTTCGCCGCCGACCATCTTCAGCAGGTTGTACGCGATGTTCGCCGCCTCGACGTTCGGCATGATCAGCAGATTCGCCTCGCCCGTGAGCGTCGTGCCGGGGAACGCCGCCTTGCGGACCGCCTCGGACAGCGCCGCGTCGCCGTGCATCTCGCCGTCGACTTCGAGATCCGGCGCACGCTCGGCGATCAGCCGGCGCGCTTCCGCCATCCGGCGCGACGACGCCGACGGCGCGCTGCCGAAATTCGAATTCGACAACAGCGCCGCCTTCGGCACGATCCCGAAGCGTTCTATCTCGGCGGCGGCCTGAATCGTCATGTCGGCAAGTTGCTCGGCGCTCGGCAGCTCGTTCACGTAGGTGTCGCACATGAACAGGTTACGGCCCGGCAGCATCAGCAGGTTCATCGCCGCGAAATGCCCAGCGGCCGGGGCCCGGCCGATCACCTGCTCGATGAACTTCAGATGGCTGTGATACGTGTCGATCATTCCGCAGATCATCCCGTCCGCGTCGCCAAGATGCACGAGCATCGCGCCGATCAGCGTGTTGAACTTGCGCAGCGCCGCCTTCGCGACCTCGGGCGTCACGCCGTCGCGCGCGCCGATCTCGTGGTACGCCTGCCAGCAGCGCTGGTAACGCGGATCGTCTTCCGGATCGACGATCTCGAAATCGACACCGACCGTCAGCTTCGAGCCGATCTTCTTGAGCCGCATCTCGACGACCGCCGGACGGCCGACGATGATCGGCTTCGCGATCTTCTCCTGCAACACGAACTGCGCGGCGCGCAGCACACGTTCGTCCTCGCCCTCGGCGAACACGATGCGCGCGCAATTCGACTTCGCGGTCGCGAACACGGGCCGCATCACCATGCCGGTGCGGTAGACGGTCGCGCCGAGCTGCTCGCGGTACGCGTCCATATCGGCGATCGGGCGCGTGGCGACGCCCGAGTCCATCGCTGCCTGGGCGACGGCGGGCGCGATCTTGATGATGAGGCGCGGATCGAACGGCTTCGGAATCAGGTATTCCGGGCCGAATTCGAGCGAATGGCCTTCATACGCCTTCGCCACTTCCTCGCTCTGATCGGTTTCCTGCGCGAGCTCGGCGATCGCGCGCACGCACGCGAGCTTCATTTCCTCGGTAATCGTCGTCGCGCCGACGTCGAGCGCGCCGCGGAAAATGAACGGGAAGCACAGGACGTTGTTGACCTGGTTCGGATAGTCGGAGCGGCCGGTCGCGACGATCGCGTCGGGGCGCACCGCTTTCGCGTCTTCCGGGCGAATCTCCGGTTCGGGATTCGCGAGCGCGAGGATCAACGGCTTGTCCGCCATGGTCTTGACCATGTCTTGCTTGAGCACGCCCGCGCTCGAGCAGCCGAGGAACACGTCCGCTTGATGAATCGCGTCGGCAAGCGTGCGCGCGTCGGTGGTGGCCGCATACCGCTGCTTGGACGGATCGAGGTTGCCGCGCCCTTCGTAGATCACGCCCTTCGAATCGGCAACGAGCACGTTCGACTTCGACAAGCCCAGCTTCACGAGCAGATCGAGACACGCGATCGCCGCCGCACCCGCGCCCGAGCAGACGAGCTTCACGTCCGCGAGCTTCTTGCCGACCACCGTCAGGCCGTTCAAGATCGCCGCCGACGCGATGATCGCGGTGCCGTGCTGGTCGTCATGGAACACGGGGATCTTCATCCGCTCGCGCAGCTTCTGCTCGATGTAGAAGCACTCGGGCGCCTTGATGTCTTCGAGGTTGATGCCGCCGAGCGTCGGCTCGAGCATCGCGATGGCGTCGACGAGCTTGTCCGGATCGGATTCCGACAGCTCGATGTCGAACACGTCGATGCCCGCGAATTTCTTGAACAGACAACCCTTGCCCTCCATCACCGGCTTGGCCGCGAGCGGGCCGATGTTGCCGAGGCCCAGCACCGCCGTGCCGTTCGTCACGACGCCGACCAAGTTGCCACGCGACGTATATTTCTGCGCGTCGAGCGGATCCGCGTGAATCGCCTCGCAAGCGGCGGCCACGCCCGGCGAATACGCGAGCGACAGGTCGAGCTGGTTCGACAGCGGCTTCGTCGGCGTGACGGAAATCTTGCCGGGTTTCGGATTCTGGTGATAAGCGAGCGCGCTCTGTTTCAGTTGTTCGTCCATGATGAGCTTGCGAGAGACATGCGTTATAGAGGAATTGGAGACTCAGTACCGAGCACCAGAGGCCACGAATGCGGAGATCGAGGGGATGGTCGACTGCGACGGCCGTCGCGCGCCGGATCGGCGCGACATTGAACCTTGGCGGATGGCAAGCGGGAAGTACAAAGCACCGAGCGAATACTTAGGGTCGCCTAGTGTACACCTGCCGGCAGCCCGCACGATGCTGCGGCGCGGCAGCCGCAATTGCTTCGGGATGCTGGCTTTTGGCGGTCTGCGCGGCTTGCCCGCGCCGTTGCGCCGCCGGCAAAACAACCCGATCGCGGCAAGCGCGCCGAGGTCCGCCGGACAGATCGCACATCAGGTAAAATAGTCGGCTGCGCGCGCAGCGAAGCGGCTCGACGCGGCGGTCAACGCCCGCGCCATCCGCGCCCGGCTCTTGCGGCCGGATTCCCGTAAGCTGCGCCACCGGGCCCGCGCCTGCCCTCGCTCATCATCCAAGGAACGCCCCATGACAGGCTTCGATCGCCAGACGATCTCCGACACGACCGCCAAAATCCTGCTCGAAGTGCAGGCGGTGCACTTCAATGCCGACAAGCCGTTTATTTTCACGTCCGGCTGGGCGAGCCCCGTCTATATCGACTGCCGCAAGCTGATCTCGTTTCCGCGCGTGCGCCGCGGCCTGATGGAAATGGCCGAATCGACGATCCTGCGCGACGTCGGTTTCGAGCAAATCGACGCGGTGGCGGGCGGCGAAACGGCCGGCATCCCGTTTGCCGCCTGGATCGCCGACCGGATGATGCTGCCGATGCAATACGTGCGCAAAAAGCCGAAGGGCTTCGGCCGCAACGCGCAGATCGAGGGCTTTCTGGAAGAAGGCTCGCGCGTGCTGCTCGTCGAGGATCTGACGACCGACAGCCGCAGCAAGGTCAATTTCATCAACGCGCTGCGCAATGCGGGCGCGCAGGTAAATCATTGCTTCGTGCTGTTCCACTACGACATCTTCAAGGAAAGCGTGTCAGTGCTGAAGGATATCGGCGTGGATCTGCACGCGCTCGCGACGTGGTGGGACGTGCTGCGCGTCGCCAAGGCGTCCGGCTACTTCGAGACGAAGACGCTCGACGAAGTCGAGAAATTCCTGCACGCGCCGGCCGAATGGTCGGCCGCGCATGGCGGCGCGACGGGCTTGCAAGAGTAAGCATCGGTAAGCGCGCGCCACCTGCGCGCCGTTGCTTGGCATCGCAACGCCTGCCGGCATCGGCAGGCGTTTTTTTGCACGCCCGGCGCACTGGCAGTTCATCAGCCTTGTCTACATACACTCCCGCCACGCGCGCCGGAGGGTTGGCGCGACTCGCGCCGCCATACGTCCCCTAATGCTAGACTTGCTCCCATAATCGGATTCGGACATCGAATCGCTGTCGATCAGCGCCGGGACGCGCCGGCATACATGACAGGAGAAGGGCCATATGCGTGTGGGTCGCCGAGTGGTTCCGCCAGGTTCGCGCCGGCGCTTCTTCTCGCTTGCCGTCGCCTGCGCTTCTCTCCTCGGCCTCCTCGACGGCCCGCGCGCGCTCGCGCAAAACACGTTCACGCTGACAAGCAGCGATCTGCATCCCGGCGGGCGCGTCGGGGCCATCCATCTGTTCAACCAAGGCGATTGCAAGGGCGGCAACCGTTCGCCGCAACTGACGTGGCGCAACCCGCCGCCCGGCACGAAAGGCTTCGCCGTCACGATGTTCGATCCCGACGCGCCGGGCCGCGGCTGGTGGCATTGGGCTGTCGCCGGCATCCCGGCGAGCGTGTCGAGCCTGCCCGCCGACGCAAGCGCGTCCGGCTACCTGCGGCGGATCGGCGCAACCGAAGCGCGCAACGACTTCGGCACCGACGGCTATGGCGGCCCTTGCCCGCCGCCCGGCAAGCCGCATCGCTACGTGATCACGGTATACGCGCTGAGGGCAACCGACCTGCGCGTCGCCACCGGCCGCCCAGCGCAGATGTTCGACCATGAGATCGGCACGGAAACGCTTGGCTCCGCGCAACTCGTGGTCGTTTACGGGCGCTAGCGCGCGCAAGCGGGGATATGCGGCGACAGCGGCCATAGCCGGCGCTCCGCTATCACGCTGCCAGAGAGCTTCGCCGCTTGCGTGGTCGGCCGGCTGTGGCTAACGGCTGCGACTGCGGCTGATGGCCGACGGCTGCGGCTGCGGCTGCGGCCAACCGCGGCAATCGCAACCGCCATCGGAGCCGCCGCCAGCCCGACGCGCCACCCGCGAGCCTTCCGGTGTACGCCCCGCTGCGCGCCGAACCGCCCCTTCCACGCACACCCAGCGCTCGCCAACGCAACGGCAAACCGGCCGCGCGCCAGCGCCCGCCATTCGTTCCACCCGCGCAATTCAGTTATGCGTCGCGGGTCTCGCTCGCGCCATATCGCACAGCTAGACTCTAGCCGGTCGTCCCGCGCCGCTTGCGGCGGCACATCGTTGCGCGCGGCTGGTTCGCGCGCGATTTCGTCGTTTCATTGTGGAGAAACAGGCATGTCGAACATCGTCATCGTTTATCACAGCGGCTACGGCCACACGAAAAAGCTGGCCGAAGCCGTGTTGGTTGGCACGCAACAGGCAGGCGCAAGCGCGCAACTCATCGCGGTCGGCGATCTCGACGACGCCGGCTGGGCCGCGCTCGACGCCGCCGACGCCATCGTCTTCGGCGCGCCGACCTATATGGGCGGCCCGTCCGCCGACTTCAAGAAATTCGCCGACGAGACGTCGAAGGCATGGTTCAAGCAGAAGTGGAAAGACAAGCTGGCGGCCGGCTTCACGAATTCGGCAACGATGAACGGTGACAAATTTTCGACGATTCAATACTTCGTCACGCTCGCGATGCAACATGGGATGGTGTGGGTCGGCACCGGTCTGATGCCCGCGAACACGAAGGCGGCAACCCGCAACGACATCAATTACGTCGGCGGCTTCACGGGCCTGCTCGCGCAATCGCCGTCAGATGCGTCGCCGGACGAGGCGCCGCTGCCGGGCGATCTCGAGACGGCGAAGGTGTTCGGCGCGCGCGTCGCGGCAGCCACCGCGCGCTGGCTCGCAGGCCGGTGATCGGCCCGGCGCGCGCCGGGCTCGCGGGCAACCGCGCTCACGTGGTGCAGCCGGCGCTCGCCGGCAGCCAAGCCGCGGCCGGCCGGCAATACCAATCGCTCAAGACTGCAACCGGTCTGCGGGCATAGCGGGCGTCGATATCCTGATCGGCGCGCCACCGTTGCCGGCCGCGGAGCAAGCAAGTGATCGGCGCGCGTCGGCAGCCGCGCCGCCGGCGCTCGATAGGCAACACTGATCGCCCCAAAATCGGGGCCGGGTCAACGAGCGCAACCCGCTCGTGCGGTCCGGCTGGCGCGCCGCCGCCGGCAGCCGCGCCAACCGGAGGTGCAAACAGAGCAGGGCCGGATCGACGAATGGCGCAGATCCGGCACTCGCGGCGGCGAGCGGGATCATCCAGCGGTATTTTTCCCGCCAATCCGGTTACGATGCCGCGCGTTGCATCTTAAAATAGCGGTTTTCTCGCGGCGGCGTCACGCCGGCCGTTCCGATCCAGCGCAATCCAGCGAGAGCGAGATGAGCACGAAAGTTTTTGTCGACGGCCAGGAAGGCACGACGGGCCTGAAGATCTTCGAATATTTGTCCGCGCGCGGCGACATCGAAATCCTGCGCATCGACGAAGCGAAGCGCAAAGACGTCGGCGAGCGCCGCCGCCTGATCAACGCGTCGGACGTCACGTTTCTATGTCTGCCCGACGCCGCGTCGCGCGAATCGGCGGCGCTCGTCGACAATCCGCACACGACGCTGATCGACGCGAGCACCGCGTTCCGCACGAGCGCGGATTGGGCTTACGGCCTGCCCGAGCTGAACCGCGCGCAACGCGAGCGTATCCGCACCACCAAGCGCATCGCGGTGCCCGGCTGCCACGCATCGGCGTTCGTACTGGCGATGCGTCCGCTCGTCGATGCGGGTATCGTCGCGCCGGACTTCTCCGCGCACAGCTATTCGATCACCGGCTATAGCGGCGGCGGCAAGAAGATGATCGCGGACTACGAGGCAGGCGGCGTCAAGCTCGCGAGCCCGCGCCCGTATGCGCTCGGCCTCACGCACAAGCATCTGCCCGAGATGGCCGCGCATACCGGCCTCGCGAACGCGCCGCTCTTCACGCCGATCGTCGGGCCGTTCTACAAGGGTCTCGCCGTCACCACGTACTTCACGCCGGCCCAGCTCGCGAAACGCGCGACGCCGCAGGACATCCAGCACACGCTCGCCGAGCACTACGCGGGCGAGGCCTTCGTGCGGGTCGCGCCGTTCGACGCGGCGGAGAATCTCGATGAAGGCTTCTTCGACGTACAGGCGAGCAACGACACGAACCGCGTCGACCTGTTCGTGTTCGGCACGGCGGAACGCTTCGTAACCGTCGCACGCCTCGACAACCTGGGCAAAGGCGCGTCGGGCGCGGCGATTCAATGCATGAACCTCAACGTCGGCGTGGCCGAGGACACTGGGCTCAAGCGCTAACCCCCCACGGATTGCAACGTGCGATAACGAGCCGGCCCGCAAGGCCGGCTTTTTCATGCCGCATTAAAGCCGCAAGCAATTAAAATAATACCGGGCCGTTTACATATATTCACAAATTTTCGAATTAACCAAAAGCAAGTCACAAAGAATTATCGATTTAATGACTATCCCGAATAGGGATTCACCTGATCCACGCTTGAAACGCCCGAGGCGATCCGCAAAAACCCCGATAAAACCTCAAAAAAACAACACTCCTCGGGGGCCGCACGGAAATATCAAACACCCTTTCCGTTTTAATTTCCGTCGTCACGACCCATCATTTCGGGCTGCCAACCACCTTGAATCGTTTAAGTCCGCCCATTTAGACGATTCCATCGATTGACAGGAAAAAGCGATATGTCCAAATTATTGAAACAAATAAGCACATTGGAGACAGAGGCATGTCGGAAGCCTTTTCAAAAGGGGTGGCAATGGCCATGGCCCTTACCCCGATGCTCGTCGCGTGCAGTGGCGGCGGCGGCGGCTCCCCTGCCGCCATCGATGTTCCGCAATGCTCCGGCGCGAGCTGCGGCGTGCAAGGCCCGCCAAGCTCGACTCCCGCCAACACGGCGCTCTGCCCGGCGAATGCGGATATCGGCAGCAGCACGTATCTGGGCGGCGCGGGTGGCGGTGAGATCGTCAGCCTGAACATCAACGCGACCGCGATGACGTACACGCTCAAGTGGCTCGAATCGCCGGTTCCGCTCACGACTGGCACCGTCACGCCGTCGCGCGCCGGCACGACGATCACGGGCCAAGTCACGCATCCGCCCACCGGCACGCTGCCGACGGCCGAACAAACGCGCTGCGCGTTCGTGCTGCTGCCCGGCAGCGGCACGTCGCCGTCCGGCGCGGCTTACTCGACCGCCGCCGATTTCAACCAGGCGAACCCGCCGATGATCCTGATCGGCTTCGGCGTTGCGGGCGGCGGCATTCCCGGCGCGACGATCCAGTTCAGCGGCCTGACGATCATTCCGGGCCTGTTGCAGAACATCGGCCAAGTGCCGCAACGTCACTTCGACTTCTATCCGTTCCTCGGCTTCGCAAACACGACGACCGATCTCTCGAAACTGCCCGGCACGTACAACGCGCTGATCTATCACTCGGTGCCGTCGGCCAGCTATGCGACGCAGGGGATCAATTCGAGCGAAACGTTCGATGCGAACGGCGCTTGCACCTCCACGAGCGCGTCGGGCTGCATGACGACGGGCAAGCCGTGGACCGTAAGCGGCAACGGCTACTTCAACAGCGCCCAGGCTGCGCAGATCCTGCCGCAAACGAAATTGCCGATCGTCGGCGCGACGGGCCAATCGGCGAGCGCGCACATGGTGCTCGGCCAACTGAACGGCGCGACCGTGCCGGTGGTCGTGCGCACGGGCGACGTCAACCTCGGCACGCCGCCGCTGCATCTGGACGCGAAGGTCGACGACGAATCCGGCATCGCGGTGCTCGGACTCGCGAAGGCGATTGCGTCGGGCGGCATCGACGGCGGCTATGCCGGCGCCGACTCGAACTTCAAATACACGGCAACGGTGATCAAGGCGGCGGCGGGCACGTTCGTCAATCCGAGCACGCAGCAAGCGGAAACGGGCTTCAGCCTCGACTACGGCCAGTCGACGCCCGGCCTGCTCGGCGCCTCGACGTCGGGCTCGCCCGCGTCGACCGGCTACGTGATCGCGAGCGGCGGCCTCTATGCGGCGCTGATCCAGGGCACCGTCAACGGTGGCATCACGCAAAGCTCGGCGATCGCCGGACAAACGCCGTCCGCGCCTTACTTCGGCGTGGGCGCGCAAGTCAGCAAGTAGCGGGCGCTTGGGAGCGCAGCTGCGCGGCGGCGCGCGCGAATGCCGCGCAGCCGCGCCGCCCGCAGCCAGCCCGACGACGAGCGGCCGACAGGAAGCCGGCCGCCGCATAACGACAATTTTGTGGAGTTTGGAGGAGCATCATGAAGCGGAACGTCATTCTGGCGCTGGCCTGCGCTACCCCCCTCATTTCGGCATGCGGCGGCGCGGACAACAGCAGCGAGGCGCAGCCTGTCGTCGAGACGCCGCTCTGTCCGTCGACGGTCGATTACGGCACGGTCTATACGGGCGGCAGCGGCAGCGGCGAACTCGTCAAGCTGCAAATCGACACGGCAAAGATGATCTGGCAAATCACGTTCGTCGAGTCGCCAGTTCCGCAAACCACGGGCACCGCCGCGCCGACACGCGCAGGCACCGTCCAGAGCGGCACGCTCACACATGAGACGCTGCTGCCGACGCAAAAACTCAATAACTGCGCGTTCCGCCTGAACGGCGCAAGTCTCGACCCGAACCGCCCGGCGCGGATCTTCCTCGGAATAGGTGTCGTCGGCGGCACGGTTCCGGGCAAGGAAATCCAGTATGGCGGCCTGCTCGGACAAGGCGCGATTCCCGACACGAAATTCCCGTACTACCCGTTCATCGCGTTCTCGTCGCTCGAGACCAACGTCGCGAATCTTGCCGGCACGTACAGTCAGCTCGGTTACGGCCAGGTCGGCTCGCAAAATTTCGCGCCCGTCACGATCGATGCGAAGGTCACGATCAACGCGAACGGCACATGGACCCGCTGCGATTCGACTGGCATCTACGCCGGCTCCTGCCGCCAGCCCGGCACGAACTTCGTGCAATCGCGCAACGGCACGGGCGCGTTCGAGACCGATCACCTCCAGAGCCAGGCAAAACCGACGCTCGCGACGGTACCGCAGGCCAAGGGCTTCGTGATCGTCGGCAAGCTGCGCAACCAGCTGGTGCCGATCATGATCCGCACGGGCGTCGCTAACCCCGGCCCGACGCCGGACGCGAACGGCGTGCCGGGCCTCACCGCCGACGACGAGGCGAGCATCTCGATCCTGTCGCCGCAAACGGCGCTCACGACCGGCTCGCAAAACGGCGAGTACATCGGCGTGGACAGCCAGTTCGACTATCGGACGACCGCGCTGACCAACACGCAGGCGACGCTGCTCGATCCGTTCAACGCGTCGCAGGCGTCGCTCGCGACCGCGCTGAACCTCGACTACACGCAGGCGGTGCCGGGCACGATCACGTCGACACACGTCGGAGCGGGCAGCTCCGCGCCAACCGGCAAGTTCATTTTCACGGGCGGGGTGTTCGGCTTCCTCGACACGTCCAATTCGTCGTCGCCGTATTTCACGATCGGCGCGTTCGTGCAATAAGCGACCGGGAGGCCGTATGAAAAAAGCACTCCGCGCGGCGCTCGGCGCCGCCGCGCTGGCCCCATTCGCCGCGCATGCGCAAAGCGCGGGCAGCAACGTCATCACGCTCGGCTGGTTTCACGTGATGCCGCAGCAAAGCAGCACGCCGCTCACGACCCACGTCGCGCCTACGCCGATCAACACGCCGCTGCGGCTGCCGCCGTCGTTCACGTCGGAAGGCACGGGGCTGCGCACGAGCGGCTCGGACACGCTCGGCATGACGATCAGCCATTTCGTGACCGACCACATCGCGGTGACATCCGTGGCGGGCGTGCCGCCCGTGTTCTCGGTCAAGGGGCGCGGCACGATCGTCCCGCCTGGCCCGGCGGGCGCGCTCGGTACGCAAAACATCGGGCTCGCGCAAGTCAATCCGAACGTGAAGAGCGTGCGGCAGTGGAGTCCGGCCGTCGTGTTTCAGTATTACTTCGGTCAACCAACGACCAGGTTCCGACCGTTCGTCGGCATCGGCGTGTCGTACAACTGGTTCAGCGACTTGCAACTCAACACGAACTTCATCAAGCAGACGCAGGACAATCTCGGCGCGATTCTTGCCGCAGGCGCGGGCAAACCGGGGCTCACGCAGGTGTCGGTAAAGGCGTCGTCGTCGTGGCAGCCGGTGTTCAACGCGGGCCTTACGTACAACATCACCGATCACTGGGGGCTCGTCGCGTCGGTCACGTACATCCCGCTGAAGACGACATCGACCGTGACGATCAAGGCGGCCGACGGCACGACGCTCGCGGAATCGAAATCGGACTTGAAAGCCGATCCCCTCATCAGCTACCTGGGGATGTCGTACAAGTTCTGAGCGCGGCTCCCCGATCGCCGGACGAAAAAAAGCCCGCCTGAAAAGGCGGGCTGAATCCATATCAGAGGAGACATGGAGGAGACAGTTCGTACTATATGACATCCTTTGACGCGTTGCAACATTTCCGTCGTGAAAATACGGATTTTCCCTCGAGCGACTGCTCTAATGCACCGGCAGCCGCGCCGCCAGCGCGGTTTGCGCGCCATTTTCCGCTTCCAGCACCGCGCTCAATTGGTCGCGCAGCAGCTCGACCGGGCGCATCTGCCGCCCCGGCAGCACGCCGTGCACGAGCCATACGTTGATCCCCGGCTCGATTTCCGGCGCTTCGATCACCTTCAACGCCGCCCGGTGCGGGCCGCGCGCCAGCGCCGACGCCGCCGCGATACCCAGCCCCGCGCCGCGCGCCACGAGCGAGAGCTGCAAATCCGAGCCGAACGCCTCAACCGCGACGTCGAACGGCAACCCCGCCGCGCTGAACGCGCGGCTGAGCGCCGAGCGCATCCCGCAGCCGTCCTGGCTCAGCACCCACGGATAGCGCGCGAGCGTGTCGAGCGGCAGCGGCCCCGGCGGCAGCGCAAATTCGCGCGCGGCGACGAGCACGGTCGGCTGCGTGCCGAGCAGCGTCGATACCAGCGTATCCGGCATCGGGAAACTCGCGGGCATCATCACTGCGGCGGCGTCGAGCGCGGCTCGCTCGACGCTTTGCAATAGTGCAGGCGACCAGCCGGCCGTGATCCGCAGCGTAAGCCGAGGAAACGCTTCGCGCAGCCGGTCTATCGGCCCTTCGAGCGCGAGCTCCGACAGAAACGGCGGCACGCCGATCCGCAGTTCGCCCGCCGGCTCGCTGCCGGGCGCGGCGACGGCGAGCAGTTCGTCGACCGAGCGCAGCACGTTGCGGGCGAGCGCATAGACTTCGCGGCCCGCCGCGGTCGGCCTGAGCGGCTTGCTCTGACGGTCGAGCAGCGGCACGCCCAGCATCGTCTCGAGGTTCTGTACGCGGCGGGTGAGGCCCGGCTGCGTCAGGTGGAGCTTGGTTGCGGCAGCGACCATCGAGCCGCTGTCGACGACCGCGACGAACGCTTGCAGATCACGCGTATTCAAAACAAACTCGCATAATCATATTGAACATATTTCAATTGTCGCATAACTAACGCATCTCTACGATTTGGGCTCTTCGTGTCTTCGTGCTTTTCCCTTTCGAGGCCCAATCGATGAACCGCTCAACCGATCTCCACGCCGAACCCTGTCTCGGCAAGCCCCGTGTGGAACCGGACGCCCAGGCGCCCGGCGAATCCCGCGCCGCTGCGGCGCCGTCGCTCACGCCCGCGCTCATCGTGTTCTTTTCCGCGACCGTCGGCGTCATCATCCTCAACCTGTTCGCCGCCCAGCCGCTCACCGGCCCGATCAGCACCGAGCTTCGCCTTCCCGCGAGCCTCACCGGGCTCGTTGCGATGCTGCCGCAACTCGGCTACGCGGCCGGCCTCGTGCTGCTCGTGCCGCTCATCGATTTGCTCGAAAACCGCCGGCTGATCGTCACGGCGCTCGCCGTCTGCGCGGCGACGCTCGCGCTGCCCGCCGTCACGCGCTCCGGCGCGGTGTTGCTCGCCGCCGTGTTCGTCGCGGGCGCGACGTCGAGCGTGATCCAGATGCTCGTGCCGATCGCGGCGTCGATGGCGCCCGACGCGCAGCGCGGCCGCGCGATCGGCAACGTGATGAGCGGCCTGATGCTCGGCATCCTGCTGTCGCGGCCGATCGCGAGCCTGATCGCCGGCACGGCCGGCTGGCGCGCATTCTACGGCGCAGCGGCCGCAGCCGACGCCGCGCTCGCCGCCGTGCTGGCCGTGACGCTGCCGCGCCGCGCGCCGGCGCTGTCGGCCCGCTATGCGACGCTGCTCGGCTCGCTGTGGACACTCGTCGCGACCGAGCGCGTATTGCAGCGCTGCGCATTGTCGGCGGCGCTGGCGATGGGCGCGTTCAGCGCATTCTGGACCGCAATCGGCCTGCGGCTGGCCGCACCGCCATTCGGGCTCGGGCTGCATGGCATCGCGTGGTTCGCGTTCGCCGGCGCGACGGGTGCGATCGTCACGCCGTTCGCCGGCCGCGCGGGCGACCTCGGCTGGGAGCGCGGCACGCGCATCGGCGCGCATGTGGCGATGTTCGCTGCGCTCGTTACGCTGGGCATCGCGGGCGCGGGCTGGGGCGGCTTCGACGCGGCCGCGCATCCAACGCTCGCGCTGGCGCTGCTCGTCGCCGGAGCGGCGGTGCTCGACGCGGGCGTTGTCGTCGATCAGACGCTTGGCCGGCGCGCGGTCAACCTGCTGAATCCGGCCGCGCGTGGACGGCTCAACGGTCTGTTCGTCGGGCTTTTCTTCGTCGGCGGCGCGCTCGGCGCGATGCTCGCGGGCGCGGCGTGGGCGTGGTCAGGATGGGGAGCAGTTTGCGCGCTCGGGTTTGGATTCGCGTGGGCGGCGCTCATGCTGGACTGGCGGCACGAGGCGCGGTGAGCGAAGGGTCCGTCGGCGGGTAGGTCGCACCGGTTGGCGGGCTCCAGTGCCAGTAAATGTCGCACAGGTTGGCAAGCTCCAGTGACGCTTGCGCCGACGCGACGCGCGGCAGACCACTGTCGATGCCAAATCGGTGGGCAAGCCGGTTGTTTGCAAGGCCGCCGGCAGCCGCGCGGCGCGTGCGAATCTCGCGTGCGAAATCTTGCGTATGAATCGTATCAGCCGGCACGCCGCCAGGCCGCGTGCCGGTCAACAGCCGCATGCGCCAGGCAGCCGGCCGACGTAAAGCCTGCCCGGACAACCGGACTGATTTTCTCAGGCCGCAGCCGGCAGCGGGCGCAGCCACGTAAAACACGCGTCAGCCGGAACGCCGCAAAACGGCGCCCCGCATCAAAGGCCGCGCGGCCCAGGCAGCCTGCCCATCGCAAACCGGAGACACCCCCGCTAGTGCCGCACCAGCGCCATCATCGCGCCGAAGCCGACGAAAATCCCGCCCGTCAGCCGGTTGAACGCCTTGGCAACACTTGCGCTCCGGAGCGTCGCGCCGATCCGCGTGCCGAACGACGCGTAGACGATGTACCAGCTCACCTCGATGACCACGAACGTCGCAACGAGAATACCGAACTGTGGCAACGTGGGGGCGGACGCGTCGATGAACTGCGGCAGGAGCGCCGCGGCAAACAGGATCGCCTTCGGGTTGCTGCCCGCGACGAGAAAACCGTTGCGAAACAGCGCCCAGCGCGACACCTCGGCCGCGGACGCGCCGCCCGCACGCGGCTCGGCGCCCGGCGCGCCGCCTTTCTCGTCGACGCGCGCCCGCCACGCCTTCACACCCAAATAGACGAGATATGCGGCGCCCGCATAGCGCAGCGCGTCGAACATCGCCGGCCACGCGTCGAGAAACACGCCGAGTCCCGCCGCGGATACCGACAGCATCGCGACGAGCGCGCTCAGGCAGCCCGCCATCGTCGCGGTCGAACGCTGCAAGCCGTGGCGCGCGCCGTGCGTCATCACGAGCAGCATGTTCGGCCCGGGAATCGCCGATACGACGAATACCGTCGCGACAAACAGCCACCATGTATGCAGACTCATAACGTCCCGTTCGAAAAAATGGAAAGGCAGCGCCGATTATGCCGGCAACCGCTGATCTGGGCACGGCGAGCGACGAGCAAGCGCTACGGCCGCCGCGCCGCGCGCACGCCACCAGCACGGGCAATGCGAACCAGGCTGACCGGCACGCATTCGGGCGACAGCGCCCAGACCATGTGCGCCAAACCGGCCGGTTTCGCCACACGCGGCTTCACGCACTCGATTCGCCACGCCGCGCGCGGCCGGTCATCGATAAACTGCGCGATACACTGCGGCGCCCCGGCCAGCGCGCGGTAAAGCACGGTGAACATACGCTGAACGCGCGGCCAATCCGCCGCGCCTCCAAGATAAACGGCCGCCGCGTCACGCCCCTGTCAACGTGCCGCCCGCCGCGCCGCAACCTGCCCGAGCACCGCGAAATCCTGCTCGCCGTGGCCATGCGCGAGCGCTTCGATCAAGCTGTCCCGCACGACGCTCGCGATGGGCAGCGGCACCGACGCCCCGTCGCCCGCCTCGAGCGCGAGCCGCACATCCTTGAGCCCGAGCCGCGCCTTGAACAGCGCGGGCTCATAGCGCCCTTGCGCGATCATCTCGCCATAACCTTGGTAGACAGGGCCGGGAAACACGCTATTGGTGATCACGTCCAGATAGTCGCGCATCGCGACGCCGTGCGCGGCGAGCAGCGCGGCGGCTTCGCCCATCGTCTCGATCGCCGACGCGAGCGTGAAATTCGCCGCGATCTTCACCGCGTTCGCATGCTGCGGCAACGAGCCGATCCGCCAGGTTTTCTGCCCGATCGCGTCGAACACCGGCTGCATCCGGTCGATCGCCTCGGCAGGCCCGGCCGCGATGATCGTCAGCCGCGCCGCGGCCGCAACGTCCGGCCGCCCCATCACCGGCGCTGCGACATAATGGATGCCGCGCTCCGCGTGCATTTGCGCGAGCGTGCCGGCCAGAGCAACCGAGATCGTCGCCATGTTCACATGAACGAGGCCGCGCGGCGCATGTTCGAGCAGCGCTGCATCGAACACGCCGCGCGCGGCCACATCGTCGGCGAGCATCGAGAACACCGCATCGCCCGCGAACGCGTCGGCAACCGTCGCGGCCTGCTGCGCGCCCAGCGCGACAAGCGGCGCGACGCGCCCGGACGAACGGTTCCATACACGAACGCGATGCCCCGCTTTCAGCAGATTCGTCACGATCGCCACGCCCATTTCGCCCGTACCGATAAATCCGATGTCCATATCTGTCGTGTTCCTTTCATTCGCCGTGTCACGTCACCCGCACGAGTAAAGCACAGGCGTGTGATATTTGCTCGCGGCAGTCATCCATGCGCGCGCTCAAGCCGCCCGCGCAGTTGCGCGAGCTGTTCGACCGGCTCGATCTTGCCGGCCGCGCGCAACCGTTCCGGCTGCGCCTGTCGTGCAATGCGCCGCTGCGGCGCATCGGGCCGTCGCAGGCCGCCGCACGCGTGCCGCCCGGCGTGCTCGAACGGCATATGCGCTTCGTCACCTGCGATATCTGCTGGCGTGTGTTTTGGGAAGGCTCGCACTGGCGGCGCATGCGCACGCTGATCGACAGCGTGTCGCGGCCGGTGCCGCCCAGCGTATGACCGGCGCGTGGGCGCGTGGCTGATAAGCGTAAAAAGAGTCGCGCCTGTGTTAGTGCTTGTGCTTGTGCTCGAAATCCTGCCCGCTAGGCGGCGGTTTGAATACGCGTGACAAAAAAACAAACCCCGCCCTGCGCAAGGAGGACGGGGTTTGTCCGAGCAGCGGCGGCGGCGCATCGCACCGCCGCGGGCAAATGCTTACTGCTGCGCGCCCTTGTCGTTCGTACCGGCTGCCGACGCGGCTTCCGCCTTCGTCTTGGCCTTTTCCGAACCGTGCTTCTTCAGCTCGTGCTTCGGCTTGCTCTTGTCGTGCTTAGCGGCCGATGCGGCAACCGGTGCGGACGCGGCCGGCGCGGATGCCTGCGCAAACACGGAAGCCGAAGCGAGGGCGACAGCAGCGGTGGCGATCGAAGCGATGATCTTCTTCATGTTTTTCCTTGAATATCCAAAACGGAAATATCCGATTAAGAACGATGCGTTGGAACGCATCTGGCGCCGGTATTGTCCGAGATCCGGCCACGCGCCCGGCTGTTTGCCGGGCATTTGTCACGCCGGATGCTCGTGCGCCGCTTCTATAACGCAGCGCGTGTGCGCGACGTTGACACGCCGTGCACGGCCTTCTTCGAGCTTGCGCGTTGCCGCCGTCAGCGAAATGAAAACACTTTTTAACACCCTCGGCGCGCATGTCTTGTTAGGCTCGGGGCACATCCGGATGCGCAAGCATCGTGTTTCGCATGGCATTTCGCCCACGTCACCCGCCCAATCGGCGCAAAGCGGCATGTGCCGGGTGGAATCCGGATGTGCCGTCAACGCATGACTTTGCAACGAATCACTTTGGAATCGCCTATGAAATCGATCGAGATTCTCGTGCGCTGCGCGCTCGTCAGCGCAGCAGCGACGCTCGCCGGCTGCGCCGGCTCACCGGCGAACGGCCCGCAGGGCAGCTCGGCAAACGGCCGAATCATTTATGTGTCGTCGGCACGCGAGCCGCGCGACATCGAACGCTGCCTGACGAGCCGCCTGCCGCAGGCGCGTGTCGCGCAGCAAAACCCGACGACCGTGCTGATCGGACCGTACTCGACCGATGCGGACTGGACCGTCACGCTCTCGCCGTCCGGCTCGAACGGCACGACCCTCGGCGTCTATCGCCCGAGAAGCGGCGACGGGGATCCGGAAGAATCGGAGCTGCGCTTTCATATCGCACGCTGCTCGGTATGACGCGCGGCGCGCTGGCCCGGTGGGCGGCGTCGATTCGATGCGCTTAGCCGCTTAGCCGCTTAGCCGCTTAGCCGCTTAGCCGCTTAGCCGCTTAGCCGCTTAGCGCGCCCAGCATAGTCGATCGACGCGCCCGCGCGCCGATATTTCAGCCCGCCGGCGCGTCATATTCGCGACCGCCGGCCGGCGCGACTCACGCCCCCCGCCGCTCGACTCGCCCTGGCGCATGCCGCCGTGCCCGCCGTCGCGCGACGGGCCACCCGCGTCACGGCTGCGCATGCATCCGCCGCGTGCGCAGCCACGTCGCGCCGCACACCGTCAACAACATCCCGCCGATGACCACGAACGGCGCTTGCGCGCGCCAGTCATACAACGCCACACCGATGAGCGGCGCGGCAACCATGCTGAGCCCTTGCGCGGCGGACATCGCCCCCGCGCACGCGCCCTGCTCTCGCGCATCGACCGCCGCGCTCGCGAGCGCGGCCACCGCGGGAAACGACGCGCCCATCCCGCACGCGGCGACGAGGTAGCTCGCGCAGATGGCCATCGGCTGCGCCGGCCCGACGAGCAGCACCGACGCGAATCCCGCCGCGCCCGCGAGCGCTCCCCAGCGCAGCCACTGCAGCGGTGCGACGCTCGGCAGCCGGCCGACCACCGATTGCATCACGATCATGCCCAATCCCGCGCTGCCGAGTGCGTAGCCCGCGACGACAGCCGCTTGCCGCGCCGGAACGTGCAGCCGGTCGATCACGTAAAACCCGAACGTGCTGTTCGCGATCCCGATGACGCTGTACAGCGCCAATGCGCAGAGCCAAGGCTTGCGTATCCGCGCGTCGGCAATCTTCAGCCGCGCCGGCGCATCGCGCCGCTCGTGCGGCCCCGTATCGCGCAGACGGCCGAGTCCTGGCCAGCCCGCGAGCGGCAACAGCGCGAACACGGCAAGCATCGCCGCCATATCGTAGCCGGCGATCCAGCCGGCCACGGGCGGCGCAATCACCATGCCGAGCGCGCCCGCCGCGCCGAAACGCGCCATCGCCGCCGCGCGCGCGTGCGGCGCGGTGCGATCGGCAATCCACGCAAACGCCGCGACCGGCAGCGCGGCGAAATATCCGCCCATCGCCGCGCGCGTCGCCAACAGCACCGCCACGCTCAGCGCGAGCGCAGGCGCAGGCGCGCGCAGCGCCCAGCCGACATACAGCGTGAGCAGCAGATAGGACGCGGTAAAACCGGCCATCGCGATGCGCATCACGGGCACGCGGCCGCGCAGATCCGCCATGCGTCCCCAGCGGCGCGCGGTCGCGACCCAGACCAGCCCGACCACGGCAATGATCGCGCCCATATGCGACGCCTGCAGATTCAGCAAGCGTGCGAGCGGAGCCGCCACGGCGAAGAACGCATAGCTGCCCGCCGTCATCGCGAAATTCGCGATGAGCAGCGGCGTGAGCGCCGGGCCGGTTTCGGCTGTCGACGCAGTGTCAGCGGAAGTCGTGGACATGTCGCTCCTGATCGATGAAAAGCGCCGAAGGCGCGGATTGGCGGCGGCGCGTGACATGAGCGGCCAGACGCGCATGCGCGCTCATTAGCGCCGCCTCGGTCGCCTGCCAGCCGAGGCACGGATCGGTGATCGAGCAGCCGTAGCGCAACGCGGCAGGCCCATTGTCGAGCGGTTGCCGCCCTTCTTCGATGAAACTCTCGAGCATCACGCCACGAATCGAGCGATTGCCGGCGCAAATCTGCTCGACGACATCGTCGAGCACCGCGACCTGCCGCGCGGCATGCTTGCCGCAATTCGCGTGCGAACAGTCGACGATAATGTTCTGCGGCAACGCATTCGCGCGCAGCGCGCGCTCGGCCGCCGCGACGCTCGCCGCGCCGTAGTTCGGGCCGTCGCGGCCGCCGCGCAAAACCAGGTGCGCATGTGGATTGCCGTCGGTATGCAGCACGGCCGGATAGCCTTCGTCGTGCAAGCCGATGAACGTGTGCGCCTGCATGCTGCTGAGCATCGCGTGAACCGCGACGTCGACGCCGCCGTCCGTGCCGTTCTTGAAGCCGACTGGCATCGGCAACCCCGAGGCCATCTCGCGATGCACCTGGGATTCGGTCGTGCGCGCGCCGACCGCCGCCCAGCTCACGAGATCGCTCAGATAATGCGGCGTGACGAGATCGAGCGCCTCGATCGCGGCTGGCAGCCCGAGCGCGCTGACTTCGGTAAGCAGCCGGCGCGCGGTCGCAATCCCTTCGTCAATCCGATGGCTGCCGTCCAGGCGCGGATCGTTGATGAGCCCTTTCCAGCCGAGCGTCGTGCGCGGCTTCTCGAAATACACGCGCATCACGATGCAGAACACATCGCGCACCGCCGGCGCCAAGCGGGCCAGGCGCAGCGCGTAATCAAGCGCGGCCTGCGGATCGTGAATCGAACACGGCCCGACGATCGCGATCCAGCGCGGATCGCGTCGCTCAAGAATCGCCTGCAGTTGCCTCCGGCCGGCGTCGACATTCGAGCGCATCGCCGCCGTGAGCGGATAGCGCCGGCGCAACGCGGCAGGCGCGGGCAACGGCATGCTAACGCGCCGCCGCAAGCCGCGCGCGTGCTCCCCGGCCGCCCCGCCGTTCGGATACAGAATGATGTTTTTCATAACCGGATATCGAGAAGGAAACGAAGAGGCTGGCGCGCCGATACTGCGGCGCGCGCCGGCCGCGTCATGCGCCGAGCGTCGCGCCGCCGTCGACCGTGAAGCTATGCAGCGCCACATGCCGCGACGCGTTAGACAGCAGGAACAGCACGGCGGCCGCGACATCGTCCGGATCGGCGATCCGGCGCAACGGAATGCCGGTGCGAAACGCCGGCAGCGACCCCTCGATCACGGCGTCGGCACTGCGCGCATCGCTCCAAAGCTGGCGCTGCATCTGCGTGTCGGTCGAGCCGGGCGCGACGATGTTGCAGCGAATCCCGTATTCGGCAAGCTCAAGGCCCAGGCATTTCGTGAACTGATGCGCGGCCGCCTTCGACGCCGCATATGCCGCCATCCGCATTCGCGGCACGAGCGCCGCATTCGAGCCGACCGTGACGATGCTGCCCGCGCGCAATGGGATCATCCGCTGCGCAACCGCGCGCGACAGATAAAAGACGCCGTTCGTGTTGACGGCGAAGCTGTGCGCCCAATCGTCGTCGCTCAGCGCGCTCGCGTCGGCCATGCGCAAGATGCCCGCGACGTTGGCGAGCATGCCGATTGGGCCGAGCGTCGCATCGATGCGCTCGACGGCCGCGCGCACCGCGTCGGCGTTCGCGACGTCGACGGCAAACGGATGGATGCGCGCGCCGGCCGATTCCGCGTCGGCGGCCAGTTGCGCGAGCGCATCGGCGCGCACGTCGAGCGCCGCGACACTCACGCCGCGCGCGGCAAGCGCGCGCGCAACGGCCGCGCCGATGCCTTGCGCGGCGCCGCTCACCACCGCGACCGTGCCGGGAAATTCGGGGAAGGTGCCACTCATCGGATCAAGCTCCTGAATATCGTGAATGCCGGAGAATCGTTGCAAAGAGTCGAAGAAGCGCGGGCGCCGGTTCCGCGTGCAAGCGCTATCCGAGACGCTCGGCGAGCACCGCGCCGATCTCGGCCATCGGCGCGGGATCGGACATGCCTTCGTGCGAACACGCCAGCACGCGGCACTGCAGCGCGCCCGGGCGCAGATACGCGGACCACGCATCGGCACAGGGCGCATGGGCGGGATGGCGGGCGGCGCGAAACAACAGCACGTCACCGTCGTAGCGCGGCGTATCGCTTGTGCGGAACATCTGCATCTGCCGCAACGCCTGTGCGGCAAACGCGTCCAAGCCCGCCGGGCCGAGCGAGGCAAATGCGCCGTTCGCGCGCAGCAGCCGCTCGCGCAACGCATCGGCGGCAACGCCGCCGGTATCGAAATCGCCGTCGGCGCTCAGCAGGATCTGCAATACGTCGCGCAACGCCGGCATCGGGTGGGCGCGCCACGCCGATGCGGGATAACTGTCCATCAGCGCAAGCAGGCCGATCGGGTGCCGGTCGCGCGCCAGCTTCGCCGCGACGCCATGCGCGAGCGCGCCGCCGAGCGACCAGCCGAGCAGGTAATACGGCCCCTGCGGCTGCAACGCGCGCACGCGCGCCGCGTAGCACTCGGCCAGCGCGTCGAAATCGGATGCATGGCGCGTCTCGTCGGCCGACATCTGCAAGCCATACACGGTGGTCTGCGGCAGATGCCGCGCAATGCGCAGATAGCCCCACGCAAGGCCGTCTGCCGGATGGAAACAGATCAGCGCCGGCCGGCCCGCGTGGCCAGTCTGGATCGTCAGCGTCGGCGCGAACGCATTCGGCGTGGCTTGCGGCCGGTGGTACGCAAGCGGTACGCTCAGTGCCTGCGCGAGCGCATGCACGCTCGCGTGGCGAAACAGCATCGAGACCGGCACGTCGCGCCGCAATTCGGCCGCAAGGTGCGCGGCAGCCTGGATCGCTTGCAGCGATTTGCCGCCCAGATCGAAGAAATTCGATGCGCCCGTGAGCGGCACGTCGCCCAGCACGTGCCGAAACGCGCGCTTGACTTGGCGCTCCAGTTCGCTCGCATCCGTATCGGCGTCGGCGCTGCCCGTGCGTTGCGCGGCCGCATGCGCCAGCAGCGCCCGGCGGTCGGTCTTGCCGTTCGGGTTGCGCGGCAGTGCGCCGAGCACGTGCCACGCATCGGGAATCGCCGGTGCGGGCAGCGTGCGCGCGAGGAACGCGCGCAGCGCATCCACGTCAGGCTCGCCCGCGACGAAAGCGCTCAACGTGCAAACTCCGTCGCCGCGCGATACCGGCACGATCGCCGCCTCGCGCACGTTCGGCATCCTCAGCAGCAGGTTTTCGATTTCGAGCGGCTCGATACGCAAGCCGCTGATCTTCACCTGATGATCGATGCGCCCGAGAAACCGCAATTGCCCGTCGTGCAGCCGGGCGAGATCCCCGGTCCGATACGCGCGCTCGCCGGTATCGGGCAGCATGACGAAGCGCGCAGCGCTCAGTTCGGGATCGTGCAGATACTCGAGCGCGAGTGCATCGCCAACGAGCACAAGCTCGCCGGTTTGGCCCACTGCAACCGGGTAAAGCCGCTCGTCGACGAGCCGCGCGTCTACCCCCGGACGCGGCAGGCCGATCGGCACCGTATCGCCGTCACGCCAAACGGCGTGCGGGCTGCCGACGCGCGCCGTGGTCGCGATGATCGTCGCTTCGGTCGGCCCGTAAGTATTGAGCAGCACCTGCTGCGGCAGCAGTGCGCGCCAGCGCGCGATCCGCTCGGGCAGCGCCGCCTCGCCGCCGATGATCACGAGCCGCACGCCGCCGAGCTGACGTGCGGCATCGGCGTCGAGCGCATGGGCGAGCACGTGCCAGTACGCGGTCGGCAGATCGAGCACCGTAATGCGCAGCTGCTCGATCGCGGCGGCGAAGATCGCGACCGAATCGAGCATCGCGTCGTTGCGCAAGACAAGTGTCGCGCCATTGCATAGCGCGACGAAAATTTCCTCGATACTTGCATCGAAATGCAGCGGCGCGAACTGCAGCACGCGATCGGAAGGCCCGACGCCATACAGCGCACGCGTGCTCGCAACGAACTGCGCGAGCGCGCGACAGCCGACCAGCACGCCGTTCGGCTTGCCGGTCGAGCCCGACGTGTAGAGCAGATACGCGGGTTGTCCGGCGCGCGGCGCGGCATTCGCTTCGCTATCCGGAACGATGCGCGATGCGGCGGCCGGCTCGGCATCCGCCTCGCAGCTCGACGCGGCGCTCGTCGCAGCATTCGCGGCAATGCTTGGATCAGCATCGACGCACGAGCCAACGCACGGTACGGCCATCGGATCGACACGGCTCGACACTTCGTCCGCCGCGATGCCGAGCGCCGCGCTGGCCGAATCGATCGCATCGAGATCGACAACCGGCAGCGTGCCCGTCGCGCGTCGCCACCGCGCGCGCGTCAGCACGAGATCGGGCGCGGCATCCGCGAGCATGTCCGCTATCCGCTGCACGGGGCCGTCGGGATCAAGCGGCACGAATGCCGCGCCGACTTGCAATGCGGCCAGCATCGACACGACCGCATCCGCCGAGCGCCCCGCCATAATCGCAATCCGGCTGTGCTCGGACGCGCCGCGTTGGGTCAGCGCCCGCGCGAGCGCATCGACGCGCGCGAGCAATGCGCGATAATCGAGCCGCACGTCGCCGGCTTCGATCGCGATGCTGTCCGGTGTGCGCGCCGCCGCCTGCCGCACAAGCTCGAGCACGTCGATCACGGGCTCGCGCAACGGCTCGCCTCGGCAGACCGACTGCGGTGGCAGATCGTCCAATAGCGGCTCGAGCGGCCTATCCGGATCATGCGCGGCGAATGCGTCCAGCCAGCCGGACAAACTGCCGGCGAGTGCCGATAAACGCGCATCGTCATACGCATTGGGATTCGCTTCGAGCATCACCCGCCATGCGCGGTCGCGCACGACGAGCGTCACGTTCAAATCTTTCACCGGCCCGGCGCTGACGCAAAGCACATCGCTCGTCAGGCCGGTGAATGTGATGCGCCGATCGAACGGCATCAGGTTCACCACCTGGTTGAACACGGGCTTGTCGTGCTCGAGCAAGCCGAGGTCACCGCAAATCCAGCTATAGCGATAATGCAGATGCGGCCGGATCGCGCGCAATTGGCGCAAAGTCTTGGCCGCGAGCGTGCGCGGCGCAGCATCGGCGCGAACGTGTACCGCGAACGGCACGAGGTTCATCGCCATGCATGGCACATCGAGAACGGGAGTGCCCAGCCGGTTCATCACCGGCATGCCGAACGTCAGATCGCGCCGGCCCGCTTGCTTGGCCAGCCACAGGCCGATCGCGGTGAGCATCCATGCGCTCCAGTCCGAGCCGGCGCGCGCGGCAGCGGCCGCCAGCGCATCGGCGCGCGCCGGCTCAAGTGTCAGCATGCGCCGCCGCGGCATATCGCCCGAGCGCTGTTTCGGCGCGATCTCCGCAGGTGCGGGCAAGCCGCGCAAATGCTCTCGCCAAAACGCGCGATCCCGCTCGAAGCCGCCTGTCTCGCGGTATGCGGCGTCCGCGTCGATCGCCGGCTCGATGCGCCACGCCGGCAGCGCGGGCAGCGGCGCGCCGCCGACACGCGCGTTGTAACGCGCGGCGACGGCCTGCTGCAGCAGGCCGTAACCGAATCCATCAAGCGCGATGTGATGAACCTGCAAATACCACCAGTGGCGCAGTGGCGATAACCGCAGCAGCGCGGTCCGATACAGCGCATCGGACGTCACGTCGCAGCGGGCCGACAGCGATGCATGCATCCACGCACGCGCGGCCTGCTCGGGATTGTCGTGCGTGCTGAAATCGACAGCCAGCAGCGACGCATGTGCGGCAACACGGCGCTGCCATAAGATGCGTTGCGTGCCGGGCGCGCCGTCATCCCATTCGAAACGCATGTGCAGCGTATCCGCATGGTCGAGCACGTCGGTCACGCTGGCTTGCAGCGCGCCGACGTCAAGCGCGCCGTTTAACTCGATCGCCTCGGCCGTCAGATAGTTCGCGTCTTCCGGGTCGATTTGTTGCGCGATCCAAATGCCGTATTGCGCGGCCGTCGCATGAATCCGTTCACTCGTTTGCTGCATGTGGCGTGTTGGCGAAATAATTGGCGATACCAAGGAAAAGCCGAGCGCGGTGCGTCAAGCGCGCCGCCACTCGACGGTCAATTGCGTACTGCGCGCCATCAGCGCCAGGTGCTCGTCCATCACGTATTGGATTCGCTCGAGCTTTTCGGCCGAATCGGCTTCACAGCGGATGCTCAGAACGTCGTCGGTGCAGATCACGTAACACTTGCCGACGGGAAAATCGATCGTCGCACGATGCTCGTCGAATGACACCGGCACCTTGATCGCGTAGTGCTTGCACATCTTGAACAGCACGCGTTCGGCCTGCAGTAGCGCGACCTCGGCCGTGCTGACGAACAGCGTGTTCGATACGGGCAAAGAATTCGGTGTCTGCATGGCGGCTTTGTCCATCATGCGGGCACCCCGGCCGCGCGTTCCAGGAGCTTGGTCCAGGCAGCGAGCGTCGGCGCTTGCGCGAGTTGCACGAACGACACGTCATGCCCGGCCTGCTGCCACGCGTCGGCAAGCATCATGATCCGCACGGAATCGAGCCCGTGATCCAGCAAGTTGTCGTGCGGCCGCAAATCCGGTGCATCGAGCTGCAATATTCGCGAGACTTGCTCGGCGACAGCCGCCGGCGATATCGGCGCGCCCTCCGCCATCGATGCCCGCGCTTGCGGCTCGGCCCGCGCCGCACCGGCAAGCTCACGCGTGCGCACGACCCGCCCGCAGCGTTGCGCGACATAATCGAGCGCCATCTTGTGCTCATGCGCGGAGAAATCGGCGAGCGCGTCGGCAACGAAAAACGGCTGAATGTCTTTCATGAACGCCTCGCTGGCCGTCATCAAGCAGCCGATATGCGCATAGACGCCGCAGATCACGAGCTGATCGCGCTGTGCGTTGCGCAGAATCGTTTCGAGATCCGAACGTTGAAACGCGCTGTATCGCCATTTATCGAGCACGATATCGCCCGGCAGCGGTGCGAGCGCGTCGCAAATCGACGCGTGCTCGGGCCGCGCGGTCAGCCCCGGCCCCCACATGTCGGTCAACAGCCCGCGTTCGGCGGCCGTTTGCTGCGGCAATTGCGCGGTGTAGTACACCGGCATGCCGCTGGCGTGCGCGAGATCGATCAAGCGCCGCGCGTTCGCGATCAGATCCGGAATCGGCGCTGCATCGCGATCGTAGAAATCGACGAAGTAATCCTGCATGTCGTGCACGAGCAGCGCCGCTCGCGACGCGTCGAAACGCCACGTAACGCGGCTGTCGGGAATCTCCTCAGGCAGCGAATAGGAAGAAATTTTCGGAATGGCCATGTCGATTATCGAAAAATTATTGGAGTCTTGAAGTCGTGAAAAACGCGTGCGGCTCAGCTGTCCATCGCGCCGGCAGGCGCCACGCGATTCGCGATATCGGCACGCAACGCTTTCTTGTCGGTCTTGCCGACGGGCGTTTTCGGAAACGCAACGACGAACTGGACTCGGTCGGGAACCTTGTATCCGGCGATTCCCTGCTCGCGCAGGAAACGCAGCAAATCCGCCTCGCGCAACGTCTGATCGGCGCGAATCACATACGCGCAGCTCTTCTCGCCGAGATACGGATCGGGCATCGCGACGAGCGCCGCATCCACAACGCCGGGATGCGCAATCAGCCAATGCTCGATTTCTTCGGCCGCGATCTTCTCGCCGCCGCGATTGATCTGATCCTTCGCGCGTCCCTCGACGACGAGGTAGCCAGCGGCCGTCATGCGCACGCGATCGCCCGTCCGATAGAAGCCGTCCGCCGTGAATGCGCGCGCGTTATGCGCATCCGCGTCGTAATATCCGCGGATCGTGTAAGGCCCACGCGTCAATAGATGCCCGACTTCGCCTGGCGCGACGGGGTGGTCGTCGTCATCGACGATGCGGATTTCGTCGTCCGGCGAAATCGGCCGCCCCTGCGTATGCAAGACAACATCGTCGGCATCGTCGAGGCGCGTGTAGTTGACGAGTCCTTCAGCCATCCCGAACACTTGCTGCAGCTTCGCGCCAAGTTCCGGTTCGATGCGCCGCGCCATCGTCACATCGAACCGCGCGCCGCCGACCTGCACGACGCGCAGGCTGGCGAGCGCCGCGCGCCGCTTCGGCGCGGCACCAAGCCACACCGGCACGAGCGACGGCACGAGCGCGGCAATCGTCACGCGCTCGCGCTCGATCAGCGCAAACGCCTGATCCGGGCTGCCGCTGTCGCACAATACGGCCGTGCCGCCCGCATACAGCACGCCGAGCGTGCCGGGCGAACTAAGCGCATAGTTGTGCGCGGCCGGCAACACGCACAGGTAGACGCTGGATTCGTCGAGCCCACAAATGCGCGCGCTCTCGCGGATGCTGTATAGATAATCGTCATGTGTGCGCGGAATCAGCTTCGGCGTGCCGGTGCTGCCGCCCGACAATTGCAGGAACGCCAGTTCGTGCGAGGCGGGAGCGTCGGGCAGCGTGATTGCGTCGCCGTCGGGCAGCCCGGCGAGCGACAGATGTTCGCCCGCATCGCCGACGATCAGCACGTGCTCGAGCGTCGGCGAATCCGCTCGCACTTCGCTCGCAAGCGCGCGGTAGTCGAAGCCGCCGTGCTGATCCGCCGCGATGTACGCGACCGCTTTCGCGTGCCGGCAGAAATGGCCGATCTCCTGCTTGCGATGCGCGGGCAGCGCGAACACCGGCAGCGCGCCGAGCCGAAACAGTGCAAACACAACCGCGAAAAACTCCACGCGGTTCGGCAATTGGACGACCACGCGATCATGCGGACGAATGCCCAGCGCGGTGAAACCGCGAGCGATGCGTGTCGCCTCGTCGGCTAGCCGTCGATACGACCAGCGCGCCGTTGCGTCGACGAGCGCGATGTGCTCGCCGTGACGGCTCGCCAGCTCATCGAGCAGTTGCGCGAACGATTGCCCCTGCCAATACCCCTTGCGCCGGTATTCGGCAACGACCTCATCCGGCCACGGCGTCCAGTGCTCGAGCGTCATGCGGGAACCTCCATGGTCGAATCGATCGCCACCGCGCGGTCGACGCCGATCGCATCGAGCATCGTGCGGAATTTCGCGGCCGTTTCCGCCAGCTCGGCGCCGGGGCTCGAATCGCCGACGATGCCCGCGCCGGCAAAGAGCCTCAGCTTTTCACCATGCGTCTCCGCGCATCGCAGCGTGACGACCCACTCGCCGTCGCCGCGCGTATCGACCCAGCCGAGCATCCCCGTATAGAAACTGCGATCGAACGGTTCGGCACGCAAAATCGCTTCGCGCGCGCCACTGCGCGGATAACCGCAAACGGCCGGCGTCGGATGAAGCGCGAGCGCAAGCGTCAGCGCATCGGCATCGGTTTCACCGATCACCTCGGTCGATAAATGCCACATCGTCCGCGTATGAACGAGCGACGGGCGCGCAGGCACGGCAAGCTGCTTGCAAAACGGCGCGAGACTCTCCTTTACTGCGTCGACCACGACGCGATGCTCGTCGAGATCTTTCGTCGATTCGAGCAACGCGTCCGCCCGCCGCCGGTCTTCCACTGGATCGTTGCTGCGCGGCGCCGATCCGGCAAGCGGATTCGCCCGCAACACGCCGCCGAAGCGGCTGACGAGCAGCTCGGGGCTCGCACCGACCAGCGTTCGCGCATCGCCCAGGTCCACCGAAAACGTATAGCCGTGCGGGTTGCATGCGGCGAGCCGCTCAACGAGCGCGCCCACATCCACCGGATGCTCACCCGTCAGCTCCAGCGTGCGGGCCAATACGACCTTGTCGAGCCGGCCGGCGCGGATGTCCGCCACCACCTGCGCCACCGCCGATGCATACTCGCCCCCCGGCGGCACCGCGCGCGTCACGTAACGATCGTGAGCGGGCAGCGAGGCGCGCACGCCCGTCAACGGATTGCCGCGCAACATTGAACGGATGACGCGCAGCGCGGCGGGGCGTTCGACATCGAACGGCACCGCGCCCACCACGGCCGCGCCATCGAGCCCCTGCTCGCGGGCACGCACGAGCGCGCGCCGCACCCGCGCGCCAAGCGGCTCGTCCGAATGCGGCACGGCTTCGGCAACATCCCGCGCGAGCAGCGTGTAGCGCGGCGTGGCGAGGAGAAACGGCGTCGCCGCGCGGTACGTGTCCGATATATTTTGGATATCTGAATAAAATTCCGGATTGGAAAGCGTGCTCAAGTGTGACCTCCAGATTCGATCCGTCTGAATCGACGCGCCGTGCGCGACGGCGCGCTCGCGTTACATTTCGGCCGTCAGGCTCACCGCTACCCGGCGGCCCTGGTCGAACAGCCAATTGCCGGACAAACCGTTTGCCCGCGCGCGGTCGTCAACCGGCACCATCTTGTTGGTCAGGTTCAACAGCGCGAAATTGACCGAGAAATGCTTGTCGATCCGGTAACGGCCGCCGATGTCGAAGGTCGTCGTCGACGGCCGTTCGCGCACGCCACGCGCGCCGTTACGGAACGCGGCCCAATATTGCGAACCGGTGTAATTGACGTTCGTGTACAGATCGAGACGTGGCGCGGGTGTCCAGTCGATCTGCACGTTGAACATGTGCTTCGGCGTCTTGTCGAGCGGAAAGCCGTTGAGCGAACTGCCATCGAACGCCTTTTCGCCGCTGCCTTCACGGCGCGATTGCGTAAACGTATATGCGCCGGAGATCTTCAACTGCTTCGCCACTCTCGCGCCCGCGCCCAATTCGACGCCGTACAGCTTCACGCGCTCGACGTTGTCGTATGTATAGATGTTGCGGCCCGGCGAGCGCGGATCGGCCACGCCCGTGTCGTAGCTCGCGACCTTGTTCTTGAACAGATTGTTGAACAGCGTGATGCTCGCGTGACTTTCGCCGCGGTCGTAGCGAATACCGAGTTCTTCGGTCAAACTCGTTTCCGGCTTCAGGCCCGGATTGCCGCAAAGCGTGCCCGGCACCGCCCCGGCCGCGCCGCCCGACGTCATGCAATAGCCGGCCGTGCTCTGGCGCAGCGTGGGTGGCTTAAAGCCGGCGGACACGCCGCCGCGCAGCGTCAGCGCCGGGCTCAGCTTATAGACGCCGTATGCGCGCGGGCTCACGTGGCTGCCGTAACGCTCGTCGTGGTCGAGCCGCACGCCCGTCGTCAGCGTGAAACGGGAATTGAAGAAATAATCGTTTTCGGCGAAAACCGCCCATGCATTGCGGTTCACGCTATCCGAATTGACGCCATAGCCTTTCGGCACCGCGTCCTGACGCCCCGCGCCGGACAGCCGCGACCAAATATGCTGTGCGCCCGCCGTCAGGATGTTGCGCTCGCCCCACCATGGCACCTCGACCTTGCCTTCGAGCACGGTATCGGTGAACGTCGGCTTCACCGCCGACGGCGCCAGCGCCGTCCATTGCTCCTGCGTGCCGCGCTCGCCGTACAGCGACAGCGTCGAATTGCCGAATCCCCAGCGCCCGTTGTGCGTGATCCCCCAGTAGTCGCGCACATGGCGCGTCTCGACGACCGTCGTCGCCACATCGCCGGCAGACACCGGCGCGGTGCTCTTGCCCGGCGTGCTGAGGTAGCTCAGTTGCTCGCGCCCGGCGTTCAGCGAGATATCCTGGTTGCTCGCGGGTTTCGCGTTCAGCTTCACGTCGAAGTTCGCGATGCGTTGCCCGCTTGCGCCATCCGCGCGGCTTAGCGGGAAATAGATCCGGTCCTCGCCGCGATGCAGCGCGCGGCCCGATACCTGCAAGCCAAGCACGTCGTTTTTCAACGGACCGCCGATCCAGAAATCCGCGCTTTGCGTGTCCCCCTGGTTCGATTCCAACTGGAACACGCTGCCGGCTGTGAGCGTGCCGCCCCAGTGCTTGGGCACCTTGCGCGTGATGACATTGATCACCCCGCCCATCGCATCCGCGCCGTACAGCGATGACATCGGCCCCCGCACTACCTCGATGCGCTCGATCGCGGACAGCGGCGGCAGCAGATTGCCTTGCACGCCGCCGGTGCCGCGATTCATCGTCTCGCGCGTGCTCTGGCGCCGGCCGTCGACGAGGATCAACGTATACTCGCCGGGCATACCTCGAATCGAAATATCCATGTCGTCCGGCGACGAACCGACGACACTCACCCCTTCGACCTTGCTGACGATCTCGGCCACCGACGTATAGGGCTTCGCCGCGATGTCCTCGCGCGTGATCACCGAGATGCTCGCGGGCGCTTCCTTGATGGCCTGCTCGCGCTGGCTGGCGGTGACGACGATCGTCTTGAGCGCGGCGCCGCTTTCAACCGGCGCACTCGCCGGAGCCTGCTGCGCCCATCCGGCTGACGCCCCCACCACATATAGGCCGGCGAGCACGGCCGGCTTCAGCGCAAAGTCTGAAAGATGACTCGACATGACAGCTTCTCGATCGATAAATAGAATTGATTCTCATTTCTATTATCAAGAATGAAAGCTGCCGATAGATTTGTGAAAGATACGAAGTTGTTTGCGCAGTGCGCGCCGCACGGGCCGCGCGCCATGCGGGCCCGAAACGCCGCGTCAATGCTGGCAACTGCGCCGCGCGAGCTTCGGCGTCACGCCGAAGCGGCGCTTGTACGCGGTCGCGAAATTCGCCGCGCTCGTGTAACCGGCGAGCGCCGCCGCCTGCTTGACGCTGACCGCATCGCGCTCGAGCGCGACGCGCGCCCGCTGCAGACGGCTTTCGCGCAGGAAGTCGAAGATCGTCGTGCCGTAGACCGCCCGGAACTGGCGCTGCATCGCGTTCGCGTTCATTCCGGCATGACGCGCGATATCGTCGAGCGACAGATGATGCGCGTGGCCGCTGCCGAGAAATGCGCGCAGGTCAGCCATTCGGCGATAGCCTCTCGAATCGAGCAGCGCAGCCTCCGGCGCCGCACGGGCTCCCGGTTCGTCCGGATCGGCCTGCAGCGGCGCGAGCGCCTCGGCAAGCAAATCGAGCACCCGGCTTTCCAGATAGATCGCCTCCAGCAGCGGCTGATACGCGGGCGGGCGCACGATCTGCTCGGCGAGCGCGATCGCGCGCGGCGTCGGCTGCCAGAAGCGCACCGACAGATGCGCGGACAGCAGCGAGTCGAGCCGCTGCGGCATTGCCGCCAGGCTTGCGGCCTGCAGATGCCGCAACCATTCGCCGGATACGCCAAGGCTCAAGCGGCGAGCATAACCTCCCTTGCAGACGCGCCGCCGGAACGTCTCCGGCTCGAGCGCATTGACGAGAAACGCCTGCATCTCGCCGCCGGGCACACGGCCCGCCGGCGGCCGCGGGTCGCGCCGGCGGGCGGTTGTCAGCACGATGCGCCGCTCGCCATACGACACGTCGAGCGCCCCTTCGAGCAGCAGCACCAGATATAACCCCGGCGCGCACTGCCCGGACATGATTGCGTCGAATTCGTCGATCGCATCGTCGGCGTGGATACGCAGGCCCGGCCGCACTTCGCGAACCTTCGCCACGTGCGCCGCATGGCCAGGGTAGCCATGCCCCGGCAACTCTTGTACGTGTGCATTCACTTTCTTCACCCCCGTCCGGTGATCGCACTCCGTCGGCATTGCGACTCGGCAGCGCTGGGCGCCCCGCGCGCAAACCATTCCGTTGCCCGGCCAAACATCGGGCACGGTTGCAAAGGCGCCATTCCGGTTAAAATCAAATGAGAATAATTATCATTAATATCGTATCGGGAACAGCGTGAGAAACACAAGCAGATTTTGGCGACAGCTTTGCATCGGCTTGGCCGCATGCTTGGCCGTATCGTTGACCGCGTGGAGCCGGCCGGCGCATGCGCAGCAGACTATCACCGATTTGGCGGGCCGCACCGTCCGCGTGCCCGCTCATGTCGAGCGCGTGCTGCTTGGTGAAGGGCGCCTGCTGCCCGCGCTCGCGATCGTCGAGCACGGCGATCCGAGCCGCCGACTCGTCGGCATGATGGGCGACTTCGAGCAGCTCGATGCGGCCAGCTACGCGCAGTGGCGCGGCCGTTTCCCGCATCTGCAGGAGGTGCCGCGCATCGGCCGCTCGCAGGCGGGCAGCTTCAGCGACGAGCGCGCGCTCGCGCTGCGGCCCCAAGTGGCAATCTTCGCGCTCGGCGGCGGCCATGGCCCCGGCGAACACGACCGGGAAACGCTCGCGCGGCTCGAAGCAGCGGGCATTGCGATCGTGTTCGTCGATTTCCGTCACGATCCGCTGCGCAATACAACGCGCAGCGTCGACGTGCTCGGCCGAATATTCGGTGCGCCCGAGCGCGCCGCCGCGTTCAACGCCGAATGGCGGCAGCAGCTCGATCTCGTCACGAAGCGCCTCGCGGCCGCCCGCCCCGCTGCACCAAGCGTGTTCCTCGAAAGTCGCGTCGGCCTTGCGACCGATTGCTGCGACACGATGACGGGCATGATGGGCCGCCTGCTCGACGCCGCAGGTGGCGCCAATATCGCGAAGGGCCTCGTGCCCGGTGAACACGGCATGCTCAATCCCGAATATCTGCTGAGCCGCCAGCCGTCGGTTTATATCGGCACCGCGATCGGCTCGATGCAAACTCTGGCGGGTGCGCCTCAGCGCATCGCGCTCGGCGCGGGTGTGCCGGCCGACACCGCGCGGCGCTCGCTCGAGCGTTCGCTGAGGCGGCCCCAGATCGCCCCGCTGCGAGCCGTCCGGGAAGGACGCGCGCATGCGATCTGGCATCACTTCTACAACTCGCCGTTCAATGTCGTCGCGGTACAAGCGATGGCCAAATGGCTGCACCCCGAATTATTCGCCGATCTCGATCCACGCCGCACGTTCGAACAAATGTACGCGCGCTACCAGCCGCTCGCACTCGACGGTGAATACTGGACGACCGAGGCGCCGTGAGATGACTGCATCGATATGCAATATGCGTATGGCCGCCGGCCCGCACGGCGGGTGCGCCGCCATCGCGCATGATCGACGTGCATTCCGGGCGCCGTGGAGATACGTCGGCCGCCCCGGCTATCCTGCCGCCGCACGATGCAGCACGGCGTGCGTACTTGCCCGCGCCTGCGCCGCCTTCACGGCCGTCGCCACCCTCGCAGCCGGGATTCACCGATGAGCGCGCTGCCCGCTTCCCCGCCGTCGCTCAGAACGCGCTACCGCGCCGTCATCGCGCGCCGCATCGTCGCGCTCGTGCTGCTGACCGGCTTGCTCACGGCGCTCGTCATCGCCGACATCGCAACCGGGCCATCGACGCTCGCGCCCGCCGACATCGTCGCCGGCCTGCTGAACCCCGACAGCTTGCCGCTCGAGCAGCGCGTGATTCTATGGAGCGTGCGAATACCTTATGCGTTGATGGCTGTGCTGGTCGGCGCCGCGCTCGGGCTGGCCGGCGCGGAAATGCAGACCGTGCTGAACAACCCGCTCGCAAGCCCGTTCACCCTCGGTTTGTCCGCTGCCGCGAGTGTTGGCGCGTCGGTCGCCGTGCTCGCGAACTGGCACTGGCCGGTGTGGAACGAAAACCTCGCGGTCCCGCTCGGCGCATTCGTCACCGCAACAGGCGCGACGCTTCTCATCGTCTGGCTCGCATGGCGGCACGGCGCGACGACCGAAACCGTCGTGCTGTTCGGCATCGGCCTGATGTTCAGCTTCGAGGCGCTGCTGTGGCTGCTGCAGTTCATCGCCGACAGCAACGCACTCGAACAGATCGTGTTCTGGAGCATGGGCAGCCTTTCGTCTTCACAACTGAAGATGTCCTCGACCGCCAGGGCGCGCAGGTGAGTGCCGTCGGTCAACTGGTCCGCCACAAAGTCCGGACTCCAGACCTCATTGGGGCGAACATGCACGCGACGCTCGCACCGCGACACCACCATCTCGCGGGGCGCTTGGGCGGCTTCGAGCGCAATTGCAATTGCTCTTCGGCGTAGAACCGATAGACCCGATTGCGGCCCACACGCCAACCTTTACGCTTGAGCCGCACATGCGCGCGCCGACAGCCGTATTGAACACGCGTCTGTGCGATTTCGCGCATGCGTTGACGCAGTGATAGTAGTGGGTACTGCGAGCGTGCTTGACCAACCGGTAGGCCCGCTGCATCGGAAGACCGTGGTGATCCACGATGTAGCTCACGGCCTGTCTTCAACACGGGCGGCGACGATCTGCTTCACCGAGTATTGCTTGCGCTTCATCGCCAATCTCCCGTTCCTATTCGGAAAATTGCCTCCGAAACACCAGCGCTCATTTGGGTCCAGGATTTCTAGAGCAGATCAAGTTCCACTTAAAATCTCAAAAAATAATTTCAAAAAAGTCCGGGTGAGTAAGGCTACCTTTCCGCTCTGCATCCGTGCATCAACACCTTGCAGATCTCGTCTTGATATGTGGGACCATCAAAAATAACTTGCAAAACCCCGTTGCCGCTTCGATGATCGAGCCGTATATAAATCGCAAACACTCAGATATGTTTTTATCCCATAACTGATAGCGTACATACCGAACGGGATTCTCAAAAAAGTCGAGTCTTTACCGTTCGGCATGAGCTGCAAGAAATTTAGTCGCCTGACAGATCAAATTGATATCCATTCGACATTGGCAATTTGAAAGATTTCGCATTGATCGAATCGGTGAGTGCGAGATTTTAATTATTATCAATTACTCGTTGTTAATATTTGGAGTGAGACATGAGAATCAAGAAGAACAGGCAATTAACTTTGATTGCCGCATTGATTTCGATATTAATGGGAAGCGCTTCCATCAACGTGCATGCGTCAGACCTGGATTTGGTGAATAAAAGCGGCCAATGGTTGACTGACACAAAAGGGCGCGTAGTAACGGTCCATGGATTCAATCTTGTTCAAAAAGTAGCACCTTACGATCCAGCATCAATGGGATTCGATGACAACAATGCAGCATTTCTGGCGCAAAATGGATACACCGTTGTCCGTCTGGGAATCATGTGGAAAGCTTACGAGCCTAAACCAGGCCAATATAACGAGGCTTATCTTGATTCAATTGTGAAGACAGTCAATGTGCTGGCTGATCACGGAATATACTCGCTGATCGATTTTCATCAGGACAATTTTCATGAAAAATTTACGTTCTTCGGCACCTTAGGTCAAGGTTTTCCGGATTGGGCGGTATTGGACAGTGATGATACCTCTAGCTCTGATAAAGCTTGGAATGCTTTTTGGGAAAACAAATCGGTCGACGGTGTTGGTCTGCAAGAGCGTTACGCAGAATTTTGGCGACGAGTGGCAGCCCGCTTTATTGGAAATTCAGCAGTACTTGGGTATGATTTGATGAACGAACCTCGCCTGGGAAACTCAGCGCCGCAGGCACTAAGTGCTGCGTATGACAAGGCAGTTTCATCAATTCAAGCGATTGATTCCTCACATATGATATTCTGGGAAAATCCGGTATTACCCCCATCCCCCCCGTCGCCTTATACTCCCCCGACAAATATCAAAGCCAACATCAATGGCTTAAGTTACCATAACTATGGGGCAAGTTTGGGATCGGCTTTTGGTGGGGAAATTTATCGAATCATCAGCAATATTATTCCGTGGTTTACAAATTTTGCGTCTGAACAAGCATCCAATCTTTATTTTGCTTTCATGTGGGATGAATGGCGTAAAACTGGGGCGGCGCCATTAATCACGGAATTTGGGTCTATACCTGATGTTGAAACACTTCAGAAAGTAGCCGAGCAAGCGGATGCTAATCGTGTTGGTTGGATCGAGTGGACCTATCATCGAACCGGTAGCTCCGATTTTTCTAATACGCCTAGCATTGTTAATGATTTGACCAAACCACTTATTGAGCCAAACGTTAACCAATCCGTACTGGAATCACTGACGCGTCCCTACCCAGTGGTGATCGCGGGAACGCCTGATTTCTGGTCATATGACCGGGCAAGCAAAAAATTTAATCTTAGATATACCATCAATCGCGTTGATGGCACTGGAAATTTCGACGAAAACTCGACAACAACCATAATCCTTCCAAAATTGAATTACCCGACTGGCTATAAAACTCAAGTCTCAGGTGGAATTGTTACATCGTTTGTCAATGCAGATCGCTTGACGATTCGCCCCAATTCCTCGAAACCCACATCAATTACAGTAACGGTTCTGCCAAATTAACAATGCAGCGGATTCGATGTTTCTTTTCGTGAATTCGCATACCGTGCAAACACACCGCCAATGGCGGCCTCGCTGGGGTTTGCAAAAAAATGAAAGACAACGTTTCGTAGAATTGGGAAATGGAAGCATACATGAATCGAATTTCAAGGGTGGTCTATACGAAGGAGCTTCATGATGAAGCGGTCAAGCTGGCGTTGACTGAAGGAGTTGGAGTATCAGAAATTCCCAGGCGGTTGTCGGCCCCAATGAAAATGCAGGCAAACTAGGGGCGTGCGGCAAAGGTCGGCAATTTGAAGGATGCCGGTCGGCACCGGAAACCACTGGCGGAAATGGAGGCGCAAACTGGCGCGGGTCAAGCTCGAACTGGCCGAAATCAAAGTTGAGCGTGATCTTTTAAAAGAGTTCGCGACGTACTTCGCGAAGGAGTCACGGTGAAGTACGGCGCGATTAAACAGATGCGGCAAGGCTACCCAGCGCCACCGATGTACCGCGTGCTGAGCATATCGGTGAACGGCTACTGTGCGTGGCGCAAGCACAAGCTGTCCAAAAGCATGCAGCAGGAGCCTCGTCTGGAAGCAGAGGTGCTCGCGGCCCACCGGCGAACCAGAGAAAGTTCGGGCCCTAGCGCCCGCAACAGCATCTCGAGGAGCGTGACGTATGAATCGCCGATCGCGGCTACGACTCCGAGCGACATCGACGAGCATCGCGCAATCGCGATATCGAGCTGGGGGTTGCCAAATGTCGTGCCGAGCATGGCAGTGGCCTTGGCAAATACCGCTGGGTTGTTGAACGCACGCATGCCTGGCGGCATCATTTCCGTCTTCTCTGTATTCGTTTCGAGCATCGTGCAGACATTCATGGCACGTTCCTCCTCGGTTGTCGCCTAATCTGCTGGAATACCCTTCCGAGCACCCACCAACCTTTTCGAAACCGTCTCTTATTGCGACAGAGCCATATGTGCTCGGATATTCGCGGAATTCATTCTCGAATTCCATGGAATACACAATCCAGTCACTGAATAATTTCTTGATATAACCCAATTTTTAAAAATTTGTAGTAAATAAGATATTTCGTTTTTCTTATTTCATTATTGAAAATGAAGATTATAATTAACCTGTGTCTGGATACTTTCTTACAGTCCGGCACGAACGATAATGTATTGCGTTTTTACTAAAATCAAATAAACAACAGGGCGCTATTCATGAACATCTTCACTTAGTCCGTTTCCTATTTTCCCCGCTGTCGCCCTGATTGAGGGCGAGGGATAACGGCTGCCGCCAGACACGCACTCGCCACTTCCGATTCAAGGTTCCGGCATATGGATTGCCATCATGCAATCCATTTTCCGCCCTGGTCCGGAATACCCGTGCCCACTGTAATCGAAAACAGCTCAGTCACGCCTGTCTGATTTACCAGCATTACATCGATTAAAGCACGCCGTTACGAATATCAACCAAACTATTTAGTTAGGATGGCTTATTTATGAAACAAATCAATGCCAATACAACTGCCGCGATGTTGATTGCTTCGCTGGGCACGCTTTCTATTACCGCGAGCGCACAGTCCGCGCCCCCTGTCGCCAGGGCCTCCGCAACCTTGTCGCAAGCGCTGGAATCCATGCCGTCAGGGCAATCGGTCAAGGAACGCATCCAGAACAATACCGCCAAGCTCGATCCGGCCTTGACGAACCTGAGTGCGTCGTTGCAGCGCGCCCAGGAGGCAAAGAGCGCCGGTAGTTCGGCGCCGCAAGCGGAGCAGGAGCAATACGTCAGCGTCGATGTGATCGTCCACCAGAACGTGCAGCAGACCGGGGCCCAACTCAAGCGCCTCGGGTTCAAGACCGTCGCGGTCTACGGTAACTACATCAGCGGCCGCCTTCCCGTCTCGAAAATCGATCAAGCGGCCGCCATCCAGGACATCAAACGCATCAACAAAGTGGCCCGGGTCACCCGCTCGGGTTCCGTCCAGGGGCAGGGAGATTACGCTCAACTAAGCCGCTCGCTCCGGCAAGCGCTCGGCAAGCAAGGGGACAAGCTGAACGGGAAGGGCATTACGGTCGGGATCCTGTCCGACTCGTTCAACTGCAACAAGCAGATCAACCAGGATGCGGATTACGTCGCGAAATTCGGCCACCAGGACACCATGGAGGACGACATCGCGACAGGCGACCTTCCCGGCAACGGCAGGATCCGAATTCTGAAAGACGCCTCCGATTGCACCGACGTCGGAGACGAAGGTCGCGCGATGGCGGAAATCATCCATGACGTCGCACCCGGCGCGGACATTGCGTTCTACACCGCGTGGGAAGGCATGGCCGATTTTGCCCAGGGCATCGAAACGCTGGCCCTGCCCAGGAACCAAACCAATGCGCAGGGCGTGGCGGGCGGAGGCGCGCAGGTCATCGTCGATGACATCGGCTATTTAAATGAACCGGCCTTTCAGTCGGGGATCGTCGGCGCGGCGATCGACAATGTCGTCAAGAACCGCGGTGTGGCCTATTTCAGTGCGGCGGGCAACGACGCCCTGGGTTCCGCGAAAACCAACTACGTGAACAATTCGGCGCAATTCTCGGATCAGACGGTGGACCCGAACGGGACCGGCACGCCCGGCCGCCCGCTCGATTTCGACCCTTCGGGGAAAGCCAAGCTGTACGTCATCCCCATTCACTCCGTCGAAAAGTTCCCCGACGCGCCATTGTGGAAGTTCAATTTCAGCCTGTATTGGGATCAACCGATCGACAACAGTGCCAGTTCGCTCCAGCTATGCTTGGGCGATCGCAACGGCAAGCCGCTCAAGGTCACGTACCAGGGGAAAACCTTTCCTTCGTGCACGGATGCCTCGATCATTGGGCAACAAGCCATTGTGCGCAGCCGGTTGATTGGCAGCGAGTCCGCCGCAACCTTGCGCATCCTGCTGCTTGACGGTCCGGCGCCTCAGCGCGTTCGCCTGCTGACGGGAGGCAGTGTGGTGCTCGATCGCTTCGGCACCGCCGATGCGTCCATCTATGGCCATGCGCTCTCGCCGAACGCGATCGCGGTGGGCGCGGCCGACTACCTGAATACCCCGCAATGCGATTCGACGTTGACTGCGGCGAAGCTCGAGGATTTCTCGTCGCACGGTGGGGGCTTGATGGTGTTCGACAACAACGGACGCCCCTTCAGCAGCGCCTACCTCGACAACAAGCCGGATCTTGTCGGCCCCGACGGCGCAAGCTCGGTGTTTTTCGGCAGCTCGCGGCCAGACAGCGCGGAAGGGTTCAGCGTATACAATTTGAGCTGCCGCTACTATCACGCCTATCCGCAGCAGTTCTTCGGCACATCAGCGGCGGCGCCTCACGTGGCCGCAGTCGCGGCCCTGCTGCGCCAGGCCTCGCCGCAAGCCACGCCTGCGAAGCTCTACGACACGTTGCGCAAAACAGCCCAGGACATGGGCACCGCGGGTCACGACAACGCAAGCGGGCCCGGTTTCGTTCAGTCGGACAAGGCATATCGCGCGATAGCCCAATAACCATGGGCGCGGGTCAGCCGGACGCGGGCGTCACCTGCCGTGTCCGGCACTCTGGCCTTACCCCGATTCCGGGGCAGTATTGGGCTGGATTGTCAGCCTCAAGTTAACCCAAAGTTATCGCCGGCGTTGGCGTGGCATACGCCAACGCCGGCGGGGGATGTGAGGTTGGACGGAATTCGTGAAGGCCGACGGGTTAAGCAGCAATCTGATTCAAATAAAAGTGCTGCGTGAAGGCGGCGGGCAATTGGTAGTTCAGACGCGCTTCGGTGCGTTGCTGGTTGTAGAAGATTCGATGTATTCGCTGTATTAGCCGGGACTTGATCTGACAGGTAGTCGGGCCGACAAAGTACGAGTCGTCAATGGGGGATGAGTTTCTCCTTGGCGAGATCGAGCGAATCGAGGAAAGTGCGCATCGGCGTCTTGCCGTAACACCAGCGCCCCTGATGCTCTCGTTCATTGTTGTACTGGTCGAGCCACGCATCAAGGTCCGTCTGCAAGGTGGCGATCGAGTCGTAGATCTTCTTG
>NZ_LOWB01000073.1 GCF_001522865.1 Burkholderia sp. TSV86 | reverse complement strand
CGATGCGCAAAAGCAGCGCGTGCAGGCCGTCTCAAAATGGCAGACCTCCCGCCTTCGGCTTGCGCAAAGCCTGGGCAGCCTTGATGTGTCGTCTGCTTACTAATAGCAGCGATCACGAAAAAAGACGGAGGAGACGATCCGGCCGAACGGAGCGTGCGCATTCATGCTTGCTCGCATGAATGCGCACGCCGAGTCGGTCAATCAGCGCGCGTTGCGCCGAATCGATTTGTTGCCTTTCTTGTGCTGGCTGCCTTTCCCATCCTTGCCCCTACGTTCACGCCTCGCGATCGGCGGCAACGGACAAAAGACACGTGTTGCACCTGCAATAATCATGAAGCAGGCCGAAAATATTCGCGTCGGCTCGTTTGGTTCATGGTCGAAGAACTCATCCCGCCTGCTCAACGGTACATCAGCATATTGAGCACTCCCTACAGCGTCTCACTTTGATCGAAACAGCGCCGCCGCCATCGCTTTTTGCTGTTCAATTTGACGACGCCGTACAAGATACCCTGCAGGACGGGACGCTCGATAGCACTGCGCCGCTGCTCAATACGGTCGTCGCGACCGAAGGATGGCTGCGCCGCTTTGATGTGTCAGATGCCCTCCTGCGCCACTCGACGACATCAAGCCGATCCATATCCGGAAGTATCTTGACTGGCGAAAGGAGTCACCGGTTTCCGCAAACCGCGAGATTGCGCTGTTCTCTCACATTTTTAATAAGGCGAGAGAATGGGGGCAACTGACCGCCCCAATCCTTGCTCTGGAGTTCGAAAGCACCGAGAAAAGGGGCGCGACGTCTACGTTGGAGACGGCTTGTACAAGGCCGTTTGGGAAAAGGCCGATGCACCGTTGCGCGAGGCAATGGATTTGGCTTACCTCACCGGCCAACGCCCTGCCGATGTGTTGAAATTGGACGAGCGTGATATCCGCGACGGGAGCGTCTCGATCCGCCAAAATAAGACAGGGACGCGGTTGCGAATCGAGATCGTCGGAGAACTCGCTGCTCTGCTCGAGCGGTTAGCCAGGCGGAAAATCGAACACAACCCGCGGTCGACACGTTTGATCGTTGACGAACTCGGTAGGCCCCTTGGTCGTGCGGCCTTGCGCTTCAGATTCGACCGCGCGCGCGACGCCGCTGGAATACCGAAAGCCGATTTTCAGTTCCGCGACCTACGCGCGAAGGCTGGAACGGACAAGGAACACGCCAGCGACCTACGTGGTGCTCAATCACTGCTCGGACATGGCAGCGTAGCAATGACTGAGCATTACGTTCGAAAACGCGGCGCCAAAGTCACGCCGACCCGATAGATAATCTACGATTGAGCGGCATCGGGGCCTTACTCCGTGTCGCTCGCCTAGAACGCGATGTATCGGTTCAAGACCTCACGGGCCAACGTCCTTTGGGCACGTCGCTTCGGGTTGCAGGCGACCGAGGTTGCGGCTCACGTCGGCGTAATCAACCGTATGGCGGACCTCGCTCGTCCGCAATCGGTTCGCATCGCCTGAAATCATGACCATGTGGGCCACTCCGTCCTCACACTCGACTTATGCAACAATACCCTCCGCTCGACAAATTGGCGGAACAATGATGAAAAAATAATTCTTTCAAACCCTTCAGATTTTCTCAACGGCACCGATAATTCATCAGACAAATACATTTTCGGTTCGTCGCATACTCCGTCCAATTATTGAGAAAATCGCTATGCGAAAAATCACGAAAAAATTCGTTTTGGCGGCTCTGCTGTCGTCGGCGCTTATGCTCGCACCACTTCAATTCAGAAAACGACGTCACCGCCGCAAGCGCTCATTTTTTCGACCGGTGCCGGTTTTGCAGCTGGTGCATATTTCGGGTTGAGCGGTTCTGATTTTCCGGGCTCGCTGCTCGTTGCGAACAAAAAGCTGATTAGCATCGACGTTCAAACTACGTCATATGTCGGCGCAACGACCGATGTCGTCTCTGTTTGCTATATGCCGCCGTACACGACGCAATCGAATTATTGCCGCAATGAAATCGTTCCGGGGACTAGCGTTAGTCTTAAGGATTTCAATAATCTGCCATTCGGTAACGGTGCTTCCGTTGTGATTAGACACAACCCGACTGGACGGCCTAGTACGTTCCTGAATCCCGCAGGCACTGAATCTGTAACCTACAACTACTCGTATTGATGAGCACACGCCCCGCTTGAGAAATCGGCGAGGCGTTTTTGATTTCACGACGCGGGGTTTTAAATGGAAATCAATTCTAATCTTTCGACGATAACGAAAAATGGCGGCACTGCTGAATCACCGACAACACCTGCGGCCAGCGATTCGACCGGCGCTGCCGCTTATGCATCCACTTTGGCTCAATCGACATCGACACAAGCCGATAGCGTGACGCTGAGCGGCGAAGCAATTATGCTCTCGCGGTTATATGGCGGTTCCGAAAAGGGAATCCCTGCAACGCCACTAGTCGGATCGAAAGACGTTGGTGCTGCTGATCCGGTTATGTGGCTTAACGCAGACGACCGCAGAGCGTTGTCGGATCTGTACGGGTATGCACAGCAGACCGGCGCTGACTTGCATTACGTTGACGATATCGCGTTTCAGCTTGCCTATTATCGGCAAACTGCAGGTACAGTAGTATCGAACTGGACGACTAACCCGATGTACGATATGGAAGGCCATCACCTCACGTCTTCTTTCAGCGACAGAGACGTGGCATCCGCGAAAGTGATTCAAGATAACAGCAAGAATACCAAACTGGATAAGGGTTTTCTGAATTACGTATTGGATCAAGGTTACGGCCAGAACCACATTATGAATTTCCAGTTTCTAGAGAAATTCGTTACCCGTGGCTCAAACGCCGCCAACAAAAATTCGAATGCGGCGGAATTTGGAATATATGCGCCCACACCTAGATCGATTGTCACCGCCTCCAAAGATATCGAACTCAAACGTCCGGAACCGGATTTCATAAACACAAATGGCGTGTTCACCATTACCGCAAAAGGTGCAAAAAACGGTTTTTCACTGGTGAATGGTCAGCCGGTGCAGCAACAGAAAACGAATACCGTTCAGGTGCAAACCGGACATTTTTCAATCAATATTGATAAACCGTCTTTCGCAAAATTGCTACTTTCGATGCTGAAAGGCGCGCTGTTAAACCGAACGCGGTAGCCCACTAAAAAAGCGACGTGATATGGGTTACGCAGCAGATAAAACCACGCGCCTGCACGATAGATCGAGCCCGCCATATGCGGGCTTTTTCATTTGGTGGGAAGCTTCGCCTTACTATTCAAAGGCAAATCGTACAAGTGAACATAGCGCTCACCAGCTATGACGTTTTACCAATCATAGTCCGACAGGAACTGTCGGAGCTTCGGGCCATTGCCTTGCTTGTAGTCCGCGACACCGCGCAATTCAGTCCCTTCGACGAGCAAGCGCTCGCGGTGGCCAATGTTGGAGTAACGCTATACATCAGCCAACGGTGAAGGTATCGAGCTGAAAGTACACTTCACAAAGAAGCAGGGAGCTCCGGTCAAGTATGTGGACTCGGATGATCCGGCAGAAGCAGCTGCTGTACGTGAGTTTGACTTACGGAAGAAATATCACCTCGGTCGACAGGAGCTAGCCAAAGCGGTCGGTTTGACGCACATGAAAGCTGCTGTCCTTCGGAAATTCTTGAAGATCGACGAAGATCCGTCTTCCTGTCACATATTCGAATTCGGAAAGTCGAAATTTCCTTGCTATTCCGATAACGCATTGCGCGCTATGAAGGATGCACTCAAGGAGTATGATATCGACGAGTTGTGGAGAGCACGGGCCCAGTAGCAGGGCTTGCAAACAAGAAAATGCAAACCAAGAGAGAGACCAGATGAACCTTGAGTACAAAAAATTCGCCGACATTAGCTTAAGCGATCCATTCTTTGATTCCCTGAAGGCCGACTACATCGAATTCGAAGACTGGTTTAAGCGAAAAGCGGACAATCAAGCCTATGTTTTTTACTCAGAAGATGGCACATTGGATGGATTTCTTTACCTTAAAGAAGAAAATGGAGAGGTGACCGACGTCACCCCTCCCTTGCCGCTGGGCAGACGACTAAAGGTTGGTACCTTTAAAATCAACGCCCATGGGACGAAACTTGGCGAGCGATTCGTAAAGAAAATCTTCGACAGCGCAATTTCACGGAACTGCAAAGATCTTTATCTTACAGTTTTCCCGAAGCACAAGGGGCTCATCCAACTTATAGAAAAATATGGCTTCGTCCGCACTGGCGTAAAGACAACCCACAATGGCACCGAAGATGTTTACAGAAAGATATTAGAATGGAATGGTGAGAACACCGTATCCAATTACCCCTTGGTTCGACTTAATCATAAATGCTACATTCTGGCGCTCAAACCAATTTGGCATACCCGCTTACTTCCAGACTCAATTCTTCGCAACGAGAATCAAGATATTGTCCAAGATTTATCGCATACAAATAGCATTCGCAAGGTCTACCTTACGAACATGAGAGGGACCGACGGACTGCGCCCGCGCGATGTAATCGTGATTTATCGAACATCACCCGACGGAAACGCGGAGTACCGCTCTGTTGCAACCTCAGTATGCGTCGTTCAGAAAGTAAGTCATATCAGCCAATTTCACTCACTGAATGACTTCATCGAATACTGCGCTCCATTTTCGGTTTTCACGGAAAGCGAGTTAAAAAAATTCTATGCAACAAAAGAATACCCAACAATAATAAAATTCACATATAATATCGCCTTACCCAAACGTCCAAATCGAAAAGCACTGATTGATGAAGTCGGTTGCACGCGTGACCAGTACTGGGGTTTTTTCGAATTAACAAAAAACCAACTCAAGAAATTAATGCACTTGGGAGGCGTCAATGAAAGTCTTATTGTCGATTAAGCCGGAATATGCAGACCGAATTTTTGACGGATCAAAAAAATTTGAATTCAGAAAAACCATATTCAAAAATCATGGCGTCACAAAGGTGGTTGTCTATGCCACCATGCCGATAGGAAAAGTAATCGGCGAATTCGATGTCGGCGACGTTATTGAAAATACCCCGAGAAAATTATGGCAGCAGACGGGCACATGGGCGGGCATAAGTCGAGCCTTTTTCGACACCTATTTTCACGGCAGAACAAGGGCTTTCGCGATTCAGGTCATCAATCCCCTCCGCTACGAAACCCCTCTCGACCTAGATGCGATAGCTCCTCGGTGCACACCTCCGCAGTCATTCAGGTATTTATCGGCGTAGTACGAGATTGATATTCCGCCCCGTATAGCACTCTAATGTGCTCTCGCCACTCGAGCCGCCGCTGTCGATTTCCTCGCGATTTTTGCGACAAGTGGACGACGAGCGGCGACTGAGTTTGACGAGACTCGGTCAAGGGTCTTGTTGCGCCATGCGGGAAGGCTATGGCTCCGAAAATCATCTCGCCGAAACCCAAGTTCGCGAGATTGGACTGGCGCAAAGGGATACGGAGAGGAACGCCGAGACCGCATAACCAAGGCGCGTAAAACTGCATAGAAGAATCGCCCCGCCGATCGTCGCGCGGCGCGCGCCAGGCGGCCCCGAGCGCCTGGCGCATGAGTGCATAAAAACCATCCATTTTTGCGGGCAGGTGGGGCGGGGTCACAACTGCGCGCGCTGGGTTCGCGCCGGCATCTTCCGGGACCAATCCAGCCCCAAGGGGTAGCCTCTCTGACGCGTCAGCAGGCCCGCCAGCGGGCCGCCGCGCGCCGATGCAACGCCGGCGCATCCCCGCGCGGCCGGCCGCTCATAGGGCGCCAGGCGCCGCCGATCCCTCGCATCCGCATGGGCGAAAAAAAGCCGCCGGCACCGAAGTGCCTGGCGGCTTGACTGCTGCTGGCCGACTGTTCGTCAGACGTCGAGCTGCGCGTCCGTGATGCCGAGCGCGGCGGCGATCTTCTCGCGCGTCGACTTGCGCAGCTTCTCGCTGCTCTCCTGTTGAGCGTAGGCGGACTGGCTGATGCCGAGCCGCGTCGCGACTTCGGCCTGCGTCAGCCCGAGATATTCGCGCCACGCGCGCAGGGGCGTCGCCCCGTCGACCGTCGCGCTGACGACTGCATGCGGAATCAGGTCGCGCTCTTCGTCGCGCTGCGCCATGTAGTCCGCGTAGGGGATCACCACAAAGGCCGGCGCTCCGTCCGGCCCGTTGATGATCTGGATGTTAGTACGTGCGTTCATCGCGTTTCTTTACCTCCTCGATTTCGACTACCTTGATCTCACCGTCCCAGTTGAATAGAACCCGGTAGTTGCCAACCCGGAGCCGGTAGCCATATTCGTGATTCGTCAGGGATTTCACGTTCTGGCAGTTCGGCATCGCCACCAAGGTGTCCACGCTGTCACGAATGGCCGTCTGGATTTGACGATCAAGCTTGCGCAGTTGCTTGAATGCTTTGGGGGTCCATTTGATCGAGTTCATGGAAAAGATTATAAGTTTTCGTATAAGTTTTCACAAGCGCTTTATAAGTTGTTTTCGCGACGCGCGCGAGCGCCTTCGATACGGGTATTCGGGCTGGTATTCCTGCACGAACGCGTCGCATTGCGCGTTCGTCAGCTCGTCGATCCCGGTCGCGCGGACCCAGAAAGCACAACCCGATACAGCGATCGCGCGCACATGCTCGGCGCCCGGCTGGAAGCACACGGCCGACCTGTCGCTGCCCGCGATGTACCCACTCCAGTGCTCGCACGTCCAGCATGGACGCGTCAGTTGCGGCGTGAATAGCCCGTAGCCTCCATGATCACGGTCAACGCCGACGGCCACACGGGCGCCAGATAGTAGAAATGCAGCCGTATAATCAACTCACTACAACGCCTCGGGGATAGGTATGGCTATATTTGGCTACGACGATTCAACTGCATTCGGCCTGAAGCTGAACAGCGTGGTTTGCTGTTCGAGTTGCTGACGCTGCAACGCCTGCTTACCATCGGACGTGCCCTTGGGCTGCATGCCGGCGCTGCGGCGCTGCAATTCGCGTTCGCGCTGGATCGCTAGGGCCGTCGTCTTGTCGAATCTGCGCGCGATGGCGGCTGGCAGCTCCTTGACCGAGTTCGTGTAGACGCGTGCCTCGTACGGCTGCAGCACTACCGGCGTGCGGTGTATTGCCTGGCGAAGGCGACGCTCATCGAGCGGTACCGCGACTACGACACGACAGGCGACGGCGCACGCCGCGCAGACGAGTTGGAGCCCCAGGGCGACGAGCTGCGCCGTGACGCCCGCTGGGCGATCAGCGACATCATCGGCCGCCCTCGCATGACGGTGGAGCTGATCTGATGGAGGTGCGGGCGCTCCAGGGGGAAACCATCGACGCGCTTTGCTGGCGCGTACTCGGCCGCACGCGCGGCGTCGTCGAAGCGGTGCTCGACCTCAACCGGGACCTGGCGCAGTACGGCCCGATCCTGCCTCACGGGCTGCTCGTCGAGCTGCCCGACGAAATACCGCAAGCGGCGCAATCCGGCGCTGAGCGGCTCCAGTTATGGGACTGAGAATGGCTGAACCTATTTCCACGTCGTCCGCGACGATCGCGGCGCTCGGCGTCGCCACGCTATCGCTGTTTCCCGGCGTCGACGCCAACGTCGTCATGGGCGCGTTCGCCGGCTCGCTGCTGTTTGTGATGACGGCCGCCGATCCGTCGATTCCGAACACGGTTCGCATTGCAGTCGCCTCTGCGACTTGCCTCGTGCATGGCTTGCATCCACACGTCTGCTTGGGTCTCGTCCAGTTGTTCACCCCAGAACTTGATGACCGCGTCGGTACGGCTGACAAGAACTGTGTCCTTGTGGATGCGCTTACGCCCGCGAGCAACCGGCGCGAACAGACTGGAGCGGGCGATGTGATTCGGCATGGCCCGCATGAATTCATCGAGGCCAGGGAGAAACAACTGCTGCGGTTCAACCGTCTCGCACCGTGCTTCAAGGCGCGATTGCGCCTCGGCTGCGCGAGCGACCACACGCGGGAAAGGCAGCAGTAGCGGCGTAGACATGGGGTAGCTCGGCCGCCTTATTCCGCAAACAAATGAGCAACAGCGGTCGTTTTGAACAGGACTCGCCGGCCAATCTTGACCCTTGCAGGCAGCAGCTTGCGAGACACGTCGTTGTCGCGGGTGAGGGTTACACGAAGCCCCTCAGGACTCCGATGTAATAGCTCCGCCACTTGTGAAAGTGTCAGCAATGCTCCGTAACGCTGGATAATATTTTCTTCCGTTGAAGTCACTTGGATAACTCCGCGTTTCTGTATGCAACGGAAGATTACGGAATATCGCCCTACATTAAAACGTGTTGACCGTCAATATTACAGTAAACATTTCGTAAACAGTTATTCCGCAATTCATTGATTTTAAAAATCAATTCTCAAGCCCACACTCGATAATCAAAATTGAAACAGTTTGTAACAAGCCAACTCTGCACTGAACACTATCGAGCCAATCACACGTGCGTAAAGAAAAATGGGCTTGCAGAAGGGTGGTCTGCCGGGCCGGTATGCGACGACGACATCCGCAGCGGTCATACCCGCTGCTCGATCCCGCCGGCCGCGCTAGCCGCGCGACAACAGCCCGCGGCGCAGCAACGCTTCCAATTCCCCAAAGGGGTCCCCTCTGCCCTCCGCTTTAGGCGGGACACTCCCGACGCTAGACGCCGGGAACCGGATTTTCTCGCATGCGAGAATGCTGGTTCTGCTAACGCAAGACCTTACCGATGCCCACCAAATAATAAGAAGAATAAGAACATTATTATTCTTATCGGAGCCGGCTATGCTTGCCGCTGAACCCGATCCAGCTTCTCAACAAGATCCTCGGCGCGAAGATGTGTATATCGCTTTAGCATCTGCATCGACTTGTGGCCGCTGATCGAAGCAACCTCCTGGTCGCTCAAACCGGCTTCGACCAGCCGACTCACGGCCTCGTGGCGTAGATCGTGGAAATGCAAGTCAGCTAAGCCAACTGTCTGCACGATGCTCGCCCAGAGCTTCTGAAACACGTAGGGCTTGCGCTTTCCGTCTCGCCCCGGCTCCCCGAAGAACACGAGATCAACGTCAATCGGTCGGATAGGATTGTCCAGCGCCGAGCGCAGGATTTCGACCGCCACACGCGTCAGCGGAACCAAGCGCGCGCTGCCGTTCTTGGTGTCCTTGAGGGTAACGACCCGGCGGTTCAGATCGATTTGCGAGCGGCGCAGGCCCGTGATCTCCGATGAGCGCATGCCGGTTTCGACGGCCAGCCGCACGATCCATCCGAGCATCGGATTGCTATGGGCATCGGCGGTCGTGAAGAGCCGTTGCTGCTCTTCTGGCGTCAAGCGTCGATCCCGGCCAGCGCCGGGACTAGGCTTTCGGATGTTGGCGACTGGATTGAACGTCAGGCCGATCCCCCACTCCTGAATCGCAACCCGGAACAGATGCCCGAGCATCGCCAGCTCGATGCGCACGGTGTTGTTCGATTTGCCGGCCACCAATCGTTCGTCGCGATACTTCGCGACGAGCTCGGCACTGACGGCGGCCATCGAATACTTCCCGAAGAACGCGGCCAAATGCTGCGAGGTAAAGCGCTCGCTGCGCTGCGTGGTGGCCTTCTTGGTAATCGACACCTCCTCCATGTACCGCTTCAGCGCGGCCGACACCGTGAGCTTTTCGGAGGGTGCACGCGACAGGTAGACACCCCGAACCATCTCATCCTCGGTCCGGCGAGCCCAATCCTCGGCATCGCGTTTGGTGCGGAAAGTCTTGATCGTGGTCGGCCAACCGTTCTTGCGAACGATCGCCTTCCAGTTGCCTGAATCTCGTTTTTGGATGACGGCCATGATGCCCTTCTGACGGCGCAGTGTACCAATACTGTACCGGGAGGGCCTAAAAAGCATCAAGGGGTCACGAGAAATTCTCGTAACCCCTTGATTTATATGGTGCCGGCTGCAGGACTCGAACCCGCCACCTGATGATTACAAATCAACTGCTCTACCAGATGAGCTAAGCCGGCGAAGACTGACGATTCTACCTCATTTCACGATCTTGAGGCGCGGCCGTCCGCCTTTATTCGCGCCGTCACTGTCGGACATCGGCGGATCCCCGGCGCCGTCAGGACTGTCGTCGGCCACCGGCCTCACCGCCGGTTCGGCGGAAGCTGCTCCCTCCACCGCATTCTCGGATACTGCGCCGTGCCCGTCACTCTGGCCGGCGTCATCCACCACGCTTGCCTCGTCTTCGCCCAACTCCGCCGCGACATCGACCTGGAACGCCATTCCCTGCCCATTCTCGCGCGCATAAATCGCGAGCACGTTGGCAATCGGCACCTCGATCTTGTGCGCCTTGCCGGAGAACCGCGCGGTAAATTCGATCCATTCGTTGCCCATCTGCAACTGGCTCGTCGCCTCGAAGCTGATGTTCAATACGATCTCGCCGTCACGCACGAACTGACGCGGCACGCGCGTCGCCTTGTCGACCCGCACCGCGATGTGCGGCGTATAACCGTTATCCGTGCACCATTCGTACAGCGCGCGCAGCAAATAAGGCTTCGTGGAAATTTCTTGCATCGCCATCCTCGAATGGAAGCGAACAGGCGACAACCTGCCGCATCCGCCTCCCAATCACCCAACTTAACGACGCATGACCTTTTCGGACGGCGTCAGCGCTTCGATATATGCAGGACGGCTGAAGATCCGCTCCGCGTACTTCATCAATGGCGCCGCATTCTTCGACAGCTCGATTCCGTAGTGATCGAGACGCCAAAGCAACGGCGCGATCGCAACGTCGAGCATCGAGAACTCTTCGCCTAGCATGTACTTGTTCTTCAGGAAGATCGGTGCGAGCTGCGTCAACCGATCGCGGATCGCAAGGCGCGCCTTCTCGTGGTTCTTCTCCGCTGCCTTGCCCTTCTCGTTCTCGAGCGTGCTCACATGCACGAACAATTCCTTCTCGAAATTAAGCAGGAACAGGCGCGCGCGTGCGCGCTGAACCGGATCGGCCGGCATCAGTTGCGGATGCGGGAAGCGCTCGTCGATGTACTCATTGATGATGTTCGATTCGTACAGAATCAGATCCCGCTCGACGAGAATCGGCACCTGTCCGTATGGATTCATCACGGCGATATCTTCCGGCTTGTTGAACAAGTCGACGTCGCGAATCTCGAAATCCATGCCCTTTTCGAACAGCACCAGCCGGCAACGCTGGGAGAACGGACAAGTCGTACCGGAATACAGAACCATCATGTTTGCGTTTCCTCAAAAACCGAAGGCCAGCGCTCGGAAGAGCCGTCCCGTTGGCTCTTCGTTGCACTGGCCCCACGCCGGTCAAAGCGTGATTACTTAATATCTTTCCAATAGGCGGCATTGAGCCGCCATGCAAGGAAGGTCAAGACGCCGAGGAACAGCAGCACCCATACGCCGAGGCGCTTGCGGGTCTGTTGCTCGGGCTCGGACATCCAGCTCAGATACGCGACCAGATCGCCAACGGCGGTGTCGTAATCCACCGGCGACAACGTGCCCGGCGTCACCTGCTGGAATCCGACAAGCTTGCGCACCTTCTCGCCCGTTTCGTCGTCCGTCTTTTCCTCGAATTTCGCAACGCGCTGCCCCTGAAGCTGCCACAACACGTGCGGCATCCCGACATTCGCGAACACCGCGTTGTTCCAGCCGGTCGGCCGCGTATCGTCGCGGTAGAAACTGCGCAGATACGTGTATAGCCAATCGCGGCCGCGCGCACGCGCTTCGACGGACAGATCGGGCGGCGCGACGCCGAGCCAGTTCTTCGCATCGTCCGGCCGCATCGCGACGCTCATCGTGTTGCCGACCTTATCGGTCGTAAACAGCAGATTCGCCTCGATCTCCTTTTGCGAGATGCCGAGATCCGTCAGCCGGTTATAGCGCATCAGGTTTGCACTATGGCAATTCAGGCAATAGTTCACGAACAATTGCGCGCCATGTTGCAGGGAGACGAGATTCTCCACGTTATCGGGAGCCCGGTCGAGCGGAAATCCGCCCTCGTCGGCCCGCGCGGGTGCACTCGACAGCAGACATACCGCCACAGTAAACATTGCGAGCGTCAAAAGCAATTTCTTCATACGAATTCTCCTCGCTCGCGACGATCAATGGGGTTTGAACCGCACGCGTTCAGGCGGCTGCTTGAACCTGCCCAGCGGCGTCCAGAACGGCATGCCGAGGAAAAACGCGAAGTAGACGAGCGCGCAAATCTGCGCGATCAGCGTCGCGGCGGGCGAAGGCGGCCGCGTGCCGAGGAACGCGAGCGTCAGGAACGCAGCGACGAAGATCCCGAAGAACACCTTGTGGAAGAACGGCCGGTAGCGGATCGACTTCACCGGACTCCTGTCGAGCCACGGCAGAAAGAACAGCGTGACGACGGCCGAGCCCATCACGACGACGCCCCAGAACTTCGATTCGGTCGCATACATGAAGGCGACGAGCGCGGCGGCCAGCACCGGCAGCGCGATCTTCCCCTTGCCGCGCGCGCGAATGAGCGCGAGCAGCCCGAGCAGCGCGACGACGATCATCAGCACGATCTTGAACGGGTCGGTGGTCGCGCGCAGCATCGCGTAGAACGCGGTGAAGTACCAGACGGGCGCGATTTCGGGCGGCGTCTGCAACGGATTCGCCGGCACGAAATTGTTCGCCTCGAGGAAATAGCCACCCATCTCCGGCATGAAGAACACGATCAGCGCGAACACCATCAGGAACACGCAGACGCCGAAGAAGTCGTGCACCGAGTAGTACGGATGGAACGGGATGCCGTCGAGCGGAATGCCGTTCTCGTCCTTCTTCGCCTTGATCTCGATACCGTCCGGATTGTTCGATCCGACTTCGTGCAGGGCAACCAGGTGCGCGACGACAAGCCCCACGAGCACGAGCGGAATCGCGATCACGTGAAACGCGAAGAAGCGGTTCAGCGTGACGTCGGACACCACGTAATCGCCGCGAATCCACAGCGACAAGTCCGGGCCGACAAACGGGATCGCGGAGAACAGGTTCACGATCACCTGCGCCCCCCAGTACGACATCTGCCCCCACGGCAGCAGATAGCCGAAGAATGCCTCGGCCATCAGGCATAAGAAAATCGCGCAACCGAAGATCCACACGAGTTCGCGCGGCTTGCGGTACGAGCCGTACAAAAGGCCGCGGAACATGTGCAGATAGACGACGACGAAGAACATCGACGCGCCCGTCGAATGCATGTAGCGAATCAGCCAGCCCCAAGGCACCTCGCGCATGATGTACTCGACCGACGCGAACGCGAGTGTCGAGTCGGGCTTGTAGTTCATCGTCAGGAAGATGCCGGTGACGATCTGGTTGACGAGCACGAGCAGCGCGAGCGAGCCGAAGAAATACCAGACGTTGAAGTTCTTCGGCGCGTAATACTCGGAAACGTGCTTTTTCCAGGTGGAAGTAAGGGGAAAGCGCTGGTCGACCCAGCCTAGCAAGCCTGTCGTGGAGATCTCTTTGTTATCGGTCGCCATTTACGCCTCTCCTTTCTCGTCCTTGCCGATCACGAGCGTGGTGGCCGACGTGAACATGTATGGCGGGACGTCCAGATTCTGCGGCGCCGGCTTGTTCTTGAAGACGCGGCCGGCGAGATCGTATGTCGAACCATGGCACGGGCATAGGAAACCACCCGGCCAATCGTCGGGCAAGTTGGGCTGCGGCCCCGGCGTGAAACGCTGGCTCGGCGTGCAGCCGAGGTGCGTGCACACCGCCATCACGACCAGGATGTTCTTGTGCTCGGCGCGCGACCGGTATTCGTTCGCGCAATACGCGGGCAGCGGCATCGAATACGGGGATTTCGACAGCGGATCGGCAACCTCCTTGTCCGCCTTCGGAACGTCGGCAAGCATCGCGTCGGTGCGGTTCAGCACCCAGACCGGCTTGCCGCGCCACGCGACGGTCAGCATCTCGCCGGGCTTCAGCGCGCTGATGTCGACTTCGACCGGCGCGCCGGCCGCCTTCGCCTTGGTGGACGGCGCGAGCGACGCCGCAAAAGGTATGACGGCGGCGACGCCACCGACGCCGCCTGCCACCGATGTCGAAATCAGCCAGGTCCGGCGATTGCTATCGACGTGCTCCTCTTCCTTGTCTCGCATTACACGCCCCAATTCTGAGTTGGATTTCCGTCACGGCATTTCGTACCGCCGCTAGTTTGCTCGAATGGAGTCGTCATTTACAAGAGCCGAATGCGAAATCTCTCCGGACTCGATTATTAATCAAGGGTTTCCCCGAACTATCGGCAAGCACCGCCCGATAAGCCTTTGAACGTTACCGCATCCATTTCCATTTAGATGCGGCGCATCAATTTACCGAATTAAACCGGATTGTGAATATCGATAAAAACATGCTCGAGATCGAATCGCTCGGATAAATGGCGGCCAAGCGCCTGAATACCGAATCGTTCGGTCGCATGGTGCCCTGCCGCAACGAACGCGACGCCGCTTTCCGCCGACACGTGCGTGACGAATTCGGACGCCTCGCCTGTCAGAAACACATCGGCGCCCGCATCGATCGCCGCGTCGAAATAACTTTGCGCGCCGCCCGTGCACCACGCGACGCGGCGCAGCGGCTGGTCCGCTTCGCCAAGCACGAGCGGCGCGCGCCCAAGCGTGTTCTCGACCTTCGCCGCGAAATGCTCGAGCGTAACCGGCATCGGCAGCGTCGCCATCCAGCCGAGATCCTGGTCGCCGAAACGGCTATCGCCGATCAGGCCCAAGCGCTCGCCCAACTGCGCGTTGTTGCCGAGTTCCGGATGCGCGTCAAGCGGCAGGTGGTACGCGAACAGATTCAGGTCGTTCGCAAGCAGGCGCTTCAGGCGCTGCTGCTTGCGCCCGGTGATCTGCGGCGCCTCGTTGCGCCAGAAATAGCCGTGATGGACGAGGACCGCATCGGCGCCCCATTCGAGCGCGCGATCGATAAACGCGAGCGAGGCTGTCACGCCGGTCGCGATCTTTTCAATCTTTCGCCGGCCTTCCACCTGAAGACCGTTCGGGCTGTAATCCTTGAACCGCGACGTTTCGAGGGTATTGTTCAAGTACAATTCAAGTTCGATCCGATCCATATAAACCTCTAATATCTTCAAATGCTTAGACGCTTCTGGCTGTTCTTCGCCCAAGCGGTGACGGTGCTGCTCGCACTGATGTTCATCGTCGCGACGCTCAAGCCGCAGTGGCTGCAACGGCAGGGACAACTCGGCAAGCAGCTCGCGTCGCCGATCGTCGCGCTGCGGGAAGTGGCGCCCGGCGTGGGCGGCGCGCCTGCGCAAGCGTCGTATGCGGACGCCGCACAGAAGGCGATGCCCGCGGTCGTCAACGTATTTTCCAGCAAGGACGGCACGCTGCCGTCCGATCCTCGCGCGAAGGATCCGCTCTTCCGCTATTTCTTCGGCGACCGCAACGCGCGCAAGCAGCAGGAAGAACCGGCGGCGAACCTGGGATCGGGCGTCATCGTAAGCGCGGAGGGTTACATTCTAACGAACCAGCACGTCGTCGACGGCGCGGACCAAATCGAGGTCGCGCTCGCCGATGGCCGCACCGCAACCGCGAAAGTGATCGGCAGCGATCCGGAAACCGATCTCGCGGTGCTGAAGATCAGCACACCGAACCTGCCGACGATCACGCTCGGCCGCTCGGATCAATCGCGGGTCGGCGACGTCGTGCTGGCAATCGGCAACCCGTTCGGCGTCGGCCAGACGGTGACGATGGGAATCATCAGCGCGCTCGGGCGCAACCATCTCGGCATCAACACGTTCGAGAACTTCATCCAGACCGACGCGGCGATCAATCCAGGTAATTCGGGCGGCGCGCTCATCGACGTGAACGGCAACCTGCTCGGCATCAACACGGCAATCTACTCGCGCTCGGGAGGCTCGCTCGGCATCGGCTTCGCGATTCCCGTATCGACCGCGCGCAACGTGCTCGAAAGCATCATCACGACGGGTACCGTCACGCGAGGTTGGATCGGCGTCGAGCCGCAGGACGTGACGCCCGAAATCGCCGATTCGTTCAATCTGTCGCAGAAATCGGGGGCGATCGTCGCGGGTGTGCTGCAAGGTGGCCCGGCGGACAAGGCGGGCATCAAGCCGGGCGACATCCTGATGTCGATCGAGAGCGAGCCGATCACCGACACGACGAAGCTCTTGAACGTCGTCGCGCAGATCAAGCCGGGCACGCCGACGAAGGTGCACGTGGTGCGCAAGGGCAAGGAGTTCGACGTGACGGTGGTGATCGGCAAGCGGCCGCCGCCGCCGAAGCAGGCAATGGACGACCAAGGCGACGAGCAGGAGTAAGGGCCGCGCGCAGCGGCGCTCGGCTCCGCCCGATAATTCGGCGCCAGGCGGCATCCTGCGGGACGATCCGGCGTCGAACGGGTTGCCCCATGACTTCACGCAGGCCACCGGAACCGCGCGCGACATGCTGAAGAAGATCCGGCAAACCGCCACGCGCCGGTCGTTCAACCCGCCGCCGGCGTTCCCTCGTCTTCTTCTTTCGCCTTGGGCGCGCTCACGAACAGGCGCGCGGCGATGATTCCCGCTTCGTAGAGCAGAACGAGCGGCAGCGCGAGCATCAGTTGCGAGAATACGTCGGGCGGCGTAACGACCGCCGCGACGACGAACGCGCCGACAATCACATACGGCCGGATCTCCTTGAGCTTCTTCACGCTCAGCACGCCCATCCGCACGAGCAGCACGACGACGACCGGCACTTCAAACGTCACGCCGAACGCGACGAACATGCCGAGTACGAAACTCAGGTAATTGTCGATGTCGGTCGACATTTCGGCGCCGAGCGGCGCGTTGTAATGTGCCATCACGCGGAAAATCGTCGGGAACACGACGAAATACGCAAACGCCATCCCACAGAGAAACAGCACGTAGCTGCTGCCGACGAGCGGCGTGACAAGCTTCTTCTCGTGCTGGTAAAGGCCCGGCGCGACGAACGCCCAGATCTGGTACAGCACGACGGGCAACGCAATCACGAGTGCGACGAGCATCGTCACCTTCATTGGCACGAAGAACGAGCCGGTGACGTCGGTGACGATCATCTTGCCGCCTTTCGGCAAGTTCTCCATCAACGGCCGCGCGAGCAGCCGGAAAATATCGGGCGCCCAATAGACGAGCCCGAGGAACACGACGATCACGGCCGCGCCTGCACGGATGATGCGGTCACGCAGTTCGACGAGATGGGAGATGAAGGATTCTTCCGGCGCTTCGTCCGGATTGCGCTGGGGGTCGCTCACACCGGCCCTCGGTTGAAATGATGCACGTGCATCGTCGCTCAGAAGAAGCGCACGGGACGTCGCAGGCTTGCCGGCCGATGCCGCGCGACGCGCGCCGCGCCGGATTGCACTTGAGTACGACGCATGGTCGCACGCTTATACCAGACGGGGGTAGCCGATTTCTTGACGCGCCAGTTGCGCCGCTTGGCCGGCATGGCGGACGCCAAGCGCCACGACGGATCGGCGAGCGGCGCGCCCGCATCGCCCGGCATGCCGCCGGAATCGGCCAAAACGCCGCCGCCCGGCTCGCCCGGCGATACCGCCGATTGCCATGCGGCATTGAGATCGCGCTCATGCTCGCGCAGATTGTCGTGAATCGTATTCTCGACGTTGCGCGCGGCTTGCTCGAAATCGCTCTTCATCGAGCGCAGCGCATCGAGTTCGATCTCACGCGCGACTTCGGATTTCACGTCGTTGATATAGCGCTGCGCGCGCCCGAACAGGGCGCCCGCCGTGCGTGCGACGCGCGGCAGCCGCTCGGGGCCGAGCACGACGAGCGCGACGACGCCGATCAGCGCCATCTTCGAAAGACCGAGATCAAGCATCGCGGCGCCCCGTCAGTTTCGATACGTCACGCCTTGTTCGAGTCCGACGAACGCGCCGCATCCTTCGCGTCGACGTTCACCGAGCCCGAGCGCGGCAGTTGCTGCGCATCCGCCGGCGCGTCGGCATCGCGCATGCCGTCCTTGAAGCCCTTGACCGCGCCGCCGAGATCACTGCCGATATTGCGTAGTTTCTTCGTGCCGAACACCAGCGCGACGATCAGCAATACGATCAGCCAATGCCAAATACTCAATCCGCCCATGATGAAACTCTCCTAACCGCGCCGGCCTCGCGGCGCCATTTCTCAATCCGGCCAGCCAGCGCCGGCTTCGCCCGAACGGCGCACGCTCGCCGCTCAACCCATCCGGCGCCACGGACGCGGCCCGGCCAGAACATGCGCATGCAGATGGTAGACCTCCTGTCCACCGCCCGGCCCGGTGTTGATCACGGTCCGGAAGCCGGTTTCGCCGCCAGCGCCGCCGCCGCTCACATACGCACAGCCCAGCTGCTCGGCGAGCCTCGCAACGAGGACCAACATTCTACCAAGCAGCGGCGCATCTTCCGCGGTAACGGACGACAGCGTCGGCACATGCCGGCGCGGGATCACGAGCACATGCGTGTCGGCCGCGGGCCGGATGTCGCGGAACGCGACGAATTCGTCGTCCTCATGCACTTTCGTGCTCGGAATGTCGCCTGCTGCGATCTTGCAAAACAGGCAATTCGGATCGTGACTCATCGTGCTCCCTGACGCCGCTCGAGTGGATCAGAACCAAGCCTGCGGATCGAGCGTCTTGTTGTCGTTCAAAAACAGCCAACCTTTGATGATGCGATAAAGCGTCCAAATCCACACTGCGCCCAGCACGATGAAACCGACGCCGACGATCAGCAGCGCGAACCCGATCAAGTAAGCAATCAGCGCGCGCCAAAACGTGCGGATCTGCCATTCGAAATGCGCTTGATACGCGGTGCCGACCGTATCGTCGCGCTTCACGTAGTTAATGATGATCGCGACGATGCCCGTAATACCACCCGTCAGCCAATGAATCGCATAGAGCAGGTAGAGAATGTGCGTCAATGTACGCAGCGATTGCAGGCGTTCGCTGGAAGCCGCGGTCGAGAGCGACGGCAGCGAATTCGGCGACTCTTGCATGATGCTATTCTCCTTTGATGACAAATTTCACGCGCACGCAATCGCGCACCGCTCTCATCCGCCGTTCGCCTCGCGCTCGCGGCGTTTGCGCAGCGCCTTCTCTTCGATGCCGGACATCCCCTCGCGGCGCTCGAGTTCGGCGAGCACGTCGGCGGGACTGAGATCGAAATGAGACAGCGCGACGAGACAATGAAACCATAGGTCGGCAACTTCGCCGACGAGCGCGGACGGCGCGCCGCCCTGGCGCACGTCCTTCGCGGCGAGCACCACTTCGGTCGCTTCCTCGCCGATTTTCTTCAGCACCGCGTCGTCGCCCTTATGGAAGAGCCGCGACACATACGATTGCTCCGGATCGCCGCCCTTGCGGCTGTCGATCACCGCAGCCAGGCGCAGCAGCGTATCGGTGGTCGTCGATTGCGTGGTCATTTGTAGATCTGTTCGGGGTCTTTGAGCACCGGATCGACCGCGATCCATTCGCCGCCGTCGACGGTGCCGTCGAATTTCTGGAAGAAGCACGAGCGCCGGCCAGTGTGGCACGCGATGCCCGCGACCTGCTCGACCTTCAGCAGCACGACGTCCTCGTCGCAATCGAGCCGCACCTCGCGCACATGCTGCACGTGACCCGACTCTTCGCCCTTGAACCACAAGCGCTGCCGCGAGCGTGAAAAATACACCGCGCGCTTGGTCTCGACCGTCTTGGCCAGCGCCTCGCGGTTCATCCACGCGAACATCAGCACGTCACCGGTCGCCGCATCCTGCGCGATCACCGGCACGAGCCCGTTGCCGTCCCAGCGCACCTTGTCGAGCCAGCCGCCCGGCTTGCGTTCGTCATTCATCCCAGCCTCACCGGAATACCGCGCGCGGCCATGAAGCGCTTTGCCTCACCGACCGTGTGCTCGCCATAGTGAAAGATGCTTGCGGCCAACACGGCGTCCGCGCGGCCGTCGATGATGCCCTCAGCCAGATGCTCGAGCGAGCCGACGCCGCCCGATGCGATCACGGGCACCGGCACCGCGTCCGACACCGCGCGCGTGAGAGCGAGATCGAAGCCTGCCTTGGTGCCGTCGCGATCCATGCTCGTCAGCAGGATCTCGCCCGCGCCGAGCCCGGCCATCTTGCGCGCCCATTCCACCGCCTCGAGGCCGGTTTGCTTGCGGCCGCCGTGCGTGAACACTTCCCAGCGCGGCGGCTCGCCATCGGCGGACACGCGCTTCGCGTCGATCGCGACGACGATGCACTGCGAGCCGTATTTATCGGCCGCGTCGCGCACGAGCTGAGGATTCGCGACCGCCGACGAATTCATGCTGACCTTGTCCGCACCGGCATTCAAAAGCCGCCGGACGTCCTCGACCGCGCGCACACCGCCGCCCACCGTGAGCGGGATGAACACCTGCGACGCAACCGCCTCGATGATCGGCAGGATCAGATCGCGGCCGTCCGACGTCGCGGTAATGTCAAGGAACGTGAGTTCGTCGGCACCTTGTTCGTCGTAGCGACGCGCGATCTCGACAGGATCGCCCGCGTCGCGCAACTCGACGAAATTGACGCCCTTGACGACGCGCCCGGCGGTCACGTCGAGACAGGGAATGATGCGTTTAGCTAAAGCCATGATGTTGCGCGGCATGCCGCGAGTAATGCCGGCCACGTTCGCGTGGCCGGCTTGGCGAAAAAACGATCGGCGGATCGGGCGTGCGTCAGGCGTCGTCGAGTTCGCCGCTCAGTTCGTCCGCGCGTTTTTGCGCGGCGGCGAAATCGAGATCGCCCGAGTAGATCGCGCGGCCGCAAATCACGCCTTCGATGCCTTCGTCCTCCACGCTGCAGAGCTTGTCGATATCCGCGAGGTTGGACAGCCCGCCGCTTGCGATCACCGGAATGCTGACCGCCTGCGCGAGCTTGACGGTCGCGTCGATGTTGATGCCTTGCAGCATCCCGTCGCGGCCGATATCGGTGTACACGATCGACTCGACGCCGTAATCCTCGAACTTCTTCGCAAGATCGACCACTTCATGGCCCGTCAGCTTGCTCCAGCCATCGGTTGCAACCTTGCCGTCCTTCGCGTCGAGGCCGACGATGATGCTGCCCGCGAACGCGCTGCACGCGTCCTGCAGAAAGCCCGGGTCCTTCACCGCCGCCGTGCCGATGATCACGTAGGACAACCCGGCATCCAGATATTTCTCGATCGTCTCGAGGCTGCGGATGCCGCCGCCCAGTTGCACGGGAATCTCGTCGCCGACTTCATCGAGAATGGCCTCGATCGCGTCGAGATTTTTCGGCTTGCCGGCGAATGCGCCGTTCAGATCGACGAGATGCAACCGCCGCGCCCCGAGATTGACCCATTTACGGGCCATCGCCGCGGGATCCTCGGAAAAAATCGTCGCCTGGTCCATATCGCCTTGTTTGAGGCGCACACACTGACCGTCTTTAAGATCGATGGCCGGAATCAGCAGCATAGCAATCGGGTGTTGTCAGGGAAAATGAAGTGATCGAAAGGCGTGCGCCGGCCCATCCGGTGCGATGCCGTGTCGCTAGTTTAGTACAACTCGTTGCGCGCAACTGCCCGGAAAGCCCGTGTGACGGGCGTTTTGCGCAAATCGCGTGTCGCTGCCGCGACACGGTCACGGGTTCCAGTGGACAAAATTCCGGTACAGCCGCAAGCCTGCCTGCGCGCTTTTTTCCGGGTGAAATTGGGTCGCGAAGAGATTGTCGCGCGCCACCGCCGACGTGAACGCGCCACCGTAATCGGTCTCGCCCGCGACGTGCGCCGGATCGTCCGTTACGACGTAATAGCTATGCACGAAATAGAAATAAGCATCGTCGGGCACGCCGTCCCACAACGGATGCGGCTTAGTCTGGCTTACGCGGTTCCAGCCCATCTGCGGCACCTTGAAGCGCGAGCCATCGTCCTGCAGCCGGCCGTCAAGCTCGAAGCGCAGCACCTTGCCCGCCATCAGACCGAGGCCCGGCGTATCGCCTTCCGAACTCCAATCGAACAGCATCTGCTCGCCAATGCACACACCGAGCAGCGGCTTGGTGCGCGCTGCGTCGACCACCGCATCCCTAAGCCCGGACTCGTTCAGGCAGCGCATGCAGTCCGGCATCGCACCTTGGCCCGGCAGCACGACGCGGTCCGCCGCGCGAATCCCTTCAGGCCGATCGACGATCGCCACGTCGGCGGCGGGCTCCGCTTTCATGAGCGCCTGCGCGACCGAGCGCAGGTTGCCCATCCCATAATCCACAATCGCAATCGAAGTTTTCATGTCAGCTTTGCAAGGGACCGGAGCCGGCGCGGCAGCGCCCGCTCCAAATCAAAAAAACTTACCGGGCCGCCCCTGGCAGACAGCCCTGCCCGGCAAGCGTGCCGCATCCGTCGGCAACAGCGGCCTGAGCAAGCGCGGCGGCGGTTTCATTTCAGTCCAGGCAACAAGGCCTTGATTCCATTGGCAATGAATTCGACGGCCAGCGCGGCCAGCATCAAACCCATCAGCCGCGTGACGATGTTGATGCCGGTGCGGCCAATCCAATTCGCGATCGGCTCGGCCAACTGCATTGCACCAAAACATAGCAGCGCGAGCACCGCGCCGATCGCGACGAGCCCGAACCGGTCATACCAGTGGTGAGCGCCCGCTGCATAGACGATCACCGTGCTGATCGAGCCCGGCCCGGTGAGCAGCGGAATGGCAAGCGGCACGACCGCGATGCTGTTCTTCGATTCCGCCTCGTCCCGCTCCTCCGGCGTCGAACGCGTGTTGCTGGTCTGGGCATTGAGCATCGAAATCGCCATCAACAGCATGATGATCCCGCCGCCCGCCTGCAGCGAGCCCACCGAAATGCCGAAGAAATCGATGATCTGTTGGCCGAGCAACGCCGTCACTGCGATCACGCAGAACACCGAGATCGTCGCGATACGGATGGTGTGATGGCGCTCCGTGTCCGACTGCTGAGCGGTCAGGCTCAGAAAAAAAGGCACCGCGCCGAGCGGATTGATCAGCGCGAGCAGTGAAATGAACGATTTGAGCAGATCCATCGCGATCCGGCGCAACCGCCGAAGCCAGGGGGTTGTTGTCTATTCAGCCGGAATTCAGAGGCTGCCCTTCGTTGACGGAATCTGTCCCGCCGCGCGCTCATCCAGTTCCACCGCCATCCTCAGCGCGCGGCCGAACGCCTTGAACACCGTTTCGAGCTGATGATGCGCGTTGATGCCGCGCAGATTGTCGATATGCAGCGTCACACCCGCATGGTTGACGAAGCCGCGGAAGAATTCGATCGACAGATCGACGTCGAACGTGCCGATCCGCGCACGCGTGAACGGCACATGGAATTCGAGCCCCGGACGCCCGGAGAAATCGATCACGACGCGCGACAGCGCCTCGTCGAGCGGCACATAAGCATGGCCGTAGCGGCGAATCCCCTTCTTGTCGCCGACCGCTTTCGCCACGGCCTGGCCGAGCGTGATGCCGACGTCTTCGACCGTATGGTGATCGTCGATGTGCGTGTCGCCATGCGCTTCGATATCGAGATCGACGAGACCATGGCGCGCGATCTGATCGAGCATATGGTCGAGAAACGGCACGCCGGTCGCGAGCTTTTGCTTGCCCGCGCCGTCGAGGTCGATCTTCACACGGATCTGCGTTTCGCTAGTGTTGCGAACGACTTGCGCCACGCGCATGGTGATTCCTTGAATTGACTGAATTAAATGGGGACCCGAAACGCGGCGCCCCGAGATGGCCCGTCAGGGCAGCGCCAGCTTCAACGCGGCCAGAAGACGCGCATTTTCGTCGGGAGACCCAATCGTTATGCGCAAGCAATCGGCCAGCAACGGATGCATTTTACTCACGTTTTTGACCAGCACCCGCTCGGTCAAAAGGACATCGAACACGGCAGCCGCGTCCGGCACCCGCACCAGCAGGAAATTCGCCGCGCTCGGAAACACCGTCGCACCCGGCAGCACGCCGATCGCCTGCGCCAGGCCGGCGCGCGCCGCGCGCAACTCGGCGGCTTGCGCGTCGAGCACATCCAGATGCGCGAGCAGGTATTCGGCCGCCGCCTGCGTGAGCACGTTGACGTTATAAGGCGGGCGCACCTTGTCGAGGTGCGCGAGCCACACGGGCCGTCCGACGAGATAGCCCAGACGGATGCCCGCGAGCCCGAGCTTCGACATCGTGCGCATCACCACCACGTTGTCGAACTCGTCCGCGCGCGGCAGCCAGCTATGCTGCGCGAACGGCTGGTATGCCTCGTCGATCACGACGAGGCTCGCGCGCGCGGCCGCGATAATCCGTTCGATGTCGCGCTGCGGAAACAGCGTGCCTGTCGGGTTGTTCGGGTATGCGAGATAGACAAGCGCCGGCTGGTGCTCGGCGAGCGCCGCGAGCATCGCGTCGACGTCGAGCGTCAGATCGGCCGCGAGCGGCACGCCGACGAAGTCGAGCTGCGCGAGCCGCGCGAGTTGCTCGTACATCGTGAAGCCCGGCACCGGCGCGAGCACCTTCGCGCCCGGTTTCGCGCATGCGGTGGCGAGCATCGCGATAATTTCGTCTGAGCCGTTGCCAAGCAGCACGTCGCAGCCGGCGGGCACGCGCATCGCCGTGCGCAGCGCGTCGATCAGCGCGGCGGGGCGCGGCGCCGGGTAGCGGTTCAGCGCGACCTGCGCGAGGCACGCGCCGAGCCCGGCCGCGAGCGGCTGGGGCAGCCCATACGGGTTCTCCATCGCGTCGAGCTTCACGAAGCCCGTCGCGTCCGGCACCGGATAGCTGGTCATCGCGAGCACGTCGCGGCGGATGATGTCTTCTGGCGTGGTCATGGCGGCGGCGGCGTCATGCGCCGCGTGGTTCCGGCAAGGCGCGCCCGCGCGACGCCCGGCATCGCGCGAGACGCTTGGCCGGCCTGGTCTCGGGGGATCGTCTTTCTGGTTGCTCCAGCTCGCGCCGTGCTTGCACGGCGCTCAGCCGTTTTGTCTCATCCGGTACTCGGCGCTTTTCGCATGCGCCTGCAATCCTTCCCCGTAAGCAAGCTCGGAGGCGATCTCGCCAAGCGTTTGCGCGCCTTCCGCGCTTACTTCGATCACGCTCGAACGCTTGAAGAAATCGTAGACCCCGAGCGGCGACGAGAAACGCGCGGTGCGCGACGTCGGCAGCACGTGGTTCGGGCCCGCGCAGTAGTCCCCGAGGCTCTCGCTCGTATAGCGGCCGAGGAAGATCGCGCCCGCATGACGGATCAGCTTGCTCCATTGCTGCGGCTCGAGCGCGGAGATCTCGAGGTGCTCGGGCGCGATATCGTTCGCGATCCTGCACGCCTGCTCCATATCGCGCACCTTGACGAGCGCGCCGCGGCCTTCGAGCGACGCGCGGATCACATCCTGGCGCGGCATCGACGGCAACAGCTCGTCGACCGCCTTCTCGACGCGCGCGATGAACGCGTCGTCCGGGCACAGCAGGATCGATTGCGCAAGCTCGTCGTGTTCGGCCTGCGAGAACAGATCCATCGCGACCCAGTACGGATCGGTCGTGCCGTCGCACAGCACGAGGATTTCCGACGGCCCGGCAATCATGTCGATGCCGACCGTGCCGAACACGCGGCGCTTCGCCGACGCGACATATGCGTTGCCCGGCCCGCAAATCTTGTCGACGGCAGGCACCGTCTCGGTGCCGTATGCGAGCGCGGCCACGGCCTGCGCGCCGCCGATCGTGAACACGCGGTCGACGCCGCCCAGCAACGCCGCGGCGAGCACCAGATCGTTCTTCACGCCGTCCGGCGTCGGCACGACCATCACGATCTCGCCGACGCCCGCGACCCGCGCCGGAATCGCGTTCATCAGCACCGACGACGGATACGCGGCCTTGCCGCCCGGCACGTACAGGCCGACGCGGTCGAGCGGCGTCACTTTCTGCCCGAGCACCGTGCCATCGGCTTCCGTGTATTGCCAGCTATGGCTGCCGCATTCGATCTTCTGCTTCTCGTGATAGCCGCGCACACGCGCGGCGGCAGCCTCGAGCGCGGCACGGCGCTTCGGCTCCAGGCCGTCGAGCGCCGTCTGCAACGCGTCGAGCGGCAGCTCGAGCGCCGCGACGCTCGGCGCATCGAGCCGGTCGAAGCGGTTCGTGTAGTCGAGCACCGCGGCGTCGCCGCGCGCCTTCACGTCCGCCAGAATCTGCGCGACCGAGCGCTCGATCGCGTCGTCCTCGCTCGCCTCGAACGCAAGCACCGCGCGTAGTTCGGCATCGAAACCCTCGTTTGCCGAATCGAGTTTGCGAATCTTGATAGCCATGCTGTCATCCGTTTCGGTAATACGCCGAAAATCTTTCGGGGTCAGATTCCGTCTCGTCTGGACGCGCATTCGAACGCGTCGAGGAACGGCTTCAGCGCGGCGCGCTTGAGTTTCAGCGCGGCCTGGTTCACGACGAGGCGCGACGAGATCGGCATGATCTCCTCGACCTCGACCAAATTGTTCGCCTTCAACGTGCCGCCCGAGCTCACCAGATCGACGATCGCGTCGGCAAGGCCGACGAGCGGTGCAAGCTCCATCGAACCGTACAGTTTGATCAGGTCGACGTGCACTCCCTTCGCGGCGAAATGCTCGCGGGCGGTCTGCACGTACTTCGTCGCCACACGCAGCCGCGCGCCCTGGCGCACCGCGCTCGCATAATCGAAGCCGGCCGGCACCGCCACCGACATCCGGCAGCGCGCGATGTCCAGATCGATCGGCTGGTAAAGCCCCGAACCGCCGTGCTCGATCAGCACGTCCTTGCCGGCCACGCCGAAATCGGCCGCGCCGTACTCGACGTAGGTAGGCACGTCGGTCGCCCGCACGACGATCACGCGCAGGTTCGGATCGGTGGTCGGCAGGATCAGCTTGCGCGAACGCTCCGGGTCCTCGGCGACCGTCACGCCCGCTGCCGCGAGCAGCGGCACGGTTTCCTCAAAGATACGCCCTTTCGACAACGCCAGCGTCAACGGTACGCTCGTCATGCTTGGCTCCCCGAAATACGGCGCACGCTCGCGCCGACGGCCGTCAGCTTCGCTTCCATCCGGTCGTAGCCGCGGTCGAGATGATAGATGCGCTCGACGAGCGTCTCGCCGTGCGCGGTCAGCCCCGCGATCACGAGGCTCGCGGACGCGCGCAGGTCGGTCGCCATCACGTTCGCGCCGGACAGCTTCGGCACGCCCGCGACGAGCGCCGTGTTGCCGTCGATCGTGATGTTCGCGCCGAGCCGGTTCAGCTCCTGCACGTGCATGAAACGGTTCTCGAAGATCGTCTCGATCACGGGCGCGGTGCCGTCCGCGATCGCGTTGAGCGCCATGAACTGCGCCTGCATGTCGGTCGGAAACGCCGGATATTCGGACGTGCGGATCGCCACCGCCCGCGGGCGGCGGCCCATCCGCACGCGCAGCCAGTCGTCGCCTTCGTCGATCGTCACGCCGGCTTCGCGCAGCTTGTCGATCACCGCGTCGAGAATGTGCGCGCGCATGCCGGTCAGCGTCACGTCGCCGCCCGCCGCCGCGACCGCGCACAGGAACGTGCCCGCCTCGATCCGATCCGCAATCACCGTGTGCGCCGCGCCGTGCAGCGCGTCGACGCCTTGGACCACGAGCCGGTCGGTGCCGATTCCGTCGATGCGCGCGCCCATCGCGACGAGCAGACGCGCGAGATCGGCCACCTCCGGCTCGCGCGCGGCATTCTCGATCACCGTCTCGCCGTCGGCGAGCGCCGCCGCCATCAGCAGGTTCTCGGTGCCGGTGACGGTGATCATGTCGGTGACATTCGCGCGCCCTTCAGACGTTTCGCGCGCGCCTCGATATAGCCGTGCTCGATATGGATCTCCGCGCCCATCGCCTGCAAGCCCTTGATGTGCTGATCCACCGGCCGCGCGCCGATCGCGCAGCCGCCCGGCAGCGACACCTTCGCATAACCGAAGCGCGCAACGAGCGGCCCGAGCACGAGAATCGACGCGCGCATCGTCTTCACGAGTTCGTAGGGGGCGACCGGATTGTCGACGCGCGATGCGTCGAGCGCGACGCGCGCGCCGCTCGTCTCGTCGCGCACCCCCATCTGGGCGAGCAGCTTGAGCATCGTGCGCACGTCCTTCAGGTCCGGCACGTTGTCCAGATGAATGGGCTGCGCGCTCAAAAGGCTCGCGCAAAGAATTGGCAGCGCCGCGTTCTTCGCGCCCGACACCGCGATCTCGCCGGCCAGACGCCGGCCGCCGTCGATCGCGAGCTTGTCCATCCCTGATCCATGCGCTTCCCGATTATCGGCCGGGGCTACCGTGGCGACGCGCTCGACGGCGTCGCGTTCGTTGACGGTGACTTGCACTAGGCGTTTCCGGTTATACGTTCTGCCATTCGGCGGGCGTCAGCGTCTTCATGCTGAGCGCGTGGATTTCCTGCTTCATGCGCTCGCCGAGCGCCGCATAGACGAGCTGATGCCGCGCGACCGGCCGCTTGCCCTCGAAGGCGGGCGACACGATCGTCGCGAAAAAATGCTGGCCGTCGCCTTCGACTTCCAGATGAGTGCAGGCAAGGCCCGCCTCGATGTATTGCTTGACCTGTTCGGGAGTCGGCAACATGACATGCTCCTCTATGCATCAATATGCGCCGCGCCGCGTCGGGCGTGCAGGCGCGCGCGAACGGCGCGCGGCAAACGCGGCGGACGGAATTGGCTTCATTTCAATGGCGCAGCTTATAGCCGGTCGCGAGCAAACGCATCGCGATCAGCGCAAGCAGCACGAAAAATCCGGCGACGATCGCGAGGCTCGCGGCCGGATTGACGTCGGCGACGCCGAAGAACCCATAGCGAAAGCCGTCGATCATGTAGAAAAACGGATTAAGCCTCGACAACTCGCGCCAGACGTGCGGCAGCGAGTGCGTCGAATAGAACACGCCCGACAGGAAAGTGAGCGGCATGATGAGGAAGTTCTGAAATGCGGCAAGCTGGTCGAACTTCTCGGCCCAGATGCCGGCGATGAGGCCGAGCGTGCCGAGGATCGCCGAGCCGAACAGCGCGAACGCGACGATGTAGAACGGCGCGGCGAAGCCGACCGGGATAAACCAGATCGTCACGGCGAACACACCCGCGCCGACCGCGAGCCCACGCACCACCGACGCAAGCACGTAAGCGCCGAAGATATCCGCATACGACAACGGCGGCAGCAGCACGAACACCAAATTGCCGGTGATCTTCGATTGGATCAGCGACGACGAGCTGTTTGCGAACGCGTTCTGCAGCACGCTCATCATCACGAGGCCTGGCACGAGAAAGCTCACGTATTCGACACCCGGATACACGTTCACGCGCCCGGTGAGCGCGTGGCCAAAGATCGTCAAATACAGCAGCGCGGTGACGACGGGCGCGAGCACCGTCTGGAACGACACCTTCCAGAACCGCAGGATCTCCTTGTGGAACAACGTGCGAAACCCGTTCATGCCAAGCCCTCGACGACTTCCGCGCCGCTCATGATTTGCACGAACACATCCTCCAGATCGGCCTTGCGGATCTCGATTTCGTCGAAGCCGCAGCCGGCCGCACGGCATCGCGCGAGAATCCTCTCGACCTCGTCATAATCGCCGACGCGCAGCAGATGACCGGGCGCGGACGCGGGCTCAGCCTCGACCTCGAGCGCACGCAGCTCGGCGGGCAGCACGCCGCGCGACAGGCGCACGAACAGTTGCAGCCCCGAGAAGCGCTGCAGCAGCGCGCGGGTGCGCTCGAGCGCGACAACTTCGCCGCGCCTGAGCATCGCGATCCGGTCGCACAGCGCCTGAGCCTCTTCGAGATAGTGCGTCGTCAGCACGATCGTATGGCCTTCGCGGTTCAGCCGCGAAATAAACTTCCACAGCGTTTGGCGCAGTTCGACATCGACGCCCGCGGTCGGTTCGTCGAGCACGATCACGGGAGGCCGGTGAACGAGCGCCTGCGCGACCAGCACGCGCCGCTTCATCCCGCCCGACAGCGCGCGCATGTTCGAATCGGCTTTATCGGCCAGGCCGAGGTTGTCCATTACTTCGTCAATCCAGTCGTCGTTGCGGCGCAGCCCGAAATAGCCCGACTGGATCCTGAGCGTCTCGCGCACCGAGAAGAACGGATCGAACACCAGCTCCTGCGGCACGACGCCAAGTGCGCGCCGCGCCGCGCGGAAATCCTTGACGACGTCGTGGCCGCGCACCGAGACGGTGCCTTCGTCGGCACGCGCGAGGCCGGCAAGAATGCTGATGAGCGTGGTCTTACCTGCACCGTTGGGGCCGAGCAAGCCGAAAAACTCGCCTTCGTCGACCGACAGGCTGACACCCTTGAGCGCCTGAAGCGATTTGTAGCGCTTCTTGACGTGACGGATTTCTATCGCTGACATGACTGAGCGCGGCCCGGCGGCCGCGATGCCTTCTTTATGCTGATGCGCAAGGAGGAAATGGGGACCGTTCGGCAGTCCTGCAAAACGGTTGATTATAGGGCAAACCGGCCAAGCCGGCCGGGGAACCCCGACACGCAAGCCGGAGCCCGGCGGCCCGCTTGGCGGCGGCGCGTCAGCCGCCGGCGGGCCTCGATGCGGGCGTCAATGCCGCCCTGGGAGAAGGGTGTCGATGCCGTAAGCCTGCGCGAGACTTGCAAGCTTCGGCGGCACGTTGAGGATGTCGAGCGTGGCGCCGCGCTCACGCGCGGCGCGCTGCCATGCGAGCAGCACCGCCAGCGCGGATGAATCGAACTGGGTGAGCGCGCCGCAATCGACTGCCGTCGCGCCCGCGTCAATATGCGCGAGACCTTGCGCAAGCACGGCCTTCGCGCTTGCGTGGGTCAGCGTCGCACCAGTGCCGAAGCGGCTCACGACGATTGCTTGCCCGAAGCAAGCTGCTGGTTGCGTTCGGTCAGGAACTGGATCAGGCCGTCCACGCCGCTTTGCTGGATTTTCTCGTTGAACTGCTGCTGGTACGTTTGGATCAGCCATGCGCCCAGCACGTTCAGGTCATACACGCGCCAGCCCTGCGGTGCCTTGTACAGACGATAGTCGATCTGCACCGGTTGACCGTTGTTCATCGCCACTGTGCGCACGACGACGTCCGTTGCATCCGGATCGGCGCGGAACGGCGGATATTGAATCTGCTGATCCGGCTTCAGTTGCGCGAGCGCGCCCGAATACGTGCGGATCAGCAGCATCTTGAACTGCTCGAGCACCTGCTGTTGCTGCGCGGGCGTCGCGGTGCGCCAGTTGCGGCCCATCGCAAGCTGCGTGGTCCGGCGGAAATCGGTGTACGGCAGGATGTCCTTGTTGACGATCGTCATGATGCGCGCGGTGTCGCCCTGCTTGATCGTCTGTGTGCGCACTTCGTCGAGCACCTGCTGCGTCGCGGTCTTGATCAGCGCCTGCGGATTCGATTGGTCGACTTCGGCATGTGCGGCGGCCGCGCCAAACGAGAACAGCGCGGCGAAAACGGGGATCAGAAACAGTTTCTTCATAAGTATGTCCTGCGTATGTGATCAGTGCCAGAACTTGGAACCGGCAGCGGCGGCACAAGTTCGCGCCATCGCCGTCAGAATCGTTTCCGGCTGTAACGAGTGTAAGCGCCGGGGCGGACTCAATGCAGCCGGATGCTCGGCAGGTGAATCCCGCCCGGCGACGGCGGCACCACCTGCTGCGGCGGCACCTGCGTCGCGCTGGCCGGGTTCGGCTCAGCCGCGGCCGGTGCGGACGCGGCCTGCGCCGGCTCGGCACCGGACGCCGCCGTCGCGGCACCCGCGGCGGCCGCGCCGTCGTCCGGCATATCGTACTTCGGCAGCGCCTGGTCACCATAGTTCGGCAGGTCGGCCTGCGCGTTGCCGCCGATCAGCAACTGACGGCGCTGCAGGTACGCATTGCGCACGAACGAATATTTGTCGATGGCGGCCGCATTGAGCACGTCGCCCGCGCCGAGCAGGTTCGCGCGCGTATTGACGAGGTTCAAGCCAAACAGCCCCCAGCTCACCGAATTCGGGCTCACGTAGGTGAGCGGGTTGCCCGCGTAATCGACCGCGAGGCCCGCCGTGTCGCGCACCGTGCTCGAGCCGAGGAACGGCAGCACGAGGTACGGGCCGCTCGGCACACCGTAATGGCCGAGCGTCACGCCGAAGTCGTTCGTGTGCTTCGGCAGCTTTGCGAGCGTCGCGACGTCAAACAGGCCGCCGACGCCGAACACCGTGTTGATCACGACGCGCATGATGTCGCCGACGCCGTCGGCGATTTTCAACTGCACGATATTGTTCGCGGCGATATAGACGTCGCCGATATTCGAGAAGAAATTGGTCACGCTGTCGCGCACCGGCTGCGGCACCGCCCACTGGTAACCGCGCGCGACGGGCTTGAGCGCATAGGTATCGACCGTGTCGTTGAACTTGTACATCGTCCGGTTGAAGCCTTCGAAAGGATCGCCTTTCGTGGGCGTTTGCACCGTCGCGCAGCCGCTCAATGCCGCCGCGGCCGTGAGCGTCAGCATTGCGTGGCTGATGCGAATCGTCTGCATGATGTTCTTTCCCTCGCGTTTTCTATCGTCTGTCACCGGCTCGGCGCGCCGCACGCTCAATGCGCGGGGGCGCCCGACGCGGCGGCCGCGCCTGATGCCGCGGCCGGCTTCGAGCCGCCCGCGTCCGCCGCCTTGCTGTATAGGAACTGGCCGATCAGGTTCTCGAGCACGATTGCCGATTGCGTCATCGTAATCGTGTCGCCGGATTTCAGCATTTCCGTGTCGCCGCCAGGCTCGAGGCCGATGTACTGCTCGCCGAGCAGCCCGGACGTCAGGATCTTCGCCGACGAATCTTTCGGAAACTGATACTGCTTATCGAGATCGATCGTCACGAGCGCCTGATAGGTGTTCGAATCGAAGCCGATCGAGCCGACCCGGCCGACCACCACGCCCGCGCTCTTGACCGCCGCGCGCGGCTTCAGCCCGCCGATGTTGTCGAATTTCATCTTCACTGTATAAGTCGGCTGAAACGACAGCGAACTCATGTTGCCGACCTTCAGCGCGAGGAACAGCAGCGCGAGAAAGCCCAACACCACGAAGAGGCCGACCCAGAAGTCGAGAGCAGTCTTTTTCATCGTCATCCCAAAAAGGCTTAGCTGAACATCAACGCGGTCAGCAGGAAATCGAGGCCGAGCACGGCAAGCGACGCGTACACGACGGTCTTGGTCGTCGCGCGCGACACGCCTTCGGGCGTCGGCTTCGCTTCGTACCCTTGAAACAGCGCAATAAACGTGACGGCAAAACCGAACACGACGCTCTTGAGCACGCCGTTGCCGACGTCCGCCCATATCGCGACGCCGCCCTGCATCTGCGACCAGAACGCGCCGGAATCGACGCCGATCAGCAGCACGCCGACGACGTAGCCGCCAAGCACGCCGACCGCGCTGAAGATCGCCGCGAGCAGCGGCATCGCGATCACGCCCGCCCACATCCGCGGCGCGATCACGTTCTTCAGCGGATCGATCGCCATCATTTCGAGCGCGGTCAGTTGCTCGCCCGCCTTCATCAGGCCGATTTCGGCCGTCAGCGACGTGCCCGCGCGGCCGGCGAACAGCAGCGCCGACACCACCGGGCCAAGCTCGCGCACGAGCGACAGCGCGACGAGCAGGCCGAGCGCCTGCTCGGAGCCGTAGCGGTTCAGCGTGTAATAGCCCTGCAGCCCGAGCACGAAGCCGACGAACAGCCCCGACACGGCGATGATCACGAACGAATAATTGCCGAGAAAGTGAATCTGCTTCGTGACCAGCCGCGGCCTTTTCAGCAACGAGAAGAATTCGAGCACGACGCGCACGAACATCCGGCTCGCGTAGCCCGTGCGCTCGAGTCCGCCGATCACGAAACGTCCGATCGCGCTGATCATCCGCGCCCTCCGCCTAGTCCGAAGTCCGCCGCGAGCGGCTGGCTCATGTAGTGAAATTTGAACGGGCCGTCCGGCGCGCCGTCGATGAATTGGCGCACGCTCGGCTCGGTCGACGCGCGCAGCTCGTCCGGCGTGCCCTCGGCCAGAACGCCGCCGTTCGCGAGGAAATACACGTAATCGGCGATCGCGAACGATTCCGGCACGTCGTGCGTGACGAGGATCGACGTCGCGCCGAGCGCCTGATTCAGCGTGCGGATCAGGTTCGCGGTGATGCCGAGCGAAATCGGATCGAGCCCCGCGAACGGCTCGTCGTACATGATGAGCTGCGGATCGAGCGCGATCGCACGCGCAAGCGCGATACGCCGCGCCATCCCGCCCGACACCTCGGACGGCATCAGATCGCGCGCGCCGCGCAGGCCGACCGCGTTGAGCTTCATCAGCACGAGATCGCGGATCAACGCTTCGGGCAAATCGGTGTGCTCGCGCAGCGCGAACGCGACGTTGTCGAACACCGACATGTCGGTAAACAGCGCACCGAACTGGAACAACATTCCCATCTTGCGGCGCAGCGTATAAAGGCCGTCGCGCGTTTGCGCGCCGACGTCGTCGCCGTCGAACAGCACCTGGCCGCGGCGCGCGCGCACGAGCCCGCCGATCAGGCGCAGCACGGTCGTCTTGCCACAGCCGGAACCGCCCATCACCGCGACCACTTGGCCGCGCGCGAAGCGCATGTTCAGGTTCGACAGCACAAGACGATCGCCGTAGCCGAAATCGACGTCGCGAAGCTCTAGCAGGGACTCGGAGAAGGAGGCGCTCACGGAGCTGACATTCCTGTTACGCGGAACGTCGAATTATAGGGCCTGCACCGGAATGTTGTTGCGACGCCCCCTGCGGGCCAGTCAGAGATTGTCAAATTGACCGGCAAATACCTTTTGCATTGCAATAATTGCCGATCGATAGTCGGCCGCGCCGGTGACCGCGCTGACGACCGCCGCACTGCCCACCCCCGTCGCGAGCACGGCCGCGAGCGTGTCGACGGTGATCCCGCCGATCGCGACGAGCGGCGCGCGCCCGGTGGCGATGCGCGCATAGCGCGCGATGCGCGCGAGCCCTTGCGGCGGCGCGGCATCGGCTTTGGTGCGGGTCGCGAATACCGGGCCGAGCGCGAGATAGCTCGGCTTGGCGTGCAACGCGACGAGCATTTCGTAGTAGCCGTGACTCGACAGCCCAAGCCGCGCGCCCGCATGCGCGATCGCGGCCAGATCGGCGGTTTCGAGATCCTCCTGGCCAAGGTGGACACCGTAGGCGCCCGCCTCGAGCGCAAGCCGCCAATGATCGTTGATGAACAGGCGCGCCTGCGGATAGCGGCGGCTCGCGGCGACGGCACGCTCGATTTCCGCGCGCAGCCTGTCGGGCGCCGCCCCCTTCACGCGCAACTGAACGGTCGTCACGCCGCAATCGAGCACCCTTTCGACCCAGTCGGCGCTCGGCAGCACCGCGTAGAGGCCCAGCCGCTCCGGGCATGGCGGAAAACCGGGCGCGGGTGCGGCCGGCGCGCTCAACGCGTGCGGCAGGCGCGCGAAATCCGTCGGCCATGGCGGGAGGTTGCCGTCAGCATGCGCGGCTGTGCCGGGGCGGCAAGGATCGGCGCAATCCGTGCCGCTACCGCGCGCTTCGCTGCGATTTACGCCCATGCCACGCCCGCGCGTGCCGCCGCCAAGCGGGCCGGCATCGCGCACCGCGCCCGCAGGGGCCCTGGCATCGCGCGCATCATCGCGATGCGCGCCGGCGCCGGCCGCCTCGTCGCCGTCGCGCCACGCAAGCGCGAGGACGAGCGCGTCGCGCATGTCGAGGCCGCAATCGATGAATGCGGCGAGCGCGGCGATCCAGTCGTCCGCGAGCGGCGCGCGCGAAGCGAGCGCGCAGTGCGAGCCGCCCGCATGGAGAGCCGCCGATGCATCATCGATCACGATCACGGCCGCCCCCGCCGCCGTCAGCCGCGCGAGAGACTCGCCGCGCGCGGCGGCGTCGCCCGCCGCCGCGACAACGACATCGCCCGCGCGCGGAGACTCGGGCGGCGCAAGGCAGATGCGCGCCGGCACGGTTGACGCGGGCCATACGCCGAGCCTCGCGCGAATCCGCTCGGCGGCTTCGGCAAGCTCGTCGGCGGGCGGCCAGAATATATCGGACAGAGCGGCGCTCATAGCCGGCCGCCCAGCGCATCGGTAAACCCGGCCGGGAACACCCCCGGCCGATCGGACGGCGTGGCGCGGATGCGCGTGCCGCGCCCCCCGTCGGCGGCCCTTCCCGCCGGCGTCCCCACCCCGCTAAATTGCGCCCCGCTCATACGCGCCCCCCATCCTGATGCCAAAACGGCATTCCGACGACGGGCGTGCTCGCATGCGCGGCCTCGCGCGGCTCCATTTGGCCCGCGAGATAAGCGGCGCGCCCCGCGTCGACGCCCAGCGCGAACGCGCGCGCCATGCTCTCCGGATGCGTGGCCTGTGACACCGCCGTATTGAGCAGCACGCCGTCGAACCCCCACTCCATCACCTGGCATGCGTGCGACGGCACGCCCAACCCTGCGTCGACGATCAGCGGCACGTCGGGCAGCCGCTCGCGCAACACGCGCAGCCCATACGGATTCACGATGCCCTTGCCGGTGCCGATCGGCGCGCCCCACGGCATCAGCACCTCGCAACCGGCGTCGAGCAGACGCCGGCCGATCACGAGATCCTCGGTGCAGTACGGCAATACCTTGAAGCCGTCCTTCACGAGCAGCGTCGCGGCCTCGACCAGGCCGACCGGGTCCGGCTGCAACGTGTAATCGTCGCCGATCAGTTCGAGCTTGATCCAATCGGTGTCGAATATCTCGCGCGCCATCTGCGCGGTGGTCACCGCCTCGGCAACCGTTTGGCAGCCGGCGGTGTTCGGCAGCAGCGGCACGCGATGCTGCTTGAGCAGCTCGAAGAAACCGGCCTCGGCCGTGCCGGCGCTCATTTGCCGGCGCAGCGCGAGCGTCACCATGCCCGGCCGCGCGGCCGCGATTGAATCGGACAGCGATTGCAGCGACGGATAGCGCGACGTGCCAAGCAGCACGCGGCTCGCGAGGGTTTTGCCGTAAAGCGTGAGCGTGTCGGCGCAAGGAATGGAGGTCATCGAAGCATCCTTGGTTGAAACTGAAGCCGCGGCCAAAGCAGCCGTCAAGCGGCGAATCGATCGTCAAATCGGGCGGTGCGGGCCATGCGCGGGCGCGACGGCATCAGCCGCCCGCCACCGGATGCACGACGTCGAGCTTGTCGCCCGCCGCGAGTGCACGCGTGGCGTGCTCCGAGCGCGCGACGAACGCGCCGTTCAGCGCAACCGCATAGGGCGGGCGCGCACCGTATGCGGCGAGCGCATCGGCGATCGTCGCGCCGCCGGGCAGTGTCAGCGTCTGCTGATTGATCTGGAAACTGATCGGATTGTCCATCGTGTCGCAATCTTCTTTGCCGTAGCATCTGTCAGGTTCGTCACGGGCTCGCGTGGCTCGATCCGCGCGCCGCTCACGCCGGCTGACGCGCGGCGCCGAGGCGCAGCAGCGCAGGCCAGCGCGCATCGGCGCGCCAGGCGGCAAACGTGTCGGCATCGTTGACCGTTCGCTCGAGCAGCGCCTGTGCAAAGCAGGCCGCGGTATCGGCAACCTCCGGCGCAATCATGAAGCCGTGCCGGTAAAGCCCGTTGACCGCGAGCGTCGCGCCGCCATGCCAAACGAGCGCCGGCCGGTGATCGGGCAGCGTCGGGCGGCACTGCGCATTCAATTCGAGGATGCGCGCCTCGCCAAACGCCGGATGCACCGAAAACGCAGCGCTCAGCAGTTCGAGCGCGGAGCGCACGCTAACGGGCGACATGTCCTCGCCTTCGATCTCGGTCGCGCCGATCACGTACAAATCGTGCTCTTTCGGCGCGACGTAAAGCGGATAGCGCGGATGCAGAAGCCTGACCGGACGCGTGAGCCCGATGCCCGGCGCGTGCACGCGCGCGACTTCGCCGCGAATTCCCCGCAGCGCCGGCCATTGCGCTTTCGCGCCGAGCCCGCGGCAGTCGATCGTGACGCGTGCGGCGCACGGCGCATGCGCTTCGACAACGGCATGCCAGTGCACGTCGACGCCGCGCTCGTCGAGGCCCGCCGCGAGCGCGTGCAGCGCCTGGCGGTTATCGAGTTGGCCTTCGCGCTGCAACAGCAGGCCGTGCGCGAAGCGCCCCGCGAGCGCCGGCTCCGTCGCGCCAATCTGCGCAGCCGTGAGCGGCACGAGGCCGCCGTCGAGCAAGTCGGCCCGCGCGTTCGCGCGCACGCGGCGCTCGAAAAGCGGCGCTTCCGCGCGATCCGCGTGATGCCAAACGATAAGTGTGCCGTTGCGCTGAAAAAAAACCGGCTCTGGCAACTCGGCAAGCCAGCGCGGCCAACGGTCGAGCGATGCCGCGCCCAGATCGGTGATGAAACGCTCGGCGCTCGCCGCCTCGGCAAGCGGCGCGAGCATCGCCGCGGCCACCCACGCGGCAGACGCGGCGCCGGCTGCGTCGCCGCGCTCGTACAGCGAGACGCGGTGCCCGGCGAGTGCGAGACGCCATGCGATCAAACGGCCGACCAGGCCGCCACCCAGCACGGCGAAATCCGGTTCGGCTGCGTGCAGGCTCATCGCGCCCGTCCGTCGAACATGTTACGACGAAGCCGCTGCGGCGCCGGCGCGCCGGCCGCGAGTATGCGAGCGGCCGATAGCAGGCTGCCGCGCCAAAGAACTGAAGAATGAACACTCATCGATTCCATCCGCCACGCGCGAACGCGTATTCAAAAGGACGAAACCGGCGAAAGAGGCCGGCCGCAACCGTACTGTGCACGTTGCACGCGATCGCGCCCGGATCGGGCGGCGGCAAGAAAACGGGCCGGCGGGATCGGAAACTTCCCGCGCCGGTATTATCCGGATCGGGTGCGAAGGGACTCTCTCAGCCTCGTTGCGCGTATACCCAAGCCGATCGGCCGGGTCGCGGCGCACGAAGCACCCCTGTTTCGTCGTCGGCCATTAGACCATAAAAGCGCAAACGGCGGCAAACCGGGCATGCCCGCCCATTCGCGCGCCGCGTGCGAGGCTGGCACAATGCGCGTGATCGCCGCGTCGGCCGGCGAATCGCGCGCACCGCTCGACGGGCATCGCCCACGGCGCGGGCCGGCGCGATCGGCACCGCGCGCATCGAACGGCTCACGCATCATCGCGCGCCGTTCTAGCGTTCTAGATTAAGCGCCGTTTAAGACGCCGCCGACAGAATTCGCCGCACGCCAACAGTCGCAAGCCGTGCGCCGCGACGCCAGCAACGTCAGATCAGAAAGCACATGACTCAGCCACCCTCGTCCGCCGTCTCGCATCCGGCCAATCCGTCACCGGACGGACACGGCAAGATTTCCGCCTGGAGTCTCATCAAGCCCTATTGGGTTGGCGACGAATGGAAGACAGCGTGGGGGCTGCTCGTCACGATCATCGTGATCAACCTGACGATCGTCTGGATCAACGTGCGGATCAACGCGTGGAACACCACGTTCTACGATGCGCTGCAATCAAAGGACGTGCACGACTTCCCCCGCTTGCTGGGCACATTCACGGCGCTGGCGTTCGGCTACGTGATCCTCACCGTCTACGGCCTCTATCTGCGTCAGATGCTTGGTTTTCGCTGGCGCCAGTGGCTGACGTCGCGCTATCTGCACGACTGGCTCGGCAAGCGCAATTTCTACCGCATCGAGCGCGACCGCCTCGCGGACAACCCGGACCAGCGGATCGCCGACGACTTGCAAGCGCTCGCGTCGACGACGCTGTCGCTGTCGCTCGGCCTGCTGTCGACGGTGGTCACGCTGATCACGTTCATCACGGTGCTGAAGACGATCGCGGGCGCGGCCACGTTCTCGTTCAACGGTCACGTGATCACGATCCCGAACTACATGGTGTGGGCGGCGCTGATCTACGCAATCGCCGGCTCTTACGTGATACACCGGTTCGGCTACCCACTCGTGTCGATCAACTACCAGCAGCAACGCGTCGAGGCGGATTTCCGCTTCGGCCTGATCCGCATCCGCGAGAACACCGAGCAGATCGCGTTCTACAACGGCGAGCCGACCGAAACCGAGCATGCGCAAAACCTCTTTCAGCGGATTCGCGACAACTGGTGGCGCGTGATGCAGTACACGAAGCGTCTGACGTTCGTGTCGAGTGTCTATGGGCAGATCGCGCTGATCTTTCCGATCGCGGTCGCGGCGCCCCGCTATTTCGCCGGCGCATTCTCGTTCGGCGTGGTGATGCGCATCATCGACGCATTCGGCAACGTCAGCGATTCGTTCTCGTGGTTCATCGGCAATTACGGCACGCTCGTCGAATGGCGGGCAACCGTCAACCGTCTGAGCGAGTTCAAGCGGGTGATGGATGCGTCGCATCTGAAGGAATCGCTGTCCCCCGCCACCGAGCACGGCGGCATCAATCTGCATTATGTCGACGCGAACGCGTTGACGACAGCGCACCTCAAGCTCGCGCTGCCGGACGGCACGCCGCTCGCGTCGATCGGCAGCGTGACGATCGAGCCCGGCTCGCGCTGGCTCGTGCGCGGGCCGTCCGGCTCCGGCAAAAGCACGCTGATGCGCGCACTCGCGGGCCTCTGGCCATTCGGCGACGGCGCGATCGACGCGCCCGTCGGCGCGCGGATGATGTTCGTGCCGCAGCAGAGCTATCTGCCGATCGGCACGCTGAAGGCGGCGCTCGCCTACCCGTCGGCCGCCGATGCGTTCAGCGACGACGCGTGCCGCGACGCGCTCGCCACATGCGGCCTCGCCGGCTACGCGGCGCGCCTCGAAGAAACCGGCCACTGGACGCGCATGTTGTCGCCGGGCGAGCAGCAGCGTCTCGCGGGCGCGCGGGTGCTGTTGCACCAGCCGGACTATCTGTTCCTCGACGAAGCCACGAGCGCGCTCGACGACGACAACGAAGAACGCCTATACCGGCTTTTCAACGAACGGCTGCCAAACACGGCAATCGTCAGCATCGCGCATCGCAAGTCGCTCGCGGTATTTCATCGGCAAACGCTCGATATACGCCGCGACGATACGCGCGCGGCAGCTTGAAAAACCGTCGCGGCGCGACGCATCATCGATGCGTTGCCGCGGCGACGCGATGTGTCGGCGTGACGAAGCAGCGCAGCCGGCCGCCATCGTCAGCGCGCGGAGCCGGAGCCGAGCGGCCCGCCGGCCCGCTGCGCGCCGTGCGCATGCGCGTTGACACCGCGTCCGGCCGCGGATTCGTCGGCGGGCATCCCGCCTCGGGGCAATGGCCCATGCTCGCCCCACACGTCGTTGGGCAACACGTGTTCGAGCGCGGGAATCGTCTTGCGCGTGAAAACCGGCTCGGCCACGCCCGCCGCACGCTGCCGCTGATAATCGCGCCACGCGGCAAGCGCGTGCTTGCCGAGCGCGAGAATCGCGAGCAGGTTGATCAGCGCCATGATGCCCATGCTGGTATCGGCCATCGCCCACACCAGCGGCAGCTCGCCGACGCTGCCGAACATCACCATTGCGAGCACCGCGACGCGAAACACCACCAGTACGCCGCGCCGCTGCGCGACGAATTCGACGTTACCTTCCGCATACGCGTAATTGCCGATCACCGACGAGAACGCGAGAAAAAAGATCGCCACCGCCATATAAATGCCGCCCCAATCGCCGACGTGGCTCGAGATCGCACGCTGCGTGAGCGCCGCGCCTTCCATCGACGAACCCGGCACATACTGCCCGGACAGCAGGATCACGAACGCGGTCGCGCTGCAAATCACGATCGTATCGACGAATACGCCGAGCATCTGGATCAGCCCCTGCGTAACCGGATGCCGCGTGCTCGCGGTTGCCGCCGCATTCGGCGCGCTGCCCATCCCCGCTTCGTTCGAAAACAGGCCGCGCTTCACCCCGATCGCGACCGCCTGGCTCACCGCATAGCCCGCGAGGCCGCCCGTCGCCTGCTCGAAACCGAATGCGCTTTTCACGATCAGCGCGATCATCTGCGGCACGAGCGCAACGTGCGTGGCGACCGCATAGACGGCGAGCGCAAGGTAGCCGATCGCCATGACGGGCACGATCACCTGCGCGACGTGCGCAATCCGGCGGATGCCGCCGAAGATGATCGGCGCCGTCAGCGCAACGAGACCGAGACCGACCGCCGCGCGGCTGAAGCCGAACGACGTATGGAACGCGTCGGCGATCGCGTTCGCCTGCACCGCGTTGAACACGAAGCCAAAAGCAAGCACCAGCGACAGCGAAAACAGCACGCCCAGGCCGCGCGAGCGCAGCCCAATCTGGATGTAGTACGCCGGGCCGCCGCGATAGGTGCCGTCATGGTGAGACACCTTGAAGATTTGCGCGAGCGTGGCTTCGACGAACGCCGACGACATCCCGATCAGCGCAGTCACCCACATCCAGAAAATCGCGCCGGGGCCGCCGAGCGTTATCGCCACCGCCACGCCCGCGATATTGCCGGTGCCCACACGGCTCGCCAGCCCGGTGGCAAACGCCTGAAACGACGAAATGCTGCCCGGCTCGCCCTTACTGCCGACCACGCGCATGCTGAGCAGCAGCGCGCGTAACTGAATCATCCTGAAGCGCAGCGTGAACCACGCGCCTGCGCCGAGCAGCAACGCGATCAGCACGTAGCTCCAGAGAATGCCGTTGATCCCGTTGATCAACGTGCCCGCCATACCGTCCATCGTCGGCCTCCTTGTTGGGGTCAAACCATTGCTTACCCGACCGGAAGCCGGCCGAAGCGCGTCATGATATGACAAGTCGGCCTGGATATTACGAAATAGAAATATTTGAATGGAAAACGAAAGAAATCGCCGTGACGCGCGCCGGCGGACAATGCGCGCGGCCGCCATCTGCCGGCGCACGCCACGGCGGGCGCAAAAAAACCGGGCGTCCCCGCAAGGACGCCCGGCTCTCACGCGAACACGATGCCGCCGCCTCGATCAACGCGGCAGTTCCGAATGCCCCATCAAATATGCGTCGACCGACCGCGCGCACTGACGGCCTTCGCGGATTGCCCACACCACGAGCGACTGACCCCGGCGCATATCGCCCGCGGCAAACACCTTGTCGACCGACGTGTAATACGCGCGATCGCCTTCGGTGCCCGCACGCGCGTTGCCGCGCGCATCCTTCGCGACGCCAAACGCGTCCAGCACGGGCGCGGCCGGTTGCGTGAAGCCCATCGCGAGCAGCACCAAATCGGCCTTGATCTCGAATTCGGAGCCCGGCACTTCCTGCATCTTGCCGTCCTTCCATTCGACGCGCGCCGCGATCAGCTTCTCGACCTTGCCGTTCTTGCCTTCGAAACGCTTCGTCGCGACCGCCCAATCGCGTTCGCAGCCCTCCTTGTGCGACGACGACGTGCGCAGCTTGACCGGCCAATACGGCCACACGAGCGGCTTGTTCTCCAGCTCGGGCGGCTGCGGCAGCAACTCGAACTGCGTGACGCGCTTCGCGCCGTGCCGGTTCGACGTGCCGACGCAGTCGGAACCCGTATCGCCGCCGCCGATCACGACGACGTGCTTGCCCTTCGCGGTGAGCTGGTCGACAACCTTGTCGCCCGCGTTGACCTTGTTCTGTTGCGGCAGGAACTCCATCGCGAAATGGATACCCGCAAGCTCGCGCCCCGGCGCCGGCAGATCGCGCGGCGTCTCCGAGCCACCCGCGATCACGACCGCGTCGAACTCGTCCTTCAGCGTATCGGGCGACACGGTTTGCTGCGCCGCGTTGCCAATCGTCTCGGGCAACGGCTCGCGGCCGATGAACACGCCGGTACGGAACGTCACGCCTTCTGCTTCCATCTGGCGCATCCGGCGGTCGATCAGCCACTTTTCGAGCTTGAAGTCGGGGATGCCGTAGCGCAACAGGCCGCCGATCCGGTCGTTCTTCTCGAACACCGTCACGTCGTGGCCCGCGCGCGCGAGTTGCTGCGCGGCCGCCAAGCCCGCGGGACCGGAGCCGACGATCGCAACCTTCTTGCCCGTCTTGTGCGTGGCGGGCTGCGGCTGAACCCAGCCCTGTGCCCATGCCTTGTCGATGATCGCGTGTTCGATCGACTTGATGCCGACCGGATCGTTGTTGATGCCGAGCGTGCACGCCGCCTCGCACGGCGCGGGGCAGATGCGGCCCGTGAACTCGGGAAAGTTGTTCGTCGAGTGCAGCACATCGATCGCGTGCCGCCAGTCCTGCCGGTAAACGAGATCGTTGAAGTCCGGAATGATGTTGTTGACCGGACAGCCGTTATTGCAGAACGGAATCCCGCAATCCATGCAGCGCGCGCCCTGGATCTTCGCATCGTCATCGGCGAGCGCGGCGACGAATTCCTTGTAATGCTTGACGCGCGTGAGCGGCGCTTCATACGCCTCGTGACGGCGTTCGTACTCCAGAAAACCGGTGATCTTGCCCATGGGGTTCTCTTCTGAATCGATTGTGATCGGTAACGGCGACCGCACCCGCCGCTCAGGCAGGCCCGTTCGCCAAGTCGTCGAGCCGCCCGGCGCCCGGCCGGGCCGCACCGGGCCGCGTCAGGCGGCGAGCACCTCGCCCGCCTTCTTCTTTGCGCCGATTTCGCCGAGCGCGCGCTTGTATTCGTGCGGGAACACTTTCACGAATTGGCGGCGCGCGGCGTCCCAGTTCTCCAGCATCGATTTCGCGCGCGGCGAACCGGTGAACTGGAAGTGACGCTCGACCAACCCCTTGAGCAACGCTTCGTCCGCCACGCCCGCATGCCAGAGCGCGGGATCGACGGTGCGCTCCTGCTCGGCCTGCGGCAGCACCGGATCGAGCGCGACCATCGCCTTGTTGCATTTGGTCGCGAACGTGCCGTCCGGGTCGTACACATACGCGACGCCGCCCGACATGCCGGCCGCGAAGTTGCGCCCCGTCTCGCCGAGCACGACGACCGTGCCGCCCGTCATGTATTCGCAGCCGTGATCGCCCGTACCCTCGACCACCGCCGTCGCGCCCGAGTTGCGCACGCAGAAGCGCTCGCCCGCGACGCCGCGAAAGAACGCCTCGCCTTCGAGCGCGCCGTACATCACCGTATTGCCGCAGATGATGTTTTCCTCGGACTTGCCGCGAAAATCGTTGGTCGGGCGGATGATGATCCGGCCGCCCGACAACCCCTTGCCGACGTAGTCGTTGCCGTCGCCGACAAGATCGAGCGTCACGCCCCGGGCGAGGAACGCACCGAAGCTCTGGCCGGCCGTGCCCTTCAGCTGGATATGCACCGCGTCGTCGGCAAGGCCGTCGTGGCCGTGCCGCTTCGCGATCACGCCCGAGAGCATCGCGCCGACCGTGCGGTTCACGTTGCGCACCGGCTGGATGAACGACACGTGCTCGCCCTTCTCGATCGCGGCCTTCGCCTTTTCGATCAGCGTGTGATCGAGCGCGCGCTCGAGGCCGTGATCCTGCGTGTCGACGTGGCGGCGCGCAACGCCTTCACAGCCTTCGGGCTGGTGGAACACGCGCGAGAAGTCGAGCCCCTTCGCCTTCCAGTGCTCGACGCCCTTGCGCATGTCGAGCAGATCCGCGCGGCCGATCAGATCGTCGAACTTCGCGATGCCGAGTTGCGCCATCAGCTCGCGCGCTTCCTCGGCGACGAAGAAGAAATAGTTGACGACGTGCTCGGGCTGGCCCGAGAACTTCGCGCGCAACACCGGATCTTGCGTTGCGACGCCGACCGGGCACGTGTTCAGGTGGCACTTGCGCATCATGATGCAGCCCTCGACGACGAGCGGCGCCGTCGCGAAGCCGAACTCGTCCGCGCCGAGCAGCGCGCCGATCACGATATCGCGGCCGGTCTTCATCTGGCCGTCGGCCTGCACGCGGATGCGCCCGCGCAGCCGGTTCAGCACGAGCGTCTGCTGCGTCTCGGCGAGGCCGAGTTCCCACGGCGTGCCCGCGTGCTTGACCGACGACAGCGGCGACGCGCCCGTGCCGCCGTCATGGCCGGCGATCACCACATGATCGGCCTTCGCCTTCGCGACGCCCGCCGCGACCGTGCCCACGCCGACCTCCGACACGAGCTTCACCGAAATGCTCGCCGCCGGGTTGACGTTCTTCAGGTCGTGGATCAGTTGCGCGAGATCCTCGATCGAATAGATGTCGTGGTGCGGCGGCGGCGAGATGAGGCCCACGCCCGGCACCGAGTAACGCAGCTTGCCGATGTACTCGGACACCTTGTGGCCCGGCAACTGGCCGCCCTCGCCCGGCTTCGCGCCCTGCGCCATCTTGATCTGGATCTGGTCCGCCGACGCGAGATACTCGGCCGTCACGCCGAAGCGGCCCGACGCGACCTGCTTGATCTTCGAGCGCAGCGAATCGCCTTCCTTGAGCGCGATGTCGCGCACGATCTCGTCGCCGATCACCGATTTCAGCGTGTCGCCGGCCTTGATCGGAATGCCGCGCAGCTCGTTGCGGTAACGGTTTTCGTCCTCGCCGCCCTCGCCGGTGTTCGACTTGCCGCCGATCCGGTTCATCGCGATCGCAAGCGTCGTGTGCGCTTCGGTGCTGATCGAGCCGAGCGACATCGCGCCCGTCGCGAAGCGCTTGACGATCTCCTTGGCCGGTTCGACCTCGTCGATCGGGATCGCCTTCGCCGGATCGACCTTGAATTCGAACAGACCGCGCAGCGTCATGTGGCGCTTGGTCTGATCGTTGATCAGATTCGCGTATTCCTTATATGTTTGATACGAATTGCTGCGCGTCGAGTGTTGGAGCTTGGCGATCGTGTCGGGCGTCCACATGTGGTCTTCGCCGCGCACGCGGAACGCATATTCGCCGCCCGCGTCGAGCATGTCGGCCAGCAGCGGGTTTTCGCCGAACGCGTCGCGATGCAGGCGGATCGCCTCCTCGGCCACTTCGAACAAGCCAATGCCGCCGACCTTCGACGCCGTGCCCTTGAAGTACTTCTCGACCAGATCGCTCGACAGGCCGAGCGCCTCGAAAATCTGCGCGCCGGTGTACGACATGTACGTGGAGATGCCCATCTTCGACATCACCTTCTGCAGCCCCTTGCCGATCGCCTTCGTGAAGTTGTAGATCGCCTTGTCCGGCGACAGGTCGCCCGGCAGCCCGTCGGCCATCTGCGCGAGCGTCTCCATCGCGAGATACGGATGCACGGCTTCCGCGCCATAGCCCGCGAGCAGCGCGAAATGGTGCGTCTCGCGCGCGGAGCCTGTCTCGACCACCAGCCCGGTGCTCGTGCGCAGCCCCTGCCGGACGAGATGCGTGTGGATCGCCGAGGTCGCGAGCAGCGCGGGAATCGCGACGTGCTCGGCGTCCAGCTTGCGATCGGACACGATCAGGATGTTGTAGCCCGACTTCACCGCGTCGACGGCCTCCGCGCACAGCGACGCGAGCCGCGCCTCGATCCCTTCCTTGCCCCACGCGACCGGATAGCAGATGTTCAGCTCGTAGGCGCTGAACTTTCCGCCCGTGTACCGCTCGATCGAGCGGATCTTCGCGATGTCCTTGAAGTCGAGCACCGGCTGCGACACTTCGAGACGCATCGGCGGGTTGATGTTGTTCGTGTCGAGCAGATTCGGCTTCGGCCCGATGAACGACACGAGCGACATCACCATGTTCTCGCGGATCGGATCGATCGGCGGGTTCGTCACCTGCGCGAACAGCTGCTTGAAATAGTGATAGAGCGTCTTGTTCTTGTTCGACATCACCGCGAGCGGCGAATCGTTGCCCATCGAGCCGACCGCCTCCTCGCCCTGCTGCGCCATCGGCGCCATCAGGAACTTGACGTCCTCCTGCGTGTAGCCGAACGCCTGCTGGCGATCGAGCAGCGCCGCCGCCGCGCCGCGCTCGGCCGCGACGTCGTCGTCCTGCGGCTCGATCTCGTCGAGCTTGATGCGCACCGCATCGATCCAGCTCTTGTACGGCTTGGCGTTCGCGAGGTTGTCTTTCAGTTCCTTGTCGTCGATGATCCGGCCGTGCTCCATGTCGATCAGGAACATCTTGCCCGGCTGCAAGCGCCACTTCTTGACGATCTTCGATTCGGGAATCGGCAGCACGCCCGCTTCCGACGCCATGATCACGAAATCGTCGTCGGTAATGATGTAGCGCGCCGGGCGCAGCCCGTTGCGATCGAGCGTCGCGCCGATCTGGCGGCCGTCGGTGAACGCGATCGCGGCCGGGCCGTCCCACGGCTCCATCATCGCCGCGTGGTATTCGTAAAACGCGCGGCGGTTGTCGTCCATCAGCGTGTGCTGCTCCCACGCTTCCGGAATCATCATCATCACCGCATGCGCAAGCGGATAACCCGCCATCACGAGCAGTTCGAGGCAGTTGTCAAACGACGCGGTGTCCGACTGGCCCGGATAGATCAGCGGCCAGAGCTTCGGCAGATCGTCGCCGAGCACGTGGCTCGCGATCGCGCCGGTGCGCGCGTTCAGCCAATTCACGTTGCCCTTGACCGTGTTGATCTCGCCGTTATGCGCGATCAGCCGGTACGGGTGAGCGAGTTCCCACGCGGGGAACGTGTTCGTCGAGAAACGCTGGTGCACGAGCGCGAGCGCCGACACGACGCGCTCGTCCTGCAAATCGCGGTAGTAGACGCCGACCTGGTCGGCGAGCAGCAGCCCCTTATAGACGATCGTGCGCGCCGACATCGACGGCACGAAGTATTCCTTGCCGTGCTTGAGCTTGAGCGCCTGGATTCGGTGGCTCGCGGTCTTGCGGATCACGTAGAGCTTGCGCTCGAGCGCGTCCGTGACCATCACGTCCTTGCCGCGGCCGATGAAGATCTGGCGGATCACGGGCTCGGTCGCTTTCACCGCGGGCGAGATCGGCATCGAATGATCGACCGGCACGTCGCGCCAGCCGAGCACCACCTGGCCTTCCGCCTTCACCGTGCGCTCGAGCTCCTGCTCGCACGCGAGCCGCGACGCGTTCTCCTTCGGCAGAAAGATCATCCCGACACCGTATTCGCCGGTGGGCGGCAGCGTCACGCCCTGCCGCGCCATCTCCGCGCGATAAAACGCATCCGGAATCTGGATCAGGATGCCCGCGCCGTCGCCCATCAGCGGATCGGCGCCGACCGCGCCGCGGTGATCGAGATTCTCGAGAATCTTGAGCCCCTGCTCGATGATTTCGTGGCTCTTCTTGCCCTTGATATGCGCGACAAAGCCGACGCCGCACGCGTCGTGCTCGTTTTGCGGATCGTAGAGACCTTGCGCGGCAGAAAGCGCGCTCGTCGGCTCTTGATGGTCGTTCATGGGGACACCGTTCGAAAGGGGCCTCGCGGCCGTTTAACCGTTTTGCTTGATCGCCCGTCGTCCCCCTTCGTGTGGATCGCGACGTGGCCGGCCGGGGCAGGAGCGGGTGTGTCCGGGACCGCCGGAATTCGGAATATACGCGACGAATCAATGGAATAGCAAATAAATTCCGATTATTTGACCCCAATTATCATCTTGGTGCGCGATCATTCTTTTTTATTGGGGATGCATCAAGATGGGGCAAAAATTTGAGCGGCATTCTCGCCTGCCGCTCATCGACCACCCGCCGGCTACGGTTACTGGACGGGCGGCGTATTCTCCCGCACCTTGCGAGGCCGTCCGCGCGGCAGCGGCGACACGCGCCGGTTCGCGGTGCGCGCCGCCCATTCGCGATAGGTCTCGCCGCCAAGCACCCAGCCCTTGAGGGTCGCCTGCTGGAGCTGATCGGCCTGCCGCTCGTCGAGCGGCTGCTCGCACAACTCTTTGTACGCGCGCTGACGCTCGAACGGCGTGTTGCCGAGCGCCCAGTAGAGCGGATGGTCGGTGATCAGGCTGTCGACGGTCAGCCCGATGTGATGCCGGTAGCTGGACCAGCGGTACGCGTCGGCGCTCGTCACGAGCTGCGCGCGTACCGGGCTCAGCTCGACAACGCGGCTCGCCAGCAGAAAATAGCGCTCGCCCTCGATCACCGTCGCGCGATAGCGCCCTTCCCAGAGCGTGCCGCGCCGCGAATAGCGCCGGTTGAAGTGTGCGACGTAGCGCCGGCCGACCGCCTGCATCGCCTTCGGCAGGCTGGACTCGTCGCTGGGCGTGACGAGCAGCTGGACCTGACGCGGCAACAGCACATAGGCATGCACCGCCAGGTGATGATCGCGCGCCGCCGCCTTCAGACAATCGATAAATAGTTCGTAATCCTGGTCGTCGACGAACGCCGGTTGCTGATCGAGGCCGCGCAATATCACGTGCTGCGGCTGATCGGGAACGTAAAGTCGTGCTAGCCGTGCCATGCTGAATGTCCGTTTGATCGCGTTAGGAAATACCCGAAGGCTCACATTGGTGCATCCGCGTAAACGCCCGCCGCGGCGCGGGAATGCGCACGATCGTGCGAATTTTAGGGAGAAACTTCTAACTTACAACTCTGTTCTGTTTGAAACGTCGTAGTCATAATGAGGTCGCCTTTTAATCGGAGGGGACTACAGATGAAACAAAAAATGGCCATTACGGGAGCAGTTGCGCTGGTTTTTGCAGCCGCGGCCACCACCGCGCATGCGCAATCGGCCGGCAGCTTTTACGTCACAACAGGCTGGATCCATCTTGCCCCTCAAGACAGCAGCGATCCACTCAAGGTCATGAGCGTCGGCGGCACGCCTGTCAACCTGACTGAACCCAACACCGGCGCCGGCGTCGACAACGCGGACACACTCGGCCTGGCCACCGGCTACTTCTGGACCGATCACATCGTCACTGAATTTGTCGCCGGGATTCCGCCAAGGTTCAATTTGAGCGGCAAAGGCCTGTCCGAACAGTTTGGTGTGCTCGGCCATGTATACCAATGGAGCCCTGCGCTCCTTCTCAAGTATTACTTCAATGACGCGAACGCGAAGTTCCGTCCGTATGTCGGCGTCGGCGCCACGTATGTATGGTTCACCGGCGCGAAGATCACCAACAGCGCGTTCGAGCGGGGGGTGCTCGGCGGCCCGACCAGCGTGACGACCACCAACCAGTGGGCACCCGTCCTCAACGTCGGCTTCTCCTACAACTTCACCAAGCATTGGTTCGGCGGACTGTCGCTGTCGTACATCCCGGTTAGCGTGAAGGCGACCCTGACGACCCAACGCCCGACGCAGATCGGCACGCTCACGCAAACGTCGCAAGCAAAGATCAAACTGAATCCGATCGTCACCTACCTGCAACTCGGCTACCGCTTCTAAGCGTAGTCGAATATTTGGGGAATGGTTAATTCCGCTGCAATTTGTAGCGGAATTTTTCCACCGTGACCGGGGGCTATCTCCTCTCGCTCCGGTGGTTCGCTACCGGAGCATTTTGTTCGCCTCGCGCGGGTCAATCGCCTATTTCATTCATCAGCCTACGAAGCTGGCCAGACCGGCAAGACCAGGGCGGATCAGCTCGATTCGGTCCGTGCAGATGAGATCCACGCCCCATTCGGCCAGTTCGCGCGCCCGCTCAAGATCATTGACCGTATACGCGAGCAGGCGCAGCCCCGCCGCTTTCACGTCACGCACGATCTCCCGCGTCAATTGCACGTGATGCGCGTGCAATGACACGCAAGCCAATCGGCGCGTCTCGGCGCGCCAATCGGCAGGAATCGCGTCGTACAACATGCCGCGCGGCAGATCGGGAGCCGCGGCGCGCGCCGCATCGAGCGCATCGGCCGAAAACGACGACAGCAGCGGCGGCACAGCCGCGCCGCGCCAGTACTCAGCCGCTTCGCGCGCGACAACGCGTCCCGTCTCGACGTCGCGCCCCGCGCAAGGCTTGATCTCGATGTTCACGGCCAGGCTCAGCTCGACGCAGCGCGCGGCCGCCTCGGCGAGCGTCGGCATCCGCTCGCCCGTGAAACGGGCATCGAACCACGCTCCCGCGTCGAGCGCGGCCAGCGCGGCGTAGCGCAGGTCCGCCGCCCGCCCCGTGCCGTTCGACGTGCGGTCGACCGTGTCGTCGTGCAGCAGGAACGCCACGCCGTCGGCGCAGAGCTTGGCATCGAATTCGACCATCGTATGGCCATGGCGCGCGCCCGTGTCGAGCGCGGCCAACGTATTCTCCGGCGCAAGCGCGCCGCCGCCGCGATGCGCGAGCACGCGCGGATAAGGCCAGGATTGCAGGATCGTCATCGGACAGGCCCCGTTGGAAATGCTCAGCCGGCCCGCTTGCCGGTTGCCGGATCGAAGAAATGCAGATGCTGCGCAGGCAGCGCGACGGGCAGCGTCTCACCGCGCGCCGCCCGCGCCGTATGCGGCAAGCGTACCGCAACGTCGTGCGCACCCCAGCGGCCGTGCGCCAAATTGTCGGCGCCGAGCAGCTCGCAAGAATCGACGCTCAGCGCCGCGTGCGCGACGCCTTCCGACACCGCCATATGCTCGGGCCGCACGCCGAGGATCCATTCGCGCCCCGGCGCGATCGCCAAACCGGCGCCCGCTGTGCCTGTGCCTGTGCCTGTGCCTGTGCCTGTGCCTGTGCCGGCTGCCGCCGGGCCGCCGGCCACGATCGGCAGGCTCGGGCCGCCGCCCGCGACGTCGAACCTCGTGCCGTCCTCCGACAGCCGCCCGCTCAACAGATTCATCGCCGGCGAGCCGATGAAACTCGCGACGAATGTGGTCGCCGGCTTGTCGTAGACCTCGATGGGCGCGCCGATTTGCTCCGCATGGCCGCGATTCATCACGATCACGCGCTGCGCGAGCGTCATCGCCTCGATCTGATCGTGCGTCACGTAGACGCTCGTCGTCGCGAGCCGTGCGTGCAGCCGCTGGATTTCAAGACGCATCTGCACGCGCAGCTTCGCGTCGAGATTCGACAGCGGCTCGTCGAACAGAAACACCGCCGGCTCGCGAACCATCGCCCGCCCCATCGCGACGCGCTGCCGCTGCCCGCCCGACAGCTCGCGCGGGCGCCTCGTCAGCAGCGGCTCAAGTTCGAGGATCCGCGCGGCGGCCAACACGCGCGCGTCGATCTGCGCGCGCGCGACGCCGCGTATCTTCAGCCCGTAGCCCATGTTCTGCGCAACCGTCATGTGCGGATATAGCGCGTAATTCTGAAACACCATCGCGATATCGCGATCCTTCGGCTCGAGCGCGTTCACCACGCGGCCGCCGATCGCGATTTCGCCGTCCGACACCGTCTCCAGTCCCGCGATCATCCGCAGCAGCGTCGATTTCCCGCAGCCGGACGGCCCGACGAGCACGACGAATTCACCGTCGCAGATCTCCACGTCGATGCCGTGCAGCACGTACTGCGCGCCGTCGTAAGTTTTCCTGACGCCCTTCAAGCTCAGCGCGGCCATGCGTTCCCACCCTCCAGGTTGCGTGTCACTTTTCCGAATCGACGAGCCCGCGCACGAACCAGCGCTGCATCGCGAGCACGACGGCGAGCGGCGGCAGCATCGCCACGAGCGTCGCGGCCATCACGAGATGCCATTCGGTAGCGGCGTCGCCGCTCGCAATCATCGATTTGATGCCGACGACGGCCGTCGCGAGCGACGCGTCGGTCGTGATCAGGATCGGCCATAGATACCGATTCCAACCGTAGATGAACGTGATCACGAAAAGCGCCGCGATGCTCGTTCTCGACAACGGCAGCACGACGTCCCAGAAAAACCGCAGCGGTCCCGCGCCGTCGATCCGGGCGGCATCGACAAGCTCGTCGGGCAGCGTCAGGAAGAACTGGCGGAACAGGAACGTCGCGGTTGCCGACGCGATCAGCGGCAGCGTGAGCCCCGCGTAGCTGTTCGTCAAATGCAGCGTCGACACGACCTGCACGGTCGGAAAGATGCGCACCTCGACAGGCAGCATCAGTGTGGCGAAGATCAGCCAGAACGCCGCATTGCGCAACGGGAAGCGGAAATAGACGATCGCGTAGGCGGACAGGATCGACACCGCGATCTTGCCCGCCGCGATCGCGAGCGCCATCGCCACGCTGTTGGCGAGCGCGACGCCGAACGGCGTCGTCATCGCGCCGCTGCCGTGGTGCCAAACAACCGCGACGTTCTCGACGAGATGCGTGCTCGGCACCAGCGACAGCGGCACTGTGAACACCTCGCGCGCGCTCATCGTCGCGGCGCAAAAGCCGACGTACACGGGAAACACGATCACCGCGACGCCCGCGAGCAGCACCGCATGGCATAACAGGTCGAAGCCCTTGCGATTCTCGATCATGCGTATTGCACCCTGCGCTCGACAAAACGGAACTGGACCACCGTCAGCACGACGACGATCGCCATCAGCACGACCGACTGCGCGCCCGAGCTGCCGATATCGAGCCCCTGAAACCCTTCCGCGTAGATCTTGTAGATCAGCGTCTTCGTGCTTTGCGCGGGACCGCCCGCGGTGGCGGCATCGATCACCGGGAACGTGTCGAAGAACGCGTAGACGAGATTGACGACGAGCAGAAAGAAGCTCGTCGGCGACAACAGCGGCAGCGCGATATCGAAGAAACGCCGCACCGGGCCCGCGCCGTCGATCGCCGCCGCCTCGATCAGCGAACGCGGAATCGCTTGCAGGCCCGCATAGAAGAACAGAAAGTTGTAGCTCAACTGCTTCCACACCGACGCAATCACGACGAGCAGCATCGCCTGGCCGCCGTTCAACGCATGATTCCAGACGATGCCGCCCCGCGCGAGCGCGTAGGTGAGCACGCCAATGCTCGGATTGAACAGGAACGCCCACAATACGGCGGCGATCGTCGGCGCGACGGCATATGGCCAGATCAGCAGCGTGCGATACGCGCGCGCGCCGCGCACCACCCGGTCGACGCACGCGGCGAGCACGAGCGCCACGGCAAGCCCGGCCACGGTCACGCAGGCGCTGAACATGAGCGTCGTCTTGAACGACTCGACATAGAGCGGATCGGCAAAGAGGCGCGCAAAATTGCCCAAGCCGACGAATTCGCTCGACGTGCCGAACGCATCCTGCATTTGCGTCGATTGCCAGAGCGCAACGCCTGCCGGCCAGACGAAAAAGATCGCGGTGATCGCGAGCTGCGGCGCGACAAGCAGATACGGCAGCACGCTCGCGCCGAAACGAGAACGGGAAGTCATCGGATCGATATCGAATGCAGAGGAGAAGAAAACGGCCGCGCGCCGGCGGTTCTGCCGTCGCTGCCGCTGCGCGCACGGAGCGCGGCAGTGGCCGTGAACGCGGGGGGTGTCATCGCGGCTGCAACGGGGGCGGGCTTAGCGGCCGTCATCATCGCAGCAGCGGCGAAGCGCACCGCCCGCACGCGCCGGCGGCAGCACGGTTCGCGCGCCGCACATCACCGCGGCTGGCCACTCAGCTAGCCGATTTCTCGAAGCGGCGCAGCAGTTCGTCGCCGCGCGCCACGGCCGAATCGAGCGCGGCTTTCGGCGTCTTTTTCTGCGCCCACACCTGCTCAAGCTCTTCGTCGACGATCGTGCGGATCTGCGGCATGTTGCCAAGCCGCAATCCCTTCGTATACGGCAACGGCGGCTTGTTCATCATCTGCTTGATCGCGGTGTCCGAGCCCGGATGCTTCGCGTAGAAGCCCTGCTCGCGCGTGAGATCGTAGGCGGCCGCCGTCACCGGCAGATAGCCCGTATCCTGGTGCCACTTCGCCGCGACGGCCGGCGAGCGCAGGTACGACAGGAATTTCGCAACGCCCTTGTACGTGTTCGCGTCCTTGCCCGCCAGCACCCACAGGCTCGCGCCACCGATGATCGCATTCTGCGGCGCGCCTTTCACGCTCGCGTCATACGGCATCATTCCAGTGCCGAAATCGAACTTCGCGTATTTGCGGATCGTCGCGAGCGCGCCCGACGATGTGGTCATGATCGCGCAGTCGCCGCTGTAGAACTTCGCGCTTGCCTCGTCCTTGCGGCCGACATACGTGAACGTGCCTTCCTTCGCCATGTCCTGCAGGAACTGAATGTGCGCGACCTGTTGCGGCTGGTTGAACGAAAGCGCGGCGTCCGCGCCGTCGAAGCCGTTATTGCGCGTCGCGAACGGCAGCCCGTGCCACGCGCTGTAATTCTCGAGCTGGATCCAGCCCTGCCAGCCCGTCGTATAGCCGCACGCGTAGCCCGCTTTCTTCAGCTTTTGCGCGTCGGCTTTCACGTCGGCCCAGGTTTTCGGCGGCTGATTCGGATCGAGCCCCGCTTTCTTGAACGCATCCTTGTTGTAATACAGCACGGGCGTCGAACTGTTGAAAGGCATCGAGACGAGATGCCCCGTCCTCGCATCGCTGTAATAGCTCGCGATCGTCGGCACGAAAGCCTGTTCGTCGAGCGGCACGCCCGCGCGCGCGAACACGTCGGAGACCGGCAGCACGGCCTTTTTTGCCTGCATCATCGTCGCGGTGCCGACTTCGTACACTTGGAGGATCGCCGGCGCGTCGCCGCTGCGGTACGCGGCGATGCCCGCCGCGAGCGCCTGATCGTAAGCGCCCTTGTAGACCGGCACGATCTTGTAATCGCCTTGCGACGCGTTGAACTGCGCCGCGATCTCGTTCACGCGCTCGCCGAGCGCTGCCTCCATCGCATGCCAGAACTGAATCTCGGTTGCCGCGCACGCGGCGTGCTGCGCGCCGAGCCATAGCGCACCGGCGCACGCGAGCGAACGAACCAGCGTCTTGTTCTTGTATTTCATCGACTTCTCTCCTTGACTCCCCCACGAGGGCAAAATCGCGCCGCGCGGCCCGGCGTGCGTTGCCCCGGCACCGGACGCGGCGAATCCGGCAGTCTAGTTTTCGTCTATGACAAACAGGCGTTGATGCTCTTTGACCGCGAAGCGATCGGTCATGCCGGCGATGTAGTGCGCGACGAGACGCGGCTGCCGCGCAGTGTCGGACGTCTGATAATCAGGCGGCAACAGACGCGGATCGCCGATGAATGCGTTGAAAAGCGCGGTGATGATCCGCTGCGCCTTGCTCGCCATGCGCATCACGCGATAGTGGCGGTACAGGTTCTTGAACAGAAAGCGCTTGAGCGCGGCGGCCTGCGCAGCGATGCGCTCGCTGTGCGCAACGATGGGCGGCGCCGTGCGCACGTCGTCGAGCGAGGTGGGCGCATGGCGCGCGAGATTGCGCATCGTTTCGTCGATCAGATCGACGATCAGCGTATTGATGATCCGGCGCACCGTCTCGTGAACGAGGCGCCGGCCTTCGAGATGCGGATACTCGGCAAGCGCCGCCGCGTAATGGCTCTGCCATAGCTCAAGCTCGGCGAGCTGCGCGATCGTGATGAGGCCGGAGCGCAGGCCGTCGTCGACGTCGTGATTGTTGTATGCGATCTCGTCCGCAATGTTCGCGAGTTGCGCCTCGAGCGACGGTTGACGGCCTTGCAGGAACCGCTCGCCAAGTTCGCCGAGCTTGCGCGCGTTGTCGCGCGAGCAATGCTTCAAAATGCCTTCGCGCGTCTCGAAGCACAAATTGAGTCCGTTGAACGCGCCGTAGTGCTCTTCGAGTTCGTCGACGACGGCAAGGCTCTGCAAATTGTGCTCGAATCCGCCGTAATCGCGCATGCACGCGTTGAGCGCGTCCTGCCCCGCATGGCCGAACGGGGTATGGCCGAGATCGTGCGCGAGCGAGATCGCTTCGACAAGATCCTCGTTCAGGCGCAGGTTGCGCGCGACCGAACGGGCAATCTGCGCGACTTCGAGACTATGCGTGAGCCGCGTGCGGAACAGATCGCCTTCGTGGTTCACAAAGACTTGCGTCTTGTATTCGAGACGCCTGAACGCGGTGGAATGGACGATGCGGTCGCGATCGCGCTGGAATTCGGTGCGCGCGGCAGGTGGAGGCTCGGGATGGCGCCGGCCGCGCGATTGCGACGCGTGCGCCGCATAAGGCGCAAGGTGCGCTTCGAGCGCGGCGGTCGTCGGCGCGGCGACGGGCACGCAGCCGGCCTCGCCTATGCGCGCGTGCCGCGCATCGTGGGAATCGCCACGTGCTTGGCTCGGGATGCTGCCGGATGTTTCGCTCACCGTATCGTGTCCTCCACGTCAATGGCGCCGGCTCGGCCCGCGCCGCGTTACCGGGTGCTGGCCGCGAGCGTCGCGGCAACGGCATCGTCCGGCGCAGCAGTGACGATCGCTTCGCCCAGGCGCGTAAGCAAAACGAACTTGATCGCGCCGGCTTGCGCCTTCTTGTCGACGCGCATCAGCTCGACGTAGCGTTCGTCGCCCAGATGGGGGGCCCGAGTCGGCAAATGTGCGGCCTCGACGAGCCTCGCAAGCCGCACCCGCGACGCGTCGTCGAGATGGCCTGCGCGCACCGACAGATCGGCCGCCATCACCATCCCGCAGCCAACCGCCTCGCCGTGCAGCCACTCGCCATAGCCGAGGCCCGCCTCGATCGCATGCCCGAACGTATGGCCGAAATTGAGGATCGCGCGCAGGCCGCCCTCGCGCTCGTCGGCCGCGACCACGCTCGCCTTGATCTCGCACGAGCGTTTGACCGCGTGTGCGAGCGCTTGCGGATCGCGCCGATTCAGCGCGGCGATGTTCGCCTCGATCCAGTCGAAAAACTCCGCGTCGGCGATCGCGCCCGTCTTGATGACCTCGGCGATGCCCGCCGCAAGCTCGCGCTCGGGCAGGCTGCCGAGCGCGCCGATGTCGGAGATGACCGCTTGCGGCTGATAAAACGCGCCGATCATGTTCTTGCCGAGCGGATGATTGATGCCCGTCTTGCCGCCGACCGATGAATCGACCTGCGCCAGCAGCGTTGTCGGCACCTGGATGAAAGGCACGCCGCGCATATAGCACGCGGCGGCAAAGCCCGTCATGTCGCCGATCACGCCGCCGCCCAAGGCGATCAGCGTCGTCTTGCGGTCCGCCCGCTCACTGAGCAAACCGTCGAAGATCAAATTCAGCGTTTCCCAGTTTTTGTACGCTTCGCCATCCGGCAATACGACACTCGACACGCGCTTGCCGAGCGGCGCGAGCGCCGCGCGTAACGTATCGCCATAAAGCGGATCGACGGTCGTGTTCGTGACGATCGTGACGGACGAACCCGCGAGGTACGGTGCATAAAGCTCGGTGCGGCCGATGAGGCCGGTGCCGATATGAATCGGATAGGCGCGCTCGCCCAGGTCGACATTGACGGTAATCATATGAAGTCTGCTGACAAATGAAACGTGCATGGATGAGCGCGACGCGGGCAGCGCGACGCTCCCTCCAGGGAATTTCCGTTGGGCGACGCTGGGAAAACCGCTCCGCTAAAGAAAGTCCGCTTCGAGGACGCCTCGAGCGGCATTCGCTGCACAGCACGCAACGCCAGGCATTCACACACACGCTTCATCTGTCGACAGACCCGAGCATCGGCTTCGCGACGACACCCGCCATTTCGAGCTGCATCAGCACCATATTGACGAGCCCGTTGACGGACGGCCTGCCGGTTTCGATAACGAAATGCGCGCATTCGCGATAAAGCGGATCGCGCGCTTGGAAAAGCGCCTCGAGCTTAGCCTTCGGATCGTCCGTTTGCAGTAGCGGGCGGTTTTTGTCTTTGCGCGTGCGCAGCCACAGATCGTGCGGATTTGCGCGCAAATAGACCACGAGACCACGCGAATGCAGCAGCGCGCGGTTTTCGGCACGCAGGATCGCGCCGCCGCCCGTCGCGATCACGACATTCTCGCGCTGCGTAAGCTCGGCGATCATTTGCGCCTCGCGATCGCGAAAACCAGCCTCGCCCTCGAGTTCGAAGATAACCGGAATGCGTGCGCCGGTGCGCGCCTCGATTTCGTGGTCCGAATCGAAGAAGGGCCTGTCGAGCCGGCGCGCGACCGCCCGGCCCACGGTGGTTTTGCCCGCCCCCATGAGCCCGACGAAAAATACGTTGACGTTTGAGTCCCGCGCTTGCAACGGCTTCCTCTGCTTCAATGAATAGTCTGGCGCAGCTTACTGGCAAAGCGCCTGCGTTGTCGAGCCTGGCTGCGCGCGACGCGCGGGCGCATCAGGGCCCGATCACGACGGTCGGCGTAATGTAGACGACGAGTTCGCTGCGCTGCGCGCGCAACGCCCGATGCCGGAACAGCGCCCCCAACACCGGTATTTTGCCCAAGAGCGGCACGCGAGTCACATCGTCACGGTCATCGCTCGCGTAAATCCCGCCGATCGACACGGTTCCGCCGTTTTCGACCTCGACTCGCGTCTGCACATGCTTCGTATTGATCGCCGGGCCTGACGCGGTGTCCTCCCCGACGCTGTCCTTCGCGATGTCGAGATCCAGGATCACCCGCCCGTCCGGCGTGATCTGCGGCTCAACCTCAAGCTTGAGCGTCGCGCGCCGGAACTGGACGCCGGATACGCCTTGCCCGACCTTCGCCTGATAGGGGAGTTCGGCGCCCTGCTCGACGACGGCCCGGGTCCGATCGGCCGTCACGACACGCGGGCTCGATACGATCTGGCCCCGCCCCTCGGATTCAAGCGCGCTCAACTCGACGTCGAGCAGGCGGCTCGCCCGTGCGGCAAAGAGCGTAAGGCCGGCGCTCGCCGCGGCGAAACCGCCGACGGGCCGCGCCGTCAAGTCGGTCAACGTGCCGCCGTCGCGGTTGCCGACGATACCTGTCGCCCGATCGCTGGCGTCGGTCGCCCGCAATGCGAGACGCGCTCCCAGATTGCGCGAAAACCCCCGGTCGCCTTCGACGATCCGCGCTTCGATCAGCACCTGCCTCGACGGCGCGTCTAGCTTGCCGACCAGCTCGGCGAGTTGCGCGACACGCACCGGCAAATCGGTGATGAACAGCAGATTCGTTCGCGGATCGGCCAGCAGCGAGCCACGCCTGGACAACACGCGCTGTCCGCCCGAGCCCGTGAGCAGGCGCTGCAGGTCGGCCGCGCGCGCGTAGCGCAGCACGAAACTGCGGCTTTCGAGCGGCTCCAGTTCGGCGGCGCGCGCGTGCGCGTCAAAACGCAAGCGCTCCCGTTCGGCAAGTTCCGCAATGGGCGCGACCCAGATCACCTGCCCGCGCCGGGCCATCGCGAGGCCGTGCGCATCCAGCAGCGCATCGAATGCGCTGCGCCAGCGCACGTTCGCAAGACGCAGCGATACAGTGCCCCGCACCCGTTCGCTGACGATGATATTCAGACCGGTAAAGCGCGCGAATGCATCGAAAACGGCCGCGAGACTCGCTTGCTGCAGGTTGAGCGAGATCGGGCGGTCATCGCCGGGTGCGGGTGTGAGTGCGGTTGCGGCGGCCTCGCCCGGCACCGGCCGGTCGAGCGGCGTTTCGGTCATGTGCAACACCGGTGCGAGCGGTATCGGCGGCCCTTCGAGCATTGCGCCCGCGGCCTGGACGGGGCTTGGTTGCGCCACGCTGGATGAAGCGCCGCTCGCTGGTGAACTTTCGCTCGCTAAGTACTCAGCCGATGCGTCGGCTGCCTGCGCGCCGCTGCCCGACGCTCCCGCCGCACCGCCGTACTGCTCGCCGGCACTTTCCCCGTTGACGCCTGCCTCGCCCACGCCGCCAATGCCTCCGCCATCGCCCCCGCCATGCGCCGTGCCGCTATCGTCGCGCATGCTCTGAAACGAAGCTCCTCGCACCGCGCTTGCGGTCTGCCACGCGAATTTCCCCGGCAGCGGCGCGTACCCTGGCACGCCAACCGGGGCAGTCAAATGCGTGCCCGTTGAAAAGTCGGCGGGCAACGGCGGAATCGGAGGCAAAGGCGACGCGGCGGCCGAGCCTGCCGTCGCGATCGCAACCGTGATCGTGATCGCACCGCTCAACCATAAGCGAACATGCACGCACATCACTTCGCCCCTCCGCCAATGCGCATCGCCCGCTGCCCGCCATCGTGCGTCACAAGCGTCACGCCGCCTGCGTCGATCCTGGCGAGACGATCGCCGCCAACCGCTTGCCCGGCCGCGACCGACCACGCTGCGCTGCCGCGCTCGAACAACGCAAGGCCACTGCGCCGATCGCTCAGCACACCGACGAGCCGCGCGCCGCCCTCGGCCTCGCCGGCTGCGAACATAGGCATCACGGCAAACGGATCGACCCTTGGCGCATCCGGCGCATTCGCCCACAGCCGCCCCACCCGGCCCGGCAGCCCGGGCCACACGTCCAGCCGCGTTTCGAGCACGGTTGTCTCGCCATCGCGCTTCGCGCTGGATGTAACCGGCACAACGAGCGGCGACAGCAACGCAAGCCCGGCAAAAAAATGCAGAAACGCAGAGAAATCCCCCTCCGCGCTCAGCGCAAGTGTGTACGCGCCTCCGTCACGCCGGCTGCCGACGGATTCGCCGCCCAGCCGGTCAAGCTGACGCACGCGTAAGCCGCTCGTTTGCGCATGGGCGGCAAGCCGTAGCGCGAAATCCACTGCTGTTTCGCGTCGATCCGGCGCGTCAGCATTGGCCGCCGCCGGTGACGCTGCTGCAGATTGCCCGGAAGCGGCCGCGAGAAGCCGCCGAGCGCGCGCAACATGTGACGCCGCCGCATCAAGCGCGCTCTTGCTGCGCGCAACGCCGCCCCAGTCCGCGTCGCGCCCGACATGCACGCCGCACGCAAATACGCCGCATGCGAGCGCAGCGCCCGCCGCGATACGCCATCCGGCGCTGGAAACGCCGCGCAACCGGCTGGCCTGCGCCGTTCTCCGCCACAACATCCAGACTGCCGAGCGTTCGGTTGCGAGGCTCATGCGCCCTCCCGCCCGTCGTGACGAACGCTCGCGGCGGCGGCGCCGATGCGTCCGCCCGGCGGGAGCGGCCAGTGGATCCGCACCGAAAACGCCAGCGAGCGGCCGGCGTGCAGCCCGCCCCTCTGAGCGTCACGCGCCGCCTGCAAGTCCGCCACTTCGATTGTCCAGCCGCGTTGCGCGCGCTCAAGTTCGTGCAGCCATCGCATGGCGGCCGCGTGATCGAGCGCGTTCGCCTCGAGCCGCGCGTCATATCCGTCGCTGCGAATCGATGTCAGGCGTACGCTGTCGTAATGCAACCGCTGCAACGCCTCGAACAGATTCACCGTCCGCGTCCGGGAGGCAGCGCGCTCGGCCGCGCGAGCGATGCGATCGCGCTCGGCATCGCGCAAACCCGCGAGACGCTGCGCCTCCTTCAATTGAGGCGCCCATGCGGCCAACCGGCGCTCCATCAACACACGCTGCGCTTCGAAATGCTCCCGCTCGACCGCGCGACCGGCACACCATAGCGCCACGCCCGCCATCCCAATGCACACGGCGGCGGCCATCTCGCCGAACACGCGCCGCCGGAGCCGCCGGGCAGCGCGAGCCCGATATGGCAGCAGGTTGAAGCCGCCAAGCCGGGCGCGCTGTTTCCGTGGCTCGAGCGCAGGCGCGAAGCCGCTCGCAACCCGCGGCGTCATTCGAATACCCCACGCAGCGCCAGCCCAAACGCCACCGCAAAGCCCGGCGACCGGGCGAACACATCGTCGACCGAGCCGAGCGGCGCGCAGGCCGCGCATTCGAACGGCAAAGCAATGCAGCCAAGCAAATCACCGACGTCCGCTAGCGAAACCCGCGCACCGCCGAACGATTCGAGATCGCCGGCGACGAATGCGCAATGCGGCGCGCCCGCCTGCGCAAGCGCGCGCAACGCATCGGCGGGATGCGCATGCTCGGGGGCCGGATAGCGGGCCTGCGCGGCAATGGCGTCACCGCAAATGAGCCAGCCATGCATGCCGCCATCGCCGATCCAGACGGCAAGATACGGCTCGCCGCCATCGATTTCGCGTGCGGCGGCATGACGAACGGCCCGCAGCGCGGCAGGCGGCTCGCCGTCGATTGCAACAAGTTCGACGCCGGCCGATGCAGCCGCGTCGATGCGCACGTCGAGATGCGCGTGCGCCGCTGCCGCGAACGCGACTTCGCCCGGCGCCGCTGTATCGCCGATGTCCCAGTCGACCGCAAGCGCGTCGCGCGCCAGCCCCGTGAGCCGCTCGGCCGCCGCACGCACGGCGGGCTCGACGCCCGCCCGCGCCGCGCCGCGCGGCCACGAAAGCGTCGCGACCGAAAACGCGCCTTCCGGTAACGCCATCACGCCCGGGATGGGCCTTCGCCGCCAACCGGCCGGCCGCATCAACACGGCACCGCCCAGCACCGCCGACAGCGCCGCCGACACCGCCTGCCAGCCGCCATCGTCGGGCGTGTCGAACGCGCCGGCGGGCAACGGCCGCGCGTCAAGCGCCTCGATCCGCAGCGCGCCGCCGCGCCCCCGCCGGCTCAGCACCGCGACGCGCACCGCGCGCCGGTTCACGTCGATTCCCGCCGCCATCCGGCGACCGACCGCCCACCACGAACGTCCCTGCATCGCTTGCCCTCCATGGACGCGCTCCGGCCGGAGCACGATATGGAGCCATTTTGCAAAGCCGCCGGTGCGGCCGGGAGTCGGCCGAATGGCTAACGAGCGCCTCCCGGATGCGCGGCCGCCCGTCAAGCGCGCTACAGTGAATCGTCAGCGCCGCGCCCCGGCCGTGCGCCGGATTCCGGTCAGCCAGCGTCCGGAGGGCGCCCAAACCGGGCGGCTATAATCGCGGGACCGTATTTTTGGTGTGCCTATGCAATCCACGAATCCTACGCCTCAGCCTTCGTCGCCCGAGTCCCGCCGACGCCCGTTGTGGCTGAAGCTGCTCGTCGGCGTCGCCGGCCTGGGCGTGGCGCTCGCCGTTTGCGCCGGGCTCGTGCTCCTCTACGCGCTCGTCGTCGTCTCGCCCAACATCCCGTCGCTCGATGCGCTGACCGACTACCGCCCGAAGGTGCCGCTGCGCATCTATACGGCCGATCACGTGCTGATAGGCGAGTTCGGCGAGGAGCGGCGTGACATCGTCCATCTGCAAGACGTGCCCGATTCGCTGAAAAAAGCCGTGCTGGCGATCGAGGATGCGCGCTTTTACGAGCACGGCGGCGTCGATCTGACCGGCATCATCCGCGCGAGCGTCGTGGCGCTGACCAACGGCCATGCGTCGCAAGGCGCGAGCACGATCACGATGCAGGTCGCGCGCAACTTCTTCCTGTCGAGCGAAAAAACGTACACGCGCAAGATCTACGAGATGCTGCTCGCGTACAAGATCGAGCACGCGCTCACGAAGGATCAGATTCTCGAGGTCTATATGAATCAGATCTATCTGGGCCAGCGCGCATATGGTTTCGCCGCCGCCGCGCACGCTTATTTCGACACGGATCTGAAGGACATCACGCTCGCGCAGGCCGCCATGCTCGCGGGGCTGCCGAAGGCGCCGTCGGCGTACAACCCGGTTGCCAACCCCAAGCGCGCGAAAGTGCGTCAGCAGTACATCCTTCAGCGGATGCTCGAACTCAATTTCATCACGCAGGCGCAGTATGACGAGGCGATCGCCGAACCGCTCGTCATCAAGAGCCCGAGCCGCGTCTACAGCGTGCACGCGGAATACGTCGCAGAAATGGTGCGGCAAATGATGTACGCGCAATACAAGGACGAAGCGTATACGCGCGGGCTGAGCGTGACGACGACGATCGATTCCGCCGATCAGACGCTCGCCTATCACGCGCTGCGCAACGGCATCCTCGCATACGACCGGCGTCGCGGCTATCGTGGGCCGGAGGGCTTCACCGAGCTGCCCGCGAACGCCGACGACCGCGAACAAGCGATCGACGACGCCCTCGCCAGCCATCCGGACAACGGCGAGCTGCTCGCGGCCGTCGTCACCGACGCGAGCCCGCGCCAGATTCGCGTCGTGCTCGCGAACGGCAGCGACGCGACGCTCGACGGCGACAACCTGCGCTTCGCCGCCAGTTCGCTGTCGTCGAACACGCCGCAGAACAAGCGGATTCGTCCCGGCGCGATCGTGCGCGTCATCAAAAACGACGACGGCTCATGGGCAATCGCGCAACTGCCGCAAGTGGAAGGCGCGTTCGTTTCGATCGTCCCGCAGAACGGCGCGATCCGCGCGCTGATCGGCGGCTTCGATTTCAACAAAAACAAGTTCAACCACGTGACGCAGGCGTGGCGGCAGCCCGGTTCGGCGTTCAAGCCGTTTATTTATTCGGCGTCGCTCGACAAGGGCCTTGGGCCGGCGACGATCATCAACGACGGTCCGCTTTACTTCAGTGCCGCCGAAACGGGCGGCCAGCCATGGGAGCCGAAGAACTACGGCGGCGGCTTCGACGGCCCGATGACGATGCGCACCGCGCTGCAGCGCTCGCGCAATCTGGTGTCGATCCGGATCCTCCACCATATCGGCCCGAAATACGCGCAGCAATACATCACCCGTTTCGGCTTCGACGCGGACCGCCACCCGGCCTATTTGCCGATGGCGCTCGGCGCGGGCCTCGTCACGCCGCTGCAGATGGCGGGGGCCTATTCCGTGTTCGCCAACGGCGGCTACCGGATCAATCCGTTCCTGATCGCCGAAATCACCGATCCGAACGGCAATGCCGTCGCACGTGCGCAGCCGCTCGTCGCCGAGCAGAACGCGCCGCTCGCGATCGATCAGCGCAACGCCTACGTGATGAACAGCCTGCTGCAAAGCGTCGCGCAGCGCGGCACCGGCGCACGCACGAACGTGTTGAAACGCACCGATCTCGGCGGCAAGACCGGTACGACGAACGATTCGCGCGACGCCTGGTTTTGCGGCTATCAGCACACCCTCGCGGCGGTCGCATGGATCGGCTACGACAATCCGCGCAGCCTCGGCGACAAGGAAACCGGCGGCGGACTCGCGCTGCCTGTCTGGATCGACTACATGGGCCCCGCGCTCAAGAACGTGCCGCAATACAAAATGCCGATGCCCGATGGCGTCAAAACGCTGGGCAGCGAACTGTATTTCGATCAGTTCACGCCGGGCCACGGGTTCGTGTCGGCCGTCGGCGTAAACCTGTCGGCCGCGGCATCGTCCGACGATTCGGAAGACACAGTCCCGTCGCACGTCAACGAACAAGAAAAGCAGGACATCATGAACTTGTTCCGCGGCGGCAACTGACGCCGCGGCCGCTAACACGCCGCGCCATCGAGGCCCGGCGGCAGCAAACGACAAAGCGGCCCTAGGGCCGCTTTGTCGTTTGGAAAACGCGAGACCGGCGCACCGGCCCTGCGCGCATCACATGTGAAACGTCACCGGCGTGCCAGCCTGCTGGGTTGCATAACCGGTCAATGCATCGAAGAACTCCTGCCCGGTGCGGGTATCGCGCCACCGGCCGTCGACGAACCGGTAGTGGAAGCCGCCCGCCTTCGCGGCGATCCACACCTCCTGCATAGGCGGCTGCAGGTTGATGATGATCTTCGAACCGTTTTCGAATGTCAGCGTCAGCACGCTGCCGTTGCGCTCGAGGTCGATGTCGGCGTCGCCTTCGTTGACTTCGTCGACCGAACGCTCAACGGCCGCCAGCACGGCCTCGGCGCGGGTCAGGTATTCAGTGTCGGGCATGCTAAACTCTGTTGATTCAATTGTTTAGGGACGGTCATGCGAATTGCTTGGCAAATGCGCGCTTTGCCGATCAGCGCGATTGTAGCGGCTTTGATGCTAGCAGGCTGCGGTCAGCGTGGCCCGTTGTACTTACCGGTCGTGCCGCCGCTACCACCCAAGCCGATCGAGCGCGCGCAGCCCCCCGCAGATACCGCCGATGCGGCTTCGTCCAGCGATGGCAGCGCAGCCGACTCGCCGCTCTCGCTGTCGCCCGAACTGTCGGTGCAGCGGGCGTCGAAAGCCATGTCCGCGTCCGGTGCGTCTTCCGCTCAATAACCGAACTCGCATGAATCAACCCGCATTCGATTATGTCGACGGCACGCTCCATGTGGAGCGCGTGCCTGCCGACGCGCTCGCCGAGCGCTTCGGCACCCCGCTGTTCGTCTATTCGCGCGCCGCGCTCACTGCCGCATATGAAGCTTATGCTCAAGCCTGCGCGGGCCGCCGCGCGACGATTCACTTCGCAGTGAAATCGAACGGCAATCTCGGCGTGCTCAACTTGTTTGCGCGCCTGGGCGCGGGCTTCGACATCGTGTCGGGCGGCGAACTCGCCCGCGTGCTCGCGGCGGGCGGCCAGGCGCGGAACACCGTGTTCTCCGGCGTCGGCAAGAGCGCGGACGAGATGCGCGTTGCACTCGATGCGGGCGTGAAGTGCTTCAACGTCGAATCGATTCCCGAACTCGACCGGTTGAACGCCGTCGCGGCGTCGCTCGGCAAGCGTGCGCCCGTGTCGCTGCGCGTGAATCCGGACGTCGATCCGAAAACACATCCCTACATCTCGACCGGCCTGAAGGCGAACAAGTTCGGCATCGCGTTCGACGACGCGCGCGCCGCATACCGCGCGGCGGCCGCGCTGCCGAACCTCGACGTGATCGGCATCGATTGCCACATCGGCTCGCAGATCACCGAGTTGAGCCCGTATCTCGACGCGCTCGACAAACTGCTCGATCTCGTCGAGCAAATCGAGGTGGACGGCATGACGATTCGCCATGTCGATGTCGGCGGCGGGCTCGGCATCGTGTACGACGCGGAAACGCCACCCGATATCGGCAGCTATGTGCGCGCGGTGCTCGATCGCATCGACGCGCGCGGGCACGGTCATCGCGAAGTGTGGTTCGAGCCGGGCCGCTCGTTGACGGGCAACGCGGGTGTGCTGCTCACGCGGGTCGAATTTCTAAAGCAGGGCGAGGAAAAGAACTTTTCGATCGTCGATGCCGCGATGAACGATCTCGCGCGCCCGACGATGTACGACGCGTATCATGCGATCGATCCGGTGAAGCCGCGCGCCAACGTCGCACCCGAGGTCTACGACGTCGTGGGCCCCGTCTGCGAAAGCGGTGATTGGCTCGGCCGCGAGCGCACGCTGGCGCTTGAGCCGGGCGATCTGCTCGCGATCCGCTCGACGGGCGCCTACGGATTCACGATGAGCTCCAACTACAACGCGCGGCCACGCGCGGCCGAGGTGATCGTCGACGGCGCCAACGCGCATCTCGTGCGACCCCGCGAAACGATCGAGAGCCTGTTCGAGCACGAGACGATCCTGCCGGAGCGTTGAGCGGCGAAGTGCGCGAAGGCTGCTTGCGCGCGCATCCGAAATTCATCGTTCGCAGGCCAAAGACGATGTCCGTTCACCGGACATCGCCTTTTTGTTTGACCATCGGGCAATCCGGCCAGCGCCCGCAACGCGCGCGGCGCGGCTGGGCCTATGCGCGCCGCCAGCGCTCCCGCGCCCAGAGCGCCACACGCCAGCCCAGCAGCGCGACGACGATCGCGCCATACAGCTTCGGCAGCGCGAGATCGTGCTTGCCCGCCTTCATCCACCAGAAATGCAGGATGCCGAACGATGCGACCAGATAAATCGCGCGGTGCAGCGTCTGCCAGTGCCTGCCGAGCCGCCGCGCGGCCGCGCGCGGCGACGTCGCGGCAAGCGGGATCAACAACACGAACGCGGCGAACCCGACGGTGATGAACGGGCGCTTCACGATATCCTTCGCAATCTCCATCAGGTCGAACCATTTGTCGAACCAGATGTATGTCGTGAAATGCAGCGCCGCGTAAAAAAACGCGTAAAGCCCGAGCATGCGCCGCAGCCGCAGCAGCGCGTTGATGCCCGTTAGCCGCCGCAGCGGCGTGACGGCGAGCGTGATGCACAGAAACACGAGTGTCCAGAGCCCTGTCGAGCGCGTGATGAATTCGATCGGATTCGCGCCGAGCTGGCCTGTCGCGCCGAAAATCACGATCCGCGCGAGCGGATACAACGAAGCGGCAAATACCGCGACCTTCACGGGCGCGAGCCATTCCGGCGCGCCGTTCGTGCGGCCTGCGCCGCGGCGCGCCGCGTTGCCGCTGGAATCCGCGCTTGCGTTCGTCTTCGCGAATGCCGTCGGTTGCATGGGATTCTCCATTCGCCAAGACTCAGAAATAACGCTTCAGATCCATGCCGCGATACATCGACGCGACCCATTCGCCATAACCGTTGTACATCAGCGTCTTGCGCTTCGGCGTGAAAAAGCCGTCGTCGCCGATGCGCCGCTCGGTCGCCTGGCTCCAGCGCGGATGATCGACATTCGGATTGACGTTCGAATAGAAGCCGTATTCGTTCGATGCGTATGTATTCCAGCTCGTCGGCGGCTGACGCTCGACGAAACGGATCTTCACGATCGACTTCGCGCTCTTGAAGCCGTACTTCCACGGCACGATCAGCCGCACCGGCGCACCGTTCTGGTTCGGCAGCACCTGGCCGTAGACGCCCATCGTCAGCAACGTCAGCGGGTTCATCGCCTCGTCCATGCGCAGCCCTTCCGAATACGGCCAGTCGAGGATCGGCGCGGACAGTCCGGGCATTTGCGACGGATCGGCGAGCGTGATGAACTGCACGAATTTCGCGTTGCCGGTCGGCTCAACGCGCTTGATGAGTTCGGCAAGCGGAAAGCCGATCCACGGCATCACCATCGACCAGCCCTCGACGCATCGATGCCGGTACACACGCTCCTCGAGCGGCGCGAGCTTCAGCAACTCGTCAATGTCGTACACCTTCGGCCGCTTGATCTCGCCTTCGACCGACACGCGCCACGGATGTGGCCGGAGTGTGCCGACGTTGCGCGCCGGATCGCTCTTATCGGTGCCGAATTCGTAGAAATTGTTGTAGGTCGTGATGTCCTTGAACGGCGTGACCTTGTCAGGCACGACGAACTTCGGATTGGTCTGCGCGGCAAGCTTGCGCGCCTTCGCGTCGGGCGACGCGTATTCGGCGAACGTCAGCCCGGGCGCGCCACCGGCAAGTCCGCCCGCCACAACGGCGCCCGCCGCTCGTAAGATCCGGCGCCGATTCGCGAAAACCGCTTGCGGCGTGATTTCGCTGCGTGGAATGTCGTCGCCGGCGAGCGCCGCACGCAGCGTGTTTCTGATCATCATGTTGATGCTCCGTTCTGTCCGGCGACGCGCTCTTCGCTCGCCAAAACGTTGGACCCGATTTCGCACCGCCTGTTCGCCGTCATCGCGCCAAACCACGGGTGCAAGAAAAAACCGCCGAGCAGTGAATGCGTCGGCGGTTGTTAGTCGTGCGAGCGGCGCGGATCTTACAGCTTGCCGTAACTATGCAAGCCGGACAGGAACATATTGACGCCGAGGAACGCGAACGTCGTCACGAGCAGGCCCGTCAGCGCCCACCACGCGGCAACCGCGCCGCGCAGCCCTTTCATCAGGCGCATGTGCAGCCACGCCGCATAGTTCAGCCAGACGATCAGCGCCCAGGTTTCCTTCGGATCCCAGCTCCAGTAACCGCCCCATGCCTCGGCCGCCCACAGCGCGCCGAGAATCGTGGCGATCGTGAAGAACGCGAAGCCGACCGCGATCGATTTGTACATCACGTCGTCGAGCACGTCGAGCGCGGGCAGCCGATCGGCCAGCACGCCGCGCTCCTTGAGCAGATACGCAACGGCGACCATCGCGGACAACGCAAAGCTGCCATAGCCGATGAAATTCGCGGGCACGTGGATCTTCATCCACCAGCTTTGCAACGCAGGCACGAGCGGCTGGATCTGCTGCGCGTCACGCGCGATCGAGTACCACATCAGGAAGCCGACCGCCGCGCTGATCACGAGCAGCACGAACGCGCCCATCGCGCGCGTGCCGTAGTGCCCTTCGTAGTACAGATAAAGCAGCGCGGTGATCAAGCTGAACAGCACGAACACTTCATACAAGTTCGATACCGGGATATGGCCGATATCGGCGCCGATCAGATACGACTCGTACCAGCGCACCATCAGGCCGGTAAAGCCCATCAGCACGGCTGCCCATGTGAGTTTCTGGCCAATCGCGCCGCCCGAGCCCGAGCGTGACAGCATGCCGATCCAGTAGAACACGGTCGCGAGCACGAACAGCGCGCTCATCCATAGAATCGCGGACTGGCTGGACAGGAAATATTTGAGCAGGAACGCCGAATCGGCGCGCGATAAGTCGCCCTGGTAGATCTGCAACGACAGCAGCGACAGCGCCGCGATCGCCGCCATCAAGAGCCGCGCGGGTTTCCAGCGCCAGCCGAGCGCGATGAGCGCGGGCACGGTGCCGATCAGCACGGCCTTGTCGTAATAGTTCATCTGCGCGCGGTAATGCGTGAGCGCGAAGCCCGCGCCGACGACGAGCGCCAACGCGAACAGCCAGTCGATAGCCGACAAGCGCCGCAGGAACGGCCGCTCGTCAAAGACCGGCGTGTCGGCCGGAGTTTCGGCGAGAGCGCGCGGCGCGCGCGATGACGATACTTGAGTCAGATCCATGATGTCAGCGAGTCGAATCGTTGGCGCCGGCGCGATCGGGCGCGGCGGCCGGTTTGGCGCGCAGCGCGGCGGCGGCCGCGTCGCGTGTTTGCACGAATTCTTTTTCGAAGTCGAAAGTCTTGCGCGCGGTGGACATCGCCATCAGCACGCTCGCGCCTCCATCCGCATCCTTGATCCAGAACCAGAGACGCCGCTCGCGCACGTAGAACATCGCGAAGATACCGGCAACGAGCAACAGGCTGCCAACGTATACCAGATTCTTGCCGGGTGCGCGCGTGAGCTGGAACACCGATGCCTGCACCTGCTTGAACGAATCGAGTTGCAAATAGACGGGCGCACCGTACAGAAAACTGTCCGACAACGCGTTGATCGCATTCTGCACGAAGCGCAACGTGCGCTGCGCCTGCTGCGTGGCCGGCTCGTTCGCGCGCTCGCGGGCAATTTGCCAAACCTCCCACATCGAGCCTTCAAGCATCCGCAGCAGCAAGCCGGCAGCCTTTTCCTTCTCGTCTTTCGGCACCGAGCGGTCGATGAACGTCGCGACCGCCTGGAATCCGCCGAGCGGATTGCCGTCCGCGCCGCGGCCAATGCTGCCGTCCGCTCCAGCGAATAGGGTCAAAACACGTAGCGCGCTGTCCTCGAGGCGTCCGCGCAACGACGCGTCGCCATTGGCGAGCGAATGCTGCGCGAAGCGGCGCGCCGCATCGGTGCGCACCGACGGGTCCTGGAGCGCTGCACGCAGCCGCATCCATTCGCCGACCGAATCGCGGCTGTCGGCCGGAATCCGCAGATAGCGGAAAGGATCGTTCGGGCTCGCCCGCACGCCAGCGAGGAACACGCGATCACCGCCGATTTCGACCGGCAGCATGTAGTTATTGAATTCGCGCGCCTGGCCGTCCTTGCCGCGCACCTTGTACTGAACAGACGGCCCGACGTTGTGCAGTTCGAGCGGCTTCGACGACTTCGCGCCCGAACCGAGCCGTTCGTCAAGGAGTTCCTTGACGGATTGGCGCGTCGCGACGCCGCGCGCATCGGTCTTGCCGCTCGCGTCCGACACGTTCTCGACGTTGATCGCGCGAAAATCCGAAAATTCGACCGTATCGCCGCCGGAGCCGGGCAACGGCGTCGCATTGCCGATCGTGCCCTTGAACGGAAACGTCGAGGCGCTCGCGCCTTCCATCGGATAGGCGGTCATCTCCATCAGCGAGCCGCCGTCCTGGAAGCTCGACTGGTAGATCGACACGCCCTTGTACTCGAACGGCTTATTCACCTCGACGCGCGCGGGAATCCGCTTGCCCGTCTCGCGATCGACGACGACGATGTCGCTCGCGAAGAGTTTCGGCATCCCGGTCGAATAATAGTCGACGATGAACTTCTCGAGCTGGATCGAAAACGGCAAATCCTGAATCAGCGAGCCGGTCGGCTGATTCAGGATCGCGGTCGATACGTACTGCCCCTCGGGCACCCACGCATAGCCGCGAAACGTCGGATTCGACTCGGACAGCCGATGCTCGGCGCCGATCTCGCTAATCGTCGCACTCGTATTGACGGGGCTCTTGCCGAGCAGCCACATTTGAAATTTGATCGGCAGGTTGCTGTCGAGCAGCCCGCCGATGCAGATCACGACGATCGCAAGGTGCGCGGCGATGTAGCCGAACTTCGTCAGCGCGCCGCGCTTTGCGCAGATCAGCGTCGCGCCGCTGGTCTCGCGAACGACATGCTTGTAGCCCGCCTTCGCGACGAGCGCCGCGAGCGCGGCCGCCGCCGCCGCGCGCGTGCCGCCCGCCGCAAACTCCGCCTTGTGGTGGAAGGCGCGCAGGCTGCCCTCGCGGACCTTGTCTTTCCAGCTCTTCGCGTCGGCGAGCATCTTCGGCGCATTGCGGATCACGCACAGAGAAATCGATGCGACGAGGAAGATCAGGATCAGCATGAACCACCACGCGCTGTAGACCGTGTAGAGGCTCAGCCCGCGGAAGATGTCGGCCCAGAACGGGCCGAACTGATTGACGTAGTTCGGATACGGATCGTCCTGCGTGAGGACCGTGCCGATGATGCTCGCGATTGCGAGAATCACGAGCAATGCGATCGCAAAGCGCATCGAGCTGAGCAGCTCGATCGCGCGCTTCGCGGCGGACGGTCCCGCTGCCGATTGCATCCCCGATGTGGTAACGCTCATTCAAACTCCAACTCACAACAAAAAAGGGCAAGGCGGCCGTTCGACGGCGCCCCACCCTTTTCTTGTTCTTGCGGCCGCCCCGCGGGCAACCGCCTCGTTCATCCGGCGTGCCAGCCGAACCCGGCTCAGTGCAAGCCGGCGATGTAATCGGCCACAGCCTTGAGCTCGCCATCCGTGAGCTTCAGCGCGATTTGATGCATCGGCTCGTTGCTGCGCGTGCCCTGTTGGAACGCGCTCAACTGCGCAATCGTGTATTCCGCCCACTGCCCCGACAGCCGCGGATACTGGATCGGTATGCCCTGACCAGCCGGACCATGACAGCTCGCACACGCGGGCACGCCCTTCTCCGCGATGCCACCGCGATAGATCTTCTGCCCCAGCGCGACCGTCGCCGCATTGCGCGCCGCGCCCGGCTTCGGCTGCTGCGCGCCGTAATACGCGGCAACGTTGCGTGCGTCCTGGTCGTTCAGCGCGGCCGCGAAACCGGCCATCACGGAGTTGACGCGCGCCGGCCCCTTCGCGCCCGGCTGCGTCTTGAAATCGGCCAATTGCTTGACCAGATACTCGGGATGCTGGCCGGCCAGCTTCGGAAATGAGCCCGTTGCGCTGTTGCCGTCCGCACCGTGGCACGCCGCGCATACCTGTGCCGCGATCGCCTTGCCCCGGTCAAGATCCGGCTTTGCCGCATCCGCCGCTTTTGCCTCCGCCATAAAACCAACGAGCGCTGCTACTGAAAACTGAAGCACTGCCGAAAACTTGCTCAGTCGATTCATTCGCACACCTTGTCTCTTGTGGGAATTGTGATGTTCTGCAGAAAACGACGGCGCCCAGTCTACCGTAGAAAGCGCGCGATGCGGCTTTTCGCTGGCTGCGGCAAAGGCACCGTATTGTACAATACCCCGATGAAAGTCCCGACGCCCATCCGGGCTAACCTCGGGGCTCCCGCCTTCACCGCGCCGCTTGGCGCCGCCCGTTGCCGTCCTTCTCATGGCCTTCTTGCTCCATCAAGCCCGCTTCTTCACGACCGTCAACCATCTGCGCGATCTGCCGCCGACCGCGCAGCCGGAAGTCGCCTTCGCGGGCCGCTCCAATGCCGGCAAATCGACGGCGATCAATGTACTTTGCAATCAGAAGCGGCTCGCTTTCGCGTCGAAGACGCCCGGACGCACGCAGCACATCAACTATTTCTCGGTCGGTCCGCAGGCCGCGCCCGTCGCCAACCTCGTCGATCTGCCGGGCTATGGCTACGCGGAAGTGCCGGGAGCCGCGAAGGCGCACTGGGAACAGCTCCTGTCGACGTATCTGCAAACCCGCTCGCAGCTTTGCGGGATGATTCTGATGATGGATTCGCGCCGGCCGCTCACCGAACTCGATCAACGGATGATCGAATGGTTCGCGCCGACCGGTAAGCCGATTCACACGTTGCTGACGAAATGCGACAAATTGACGCGGCAGGAAAGCATCAATGCGCTGCGTGCGACGCAAAAGAGCCTCGACGCGTACCGCGACGCCGGATACGCGGGCAAGCTGAGCGTGCAGCTCTTCTCGGCGCTCAAGCGCACCGGCCTCGACGACGCGCACGCACTGATCGAAAGCTGGGTGCGACCCGCAGACGCGGACGCAAATCGCGCCGATGAAGCAAAATAACCGCTACGCGATGCATTCCGCTCACGTCCCGACCTCGGCGGACAGCCTGCGCAATTCGTGCGGCGCATAAAAAAACCCGCCGTTCAACGGCGGGTTAAACAGCCTAATCGAATAACGACAGGCACCCGCTCAGGGAGGAGAAGCGGGGAGCATTGCGCGATAAGCACTTTGCCCGATCGCTATCATATACCAATGTCTCAAAAATTGACCGGAGGAAACCGAAAGCTTCCTCGGTTCCACATCGCCCCATTCCGTCTGATCCAGCCATGAGCATTCATCCTTTGCACCGCCCGCGCCGCATGCGCCGTGACGAATTCTCGCGCCGCCTGATGCGCGAAAACCTCGTCACCACGAACGATCTGATCTATCCCGTGTTCGTCGTCGAAGGCACGAACGCGCGCCAGCCGGTGCCGTCGATGCCGGGTGTCGAGCGCGTATCAGTGGATCTGCTGATGGGCGTCGCCGAGCAGTGCGTCGAGCTTGGCGTGCCCGTGCTGTCGCTATTTCCGGCCATCGAGCCGTCGTTGAAGACGCCCGATGGCCGCGAAGCGACCAATCCGGAAGGCTTGATTCCACGCGCCGTGCGCGAGTTGAAACGCCGCTTTCCCGAGCTTGGCGTGCTGACCGACGTCGCACTCGATCCATACACGAGCCACGGCCAGGACGGCGTGCTCGACGAGTCCGGCTACGTGCTCAACGACGAAACGCTCGAGATCCTCATCGAGCAGGCGCGCGCGCAAGCACAGGCCGGCGTCGACATCGTCGCGCCGTCGGACATGATGGATGGCCGCATTGGCGCGATTCGCGAGATGCTCGAAAGCGACGGCCACATCCATACGCGAATCATGGCGTATTCGGCCAAGTACGCGTCCGCGTTCTACGGCCCGTTCCGCGACGCGGTCGGCTCTGCGTCGAATCTCGGCAAAAGCAACAAGATGACCTACCAGATGGATCCGGCCAATAGCGATGAAGCGCTGCGCGAAGTGCGGCTCGACATCGAAGAAGGCGCGGACATGGTGATGGTGAAGCCCGGCATGCCTTATCTCGATATCGTGCGTCGCGTGAAGGACGAGTTCCGGTTCCCGACCTACGTCTATCAAGTCAGCGGCGAATACGCGATGCTGAAAGCCGCGGCGCAGAACGGCTGGCTCGATCACGACAAGGTCGTGCTCGAATCGCTGCTCGCGTTCAAGCGAGCCGGCGCGGACGGCATCCTCACGTATTTCGCGCTCGACGCCGCGCGGCTGCTGCGCGCGCAGCGGTAACAGGCTCGAGCGTCTGCGCACTGCGCACCTAGCGGCGCGCTGGAATGCGAAAACGGCGACGCGTCGGCTCAACGAGCGTCGCCGTTTTTTATATTCGGCTCACCATCGATCGCGCGACAAACGCGCGCGCCTGCAACGGACGCAGCATCAGCCATGCTTGCGCCGCGCGACAGCTCATGGCGGCAATCGCAACGCCCGGCGCGCGCCGCGCTGGCACATCAAGCCGCCGGCGATGTCGGCGGCAACGACATGCGCTCCAGACTGCGCAAAAAACGCTCGGCAGACTGATAGCCGACCACCCGCCCGCGCTCCTGCCCGCTGCCGTCGAATACGATGATGCCCGGCGGCCCGAACAGTTCGAAGCGCTTGAGTAACGCCTGGTCATCCGCGTTGTTCGCCGTGACGTCCGCGCGCACGAGATGCATTTGCGCGAGCCGCGCCTGAACGCGCGGATCGGTGAACGTCAGATGCTCCATCTCCTTGCAGCTCACGCACCAATCCGCGTAAAAATCGAGCATCACGGGCTGCGCCGACGTTTTCAGGGCCTCGTCGAGTTCGGCGACCGAACGTACCGGCGCGAACGCCGGCCCTTCATGCCCGGTCGCGGCAGCCGCCGAGCCGATCGGCGCTCCGCGCGACGCGAGCACCGCGAGCGGGCGCAGCGGATCGGTCGAACCGGCCGCAAGGCCGACGATGAGCGTCGCGGCCCAAATCGCGAGCGCGGCGCCCAGCCCGCGCCCCAAACGCCGCCACACCGAAGATCCGCCCGCATGCGGCGTGAACAGGCCCAGCGCGGCCGCCGCAATCAGCAGCCACAACGCGGCAAGACCGAGGTGCGCCGCGCCATTGAGCACCGGCCAGACAATCCACAACGCCGCGGCAAGCAGCACGACGCCGAAGAACACTTTGACGCCGTCCATCCACGCGCCCGCGCGGGGCAGTAGCGTACCCGCGCCAACGCCGATCACGAGCAACGGCACGCCAAGGCCAAGCCCCATCGAGAAGAGCGCCGCGCCGCCAAGAAACGCGTTGCCGGTATGCGCGATGAACGCGAGCACCGCGAACAGCGGCGCGGTCATGCATGCGCCGACGACGAGCGCCGACAGCGCGCCCATCGTCGCAACCGCGATGAAGCGCCCGCCCGAGCGGCGGCCGGATGCTTGCGCGGCGCCGTCCTGCCAGCGCTGGGGCAACGCGATATCGATACCGCCGATCAGCAACAGCGCGAATGCGCTCAGCAGCAGCGCGAATGCGCCGAGCACCCACGGATTCTGCAGCCACGCGCCGAGACTTTGCCCGACGAGCGCCGCCGCAACGCCGAGCGCGGTATAGACGAGCGCCATGCCGATCACATAAGTCAGCGATAGTGAAAACGCGCGCGCGCGCGTCACCCGCACGCCTTCGCCAACGATGATCGCTGACAGGATCGGAATCATCGGGTACGAACACGGCAGCAGGCTCAACACCATCCCGGCGACGAAATAAAGCGCGACGATCGTCAGGAATCCATGTCCGTCGAGCAGCGAGCGCGTATAGTCGGCGCTCGTCACGCGCTCATACCAACTCCCGCCATCCGCGCTTGCGCCGGCGGAAGGCGATGCCGCCGCAGTCACGCCGGCGGCCGCGCCGCCTAGCGCCACGCCCTCGATCCGCGCGACATGCACGGCGGGCGGATAGCAGATGCCTTCGTCCGCGCATCCTTGCGACGTCACCGCAAGCTCGAACGGCCCCGACGCCTGCTTGACCGGCACGTGAATCGTCAGATCGCCGCGATAGGTTTCGACCTCCTTCTGGAATGTCTGGTCGAACTTCACGTGACCAGCCGGCATCCGCGCCTCACCGAGTGTCGCCGTGCCGCCTTTTACCTCGAACCCGAAACGCTCGCGATACAGGTAATAGCCGTCGGCAATCTTGAAATGCACGTCCACTTGCCCCGGCGCCTCGCTGGTGCTGAATTTGAATGCGGCCGCGGGATCCAGAAAATCATCGGCGGCGCGCGTCGCAAGCGGCGCGCCGAACAGCATGCCGAACAACGCCACGACGGCAAGCCACCCATGCATACGGGCGCGCAGAGTGTTAAGCGAAGAACGATTAAACATGAAATAACCGCTGAGTTTCGTTGGCAACCCACTCGCCATAAGACGCGGACGCCGTTGCCTGCCAAGACACGATCTCGGGAACATCATAAGGATGACGGGACTGAATGAAGCGCTCGAGTTCCAGCGCGCGCACGGCGCTCGTCTTGAACAACAACTGGATTTCGTCAGCCGTCTCAACCTTGCCTTGCCAATGGTAGCTCGAACGAATCGCGCCCAGTTCGGACACGCACGCAGCAAGCCGCGCCGCCAGCGCGCCGTCTGCAAGCGCGCGGGCGGCTTGCGCATCGGGCACCGTCGTCAACATCAGGACGATCACCATTGGCGCCTCCGTGACAGTGTTGAAAACTTCATATCGTATCGCACGCAGCGAAAGCGCGTGAATGCCGTCTCGCGCGGATCGGCGCGCAAAACCGGCGGCCCAAACAAAAAGGGCCAAGCCTTCGCTTGACCCTTGATGCGATGTTGCCGAAACGGCTTATTCAGCTTCCTGAACGTTTTCCGTTTCTTCGACTTCCGGACGATCGAGCAGTTCGACGAGCGCCATCGGGGCATTGTCGCCGACGCGGAAACCGAACTTCAGAATGCGCAGATAGCCGCCCGGACGGTTCGCGTAGCGCGGACCCAGCACGTCGAACAGCTTCGTGACGGAATCGCGATCGCGCAGGCGATTGAACGCGAGGCGGCGGTTCGCGAGCGACGGCTTCTTGCCGAGCGTGATCAGCGGCTCGACGACCTTACGGAGTTCCTTCGCCTTCGGCAGCGTGGTCTTGATGACTTCGTGCTCGATCAGCGAGTTGGACATGTTACGGAGCATAGCCAAGCGGTGGCTGCTCGTGCGGTTCAGTTTCCGCAAACCATGACGGTGACGCATTTCAGTTTCCTTGATTCAAAGTTTTGATCCAGCTCTTCTATCGCTTGGCGGCATTCCGCGCTGCACGGGCCGGTACGGAAAAAAGCAAGATGCGGATTTTAAAGGAAAATCCGCATCTTTGCCAGTTGCGGCAAGCGCCGCACCTACTTACTTGTCGAGACCCGCCGGCGGCCAGTTCTCAAGCTTCATGCCCAGCGTGAGACCACGCGAAGCCAGCACTTCCTTGATCTCGTTGAGCGACTTGCGACCGAGGTTCGGCGTCTTCAGCAGTTCGTTTTCAGTGCGCTGGATCAGATCGCCGATGTAATAGATATTCTCGGCCTTCAGGCAGTTCGCCGAACGCACGGTCAGCTCGAGATCGTCGACCGGCCGCAGCAGGATCGGATCGATCTGCGGCGCGCGCGACGGCGCTTCGGCAGCCGTTTCCGTGCCTTCCAGCGCAGCGAACACCGACAACTGATCGACGAGAATGCGCGCCGATTGACGGATCGCCTCTTCCGGCGTGATCACGCCGGACGTCTCGATGTTCATCACGAGCTTGTCGAGATCGGTACGCTGCTCGACCCGCGCGCTTTCGACGGCGTAGCTCACGCGACGAACCGGGGAGAACGACGCGTCAAGCACGATGCGGCCGATGATCTTCGCGGTTTCGTCGCCATAGCGGCGCACGTTACCTGGCACGTAGCCACGGCCCTTCTCGACCTTGATCTGCACGTCGAGCTTACCGCCCTTCGACAGATGCGCGATCACATGATTCGGGTTGATCACTTCGCAATCGTGCGCCAACTCGATGTCGCCGGCCGTCACGACGCCTTCGCCTTCCTTGCGCAGCGTCACCGTGACTTCGTCGCGGTTGTGCAGCTTGAACACCACGCCCTTCAGGTTCAGCAGCAGATTGACAACGTCCTCTTGCACACCATCGAGCGTCGAGTATTCGTGCACGACGCCAGCGATCGTCACTTCGGTCGGCGCATAGCCGATCATCGACGACAGCAGCACGCGGCGGAGCGCATTGCCCAAGGTGTGGCCGTAACCGCGCTCGAACGGCTCCATGACCACTTTCGCATGGTTCTCGCCCAGAGATTCCACGGCGATGATCTTGGGTTTCAACAAACTGGTTTGCATAGGTTTTCCTTTTCAATACCCTCGGCTCGTTACACCGATAAGGCTGACCGGTAACAACCTGAAAATGAACAGCCGAGGCCCTGCCTTGCGAAACGCAATCGGCAGGAAGCCTCGGCTCTCAAACGGATTAACGCGAATACAATTCGACGATCAGGCTTTCGTTAATGTCGCCGGCGATATCGGCGCGCTCCGGCACTTGCTTGAACGTGCCTTCGAACTTCTTCGCATCGACTGCGACCCAGCTCGGCAGGCCGCCTTGCTCGGCGAGCGACAGCGCTTCGACGATACGCGCCTGCTTTTTCGCTTTTTCACGGATCGCGATCACGTCGCCAACCTTCACTTGCTGCGACGGAACATTCGCGACGATGCCGTTGACCGTGATCGCCTTGTGGCTCACGAGCTGACGCGCTTCAGCGCGGGTCGAGCCGAAGCCCATCCGGTACACGACGTTGTCGAGACGCGATTCGAGCAATTGCAGCAGGGTTTCACCCGTGTTGCCCTTACGGCGGTCGGCTTCAGCGAAGTAACGGCGGAACTGACGCTCCAGCACGCCATAGATACGCTTGACCTTCTGCTTTTCGCGCAGCTGCGTGCCATAGTCCGACGTGCGCGCGCCGGACGTGCGGCCATGCTGGCCCGGCTTGCTGTCGAGCTTGCACTTGTCGGCAAGCGAGCGGCGAGCGCTCTTCAGAAACAGATCGGTGCCTTCACGGCGAGACAGCTTGGCTTTGGGGCCGATATAACGTGCCACTTTGCATTCCTCTATCTATCAGTCACGCGGATTTCCACCCGCGCTAGTTCGCTCCCTTTGGGGCGAACGGTGGGCTTAGTCAATCAGATGCGCAAACTGCGCATTAAAACAGCACAGCCCGTCGGCGCGATGCGGCGACAGGCAATGCGCGGACGCATCGGTTAGATGCGGCGACGCTTCGGCGGGCGGCAGCCGTTGTGCGGAATCGGGGTGACATCCGAAATCGCGGTGATCTTGATGCCGAGACCATGCAGCGCACGCACTGCCGACTCACGGCCCGGGCCGGGACCCTTGATCCGGACTTCGAGATTCTTCACGCCGTATTCCATCGCGACACGGCCAGCCGATTCGGCTGCAACCTGTGCTGCGAAAGGCGTCGACTTGCGCGAGCCCTTGAAACCCTGGCCGCCCGACGTCGCCCATGCCAGCGCATTGCCCTGGCGATCGGTGATCGTGATGATCGTGTTGTTAAACGACGCGTGAACGTGAACCACGCCCTCAGCAACGTTCTTCTTGACCTTCTTGCGAACGCGTTGCGCCGCGGAGTTGGAAGCCTTAGCCATTACGTTTTCCTGTCTCTATCAGTGCCGCTTACTTCTTCAGCGCTTGCGCTGCGCGACGCGGACCCTTGCGAGTACGAGCGTTCGTACGCGTACGCTGGCCGCGCATCGGCAGGCCCTTGCGGTGACGAACGCCGCGGTAGCAGCCAAGATCCATCAGGCGCTTGATGTTCATCGTCACTTCACGGCGCAGATCGCCTTCGACGACAAACTTGCCCACTTCTTCACGCAGCTTTTCGAGATCTGCGTCGGTCAGGTCCTTGACCTTCTTCGAGAATTCGACGCCAGCTGCCACGCAGATGCTGCGCGAGCGCGTGCGGCCGATACCAAAGATCGCCGTCAAGCCGATCTCGGTATGCTGGTGATTCGGGATGTTAACCCCTGCGATACGAGCCATTGTTTTTCCTCAAACAAAAAGCGCAAACAAACGCGCAGTCAGCCTTGGCGCTGCTTGTGACGCGGATCCGAGCTGCAGATCACGCGAACCACGCCTTTGCGCTTGATGATCTTGCAATTGCGGCAAATGCGCTTAACCGATGCCATCACTTTCATGATATTACCCTTTTTACAAATCACTTCGCCCGGAACACGATCCGCGCACGCGACAGATCGTAAGGCGTCAATTCAACCGTCACCTTGTCGCCAGGAAGGATACGGATGTAGTGCATCCGCATCTTTCCGGAGATATGCCCCAATACGACATGGCCGTTTTCCAGCTTCACCCGGAAGGTCGCATTCGGAAGGTTTTCGATCACCTCACCCTGCATCTGGATTACATCGTCTTTGGCCATAAGTCCTTTTTAACGCATTGGGATATTGCCGCCTTTGAAATTGGCTTTCTTGAGCAGCGATTCATACTGTTGCGACATAACGTACGACTGCACCTGCGCCATGAAGTCCATCGTGACGACGACAATGATCAGCAGCGACGTTCCACCAAAATAAAACGGCACGTTCCAGCGCAGCACCAGAAATTCCGGCAGCAGGCACACGAAGACGATGTAGATCGCACCGGCCAGCGTCAGACGCGTGAGAATCCGATCAATGTACCGCGCGGTCTGATCGCCCGGACGGATGCCTGGCACGAACGCCCCGCTCTTCTTCAGGTTGTCCGCAGTCTCCCTGCTGTTGAACACCAGCGCGGTGTAGAAGAAGCAGAAAAACACGATTGCCAGCGTGTACAGCAACACATACACCGGTTGCCCGGGCTTCAGCGCTTCTGCCACGTTGTGCAGCGTATCCGACAGCCAGCTCTTGCGCTCACCCGAGCTGAACCAGCTCAGGATCGTCGCCGGGAACAGGATGATCGACGACGCAAAGATCGGCGGAATCACACCCGACATGTTCAACTTCAACGGCAGATGCGACGACTGCCCACCGTAGATCTTGTTGCCGACCTGACGCTTCGCGTAGTTCACTAGAATCTTGCGCTGACCGCGTTCGATGAATACGACCAGGTAAGTCACCGCGGCAATCAGAACAACGATGATGATCGCCGAAATGATGCTCATCGAACCCGTGCGCACCAGTTCGAACAACCCACCCACGGCATTCGGGAACCCTGCTGCGATCCCGCCGAAGATGATGATCGAAATGCCGTTGCCCAGACCGCGCTCAGTGATCTGCTCACCGAGCCACATCAGGAACATCGTGCCCGTCACCAACGTAACGACCGTCGTCAGCCGGAACACCATGCCAGGCTCGGTTACGAGCCCCGGCTGGTTCTCCAGCGCGGCGGCAATGCCGAATGCCTGGAACGTCGCGAGCACCACGGTGAAATACCGCGTGTACTGCGTGATTTTCCGCTGCCCAGCCTGCCCTTCCTTCTTCAACGCTTCGAGCTGTGGCGATACGATCGCCATCAGCTGCATGATGATCGACGCCGAGATATACGGCATGATCCCCAGCGCGAAGATCGTGAAACGCGACAACGCGCCACCCGAGAACATGTTGAACATGCCCAGGATGCCGCCCGCCTGGCTCTGGAACAGCTTGGCCAGTTGATCCGGATCGATGCCCGGCACCGGAATATGCGCGCCGATGCGATAGACAATCAGCGCCAGCAGCAAGAACATTGCCCGCCGGCGCAGATCGCCGAACTTCGCCGTGCTTCGACCGGGTTTTGCGAGACTCGGGCTGTTAGCCAAGTATCTTCTCCGATGCAAATGCTAGTGACGGCACGCGTTGTGCGTCACTCGGCAAACGAACCGCCAGCTGCTTCGATCGCAGCGCGCGCGCCTTTCGTCGCACCGAGACCCTTGACGACGATCTTGCGCTTGATTTCGCCCGTCGCAATGATCTTCGCGCTCTTCGTCAGTTCGCCAACGAGGCCAGCCTGCTTCAGTGCCAGCAGATCGACTTCGTCGACCGGCAGCTTTTCCAGGTCCGCAAGGCGCACTTCACCGACGAATTCCTTCGTCAGCGACGTGAAGCCGCGCTTGGGCAGACGACGTTGCAGCGGCATCTGACCACCTTCGAAGCCGACCTTGTGGAAGCCGCCCGAACGCGATTTCTGACCCTTATGACCACGGCCGGCCGTCTTACCGAGGCCCGAACCGATGCCGCGGCCGACGCGACGCTTAGCGTGCTTCGCGCCTTCTGCCGGCTTCAGGTTATTCAATTCCATATCAACTCCTTGATCCGTAGTCGGCCGCTTAACCGATGACCTTCACGAGGTACGAGACCTTGTTGATCATCCCGCGCACCGCCGGCGTATCCTGCAGCTCGCTGACCGAGTTGAGACGGCGCAGACCGAGACCGCGCACGGTCGCACGGTGCGATTCGCGAGTCCCGATCAGGCTCTTGACGAGCTGAACCTTGACAGTTTTTTCAGACATGGTGACCACCTGGGCTTAGCCCAAAATTTCTTCGACGGACTTGCCGCGCTTCGCCGCGATGTCAGCCGGGGTCGACTGCTTGCGCAGGCCGTCCAGCGTCGCACGAACGAGGTTGTACGGATTCGTCGAGCCGTGGCTCTTCGCGACGACGTTTTGCACGCCCATCACGTCAAATACCGCGCGCATCGGGCCACCGGCGATCACGCCGGTACCGTCCTTCGCCGGAGCGAGGAGGACCGTCGACGCGCCGTGCTTGCCGTGCACTTCATGTTGCAGCGTGCCGTTCTTCAGCGGCACCTTGAACATGTTGCGGCGAGCCTGCTCCATCGCCTTCTGGACAGCGACCGGCACTTCCTTCGCCTTGCCCTTGCCCATGCCGACGCGGCCGTCACCATCGCCAACCACGGTCAGCGCAGCGAAGCCGAGAATCCGGCCACCCTTCACGACCTTGGTCACGCGATTGACCGAAATCATTTTTTCGCGAAGGCCGTCGTCGCGCTCGTCAGCCTGAACTTTCGCTTGCATCTTTGCCATGACGAATTCCTTCCTTAGAACTTGAGCCCAGCTTCGCGAGCTGCCTCAGCCAGCGCCTTCACGCGGCCGTGGTAGCGGAAGCCCGAGCGGTCGAAGGCGACGGATTCGATGCCGGCGGCCTTGGCCTTTTCGGCGATACGCTTGCCGATGAGCGTCGCGGCGGCGACGTTGCCACCCTTGCCCGACTTGTCCGCAAGCTCTGCGCGCACTTCAGCTTCCAGCGTCGACGCGCTTGCGAGCACCTTGGTGCCGCACGGCGAGAACACTTGAGCGTAGATGTGCGTATTCGTGCGATGCACGGCGAGACGCGCGACCTGCAACTCGGCGATCTTGATACGCGTCTGGCGAGCGCGGCGCAGGCGAGATTGAGTCTTATCCATGATTGCGCACCCTTACTTCTTCTTCGTTTCTTTGAGGATCACAACCTCGTCGGCATAGCGCACGCCCTTGCCCTTGTACGGCTCGGGCGGACGGTAGCCGCGAACTTCCGCAGCCACTTGGCCGACTTTCTGCTTGTCGATCCCCTTGATCACGATTTCGGTTTGCGTCGGGGTTTCAGCCTTCACGCCTTCCGGCATCTGGTGCACCACCGGATGCGAGAAACCCAGCGACAGGTTCAGCTTGTCGCCCTGCGCTTGCGCACGATAACCGACGCCGACGAGCGCCAGCTTGCGCTCGAAACCCTTCGTTACGCCGTGCACCATGTTCGCGATAATCGCGCGCATCGTGCCCGACATTGCATTCGCCTCGCGGCTTTCGTCGACCGGTTCGATCTTCAGAAAACCGCCGTCGACGACGACCTTAACCAGCTTGCTCAGGCGCTGCGAAATCGTGCCGAGCGGCCCCTTCACGGTGACGAGGTCGTCGCTGATTTTCACTTCCGCGCCGTTGAGCGCGATCGGGCTCTTACCTACTCGAGACATATTCCTCTCTCCTTTCGGTTAAGCGACGTAGCAGATGACTTCGCCGCCGACGCCCGTAGCACGTGCCTTGCGGTCGGTCATCACGCCCTTCGGCGTCGACACGATAGCCACGCCGAGGCCGTTCATGACCTGCGGAATCTCGTTGCGGCCGCGGTACACGCGCAGACCCGGCTTCGACACGCGCTCGAGGCGCTCGATCACCGGACGGCCCGCGTAATACTTCAGCGCGATGTTCAGTTCTGCCTTCGCGCCATCCGCCTTCACGGCGAAGTCGTCGATATAACCTTCGTCCTTCAGGACCTGCGCGATCGCAACCTTGACCTTCGACGAGGGCATCGACACCGAAACCTTCTCGACCATCTGCGCGTTGCGGATGCGAGTCAGCATATCGGCGATAGGATCACTCATGCTCATTTACGTTTCTCCTATTACCAGCTCGCCTTGGTCAGGCCAGGAATCTCGCCACGGAACGCGATTTCACGAATCTTGTTACGCGCGAGGCCGAATTTGCGGAACGTGCCACGCGGACGGCCCGTAATCGCGCAGCGATTGCGCTTGCGGGTCGGGTTTGCATTGCGCGGCAGTTGCTGCAGTTCCAGACGAGCGGCATAGCGCTCTTCCTCGGACTTGCTCGCGTCGTCGATGATCGCTTTCAGTGCCGCGCGCTTCGGCGCATACTTTTGCGCCAGACGAGCGCGCTTCTTTTCACGTTCGATCAGTGCCAGTTTAGCCACGGTAACCTCAGTTTCTGAACGGGAACTTGAAGCTGGCGAGCAGAGCCTTCGCTTCTTCGTCGGTCTTCGCGGTCGTCGTGATGCTGATGTTCAGCCCACGCAGCGCGTCGATCTTGTCGTAATCGATTTCGGGGAAAATGATCTGCTCTTTCACACCGATGTTGTAGTTGCCGCGGCCATCGAAAGCACGGCCCGACACGCCGCGAAAATCGCGCACGCGAGGCAGTGCGACCGTCACGAAACGGTCCAGGAATTCGTACATCGCGCGGCCGCGCAGCGTCACCATCGCGCCGATCGGATAGCCCTGGCGGATCTTGAAACCGGCGATTGCCTTACGAGCCTTCGTCACGACCGGCTTCTGGCCCGCGATCTTCGTCAGATCGCCAACGGCATTCTCGATGACCTTCTTGTCGGCAACCGCTTCGCCAAGACCCATGTTCAGGGTGATCTTGGTGATGCGCGGCACTTCCATGACCGACTTGTAGCCGAACTTCTCGATCAGGCCGGGAACAACCTTCTCTTTGTAAAACTCTTGAAAACGTGCCATTTTTCTACTCCGCAGCGTCAGGCGCTCAGCACGGCACCGGTCGTCTTCAGGAAACGGACCTTCTTGCCGTCCTCGACCTTGATGCCAACACGCGAAGCCTTGCCATTCGCGTCGACCAGTGCGACGTTCGAGATATGCAGCGGCATCGTCTTCGCTTCCACGCCGCCCGTCGTACCCTTCATCGGGTTCGGCTTCACATGCTTCTTGACGAGATTGACACCCTCGACCGTCACATGCTCGGCGCCGACTGCCAGCACGACGCCGCGTTTGCCCTTATCCTTGCCGGTGATGACGATAACTTCGTCACCCTTGCGAACCTTGTTCATCGCGACTCCTTACAGCACTTCCGGCGCCAGCGACACGATCTTCATGAATCGTTCGCTACGCAGCTCACGCGTGACGGGCCCGAAGATACGGGTGCCGATCGGCTCGAGCTTGTTATTCAAAAGCACAGCGGCGTTGCCGTCGAACTTGATCAGCGAGCCGTCTTGACGACGCACGCCCTTGGCGGTGCGGACCACCACGGCGTTGTAGATTTCGCCTTTCTTCACACGCCCGCGCGGCGTTGCCTCTTTGACGCTCACCTTGATGATGTCGCCAATGCTGGCATAACGACGCTTCGAGCCGCCGAGCACCTTGATGCACATGACTTCACGCGCACCCGTGTTGTCGGCCACTTCAAGCCGAGTTTCGGTCTGGATCATGGTTTGTCTTTCCCAACTTAATCCGGATGCACCACCATGGCGCATACGGTCAGTCTTGGTCCCGTCAGCCAATCGGCTGCTTGGGTTGGAACAGCAGCGACGGCAAACGAAACCCGCCATCGCAAATTCGGTGATTCTTTCGGAGCAGGCAGGACGCCAGTCCGCTTCCCCCACCAGTAACCTCGCCCGCGACGGGTCTCCCACAAGAGGGAAGACCGGGATTATAACAAATAATCCCGGTCACGCAAGCAAAAACTTTGCGATTTCAAGCACTTCTCGTCGAAGTGCCCGTTACGGCCTGTCCGCTTAGATCACGCGGGCTGCCTCGACAAGGCGCGCCACCGTCCAGGCTTTCGTCTTCGAAACAGGACGGGTTTCCTGGATTTCGACGAGATCACCTTCGTTATAGGTGTTCGCTTCATCATGCGCGTGGTACTTCTTCGAGCGCACGACATACTTGCCGTAGATCGGGTGCTTCACGCGGTGCTCGACCAGCACGGTGACGGTCTTGTCCATCTTGTTGCTGACGACCTTACCGACGAGCGTCCGCTTCAGCGAGGTTTTCACGCTATCGTTCATTTCTGGTTCGCCTTCTGAGTCAGGACGGTCCGCACACGTGCGATGTCGCGACGAACCTTCTTCAGCTGGCTCGTGTTCGTGAGCTGCTGGGTCGCGAGTTGCATGCGCAGGCCGAATTGCGCCTTCAGCAGGTCCGCCAGCTCTTTGTTGAGCGCGGCCTGGTCTTTCTGGAGAAGTTCGGAAGCCTTCATGTTTTCTCCTTAGGCGCCGAGCTGACGCACGATGAACGTCGTCTTCAGCGGCAGCTTCGCTGCAGCCAGACGGAACGCTTCGCGTGCCAGTTCTTCGGATACGCCGTCCATTTCATACAGCATCTTGCCCGGCTGAATCTCGGCGACGTAGTACTCCGGGTTACCCTTACCGTTACCCATCCGTACTTCGGCCGGCTTCTGCGAAATCGGCTTGTCCGGGAAAATGCGAATCCAGATGCGGCCGCCACGCTTGATGTGACGCGTCATCGCACGACGCGCCGCTTCAATTTGACGCGCGGTCAAACGGCCGCGACCGATCGCCTTCAGGCCGAATTCACCGAACGACACCGCGTTGCCGCGCGTCGCCTTGCCGGTGTTACGCCCCTTCTGCTCTTTGCGATACTTCCTGCGTTTCGGTTGCAGCATCGTTATTCTCCAGTCTTGCCGTCTTCCGGCTTGCCGGCGCCACGGCGCGGGCCGCCACGGCGGGCGCCCGGAGCGCCGCCTTCGCCGTCACGGCGCGGACGACGATCGCCCGGGCGCGCGTTGCGACGCGGACGCTTGTCTTCGGTCACTTCCTCGACCACCGGTGCATCGTTGCGGCCGAGCGTGTCGCCCTTGTACACCCATACCTTGACGCCGATGATCCCGTAAGTCGTCTTCGCTTCCGACGTCGCGTAATCGATATCGGCGCGCAGCGTATGCAGCGGCACGCGGCCTTCGCGATACCACTCGGTACGTGCGATTTCGATACCGTTCAGACGGCCGGCGCTCATGATCTTGATGCCCTGGGCACCCAGACGCATCGCGTTCTGCATCGCACGCTTCATCGCGCGACGGAACATGATCCGGCGCTCAAGCTGCTGCGTGATCGAATCGGCGATAAGCTGCGCATCGGTTTCCGGCTTGCGGATCTCTTCGATGTTGACGTGAACCGGCACGCCCATGCGGCGCTGCAGTTCCGTCTTCAACAGTTCGATATCCTCACCCTTCTTGCCGATGACGACGCCCGGACGCGAACTGAAAATCGTGATGCGCGCGTTCTTCGCCGGACGCTCGATGACGACACGGCCGACCGAAGCGTTCTTCAGCTTCTTTTTCAGGTATTCACGAACACCGATGTCTTCCTGCAACATCGCCGCGAAATTGTTGTTGTTCGCGTACCAACGCGACGCCCAATTGCGGCTGACGGCCAAACGGAAGCCAGTCGGATGAATTTTCTGTCCCATCGTATGACCCCTTAATTCCCGACCGTCACAGTGATGTGACAGGATTGCTTCTCAATGCGGTTGCCGCGGCCTTTCGCGCGCGCGGTGAATCGCTTGAGCGATGCAGCCTTGTCGACGTAGATGCTCTTGATCTTGAGCTCGTCGATATCGGCGCCTTCGTTGTGCTCCGCATTCGCGATCGCCGACAGCACGACCTTCTTCACGATGCCTGCCGCCTTCTTCGGCGAGAACGTCAGAACGTTCAGCGCCTTGTCGACCGGCAAACCGCGGATCTGGTCAGCCACAAGGCGCGTTTTCTGCGCCGAGATGCGGGCACCGCGATGAATTGCTTTCACTTCCATCTTGATTGCCCCTTATTTCTTGGCCTTCTTGTCGGCCGCGTGACCCTTGAACGTACGGGTCAGTGCGAACTCGCCAAGCTTGTGGCCGACCATGTTTTCCGAGATGTACACCGGAACGTGTTGACGGCCGTTGTGAACGGCGATCGTCAGGCCGATGAAATCCGGGAGGATCGTCGAGCGACGCGACCAGGTCTTGATCGGCTTCTTGTCGCGCGAAGCTGCAGCCGCCTCAACTTTCTTCAGCAAATGGGCGTCGCAGAACGGACCTTTTTTAACAGAACGTGCCATTGCCTACTCCTTAACGCTTGTGACGGCGCTGGACGATCATCGTCGTCGTGCGCTTGTTGCGACGCGTACGGAAGCCCTTCGTCGGCGTGCCCCACGGGCTCACCGGGTCGCGGCCCGCAGCAGTCCGGCCTTCACCACCACCGTGCGGGTGGTCGATCGGGTTCATGGCCACGCCACGCACCGTCGGGCGGATACCGCGCCAGCGGTTCGCACCGGCCTTGCCGATTTGACGCAGGCTGTGCTCTTCGTTACCGACTTCACCGATCGTTGCACGGCACTCGATGTGTACGCGGCGGATTTCGCCCGAACGCAGACGAACCTGCGCGTACACGCCTTCGCGTGCAAGCAGCATTGCCGACGTGCCGGCCGAACGCGCCATTTGCGCGCCCTTGCCCGGCAGCATTTCGATGCAGTGAATCGTCGTACCGACCGGAATGTTGCGGATCGGCAGCGTGTTACCTACACGGATCGGCGCTTCCGAGCCCGACAGGAGCTGCTGACCCACCGTCACGCCCTTCGGCGCGATGATGTAGCGGCGCTCGCCGTCTGCGTACAGCACCAGCGCGATATTCGCGCTGCGGTTCGGGTCGTACTCGAGACGCTCGACCTTCGCCGGAATGCCATCCTTCGTGCGACGGAAATCGATCACCCGGTAGTGGTGCTTGTGACCACCGCCCTGGTGACGCGTCGTGATGCGGCCATTGTTGTTGCGGCCAGCCTTGGAGCTCTGCGTGTCGAGCAGCGCCGCATGCGGCTTGCCCTTGTGCAGATCCTTGTTGACCACCTTGACCATCGCGCGGCGACCCGGCGATGTCGGCTTGACTTTGACGATTGCCATGATTACTTGGCCTCCGCTTCAAAGTTGATTTCCTGGCCGGGCTTCAGGCACACGTATGCCTTCTTCACGTCCTTGCGGCGGCCCATCGAACGGCCGAAGCGCTTTTGCTTGCCCTTCTGAACCAGCACGTTGACGGAATCAACTTCAACCTTGAACAGCAGCTCGACAGCCGCCTTCACTTCCTGCTTCGTGGCATCCGGCGCGACTTCGAACACGACTTGCTCGTTCTTGTCGGCAACCAGCGTCGCCTTTTCGGAAATCACCGGTGCGAGCAGGACCTGCATCAAACGATGATCGTTCTTGCGAATCTCGCTCATGACAGCAACTCCTCGATCTGGGCGACCGCAGCCTTCGTGACCAACACTTTCTTGAAGTAGATCAGCGACAGCGGGTCAGCGTAGCGCGGCTCGACAACCGCCACGTTCGGCAGGTTGCGCGACGCGAGGTACAGGTTTTCGTCGACCGTGTCGGTAATGATCAGCACGGAATCGAGACCCATGGCCTTGAATTTGTCAGCCAGCAGCTTGGTCTTCGGCGCCTCGAGAACGATATCCTCGACGACCGACAGACGACCTTCGCGGGCCAGCTGCGAGAAGATCGAGCAGAGGCCTGCGCGATGCATCTTCTTGTTGACCTTGTGCGAGAAGTTTTCTTCCGGCGAGTTCGGGAAGATACGGCCGCCGCCACGCCACAGCGGGCTCGACGACATACCGGCACGAGCGCGGCCCGTACCCTTCTGGCGCCACGGCTTCTTGGTCGTGTGCTTGACCTGCTCGCGGTCCTTCTGCGCGCGGTTACCCTGGCGAGCGTTCGCCTGGTAAGCGACGACGATCTGGTGGATCAGCGCTTCGTTGTAGTCACGGCCGAACACGACGTCCGACGCATTGACCGCCGCACCTTCCTGACCATTCGCATTCAGGAGCTTGAGTTCCATTATTTCGCCCCCTTCGTCTTGACGGCCGGCGTCACGAACACCTTGCCGCCCTTCGCGCCCGGCACCGCACCCTTGACGAGCAGCAGCTTGCGCTCTGCATCGATACGAGCGATTTCGAGGTTCTGCACCGTCACCGTCTCGTCACCCATGTGGCCCGTCATGCGCTTGCCCGGGAACACGCGGCCCGGATCCTGCGCCATACCGATCGAGCCCGGAACGTTGTGCGAACGCGAGTTACCGTGCGACGCACGGCCGGAACCGAAGTTGTAGCGCTTGATCGTGCCCGCGTAGCCCTTACCGATCGACACGCCTTGCACGTCGACCTTCTGACCCACTTCAAAGAGATCGGGACCAATCACGGCGCCGTTCGACAACTCGGCAGCCTTGTCGGCTTCGATGCGGAATTCCTTGAGGATTTCACCGGCTTGGACACCGGCTTTGGCGAGATGACCTGCCAACGGCTTCGTCACACGCGACGCACGGCGCGTGCCGAATGCAACCTGTACGGCCGTGTAGCCGTCGGTTTCAACAGTCTTGATCTGCGTCACGCGGTTGTCCGACACGTCGAGCACGGTGACGGGAATCGAATCCCCTTCAGCCGTGAAGATACGGGTCATGCCAACCTTGCGACCTACGAGTCCAAGGCTCATCGTTTTCTCCATTCCCGACTGCGATTGGTCGGGGCTAATTTACAAAACGCCGGGCTTGCGACGGAATCACCCGCACCGGCTTTTTACGCAAATACGCGAAAAGCCTTGCATTATAGCGAGGCCTTTCGTTTTCCGCAAGCAATCAAAGACTTAGCGCGACCCACGGGGGCAGATCACGCCGACAGCCTTGTGGCGAGCCGTTACACGCGCCTTATTGCAGCTTGATTTCCACGTCGACGCCTGCCGGCAGGTCGAGCTTCATCAGCGCGTCAACCGTCTTGTCGGTCGGATCGACGATGTCCATCAGGCGCTGGTGGGTGCGAATTTCGAGCTGATCACGCGACGTCTTGTTCACGTGCGGCGAGCGGAGGATATCGAAGCGCTGAATACGCGTCGGCAGGGGCACGGGGCCACGAACGATCGCGCCGGTCCGCTTCGCCGTATCGACGATCTCGGCTGCCGATTGATCGATCAGGCGATAGTCGAAAGCCTTCAGACGAATGCGGATTTTTTGCTGCTGCATGGCGATTCCTTCAAAAGAGCGAGGCGATATTGCATCGCCGGATCAAAAAAGAACGTGGGGCCGGGCATCCGCGGAGAGCAGGCGCCCGGCCCCGGGCGCTGAATATTACTACAAACTACGCAAGACCGCCGAACTTACTCGATGATCTTGGCGACGACGCCTGCGCCGACGGTACGGCCGCCTTCACGGATAGCGAAGCGCAGACCTTCT
>NZ_LOWB01000072.1 GCF_001522865.1 Burkholderia sp. TSV86 | reverse complement strand
GCTCGACCGCCCGAACGCGGTCTTCGTATGAATACATGGACTACCTCCAAGTAGTCCAAGATTTTGTCCGCATCCCCACCTTGCTGACGTTGTATTGCGCATGCAGCGACAGCACGCCGAAGCCGGCGCTCGGCCCGAAATCCTTGCCCACCACGTTGCCCTCATTCAGCGCATAGCGCCGCTGCGGCGCAACCACGCGCCACAAGCCGCCCGCCGCCCATGCGCCGCGCGCGTATTCGATGCCCAAGCGCGCTTCGAGCGGCGGCATCTGCGGCAACGGCGCACCGCTTTGCACATTGCGCCCCCATGCATAGGCAAGCGACGAATCGAAGCGCCACGGCGCGGCCGGCCGCCACGACGCGCCGATCTCGCCGCCCATGATCTGCGCATTCACGTTCGTCGCCCGCGTCGTCTGCCCCATCCGGCCCGTCATGTAATCGAACAGAATGAAGTCCTGCACGTAGCCCGCATAGGCGGACACCCATGCATCGAGTGCGCGGGTCTTGTACTGCGCGCCAACGTCGAGTTGCGTCGTCCTTTCGGGCCGGATCGCGGAAAACGCGTTGATCGAACCGATCGGGCCGCGCCGCGCCGAGAACAATTCCCAGTAATCGGGAAAGCGTTGCGCATGGCCCAAACCCGCATACCAAGTGACCGGCAACGACGCGAGATCATGCTCGTATCTGACGAAGCCGCTCGGCAGCACGCGCGAGCGCACATCGTCGAACGTCGGGTTACGCATGCTCATATGCATGCCGCCCGCCGTTGCGCGCTTGTCGCGCGCCGACGCGTAATCGAGCCGCGCGCCGCCGATCACCCGTGACGCGCTGCTCGCATGCCAGGTCAGCTCGCCGAACACGCCTGCGTTCCACATGTTGGCCTGCTGATTCCACGGCTGATCGCCGTAGTTTTGGATGCCCATTGCCGAGCGCGAATCGAGCCGATGCGATTGCGCGTCGATGCCCGTCACGAGCTTGAGCGCATCGGCAAAACGCAGCGTCGCGGCCATGCGCGCGCCGGCCGTGCGCCGCCGCACTTCCGAGGCCATCCGCATCGGCATGCTGCTGGTGGGATCGGGCATGCGCAACGTGTAGTTGTCCATCACATGATCGGCGACGTTGTAATAGACCTGCGCTTCGAGCCGATCAAGCACGCCGCCGATATGCTTCTTGTCGAATTTCAGGCCATAGGTCTCGCGCCGGAAATGCGCGCCATCCATCCCGCGGCCCGCGTAGCGTGCATAGCCGTCGCCAGTGCCGGCGCTCAGCTCGATGCGCGTGTTGTCGTCAGGCGTGAAGCCCAGCGCCGCATCCGCATTCCACTTGTCCCACTGCGACGGCACCGTGCGGCCATTGCCGTCCTTGTAATCCTGCGCGTGCGCGTGATTCGCGCTCACGCGGCCGTAGAAGTCCGGCGTACCCGCGGTCACGTCGACGTTCTGATCGTTGCGCCCGAACGAGCCGCCGACAACGCTGCCGTCGAACCGTATGCCCGGCGCCTTGAAGCGAGGCGTCACGCGTTCGAACAGCACCGTGCCGGCCGATGCGCCCGGCCCGTACAACACGGTCTGCGGCCCTTTGACGACGGTGACTTTGTCATAGCTCTCGGGCGCGATATACGACGTTGGCGCATCCATCCGGTTCGGACACGCACCGAGCGTCGGCAGTCCGTTCGCAAGAATGTTGAGCCGTGAGCCGAACATGCCGCGCAGTACCGGATCGCCGTTGGTGCCGCCGCTCCTGATCGACGCGAAACCAGGAATCGTCTTCAGATAATCGGCGCCGTCGCTTGCGGGCAACGGTTGGCGCGGCGTCTTGGGATGGCTGATCACGACCAGCGGCGTCGACTCCGGCGACGCGACGACTTCAATCGTCGGCAAGACGGGCGCGGCCGAAACGTTGACGGATTCGTGCTGCTGCGCCGGCCCGGCGGTTTGCGCGGCAGCCGTAGCGTAATGGAAAGCGAGCGCGCCGGCGACGAAGGCGGGTGCACTCAGCGGCGCGACGCGCCGATGGCTGCGTGCGCGAACGTCACGCGCGGCATGCGCGTGACGCGGGAATCGGATTGACATGGATCGAAACTCGAAAGGCGCCCGTCCGCTCGATCAAAGCATCGAACGGATACGGGCTTGGATGAACGGAAGTGGCTCGAACGTTCAGGCGTTTCGAGGAGGCGCACGCGGATACGCGTGCGAATGGCGTTCGGGCGAACGCTCGATCGTGTCGAAGAAAGCGGGAAGCGCGGCCGCCGCCGAATAGGCGGCAAATACCGGCGCTGCGGCAGTGCCGAGCGGCGGGCTGTGAGCGAAGAAAGCGCAATATCCGCATGCGTCGAGATGCAACGCATGGTGCCCGGCGCCGTGTCCGGATGCATGCACGCCGGCCCCGTCGTGCGCGACGCCGCAGATTGCGGCTTCGGGCCGCACGGTTGACCGTGCGTACACCTGCGATACGAGCGGCGCGGCGATCGCCAACCAGATCGCAAGCATGCCTAACCAGGCAGTCAATTTGCGAAATCGGTTGGACATGGTGCGAGCAGGCGTAAAGGGAATGTAATGCCGCCCGAATGTTACAGAATATTTACCGGCTTGGATAGCGCGCCGGCGGCGCGCTGAGTGCGCATCGCGTTACCGGGAGCGCATGGCGCTTTGCATATGCAACGGATGCATGCGCTCGCGGCAAAACCGTCAGAACGTCATGCGGCGCAACGTCGCATCCCGCTTGACGAAATGGTGCCAAAGCGCGGCAAGCGCATGCAGCCCGATCACGTAATAAAACACGTTACCGACGGTTTCATGCACCTCCTTGACCAGCGGCCGCAGATCGGGATTCGGGCCAAACAGCGTGAACGACCAGTCGACCCAGGCAAGCGTGACTGGCTTTCCGCCGAAATTCAGCAACATGATTCCGAGCAGCGGCTGAGCGACGATAAACACGTACAGCGCGACATGGGTGATTTTGGCCAGCACCGAGAGCCATGCCGACTGAGGCAGTGCCTGCGGCGCGCGGCTCACGAAACGCCAGACGATCCGCAGTACGGCGAGCGTCAGCACGAGCGTGCCGGCAAAAAGATGAACGTTCGACCAGAACACGCGGCTGTCGGAACCTTTCGGCCCGCGAATCTCGATCGCGAGATACGCGAGCGCGACCAGCACGAAGATTGCCCAATGAAAGAACACGGCGGGACGGTTGTAACGTGCTTGATCGGCAAAAATAGAGTTCATCGTGAATCGCATTCCTGTTGAGATAACCACCGCACGTTGCGCGGCATCGATTGCGCTATCCTCGAACAACACCCTGGCCGTCGCGTGCGCCGCGACAGCGTAATTTCATCGCATCACGTGAGGTTCGTCGATGCAGAAAGCCGTTTTCGTTGCAGCCTACCGGCTCCTCGGCTGCATGCTGATCCTGTCAGCGACGTTGTATAGCCTCGCGCTGCGGTGGGGCACGCCGACGTTCCGGCTCGGCAATTTCTTCAGCTACTTCACACAACTGAGCAACCTGCTCGCGGCGGTCGTGCTGCTTGCGGGCTTGTGGCTCGCCGCGCGGCCGCCGTCACCGCGCTACGAATCGGCTCGCGGCGCGGTCGTGCTTTACCTGGCGATTACCGGTATCGTCTACGCTCTGCTGCTGTCCCGCCTGGATTCAACCCATCATGTAACGCCGCATTATACGAACTGGATCCTGCATCGGATCATGCCGATCGTCGTATTTCTTGATTGGGTCTATGTTGCGCCGCGCGTGAGGATCGAGTGGGCGCATCTCGCGCGCTGGCTCGCGTTTCCGATTGCCTACCTCGCCTATACGCTCGTGCGCGGAGCGCTCGTCGATTGGTATCCATACCCGTTCGTCGATCCGCGCGCACATGGTTATCTGAATGTCGCCGTGTATTGCGGCGCGATCACGGCAGGCAGCGTGATGTTCGCCGCGATGATCGTCCTGCTCGGCAATCGGTCCGGCGCGTCGGCGATGCGTTTGGAAAGTAGTTGAGCGCGATCCGCCCGATACGGGAAAACCGTTGAGATTCATGCTCGAGAAGATCCGCGTGCCGGCGCTACAGCGACCGGGCACAACGCGCGAGCGACGGGCCGCCGGCGCGCGGCGCACCCGGTGGCCACGCAGCCGGCTTGTCGTCGCATGCGGCAAAAGCGCGCACGCACCTGCGGTATTCGGCGCTCAAGAGCCATTGCGCGGCAGCAGCCCGATCGGATCAACCGCCTTGCCGTTGCGACGCACTTCGAATTCGAACGTCGCACGGCCGCCCGCATCGGTAGCCATCTCCGCGACCGGTTGACCCGCGCTCACCGCATCGCCTTCATTGACGAGCAGCCTGTCGTTATGGCCATACGCGGTGATGAGGTCATTGTCGTGCTTCAAAATCACGAGCGGCCCATATGCGGCCACGCCCGAGCCTGCATAAACGACCCGGCCGGGCGCGGCCGCGCGCACCGTGTGGTCGTCGCCGGTGGCGGTGATCTCGATGCCGTGGTTCCTGCCCGAGCCGAACGGCGCCGTTACGGTGCCGCGCGCAGGCCACGCGAGCATAGGCGCCGTGGCAGCATCCGGCTGCGCGCTGGCGGCCGGCGGCTCAAGCGTCTGCGCGCTCGGCGGCGGCGCCGGTTCCGTCAGGCCGGGCGGCGGCGCCACGCGCAGCACCTGGCCGGGCGTCACCATATCGGTGGGTGCGATGTGGTTCCAGCGCGCGACATCCTGTGTGCTCTGCGCGAACGCGGCCGCCACGCTCGCGAGCGTATCGCCCGGATTGACCCGGTAATAGCCAGCAAGCACGCCGGGCGGCCGCGCAACCGGTTGCGCAGGCTGCTGCGTATGCTCGGGTTGCCACATATCGGTCCACGGCGTCACCGTGCAGCCGCCGACGAGCGCCGCGCCCGCCGCTACGAGCATCACGCGGATCGTATGACGCGTGTCGAGCCAATCCGGGAACAGGGTTCTTCTCAAACGTACCTCCGTCGTTTCTCCGCACTTGCAGCCGCGCATCCGATGCAACGGCCCAACCAGCCAAACCGGCCGCTCCTATCGGACCTCAAATACCGCCGTCGAGTTCGATGACGGGCATTCCCGCTTTGCCGAACGGATGCGCAGCACGCTCCATTCAGGCCGACGCGTAAAAGATGCCGCCGATATCGGGAATTTCCGCATATTCGCCGTCACTCCCGATAGCGCATCCCGACACCCTCGATCGAGCCCGGCAATGGCTTGCTCACCGTCGTTCACATTGCCATGGGTACGGCTGGCCAGCCCCATCCGCGCACCCTGAGGATGCCGCGCAGACGATATCGACGGCACCCCATGCACGCAATATGGCATTGCGTTGACCATGAACGATCTTCATCGGCGCCCCGATGCCGCTCGAGCCGGGCGCGCCTTCCTAAGTCATGGATAGTAACCTGCTCGGCCGGCACGGTGTAAATCGCCGGCGGGCGAGCGCTTGGAGTCTTGCGCCTTCCTTCCCGGAAGGGCAAAAGAATCAGCCCGCACGCTCCATTGATCGGAACGTGCGGGCTGAGGAGGGGATGACGCGTCCGGCTGGATCCGCTGCCGCCAAATCGAACCGCGGCGCGCGACGATGCTGCTCAATGACCCTTGTAGACCGGCGCGCCATCGGCGATGCGGTTGACCTTCCACGGCGAGCCGGATTCGACCGCCGCGGCCGGTTGCGCACCGTAGCCGCTCGTATCAGCCTTCGCTGCGGCATTGCTTTGCGCATGGACGCGCGCTTCGGCGGCCTGGATTTCTTCCGGGTAGTTCACGCGGTCGCTGGCCGGGTTGTAGCCTGCCTTCTCCAATTGGATCAGTTCGGCCTTCACCTCGGCGCGGCTCACCGCGCCATTGGCCTGCTGGGCGAACGAGACGGCGGGAACGGCAAAAGCGGCGGCGACTGCGACAGTAGCGATCAACGATTTCATGATGGAACCTCCGTAACTTTTTTGGCGTCGCGGCACACACCATGTGTACTGCGATTGACCGTAGTCTAGTCACCGAAGCACCTAGGGAAAACCATGAATCGACGAAAACACTGTTTCCTGCTTAATAACAATCGCAGCCGAGCCTTATAAAAACCCTATCGATAAGATAGATGATTGCAACAATTACTGGTTCCGCCCCCATTAAGACCAATTCGCGTGAAAGCTGCCCGGCTTGTCGGTCCGCTCGAACGTATGTGCGCCGAAGAAGTCGCGCTGCGCCTGGACGAGGTTGGCCGGCACCCTCGCGGAACGGTAGCCGTCGAAGTACGCAATGGCCGACGCAAACGCCGGCACGGGCACGCCCGCCTTCACCGCGGCAATCACGACATCACGCAGCGCTTGCTGATAATTCGCGGCGATCTCGCGGAAATACGGATCAAGCAGCAGGTTCGCGAGCGCCGGATCGGTCGCATACGCATCGGTGATTTTCTGAAGGAAGCGCGCACGGATGATGCAACCCGCCCGGAAAATGCGCGCGATCGCGCCCAGATCGAGATTCCAGCCGTATTCCTTCGACGCGGCGCCAAGCTGCGCGAAACCTTGCGCATACGAAATGACCTTGCTCAGGTACAGCGCGCGGCGCACCGCTTCGACGAACGCATCGCGATCGCCTGCGAGCGGCGCGGCGGCCGGGCCGCTCAACACTTCGCTCGCGGCAACGCGCTCCTGCTTCAGCGACGACAGCACCCGCGCGAACACCGATTCGGTGATGAGCGGCAGCGGCACGCCGAGATCGAGCGCATTCTGGCTCGTCCATTTGCCGGTGCCCTTTTGCGCCGCGCGATCCAGAATCACATCGACGAGATATTGGCCCGTTTCGTCGTCCTTCTTGCCGAAAATCTTCGACGTGATCTCGATCAGATAGCTGTCGAGTTCGCCTTGGTTCCATTCGGTATAGACCGCGCCCAGTTCCTCGTTCGTCAGCCCCGCGACTTGCTTGAGCACGGCATAGCTTTCGGCGATGAGTTGCATGTCGCCATACTCGATCCCGTTGTGCACCATCTTCACATAGTGGCCGGCGCCGTCCGGGCCCATGTACGCGACGCACGGCTCACCGTCGGCAGGCGCCTTCGCGGCGATCTGCTTGAGGATCGGCTCGACCAGTTCGTATGCGTCGCGCTGGCCGCCTGGCATGATCGACGGGCCGTGCAGCGCCCCCTCCTCGCCGCCGGACACACCCGTGCCGATGAAATGCAGGCCGGCTTGCGCGAGTTCCTGGTTGCGGCGGATCGTATCGGTGAAGTGCGTGTTGCCGCCGTCGATCAGCACGTCGCCGTTGGCGAGCAGCGGCTTGAGCGCCGCGATCGTCGCGTCGGTCGCTTCGCCCGCCTTCACCATCAGCAGAATCCGGCGCGGGGTTTCGAGCGACGCGACGAATTCCTCAAGCGTATAGGCCGGCACGAGTTTGCGATCGGGAAATTCGGCGATCAGCTCATCGGTCTTCTCGCGGCTGCGGTTGTATACCGACACCGCATAGCCACGGCTTTCGATATTCAGCGCCAAATTACGCCCCATCACCGCAAGACCGACCACACCGATTGCTTGTTTACCCATTATTCAATTCTCCGGAAAAAAACGGGGCGCGACTTTTGCAAGTCGCACGTACAGGCGCAAGGATAAGGGAAACCGTGCGAGTCCGTCGCAAAGGCCGAATCAAAAGTGTTCGGTTGCGCGCAGTTTGCGAATAGCAACGGCAACATGAAGGCATGGCGGGGATTGCGTCGGCACGTGAAGCCATGCGCGCCCCAAACGGGGACGCGCGGGCGGCAACAAGCCGTGGATCAGGGGACGTGGCGCGCCACGGCGCATAGCGCCGTACTCGTGGCAGCGGGTGCAAAACGCCCGGTCATGCCCGGTCATCCGAGCCGCGTGACAAGCGCCTCGAGCATCTGCCCGCACGATGCCTCGATTTTCAGCGACAGCAACGGATCGGCGCGCGTGCGCCCAAGATTGAGCGCCGCGATCGGCTTGCGCTGCGCATGCGCCCACACGCAGAACCGATAACCCGAATACACCATCAGCGACGAGCCCACGACGAGCATGGCATCCGCCTCGTCGAGCGCCCGCGCGGCCTGCGCGACGCGCTCGCGCGGCACGTTCTCGCCGAAGAACACGACGGCCGGCTTCAAGAGCCCGCCGCATGTGGGACAGGCCGGCACGCGAAACGTATCGAGCGCATGCCACTCGACATGTGCATCCCCATCGGCGGCCGGCACCGCCCGCGCATCGAGCAACGCCGGGTTGTCTGCTTCGAGAACGCGTTGGATGGCCGCGCGCGCATGATGCGCCCCGCAATCGAGGCACATCACGCCACCGATGCCGCCGTGCAATTCGATCACGTCCGCACTGCCCGCGCGCTGGTGCAGCCCGTCGACGTTCTGTGTAACGAGCCGCGCGATGCGCCGCACCGCGCCGAGCTGCGCGAGCGCATGATGTGATGGGCCCGGCCGGGCGTGCGCGACCATCGGCCAGCCGATCATGCTGCGCGCCCAATAGCGGCGGCGCGCATGGTCGGAATCGAGAAATTCGCGCAACTGGATGGGCTGCGAACGCATCCATTCGCCGTTTCGATCGCGATAGCCGGGAATGCCGGAATCGGTGCTCACACCCGCGCCCGTCAGCACGAAAAGGCGCGGATGGCGCTCGACGAACGCATGCAACGCATCGAGCGAATGCGCATCGGCGGCCGGCGTGGCATCCATCAGCACCGGCGATGGAGCGAGGGAATCGGTCATGGCATCGAAGGTTCGTCCGGCAGGGTCAGCCGCTCGGGAATATGCGCCGCTCGCCTGCGTGCCATCACATAATACAGAACGCCGGGCACAACGAGGCCGATGATCCATGAAATGTCGGTGTCGCCCAGCTTCGCGACGAGCGGGCCCGTATAAAAGCTCGTCGCGAGAAACGGCAACTGCACAAGCACGCCGATCACGTAAACCGTCACGCCCACGACGTTCCAGCGCCCGTAGCGGCCGTCGGGATCGAAGAGCGCGGGCACGTCGTAACGCTCTTTTGTCACCCAATAGAAATCGACCAGATTGATCGCGCTCCACGGGGTAAAGAACGCGAGCAGAAACAGGATGAACGCGGAGAACTCCTTCAGGAATGCGTGGCGGCCGACGAGCGCGAGCCACGCGACCGCGGCGACCATCACGAGCACATAGCCGATGCGCGCGCGCTGCGAAATCTGCGCGCGGCCCGAGAAGCCCGTGACGATGGTCGCCACCGACATCACGCTGCCGTATGCATTGAGTGTCGTGATCGTCAGCTTGCCGAGCGCAATCGCGAAATAAAGCAGCGCGGCCGTCGCGCCGCTCGCGCCGAGGCTCACGATGAACTGCACCTCGTGGCCAGCGAACTGCCTGCCCGCGAGCGCGGCGGCGAACACGCCAAACACCATCGCCACCTGCGCGCCGAGCACCGAGCCAAGACCGATCGCCCAGAACGTGCGGCGCGCCGACGTCGTGCGCGGCAGATAGCGGGAATAGTCGGCCACGTAAGGCCCATACGAGATCTGCCACGACGCGGACAGCGAAACCGCGAGCAGGAAGTGAGCGAGCGAGAAATGCCGGACGGCAAGCAGCGCGCCGATGTCGTGCCCTTCAAGCAGCCGCGCGAACATGTAGATGAACGCGAGCACGCCGAGTGCGCTCGAGACGCGGCCCAGCGCGTGAATCGCCCGGTAGCCGAACACCGCGAGCACGACGACCACTGAGATGAACACGCCGATCCCGAGCGCATCGGCCACGCCGAGCAGTTGGGACAGCGCCTGCCCGGCCAGCACCGTGCCGCTCGCGGAAAAGCCGACATACATCAGGCAAACGAGCACGAGCGGGATCATCGCCCCGTAGACGCCGAACTGCACACGGCTCGAGATCATCTGCGGCAAGCCGAGCCGGGGGCCTTGCGCGCCGTGCAGCGCCATCACCGCGCCGCCGAGCAACTGACCAAGCGCGAGGCCGATCAGCGACCAGAATACGTCGCCGCCAAGCACGACCGCGAGCGCGCCGGTCACGATCGCCGTGACTTGCAGGTTGGCGCCGAGCCACAACGTGAACTGGCTCAGCAGCTTGCCGTGGCGTTCGCCGTCGGGAATATAGTCGATGGTACGGCGCTCGCGCAGCGCCCGCTGACGAGCAGTCGAGGAAGTTGGCATGGTTGTCGGATGAGCGGCAAGGCATTCGAAGCGCTCAAGATAGCTGCGTCAAATTGTATAGACAACTCTGTCAAAAACCGGGTTTACACGGCATTGGCCAGCAAACGCTGACTTGGGCACATGGAGCGACAACGCGGCGACTGCGCGGCCCCCGGCACTCCGATTGCTCAGATTGCTCCAACCCGGCCGGATCGCCGCAATAACGCGAAGCGGGCGCGCGAGCCGCGCATCGGCTGAATTCGCTTTTGGACCTATATCGACCTTACCGGTGGTTATTACGTTCGCACCATATCGCCATTACATATTCCATTATTCCGCCGAGCATATTCATAATCATTGTTTCGATTTATTTAAATCATATTATTAAGCAGACCAGCGCACTTTTCCCATTTAGGAGCCTTTGATACTTTTACCCCCCGCAAAAACTTAAATAGACAGAATTACATTCTGATTTTGACGAATCGACACCGCTACTGCATCACCGACAACAACGATACCTACTCTACATAGGAATTAACGATTATCGAGTTTCAATCAGGCATCACGATGTGAACTAACACCTTGCCAGATCCAATATCTGGTCTTTTTGGAGAACCATGATGCAAGATTCTGATCGCCAAGCAGCCGCGAATGTTTTCGTCACCCGAGATGGCCGAAACAAAAAAGCACCGCTCGACAATATGAAAAAATGGGCGCGCGCACTGTCTTTGAGTGCCGCAATCGGCGGGCTTTTCATGGCGGCGGCCCCGGCTCGTGCCGATACTGCCGTACCAGCGGCCAGCGGAGGAACCTGGACGAGCGTATCGGGTTCGTCGACCGGCCAAATCAGCCCGATCGTCGTGGGTGGGCAATCGAACGTCAATGTCATTCAGGGTGACGGCAATCTGAGCCAAACGTCGAGCGCGCTGAACCTCGCATTCACGTCGGTCCAGGCAAACAACGCGGTCACCGTGCGCGTTACGCACGGCACGAGCAACATGGCCAGCATCTCCGCGGACAGCAACATCCTTCCGTATGTATCGGCGAGCGTCAACGGCCAAGGCGTGCTGAGCGTCGGGCTCGCGCCGGGCAATGCTTATGTGCTGAAGAACCCGGTGACCGTCGAAGTGCAGACGATCAATCTCAACGCATTGACGGCGCTGAACGCCGCATCGGTAAATGCGCAAGGATTCTTCGGCAATCCCGCCGGCACGGTCATGATCGACGCGGAAACGGCCGGCAAGATCAATCTCGATTTGCAGCAGCAGCAAATCAACAACCTGACGCTCAAGGCAAACGCATCCGGTTCGTTCAATGTCGCCGACATCGGCAACGTCAATCAGATCAGCGCCAATCTTTCGGCGACCGGCAATGGGAAAATCTCGGGCAATGGCCCGAACGCCTCCGCCAATATCACGGTGACGGCCGCCGCCTCGTTCGATTCGACCGGATTGCCGATCAACAGCGCGACGGTCAATGCATCCGCCACCGCGCAAGCCCTCGTGAATGCGAGAAATGTCAATGCCACCGCCTCCCTTCTCGGCAGAATCGGTTATGTCGGCACGCCGGCGTCTCTGCAGCAATCCACCAGTCTCGGCGGCACGATTTATCAAATTCGATAAATCACAAAACTGAAATCCATTCCCGATCAAGAAAATGTGATTCCCGGTTCGGCTTGGCCGAACCGGGGCGTGCCCCGTTGACCGGGCCCGGGCTGACCGCATATGGCCGCCCCCCCGTCGGCGGCATGGCGTGAGCCGTGGGCGGACGGATCGGCCGGACGAAGCCCGGCAACGGCGCGCCCGCGCGTTTGTGGCGCCCGAGCCAAGCCGTGCGCCGCCCGCCTGGCCATGCATGGCTCCCAGCGGCTGCGGCTCCATCCCGCCGTCGCGACGGCCGTCATCAATGGACGGTGCCGCTCCGTGGCCATTGTGCCCGCGCGGCCGCGCTCGCGAATTCGGCCGTCTCCCGCTCTTCAGGCGGCGGCAACATCGGCTCGAAACCCATCGATTCGATCCACAGCTCGCGCGTCCACCCTTTCGCGTGATACAAGTGGCACGCCTCGTCGGCCCAGATCGACGCATAGGCGTCCTTCAGCACCTTCGCGACGGCGCCGGACAACGCATCGGCGGCAAAGCCGATCAGCGCCCAGTTTTGGCGATCCTTGGTTTCGGCAAGCATCACGCATTCGGCGGCAATCAGTTGCGCCATGGCCGGCTCCTTGCTCCGCCGCGCGTAGGCGACGACCTCGAACAATGCCCGGCAGCATGCGGACACCGCGGTACGCCCGCGAGTCTGCGCCATCGGATCGAGCCCGAGCGCTTCGAACGCGGACAGCAGCACCTGCTGATGCACCAGCGCCTGCGCGTGACACTTCGTCCATTCGTCACGTAGCGCCGTGCGGCTGGCGCAGTCCAATGCGGCCGCATAGATCGCCGCGCCGCAAAGCGCCGTTTCGAGCGTCTGATACAGCAGTTCCCGGATGCCTTCTTGCAAATTTGCGTGATTGTGCCGTTTCGACATAAAAGTCTCCCATCGAGTGCCGCCTATCGGCCGCCGACATTCAAAACGACGCGCCGGTACGCGCGCCTCGCACCGATCTCATCGTTGCACTTCGCGGGCGAGTGCCTGCGCGGCCCGCAAATGCTGATGCAGCGTCGGCAGCGTCTGCTGCGCAAACGCACGTAAATCGGCATCGCTGCCCGAGCCCGCTTCCTGCTCGAACAGTTGGATCACCCGGCGGTGCGCGGCGGGACCCGCCACCGCCAAATAGGCCACGTCGAAATCGTGCCCGCGCTTGCCGCGCAACACCTCGATGTTCGGATCATGAACCTGCGAGGTACGCGGCGTGATCCGCTTGTGCGACGCGATGGCGTGAAGTGCCGCGTCGATCTTCGAGTGATCGTCGATCATCATTTTCGCGAATGCGCGCACATCGGCAGTGGCCGATTGTTCACCGGCAAGCTGGCTTGCCTGGATCTCGCTCTTGCCGGCAAGCGCCGCTTCGTCGACAAATTCGGCGTCCGTTATCCGCGGCAGCTTCGCTATCCGGCTATCGCCGACGTCCGATGCCGGATTGACGACGTCAGCGCCAAGCTGCACATTCGATGCCGCGTCCATACCCGGCATCTGCGCGTGCGCGCCGCCCACCGCGAACGCAATGACCGCGGCGGCCGCGCACCACGTTGATCTGCATGGGTTCATGTTGTGTGCCTCCTTATGCCTTGTGACTACGTGCCGTTTGCCGGGGCACCGAGCTTCGATTCCCCGAAAGCCTGCCGCATCGCCGCCCGCTCGCCGTGCCGACGCGTCGGCCGCGGCAACCGTGCGAGCCAGCGGCCATGCATGCCGCCGTCACACAGCGGGCCGCGGCGACGGCAGGCAAGATCGTATGCATCGCAAGACCGCCTCTGGTTGGCCAGCCTCGCCAACGGCATCCTCAGATGCAATGCATATTCCCGCGCATTCCTGCGCGTTCGATGCGTTACGCGCGGCCCGAGTGTATGCACCGGGCTGCCGTCTTTTCGACGAACGCGGCGCAACCAACGCCCTGTTGCGAAGCAACGAAATGCCTGCCGCCCCCCGGCCGCGGGCACAGTACCGAGGCGAGATCGGCGGCTCATGCGCCTTTGCCGCTGCCGAATTGCATGAGCCGGTTGGAGATCGTCTTCAGGCTGACGCCCAGCGTTTCAGCCGCATGCGACTTCACGCCGCCACAGCGCTCAAGCGTGCCGAGAATGATCTGTCTGTCGACTTCGCTAAGCGGCGTGCCGAACGGCACGCTCACCGTATCGCCGGCGGCACTCATCATGTCAGACACTTCGACGATGACCGGCGGGGGCAGCGTGTCAATCACGTCGCCGTCGTTGAAGATGCACGCGCGCTGCACGAAGTTGCGCAATTCACGGACATTGCCCGGCCACGCGTGGTGGCTCAGCGCCGCGAGCGCCGCCTCGGAAAAACGCATCGTCCGGCCGCTGTCTTCGTTGAGCTTCCGCAGGAACGCTTCGGCAAGCATCGGCACGTCGCCATCGCGCTCGCGCAACGGTGGCAACGTAACCGGAAACACGTTGATACGGTGATAGAGATCCGCGCGCAGCTTGCCCTCGGCTACCGCCGCTTCGGGATCTCGGTTCGTCGCGGCGACGATCCGCACATCGACATGGATCTCGCGCGCAGAACCGAGCCGCGTCAGTTGGCCGGTTTCGAGCACGCGCAACAGCTTGACCTGCGACTCCACCGGCATCTCGGTGATCTCGTCGAGAAACAGCGTGCCGCTGTCCGCACGCTCGAAGAAGCCCTTGTGCTGCCGCTGCGCCCCGGTGAAGCTGCCGCGATCGTGACCGAACATCTCGCTCTCGACGAGGTTCGCGGCAATCGCGCCGCAATTGACCGCGAGAAACGGCCCACAGCGGCGCGGGCTCAGATCGTGAATCGTCTGCGCGGCCAGTTCCTTGCCGGTGCCGGACTCGCCAGTGAGCAGTACCGACGCATCGGTGCCGGCAACGCGGCCGATGGCGCCGTACACCGCCTGCATCGCGGGCGAGCCGCCAAGCAGTTGCCCAAAACGGTCAAACTGCTTGCGCTCGGCGCGCAACGTCGCGCTCCCATCATGCGACGCACCGGTGCGCGGCACGCGCTCGAGGATCGCGTTCAGCCGCTGCATATTGAGCGGCTTCACCAGGTAATCGGCTGCGCCGCGACGCAATGCGTCGATTGCGGTATCGAGACTGGCGTGTCCGGTCATGAGCACCACCTCGCAATGCGCCCCTTTCGGCAGCGCATCGAACAACATCATGCCGTTACCGTCGGGCAACACGAGATCGCACAATATGAGATCCGGCATGTGCTTGGCGACCCATGCGCGCGCCGCCTCGAGCGTTGTGACGGCAGCGCAAGCAAGCCGCTGCGCGCGAGCGAGTTCACTCAGCAACTCGCGCGCGGCGGGGTCATCCTCCACGACCAGGATATGTGGCATCGGCGCTCCATTTTCTGAACAAATAAATTATTTTTATAAACCACTTTAATTTAAAGAGATATTTTTGATGAATGTCAAAATCAAAAAATTAGATGAATTTCACATGGGAAATTCGAGTTCATGATAAGCCGAAAACCGCCTGCAAAGCACTTTTACATACCAATAAACGATCAAATATTTCTATTCAAAATTACAATTTAAATGTAATTTTTTATTTTTATTATTCAATTTCACATTGAATTTTCGCATATGGCGATGATTATGAAATTCGAATCGATCGATTCGATGCATTGAAGATATCCGATTAGCGGAAGACTTATACCGGAATGCGGCGGCGAACGGCGGCGGGGCAGCGGTCACTCGCCGATCGTCTACGCGTCTACGCATTACCGAGCTGGCGCCGGAAAGCGACTGCCAAGCACGGGAGCGTTGATCGCCGGCAGCAAGAACAGCGTCGTGACCGGCCGTTCGTGCCGTTCAGCGGCTCGGCGGCTCCAACCGCGCTTGCGGCATTGCCGCGCTTCGGTATGAAAAGCCCGCTTCGCCAGGGCAGCCGCGCGGCATACCGACCTTTTCGACGCTGTACGCCAGCGTGCACGATCTTTTTCGATGAAATCGCCGAGCCAGCGCGGATCGAACCATGCGCCAGCGCGTAGCCCGATGTCCCGGAACCGGCATCGCGCCTTCGCCATGCCGCCCGTCTTGCCGGCCATGCGAGCGGAACGCAAATTGCGGGGCAATGACCGGGCCGCTGAGGGCCCATGCGCACCGTTTGCCGGAGGCCGCACCATGCGCCATTCATCGGCTGCGAAACCACGCAGCAAACGCCCGACCAAACGCCCCGGCCGAAGCCGCGGCGCCGCCCCCCGGCCGCGCAAGCGCTGGTCTGCCAAGGTCACGCAAACGAGCCATGCGCTCGAGCTCGAGCCCGATATCTTCAAATCGGACGATCCCAGCAAAATTGCCGCGTCGCTGAAGCGCTCCGCCGAGCGCAGCACGCGCCGCCGCGCGTCGCCGTTTCAGTCGGCAATGTCAATGCTGAATTTTTACGCGAACCGCGCGGGCCGCAATCTGTCCGCATCGCGACGGGCCACGCTCGAACGCGCGAAGCGGAAATTGCGCGAGGCGTTCGGCCGCAAGCCCTGACTTGACTCACGCGAACGGGTTCGCGCATGCGCACGGGCGGCCGTCTTCGCATGGCGCGCTGTCCGGCCGGCGGCAGCGCTGCTCTTCGTCATGCCTGCGGCGGCAACGCGGCCCCGGCCGGGAGCCGCGCTGTCAGGCCCGCCATTTCGCGACGTGCGCCGGACGATACCGATACCCGATGCCGCCGTTCATGCATCGTGCTTGTGCTTGGGCTTACCTTTTGCCGGCGTCGACGCCATCTCCTCGAGTTGCTGCTTGCTCATTGATTCGTACATTGACTTCGACGGCGGCTTCAAACGCTTGACTTTCGTCCGGCCGCGCTTGGCCGCAAGCGCGGCGCCTGCCGCGCGCTGCTGCGCCTGGGATTTGGCCTGCATGGTTTCGCTCCTGTCGTTTGTGCAATCGTGACGCGCACACTGTGCGCCATATTCGAATTGCTACGTTTGCGGACATTGCACACCGCGCGGCGATACCGGCATATTCGTGCCGCCATGCGCACGGCGATGCGCGCCATGTCCGCCTGCGGCCTCGACGGGCGGCTAGCGCTTCGCATCGCTGCGCTCGACGCTCGAGCGTTCGAGAAACGCCGTCGTAATGTCCGGCAGTTGCCGCGCGAGCCACGACGCCATATCGAATTCCTGCTGCCGGATCCGCTCGCAGTTCGCGCGGATCTCGGCTTCCCCCGCGGCGTCCGCCGCGACGATCAGCACCGTATATGCGGCGATTTCGACCTGCTCGAACATGTAGCAGGCCATTGCATGCTTGACCACCTCGTCTTCGGCCAGCAAACCGCCCGCGACTTGCCCATATGCGGCAATTCGCGCAGCGAGATCCTTGATCGCGGACGGCGTCGTGCCGAGGCGGCGCAGACAGCCTTCGACAAGCGTTTGCTGAATGCGCGTTTCGTCGAGATGCTGCCTGAGCTGCGCGTGCAGCAACGGATAGTTGTCGAGCCGGCTCAACTGGGCGCTGAGCATCGTCTCGGCCTGGCGCTCCATGGCGTATGCATCCCGCAGCCAATCTTCCAGATATTCGCGCGGACTGGTCATCGCTTTCCTCCTTGCCGCATCGCGGTGCGGCACACCGTGCGACGCAACATGCGGCGCGCCGATCCGCGCGCAAGGCGCGTGCCGCTTCAGTCGAGCGGTTCGAGGCAGATCACGTGCTCAGCGCGCCTGCCGCCGCCGCGCTCGACTTCCACGGCGCCTGCGTAACGGACGCGCCAGCCGCGGCGCAGCGCGATTTGCGGCACATTGCCGGCGGGGCGGCTCTCGAATCCGCCGAGGCCGTCGTCGGGCGTATCGACGCTGTCGTCGAGCGACGCATTCGAATAGATCACGTTGTCCTGCCACTCGGACGCACCCTGGCGCGCTTCCATGCCCTTGCCGTCCACGTCCACTGAATTGTCGGTCGCGGCCATGTTTGCGTTGTCGATCGACACGATGCGGCTCGCCGCCCGCCGAACCGGATCGCCGCTGTTGGCCGAATATGCGTCGTGGTCGATCGGCGGCAGTCCGGTCGGCAGTTTCGCCGCCGCCCGCTCGGGCGACAGCTTTGGCGCGCGCGGCGCTTCGTTCGCCTGCGCGGCGCCGGGCATTTCGCGCATATCGCGCGTCGCCGCAGAACGCTTCGCCAGACTTGGGGCGGTCATTCCACCGTGTGCCGCGCGAGCGGGATTCGAATTGGCATTGGACATCGGATCCTCCGTGTTTCGGGCCGAGCGCCGGCCGCATCGAGCCCGCGCTAGAACCGATAGCTGATTGAAACATCGACCACCGCCTGCGTCGAACGTGTGACGAGCGGGCTGCGCGCCGCAGCGCCGACGAGTTGCTCCACGGCGCCGGCGGCGGTCACAAACCAGTGCTTGTCGACAAACCAGACGGCCGTCGTCCCGAACGCCACCGAGCGCAAGCCCGCCGAAGGCGCATAGCCGCGCCGTTCTCCAGAACGCGCCTGAGCATCGGACACACCGAACCACGCGTTCATGTAGCGCGCATCGGCGAACGTCACGCTCGGCCCCGCGAACCAGAAGAACCGCTCGTTGCTGCCGGGCAGCGGCAAATATGCCGATAGATCGCCACGCCAACCGTTCGCCCCGCCGACGTCACGCCGCACGGCCACACGCGCCACCCAAGGAAACGGCTTCGTGATCACATAGTCGGCCGCCAGCCTGACGAGCGCAGCCGCGCCGATGTTCGGCATGCCCCTGAGGTGATCGAGGTCGTCCGCGGCGCGCCTTCCAAGGTCGTAGCCGGCCGATATCGCCACGCGCCAATTCGACCCTCGCAACGCATTGACACCGATGCCCTCGCCCGTCGACGCAAAAAACAGATCGCGATAACGAATATCGATGCTCGGGCCGATCCGCACGCGATACGCGGACGCGCCGGGATACGATGGCCGCAGATCCACCGCCGCTCCCGTGTCGATCTGCCAGACGGGCTGCTGCGCAGGCGCGAGGACTTTCGCGAGCGGCACGCCCGCCGAGTACTGCCATTCCGCCAGCGGCGACGGTGTCTGCGCGCGCACGGCGTGCGCGGCCGAGCCGCATGCGCAGCATGCAGCAAGCCATGCCCCTACGATGCGCGCCGATCGCCGCGATCGGGATTGCAGGCCAGGTATGCGGATACGTCTGAAAACGCGCCGGGTTCCGATCATGCTTGTCGCGCCGCGCAAAGGGCGCCGTGCGTGCGTGTCATTGCGCCCGATACCGGCAACGGGAGCGCATCCGTTGGCGACAGCGCGCCCGAAGGCGACGCGGCGACGCGTGGCGCAACCGGCGCGCTCGCGCCGCCCTCGCCGCCCGGCCGATCCGCCGCGCGTGGTAACGGGCCGCCGCCGCGACCCGGCTGCGCGCACGCAGCACCGAGCACCGCCGTCAGCACGACGGCTGCCGCGCGCGCGTCGCGGCTGGCACGCCACCCACGGTTGTCGCCGCGTGCCTCCAACGGCACGGCGCACTCGGTCGCCTCCCGCATAGGCCGCATAGGCCGCCGCTGCGTCGAGCACGCATGCACCGGTGGCTGCCGCTCCGGCGGCTCGTGCTCGGGCGGCGGACGCTCGGGCGGGTCCCCTTCCGGATGCCGATAAGGTTCCGGTAAGTCGGGCGGCGGATTGTCGGGGTCCGGAAGATCAGGATCGGGGTCGACGTCCGGCATAGGTGGATCCGGCCGGTGCAGCAATATCGCGAAATTCTGTTCCATTTGACTTCCCAATGACGAACGCTTCGCAATCGTTCGCAATCCGCGTGCCGGCCCTGCGGCGCGCCGCCTCTGACCGTGGCATGGCCCATGGCGTGCGGCACGGCCATTGATATTCGCAATTCGCGCCAGCATTACATCGGCCTCTGCAAATCTTTCATGCCGAGCCGGCATGCGCGTGCCGAGCGTGCCGTCCATAGGCCGCCGTCACGCTCCCGCCCCTGACGCGGCTGGGCTTCGCCGCCGATACCGCGGATACGGGCACGTCAATTGCGCCGTTCCAACGAAGCAGACTTCGTCCGGAGCATCCGACATGACTCATCCCAAACACCCTGACCGTGACACACCGGCCCATCAGCACGGGGCTTCGCCGCCGCTAAAGAATCAGGAACGCGCCAGCACGCGTCATTCGGAACGGCACATCGACGAAATGCTCGAACAAACCTTTCCTGCCAGCGATGCGCCAGCGACCGGCGGCACCACACGCATCGAACCGTCGACGCCGACGAACGAGCACGCACCGGCTGACGAGCACGAAGACCGCGCATCAAGCGATACCGATGCTCGCCATGACCGCGCGTCGCACACGTCATCTGCACGCGATTGACATCCTCGGCAGGAAAAACGAATGAACCGCAAAGCCGTGCGCATGGTGCGGCATGGAAGGCGAAAAGGCGATCGCGGTAGTCACGCAGTCCGCAGCCGCTCAGTTGGTTATGCGGCGCGATGATGATCAGGCTGGCTTATTGACTACGCGCTGGAGTTGGCGCCCTACAGAGCATGGAGAAGCGTGTGCGTGACTCGCGGACGTCCTGCCGCTCTGCCCCGCTGCCGCGCTGTCGTTGCCCTCGCTGTCGTTGCCCTCGCTGTCGTTGCCCTTTGGCGCCTGCGCTGTCCGTGCGCTGTTGTTGTGCTGCCGTTTGCCGGCATCGCCTTGTCAATTGCCGGCGCCACGACGCGCGGCGGCAACCCGCCTTGCGGCGCCACGCGGCACGAGCGCAGGCACGCTTGCGGGCCTGCCGCCGCCAAGACTGATTCGAGCACCGCCCCCCGCGCGGCCACGCGGCACGAGCGACGAGCGACGAGCGTGTGGTCCGGCACCGCCGTCACGCTGCTGTCATTGCGATGCGATTGTCAGTTGATCGTGCACGCCCCGCACACCGTCGATCTGTTTCACGACGTCGATCGCAATCGCGCGCTGACGATCGTCCGGCACGCTGCCCGTCAGCGTGACGTTACCGTGGCGCGTCGTGACGTGAATATTGCCGGATGACAGCCCCGCCGTTCCGACAAGCGCCGTCTTCACCTTCGCGGTAAGCGTAGCGTCGCGGATCTTCGCGCCGGCCGTCGGTGACGACGACGCGCCGCCGTCGGCTGCCGTCGCATCCGGTGCGACGGCCATGCATGACGCAGCCGCAACAACGGCCAGCGTGACGCCCAGCCGTCCCGCCAAACAGCGCCGCCGCCGGCTGGCATTGATTCGGTCCTCTTTGACATCCATCATCACCTCCGTTCATCCATCGCGCATCCGACCGGCACCCGCCAGCCGGACGAATCCGCCGCAATCGTCATGCCGCCCCCCGTGCCCGATGCGCTCCCACCGCCGTTCAACGCGCGGCCGTCGCAGCCCGGCTTTCATCGAACGCCGATAGCCATTTCGACGGCTCGCTGCTCAGGTTCGCGTCTGCGGTTCGCGTGAGAGCGTGAAATCGCCGCACGCCGCACGCCGATGCATTCACCGATCGAAGCCGACAGCTACGGCCGACAATGCGCGACGGCTACACCTCTCTGCAATCGATTGAAGCTTTTGCACACTCGGCACAGGCTCCGCGTCAGCGCGGCCGATGCTCAGGCCGCCGAGCACAGCGTCGGCACCACCACGCCGCGATGCCCGTTCACTGCCCGCTCGCGCCCGGCGCGGAAGCCGCGCCGGACGCCGCATTCGGCACCACAGGCGTAGCCGGCTGCACCGGCTGCGCAGGCTGCAAAGCGCCTGCGCCTGAACTTGAATTCGATGTGTCGTCGCGCTGCTTCGAACATCCGGCGCTCATTACGATGCCGGTCATCACCAGGCCGGCGACGAGCGCACGCAACACGATGCGAGATAGATCAAATGCCATGACGTCTCCCAGGTTGAAGGTAACCGACAGCGCGCAATTCGCATGCCGCGTCATCCACCGATATTGCCGGGCGCATCGCGCGCCAGATGGGGCCGTCTACGCTCGTTCGATCGTTATGAATTCCGTCGATGCGCGATTTGACTCGAATAAGTACGATTCCATGCAGCCGTGCCACATCGATTGACGTTCACCTAAAGGAATTGAATAACGCGAGACGCAGTGAACTCAACACCGCCAATGCCGGCTTGCGTGCCACGAAACGAATTCGCGCCACCTCGGCATTCATATAAGCCGCGACCACGCACATGCGGCGGCCACGTCCGTTCCGCCAGCGGTCGCGCGCATCGCACGCCAATCGCCAATGCCGGAGCAAGGCTGCCCGCGGTGCCCGAACGCGAACAGCACCAGCGAACTGGATGCGAGCAAAAATAACTGGGCCGCCGCACCGATAGCCGCCGTCACCGGCACGGTCGGCATAAGTGCCGCCGGCGCGCAGGAAATGGCACTGCCAGCCATCGGGATCTCCGCGCAACGTGCGGCGGCACAGTTTCGCGCATGAATCGACGAGCGCGATGCGCCTTTTCGCTACATGCCGGCAGCAAAGCCTGCGCGGCGGCCTCGGCAGACCTATCGATATATGCTCCCGGCAACCCGACGGGCGCGGTCTGCGAGCGGCAGCATGCGTCACCCCTTGTCGGCCAATGCGCGCTGGATTGCCGCTTCGGTCTCCGCGTAGCCGCCCTCCCCGAAATGCGAATAGACGATGTGTCCGCGCCGGTCGATCAGATACAACGCCGGCCAATACTGATTGCCGTAGGCGTTCCACGTCGCATAACTGTTGTCTTGCGCCACCGGAAAGCTAATGCCGAAGCGGGCGATCGCTTGCTTCACGTTGCCGGTATCCCGTTCGAATGGATACTCCGGCGTGTGTACCCCGACGACGGCAAGGCCCTGGTCTTTGTATCGCTCATGCCAGCGCTCGATATATGGGACGGTATGGATGCAATTGATGCAGCCGTAAGTCCAGAAGTCGACGAGTACGACTTGGCCGCGCAGTTGCTGCATGGTGAGCGCTTTGCTGTTGATCCATTGGTCGATGCCGGTGAATTCGGGCGCCGCCCCGGTGTTGCCGATCCGGCTTTGAGCGAACGGAATATGGCTGAGCGCGGCTGCCGCGCCGAGCAATGCGGCAGTACAGACGAGTTTGATTCGCTTGAACATTTCAGAGTGCCGTGAAGGTAGGAAGGTGCGCGGAGAGAACGCTCAGGGCGAGCGTGTCGTACTGGAAGCCGATCGCGGCGGCCGTGATGATCACGAGAACGCCGAAGTCAGTCGAAAGGCCGGGCCACAGCCGCAGCAGGCCAAACAGCGCCGGCAGGGCCGTGGCGGCGTCGCGGACGGCGTGCTGCGCGACGTGCACGGCGCTCGGCATCGCGCCCAACGTCAGCGCCAGCGTCGCAAAGGCCACGCTGAACCCGGCGACAATGAACAGCAAACGCACGCGGCCGGCACATTCGGCGCCCGCACCCAGCAGAATGGGCATCACGGACAGAACGCAACGCGACGCAACGGTGAACAGGCCCGCGAGTAGCGCTAGCGGCGGTTCGAGCAAGCTGGGCATGACAAGGCTCCCGTTGTCCGATTGGACGGCATGGCGCCATTGAAAGCCCGCTCTGTATCCCGGATGTGTCGCCGCGAAGGGCCGAATGCAAGGTGTTGTGTCCGGCCGCGGCGTGGATACATTAGGATACGTCTCGGCCCACACGTTGCGCTATAAAGCTCACGTCATCCGCATGGAGAGCGACATGGGCGCCAATCGCCTCGAGATGAAACGCGTCATCATGGCCATTTGGGTTGCGGCGGGGGCGATTTTCACGGAAATCATGCATCCGGCGTATTGTCCGTGTATTCAGGAGCGTGCGTGGCGGACGGAAAAACGAAGAGAGACGAACCGATGACGGAGAAGCCGGATCATGTGCTCGTGGTGGACGACGACCGCGCCATTCGCGAACTGGTGGGAAGCTACCTCGAAAAGAACGGCATGCGCGTCTCGCTGGCCGCCAACGGCCGCGAAATGCGCAATGTGCTCGAAAGCGGCGCACCCGACCTGATCGTGCTCGATCTGATGTTGCCGGGCGACGACGGGCTGATTCTGTGCCGGGATCTGCGCGCGGGCAGGTTTCGCGCCGTGCCGGTGCTGATGCTCACCGCGCGCGGCGACGAAACTGACCGCATAGTCGGTCTCGAAATGGGTGCCGACGACTATCTTGCCAAACCGTTCGCCGTTCGCGAACTGTTCGCGCGGATCCGTTCTGTGTTGCGTCGCACCCGAATGCTGCCGCCGGGCATGCAGGTGACGGAGGTGGCGCAACTGCTGGCGTTCGGCGACTGGCGGCTCGATACCACCGCGCGTCACCTGCTCGATGCCGAGAACACCATGGTGGCGCTGAGCGGCGCCGAATACCGGCTGTTGCGGGTCTTCCTCGATTATCCGCAGCGGGTTCTGACGCGCGATCAACTGCTCAATCTGACCCAGGGCCGCCAGTCGGACGCGTTCGACCGTTCGATCGACCTGCTGGTCAGCCGCTTGCGGCAGCGTTTGCGTGACGAGGCGCGCGAATCGCGCTACATCAAGACGCTGCGCAACGAAGGATATGTGTTTTCGTCGGCGGTCACCGTGATCGAAGCGCCGCAATGAGATCGTCCGCGGGTTGGCATTGGCCGCGCACGCTGTTTGCCCGGCTCGCCGTCATACTTTTCGTGGGGCTCGCGCTCGCGCAGGCGCTGTCGTTCTGGCTGACGTGGATGGAGCGCGACCGGGCCACCGTCGACCTGATGACGGGCTATGTCGAGCGCGAAGTCGTGAGCTCCGTTGCGCTGCTCGACCGCTTGCCGCGGACGGAGCGCTCATGGTGGCTGCCACGGCTTTCCCGGCGCAGCTATCAATTCATCCTCGGGCCGGGAGAGAACGGCGGCCCGATCGATGCGAACCTGTCCGAGCGTTTCGCGCAAGCAATAACGGACGGAGTAGGTCGCACATACGCGGTGAAGGTGAATGCGATTCCGGGCGGCCGCGAACGCTTTCAGGCCCATTTGACGCTCACCGACGGCACACCGCTCACGATCGATTTCCGGCCGATGTCCGGCGTGCCGCTTTCGCATTGGCTGCCGCTCGTACTCGTCGCGCAGCTTGCGATGCTGGCCAGTTGCTGCTGGTTTGCGGTCAGGCTCGCGACGCGGCCGCTGTACGAGCTTGCGCGCGCCGCCGACGGGTTGGGGCCGGACCTGAAAGGCGCGCGGATGTCGGAAGCGGGCCCGTCCGAGGTGGCGCGCGCCGCGCGTGCGTTCAACGCGATGCAGGAGCGCATCGCGGCCTACACGGCCGAGCGCGTGCAGATACTCGCCGCGGTGTCGCACGATTTGCAGACGCCGATCACGCGAATGCGCTTGCGCGTGGACGTGATGGACGACAACGGCGAAGCCGCGAAGCTGCGCCAGGATCTGCTCGAAATGGAAAATCTGGTGCGCGAGGGCGTGACTTACGCGCGCACGCTGCACGGCGTAGCGGAAGCGCCGTGCAGCATCGATCTCGATGCGCTGCTCGACAGCCTCGTCTGCGACTATGCCGATGCCGGCCACGACGTGTCGATCACGAAGCGGGTGGCGACGCCGGTCGTCGCGCGGCCGCAGGCGCTGCGCCGCGTGGTCGGCAACCTCATCGACAACGCGCTGAAATTCAGCGCGGCGGCAACGCTCGAGGCGGCGCTGCTTGCGGACGGAAGCGTCGCCATCGACGTGCTCGATCGCGGGCCGGGCATTCCGGCAGAGCTGCTCGACAAGGTATTCGAGCCGTTCTACCGAATCGAGACGTCACGCAACCGGGGCACGGGCGGCACGGGGCTCGGGCTGGCAATTTCCCGTCAATTGGCGCAGGCGATGGATGCTACGCTGGTGCTGCGCAATCGCGCCGGCGGCGGGCTGAGCGCCATGCTGACGCTCAAGGGGGCGCAACGCGCGCCCGCCCGCGCGCCGGCGAAGCGCCGCGCGGGCGATCTCTGACGCTCGAGCGCGCTTCGTCGATGTAACCGGCGGTATGGCGAAGCGCCTGTCGGCTGCCTACTTACTCACCCCTCCCCCACCCGCCCCACCCCCGATACCCGCCTATGCGTGAGCGACCGTATGGCGGCACATCCGCGCTCGCCACACGGTTTCGGCGTGGCCGCGCCGCCGCCCGACGTGAGCCGCGCGGCGGCGCGGTGCATGCATGACGCGGGATTTTGAATTCTTGTGTGTCGCCCGCTGATGCGGATACACGACGATACAAAGCATGCGGCCGATTCGGATAAAACGTCAGCGTAGTGTTGCGCGCGGCGGCGTGGCGTCACCGGCACCGTGTTCGCACGCGGCGATTCCCGAGCGCCCGCGCCTTTGCCGAATGCGCTTTCGTGAACGACCCATCATGGAGAACGAATCATGCCCGATACCGTGAATACCCGGCGCCGTCTGATCCTAGGCACGACGCTGGCCGGCCTGAGCCTTGCCGAACTGGGATTCGGCAGTCCGGCCCGTGCGCAATCGACGGCCGACGAGCCGCGGACGAATCGCGCGAGCAGCGGCAGCGTGCCGTTCGACACGATCCATCAGATCGACGCAGGCGTGCTGAACGTGGGGTATGCGCAATCCGGGCCAAAGAACGGCCCGGCCGTGTTTCTGCTGCATGGCTGGCCTTACGACATCCATAGCTATGCCGATGTCGCGCCGCTGCTCGCGGCCGCCGGCTATCGCGTGATCATCCCTTATCTGCGCGGCTACGGCTCGACGACGTTCGTTTCTCCGGATACGCCGCGCAACGGCCAGCAGGCGGCGACGGCCGTCGACATCGTCGCGCTGATGGACGCGTTGAAAATCGATCGCGCCGTGTTCGGCGGCTACGATTGGGGCGCGCGCACCGCCGACATCATCGCGGCGCTATGGCCCCAGCGTGTCAAGGCGCTGGTGTCGGTGAGCGGCTATCTGATCGGCAGCCAGGAAGCGAATCGCAAGCCGCTGCCGCCAAAGGCGGAATGGCAGTGGTGGTATCAGTTCTACTTCTCGACCGAGCGCGGCGCGCTCGGCTATGCAGAAAACCGCGATGCGTTCAACAAGCTCATCTGGCAGCTCGCGTCGCCGAAGTGGCAGTTCGACGACGCAACCTATGCGCGCACTGCGGCGGCATTCCGCAATCCCGATCACGTGGCCGTCGTGATTCACAACTATCGCTGGCGCCTCGGACTCGCGAACAGCGAAGCGCAATACGACGAAATCGAACGGCGTCTTGCCGCCGGACCGACGATCACGGTGCCGACGATCACGATGGAGGGCGACGCGAATGGCGCGCCTCATCCTGAGCCCGCCGCGTATGCGAAAAAATTCACAGGCCGCTACCAGCATCGCACGATTAGCGGCGGCATCGGCCACAACTTGCCGCAGGAAGCACCGCGGGCGTTCGCCGATGCGATCCTGCAGGTGGAGCATTTGTGATGCGCTCGGCAATCAATATCGGGCTTCGCGGTTCGGCTCGCGCGCTCGCCGCGGCCGCGCTGCTGGCCGGCACGCTTGCCGCGAGCGGTCCGGCCGCGCGCGCCGACTCGTCGAGACCGGCCGCATCGCCGATCTACGGCGTGACGATTCCGCCCGGCTATCGGAAATGGGAAATGGTCGCGCCTGCCGAAGAAGCCGCGCCGCTCGACGAATTGCGCGTGGTGCTCGGCAATCCGGCCGCGATCCGCGCGCTCGAGCAGGCAACGTTGCCGTTCCCGGACGGCACGATCCTCGTCAAGCTCGCCTACAAACGCAAGCAATCCGACGAATTGCCGACGGCGACGGTGCCCGGCCAGGCAACGACCGTGCAGGTGATGGTGAAGGATTCGCGTCGCTATGCATCGACGAGCGGATGGGGGTTCGGGCGCTTCGTCAACGGCACGCCCGCCGATACCGAAGTTCGCGGCCAGCGTCGGCGCGAAGATCAAGTTCAACGCGATCGCAAAGCGCGTCGCGCATTGCGCGATACCCGATCCCAGGCCACGCAGTTCGGTCGGAAAGACTTCCGAACTCCAGACCCACGACAGCACGCCAGGGCCGAACCAGACGATCAGCGAATAGGTAACGTACAAGGCCGCCAGCAGATACGTGTTCGACTGCCCGAACGCCGCCATCCCGATCCCGCAAACGAACGCGCCCAAGCAGGTGTAAATGCCCATGCGGCGCCGATTCACCCGGTCGATCACCAGCGCGCCCAACATCACCGCGATCAACCCGGTCACGAAACCGCCCAATGCGAAATAAAGCGACTGATCGACGCGCAGGCCGATTGTCGAGAACACCAGCGGGCTGGCAATCGTCGCCACTGCGCCGCCGAATGCCTGCAGCGCGAAGAACGCACTCACCGACAGCAGCCGGCGCAGTCCTCCGCCGGAAAACAGCGTCCGGTATTCGCGCTTGACACGCTGCTGGACGACAGGCATCGGCAAGCCCAGTACCTGCATGATCGCGCGTGCCTCGTCGACGCGCCCTTGCGCGATCAGCCAGCGCGGCGATTCGGGAAGGAACTGCCGTGCGATCAGCACGGCCAGCGCCGGGATCGCCGCCAGGCCGAACAGCCAGCGCCAAGTCGAGCCGCCCGCGAACGGCTCGATCGCGAGCGCGATCAAGATGCTCGCGATCGCGCCGCCGAGCCACATCATGTTCGGCAGCGATCCGGCAATGCGCCCGCGGCGCGCCCCCGGCGCGATTTCGGACAGAAAGCTCTGCGACGTCGGAATGTCCATCCCGACCGCCACGCCGATCAGGAAACGGGTGAGCATCAGTTGCCACACCTCCGTGACGAAGGCCGATGCAATCGACGCGGCGACGAAAAACACCAGATTGACCACGAAGATCACCTTGCGCCCCAAGCGGTCCGCAAGATCACCGAACACAACCAGCCCGAACGCCGTGCCGATAAACGCAACGGCGGCCAGCCACCCCTTCGTCGGGCCGTCGAGATGAAACTGCGGCCCCAGAAAAAGCAGCGCTGCCCCCATGCACAACAGATCGTAGCCGTCGATGAATTCGCCGAACGCGACCAGCCGGGGCGCCCATTTGACCGCGCGCGCGATGCGCTCGGGCGATTCCATTGCGAGTGACTTCATGATGCGTTTGTCTCCGTCAGTAATGTTCTTGCCGTCCGGGCACCGGTTGCCGCCGGGCTCGATCAGCGGGCGCGCGCCCGCGTCTTACGTCGCTCAGGCGCCGAAGCGCGCCGCACGCAAACCGACGCAGGACGTCCGGCATGCGAGCAGCGCGCCCGCCGCCGGCTCTCGCGCCAGCGCCGCATCGTCGAGCCGTTGGCGGGCGCTCGTGACGAACAACGTATCGAGACGCTCCCCGCCGAACGTGCAGGACGTCGGCTGCGAGACCGGCAGCGCGAGCGTGGCAGTCAATCTGCCTTGCGGATCGAAGCGTGCGATGCAAGCGCCGCCGTAACGCGCATTCCACAAGTAGCCGTCGCGATCGATCGCCAAGCCATCCGGCCTGCCCGGCGCGGCGTCCGCCTCCACCAGCGTGTGCCATTCGCCGATCTCTGCGCTCGTCGACTGATACGACGCACGGTCGATACGGCCGGTCGCCGTATCCGAAAAATAGATCCACTTGCCGTCGGGGGAAAAATCGAGCGCGTTCGGAATGGTCACGCCGCCCCTCACCGTGCTCGAATTGCCCGATCGATCGATCCGATAAAGCGAGCCGCTCGAATCCTTGCCGAAATCGCGCATCGTGCCGCACCACAGATTGCCGTCGCGGTCGCACTTCATTTCATTGGTGCGGTGATCGGCGCCATGGTCCGGGAACTGCGCGAGCGGCTCCAGCCCGTCGGCGGCAGCCAACATTCCGGGCAGCTGACCGCCCTTTGCGTCAGGCATGAGAATCTCGATGCCTGCACGGCGGCCCACGATCAACGCCCCGTCGGCCCGCAGCGCGATTCCGCCGACCAGTCCTTCGAAGTGCCATGCGTCGAGCGCCCCCGTTCGCACCGTCAGCGCCTGCACGCGCCCGCGCCGGACATCGATCCAGTACAGACGTCCCGAGCCCTCGTCCCAGACCGGGGACTCGCCCAGCGTGTCATGGGCGGGCGTGATGGCTTCGATATCGAAATTCAGCATATCCGGCATGGTTCTCATGCAAATAAATTTGATCACAAAAATAGCATTTAACACATAAAGAATGCTACCAAAGCATGTATTTGATCAAATTAGGTGTATTCCCCGATGTCGAACCGATATCGACAGCGGTTCAATTCGGTACCGGAATGAACGGAGTTGCTCCACATGTCTTTCATCGATCGCAACATTACCGACGCGCGATTGTCCCTGTCCGGACGCAACGTGCTAATTACCGGTGCGAGCCTCGGCATCGGGCGCGCGATTGCGCAATTGTTTGCAGCGCATGGCGCGCGGTTGGCGCTTCACTACAGCCGCGCGGCGGACACCCAGGCCGGCCATCCCGACGCGGCCATGCAACTCGCGGCGCAACTGCAAGCCGCCGGCGTGCATGCGGTCGAGATCGAGTGCGATCTGTCCGACGCCGACGCAGGCCGCCGGCTGGTGAACGCAAGTACCGGCCGGATTGGCGCGCTTGATGTGGTGATTCTCTGCGCATCCGTACAGATCCGTCAGTCTTTTGATCAAATCACCGTTGAAACGATGCGTCGCCTGAGCCGCATCAACCTCGAAGCGTCGGTCGAGATCCTGCAGCACGTTCTGCCGGGCATGCGCTCGCGCCGCTGGGGGCGCGTGGTCGCGATCGGCAGCGTGAACCAGGTGCGCCCGGAAGCCGAGCTCGGCGTCTACGCCGCGCTCAAGGCCGCGCACCACAACCTGATCGTGAATGCGGCCAGGGATTGCGCGGCCGACGCAGTCACGCTGAACACACTCTCTCCCGGCCTCATCGCCACCCCGCGCAACGCATGGCGCCGCGCCGACCTGCAGGCGTGGCGGCAGATCGAGCATGCCGCGAACCCGATGCATCGGGCCGGCGTACCCGAGGAAGTCGCGCACCTCGCGCTTGTGCTCGCGAGCGACGCGGGCGCCTTCATCACCGGCGCGGACATTCCCGTCGACGGCGGCGGGCGCCTGTAAGCGCATCCCGGCCGCCCCATTCCACGATATTCGAGAGGAACTTCATGCAACACCCAATCATCGCCAGCCTTGCGTTGAGCGTCGCGCAGGTGACAGACAAAACCTGGTGGACCTTTATCGAGCTGACCGCCAGCGACGGCACGACCGGCTTTGGAGAAGCGACGCTGACCGGCCGGGAGCGCGACCTGGAACAGGCCGCGCGCGCGCTTTTTCCGCGTTTTCTGCACCGGCCGGTCGCCGAAGGCGAGCCGGTCGTCGCGCTGTCGGCGGTATCGCACCTGCCTACCGCCGCGATCCTTTCCGGAATCGATCATGCGCTGTGGGATCTGCGCGCAAAGCACGCATCGCAGTCGCTTGCGCAATGTCTCGGCGATGTGCGCCATCCGGAGGTGGCGCTCTATGCGAACATCAACCGCCGCACCAGCGCGCGAACGCCCGCCGACTTCGCCGCGAGCGCGCGGGCAGCCGTCGCCGCGGGTTTTACCGCGATCAAGATCGCGCCGTTCGACGAGGCGGCGCTCTACGGCAAGCAGGCCGATCCAACGACCGAACGCGCCGCCATCGAACGCGGGCTCGAACGCATCGCCGCCACGCGCGCGGCCGTCGGAGCGTCGATCGACCTGATGGTCGACTGTCACTGGCGGTTGAATACCTGCGCTTCGCTTGCGCTGCTCGACGAACTCACGCCTTACGCGCTTTACTGGCTCGAATGCCCCGTGCCGGAAATACCGGAGCAGATGGACTCGATCCGGCGTATTCGCAGCCGCGCGAACGATCTCGGCATCCGGCTCGCGGGGTGCGAGGAAGCGATCGGTGTCGGTGGCTTTCGTCCGTTTCTCGACGCCGGCGCTTACGACGTGATGATGCCGGACGTCAAATACGTGGGCGGCGTGCGCGAAGTGCTCGCGGTCGCCGCATTGCTGGACCGCTATCACGTGGAATTCTCGCCGCACAATCCGAGCGGCCCGATCGCGCACGCGGTCAGCCTGCAACTGTCGGCGATCGTGCCCAACTTCCGGCGCCTCGAGATGCAATTCGACGAAACGCCTGTCTTCGACGCGTTGCTCGCGCAACGCCCACCGTCACCGCATCAGGGTCGTGCGCGCTTGTCCGACCGCCCAGGACACGGAGCGACACTCGATGTCGACACAGTCCGGTTGTACCAGACGCTGGAATACCGTATCGCCGCGGACGACTGACAAACGCGCGTTATTCAGGTAGCGCCGTATTCTGTACAGCATTTCACGAACGCGCGACAATACGTCCGGTCGCGCAGCGCGGCCGCTCCATCCGAACGCCGGAATTCAGTATTTGCCATGGTTCACATCCAGGACGTCCAACAAAAAATCCGGGACGATATCGTCGCCGGTATTCTGCCGTTCGGCTCGCGCGTGACGATCGCGCATCTGGCCGAGCGCTACGGCGTCAGCCAGATGCCCATTCGCGAAGCGCTGAGGGCGCTGCACGGGGAAGGTCTGCTCGTCATCGAACCGAACCGCGGCGCGCGCATCCGTACCGTAGATCGCGAATTCATCGGCAACGTCTTCGATATCCGCAGCGCGCTGGAAGTGCTGCTGATACGCAAGATGGTGATACGCGCGACGCCGGAAGACGTCGAAGCGCTGCGGGACATCGAATCCCGTTTCGAGGCTTATGTCGATGCCGAAGACTACGAGTCCGCCTTGCGCACAAACCGCGAATTCCACGCCCGCATCAACGCGGTGGCGAACAACCCGGATGCCGTCGCACTGCTCGATCGCCACTGGCTGCTGATCGCGGCGCTCTGGCATCGGTTCGATTACGGCGCCGAACGCTTTCACGGCGTGATCAACGATCACCGCCATCTGATCAGCGCGATCGCCGAGCGCGACGTCGAGGCGGCCGGCACGCTGATGAGCGCGCACGTGATCAAGGCGCGGCACACCTTGCTCGAACGACTGCAATTTGCCCCGGAAGAAACATCGGCACGCAAGCGCGGGAGCCGACGTACCAAACCGGACAATTCAGACGCCAGCACGCTCCCCGCCGCGTAATCGCATAGATCGCCGCTGCCGGTTCCGCGCCGAAAAAGCAATCGCAGCCGAACGAGCCGCCCGCCGCCGCCCTTGCCCGTGCCATCGCTCGTCCGCCGCGGCCCGTCAACGCCTCCTCGCAGCTTCCCGGCACACACCACTCCCTTTCAAGCGCCCTACAGCGGCGCGCCGCATCGCCCGGCCGCCCCTGCGCGCACAAAAGCGCCGTTTTCCAGCCCCATAATTTTGATCATAAAATCGGTGTTAACCATCGTTTTTAGATTTCAATTCGGAATTTATGATCATATATGGGCTTACAAGTCGCAAGCCAGTCCGCAACATACCGATCAGCCCGGAGACGACAAGCATGTACAAAACACGCAGAACGCAATTGCTCGCCGGCGCCTTTGCAAGCGCCACGCTCGCCACCGTCATCGCCGGATGCGGCAGCAGCGTGACGAGTACCGGCAAACCGGTCGTATCGTTCGATACGACCGCCCGCATCGGCACGGTCAATCCACTGCTGTTCGGCATCAACCATCGATGGCTGAGCAACGGCGTCGGCACCACCGATCCGCAAACAGGCATCACGTATCCACAAGTATCCGATCAGATCAAGGACATCGGCTTCACGATGATCCGTTATCCGGCCGGCACGCTCGCGAATACATTCCAGTGGGAGCGGGCAATCGGACCTCAGGCGCAGCGCGGCGGGCAGGTCGGCGGAATACCGGTTGCAAGCCTGGCATTGCCGCGGGACAGCACGTTCGGCCCTGACGAGTACGGCAACCTGCTCGACGTGACAGGCGCGACGGGCGACCTGATGCTCAATGTCGCGACTGCCGGCCCAGCAGACTCCGCCAATTTCATCGCGTACATGACCGCCCCGCAGGGCAGCGCGCCCGTCAACGGGGTGGACTGGGCGGCAAAGCGCGCAGCGAACGGTCATCCCGCGCCCTACAAGATCGCGTATGCCGAGCTGGGGAACGAGTACGATCCGTCGGTCGACCTTCCCTACCAAGGAGTCATCGTCAACCAGACCTACTGGATCAACGGCGAGCCCGTGTCATTCAACAAGCCGGCATGTGCGGCAAACAAGCGCGAATGCCTGTATGCGTTCGGCGGAAGCACGCGCTTTACCGCCGAGCCCGCCGTCGCACAAAACGACTGGCGACCGGAGACGTCGATCAGCAGCGGCGCCGCGGGGCAAGTTTTCTATGCGCGCTATGCGTCGGTCGCGCAAGCCAGCGATACCGTGTACGTCAACGGCGTCGCATGGCAATCCGTCCCGGACATCGGCACCGCGGCAGGTGCGGGCAACTTCTATCAGCTCGACAATGCAACCGGTGCGATCCGCTTCGGCGATGGCACCCACGGCGCGATCCCGCCGGCAGGCGCCACCATCACCGTGACATACACCACGACGCATGCCGGCTTCGTCGACCACTACAACGCAATCAAGGCAGTCAATCCAGCGATCAAGGTGTGCTCGTCGATCTTCGACAACACATTCCTCAAGCTGATGGGATCCCAATACGCGTATGACTGCGTCGCCCAGCATCTTTATGCAAAGCTCGATGCATCGAAGAGCACGGGATTGTCGGACTATTTCGGTCAGGTCATGCTGTCAACCAACAGCCAGGCCGCCAAGGTACAGGCAACTCAGGCGGCGATCAAACAATACGCCGGTTCCCGCGCGGCCGGCGTGGGCATGCTGCTGAGCGAATATGGTCATCTGGGCACCATGCCCGCGTATGCGCCGTACTTTCCGCGCAGCCTCGGCGAAGGCGTGATGCACGGCTTGTTTCTGCGTCAATGGATGATCAACGGCATCGAGGCAGCCGATCGGCACGTCTTGAGCGACTACACATACGGAACCGCGCCGGCGGACCTTGCCGCGATCAGCTCCAGCGACAACGCACTGCTGCAGGGCCCCGGACCGAACACGATCGAAAGCCCGACGGCACTCGCGATGAAGCTGTTCACCCAGAACACTGGCGGCACGCTGGTCCGCAGCGCAGTCACGAACAATCCGGCGCGCACGCTTTCCGACGGCCAGACGCTCGCGGCGCTGCAAACCGTGGCAACCGTCGATGCCGCCGGCAACGCGTATCTGATCGTGATCAACGAGGACCCGGAAAATGCGGTGAATGCACTGGTTTCTCCGCAAGGCCTCCCGCGGAGCGGCAACAGCGTGAGCGTTTCGACATTGAATTCCGCGAACATTACCGACGAGAACAATCCGGCCAACGCGACTGCAGTACAAATCGCGCGCCGTACCGTCCAGGTCGGAACCGGGTCGTTCAACTGGACGTTCCCCGCGCATTCGATTTCGGCGATCAAATTTTCGTCGTGATTCGCAGCGGCGCGCGAATGTGGCGCGTCGACAGCGGTTCATCAAGGGTTTGACCGATAGAGCGCGCCCCAACCGGTCTTGATTCCATCCGCCGCAGAACTCTTTGCGGCTATGGAGAAGCATGACAGAGCTGGGGCGCCAATACTGAATAAACAACGGGATGCCAGTCGAAGGCCGCGCGCAAGATTTTGGGCAGACCATCACGTAGCGCCGGCCGGAACCACTCGATTGCCGCCTCGTCAATCCACGCGCTGATCAGTACACATCCAATTCGGACCTCGTGACGAATCGGGGCAAGCGCCACAACGGCATGACATTCGCTGCCGACATCCTGTCAAACCACGCCGTCAACCCTGGGCTCAAAGTGAAGCGGTCGGAAAGCGTCGTGGTCGAAATCGACGCAAACGGCAACCGGACGGTGGCCCATGGGTAGCAGAACAGGCTGCCGCGAGCATCTCCTGCGCAATCGCAGGGAGTGCGGCGCATAGCCCGGCCGTCCAGCATGCTGCGATGATCGAAGATCTCTTCGTAGGATGCCCCGTTTCTTATTGACAGGAAATAAATATCCGTTGGTGCTCAGGTCGAGACAGAGATTTAACCTAATTTAATGCATACCAATACCGAACTGAGTTAACGGCATGTAATCTATCACGCTCAGACGACAGGAGGCAGGCCATCGAATCATGAGGATGAAACGTTGTGCGTGGAACTCCGCTGGCTTCGACACATAGCCACTACACCCCATTGCTGGCGGGACCCAACAAAATGATGAAGATGGATATTGTCCGACATTGATACGGAAATAACCGCATATATATTTATGAAAATTCCGCTTGCTAGTTAGCAACGCGTCGAAGTTTACAAAACCCGGAAGGATCAGTGAGCGGAAGGATGGCATCCATGGAAGCGAAATATATTCCGGCAGCAATTGTGTTGTCGATGAATCTCGCGGCATGCTCAATCGCAGGAACCGAGCGTACAAGCATGATCGACCACTACCCGGTCCCCGAGGTGGGTTACAAGAGAGCTGTTTTCGAACTGCCATCGCGCCCCGACGATGGCAAATATCGGATCAAGTTGAGCGCGACCAAAATTGAAGCGCGAAGCTGCAACGACCCTTCATACATCGGTAGCGTCGAAGACCACGTACTTCGAGACTCCAACACTCACTACTACGTGCTACGGATCCGACGCGGACAACATCTCGGGCCAATGGCGCCATGCCCGCTGGAGCCGAAGAGCAGGGTCCGGGTGGAGGGCGATCTATCCGTTCCTTATGAAACCCCAGAGCCGCTTGTTATATATGCGCCGCAGGATTTTTCCCTGACATATTCGATTGTGAAATGATGGTCTCAAGATTGATCGAATCAAGAGTCCTCTACACATTGCCGCTGCTCAGATGTGTCAATGTCGCAGTGGTGCATGTGAGACTTAATTGACGCCCGCCATGCTTCCACATGACACGCGATCGCGAGGTATCAACGCACGTGCGAATAACACTGCAGGGCGTTCACCGCCGGCTTTGCCCGAGCCAATAACCCGATAAAGGGTGCCGCCCACCGCTGCGCATGCAGAGAGATGCGTCGAGCAGCCGTCTGCATCCACCTTGACTTCAATTCGCGGGTGCCAGCCCATTGAAGAACGGCACGAAAAATGCCTCTGAACGACCCGCGCCGCACTTGCAGTCGGCCACCGCGTTCAGGCCGTGCTGACGAAGGTTCAGTCTGTCTTACCCGAATACCGGGGGCACGTAGCCAAAGCGTCATGCGCGTTCAACTCAAGCCGGCATGGCGTCGGCATGATGACTTGCTGCTATCGCGTGACAAGCGGCATTCGCTTCGCTCCCAATCCACTCGTTTGGCCCTATGACCCTAGCCTCATACGCACCCGACGCTCCTGTATCGCCCCGGCACATTCCGTCAATCAACTGCTAGCGGACACTAGTCCCCTGAACCGGATGAATCGCACCGGATGCGATGTGAAGGATCGGCGTATTTCCATTTCAACGGCGCAGGTTCATGTCATCCCAAACAAAACGCAATATCGGCACCACAACAACAGTATCAAGCCATCAGATTATCCACGCGCAACACAACAATTGAGGCCGGAATACAAGACTTAGCATTAATCATCCGATCCACCTTTTTTATTAGTTGCCCCCCAAAAAAATACCTGAAATAATGAAGACAAGTACTTCACACGCAACATTGAACACCAACGAATATTACTCATCGACCAACCTCCGATATTAAGTGACACATCCGGCAAATCATTCACGCACCGCCAAATAAAGCGTGAGGAAACGAATGTGGCTTCTCCTTGGCACGGGCAATAGGTCGCCATAGCACTCCCGCATCACCGCTGAACGATTGTGCAGTCGATGTCATCCGTCAAAATCAGCTCAAGCCATCTATTCGATTCACGAAAGAGAATTCATCGGGAGAAAATTCATGTCCAAGTACTCTGGTTTACTAGTGCGTATCAACCCTGAAGACGTCGGCAACATACCCGCCGAAGGCATGGAATGGGTATCACCAGACATCATTCCGTATGGAACACTGGTTCTTACCTACGAACAAGCCGTCAATACCTACAATCGGGACATTGCGCAGCCCATAGTCAACAATCTCAACAACAATGTCTATGTTCGCTGCAAAAATATAAACCTCTCCGAGCAAACCACGTATGGCAACGTCAACCTTTACTACGCAGAGTCCTCTTTATTTTTGTCGCCAGAAAAATGGAATCCCGTCACACTCCCAGCCCAAGACAATCAATTTGGGATCAATTTCGGATCCAATTTCAGTCAAAACATTCCTCAAAATCAAATTGGATTGGTAGAAGCGCCTTTCAATTTGAGCAAACTGCCACCCGACAAACACTGGTGTTTCATTGCCGTTGTCAACAACAAAAACAAGAAATTTCAAATTCCAACTGAATTTTCGAGTAATGCGAAATTCGCTCAATGGGTCAAGGAAAATCCAAACGTAGCCCAACGAAATATTTCACTCAATTCAGGTTCCAATTCCAATGTTACACAATATGGAACCATTAGCAATTTAAATTCGAAACCCGGCCATTTCTACTTTATTTTGACACCACATAACGTGCAACCCGGAACGACTTGGGGCGCGCAATGCAGCGACCGACGATTGTCCTCTCCGTATAGTGACAGCGGAACATTTCAGCATGGCCAGGTAAGTACCAAGCCGATTATCGTACCAGCCCATGTGGGCGGTGGAACACAGTCGATGCAAATGGCATTTACGTTTACCGCTCCTTCTGGACAAGCGTTTCCCAAAGACGGTAAAGTTACCATCGAGTATCGTCAGAAACGCACCCTCCGACAAGAATCGGAAGAACTCTTCGAAGAAGAACAGCAATGCGGTGTTGTGCACAATTACCGAATACCCGTGATTGAAAACGGCACCGTCAATTTCATTATTGAACCCTCGATAGAATTGGGTGCCATCGTGATCGTTCCAAGTTTTATCGATTGATCGATTCCGAAGCGCGGCATCCGCTGTATCCAACGGATCATGACTGCAGTTGCGTCAAATGTTCTTGGCATTCCATGCCTCGTTTCCGTTGGATAACAGATGCCTCATTTCGCCCCCACTCGAGTCTATTCAGACCTGGTGGCACCACATATCGTACCCACGCATCAAGCATGCATTGGTCACTTTCAGTTGAATTCGGAACATTCACGCGCTTAAATTTATAGCTTCGCCCGCCAACACGCAAACCAGTCATATCGAATCATTGTTAATCGGGATGCGCATATTGGATCCAGAATTTATACGCAATTCACTAGGCAATTATTCGCCATACCTACCCAGAGAGAGATATGACGTCGGCCAGCCCTTTCATCACACGGATCGAAGATATCTTTAAACTCGACAAGGAGCCGCTAGCGAAATTGGGATACCGCTCCGTGTTCGATTTCACTCGCATTTCCCGCGAGCAATTTATTCGCAAGCATCATGCTTCGCTTGGTCGGCACACCGGAGACATCTATGATTTGGCGATCGGTTTCGCTCACCAAATCGGCCACCGATTTCAACGCAAGTACTCAACCTTGCATGGCGCATTCTCCGCGCAAGGTCCCGAGTACTCACATTTATTTCCGGATCAAAAGAGCAGTTGGAAGAACAAGGCGCCCGTCGGTTCGCCAGAGGCAAATGACGGCCCGGTCTCTTACCTAGCCTATATCTATCACTATGCGCTGGGGGAAGAAGATAGCGGCGCTAACGTGAACACGTTAGCGAACCGTCGACCGGATATTGGCCAACTCATCATCAACGATGCGGCACTCAACGAAGTGATTCCGCAGATCCAACTGGTCAACGAGATTCTCAGTTCGGCGATTCAGAACGTCAAACAGCTGAGCGGACAAGATGCCGTCAACGCATTACTTGCGACAACGCGTTACCCAAACACGCTGCCGTATCACTATGGACATCAGCAAATCCAGGCCGCGCAAGGTGTCATCGGCACGACACTGCAAGACGTAACGCTGGCGCAGTCCCTCCATTTTCCGCAAAACTTCTGGGCGGTCTGTACAAGCTTGAACGAGGTGGCAGCAAATGCGCTCGTGCGCCTGCAAGTCATGGCCAGTCAGCTCTCACCAGAGCAGCAGCGAATCATCATCGAACCGGCCTATTTCGGACATTGCCATCTCACGCTATCGGAGTTGTCGGATACGTGGCGTGGGCCATCGCTGACAGAATCGCTGCCTTACGAGGCCTATTACTCGAGCGGCGCCTTTGTTCTTCCGCTACAGAACGACATCGTCAAGGACTACAGTGGCCGCCCAGGACAAGTCATCGTGTCGGGCGAGACCACGCTGGACTCGATCATCGAACTCTCCGTCACCAACGGAAGTAGTAAGTCGCTTCTTACGCTCCGAGGAAGAAACAATAAAGACCAGAACTTATTTCAAATCAATGATGCGGTCGCCATCCAAGGTGAACCCTATGACTCCCGGCCTGTCCTCCGGTTTGCCAAAGCCGACAACTTGAGCTTGAATTTATCTCAAGGGCCCTGGTACAACCAATTCAGACTCAGCTTCCAGGGATTTACGCGGCCGCATCCGTATCGCGACCTGATCATCTCGCTTTTTCTGAGCAACGACCATCAAGCTCGATACAACACCGATCAAAAACAGTTCTACCAGAAGAGCTTCGGTAGCGAAAACCTCGACGTATTTGCATTGGCGTCGATATCGGAATTGACGTCCCGAACCGGATTGACCGTGCCCGATGTCGAAAAAATGCTATGTGCCACCGCGGGAGGGAAGCTCACGCACACAATCATTCAATCCGGTAATTTCGTGAGGCTCAATCCCATCTTCACCAATGGACATGGCATTTACCCTGTCTCGACCGGAGCAGCATTGCCCTTTGTCTATGGCGCGAAATACATTCATGCTGGATTACCCAACGCGATCTATCTCAAGGAAAGTGCCAAAGACACGCTTTCCGTCGCCAACCTGACGGACGATCGCCTGGATCGCGTCAACCGCATGGTGCGGCTCCAGAAATGGCTTGGTTTGTCGTTCGAGGATATCGACCTCCTGGTGACCTCGGTGATGGAAGCCGAGAACGGAGAGAATCCAGCCTATCTGATGAACGACAACACGTTGCGCATGCTCGGCGTTTTCAAGCACTATCAATCGACGTATGGCGTCACGCCCAAGCAGTTTGCCGCATGGCTTTATATCGTCACGCCGTTCGCCATCACGCCAGACCGGCCGTTCCTCGATCAAATATTCAATAGCAGCGGCGCATTCGACACCCCGTTCGTGATCGACAACCAAAGTTTCGTCTATACTGCAACAACCGACGACGATAATGACCGCGTCCAAAAAATATGCACGGCACTTGGACTGAATCACCGTCAGTTCCTGCTGTTCGCCGACAAGATCGCTCGGCAATTCGGCGACCCCAATGAGCAGACACTCTATTGCAGCATCTTCGTGGTGTCCGCGTTCTATCGGCTCGCGTCGCTCGCGCGCGCACTCGGCATCCGCCCCGAGGATTTTTGCGCATTGATCGACCAGATCGATGGCGGCACCGACGATGTATGGCAACAACTGGCAGGCCAACCCGTCATCGCGCTGCCACAGAAAGACGCGCCGCTGACCAACGACTTCCTCAGCCTGTTGCAAGCGCTGAGTGCCATTGCAAATTGGCAGCAACAATATCACCTGCCATTCTCCCCGGGCGGCATTCTCGGCAACAACGCAGGTAACGCTCAGGGAACGGCCAGCCAGTTGTTCTTTATGCAGCAAGTCTGGCAGTCCCTGCCCGCCACGTTCGTCGACGACACGCTTCTCAAGCAGAGTGGCGCTCCGCCCAGCATCGACTGGCTGAAAAAATTGTTTGCCGCGAGGCTCGTGGATTCATCCGGCCTCATCACCGACCTCGCGGACGACCTGGTTTATGTGGAGATCTTCGGCCAGAATGCCTGGATCATCAAGGCGATCAATGACACCGTTGATGCTCAGACACTGACTGACGACGACAAGAACCTCGCGAAATCGGCGCTGAACGCGACGATCATTCAGTCTCGCCAAACCCAACATGGCATGGCGATCAGCCTGCTCGCCCAAACCTTGAATGTGGCCCAGACGTTCCCCGCGCTGCTGATGCGCTGGATCGGACATACGATCTACCAATGGCTAAGCGAGACCTGGGCGCTGCATTCTTCCGTTACCACGCCGCTGAATATCCCGCCACTGCCGCTGAATGTCTTACGCGAATTGGTGCGTCGTGCGTTGCTCTGCCAGTATTTCTCGCTGAGCCCCGCTCTCCTGCAGATGTTACTGGCTCATCCCGAGTACTTTGCGTTGACGAAGGAAAACGTCCAGACCATCACGCTGCAGATGATGTACATGCTAAGCCGCTATCAAGCGCTGCTGGCGCAAATCAGCAGCAATGGAACCGAGGACGACGTGCTGGCCTATCTGCAGGCAGTCAACGCGACCGTGCTGCCGGATCAAGGCCATGCGACGACCACACTGGCCGCCTTGCTGGGCTGGGAACACAGTGAAGTCTCCGCAGCCTGGTCGGTGCTGGGCGGCATCGCGAAAACGGTGCCGCAACTGGATATCGTGCTGAGACTGCAACAGGCGGAAAGCCAAACCGGGCTGACCGTGAACCAACAGCAACAAGCTTTCAAGTTGAGCCGCGACAGCGGTTACGACATCTGGCAAGCCGTCGGGCAGGCATCGGTTGCGGGTGCCACTCATGCCAACGGCGGCGGCCACTAACCGCACATGACACACGCATGCAAGCCTCCTCAAACCATTATGCGAACGCGCGACATGCCGGCTCGCTCCAATCGTAATGAGGTAGACCTCCATGCCGTTCGCAATGGAAAAGCAATTGAACGAGTCCCAGCGCGATGCGCTGGTGGCGGGCTATATGAGCTTTGTCGCACCGACCTTGAAGGGCGTCGGCAATACGCCGCTCACAATCGAGGATCTGTACGAATATCTGCTGATCGATCCCGAAGTTGGCGATGAGGTGCCCGCCACCCGCGTCGCCAGCGCGATTTCGAGCGTCCAACAATACGTTACGCGCATCATCAACGGCACAGAACCCGGCTTTCAACCCGTCGAGCCGGGGGATGTGAATGCGTGGCGCGACGGCGACAACCAATACGCCGTGTGGGCCGCCGGCGTCGATGTTCAAAATTACGCGGAAGATTACATTTCGCCGATTACTCGCCTCGAGAAAAGCCATTATTTCAAGGATCTCGAAACGACGCTCAATCAGAACCAGCTCGACCCTGATCGTGTGCAAAGTGCGGCGCTCGCCTATCTGAATCAATTTGAAGCTGTCAGCAATCTCTATTTGCTAAGCGGCTATATCACGCAAGACGAGTTGAAAACGGCTGCGTATTACTTCATCGGACGCACCACAACCAGGCCATATCGATATTTCTGGCGGCAGATGGACCTGAGCAAGAACGGCGCGCGCCCAGGCAAGCCTGTCACACCCAATTGCTGGAGCGACTGGCTGCCGATCGACCTGCCGTTGGCAAGCGACACGATACTGGAGCACACGGTTCGTCCCGTGTTCTATAACGAACGCCTCTATGTCGCCTGGGTCGAACGCGATCCAGTGCCGATCAAGGACAGCGCGGGCGCCAACACCACCCGCCATGTCTATCGCGTGAAGTTCGGTTACAAGCGTTTTGACGACTCGTGGACCGCGCCCAACAGCACGAGTTTGAAGACTCGGCAGCAAGGCGACCCGGGATTCGGCGAGATCGACCGCTCCTCGGTGACGATCGATGAAGTGTCAAACTTTGATCTGCGCGTCGTCAACCTGTTGGCAACGGTGGATCATAGCCACGAACCGAGCCATGACGCAGACTCCAATCCGTATGGTCGGCTGATGCTAGGCGTATTCGTCCGGAACTTCAATGCTGAGGGTGAGAAGGGGAAAAACTCCCCAACCATCTATGGCTACCAATATTGCGACTCCGCATTCCATCACGTTCCATTGGGGCCGCAGCTCAAGGAAGAGCTGTTTGCGATATTCAAGGATCGAATAGATACTGATAATACCTTGCAGTACGCGCTGTACAAGCAGAAGTACGAGATCGAGTCGGTAGAAGCATACAAGGATAATGAAAGAGCGCCTGATGGCGGCGACATTCACGGTTCCTCGAAAGAAGACCAGAGCTATCTGGAAAAATGGTGGAAGAGAATCGAGGATCTTGTGCAAGGCAATCGCGGGCCGAATTCTTACATTCAAATGAAAGGCCCCTTCGAAATAAAAGCCACCCTCATGCTCAAGACGGATTTTGTGAATGATTTTACGTTCACCCAGCAAGACACCAATTCTGGCAGCAATACTGGATTCGGCTTCTGTCGACCAGATGGGAAATGGGGCGTAACCATCCGGTATCATGGTGACGACGCGAATACTTTCGGAAAAGACGTTGACAATAACGTCAATTTCTATACGTTTGAAAATACCGCGATCAGGTATTCGCAAGATTTATTTGGCGACTACAGCCTGCCAATAAACCAATACTCGCTGTGCAATTTGGACGAGCAAGGCAAACCTGCCAGCTTGATTGACGACCACTTCCACGTCAACATCGGACTCCACGATTACATAGCATGGGATGATGACCCTCCGACGAGCGTGACCCTTGACATTTCCGGGTGCCGCTTGTCCGACGGGCGGGACGTGACAAACAATTCCATAAAAAACAATTCACTCAATTCATTATTTTTTCTCGACAACAAGAACAACAAACTTGCCTCGATCAAAAATTTCCGCAAGATCGGTGACACTCGAAAATTCTTCGAGGGAATCCGATTCTACACAGCCCAATCAAATGAAGTTGATTATGGAGAGTCCTCCTACACGCTCACCAACAGCTCGCGCGGCGCACCGTATAGCAAAACTCATCGAATTACAGAATCCGATTTCACGGCGGAACAGCGTTATATCTCTGTTTGCCTGATCGTCGGCGACGATCACTTCGATCGTCCCAGTAATACCGACATGAAAAATTTCAATTACGTCTGGAAATGGTTCAAGGTCTATCTCGAAAAATTGACCTGAAGGCGCCGCTCAACCCGCCTCAATTGAAATCACGCTACGACAGCAAGCGAGGCCTGGTTCAATACCTGGACTTCCGCGACGCGTCGCTGCCGGCCAAAACACGCCTGAATACAACCTTCGTACGCGAATTGATTGAAACCGCGGACAAGGGGCTCGATGCACTACTCGATTATGTCTTGCAAGCAGAGCGGCTCGAAGCAGATCTCGAAGACGATGACCGCAAGGGCGAACCGATGGACTTCGGCGGCGCCAATGGCTTGTACTTCTGGGAGCTGTTTTTCCATCTGCCATATCTGGTTGCGTGGCGCTTTGGCAACGACCAGGCGTTCGACCAAGCGCGCCAGTGGCTGCACTATATTTTCGATCCGGCGATGGGGAAAAAGCCGTCCGTGGACGGCATCCAACCGCCCCCTTACTGGAACGTGCGTCCGTTGGTCGACCGGGGGAATTTTTCCCGTCTTCTCGCAGCGCCGCTGGACCCCGATGCGCTCGCTTATGCCTCTCCCGAGATCTATCAAAAAGCCATCTTCATTTCGTATGTCAGCAACCTGATCTCGCAAGGCGACCGGTGGTATCGTCAACTCACACGAGATGGTCTGACACAGGCCCGGGTGCTTTACAACCTGGCGGTGGAACTGCTAGGACCGCGTCCGGACGTATCGTTGAGCAGCACATGGATACCGCGCACCGTGAACACGCTCGCCTCCGCGATCAATGACGAATTGCGCGAATTCGAGCAGGCGTCCGACGCTGGCAGCAAAGAGTGGCTGACGCTGCCGAGCACTCACGTCGGCTATCTTCGCCTGACGGACAACAAGTATTTCAAGGCACCGCTGAATACACTGATGCTCGCACACTGGGACGCGATAGACGCACGGCTGTATAACCTGCGGCACAACTTGACGGTCGACGGCAAGCCGTTATCGCTGCCACTGTACGCCCCTCCGGCGGATCCGGTCGCGCTGCTTTCGCAACGCGCGCAATCGGGTACGCTCGTGAGCGGCATCAGCGCCGCGCAGCTGACGGTTCCCCACTATCGTTTCAATGCGATTCTGCCGCGAGCGTATAACGCCGTGTCAACCTTGAGCCGCTTTGGCGACACCTTGCTATCGCTGATAGAGAGAGCGGATCGCGCCAGCCAAGAGGAATTGCAGCAACAACAGCTTCTTGACATGTCGAGCTATGCGATCACGCTGCAACAGCAAACCATCGACGGACTGGCCGCGGATCGGCAGGCACTGGAAGCCACCCGCAGCACCGCGCAACAGCGCCATGACAGCTATTACACGCTCTACGACGAGAATATTTCGAGCGGAGAACAACTGGTCATGGACGCGCATACCGAGGCGCAAACCCTCACGCTCAATTACAGTAGTGGCGCGGGCAACGGCACATTCGGGATCGGCTGGCTACTTGCACTGCCCTATGTTCGGCGTCGAACAAATCGCGGCGTGCCGCGCTACGACAACGGCCCCGCCGACGAATTCGTCGGCCCGGACGAGGAGGTGCTAGTCGCCGAACGCGACGAACACGGCGTAACGGTAGCGACAACGGTCACCCATTACAACGACAAGGACCTAGGCGCGACATACCGTGTCACGCGCTATTTCCCGCGCATCGAAAGCGCTTTCGATCGGATCGAGCATTGGCAAGGCGAGCGCGCAACGGACGACTTCTGGCTGCTTCATGGTGCAAACGGTCAACTGCATTGTCTCGGCAAAACGGCGGCCGCACGCGTAGCGAACCCCGACCACCCAGAACAGATCGCGGAATGGCGCATCGAGGAATCGGTCAATCCATTCGGCGAGCATATCTATTACCGCCATGTTGCCGAAAATGGAGATGGCGTCACGGCAAGCAACGAAGCAACACGCGATCACTCGGCCAATCGCTATCTCGCCGAGGTCTTCTATGGCAATCGGACAGCCGCGACCGACCTGTACCTTTGGGATCACGACGACGCTGGCAGCGTCGGCTGGTTGTTCAGTGTCGTGCTGGATTATGGTGAGCGCGGCGTCAACTTCAACACGGCGCCGCCTTACACCGCTGCGCACGGCCATACTTGGCCGCTGCGCACGGACAGCTTCTCCCGCTACCAGTATGGCTTTGAGGTGCGTACACATCGGTTGTGCCGCCAGGTGCTGATGTTTCATCACTTTCCGGACGAGCTGAAGCAGGACCATACGCTGGTCCGGCGCCTGCTTCTCACGTATCGCGAATCGGCGGTGCTCAGCCAACTCACACAGGCCCGGATTCTGGCCTATGAAACCGACGGCACCGTGCAAAGTCTGGCGCCGCTCGAGTTCGGGTACAGCACCTTCGACCCGAAAGTGCTCACCGACAGCTATCGCGTCTTCGATGGCGTCGCCGAATTGAATGACGGCGTGCATTACCAGATGGTGGATCTGTACGGCGACGGCCTGCCAGGCGTGTTGTTTCGTCACAGTACCGGCTGGCGCTACCGGGCACCGATCCGACGCGAGATCGGCACCGACAATGTTGCGTATGGCGACTGGCAGGCACTGCCCGCTGTCCCCGGGATGCAGCCTGTACGGCTGGCGCTGATGGATATCGACGGTGACGCTCGTCTCGATTGGCTGGTCGCTCAACCTGACATGGGCGGTTACTTTTCATTCAAGGAAGGCAACCAATGGTCGGATTTCATCCCGTTCAATGCACTGCCGCCCGAATTTCTTCATCCACAGGCACAACTGGCCGATCTGGTTGGCGCGGGGCTATCCACTATCCGCGTCGCCCGAAACCACAGCGCAATCCGTATCCAGACACGCTGCCCGCCACCAGTTGGCCAAGCAGCTACGACGACCAGCAAGGCAACCTGATCTTGAACGAGACGCGGAGCCAGTTCATCGATCTCGACGCGGCGCACGCATGGCGACTAGGACTTCCTTACCGGCAGCGTAGGAATGTGCTGACCTACGGGGCGCAACGGGTGCCTCCAGGAGGAGTCAATTTCGAGGTGCTGACGCAGGCGGGCGGTTTGCTGGATGCAGCCCAGCCGCGCACCTACGCAGGGCAGCAGCTGACAGTCTATACGGAAGCGCAGGCTGGCCTGACAGCGCTCGTCGATCACATCGAGACGGCCGAATTCGACGCCCCGGCGCTCGATGCGTTCGATGGCGTGCTGACTGAATCGGCGCGCGACGCGCAGCTCATCAACGCCGGCTATCGGCTGGCTGATCGCCTGCTGCCGCCCAATCACGAGGCAGAACCACAAGTCTGGATCGCACCGCGCGGATACACCGAATATCGAAACGCGTCCGGGTTCTATCGTCCGAAACGCCAGCGGACAAGCTTGCTGACTGGGTTCGTGAGATATGAATACGACGAGTACACCTGTGTATTGACGAAGACGACAGACACCGTCGGCAATCAAACCACCGCCAGCCACGACTATCGTTTTCTGATGCCTGAACATATCGTGGATCTGAATGCAAACGTACACGAAGTGCTGTTCGATGCACTAGGTCGTGTGACGGCCACCCGCGCCTACACCTACGACCGAGGCGGGAATCTGACGCGAATCCAACATCGGGGCGCGGTGAACTACACGCAAGAGATCGTCGTATCCGACCGTAGCAACCATGCGCTCCAGCAAAATGCCACCGGCACCCTCACCCCGGCTGGTGTTGACGACGGGTCATGGTTCGATGCGTCGGGTAACCAGCGCATGTTGCTGCCGGATCGGCTGCAGCCGCTGAACTGGAACGATCGCAACCGGCTCTCGGGTGTCACGCTGGTTCCACGCCCCAGCCAGCCGGACCGCGAGACATACCAATACGGCGCGGACGGGATGCGGGTGCGCAAGCAGGCAACCCTGCGGACGTCGGGCACGATCCGCACATCGGAAGTGATCTACCTTCCTGGGCTGACGTTGCGGATAACGATGAATGACGACGGGCAAGCCGTGAAAGTTGTCGCGGCGCTACAGGAAGTCAAAGTCGACGCTAGCCGTTTAAGCGCGCGAACCTTGCACTGGGAAACTGGCCAACCGCCGGGCATCGCGAACGGCACGACGCGCTATGGCATCGGCGATCTGATCAACTCGATCGGGCTGGAGTTGGATGAGCTGGCGAACCTGATCAGCCGGGAAGAGTACTACCCGTATGGTGGAACTGCGGTGTGGACCGCGTGCAGTCAAGTGGAGGCGGACATGAAATACGTCCGCTACTCGGGCAAGGAGCGCGATGCAACCGGCCTATACGACTACGGCTGGCGCGCCTACCAGCCGTGGATCGGACGATGGCTCAACCCCGACCCGGCCGGTACGGTAGATGGCCTTAACCTCTATCGGATGGTCATGAATAATCCAACTAAGTTGGTTGACGCCGCCGGCCTGGCGCCAACAACGAAGGACGAGCTTTTGAAGCAATACAGGGACTCCTATGACCCCCACGACAGAAACCTTCCATTTGAGATAATGGAGCGCGTAACAGGCGGATTGATAAAATTCGAACAAGATATGGCGAACGAAAATATATTAAATGCAGCAAAGGACATAAAATTCACAATTAGACATTACACAAAATTTGAGCCCGGAGCATCTAAATTCGATGAGATCGCCTCAAATTTCCACCTGACTGCCAAAAACATAAAGGAAGATAACTCAAGAGCATCCGGAAGCAATACAAACAGAGATGACTGGGAGAGGCTTGGAAATACATTTTTCACATTCTTTCTTCTTTCAATTAAAGGAGAAGTGCCTAAGCGTGGATTTTTATCAGATAGAACGCACTATGCAGAGATCGACGTGGAAAATATTGAAGAACTCGAATCGCTCGGACTTGAAAATGTAGATTTTTTCGCATCACAGGATTTAATAGCCGTAAAGGATTTGAGCAAAGCTTCTGCCGTAAAAGGCAAACTTTCCGACCTGAAGTCGATTATTCTCAAAAAACTCAACCTTCCTCCATTATTTATTAAAAAAATGGGAGGAAAGGAAATTCTCCAGGCACTTGATGAAAAATTCAAGGGCCCCTTGGAGATAAAAATTCCAGGGAATGTCAAGGCCAATCATTGGTTTGAAAACAAAAATAAGCTCACTGTTTAGTTAGACAGAGATAATCCGAACCTGCTGATACTGACCCTGCCCCAAGAAATAGTCCGGTTCAAAAGTAGAGAAATTCGGCATGATGTGTCCGACTGGACACATCATGCCATGAAGACAATCAAGTTTACGGAAGAGCAGTTATCGTCTCATGACCTCGTCACACTAAAATTCTGACAGGCTCCACGCTCCTCGATACCGTTCCTGCTTCGATTTTTCGCCGGGCAGGTCATTTCGAGGCTGCGCTGCGTGCGATTAGCCGCTATCGAGAGACAAGCTTGCTCAGGAACTATCGGCGGTTACGTTAACAGGATCTACGAACTTCAACACCACTCGGCGGCTCAGCCCAGGCAGCGACATGCCTTGCGTTGCGAGAGCCCCCGCCGAGCAGGACTTCCAGCGCCTCGCGTCGGCCCGTCGGGGTGATCATTTTTTTCGGCTAAACCCCTTCAGGCCATCGATTACCAGCATCTGCTCGGCGATCAGGCGTTTAAGCCGATCGTTCTCTGATTCCAGTTCCTTGAGCCGACGTGCGTCCGCCACGTCCATGCCGCCGCGCTGAACTTGTTGCGCCAACGATAGAATGTCTATTCCGAAATGTTGTGCCGCTTACATAGATCCTTCACCGGCTCATTCCGGCATCTCGACCTCGCGCGAGATGCGAATGATCTGCTCGTCGGCAAATCGCTTCTTCATTGAGTTAGAATAATATGATTATAGTCAGCTCGTTGGGAGATCGCTTCTTCATCGAGTTGGAAAATGATAGGGTAAGTCATTATATCAGATCCACGATTCGCAGATTTTTCCCAACACGTATATTTAGCCCCGCATTTACCCATGATTCCACACTCCCAAAATCCTTTAAATCCTTTGTTGGTTGCCGGGCGATTATCCAATCCTAAATTTGCACAAACTCTCTCAGCCACTGCACTTGTCGAAATGGTAAAAAAAGCACTTAGGCACAGACACCATGCGAGCGCAACCAACCATTCGCGAATGTGTTCCGTCATATTCCAGTGCGCTATCTTTCTTTCATCTATAGCAATCATCTTTATTTCCATAGTTTATAAAGTTGCCTGATAAGAATAAATCTTAATGATCCACCACGGCGTTACTGCATAAATCATGCATGAAGACGGTGTGGCTCGCGGAAGCAGGATTTCAGGAGATACGAAAGAATTGCAGACGAACAAGATCCGCCATGCGGTTCATCACGATCACGACTTCGCGCCCTGGCCTTTCCCTTGGGGGGGGTCAGGGGATCGGTTGCGCTTCCGCGTGCGCATGTTGTGACGAGTCTTCCGCTGTCACTGACTCGTTCACCCCACCTCGCGACAGCGCCATCACCCCCGCATTCGATCCACCCGCCGGATCCCCATCGTCCACGGCCACCACACCGTTCGGCTCCACATGAAAGGGATGCACACCGCCTGACGCCGTTTCGAAATTCCCCACCAGCTTGCCGTTGTTCCCAATCCCACCCACGCTTCCCTTCACGGCCCCGGCCGGTAGGCTGATGGCACTCGCATTGGTATTTCCACTCGCCGGATTCCACACCGCCGGCTCCTTGAAACCGTTCTGGCTACCCACCGCCAGATAGTTCACCGCTACCACGCCCGCGTCATTCTGCGCCGCCACCTGAGTCCGGGGCGCCACCTTCCCATTGACCGTCTGCAATACGGCCGGTCCGGTCCCACCCGTGCCCCATTGAACCGCCTGGTAGCGGTCCGTCCCGTAGACGCATTCGCCTAAAATTTGACCGGCGGCATTAATGTGCCTGGCACTGCAATAACTGGCGCCTGACGGAATCGGCAGCGTCTGATATCCGGATGACAGGGTTGTCCATAACACCGGATTGTTCTTGCCTCCGCCCCCCGGACAATTCCCCACCACCGACGGACTGGAAACATTGTTGATCGACGCCGGTTCGCAGTTAGCCGACGATCCCAACAAGGGGGGCGCCAGCAAGGTCGCTACCCCACTCCCCGACCAATACGTGGGCGCATCCGTGCCATTGGCATCCGTGCTCAGGCCGATAACCACCCCTGCATCGTTGACAGCGGCCGCGGTCGTCGACACGCCAAGTCTAATCAGACCGAGCAGCGTGGTGGCAGGCTGCAGTTGTGTGGGCGTAGTGGCGCCATGCGCCCACATCACGCCTTGCGGCACATTATTCCCGTCCGCACACGCCCCAATGATGGTCTCCTGTCCCACCACCGCGTTGTTGATCGCGCCGGCTAAACATGGCGCCCCACCCGGGGTGGATAACAGCGGGGACAGTGGGGTCGATCCGCCGGACAATTGGGTCTTGAATGCGATCCGCGCGTTGCCCACCAAGCAATTCTCGGCGCCCACCCCGGCATCGTTGATATCCACTGGGCTGCATTGGCTTGCTGACGACGGCGTTTCGTCTGTCCATGCCCATGCCATCGGCGAACCGGTGCCGCCGGCCGCAGTCAACGCTGCCACGACCACCATCACACGCTTGCGCATACTAATCCCCCAGAATGAATACCCCACGCCCTCGCGTCATGCAGCATCAGGGGTAATTTTCTTAAAATTTACAGAGAAATACCCATTAAATTCCTTGCCCATTCAATACGCTTCCGCTTGTGCCCCGCGCCCCGTATGCCGAACTCGTCCTGGCGACGCGGCTCGGCACACACATTCAACCGGGTCCAGTCCCCTATCCCATTTAGCCGAACTATTTCCGTCTCGAACCGTAATCACTATAGTGAGCCCGAATTGGAATTCAAGGATATTCAACTGATTGATTGCGTTATTTATTTGAAAGGGATTTATATCCCCCGGGCCAACATTCCAGCAATTTTTCGTGAACGCTCATTTTGGTTAGGGTTAAACTGATCCGATCCATATCGCGTAAAGCCTGCTCACCAGACAACGCAGCCAGTGAGGGATTCTTCGGCAGGCTGAAGACCGAGATGTTCTATCCAGGGAACTGGCGTTCGACGACCATCGCGGAGTTCGTTGAAGCACTGAACGCCTATATTCGCTGGTACAACGAAAAACGGATCAAGGGCTCCCTTGGCTATCTCAGCCCCATTGAGTACCGTGAAAGCCTCGGATTAACGACGTAAATCAGTCCAAGAAAATGGCCGCATCCCCACCGGGGTCAAGATTCGGTGATCACCAACAGTCGGCGGACAGCTTCTCGCCGGCGCGGTGTTGCTGACGCATCGAGCGCTTCAGCGCGGCGGCCCAGTGTTATATCGCTGACAGAATTGCGTATAGCGATAGGTGTGCTGGCCGGAGTGGGCGTCGACGTATTCTTCCCAGAGCAGTTGTAACGTCACGCCCTTGCGACGCAAATCCCGGTGCATTGCCGCGTAGTCCGGTTCGATTCGCCGAGTCGGGGCTGTCGTCTCCGCTGGCAAGTCCAACCTGATCTCGAGTTCGTCGTCGGCGAGCGGTTCGATGGCAGCGCAATCGAGTGCCGCCGCGCTGACACGCGCGGCGTATGTCGAGATAGCGCCGACGCTGACGCCAATCGCGCGGCTGATTAGATTCGATACCGAACGTGAGCGCTGGTTAATGCGTCTGGATTGCTCAACATTGCGCCGCCGTTTAAGCACGGTTCTGCACCGCCATCAACATCCGAACAAGCGGCGCCACCTCTCATCGCAATCGTCGAAGCGCCCCATTGGGCTCCTCCCCTGCTAAACAAAGTCGATGGAGCTAGGGTTTTCACCTATCAAAAAAAAATGAACTACACATTTTTTGCCATTACTAACACACTCCTTTCATTTACATAACAGGAGTTGTTCGCATATGGACAAACTGATCAAGCAGCTCGCTCAGGATGCCAACTGGAACAAATGGGTTGCGGCCAATTCAGCCGGCTGCATCTCCGACGCGAAGAACGGCTGCATCTCCGTTGCCAAGCAAGGTTGTATTTCCCAACCCGCAGCCAAGCCGGGCTGCATCAGCTAACGCTTCCTGAGCACTGAGCAAGCCGGCAGGTCGCCCACGATCTGCCGGCTTGTGTCATCGCGTTGCTCCCGGACTTCGCGGGGCTAAGCCGTCTTTCTTCTTCGTGGGAGCCACTGATGCATCGCCATCTGCAGTTGCCAGCGGACATGCTCGACTATGTCCGCGACATCCCTATTTATCGCCAAGCGATTGCGAAAAATGCATTTCCGATACTCGAAAAGCCCGAGATAGCGCGAGACTTTCCCGACAACTGGATGACGCCGCGCGTCGCGAACGCGCTGGCCACCGGTGAAGCAGAGTTCGTCATGTCGACCGGAACACATCACGCGCGGATGCAACTCATTCGTCCACCCTATTTCCTGCTCAACTCCTACTACCGGCTCTGGAGCGAACATCCCGACATCGGTTTCACCTGGGAGCAAGGCTGCCGGCGCGTCTCGCTGACGACCGTACTGGCTACCGAGCATGTGATCCGCACCAACGCAAAAAAACGTGGCGGCACGCCAGCTGGTGCCTCCGATATCGAATCGCGCTGGCTCGACGCACGCACGCTGTACCTGAACCGAACGCTTGAACCGTCGCAGTGGACGATCGACGATCTGGAGCAGATGCTGACCGATATCGAGGCGGCATCGCGCTTACACCCGCGGGGACTCTATCATCTCGACTGTTCGAGCTATCACCTCGCTCATTTCGTGCTGAAGCTCTACCAGGCTGGGCTGCAACATCATCTCCCGCCCCCCGCGAGCATCGTGCATGCGTATGAATACACACCCATCAACGTCAGGCGATTCCTGCAGCACCACTTCGCGTGCCCGATCGTCGACCTGTTCGGCAGCACGGAACTCGGTTACTTGTACTACAGCAATCGGGAAGGCTGTTATGTCCCCTACCTGGACAAGATGCAGGTGGAATTGCTGCCGTTCGAATCCGACAACAGGATTTACAGCCTGATTGTGTCGAGTATCCGCAATCCCTTCATGCCGCTGATCCGTTACCGCTCGGGCGACTGCGTCCAAACCACCGATGGTTCGGCGGACCCAGCGAAGCTCATGCGGTTTTGTGGTCGGGAAAAGGAAATGCTGCACGCACCGCGCCGAATCGTTTCGCAGGCAGATTTCGACGACCTGATCGCAGCCGCTGCTCCCCAAATCTTCTTGTACCAGCTCCGGACCGACGACGCGCGCCACGCGCATCTGATCTACACGTGTTTCGACGGCGAACCGATTTCATCCGATGCAATCGCAACACTCCGTGCGGCAGTGGAAGATACGACTGGGCTAACGCTCTCCATCGAACACCGTCCGCACATCGCGATCGGAAAATCAGGGAAATACGCATGGTTAACGAAATGAGCACAGACCGAACGGCTTGCCGGCCCGCAGCAGTAAGCGCCGTCGCGCTGACCTCCCTGCTCGACGAGAAATTGTATCGCGAGGTCGTTCGATATGCGGCACGGCAAAGTGGGCAGAACGAATCCCGGGCCGAACATGCCGTCATCGAGTGCCTGCGCTATCTCTACCTGATATCGGCTTATCCCAAGCAGTTAGGCGGCTTGTTTCTGCCAGTCGAACAGTCGATCGACGAAATCTGGCACTACCTGATCCTGCAAACGCGGGAATACCGCGCGTTATGCGAAACGAGTCTACCAGGCCGCTTCTTCATCGAGCACCGAAGTCTGCCTTACGAAGAATATCGGCAATCGCCGAGCCGAGAGCAAGTCATCGAGGAAGCGCTGCGGTGGCTGCCGCTTTATCGGAACACCTTCGGTCCATTCGACAAGCACTCAGCACCGCACTGGACCATGGTGCGCTTTTTACACGAGCAGATGGGCCTGTCGCTCGTGCAAATCGCCAACCTCGATTACGAGCAAGGAATTTGAGCCGATGTTGATGATGCGTTCCACCGCTTCGGCGACTGGGGAGCAGAGCAGGTCGGCGCACCCGCTGGCATTGACCATCATCCTCGGCGGGCAGTTGATGATCGTGCTCGACGGAACCGTGATCTACACTGCGCTGCCACAAGTTCTCGCGGACCTCGGCTTTTCCGCTGCTACCCTTTCCTGGGTGCAGAACGCTTACCTGCTCGGTTTTGGCGGTTTCATGCTGCTCGGCGCGCGAACTGGCGATATGGCCGGACATCGGCGGGTATTCCTGGCCGCCACCACCCTGTTCGTTGTTGCCTCCGTTGCAGCTGGGCTTGCGCCCTCGGCATCGTGGTTGGTAGCCGCACGTGGGATTCAGGGCGTAGCGGCCGCCTTTACCGCGCCATCGATACTCGCGCTGCTGATGTCCCTGTACACCGAGGGGCCAGCGCGTGCGCGAGCGCTCATGCTGCATACCGCCATTTCCGGCGGCGGCAGTGCACTGGGACTGATACTGGGGGGCTTGTTGACAAGCTTCGTGTCGTGGCGGGCCACCTTCCTGATCAACCTGCCGATCGGTGCCGTCGTGCTGATGCTGGGTCAGCGATGTCTTCCGGCCAGCATTGGCCGCAAGGTGCACATCGATCTCGTCGGCGCTTTGGCTGTCACGCTCGGCATGGGAGCACTCATCTACGGACTCGTCCAAGCTGCCCACGATGGCGCGCAACTTTCCGGCATCGTGGCGCCCATTGTCGTCGGTGTAGTATTGCTAGCAACGTTCGTGTGGGTCGAGAGTTGTGCCGCGCAGCCGATCATGCCGCTACGGCTGTTTCGCGATGCACAGCGCGCAGGCGCTTATCTCAGTAAATCGCTATTAGTCGGCGGCATGCTGGGCACCTTCTTCTTCCTGACGCAATATGTGCAACGCGGGCTCGGTTTCAGCGCACTGGAAGCCGGCGCCATATTTTTGCCTCTCTCGGTGACGCAATGCCTGATGGTACTGCTGGGCGTACCAAAATTGACCTCGCCTAGGTAGCGCTAGGATGCTGATGGCGGGGCTGTTGGTCGCCTGCATAGGCATGCTGTGGTTGAGCCGGATCGAACCCGATACGCCATTCCTTCCCGGTTTGGCCATGCCGATCATTCTGCTCGGACTTGGGACCGGCGCCGCGCTCGTTCCACTGGCAATCACCGGCGTGGCCGGTGTTGCATCCGACGATGCGGGCGCAGCATCCGGCCTCGTCAATATCACACATTATCTCGGCGGCGCACTGGGAACCGCCGTAATGATATGCATCGCGAGGTGGACCATCAGCGCGACCATTGCCCCGAACAACGTCCGGCACATCCTGGCGCACGCGCTGTCAGTATCGGCGACAAGCGCCGCGGTCGCGTTCCTGCTGGCGCTGTTCGTTACTGCAAGCACGATGCGCAGGTAGTTGGTAGATTATCGCCAGTCGGTAGGATGGGCAGACAAGCGATAGCGCACCGTGCTCGGCCGGTTGCTACGCGACATCGAGCGCAAGATGGCCGCGGTCATCGATGTGCATCGAATTGAGGTCGGACGGAATTCGTGGAGGCCAACGGTTTAAGAGGTGGGCTCGCTCATTCGGACAGTTTCTGAGATTTTTAAGTGGAATGTCCGAGGCAATCATGCTGCCGATTTGATCGCCGGCAGCGTCGCGAAGGATGCCTCATCCAGCGTGCGATTCGCCAGGCTCGAATGGGGCCGTTTCCGGTTGTACAGCTCGAGGTCGCCGATGGAGCGCCGGGCATGGATGACTGACTCGTAGGCCCTCAGATAGACCTCCTCGTACTTGACGCTACGCCAGACCCGCTCGACGAACATGTTGTCACGCCAGCAGCCCTTGCCGTCCATCGACAGCCGGACGCCCCTGCCTAGCATGGCCTCGGTGAATGCGCTCGCCGTGAACTGGCTGCCCCGATCGGTGTTCACGATGTCGGGCATGCCATAGCAGGCGAACGTTTCTTCCAGCGCCTCGGTGAGCAATCGTCAATTCTGGTGTACGTGGTCAGATCAGCGTGATCAGGTGGCCAGCGGTTGAGGGGCCGGTGTGCTCTCGGTCACGGGGGACTCCGTCTTCGAATGGAATACCCTTCAAGAGCGACTCGATCTTGTCGATACCGCGAATCTTCCGTCAGGACTGCTCGGCCGATTCGATCAGCTTGAACGCCATTGCGAGGCAGATCGCGCGCGACAGGCAATTGCGCGTGCGGCCCGTGCGGTGGCGCAGACCACGCTCGCGATGATCCCGCGCATCTTCGAGAAAGATACGCCATCGAGCGCGTCAAGGTATTCAGTAATGGCGGTGCTCGGCAATACAGGTTCCGTCATTGAGTTCCAGCACCGGCAGCGTACCCAAAGACAATCGCCTCTCCTTGCCCCCGTACCGATATTTAAAACGCCACCATTTACCGCCACTGGGAACCACTTCCAGATACAGTCCGCGCTCATCAAACAAGTGGACAAGCTTATCTGCAAGCTTCGCGTTCCTGACGGCGATATCGGACGAGCACATGGGGGCAACTGGTCAGAATAGGCTTAAAGTTGAAATACTTGCCCCAATGTCGCCCCAGCTCCCTTCAGATGTCAAAAAATCCCCTCACCCCCTAGACGCAAAAACCCGCGAAGCCTTTCAGCTACGCGGGTTTCCAGATGTCCCCGGACATCCCGAGACAGATATTTGGTGGGCCCCCCGGGAGTCGAACCCGGCACCAACGGATTATGCTTACCAACTATGGCTTTCGCCACCCCTTTCGAGTTTGTGGTCTGGACTGTCTCTTGTCTTTACGACCTGCCCGTCCAGTCTCTACACGTTCTCTCTAGTGAGAGCTTCGCTCGGGATTGCCACGCCGCGCACCAACTATTTAGCGGCAGAGGTTTCCCCGAATTTGAGCAGTTCTACCGCAAAGCAGAGTGAACTTACTCTGCGGCAACCCGTGTTGTGCTGCCCGTACCCGCAAGGGCCGTAGGGCAACACTGATCAAGTCCGCTGCTCTAACCAAGCATGAGCTAGAGGCCCAGAGCGCCAGATTGTACCCTACTGAAGCTCGCACGATACAGGGATCTTTCGTATCGAAGCACAGTAGCCGCAACTTCCGAAAAGCACCAATCAAAAAAAAGCCCCGGTCATACAAGCCGGGGCCGAGTTGTAACCGTTCACGATAAAACTGCTGCCGCTTTTTACACCACGGCGGCGGTAATCGCGATTGGGCGCGCTTAGTTTCCTTCGAGGAAGGACTTCAGCTTGTCCGAACGGCTCGGATGACGCAGCTTGCGCAGCGCCTTTGCCTCGATCTGGCGAATCCGCTCACGCGTGACGTCGAATTGCTTGCCGACTTCCTCGAGCGTGTGATCGGTACTCATTTCGATACCGAAGCGCATGCGCAGCACTTTCGCCTCGCGCGGCGTCAGCGAATCGAGCACGTCCTTCACGACGTCGCGCATGCTCGCATGCAGCGCGGCATCCGCCGGTGCGACCGTGTTGGTGTCCTCGATGAAGTCGCCAAGATGGGAATCGTCATCGTCGCCGATCGGCGTTTCCATCGAGATCGGCTCCTTCGCGATCTTCATGATCTTGCGGATCTTGTCTTCCGGCATCTCCATCTTTTCGGCGAGCGTGGCCGGATCCGGCTCGAGACCGGTTTCCTGCAGGATTTGCCGCGAGATGCGGTTCATCTTGTTGATCGTCTCGATCATGTGAACCGGAATACGGATCGTCCGCGCCTGGTCCGCGATCGAGCGCGTGATGGCCTGACGGATCCACCACGTCGCATAGGTCGAGAACTTGTAGCCGCGGCGGTACTCGAATTTGTCCACAGCCTTCATCAGGCCAATGTTGCCTTCCTGAATCAGATCGAGGAATTGCAGACCGCGGTTCGTGTACTTCTTCGCGATCGAGATCACGAGACGCAGGTTCGCCTCGGTCATCTCGCGCTTCGCCTGGCGCGCCTTCAACTCGCCCGCCGCCATCTGGCGATTGGTTTCCTTCAAGTCCTTCAGCGGCAATACGACGCGCGCCTGCAAATCGAGCAGACGCTGTTGCTGCTCATGGATCGCCGGAATGTTGCGCAGCAGAACGGCACTGTACGCATGCCCTTCGCTCGCGATCTTTTCGGCCCAGCTGAGATCGGTCTCATTGCCCGGGAAGCGCGCGATGAATTCCGAGCGTGGCATCCCGCACTTGTCGACGACGATGTGCAGGATCTGACGCTCGACCTGACGCACTTCGTCAACCTGCGCACGCAGCGTGTCACACAAACGCTCGACGGTGCGCGCGGTGAAGCGGATCGACATCAGCTCGTTCTGGATCGTTTCTTGCGCCTTCAGATACGACTTCGACTTGTACCCTTCCTTCTCGAACGCGCGGCGCATCTTGTCGAACCATTCGCTGATGAGCGCGAACTTCTCGAGCGACGCGCGCTTGAGCGCCTCGAGCTGAGCCGCGTTGGCGGTGGCCTGCGCGGAACCGTCGTCGTCGTCCTCTTCCTCTTCTTCGTCCTCTTCGGCTTCCTCGCCTTCCGACTCGATTTCCCCGGCATCCTTTTCGGAGAAGCCGTCGGTATCTTCCGCGTTCGGATCGATCAGGCCATCGACGAGTTCGTCGACGCGAATTTCCTCGTTCGCGACACGCTCGGCCATCGCGAGAATATCGGCGATCGTGGTCGGGCACGCGGAGATCGCCATCACCATGTGGCGCAGGCCATCCTCAATCCGCTTCGCGATCTCGATTTCGCCTTCGCGCGTAAGCAGTTCGACCGTGCCCATCTCGCGCATGTACATCCGCACCGGATCGGTCGTGCGGCCAAACTCGGAATCTACGGTCGACAGCGCGACTTCCGCCTCTTCCTCAACCTCGTCGTCGGACGACGCGGCAGGCGCGTTGTCGTTCAACAGCAGCGTTTCGGCATCGGGCGCCTGTTCGTACACAGCGACGCCCATATCGTTGAACGTGCCGATGATTCCTTCGAGCGCTTCCGTCTCGGTGAAATTGTCCGGCAGGTGATCGTTGATCTCGGCGTACGTGAGGAAGCCACGCTCCTTGCCAAGCTTGATCAGCGCGCGCAGTTTTGAACGCCGCTCTTCGAGCTCTTCGGCAGTGCCGGGCTGGCTCGTCGCAAACGCTTCCTTCAGCAGCGCCTTTTCCTTCGCGCGGCGATCTCGCGCCTTGGCCTTTTCGCCCTTACCCGCCGCAGCGACAGGCTGCTGCTCGTCGCTTTGGTTTGCGTCGTCATCGACGGATACTTCGTTCAGCTTTTTCGTCATGGAGTTCGCCGTACCGGCTAAATCGACTCGCGGCTGCTTGACTACAGCCGGTTGGACCGTGGATCGAGCAACTGCCGTTTCGTCCTGCCCGGCTGCCGCTCCCCTGAGGCTTTTCGCACTCGCCCGCGCCGAAGCCGGCCTGACGGCCGCCTTCGTCCCGGACTTCACAGTGGCCCGCGATGCGCTGACCACTGGCGCCGGCGCAGCCTTCGCGGTGCCGGCCGCAGTTTGCTTTCTCGCCGAAGGCGTCGCGCCGGCCGAAGACGACTCCACGGAAGAAGCCGCGGTTTTGGCTGCCTGGCCCGTCAGGGCCACTTCGGCTGCCTTACCCGCCGCTTTTTTCCCGCCGGTAGTCTTTGCCATCGCGAAATTCACCTCCGCTCAGAAAACAAACCGCTGAAAACCTTATATTATAGCACGTTGAGGTAGCCCCTCCCCGGCCGGTTTACAACCCCAGCCTTCGCTTCATGTCTGCCAAGTTGTGATGTAAGTCCTTGATTTCCGCCAATTCCTCGGCAGTGGGCGTTGATCGCTTCGACAAAGCGTTGAGCCTGTCGCGGCACGCGTCGTAGCGCATTTTGAGCACCGCTGCCTGAAGTTCCTCCGCAGCAATCCGTTCCTGCTCGCGCACGCCTTGCAGCGCGTCATCGCCCTCCGGATTCTGTAGCATCAAGTCGCGGACATTTTCATCATAGACCAGAATTTCCTTGAATATTTCGTCGTACGTGGCCGAGTTAACCGAATTACGTAATACATCCGACAGCAGCCGGAACTCCGCAGCGTCGCCCAGCGCACGCGCATGAGCGATCACTTCGTCGAACAGTTCGCCGTTTCTCGGCAGCATGCGCAGCGTATTGACGCTTTCGTCGTCGAGCATCGCCGCGATGCGCGGATGCATCACCAAATTGCGCAGCGCGCGCTTTTCGTTGTCCGTCACCCGCCGCCTATCGCTACGCGCAGGCGCTTGACGGGCCGGTGCGGCAATACGCGCATCCACGTCGATCAGCGCGGCGACCTCGTCGAATGTAATGCCGAGACGATCCGCCAACATGTGCATGATTTGCGCGCGCAATGCGTTCGCAGGCAGCGCCTGCAATAGCGGCTTCGCATCATAAAGCGCCTTCGCGCGCCCTTCCGGCTGGTCCAGCTCCTTACCCGCGAGCGCCTCATTCAGCAAAAACTGCGATAGCGGCATCGCCCGCCTCACCTGCTCCGAAAAAGCATCCGTCCCGAATTCCCGAACGTAACTGTCCGGATCGTGTTCGGCCGGCAAGAACAGGAAGCGGATCGTCCGATTGTCAGCCGCATGCGGCAAGCACGCCTCCAGCGCACGTCGCGCGGCGCGCCGACCGGCGGCGTCGCCGTCGAAACTGAACACGACGGTATCGGTCTGCCGCAGCAGCTTTTGCACGTGAATCGGCGTGCACGCGGTGCCGAGGGTCGCGACCGCATTTGGAAAACCGAGCTGCGCAAGCGCAACCACGTCCATATAGCCTTCGACGACAAGCACGTACTTATGCTCGCGAATCGCAAGCCTGGCCTCGAACAAGCCGTAAAGTTCGCTGCCTTTATTAAATAAAGGCGTCTCGGGAGAATTCAAATACTTCGGCTCGCCGCCATCGAGCACGCGCCCGCCGAAACCAATCACCTGCCCTTTCCCATTGCGAATCGGAAACATGATCCGCTCGCGGAAACGGTCGTAGCGGCGCGCAACGCCGCTCGCATCGGTTTTCTCGCTGACGATCACGAGGCCGGCATCGACGAGCGAATCGTGGCGGTAGTCGTCAAATGCCGATTCCAGATTCTGCCAACCGTCCGGCGCATAGCCGAGCCCGAAACGCAAGGCGATCTCGCCCGTCAAGCCGCGCCGCTTCAAATACTGGATCGCGTTCGGCGCGCCGCGCAATTGCTTGCGGTAGAAATCGCACGCCGTCTGCATGACATCCGACAGCGCGGTCGTAACCGCCTTCGATGCGGCAGGCAGCGGCGCATGACCATCGCCCGCGCCCCCGCCGCGCAACGGCGAAGGCTCGTGCGGCACCGTGAGCCCGACGGACTGCGCAAGTTCCTGCACGGCCTCGGGAAACGTGAGCCCCGCATGTTCCATCAGAAAACCGATCGCCGTGCCATGCGCGCCACAACCGAAGCAGTGGTAGAACTGCTTGGTCGGGCTGACCGTAAACGACGGGCTCTTTTCGTTGTGGAACGGGCAGAGGCCCATGAAATTGGCGCCGCCCTTCTTGAGCTGCACATACCGGCCGACCACGTCGACAATGTCGACGCGGTTCAGCAGATCCTGCAGAAATGAGTGCGGAATCACCTTTGAATCGATCGGAAGAGGCGCCGGCCGACGCACACCGCCGCGGCCCCTACAGGCCGTTTGACAGGCGGGCGCGCGTCGCGCCGGCCGGGGTTATTTCGACAGTGCCGCCTTGACGAGCGCGGACACGGCGGTCATATCGGCACGCCCGGCCAGCTTGCTCTTCAGCACGCCCATCACCTTGCCCATGTCCTGCGGGCCAGCCGCGCCCGTCTGCGCGACGGCCGCCTGCACTTCAGCCGCCACCTCGGCTTCCGAGAGCTGCGCCGGCATATACGCGGCGAGCACCGTCACCTCGGCCTGCTCTTTAGCGACGAGGTCGGCACGCCCCGCCGCCTCGAACTGACCGATCGAATCCTTGCGCTGCTTGATCATCTTGTCGATGACTGCGGTAATGCCGGCGTCATCGAGCGTCACGCGCTCGTCGACCTCGCGCTGCTTAATCGCGGCCAACAGCAGGCGGATTGTCGCAAGACGCTCGCTTTCCTTCGCGCGCATCGCGGCCTTCATGTCTTCGCTGATCTGCTCTTTCAAACTCATCACACACCCGGTATGAAAAATCTCACGCGCCGCCACCTTGCGGCATCAACACAAAAACCCGCTTGAGACATTTTCCCAAGCGGGTTTGCACACTCTGCCCTTTGCGATTCGGGCATCGACGGCCCGCGCGCCCGGCGCCGGCCGTCGGGGCGCCGCGTGGCAAGCCACGCGGCGCTGAAATACTCAGTAGAGCTTTTTCGGCAGCATCTGGCTGCGGATGCGCTTGTAGTGACGCTTCACCGCAGCAGCCTTCTTGCGCTTGCGCTCCGCGGTCGGCTTTTCGTAGAACTCCCGTGCGCGCAACTCGGTCAACAGACCGTTCTTTTCGATCGTGCGCTTGAAGCGGCGCATCGCAACTTCGAAAGGCTCGTTTTCCTTAACGCGGATGATCGTCATGATCCGTCACAAAATATTGTGGGAAAAGGGCTTTCGAGTATAGCAGAGGCTGGGCACAAACGCACTAATCCGTCAAGCCTCGAGTGAAATCCGCTGCGGCCCGGCCCGCCGCAACGCCCGACGCCCACGCCCATTGGAAGTTGTAGCCGCCGAGCCAACCCGTCACGTCGAGCGCCTCACCGATAAAAAAGAGGCCCGGCACCCGCGCGCTCATCATCGTCGCCGACGACAGCTCGCGCGTATCGACCCCGCCTTTCGTCACCTCCGCCTTCCGGTAGCCTTCGGTGCCGTCGGGCGTGAGTGTCCAGCGCGACAACGCGCCGCCGAGCGCACGCAGCGTCTTGTCGGGCAGATCGGCCATGCGCGCGTCAGCACGCACGCGCGCCGCCACGAGCCACGCGTCGGCAAGGCGCGCCGGCACCCATTCGGCAAGCAACGTGCCGAGTTGCCGCCGCGACCCCGTTTTAGCATTGATCAATTCGTCTGCCGCGTCGAATTGCGGAACCAGATTGATGTGAATCGGCTCGCCCGGGCGCCAGTAGCTCGAAATCTGCAGGATGCCCGGCCCGGACAAGCCTCGATGAGTCAGCAAGATATCTTCGACGAATTCGCCGCCGCCTTTTTTCGGCCCGGTCGACACCCGCGCCTCCAACGATACCCCCGAGAGCGCCGAGAACGGCGCCCACGCATCGGCCGCGAACGTCAGCGGCACGAGGGCTGGCCGGGTGTCGATCAGTTTGTGACCGAATTGCTTGGCGATCCGATACGCGAAATCGGTCGCGCCGATCTTCGGAATCGACAGCCCGCCCGTCGCGACGACGAGCGCGCGCGCCGCGATCGTGCCGGCACTCGTATCCAGCGCGAAACCGCCCGCCTCGGCTCGCCGGACCGCCTCCACCGACACCGGCCGCCGCCACGCGACGCCCCCCGCTTCGCATTCGTTCTTCAGCACATCGATGATCGCGTCGCTCGAATGATCGCAGAATAGCTGCCCCTTGTGCTTTTCATGCCATGTGACCCGGTATTGCTTCAGGAGTCCGATAAAATCGCGTGGTGTATAGCGCGCGAGCGCTGATCGACAGAAATGCGGATTCGACGACAGATAATTGTCCGGCCCCACGTACAGGTTCGTGAAATTGCAGCGGCCGCCACCGGAGATACGAATCTTCTCCGCGAGCCGCGGCGAATGATCAAGCAGCACGACACGCCGGCCAAGCCGGCCGGCGACCGCAGCCGCCATCATCCCGGCAGCGCCCGCGCCGATCACTGCGATATCGAAATTTTCCATGGCGCGGATTGTACCCGTGACGCGCCTGCGCTCCGCGCACGGGCAGGCCGCGTGTGCACTGGTATACTTTTCTGTTACGTCGATTTCCCGGCCGCGCCTGGCTCGCGGCCTTTGAACACCACCATGCTCGTTCTCGGCATCGAAAGCTCCTGCGACGAAACCGGCCTTGCGCTCTACGATTCCGAGCGCGGCTTGCTCGCACACGCACTCCATTCGCAGATCGCGATGCATCGCGAATACGGCGGCGTCGTCCCCGAACTGGCATCGCGCGACCACATCCGCCGCGCGCTGCCGCTGCTCGAAAACGTGCTCGCCGCAAGCGGCGCACGCCGTGAAGATATCGACGCGATCGCATTCACTCAAGGCCCGGGCCTGGCAGGCGCGCTGCTGGTGGGCGCGAGCATCGCGAACGCGTTGGCGTTCGCGTGGGACAAGCCGACGATCGGCATCCATCATCTCGAAGGCCATTTGCTGTCGCCGCTCCTCGTCGCCGAGCCGCCGCCGTTTCCGTTTGTCGCGCTGCTCGTATCGGGTGGCCATACGCAGTTAATGCGCGTTACCGGCGTGGGCGCCTACGAGACGCTCGGCGAAACGCTCGACGACGCAGCCGGCGAAGCGTTCGACAAAACCGCGAAACTCATCGGCCTGGGCTATCCCGGCGGGCCGGAGGTGTCGAAGCTCGCCGAGGCCGGCACGCCGGGCGCGGTCGTGCTGCCACGGCCGATGCTGCATTCCGGCGATCTCGACTTCAGCTTCAGCGGACTGAAAACCGCCGTGCTCACGCAAATGAAGAAGCTTGAAGCAGCGCATGCGAGCGGCGCGGCACTCGAGTGCGCGAAGGCCGATCTCGCGCGTGGCTTCGTCGACGCGGCTGTTGACGTGCTTGTCGCGAAATCGCTCGCCGCGCTGAAGCAAACGCGGCTCAAGCGGCTTGTCGTTGCGGGCGGTGTCGGCGCGAATCGGCAATTGCGCGCTGCGTTGTCGGTGGCCGCGGCCAAGCGCGGCTTCGACGTTCACTACCCGGACCTGGCGCTTTGCACCGACAACGGCGCGATGATCGCGCTCGCGGGCGCGCTGCGGCTCGCGCGCTGGCCATCGCAGGCGAGCCGTGATTACGCATTCACCGTCAAACCGCGCTGGGACCTGGCTTCGCTTGCGCATTGAGGGCGATGCCCGCTGCGGTAGATGAAATCCGGCTGCCCTTTCCCTTTATGCCGGACGCCTCGCAACCGCGCGGCCGAAACAGCGGCGGCACTCGTCGTTCGCCGCGCCGACATGACAGCAACGGATACACGCTGCCGGCATGCCCGCGTATCGACGTATGACGCGACGGCCACGCTGCCGACCAGCGCGCATGCGCCGCACGCCGGCTGCCGGCCGGCGCGGCATCCGGCAATGACAACCGCACGCACCCGCTGCCGCTCGATCGATAAGCCGCGCCCGAAATACGAAGGGCCGTTCGTTGCGAACGGCCCTTCTCGTGCTGCATAAAACGCAGCGCGGCGCGTATTATTTACGCCGGCAAACGCTTGTCGCGCTCGATCAACGCGTATGCGCTGTGATTGTGAATCGACTCGAAATTCTCGGCCTCGAGCACATAAGCGACAATCCGCTCGTCCGCATCGAGCCGCTTCGCGATGTCTCGCACCAAGTCCTCGACGAACTTCGGATTTTCATAGGCCCGCTCGGTGACGAATTTCTCGTCCGGGCGCTTCAGCAGCCCCCACAGCTCGCACGACGCCTCTTCCTCTGCAATCCGAATCAAATCCTCGACGGGCACGTCGGCGGCGAGTTCGGCGTCGATCGTCACGTGCGAGCGCTGATTGTGCGCGCCGTATTGCGAGATCTGCTTCGAGCACGGGCATAGACTCGTCACCGGCACAAGCACCTTCGCGAACAGCCGCGTCACGCCGCCGCGCACGTCGCCGATCAGCGTCACTTCGTAATCGAGCAGGCTGCGCACGCTCGACACGGGCGCGGTTTTGCTCACGAAATATGGAAACGACACCTCGATGCGCCCCGCCTGCGCCTCGAGCTTCTCCAACATCGTTGCGAGCATCGCGCGGAACGAATCGGCCGTCAGCGGCCCGTCGTTCGCCTCGAGCAGCGCGACGAAACGCGACATATGCGTGCCCTTCTGATCGGCCGGCAGATGCACGTCGAGGTTCCACATGCCAACGCTCGCCTGCGTATCGCCCGTGGCGGTGCGCACCGTCAGCGGATGGCGCACGGCACGCACGCCAACGCGCTGAATCGGTAACTGCCGGGTATCGACCGTGCTTTGCACGTCGGGCATCGCAAATTCGGGATTCATTTGGTTCATCTTATTTGATCCTCGTGAGGTCGCATGCAGCGCAACCGCTAAAAATGCGACATGGGCCCGCAGGCCCATGTGGATTCGGAATTCTTCCGGGAAAAAACGTCGCGCGGCACCTACGCGACGCGCTTCGCTTGGCTCGCGACGTTCGCCGCGTGTGCCGGAAAGCGCTCTCGCACCGATTTCTCGATACCGTCGGCGTCGAGGCCGCATTGCGACAGCAGCTTCGCCGGATCACCATGATCGATAAAACGGTCGGGCAAACCAAGTTGCAGCACCGGACGGACCACGCCGCTTTCCATCATCGCTTCGATGCACGCAGAGCCCGCGCCGCCCATCACGCAACCTTCCTCGACCGTGACGAGATAATCGTGCGTTTCAGCCAGCTCGCGCACAAGCTCGGCATCAATCGGCTTCACGAAGCGCATGTTCGCGACGGTCGCGTCGAGTGCGTCGGCAGCCGCAAGCGCCGGCGCAACCATCGTGCCGAACGCGAGAATCGCGACGCGCTTGCCTTCCGGCTGCGCTGTACGGCGCCGCACCTCGCCCTTGCCGATCGGAATCGCGGTGAATTCCTTGACGGCGGCAACGCCCGTGCCCGCACCGCGCGGGTAGCGCACGGCGGTCGGGTTCGGCTGCTGCAGCGCCGTGTGCAACATCTGGCGGCACTCGTTCTCATCCGAGGCGACCATCACCGTCATGTTCGGAATACAGCGCATGAACGCGAGATCGTATGCGCCCGCGTGCGTTGCGCCATCCGCGCCGACGAGGCCCGCGCGATCGATCGCGAACACGACCGGCAGATTCTGCAGCGCGACGTCATGAATCAATTGATCATAGGCGCGCTGCAGAAACGTCGAATAGATCGCGACGACCGGCTTCAGCCCTTCGGTCGCGAGACCCGCCGCAAACGTCACCGCGTGCTGCTCGGCGATACCGACGTCGTAATAGCGATCCGGAAAGCGCTTCTCGAATTCGACGAGCCCCGAGCCCTCGCGCATCGCCGGCGTGATGCCGACCACGCGTGCATCAAGCTGCGCCGCGTCGCACAGCCATTCGCCGAACACCTGCGTGTAGGTCTTCTTGGCAGGCGCCGTCGACGGCTTGATCCCTTCGGCCGGATTGAACTTGCCGGGGCCGTGGTAAAGCACCGGATCGGCTTCCGCGAGTTTGTAGCCTTGCCCTTTCTTCGTGACGACGTGCAGGAACTGCGGGCCGCGCAATTCCTTGATGTTCTGCAGCGTCGGGATCAGCGAATCGAGATCGTGACCGTCGATCGGGCCGATGTAGTTGAAGCCGAACTCCTCGAACAGCGTCGCCGGCACGACCATGCCCTTCGCATGCTCCTCGAGCTTACGCGCAAGCTCGAGCACCGGCGGCGCGACGCTCAGCACCCGCTCGACGCCCGCGCGCGCGGCCGCGTAGAAGCGGCCCGACATCAGCCGCGCGAGGTGGCGGTTCAACGCGCCCACGGGCGGCGAAATCGACATGTCGTTGTCGTTCAGAATCACGAGGAGCTTCGCGTCCTCGGACACGCCGGCGTTGTTCATCGCCTCGAACGCCATGCCGGCCGTCATCGCGCCATCGCCGATCACCGCGATCGAGAAACGGTCGCGCTCGCCGTTCAGCTTGTTGCCGATCGCCATCCCGAGCGCGGCCGAGATCGACGTGCTCGAATGCGCGGTGCCGAACGTATCGTATTCGGACTCCGAACGGCGCGGAAAGCCGGAGATGCCACCGAACTGGCGCAGCGTCTTCATGCCGTCGCGGCGGCCGGTCAGGATCTTGTGCGGATAGGTCTGGTGGCCGACGTCCCAGACGATCCGGTCACTCGGCGTGTCGAACACGTAATGCAGCGCAATCGTCAGCTCGACCGTGCCGAGATTGGACGACAAGTGGCCGCCCGTCTTCGATACGCTGTCGAGAACGAACGCGCGAAGCTCGTCGGCGAGCGGCTGCAGTTGGCGACGATCGAGACGGCGCAGATCCGCCGGGTCGTCGATGGTTTTCAGCAAGTCGTACATCGTCGTTCCATTGTAGGAAAACATCCGCGCCCGCACTCTTTCGCGCACGCTGCGCCAAGACGCGCGAACGCGGCGGCGGGCTTTCGTCAGCTCACCCGGTTGACCACCAGGTCCGCCAGTTCGGCCAGACGGCGCGCCCGCGCGCCGAACGGCTCGAGCGCGGCGTGCGCATCGGCGCGCAGTTGCTCGGCAAGCGCACGCGACGCGTCGAGACCAATGATCGACACGTAGGTCGGCTTGTCATTTGCCGCGTCCTTGCCAGCCGTCTTGCCGAGCGTCGCGGAATCGGTGGTGACATCGAGAATGTCGTCGACCACCTGAAACGCGAGCCCCACCGCGGCCGAATATGCATCCAGCGCATGCATCGCATCGGCCGATGGCGTCTCGCCAGCAAGCGCTCCCATGCGCACCGACGCGCGCAGCAACGCCCCCGTCTTCATCCGATGCATTTTTTCGAGCGCCTCACGCGTCAGCGCCACGCCGACGCTCGCAAGATCGATCGCCTGGCCGCCCGCCATGCCGATCGAGCCGCTCGCGAGCGCAAGCTCGCGCACGAGCGCGGGCTGCCGCTCAAGCGGCAGCGCGGCGGCATCCGTCAGCGCGATGAAAGCCTGCGATTGCAGCGCATCGCCGACGAGGAGCGCCGTTGCTTCGTCGTACTTGACGTGGACGGTCGGCTTGCCTCGGCGCAGCGGATCATCGTCCATGCACGGCATATCGTCATGCACGAGCGAGTACACGTGAATCATTTCGAGCGCCGCTGCCGCTGCGTTCAGCGCGGTTTCGGATGCGCCCGTGAGCTCCCCGGCAGCATGGCACAACAGCGGACGCACCCGCTTGCCTCCGCCGAGCACGGCATAGCGCATCGCCTCGTGCAGTTGCGCGGGCGCCACCGTTTCAGCCGGCAGATAATGGCCGAGGGCGGTCTCGACGCGTTCGAGCACCGAACGCGTCCATTGGTCGAATGTCATAGATCGTCGTCTCCGCCGTCCACGGCGGCCGTTCCGGCGGCAAGCGGCTTGAGCGCGGCACCGTCGAGCACACGCACCTGCTGCTCTGCCTTTTCCAATTGCTGTTGGCAAAACGCAACAAGCGCTGCGCCGCGACGATACGCCGCGAGCGAATCCTCGAGGCTCAGCGCCCCACTCTCCATACGTGCGACAAGCGCCTCCAACTCCGCGAGCGCCATCTCATAATTCTCCGGCAGCGGCTCGGAACCAGGGTCGGACGCGGGCGTGCCTGGAGATGCGGTTTTCGCCATGGACGGGGTGTAAAAATTCAAAACAAGTCGGACATTCTACGGCAAAAGAGAATTTTTCGACCTGACGACTTGGCCATCCAGAGCCTGCGCTCCCCGCGCCGCGCACCCCGCAAGCTGGCCGGGTACGCCACCCTCACAAAAATTTTGACACAAATCAGTCACTTATCCCGCCCCACGGATACCGATCCGGGTATAATCGCCGGTTCCCCTAAATCGAATTTTCGATGGTTGGGTTGTTCACTGCTTTCACGCTTTCATCGGGAGTGGGAATGTCCAATCTGAGCGACGCTCTGCAGTTGAAGTCGGCCAACAGCCAGCTTCCGGTCACCGCTTATTTCGATGAGACGCTTCTTGCGCGCGAAATCGAAACACTTTTCAAGAATGGACCTCGCTATGTCGGGCACGAACTCATGGTGCCCGAAGCGGGGGATTATTTTGCGCTGCCTGCCGAAAACGAAGGCCGCGTGCTCGTGCGCAACCAGGCTTCGCAGATCGAGCTGCTGTCGAACGTGTGCCGTCACCGCCAGGCGATCATGCTGAACGGCCGCGGCCATACGCAGAATATCGTCTGCCCGCTGCACCGCTGGACCTACGATCTGCAAGGCCAGTTGCTCGGCGCGCCGCACTTTGACGACAAGCCGTGCCTGCATCTCAACGCAACGCCATTGCAAAACTGGCAAGGTTTGTTGTTCGAGGCGCAAGGCCGCAATGTCGTGCACGATCTCGCGAAGCTCGGCACGAAGCACCATTTCGACTTTTCGGAGTATTTGTTCGATCACGTCGAGATTCACGAGTGCGACTACAACTGGAAAACCTTCATCGAGGTCTATCTCGAGGATTACCACGTCGTGCCGTTTCATCCGGGTCTTGGCAGCTTTGTATCGTGCGACGATCTGAAATGGGAATTCGGCGACTGGTACAGCGTGCAGACGGTGGGCGTGCACAGTGCGCTCGCGAAACCGGGCAGCCCGACCTATCAGAAGTGGCACGACCAGGTGCTGCGCTATCGCAACGGCGTGCCGCCGGAATTTGGCGCGATCTGGATGGTCTACTATCCGGGCTTGATGATCGAATGGTATCCGCACGTGCTCGTGGTGTCGTGGCTGATTCCGCGCGGCCCGCAGAAGACGACGAACATCGTCGAATTTTATTACCCCGAGGAAATCGCGCTGTTCGAGCGCGAGTTCGTCGAAGCGGAACGCGCCGCCTATATGGAAACCGCTGTCGAGGACGACGAGATCGCACTGCGGATGGATGCCGGACGCCGGGCGCTGATGGCGCGCGGCGAATCGCAAACCGGGCCGTATCAAAGCCCGATGGAAGATGGCATGCAGCACTTTCACGAGTTCCTGCGCCGGGAACTCGGCACGATCTGAGCGGCGCGCCGCGATACCGGTCCGATTCGTTCCGGCGGGCGAAATCGATAAGAAAGACGGGCTTCGGCCCGTCTTTTTTTGTTTAGACTTAGATCATCTGGCCCGTTTCTCCTGGGGGGCGTCATGCCACACACTCACTACACCACACTCATCAGCGCCGACAATCTCGCCGAGCGGCTCGCAGCCGCACCGGGCAGCGTGCTCGTTTTCGATTGCCGGTTCGACCTTGCCGATCCCGGCGCGGGCGAGCAAGCATATGCGGCCGGCCATATCCCCGGCGCGCATTATCTGCATCTCGATCGCGATCTGTCCGGCCCGAAAACCGGCACGAACGGCCGCCATCCGCTGCCCGCGCGCGACGCGTTGGCCGAAACGCTGAAGGCTCGCGGGCGCGCGCAGAATCAGCAGGCCGTTGCATACGACGCGCAAGGCGGCATGTACGCCGCACGCCTATGGTGGCTGCTGCGCTGGCTCGGCCACGATTCGGTCGCCGTGCTCGACGGCGGCCTGCAAGCTTGGCAAGCGGCGGGGCAGCCGCTGACGCAAGATGAGCCGCAGGCCAGCGCGGGCGACTTCCGCGCGCTCGCGCCACTGGCGACAGTCGTCGACGCGCAAGCAGTCCTCGCCAATCTGGCGACCAAGGATAGGATCGTGATCGACGCGCGCGCCGCCGATCGCTATCGCGGCGAGAATGAAACGCTGGACCGGCTCGGCGGGCACATCCCCGGCGCGCTCAATCGCTTCTTCAAGGACAACCTGACGGCCGACGGCCGCTTCAAGTCCGGTCACGAACTACGCGAAGCGTTTCAAGCTCTGCTCGGCGCGACGCCGCCGAACCGCGCAATCCTGCAATGCGGCTCCGGCGTAACCGCCTGCCACAATGCGCTCGCAATGGAAATCGCCGGACTGCACGACGCTGCGCTCTATGCGGGTTCGTGGAGCGAATGGAGCGCCGATCCATCGCGGCCGGTCGCAACCGGGCCCAACCCGTAACCAGTTCGCAGAAAAGAGCGAAGAGCGCGGACGGCACGCGCCGATCGATCCAAACAGGCATCGGCGGCGCGCCGCAATCGGATCGCAAGCCGGGCCGCACAACACCGTAATCGCACCGGCAACACGATGCCGATTGCAACGATCACACCGCCTGCGTCGGCGCCACGAGCGGCCGCCGCACCGGCTGCGTCACATGACACCGTAACGCTTGAACCAAGCGATCGCGCGTTTCCAGCCGTCGGCGGCATCCGCCTTCACGTAACTCGGACGATAGTCGGCAAAGAACGCGTGCCCCGCATCCGGGTAGACGACGATCTCTGATTCACGCGCCGCCTTCGTGTCGGCCGCCTTCAGGCGCTCACGCATCTCGGCAAGCGAACTCTGCGCGATGCTGTCGTCGTTCGCGCCGTAGAGGCCTAGCACCGGCGCCTTCAACTGCGCCGCGCGATCGACCGGATTGAATGGCGTCATCTCGTTCGTCTCGCCGATCACTTTGCCATACCACGCGACCGCCGCACGCACGCGCGGGTTATGTTCGGCAAACAGCCACGCCTGCCGGCCGCCCCAGCAAAAGCCCGTCACACCGAGCCGTGTGAGATCGCCGCCGCTCTTGCCCGCCCACACGACAGTCGCATCGAGGTCCTCGCTGACCTGACGGTCCGGCACCTTACGAACCACTTCGTCCACCAGCGCCTGAATCGACGGATACTTCGACGGCTCCCCTTGCCGGGCATACAGATTCGGCGCAATCGCCAGATAGCCGAGCTTCGCGAAACGTCTGCAAATGTCGGCAATATGCGCGTGCACGCCGAAGATTTCATGAATCACGACGATCACGGGCAGGTTGCGCTTGCCAGCAGGCTGAGCGCGGTAGGCAGGAATTCTTGCGTCGCCCGAGCGGATTTCGACGGTGCCGGCATCGAGGCCGGCGCTGTCGGTGATGATGGTTTGCGCCGACACCGGCAGCACCGCCGCCGCGAATGTGCCGCCAAGCACTGTCTTGACGAACTTGCGGCGATCGAACGGAATGTGTGGAACCAGGCTGTCGACTTCGGATTTCAACATCGATGCGCTCCTCTAGTCTGCCTCCCGCCGCCGCGACGCACAGACGTCGGGGAAGGCATTCGAACCGGGCAGCGCAATGCGCTGCATCACCGCGGCACGCATCGCGCTGCGCCCCGCAGAAGCGGGACTCGCACACAATGCCGAACAACACGGGGATGCGTCAACCTTTGGTTCGGCAAAAAACGGCCGTCAGTGCAGCTTCACGCGCGGCAGCGTCGAGCGCCGCAACCAATGCGCGACCGTATCGAGCACCATCCGCGGATAGCCATGCAGCGCCGCGATATGCAGCCGGTACAGCGACATATACATGAAGCGCGCAAAGAGCCCTTCGATCAGCATGTTGCCGCCAATCAGCCCGCCCATCAGATTGCCAACCGCGCTGAAATGGCCGAGCGACACGAGCGAGCCGAAATCGCGATAGGAAAATGCCGGCAACGGCCGCCCTTCGAGCCGGCACGCGAGCGCCCGCAACAGAAAACTCGCCTGCTGATGCGCGGCCTGCGCGCGCGGCGGCACATTGCGGTCATGGCCGGTCCATGCGCAACCTGCGCAATCGCCGAGCGCAAATATATTCGGATCGGTTTCGGTCTGCAGCGTGGGACGCACGATCAGTTGGCCCAGCTTGTTCACTTCGAGCCCGTCGAGCTGGGCAAGCACGGCCGGCGCTTTGATGCCGGCCGCCCAGACAGTCAGATCCGCTCGCACACTCTTGCCGCTCGCCGTGCGCACGACACCCTGCGCCACCTCAGTCACACGCTCGCCGAGCATCAGCCGCACGCCGAGCTTGTCGAGCAGCTCCGCGGTGGCCGTCGACACACGTTCTTGCAGCGCGGGCAGAATGCGCGGGCCGGACTCGATCAGCACGATGCCGACGTCGTGACGCGGATCGAGCTTGTGCAGCCCGTATGCCGACAATACCTGCGCGGTATTGCGCAGTTCCGCGGACAGCTCCACGCCTGTCGCGCCGCCCCCGACGATTGCAACCTGGATGCGCGGCTCGGCACGGCCCGACGCATCGACGCGCGGCCCGGCAGCGTCGGGCTGCTGATGCTCGGCGCGTATGCACGCCGCAATCAGGCGCTTGCGGAATCGCTCCGCCTCGGCGACGGTGTCGAGCGCGATCGAATGCTCTTGCGCGCCTTGCACGCCGAAATAGTGCGTGGTGCTGCCGATCGCGACGATCAGCGTGTCGTATTCCAGCTCGCGCTGAGGCAATAGCTCGGCGCCGTCCGTATCCGCCACTGGCGCGAGCGTGATACGCCGCGCCGCGCGATCGAGCGCGGTCAATTCCCCTTGATGAAACTCGAAACCATGCCAGCGCGCCTGCGCCGCGTATTCGAGTTCCTGCGTAAATGGGTCCATGCTGCCCGCCGCGACCTCGTGCAGCAGCGGCTTCCAGATATGAGTCGGATAACGATCGACGAGCGTGATGAGCGCACGCGCCGGGCGATTGCCGCGCGCGCCATAGCGATCGCCGAGACGAGTCGCCAATTCGAGCCCGCCCGCGCCTCCGCCGACGATGATGAAACGATGCATTCAGTGTCCCTTACGATTTGATACCGCTCGCGATCGCCACAATCCGCAGTCACGCCACATCGTAACCGGTTCGCCTGACTGCGTCGCGCAAAACGCGCTGTGCCATGCGCCGGATCGCGATCGCACGCGGCATAGCCAGCCGGCATTTTCCAAGAGTTCGCACGACGGCATCAAGGATGTGCGTCAATGTGCCTCTTCCCAGTTCTCGCCAACGCCCACCTCCGCGACGAGCGGAACCTTCAGCTTCGCGACGCCGCACATCATCTCGGGGAGCTTTTCACGCACCATGGCCAGTTCCGCGTCCGGCACCTCGAGCACCAGTTCGTCGTGCACCTGCATGATCATCCGTGCGCCGAAGCCGCCGCGTTCGAGCCAATCGTCGACCGCGATCATCGACAGCTTGATCAGGTCCGCCGCGGTGCCCTGCATCGGCGCATTGATCGCCGCGCGCTCCGCCGCCTGACGGCGCGGACCGTTGCCGCCGTTGATCTCGGGCAACCACAGCCGGCGGCCGAACACGGTTTCGACGTAGCCCTTCTCCTTCGCGCGCGCGCGCGTTTGTTCCATATAGCGGGCAACGCCGGGGTAACGGAGGAAATAGCGGTCGATGTAAAGCTTCGCCGCGTCGCGCGTGATGCCGAGGTTCGACGCCAGACCGAACGCGCTCATCCCGTAGATCAGGCCGAAGTTGATCACCTTGGCGATGCGCCGCTGATCGGCACTGACTTCGAGCGGCGTCACACCAAATACCTCGGCCGCGGTTGCGCGATGGATGTCGTCGCCTTGCGCGAACGCACGCAGTAGCGCTTCGTCTTCCGAAATATGCGCCATAATCCGCAATTCGATCTGCGAATAATCGGCCGACACGATCTTGCAGCCCGGCGACGCGATGAACGCCTCACGAATACGCCGCCCTTCAGGCGTGCGCACCGGAATGTTCTGCAGATTCGGATCGTTCGATGCGAGCCGCCCCGTCACCGCGACAGCTTGCGCATAGTTGGTATGCACGCGCCCCGTATCCGGATTGACCATCCGCGGCAGCTTGTCAGTGTAGGTCGACTTCAGCTTCGACAGACCGCGATGCTCGAGCAGCAGCTTCGGCAGCGGATAATCCTCTGCGAGCTTTTGCAGCACCTCTTCGTCGGTCGACGGCGCGCCGCTCGGCGTCTTCTTGACGACGGGCAGTTGCAGCCGCTCGAAGAAGATCTGCCCGATTTGTTTAGGCGAGCCGAGATTAAATTCGCCGCCCGCCAGCACGTATGCCTGCTGTTCGAGTTCGATCAGCCGCGCCGCGATCTCGGCGCTTTGCCGATTGAGCCGCTCGGCATCGATCAGCACGCCGGTACGTTCCATCCTGCGCAGCACGAACGATACCGGCAACTCGATGTCTCGATAGACGGACAGCAGCCCCGCATCGCGCGCGACCTGCGGATACAGCACGTGATGCAACTGCAGCGTGATGTCCGCATCCTCGGCCGCGTATTCGGCTGCCTTGTCGAGCGGCACTTCGTCGAAGCCGATCTGCTGCGCGCCCTTGCCCGCGACCTCCTCGTACTTGATCGTCTTCACGCCGAGATGGCGCAGCGCGAGGCTGTCCATGTCGTGCGAGCGATGCGATTCGAGCACGTAAGATTCGAGCAGCGTATCGTGCTCGATGCCGTTCAACGCGATCCCATAGTTCACGAGCACTTGTGCATCGTATTTCAGATGCTGGCCGAGCTTCTTCTTACCCGAGTCTTCAAGCCACGGTTTGAGCTTCGCGATCACCTCGTCGCGCGGCAACTGCGCCGGCAGGTCCGGCCCGCGATGCGCGAGCGGAATATAGGCGGCATAGCCAGGCTCGACCGACAGCGATACGCCCACCAATTGCGCGCGCATCGGGTCAAGCGAAGTCGTCTCGGTATCGAACGCCGTCAGCTCGGCCGCGTCGATCTTCGCGAGCCACGCGTCGAATTGCTCCCACGTCTGCACCGTGTCGTAATGACGCTCGGCGGCAGGCAGCAGCGGCGCGGTGGTCCCGCCCGGCGCACCGGCCGCATCGCCGACGGTTTCGCCCAAGGCGCCGTTCGCGGCGGCCACGCTGTCGAGCTCGCGCAGCCAGGTCTTGAAGCCGTAGGCAGAGAAAATCTCGCGCAACGCCTCGACGCTTTCGCTGCCCGTCGCAAGCGATGCGCCGATCGATTCGACATGCGGCTGCAAATCGCACGCGGTTTCGACCGTCACGAGCCGGCGAGCGAGCGGCAGAAAATCGAGCGCGCGGCGCAGATTGTCGCCGACCACGCCCTTGATCTCGTGCGCATGCTCGACGACGCCGTCGAGCGAGCCGTATTGCGTGAGCCATTTGACGGCTGTCTTCGGCCCACATTTCTCGACACCGGGGACGTTGTCGACGGTATCGCCGACAAGCGTCAGATAATCGACGATCCGCTCCGGCGGCACGCCGAATTTCGCGAGCACGCCGTCGCGATCGAGCGCCTCGTTCGTCATCGTGTTGATCAGCGAGACACGCTCGGTGACGAGTTGCGCCAGATCTTTATCGCCCGTCGACACAATCACGTTCATCCCGCGCGCCTGCGCCAGCGTCGCGAGCGTGCCGATCACGTCGTCGGCCTCGACGCCCTCGATCATCAGAAGCGGCCAGCCGAGCGCGCGCACGGCCGCATGGATCGGCTCGATCTGCAGCGCGAGATCAGGCGGCATCGACGGCCGATGCGCCTTGTATTCGGCATACAGATCGTCTCTGAAAGTTTTGCCCTTTGCATCGAACACGCACGCGCTATACTCTGCGCTAACTTCCTTGCGCATACGGCGCAGCATATTGATGATTCCATAGAGCGCTCCGGTCGGCTCCCCGCCGGGGCCACGCAGATCAGGCAACGCGTGGTAAGCCCGATACAGATAGCTCGAACCGTCAACCAATAGCAGGGTCTTACCTTCCAGATTTCGTTCTTCAGGCATTATGGACAAGAGAAAAGTGATTCCGAGCCTGCGCTCGCTCGCAGATCAAGAACGCGCGACAGCGAAGAAGGCTCGCGCTTCGTGGCAGATGTTCACGATTATGGCAGAGTTTATCGAGGCGACCGAGTATCTGTCGGAGATCCGCCCCGCTGTCAGCATCTATGGCTCCGCGCGTTTGAAGCCCGATTCGCCGCATTACCAGCTCACCGTGCAGATCGCGCGCAAGCTGTCCGACGCGGGCTTCGCGGTGATTTCCGGCGGCGGTCCCGGCATCATGGAAGCGGCGAACAAGGGCGCTCACGCCGGCAAGGCGCCGTCTGTCGGGCTCAATATCGAGTTGCCGCACGAGCAGCACGGTAACAACTTCCAGGATATCTCGCTGCGCTTTCGCCATTTCTTCACGCGCAAGGTCACGTTCGTCAAGAATTCGGACGCGGTGATCGTGATGCCGGGCGGCTTCGGCACGCTCGACGAGCTGTCCGAAGTGTTGACGCTGATCCAGACGAAGAAATCGCGCCTCGTGCCGATCGTGCTGGTGGGCAGCGAATTCTGGCAGGGCCTGCTGCAATGGTTCCGTGATCAGTTGATCCCGATGGGTCTGATCAATCCGGAAGACATGAATCTGATGCAGGTGATCGACGATCCCGATCAGGTGCTCGAGGCAGTGCTCGCGTTTTATGAGGATCGCGGCGAAGAGGCCGAGGAAGCGCAGCCGCCACGGCCGGACGAAGACCGGATGTTCTATTTGTGATTTGCGCTGCGGGCGCCGCACCGGCACCCGCAGCGCCTGCGATTGCGCCCCCGGCTTGCCACCGGTCCGGATGCACCGCATTACCACTCGTTCATCACGCGCGGGCCGAATGTCCAATCCGGCCCACATCGCATTTCCGGCTTGCGCGCAATACGCGAATCACCAAGCGGCCCCTCGAATCGCGGCGTACCGCCCACTGAATACGCGAGTACACATCCCTACGTCAACTGATCGAGAACATGACTGCCGCTTTCAGCCGGCATATGCACAAATAGCAGGCATCGACACGCAAACGAAGCGCAGCGCACCAACAGCTACGGCATTTGAACCCTAGCCCAAGCGCGGCATTACAAGTCTTCTCTGGGCACTATGTCGATATCGTCGCTTATATTCAGTGCCTGCCGTAGCGCACTACGAAGAGCGCTTGCGTTCTGCCCGACATCATCATTTGGAAAATTAACGCTAATAAGCGCATGATGATCCCCCGCATCCAACACATCCATATGATTATCCAGAGGACCGCCCTGCAAATTAAACCTGATACGGCCATCAAGCACTGCCGGTTCAGTTTTATCGATCAACAACCGTCCATACCGATCGTTCATATTTTCCATAAACGCATTTCTCAAACGCTCTCTTTGTATCGAATCAAATTCGGAGATACCCGCATTCAAAAGACTATCAACCCGCGCAGCTTGCCGAGAGGACGAAGCCACTGAAAATTCGCCGGAAGAATCTTCCGATGTACTGCCTGCGATACGCCTACCCATGGATTCGCGCTGATCATTGACACTTGAACCACCCTCTTCGTTTTGCCGATCATTGAATCGACAAGGCCAGCACATCGACATCATCGTTTGCCGGATATTGGCGTTATTGGAATTCATCCGATTCTTCATGAATTGACGATTGGCCGCGTCAATAGTTTTTTGTGCCTTGTCACCCGTTTCCGGCTCAAATAGCTTCGAGTTATAGATTTTCTGAGCATTGGGCATCGCACGCATTTCCCCCTTATAACCGATAGTGGGGATTCCTGTTATGTTCGCTACCACTTGGGCAAGAGGATAGCGCCCCTCGGCAGAATGACATACCTGCAAATCGATTTTCCTCGTGCGGCCACTTGTTCTTGGCTCAACAATCTGATGCGTAAATTCGCTTGGGCTTAACAGCGGCGCATTCGGTCTTGTATCCGAAGCCGCTCCCCATCCTCCCTGCACACCGTGCCCGGTGATCTGAGGAGCAATGTCATTGGCGCCAGCCATGATTTTCGGCGGCGATGAAGTGGCCGCCGTAGTCGTAGACGCGTACTGATCCTCTTCAATCTTCCGTCGGATTCGAGGCTCATTCTCTTGCCGCTCTGCCAACGGTCTTTCCATAGAAGAAGCAAAAAATGGATTATTTGAGGAATTGGAAATGCCCGCAACGTGATCGGCTTTTGTTCCGAGTGAGGCCGCCAAAGCACTCTGCTTGATTTGCCACACCATTTCTTGCCTCATGCCTTTAGGCGCTTGATTTAATGCATTCTCATTTTTATCGGCACCTTGATTTTCCCAATAATCCAGCCAATTGACCGCACTAATATTATTTAAATCCACTGCCATCGACATTCAACACCTCTCAAGACGATTTCACACTCGCATCATATGCAAGCTCACTTCCCGAACTCAATTCCCCTGAGAGCATGATTGAAAGTTAATTCAACACAGAATTCGCATCATTATCGAGCATGCGAATATATATTGACAGCGCGGCAAACCATTGAAATTCAACCAAATTCCCGCAATTGCACAAGCAAAGGCACGCATTAAGCAAATGAAATTTGCTTGGCCCGAGAAATGAATAAGCATCGATTTATTCGATCTTTCCACTCGCAAGCCATCGCCATAGAATTTTCGAACGCGCAATTTTTTGAAATCTCAATGCGCCCCTAATCAAAGTTAGTCAATGCATAACAAAGTTTAGGTGCGGTTACGAAATGCGCTTTATTCAGACGAAATCGATAAATAGGGAGACTGCGGCTGAATCACCGCCAACGTGCGTCATGAATCGAGCCGGATGACAGCCACGGCAAGACGCACCGGGAAGTGCTGTTGCATAAAGATTTGCAGACACAAGGGTTTCGCGGGCGCGCCGGAAACCCTTGTCACGTCACGATCCAATCCGTTACTGAAACGCCACTTCCGCAAAACTCCGCAGTTTGCGACTATGCAACCGGTCGAGCCCGTTCGTGCGCAGGATTTCCATCGCCTTCACACCGATCTGCAAATGCTGATCGACCTGCGCGCGATAGAACTGATCGGCCATCCCAGGAAGTTTCAGCTCGCCGTGCAACGGCTTGTCCGATACGCACAGAAGCGTACCGTATGGCACACGAAAGCGAAAACCATTCGCGGCGATCGTCGCGCTTTCCATGTCGAGCGCAATCGCACGACTCTGCGACAGCCGCTGCACCGGCTCGCGATGATCGCGCAATTCCCAGTTGCGATTGTCGACGCTCGCCACCGTGCCGGTACGCATCACGCGCTTCAATTCAACTCCGTCGAGCTGCGTGACTTGTGCCACCGCACGCTCGAGCGCCACCTGCACTTCGGCAAGCGCCGGAATCGGCACCCAGAGCGGCAAGTCGTCGTCGAGCACATGGTCTTCGCGCACATAGCCGTGCGCCAGCACGTAATCGCCAAGACGCTGGGTGTTGCGCAACCCGGCGCAGTGGCCGAGCATCACCCACGCATGCGGGCGCAGCACCGCGATGTGATCGGTGATCGTCTTCGCGTTCGACGGCCCGACGCCGATATTGACCATCGTGATCCCGCTGCCGTCCGCGCGCTTCAGGTGATATGCGGGCATCTGCGGCAGACGCGCAGGCGGCATACCTTCCGTCGACGCGTCGCCGAGATTCGCGTTGTATGTGATCACGTCACCCGGCTCGACGAATGCCGTGTACTCGCTGCGATACGCGCGCTCTTGCGCATCGTCCGTGGCCGACATCAGCGTGCGGCCGAGCTTCACGAATTCGTCGATATAGAACTGGTAGTTCGTGTACAGCACGTAGTTCTGAAAATGCGTGGGCGACGTCGCCGTGTAGTGGCGCAGCCGGTGCAGCGAAAAATCGACGCGCGCGGCCGTAAACAGCGCGAGCGGCTGCGGCTCCCCCGGCGCGGGTTCGTATGTGCCGTTGACGATCCGGTCGTCGAGGTAGGCGAGGTCTGGCGTGTCGAACACGTCTCGCATCGCGACGAGACGGTCGCGATCGAGATCACCCTCCAGATGGATTCCCTCGGGAAACGCGAAATGAATCGGAATAGGTTGCGACGACACGCCCACCTCGATGCGCACGTGGTGGTTCTTCGCGAGCAGGCGCAATTGCTCGCGATAGTAGCTCGCGAACAAATCGGGGCGCGTGAGCGTCGTCTCGAACACGCCTGGGCCGGCGACGAAACCGTAGGAGCGGCGCGAGTCGATGTGCGTATTGATGTCGGTGCGAATCCGCACGAATGGATAGCATGCGCGCACGCGCGTGTCGAACGTGTCGTTGCGGCGGTAGCGCGCGAATGCGTCGCGCAAGAACGCTGTGTTCGTCTCGTAGAGTGCGGAAAGCCGCGCGACGGCGGCGACCGGGTCGTCGAGCACCTCGACGGGTGGCGTACCCGGCGTGAGTGTACGAATGCGGTGATCGTGATCGTTCTTCATTTATCAGGGCCTCTTCAGATCGTTTCGACATTACCATGGAACCTGCCCGTGCGGCCGATCCCGATTCCGGCAACGAAGCCGAGCGGGCGAGAAGACAACAACGCTGCCCGCCGGTCCGCGAACACGCATCGGCACGGCGCGGGTATTTGCTAGAATCGAATGGTTCAATGGGAGAAACACGATGAAGCCGCACCTTCTCGCCGCAACCTTCGCCGCCGTCGCGCTCGGCGGCCCGGCTTACGCCGCCGACGCAAGCGTCGACGCGCAGGCCCAGGCGGCTGCCAACGAGGCGGCCGGGCTGCCCGATCTCGCGAAGATCAACCGTCCAGCTGCGGAAGTCACGTCGAAGGTCGATCTCAACGACGTGCGGCGCACGCCGAGCTTTTACGAAAAAAGCAAGAACGGCACCGAGGTCACCGAATACCGTGATCGCGGCAAGCCGGTCGAAATCAACGTGAAGTCGAATTTCGGCACCCGCTATCAGATGAGCGCATCGCCCGACACGTCGCCGCGGCCGCATGATGCAAGCGTGCCGATCACCCGCCTGCCGTCGGTCAATCTGCACTATTGACACTGCTGCGGCGCCGGCACGGCGCCGCGCCTCCCACGCCCTTTCGCGACACCGGCCGCGCCGCCGGCACGCCAACCCGAACCGACGTTTTTCTTGCATGGCCGTTTTCACTGCTGTTTCCGATGCTGACCTCGCACACTGGATGCGCCACTACGATCTCGGCGACGTCGTCGCATTCCGCGGCATTGCGTCGGGTATCGAGAACAGCAACTTCTTCCTGACGACGACGCGCGGTGAGTATGTGCTCACCATCTTCGAGAATCTGACGGCCGAGCAACTGCCGTTCTATATCGATTTGATGAGCCATCTTGCGCGGCACGGAATACCTGTGCCGGCGCCGGTCGTGCGCGCAGACGGCACGCTGTTCGGCGAGTTGCACGGCAAGCCGAGCGCGATCGTCACGAAACTGGAAGGCACGGCCGAGCTTGCGCCGCGCGTCGAGCATTGTGTCGAGGTAGGCCAGATGCTCGCACGGATGCACCTCGCGGGCCGCGACTATCCACGCCGCCAGCCGAATCTGCGCGGTCTGCCGTGGTGGCGCGAAACCGTGCCGGTGCTCACGCCGATCGTCGATGAGGCGCAACGCGCGCTGCTGGAAAGCGAACTCGCGCACCAGGCCGATTTCTTCGCGTCGGCCGGCTACGCGGCGCTGCCGGAAGGCCCGTGCCATTGCGACCTGTTCCGCGACAACGCGCTGTTCGCGCATGCGGCCCCAGATAGCGGACATACCGTGCGGCTCGGCGGTTTCTTCGATTTCTATTTCGCTGGCTGCGACAAATGGCTGTTCGATGTCGCGGTGACCGTCAACGACTGGTGCGTCGATCTCGACACGGGCGCGCTCGACGGCGCGCGCGCCGACGCGCTGCTGCGCGCCTATCAGACCGTGCGCCCCTTCACGGCGGGCGAAAGCCGCCATTGGAACGACATGCTGCGCGCGGGCGCGTATCGCTTCTGGGTGTCGCGCCTGTATGATTTCCACCTGCCCCGCGCCGCGCACGTGCTCAAGCCGCACGACCCGGGCCATTTCGAACGCATCCTGCGCGAGCGCATCGCCCGCGCGGGTGCGCTCCCCAAGACCCACATCTCATGCAACTGATCGAAGTTCCCGCCAAGACCGGCTATGTGTGGTTCCGCCAGGGCATCTGGCTGTTCCGGCGCAACCCGCTCGCGTTCATCACGCTGTTCTTCACATACCTGCTCGCGATGATGCTGATATCGCTCGTGCCGTTGATCGGCCCGGCGCTGCCGCTGCTGTTCATCCCGGGCATCGCGGTGGGCTTCATGGCAGCGTGCCGCGATACGATCGCCGGCAAGCAGGTGCTGCCGACGATCCTCATTGACGGATTCCGCTCGTATGGGCCAGTCGTCACGCAAAGGCTTTTCGCGCTCGGCGGGATTTACATCGCGTCGATCGCGCTCGTGTTCGCCTGCTCGTCGCTCGGCGACGGCGGCACGCTGCTGAAGATCATGTTCGGCCTCGGCATCGACGCATCGGAACCCGAAGCGCTGGCCACGCCGGGCGTGCTCGTCGCGATGATGATCGCCGCCACGCTGTACCTGCCGGTCGCGATGATGTTCTGGTTCGCACCAACACTGATCGCCTGGCACGGCATCCCGCCTGTCAAGGCACTCTTTTTCAGCATCGTGAGTTGCTGGCGCAACAAGGGGGCATTCACGGTCTACGGGCTGCTGTGGTTCGCAGTCGCGTTAGGCGTGTCGTTCGGCCTCGCCGCGCTGATGCAGGCGCTCGGTGCCGGCGCCTATGCGTTGACGGTGATGATGCCTGCGTCGGTCGTGATCACGGCCATGCTCTATTGCTCGTTCTACGCAACTTATCGCGGCTGCTACGGCATCCAAGAGCCTGGGACGCCGACACAGCCCCAATCGCGATAACGCATCAAAATCGGCGGGCCGCGCCGTCCGGCGCCGGCCGCTCTCGCCAATCGGCAGAATTGCGCGCACAATCATTTGCACACAAATATTTTGCATCGCGATGAGTCCACCACCATGAATGACTCGCCCGTATTTCCGCTCACGCTCGACGATCAACTCTGCTTCGCACTCTATTCGACGTCGCTCGCGATGACGAAAGCGTACAAGCCGCTGCTCGACAAACTCGCGCTGACCTACCCGCAGTACCTCGCAATGCTCGTGCTGTGGGAAACCGACGACATGCAAGTCAAGGACATCGCCGCGCGCCTCAGTCTCGATCCGGCCACAGTCACGCCGCTTCTCAAGCGTCTGGAAGCACTTGGCTACATCGAGCGGACGCGCGATGCAGCCGACGAGCGGATCGTGCGTGCGCGGCTGACCGCAAGCGGCGCCGCGCTCAAGCAGAAAGCCCAAGCGGTGCCCGCCGAACTGTTCTGCGCGATGCGGCAAACACCCGATTTCCTGATCCGGCTGCGGCAGGACCTGACCCACCTGCGGCAAGCGCTCGCCGACGCCAACCAAGGATAACCAACCGAACAGAGTACGTCTGCGTGAGCGTGTTGCTTCAAACAAATTAATTTGTACACTAATGATTAGCGTGATATATTTATCCCGTGGCCCGCGCTTCGCGATTCGCCGAGCCCATTTCTCAATCGATAGGAGCCCAACATGCACCTCCTGTACCAAACGTCCGCAACCAGTACCGGCGGCCGCGACGGCCGCGCGACGACCCCCGATCAGAAACTCGACGTGAAACTCGCCACGCCACGTGAGTTGGGCGGCACGGGTGCCGAAGGTACGAATCCCGAGCAACTGTTCGCCGCCGGCTATTCAGCATGCTTTCTGAGTGCGATGAAATACGTCGCCGGGCAAAACAAGCAGGCTTTGCCTGCCGACGCCACCGTCACGGCGCAAGTCGGCATCGGCCCGAACGAACAAGGGGGATTTGCGCTCGATGTGGAATTGCGCGTGTCGCTGCCTGGCTTTGATACCTCAGCCGCGCAAGCGCTCGTCGACCGCGCACATCAGGTATGCCCGTACTCGAACGCAACGCGTAATAACATCGCGGTGCGGCTCGTCATCGTATAAGCCGCAGATTGCGCCGCGCGCAGATAAACGAAAGGGCGCGCGGCTAAATAGCCAGCGCGCCCTTTATCTTTATGCGTATAAATTCTGTAAGTACTTAATACTCAGGCTTCAACGATCGAATGCCACTTCGCGGTCGAGTTTGCGCATCCGAAACTCGAGGTCGTACAAATCGGATGCGCCGGCAAGATAGGCATCGGCACGTTCTTTCGCCCGTTGCTCGGGCGATTTCGTCAGAAACAAGAATAAACGGCTCAGCAGGTACATGATCGGCAACTCCAATCCAAGGGTTTTCTCTTAAGCATTAACCCCAATTATAGGGAAAACCCTGATCCTGTGCCAGCCGTCCTAACCAAGCGTCGTTACGACGCGACGCCAGCCCGCACGTGAGATGCAAAAAACGACCAAATCAGTTCGCTCGCATCAGGCCCAACCGACGAATGGAACGGTACGCTGTCGTCGCCGCCGGCCCACGCGTGCGCAAGCCCCTCGATCCGGCAAAGACGCACGACGAATTCGCCATCCCGCCGATAATCAAGCATATGCATGCCGGCTGAACTCGTCTCGAAATGCTCGGCGTTCACCGGCTGCCCTTGCGCATTCGCCATGCCGTTGAGCCGCAAAAATTCGACCGCCAGTTGCTCCGCGTTCTTCGGCGCAACGACGCGATCGTCGTCGCCATGCACGATGATCGCCGGCATTCCAGGGTACGCGCCGGGCTCGACCAATGCATCGACGATAGCGGCAGGATTGCGGTGCAGACCTCGACGCATCACGTCCATCGCAGTGACGCCGGAATTCGCATCGCCGAACGCCGGCCCGGAATGGAACGCGACCGCCGCGAAGCGCTGCGGAAAATGCAGCGCAAGCAATGACACGAGCCCTGCGCCCGCCGACATCCCGGCCGCATAGACACGCGATGCGTCGAATCCGCGCTCGGCAACCAGCGTATCGACGAGATCGGCGATCGCCTGCGCTTCCCCCCCGCCGGCGCGCGCCGTATCCTCATACCAATGCCAGCAACCGTGCGCGTGCGCCCGGTGCGATTGCTCAGGATATAGCACCGCGAAACCATACCGGTCGGCCAGCAGATTCATCCGGGTGCCTTGCGCGAACTGCTCGATGCTCTGCTTGCATCCATGCAGCATCACGACGAGCGGCAGGTTGCCGGTGTACTTGACGGGCGGCACATAAAGACCGTATTCGAGATGCTTGACAAAGCGCCCAAACGATGGCTGCAGCGGATGATCGGCGCGGCTCCATTCGCCATTCACCCATGCGGCCGCCCGCGGACGCACTCGCGACTCTTGCGCCGTGACCGCCCCGGCTTTGGCAGCCGACGCGGCCGCCCGGCTCGCCCGGCGGATAGATCGGGAAGCGGACTCCCGGATCGGCTGGGTTTGTGCATGCAACATGCGCTTCATACTGCCCAGCCATAATTTCGTCAGACTTTTTGTCATGGGTCGGGGGCTCGCAGTCAAAATTAGGGGCGCCATCTAAGCGGCTCCGTTCAGCTTTGTGCAATGCACAATAGCATTATTTTCCCGATCCTACCCACCGCCCGGCCCAATGCCCGGCCGCCGACCGATCCGCAACCGGCGCGCGCTGTCGGTATACTGGGGAGGTTCGCCGCTTGTCTTCGTTGTAGTCGCTATTACCGACTCGTGCGTTAAACAAGTATTCCATTTCTCCGCCTACCTGCCCGCAGCGCTCTGATGTTCGATTTGCCGCCCCGATTGTGGATGTCGGTCACCGCTCTAGGCGGTGCCGGACTGACCCTTCCCCTTGCCGTCACGATCGCCGTGTGGCTGGCGCTGGGCTATTCGGTACGCCGCGCCGCCGCGTGGCTGGCGGTGCTCGGCGCAGCGATCGGCGCTGTCGCGCTCACCAAGATCGCGTTCCTCGGCTGGGGAATCGGCGTGCGCGCCTGGGATTTCACGGGCTTCAGCGGGCACGCGATGCTATCGACGTCGGTCTACCCGGTTGCGCTGTTTCTCGCGCTCGCGCGCACGCGGCCGGCCATTCGCATCGCCGGCGTCACGGCCGGCTTCGCGGCCGGGATCGCGGTCGGGCTGTCGCGCGTCGCGCTCGACGCCCATTCGCCATCCGAAGCCGTCACGGGCTGCATCATCGGTGCGATTGCCGCGCTGTCGTTCATCGTCGGTTCGTGGCACGCGGTGCCGCACCGCTGGTCAGCGCCGGCGGTCGCGGCGAGTCTGGCGGCCGTCACGATCGCGCTGCATGGCGTCACTGTACCCTCGCACCGCTGGGTGACCGCGGTGGCACTGCACCTGTCCGGCCACGAGCGCCCGTATGTGCGCGCACGCTGGAAGGCGAATCCGAACTACCGGCCGGCGTCGCGGCCGATTTCCCAGCCTCAGCAAACGCTCGATATGCAGCCGACGCTGCGGCACGCGTAGCGCGCGGGTCGGCGGGTCGGCGGGTCGGCGGGTCGGCAGGTCGGCAGGTCGGCAGGTCGGCAGGTCGGCAGGTCGGCAGGTCGGCAGGTCGGCAGGTCGGCAGGTCGAGCATAAGCACCAAGGCGCCTTTTTGCCCCGCCCGGACGCGCATACGCACGCCGCCGCCCCTGCCGCATAGCTGCCGATCCGCCACGCGTTATAACCCTGTATATATTACGATTACAGCTTTCGTCCACGCGATCGCTACCCGCCATGTCCGCTTCGTTTCGCTCTTCCGTCCGGCGCTTGTTCCTGCACGCCGCAACGCTGTCCGCGCTCGCTGCCGGCTTCGGCGTCACCTCCGCTGCGCATGCCGACGACGAATTGGTCGTCTCCGCGGCCGCGAGCCTGACCAACGCGTTCCAGGCGATCGGCGACGCGTATCAGAAGCGGCACCCGGACACGAAGATCCTGTTCAACTTCGGTGCATCCGACGTGCTGATGCAGCAAATCGCAAAAGGCGCGCCGGTCGACGTGTTCGCATCGGCGGACCAGAAAGCCATGGACCGCGCGGTAGCCGAACGTGTGATTGCGGACGGAACGCGGCGCGATTTCGCCGCGAACTCGCTCGTGCTGATCGTGCCCGCCGACAGCCGCGCAACGTTCGGCTCACTACGTGAGCTGGCGGCGCCCGCGGTCAAGCGCGTGGCGTTTGGAGATCCTGCGTCGGTGCCCGTGGGCCGCTACACCGAAGGCGCGCTGAAAGCGGCGGGCGTGTGGAGCGAGGTCAGCGCGAAAGGCGTGCTTGCGGCGAACGTGCGCCAGAGTCTCGACTATGTCGCGCGCGGCGAAGTCGACGCGGGTTTCGTGTTCGGCACGGATGCCGCCGTGATGCCGGGCCGCGTAAAGGTCGCGCTGAACGTGCCGACGCAAGCGCCTATCACCTATCCGGTCGCCGTCGTCCAGGGCAGCCGGCATCCGGCTGCAGCGCAAGGATTCATCGCGTTCGTGCTTTCGCCCGACGGCCAGGCGGTGCTCGCGCGATACGGGTTCAAGCCCGCCACCGCTGCCGCGCCGGCGGCCCACTGAGCAACGCCGGGCCAGACTCAATCGTCCAGCCCAATACCGAATCAGAGATTGCCGATGCACGACGCCTGGATTCCGCTGCTGCTATCGCTGAAGGTTGCCGGTTGGGCAACGGTGCTCGACGTCGTGCTCGGCGTCGCGGCAGGCTATGCGCTCGCGCGCTGGCGCTCGGGCGCACGCGACGTGATCGACTCGCTGCTCACGCTGCCGCTCGTGCTGCCGCCAACCGTGCTCGGCTATTACCTGCTCGTGCTGCTCGGCAGGCGTGGCGTATTCGGCGCGTGGCTCGACACGCTCGGCGTCCAACTCGTGTTCACGTGGCAGGGAGCCGTGATCGCGTCGATGGTCGTGGCATTTCCGCTCGTGCTGAAATCGGCGCGCGCGGCATTCGAGGCGGTCGATCCGCAACTCGAGCGCGCGGCGCGTACGCTCGGCGTGAGCGAAACCGGCATTTTTTTTCGCGTGACGCTGCCGCTCGCCGCACGCGGCATTCTCGCCGGCGCATTGCTCGCTTTCGCACGCGCGCTCGGCGAATTCGGCGCGACGCTGATGATCGCGGGCAACCTGCCGGGACGCACGCAGACCTTGTCGGTCGCCGTCTACGCGGCCGTGCAGGCGGGTGACGACGCGACCGCGAACTTCCTCGTGCTGGTCACGTCGGCCGTCTGTGTGCTGATTCTGCTGGTCGCGGGAAGGCTCGTTCCGCCGCGCGCGCTTGCCGGAGCACGTTGACGATGCGCGCGATGACGCCTGTTACCGCCGTTTCGCCTATTTCACGCGTTTCGCTCACGCGTGCCGGCGCCGCGCACGGCCGGCCCCCGCTTGGCCGAAGCGAGCCGCTGCGAGTCAACCCCGCCGTTCACGACGATCTCGCCATCGCTCATGCCGCCCCCGCCGGAGCACGCCAGCGATGAGCCTCGTCGTCGATATCCACAAGACGTATGCGACGCCCGAGCGCCATTTCACGCTCGACATATCGTTCTCGTCGAATGCGCAGCGGATCGTCTTGTTCGGACCGTCCGGCGCGGGCAAGAGCCTGACGCTGCAAGCCATCGCGGGGTTGCTCACGCCCGATCGCGGCACGATCTCGCTCGCCGGCGACACGCTGTTCGACGCGGCACGCGGCATCGATCTGCCGACGCAGGCGCGCCGCGTCGCATATCTGTTTCAGGACTACGCGCTGTTTCCGCACCTGAACGTGCGACAGAACCTCGCGTTCGGGCTGAAGCGCGGCTGGCGCAATCCGCGCGCGAACGAGTTGCCGGACGACGCGGCATACTGGCTGCGGGCTTTCGAACTCGATGAGCTGGCCGGGCATTATCCCGCGCAGTTATCGGGTGGTCAGAAGCAGCGCGTCGCGCTCGCCCGGGCGCTGATCGCGCGGCCGCGAATCCTCCTGCTCGACGAGCCGTTCTCCGCACTCGACATCGCGATGCGCGAACGGATGCGGCGCGAGCTGACGGATCTCCAGGCGCGGCTCGACATTCCAATGGTGCTGATCACGCACGATCCGGACGATGTCGCCGCGTTCGGCGATCAGGTTGTGCGGCTTCAAGACGGACGCGTGCTGCACGAGGCGCCGCACGCGCAGTGGATGTCGCGCGTGCGGTGACGGCGCGGCCGGCTGCGCTCGGTCCAGCGCCCGCGTGCCGCCATGCCGATCCGTTATCAGCCGCTGACCGCCAGAATCACGCTCGACGCCTTGAACGCCGCGATCGCGCGCACGCCTTTCGCGAGCCCAAGCGCATCGGCGCCGTCATTCGTCACGATCGCCGCAAGCGTCGTGCCGCCGTCGAGCGCGAGCAGTACTTCGCTATTCACCGCGCCACGCGTGACCGTCTCGACGACGCCGGGCAACTGATTACGCGCCGACAGCTTGAGCGGCGCGCCGTCGTCGACCGCCAGCACGACCCACGACGCCTTCACGAGCGCGCACGCATCGACGCCGGGCGCGAGCTCGAGCGCGTCGGTGCTCTCACGCGTCAGCACCGCGACGATTGTCTGCCCGCCCGGCAGCGCGAGCGACACTTCGTCGTTGACCGCTCCGCGCTGGACCGACGCGACCTTGCCGAACCATTGATTGCGCGCGCTCGTCTTCATGCCGATTCTCCCGATGAGTTCCCAGTTGAGCGCGAAACCCTCGACGGCCGCGCTCGCCGCATCGATGAAGCGGCGGTGCTCGCGTTCGATCGCCCGATAGGCGGCGATCAACGCGATCGCGCGCGGCGTCAGCGTCGTGCCGCCGCCGCCCTTGCCGCCCGTCGAGCGCAGCACGAGCGGCTCGCCGGCGAGGTTGTTCATCGTATCGACCGCGTCCCACGCGCCCTTGTAGCTCAGGCCCACCGCCTTCGCGGCGCGCGTGATCGAGCCCGTTTCTCCGATTGCCGCGAGCAGCGCGATCCGCGCCGCGCCGCCGAGCGTCTCGGCGCCCGCGCGCACCCAAAGCTCGCCGCGCAATGCGAGCGGCTCGCGCTTATCGCGCGGAGGCGCATCGGTGCGGGAGACGGGGGAAGGCGAAAGCGAATCGGCCGGATCGGCGGCAGCGGTCATCGACGTCGTTTGGCGCAGGAAACACTCATTATAGTCACGCCGATTACGCTCGCTTGCCCCTGATTTTCGGCGCCCGCATCCGGCACAACAACGCTTCGGCCGTCTCTGCCGCATGGCGTTGCGCCATCGCGCCGTAGCCGCGCGCAAAGCCAAGTTGATACGGCGGCGCCGACAGCCGTTCAAGCAAGCCGAGCGCGACAGCGGCATCGTTCGCGTCGCCGAGCACGGTCTGGATGCTCGCGAGGTGCTTGAGCGTCTCGTCCCGCGTGCGGCGCGACGCAAGCGACAAAAAGAATTCGAGCGCATAGCGAAGCCGTTTCGCCTCGATGCGCACCCGATGCCGCGCGGCCGCATCGAGCATCGTCAACCGCGCGCGGCCGTGTAGGCGGCCGAACAGCCGTCTCACGCACCTCGCCGCATGACGCTTGAGCGACGGCGCGTCGTCGCGCGACGGATCGTCAGGTGCCAGCATGCACAGCCATTCGAGCCACGCGAGCGCGAGCCGCGCATAGCGCGCGGTGCCGAGCGCCTGCCGCAACTCGGTACGCGCCGCTTCGCCATGCGCGCTCGCCGCGTCAAGCATCGCGGCCCAGCCAGCCGGGTCACCATCCGCATCGGCGAACCTGGGAAGCGTCGACGTCGCGCAGACGTCCCAATCGCGCACCGCGCCGAGCAATCCGCCCAACCAGCGCAGGTCGGCGGAGAACGCCTCCTTCCATCCAGCATCCGCATAACGCGGGAACAGCCGGGCAAGCGTGTGCAGCCGGCGCAGCGCGACACGCATCTGGTGCACGTATTCGGGATCACTGCCCGTGCGCACGCCCGCTTCGTTTCCGAACCATTGTTCGGTCACGTTGCAGCCAAGCGAGAAGACCGCCGCACGCTGCACGCGCATTCTCGACAAATCGACTGGTTTCGCTTTGAGCGGCGCACTGAGGGCATTGGGCACTTCGGCAGCGCATGCGCTGTCGAACACGCTCGCGAGTGCGGGAAACGCCGGCCACGCGCCGCTCAATTCGCGCGCCGCGCGGAACAGCGCGCGCAATGCGGCGATGCGGGCCTCAGGCGTGTGCGCGTCGGCGACCGAAAGACGCAGCTCGCACATGCGGTGTAGTGCGGGGGCGGTGTTGGCGGTATTGGCGGTATTGGCGGTATTGGCGGTATTGGCGGTGTTGGCGGTGTTGGCGGTGTTGGCGGTGTTGGCGGTGTTGGCGGTGTTGGCGGTGTTGGCGGTGTTGGCCGCCAAGGATACGGGATGAGCGGCAGTCGCGCTGCCAGCCGTGCCACGGCCCACACCCCCATTCGCGGTCACGCCGGCGTTACGGCCGCCATCAGCCTTCGCCTTTTTACTCGATGAACCGCCAGCGGCAATCGTCGCGCGGGCGGCAGCCGCACCGGCATCGAAACTCGCGGCATCAGCCGACGTAGCCGCACGGGGCGGCACGCCTGGGGCGGCGGCAATCGTCCCAGTCTGCGCACCGTCAACCGCGCGAAGGCCAGCGGCCTCCCCCCTAGCGGCAACGTGGCCGCCAAACGGCAACGCACGCACATCGGCAGCGGCGGCGGGCTCGCCGGGCGCGCTCACCAACGTAACGTCGTCGAGCGTCAGCTCCACTTCGACGCCTTGTGCGTCGAGCCAGCGTCCGCGCCGACGATCGACGACAAGCTGCCGCCCGCATGCGGCAGCGGGCGGTGCATCGGCGGGAACGTCGCGCGCCTTCGCCGATGACTCGGCCCGCACTGCATCCGCCGCCGGCCCAGCCGTCTCCGCAGGCTGCATCGCGGGCGCGGCAACGCGCACGTTCTTGCGAGCACCATCGAATCGCTCGCGCACCATCACGCCAGGCGCGAACGCATGACTGCGGACGGCAAGCACGCGCCGCGCTTGCGCGGTGGTCTCGGTCCAGGTTTGCCAATACCAGCCATCGCCAGATTCGGGTTCGGCCTCGCCGAAACAGCATGGCTCGATTGTCACGCGCTCGTGGCCGCGGCGCATTTTTACCGTCGAACAGAGCCGCCACGCCTTTGCCAGCTCCGCGACGAAATCCCGCGCGGCGCGTGAGCGCACGTCACGCCCGGTTTGCCAGTGTTGAGGCTGGAAGTGCAAGACGATTTCCAGAACATGCACCATGAAGTAAAGCTCCGGAGTTGGCTGAGCGGCCCCGCGCATGGCGTGCGCGCCGTGGCCCCCGATGCTCTACATAGTACACGGCCCCTTTTACAGCCGATGTGGCTGAACGCCGCTCAACAGCGGCCGTCCGCCGCATGCCTGCGGCGTTGGGCGCATCGGCGACACAAGGCGCAGCCGGGCCGCCGAGTGCGCCCGCCGGCGCCGCGGGGCTGACGCCAAGCCCCGCGCCCGGATTTCCGGATGTCCAGCCTGACGCCTTCCGATCGTTCAGCGGGCAGACGTCCGCCCTTAAATCGCGTATTGCGCGATTCCGTTTCCGAACGACCAGTTTTCTTTCAGCACCTCGACAAGATTGATAAACACATCCTCACGGCGCACGCCGGGCGATTCGGCAAGCTGATCGGCAATCAGCCGGTACAGCTCGCGCTTCTGGGCGAGCGTGCGCGTATTGTTCGCGGTGATCTGGATCATCACCAGATCGTCGCTGCGCGCGATGCCGAGATAATCGCGGCCATAGAAGAAATTATCGGCGCCGTACTCAGTGATGATCATGAAAATGTCGTCGACGGGCACGTCGAACGCCTGTTGCAGCGCACGATGAACGCCGGCCGACAACGCCTGCCGATATTCGGCGGATTTGCCCTCGCGCAATGCGATCCGGGTGAACGGCATGGTCTTTCTCCTGGTGGAATGAACATGCATGCAGCTTAGGCTCAGCCATCTATAATGAACAGATATCAATCCATATTTCATCTATTTTCATTTTAAATGAAACCGCTTGATCTCGACGCCGTCCGCGCATTCATGCTGGTCGCCGATCTCGCCAGCTTCACGCGCGCCGCCGATGCGCTCGGCACCACGCAATCGGCCGTGAGCCTGAAGCTCAAACGGCTCGAATCGCAGCTGGGCCGGCAGCTTGTCGAGCGCACGCCGCGGCGGGTCATGCTGTCGGCCGAAGGCGGGGCATTCCTGCCAGCCGCGCGCGATCTGCTCGACGCGCACGAGCGCGCGCTCGGCGCGCTGTCGGCCGGCCTGCGGCGGCTGTCGATCGGCGTCAGCGAACACGTCGCGGTGCCCGATCTGCCGGCCGTTCTCAGCGGCCTGCACCGGCACGATCCGGGGCTCGTGCTGGCGATGCATGTCGGCATGTCGGCCGGGCTGCTTGCGCAATACGACGAGCGCCGCCTCGACGCAGCGTTCGTGCGCCACGAGCCCGGCGAAGATCCGCCGCGCGACGACGCGACGACGCTCTTCACCGAGCCGCTCGCTTGGCTCGCCGCGCCGGGCTGGGTGCCGCGCGCGGGCGAGCCTCTGCCGCTCGCGGTGCTGGCTGGCCCATGCGGCGTGCGTGCCGCGGCGTTGCGCGCGCTCGAACGGGCCGGGATTGCGTGGAGCGAGCGCTTCACGGGCGGCGGCGTCGCGGCTGTTGCGGCGGCCGCCGCCGCGGGTCTGGCCGTGTGCCCGCTCACGCGCCGCGTCGCGCCGCGCGAGCTGGTCGACGTCGGCGCACGCCTCGGGCTGCCCGCGCTGCCGGATTCGCAGGTCGCACTCTATTCGCGGGTGCGCGACGCCCGTTCGAACGACACGCTACGCCGCTTTGCCGACAGCCTCGCAAACCCGGCGCAAACAGCCGGACACCGGTAGACTGTCAGATTTCGCCGACCTGTTCGACGCCTGTCATTCGCCTGTCGCCGTTGACCGCATGAATCACGACACCCGCAAACATCTCCGCGCCAATCTGCTGATGCTCGTCGCCGCCGCGATCTGGGGATCGGCGTTCGTCGCGCAACGGCTGAGCCTCGACGTGATCGGCCCGTTCCTGTTTACCGGGCTGCGCTTCTTGCTCGGCGCGGCGGTACTCGTGCCGCTCTTGCAATTCAACGGCGCGGCGCGCTCGCATTGCACGGCGATCGCGCGCGATCGCACGCTGCTGTTGCCAGGGCTGGTGCTCGGCGCGCTGCTCGCGGTGTCGATCTCGTTGCAACAGGTCGGCCTGCAGTACACGAGGATCGCAAACGCAGGCTTCATCACGTCGCTCTATGTCGTGCTCGTGCCGGTCATCGGCGTGTTCTTTCAGCACCGCACGGGCATCGGCACTTGGCTCGGCGCGCTACTCGCCGCGATCGGCCTCTATTTCCTGAGCGTCGACGAGCGCTTCTCGATCTTGTACGGCGATTGGTTCCAACTCGGCAGCGCGATCGTGATCGCGATGCACGTGATGGCGGTCGGCCACTTCGCGCGCCGGCACGATCCGCTCGTGCTGTCGTTCATGCAATTCGCCGTATGCGGCACGCTGTGCCTGCTGCTCGGACTCGCGATCGAGCCTGTCAGCGTCACGGCGCTCAAGCACGCGCTGCCGACGGTGCTGTATGGCGGGCTGCTGTCGGTCGGCGTCGGTTATACGCTGCAAGTCGTCGCGCAGCGCGACGCGGCGCCCGCGCATGCGGCCGTGATCTTCAGCATGGAAGGCGTATTCGCCGCGATCGCCGGCTGGGCGGCGCTCGGCGAAACGCTGTCGCTGCGTGCTCTGCTCGGCGGCGCGCTGATGCTTGGGGGGCTGCTCGTCTGCCAATTGCTGCCCGATCACGCGCGCCGCCGCGCTGGCGGCAAAGACAACGACGTACTTGCCGCCTGAGCCGCTCCCTATAATGTCGTTTCCTCTGTCTTCCTGACTATTTCGCGAAGGGAAACACCGTGACTCCGTCCGTCGTCGACCCGGCCAAGCCGGGCGCCGCGCTGCTGCGCGAGCGAGCCGCGCGCTTTGCCGCCGAAGTGGCTCTGTTCGTGCGCGATCATGCGCTGTCGATCGCATCGCACGATCTGCGCAGTCCGCTCAACGCGATGCAAAGTTGGGCGTATGTGCTGGAACGCCGGCTCGCGCCAGGCGACGACAGCCTGCAACGCGCGCTCGCCGGTATTCGGGCTGGCATCGAGCAGCAGACGGCGCTGCTGGAAACGATCGTCGATGCGCCGCGCGCCGAAACCCGCGCGCTCGCGCTCAAGCGCGCGAGCGCGCCGATCGACGCGCTCGTCGACGAATGCGTGGCGCTCGCGCGCGCCGCACTCGGCGATGCGCGTGGTACGGCGATCGTGATCGCGTCGCGCGTCCAGCCGGATAAGGCGCTCGACTGCGATCGCGAACGGATCGCCCAGGCGCTGTGGACCATGCTGACTTTCGCAATCGACGCGAGCGCGCCCGGCGGCGAAGTCGCGCTCTCATGGGAGACCGGCGCGGACGTGATGCGTTTCGCCGTGACGTTTGCCGCCCATCCGCACGCGCTGACCGACGCGACGCTGCCGCACGCGTTCGAGACGTTCGCGCGGCGCGACGCGCTCGCCGAGCGCCACGGCAAGCGTCCCGCGGCCGTGTTCGCGCTATGCGACCGGGTTGCGCGCGCGCACGGCGGCGCGTTCGCATCCGATGCGCTCGCGAGCGGCGAGCGAGCGGCCATCACGCTGACCCTGCCCGCACCGTACAGATGATCAGGCCATCCGCGCACGAAGTCGCCGCATGTTGTCTGGCAATTATTACATTTTCCTTTCCAGCCTTATACTGACGCTTCGTTCATTTCTGGAGTCGCTTCGTTGATTCAGATCGTCGCGCTTGCCGGCGCGCTGCTCCTTGTGGCCCTCAACGGCTTTTTCGTCGCCGCCGAATTCGGTCTCGTGAAGCTGCGCGCCACGCGTGTCAAAACCCTTGCCCGCCAGCACGGCATGCGCGGACGCATCCTGAAAATCGTCCACTCGCGGCTCGACGCGTATCTGTCCGCGTGCCAGCTCGGCATCACGCTCGCGTCGCTAGGCCTCGGCTGGGTCGGCGAGCCCGCGTTCGCGCAATTGCTCGAACCGGTGCTCAGGCTTGCAGGCATCGAATCGGAGCGGATCGTGAGCCTGATCTCGCTCGTCTTCGCGTTCTCGGTGATCTCGTTCCTGCACATCGTCGTCGGCGAACTCGCGCCGAAATCGATGGCGATCCGGCAGGCCGAGAAGACCGGCCTCTGGGTCGCGCTCCCGCTGTATGCGTTCTATTGGGCGATGTATCCGGCAATCTGGGTGCTCAACGCCAGCGCGAACGCGGTGCTGCGGCTCGCGGGCCTGTCCGCGAGCCATGACAGCGACACGCACTATTCGACCGACGAGCTGAAGCTGATCCTCAAGAGCCGCCGCAATGCGAGCGGCGCCTCGAAATCGCCGAAACTTGCGTACAGTTCCGACGAATGGAACACGCTCGCGCACTCGCTCGATTTTTCGTCGATGACCGTATCGGACCTGATGCGCCCGGCTCACGAGATGATCGGTCTGCGCCGCGACGTGCCGCTCGCGGCCAACATGGAAGTCGTCGCGCGGCACCGCTTCAGCCGCTATCCGCTGTTCGACGACGGCGCGCGCGAACGCGTGAGCGGCCTCATTCATCTGAAGGATCTGCTGCTTGCGCGGCACGCGAACGCGTCGCTAGACGATCTGTCCGCCTACGTGCGCCCTGTCCAGTACGTGAAGCCCGATACGCCCGCGCTCGACCTGTTCCGGCGCTTCCGCAAGGGCGCGCCGCACTTCGCGCTGGTCGGCGAGCGGCACTCGAAGCCGATTGGCTTTCTGACGCTCGACAATCTGCTCGGCGCGCTCGTCGGGCAAATTCACGACGAATTCCGCCAAGGCGACGCCGAATGGAACCGCCTCGACGACGGCACCTTGATCGGCAAGGGCAGCCTGCCCGTCGTGTCGCTCGAGCAGGCGCTCGGCATCGACATCGACGAGGGCCGCGCCGAATCGGTCGGCGGGCTCGTGATCCAGGCGCTCAACGATCTGCCGGCCGAAGGCCAGCGCGTGTCGTTCGAACGCTTCGATATCGTCGTGAAGAAAATGAGCGGACCGCGAATCGTGCTCGTGCGCGTGTATCCGAAGGTGCTCAAGGATGCGGACGAATGAACGGGCGGGCTCGACGCGACGCCGCGCCCTCGCGCTTGGGCCGGTCGCGGGCCGTATGAGCGCGCCGTGCGCATCGCGGGCGCTTGCCGGATGTATGACGAATTCGTTATATCCGGTTCGCCAAACCTGGCGGTTTCGCGTCGAAGCCGCTTCGCCGCGCCGCGAAGCGTGGCGGCCCGCGCAAGCCGGTTACCGCGACGAACCGGCCAGGGGATGACGCGATGCCCTCCCCGCTCGCGCTGCCGCCGCACTATCTGATCACGCCCGAACCTGCATCTGATTCGGACGCGGATCTCGCAACATTCGTCGAGCGGCTGTCGGCCGCGCTCGCGGCGGGTTGCTCGCTTGTCCAGCTACGCGCGAAAACGCTCGATGCCGCCGCTTACGCGGCGCTCGCCGTCGAGGTGATTGCACGATGCCGCACGAGCGGCGCGCGGTTGATCGCCAACGGGCCGCTCGATGGCGATGCCGCGCTCGCGCTCGGTGCAAGCGGCGTGCACCTGGGCAGCGTCGCATTGCGCGCGGCGCGTGCACGCCCCATCGCGCCAACCGGTTTGCTGTCGGCCGCGTGCCATTCGCTCGACGATTTGCAGCACGCGCAGCGTATCGGCGTGGATTTCGCGACGCTGTCGCCGGTCCTGCCGACGCTCACGCATCCTGGCGCACCAACGCTCGGCTGGACTCGTTTCGCAGACTATGCGGCACAAACGCGCGTGCCGGTCTACGCGCTCGGCGGCATGACGCGCGAACATTTGCCTTTGGCCCGCGCGCATCACGCACACGGTATCGCAGGAATTCGCGGGTTTTGGTGATCGAACCGGCCGCGTCGGCGGAGCTGCTCATCACATGCCGCGCAGTAAGTCGGGCGCGCCGTCCGCGTACTGCCGCGCATCGTGCGTCAGCGCGTAACGGTTGACGTCGCCCGTCAGCCACGCGACGAGCGCATAAGGCGGCAATTCGCCGTTCGCGACCCGATCCCGCGCCCGCGCAGGCGTCTCGAACACGATCCGCCCTGCCGGCGCGTTGCGAAACGGCAGCGGCCGCTGCGACAGGTTCAGCGCAATGCTGAGCGTCTCGCCGTCGCCAAGCCGCCAAGACGCGATCAGCGCATCGGCCTCGGCGCCGTCAGCCGTGTGCAGCATGTCGGTGCTGCGCGGGCGCACGTCGACGAGCCGCGGCGCGATCAGCTTCGCGCGCACCGCAAGCGCCGATTGCACGAAGTGGCGGCGTGACGGGTCGCCTGCCACGCCATCGAAGATCAGCGGAATCTGCGGCGTCAGCAACGACAACGCAAGCGCGGCGAGATCCACCTCGCGCACACTGCGCACGATGCCGTCGGACAACACGAGCGACGTCAGCGGCAACGCGATGTCCGCCATTGCGCCGTCGCCGCCGGCCGCGCGCGTGCGCTGAAACACCGCGCCGCCTGCCGTCAGCGCACGCGCGAGCGCATGGATCGACTGATGCGTCGATACGCCGTCGCCAAGCGCGCGCTCGCGGCGGCCCGTGAGCCGGTACAGCGCGCGTTCGCCGCAGCCATTCCATTGCGCATCGAAATGCGTATCGGCAAGATGCGACGGATGCCGTTCGCTGCCGAGCACGAGATGCACGATCCGGTCAGCCGGCAATGCCGCGCGCACCCGGTCGGCAATTTCGCGCAGCCAGACGTTGCCGATACGATCCGCCTCGCGAATGCGCAGTCCATCGAATCGATATTCGTCGAGCCAGAACAACGCGTTATCGCAAAAAAAATCGCACACCTGAGGATGATCGAGCGCGAGCAGCGGCGCTTGCAGCGGATCGTCACGCGTATGGAAAAACGGCTGCGCGTATTCGCGCAACGCGGCGGTGCCGCAGCCAAGGCGCGCGTAATCGAGATCGAGCAGCACCGCGAGGCCATAGCCGTGCGCATCGTCGATCAGGCGCTTCAGCGCGTCGGGGCCGCCATGCGCGGCGCACGGTGCGAACGGCAAACTGCCGTCGCGCGCGTGGGGCGCGGCGAGCAGCTCCAGCGCCGTCACGCCAAGCTGCGCGAGCTGCGGCAAGCGGCGGCGTATACCGTCGTAGCCGCCCGCCGCGCCGGGTTGAACTGCGTAAAGCGCGATCTCCTCCCAGGGCCGGCCACGCCAGAACGTGTGACGCCACGTGAACGCGCGCGGGTCGATCACCTCGCTCGGGCCTTCGATGCCGTCCGGCTGCGAGCGCGACGCGGGATCGGGAATGATCAGCGTATCGTCGAGCCGGTAGCGATAGCGCGCATGTGCGCCGCAATCGGCGAACGTCTCGAACCAGCCGTTGCCCGCAAGCGCCATCGGCTGCTCGCCGGCATCGCCGTCAGGGGTTTCGATCAACAGTGTGACGGCCGCATGTGCGGGCGCCCAGATACGGAAATGCGTGCGAGTGGTGGCGCAGGCCGCGCCGCACGGCTGCGCGCCGAATGGCAGGCAGTGCGAATAATGACGCGCATACGGATCGTGAGGGCATTCGGACACGACGCACTCCTCCTGCGTTCAGAGGCATGACGAAACGCCGCGTGCGGCGCGCATGCATGTAACGCTTCAGTCCGACGAAGAAGGGAATTCAGTATGCGCCGATTCGAACACCGAAGCGAGCGCCGGAGCGCTGTTTTAAACATGGAGCGACCCCGAAAAACGCGGAATCGGCTTGGCACGCTGTCTATAATCGTACCCGACAGGCGGCATTCGCGAACCGGGCAAACCGGCCGTTAGCCGCCTCGCCAGGCTCTCGCATCGCGAAGCCGACGAATCAGAACGAAAACGACCATGCAAAAATCTATCGGGAACCTGCGTGTGCTCGTGCGCGCCGCTCACCGCGCACTCGCCGCCCCGGCGTTGTGCGCAGCGCTGTTCGCAGCGCCGCTTGCGCCGGATATGGCGCGCGCTGCGTCATATGTGGCCGTCGACACCGGGCATACGCCGGCCCATCCGGGCGCGAACGCAGCCAGCGGGCGCGCCGAATACCGGTATAACCTGGATTTATCGGCTGCCGTGGCCGAGCGTCTGCGCGCGCATGGCGGCCGCGTGCTGCGCATATCGGCGGATGGCCGCGAAATCGCGCTGAACGAGCGCGCGACGCAAGCGCCCGACGCGGATCTGTTCGTGTCGATCCATCACGACTCGATTCAGCAACCGTTCATCGATGCCGGCCGCCAACGTAACTTCCGCGGTTTCGCCGTATTCGTCTCCGAACGCAATCCGCATTACGCGCAAAGCCTGCGGTGTGCAAAATCGATCGCGCGACAGCTCGTCGACGCGGCAGAGACGCCGTCGCTGTATCACGCGCAACCGATTCGCGGCGAAAACCGCCCGCTGATCGACGCACGCCTCGGCATTCACCGCTTCGACGATCTCGTCGTGCTGCGCACCGCGCCAGTCCCGGCCGTGCTCGTCGAAGCGGGCGTAATCGTCAACCCCGATGAAGAGGCGCGGCTCGCGCGCCCCGGCACGATCCGCCGCCTGGCCGACGCGATCGCCAAGGGTATCGACGCGTGCAGCGCGCATCAGCCTGCACCCGATCAGCCGAGCAGCCCCGCCGCGACGTTCACCGACAAACCCAGCACCGCCATATTGAAATAGAACGACAAGATGGACTGCGCGAGCGCCGCGCGCCGAATCGACCGGCCGCGCAGCGACACGTCCGACGTCTGCGACGCGACTGCGATCGTGAACGAGAAATACAGGAAATCCCAATAATCCGGCTCGTGATGACTGTCAGGAAATGACAGCGCCCGCTCGTCTTGCGGCGATTGATAGTAGAGCCGCGCGTAGTGCAGCGTGAAGATCGTCGGAATCAGGAACCACGCGCCGAACATCGTCGCGCCCGTCACCGCGTAATGCACGAGCCCCGAGCGAAAGCCAATGCCCTTCACGCTGACGAGTTCGACCACGATCGCCGCGATGCTCGCGACCGTCGCGACGCAAATGATGGTCAGCAAGATCGTCGCTTTCTCGTCGTCGAGCATGGCGATCTTGCGCACCTGATCGTGATGCGCGCGGGTCATCTGCGTCCAGATCAGCGCGAGATACAGCCAGACCGTACAGTCCCAGCCGATCAGCGCGCGCACGAAAGGCCGCAAGGGCCCCGGCAGCAGCAGGCCAACCGCAATGCCCGCAGCAAGCGCGAGCATCATGCGCGGACGGTTGCGCAACACTTGCGGGTAGAGCGTCATAGTCGTGGAGAATTAGCGTTCGAAAGTAGGATGAAAGACAGTGTCTGCCGCGTCGCACGAGGCTGTGATTATTGTGTCATCGCAACGGCTGCGCCAAGCGCGACTGTGCCCTAAGATGGGCGGATGGATACCGCCCCCCTGATTTTGCATCACGAAGCAAACCGCGCCGGCCGCGATTTCGTCGTCGGCGATCTACACGGCTGTGTCGATCCATTGCGCGTGCTGCTGCACAACGTGCGTTTCGATCCGGTGCATGACCGGCTGTTCTCGGTCGGCGATCTCATCGATCGCGGCGAGCAGTCCGAGCAAGCGCTCGCGCTGCTCGAGCGCCCGTGGTTTTTTTGCGTGCTCGGCAATCATGAGGACGTGCTGTGCTCGGTCGCAGCTGGCTCACTGCCGATGAGCGTCTGGCAGCGCATTGGCGGCAATTGGGCGGCCCAGTTGCCCGAGGCCACGCTCGCGCGCTATCAGCGGCGGCTGCGCGAATTGCCGCTCGTGCGCACCGTTGGCGAAGGCGACGCGCGCTTCAATGTGCTGCACGCGGAATTTCTCGGCAGCGACGCCGAACTCGATCGCGGCGAATACGCCCCGGACGTGGCGACGCGGCTGCTGTGGGGCCGCGAGCTTGCATACGGACGCGCAGATCCGGCGCGGCAAGCAGGGCTGTCCACTACCTATTGCGGACATACGCCCATGCACGACGTCGTGCGCATCGGCGCGCAAACGTTTATCGATACGGGTGCGTTCGACCCGTCGGGCCGGCTCACGCTGCTCGACACGAAAAGTGGCGAGCATTGGTCGCTGTCGGTCGCGGCCGCGCGACGTCAGCGCGCAGCCGAAATTGCGCTGCCGTAGCGCGGCGGCAAGCTGCGCGATGCCGTCAGCCGACCTGATTCAGCTCGAACACGGCATCGATGGCCGCGCCGTTCCAGTTGTATTCGAGGTATGCGGCGTGATGGCAATCGCGCAGCAGCGTTGTCCTGAACGCCGCCAGACATTCGCCGCCGGGATCGCGCACCGACGGATAGACGATGCCCGCGCCGCCCGCGTTTCGCACCGCGCGGCCAAGCGCCCGGCCTGCGGCATAGTCGTCCGGATCGAGCAGCGCCGGATCGCGTGCGCGCCAGGCCCGTACGTCGGCCACGTCGCCTTGCACGGCCACCGTATAGAGCCGCATCTGCTGGCGCATCGGCGGCTCCCTGGTCGCCGCAAGAAATAATGACGTGTGGTAGCGCGTCTCGGCAATTGCGGTAGTCCGCGAGCGCGCACAATAGAACACGCCGTAGCTGCCATCCGAGAAACGGCTGCCGCCCGGGTTCAAGTGCGTAAACGCTGCCATGATCGGCCCGTAACCGGGACCGAAGCGACGCTCGCCAGGCGGCACGAGTTCGAGTGTGCCGACTTCGGCGCGCACGCGGTCGTTAGTCAACGCCTCCAGCGCGTAGAGCGCGTCGAAATCCTCGGCCGATGCAACGCGGTCGAACAGATTGATCGCGGGAAAGCGCGTGGGAATCACGCGGTAGGCGGGCGTCCAGCTCAGCAGCGTGGTGGGCCAAGGGGGCTGCACTCCGGAGACAGTCACGCCCATCCGCCTCGCGCCGCATCGAGATATTGCCGAACCGCGACGAGATCGCTGATGTTCCCCGCGAGCATCCGGTCGAGCGCACGCTTGCCGTGGAATGGCGCGGCGTCGTTCGGCCGCTTGACCCACGCGTCAGCCGCAGCGGATTGCGGCAGCAGGATCTGCAGCGCCTTGTAGATGCCGAGCACGAGTGACAGGCGCTCGAGCGTATCGTGCGTAAGACGGGCGGTGTGCGGCGACGCCTTCCATTTGAAGAACGTCGAGCGGCCAGGCGAGCCGAGCAGCACGATCTGCTCGTCGGTCGACAGATCCCAGTCTCGCGCAATATTGAAAAATGCGCGCAAACCGGCTGCCGACATTTGCGCGACCGTTGCCTCGGGAGGATTCGGAAGCGGATTCGCAGCGGAACGGGGCATGACAGTTAGTCTCAAAAAGGATTCACTAACAAGATTAGTCCATTTTGAGATCTTTGCAAGAAAAATGGTCGCCACCCCTTCAGAATCGGAGGGAGGAAAATAGAGTCGTTTCGGGAACGGGATACGCGACCGCTATTGCGATCGCGCAGACGGTTCGCGCAGGCAAACCGCCTGAACCGCCTGCGCGAAATTGAATAAGACGAAATTGGACAGATATGCAGAGCCGATCAAGCCGGCCGCGCCGCATCAATAGCGGCGACCGGCGGCGAAAAGCTCCGTGCATCGCGTGCTCGCACCACCGATGCGATCTCGTCGACGCGCGACAACTGGTGACGGTTGTCGAAATCCCACGGATGGAAATCGGGCCTGAAGAAACTCAGCCACTCGCGTGCAATATTCGGAAACATCCCGTGGCGCGGGCCGTACAACAGCCTGACCACGCGCCACAGACCGCGCACACTTTTGTCCGAGGTGAGATCCCAGCGAATCAGCTGCGAATGTATCAGGAACACGTTTGGCCAGAACGTCAGCGTCGTCACCAAATACATGCCGACGCGAATCAAATAGCGCGCCGGCCCCGGCTTCATCACGGCATTCCAGACATCGAACGACACTGCCTTATGCTCGGTCTCCTCAAGCGCGTGCCACAGCCACATCTGTGCGTAGCTTTCGTGCGAACCAGCCAGCGCAGACGGTTGAGTCAACAGCCAGTTGGCCAACATCGCCGTATAGTGCTCGGCCGCGACCGTATGAGCAAGTTGCACCGAATGCGGCAGCACCTTCTTCATCCAGCCAGTCACTTTCCACACGCGCTTGTCGATGCGCCGCGCCGGCAACCGGTTCGCCTGCATCAGTTCGTTGTACTCGACATGCTCGCGCGTATGCATGGCCTCTTGGCCGATAAAGCCGAGCACCTGTTTTTTCAGCACCGGATCTTCGATGCGATCGCGGTAATTGCGCACGGAATCCATGAAGAAGCGCTCGCCCGCCGGGAACAGCAGCGACAACGCATTGAAGAAGTGCGAGACTTGCGGGCCCTGTCCGTGCCAATTCTTCGCACGCTCGACGGGCAAATTGAAGTGCAGATCGCGGCGAACAGGCATCGCGAACACGGCGTCCGTGGAAGTTGCAGGATGCTCCATCGCTGTCTCCTATTTTGCTTGCTCTCTTCAACAGAATGGACGCGCCGGATTCGGCCCTACGTCCGGCGATCGTCTGCCCATGCGCGGCTTCATCGCAGCGCGGCAGCACAACCGCAATTTACAGCAAACACGGCAATCATTACATCATTAGATGTAACAATATGGCGTGAAAGCGCGAATCCGCAAGACACTCGTTAGTAGCTGTCTTCCAAACGCCGCCGCCGGCACGACGCATCGGGAAATCCGGCCGGCTCGCCGCGGCTCCCCTACAATAGCGGGTCATTTCATTCAATTCAGGAGCATCTCATGGCAGTCGTCACCACCGCATCGGGCCTCAAGTACGAAGACCTGACCGAAGGCTCCGGCGCAGAAGCCCAAGCGGGTCAAACGGTGAGCGTCCATTACACAGGCTGGCTCACCGATGGGCAAAAATTCGACTCGAGCAAGGACCGCAACGATCCGTTCGCGTTCGTACTGGGTGGCGGAATGGTCATCAAGGGCTGGGATGAAGGCGTGCAGGGGATGAAGGTGGGCGGTGTGCGGCGTCTGACGATTCCGCCGCAACTTGGCTACGGCGCGCGCGGCGCCGGCGGCGTGATTCCGCCGAACGCGACGCTGGTGTTCGAAGTCGAATTGCTCGACGTCTGACCCCGGCGTGACCAAGCGGCCCAGCCCAAACGATACGGCGCCGGGCCGCTGATACAAAGCCGCGCAAGCGCTCGCCCACGCCGCCGGCCCCGTCATCGCCCATCCTGCTGCCCTGTACTGTTCGCCAGATCATGACCTGCCCTGCCTCTCCGACCTTGTCGCTGCGCCGTTACGGCGCGGTACAGGAATCGGACGTACACGACTTCCATCAGATCGTGCTGGGCGTCGAAGGCGCGATGACGATGACCGTCGACGGCGGGCATGCGCAAATCGACCGCTGCCGCGCATGGCTGATCCCAGCCGGCTCACGGCACGAATATGCGGGGCTCGGCGAAAACCGCCAGCTTGTGCTCGATCTGCCGCCCGGCTCGCTCGCAATACCTGAGCGGCTGTTCGAGCGAGCGAAAACCGTATCGATCGAACCGGAACTCACATTGCTCGTCGCCGAACTTGCTTCACGCACTGCGCTCGATTCGCAAGCCGATGCGATATGCGTGCGGCGCTCGCACTGGCAAGCGGCCGCGCAACTATGCGGCGCGCTCGTCAACAACAACCGCGTGCCGCTTCCGCCTGCCACCGGCCTCGATTTCGCCCGAATCGACCGCTGGCTGCGAGCACGCTTGGCTGAGCCGCTGCGCGTCGCCGATCTCGCCGCGCATTGCGGCTTCGGCATGCGGCGCTTTCACCAGCTCTTCTGCGACGCGTTCGGCGAAACGCCGCATCGGTATCTACAACGGCTGAGGCTCGACGTCGCAATCGTATTGTTAGGCAATCCCCAATATTCACTTAGCGAAATTGCCGGTGAAGTCGGCTTTGCCGACCAAAGCGCATTCACGCACGCGTTCACCAAACGGTTCGGACTCGCGCCGGGACAGTGGCGCGGCGGCCGATGAGCATGCCTGCAGATGCCGGCGCGCTGGCCAAGTTGGGCGCGCGGGATGTGCCAGCGTAACCGCTTCGGAAGCCGAATCTCCCTCTCCGCGCACCATCAACACTTCAAATGCCTTCCGTGCGAATGAGCATGCACCGGCCGGTCACGCTGCTCATCATCGTTAGCAACCCGCATCTTCCATACCGCCCCGCCGATGCATCAGCCCCCGGAGCGAATCGCTTCCTGATAAACCTCCGCCACCCGCTGCGCAATCACTGCATTGTCGAAATGATCGATCGCATAGCGCCGGCAAGCATCGGCATCCGGCAATGCGAGCGAACCGGACAACACGTCGATCAGCCCGCTCGCGATCGCGCCGGCGCCGGTCTGCGGCAACACGAGCGACTCGGACAGCCCGGCCACCGCCTCCGGCAACCCGCCGACGGGCGTGACGAGCACCGGCGTACCGGATGCGAGCGATTCGACCGTGATGAGACCAAACCCTTCGAGCGCGACAGTCGGCACGATGCTGAGCATTGCCGCGCGATACAGCGTCGCCAGATGGTTATCTGGGACGAAGCCGAGCAGCTTCACATTGCGGTTGACGCCAGCCTCGTCGATACGCGCCTGAAGCTCGCCTGCAAGCAGCCCTCTGCCTGCGATCAATAGCAACACGTCCGGATGGCGACGCTTGACAATTCGCATCGCATCGATCAAATCCTCGAGCCCCATGCGCCGCACGAGCCTTCGCACCGCGAGCACGATCGGCCGGTCTTGCGGCAATTGCAACATGTGGCGCGCATCGGCTCGCGTCATCGCCAAGTCGAACTGCGCAGCGTCCACGCACCCCGGCACGACGCGCACGCGCGCCGGATCGATCCCGTAGCGCGACGTCAGGATCTCTCCGAACGCGCGCGACAACACGATCAGATGCGACGAGCGCGCATAGACCGCCCGCTCGAGCCGGTGCTTGAGTTTTCGCCCGATCCTATGCGCGCCCTCGACGCGGCTCTCGTCGGCCCATGGCCCCTGAAAGTGCGACACCTGTGGAATGCCGCGCGTCACGTCGAGACCGGGAAACGTATACAACGCAAAGTGCGACGACACGATATCGGGCCGCTCCACGCGAATCACGTCGCGCAACGCACGGCGAGCCGCAACCATCCGGCGTGGCAGCGACTGCGTCGCCAGCCCGAAACCACGGATCGCACCGCCCGTGTCGGCCACAACGCGCGGCGAACCCGCGACGACGCCGCACACGGCGACACCCGCAGCCGGCAGCGCGCCGATGAGCGAGTAATACATCCGGTCGAGCCCACCCGCTCGCTCGGGAAACCAATGCATGCCAATCTGCAATGACTTGATCGGGGTGAGCTTGCGGATTCCGTTCATCGTGACGGCTCCTGTGTCTCTGCATGTTCGGTATTGCCAAGCGACGGCCGAGATCGCGGCCGCGACGACTGATATAACCGCCGGTACAGCGCGACGTACTGCGCACCCATGTGTGCCCAGCCGAATCCTTCCATCAACGTGCGCGCGGCACGGCCCATCGCGCGGCAGACGTCGCGCCTGCCGACGAGGCGGGCGATCGCGCCGGCAAGCGCGTGCGGATCATCGGGATCGTCGAGCACGATCCCGCATTCCGGTGTGATGATTTCCGCGCCGCCCGCGGTACGCGCGGTCACGACAGGCAGCCCCGCGGCCATCGCCTCCAGCAGCGACAAGCTCATTGCTTCATAGCGCGAAGGAAACACGTATGCGTCTACCGACGACATCAGCGTCGGCATGTCTTTCACGAGTCCGAGAAAATGCACGCGCGAATCGAGCTTCAACACGCTCGCCTCGCCCGGATACGGACTACCTGGCAAATGGCCAGCAACGGCCAGATGCACGTTCGAAGGCAATTGCGTGAGCGCCTTCAGCACGGTGCCAAGATTCTTGCGCGGGGTGCGCAAATCGCCGACGAACAACAGCATGAACGCATCATCCGGCAATCCGAGTACCGCGCGCTTGGGCACCCCGCTCGCGAAAGCGCAGGTATCGACGCCGTTGTAGATCACGGCGATCCGCTCGCCGTCGATACCGATCCGCTCGATCTCGCCAGCAACCTTGCGCGAAACCGCGACGACCGCACTCGAACGCCGGTACGCCCAACGCTCGAGCCTCGTGTTCACACACGTATAGACGTACTGATATGCGGACCACCATCCCTTCGTCAATCCAAATGGGTAGTAGCGGCTTGCGAACCAGCCTGCATGTACGAAGTGCGCGGTATTCACATCCGCGCGTATCCATGAAATGAAGCCGTTCACGTGTAAAACGTCATAGGCGTTGCGATGATTGCGCAGCCACCACGCGCTCTTGAGCGCGAACACCTGCTGCTCGACGAGTTTCGACAGGCAGAAGCGGCCCGCGCTGACCGGAATCCAACGCACACGTGCGTCAGCAAGCAACTCAGGCGCGACGTGCGACGCCACGAGCGTTACCTCGCAATTCTGCGCGAGCGCTGCCCGCGCGATTTCGTAATTGACGCGCCCCTGCCCATCGTTGTGGCGCACCACATGCGTGACGATCGCGATTCTCACTGACGATTTCCCGTAAAATGCGCGGCGCCTATCTGCTGTAGTTTTTGCCAATGCGCCGCCGACAAGATCGAAAAAATACTCATGTACAGCAACAAGCCGCCCGTTCCGATAAACGAGTTGGTGAAGACAAGCATCGCGAAGACCGATAAGCACAGACTCAGACACGCGGCGGCGAACTTGTCGCCGCGCAGCCTGAACGACGCCCGCACCGCTCGGACGATCAGCCATACCAAGCCACACAGATAGAGCAGCGTGCCGGGCCAGCCGAGCACGAACGGCACATTCATCACGCCGCTGTCGAAGCTGCCGTACTTGCCGAGACCGCCGCTGTCGCTCGACAGCTTCGTCGACGCGCCGGTCGCGCCGAGCCCTTCACCCGCGACGTCGGTAAACGCAGTTTGCGCGAACGCTGCAAAGAACTTGTTTCGATCGTCGTAGCTGCGATCGTCCTTCAGACTCGAGATCGATTGCAGACGCTGCCCGAGCCGATCGCCGATCGGGCCCGCCGTCAGAAACGGCAAGCACAGCGCGCCTAGCACGATCGCGCTGCCAACGATCCGCATGCGCGCGCGATTGCTCGACTTCACGAGTTGGATCAGCAGCGCGATTACCCAGCCGCCCCACGCCGAGCGCACAAGGCAAAGCATGAACGAAACAAATCCGGCCGCGCCCGCGATCCAACGCACACGCTCGGTTGCGGCAAACATGAATACAAGCGCCCCCATCATGACGAACGCGAATGGACCCGACGAATTCATCGTGCTGAACACGCGCACACCATACGGCACTGGATCGCCCTGCGAGTTCATCTGCGAGCCGATCATCCATAACGCATCCCACTTCGGCATCACAAAGAATTGCACGGCGCCATAAATGCCCATCACGAGCATGCCCCAAACGAATGTCGACAAAATCGTCGCGCGATACCGCGGATAATTCCGCACATGCACGGTGATGTGAAATCCGATCAGCACCGGGTAAAGCCAGCTCGCGAGATCGTAGCTCGCGGCAAGCAGACCGCTTGACACGATGCCGACAAAATACGCATAGGCGATACCCAAGAGGATCAGCAGCACCGGCAAGCCACGCCGCTCGGCCAACACCCGATAGTGGCGAAGCAATCCGAAGCACGCGATCATCGTGACCGCGAGCGGCGCGATCTGAATCAAGCTCGTCGGCGCATACGCACCTCGTGACCAGTCAGCGAGCCGCCGCACCTCTGGGCTCAGGAACCATATCCACCACATGAAACCGACATAACGCACGGGACTCCTGAAATACAGCCACAGGCCAGCCGCCGCCGCGATGCATGGAAAGGCGTATGTGAGCAGCGTGCCCTGCCTGATCGCAATCAGCAATGCCGTGATCATCCATAAACCCGTCTGTGCGGCCCAATGCTCAGGATCGCCCAAAAATTTCCGCGACTCTAAGCCGCTGTCGCCGGCATGGACGGAAATTGCGCTTGCATGCATCGATTGCGCCCTCATCCATTCGAACGCGTACTTGGTTTCGTCGACGCAAACGCCGCTTCGTCAGCCGCATGCGCGCGACGACGCTTCATCAAGTCGCGCGTGATCTGCACATGTTGCGCAGCAAATTGCCGAGTGGTCAGATTCCGCTGCATGATCCGTCGCGCGGCAGCTTGCGCACATGCGAGCGCCTGCTCGGGCCACGCGGCGAACGCGTCGGCCGCGCGCCGCAGAGCGAGCACATCGAACGGCGGTACATAGGCCGCGGTGTCATCGGGAAAATAATCACGCAATCCGCCGACATCTGCGACGATCATCGGCTTGCCCACCGCCGCTGCTTCGAGCATCACCGTGATGCCCGACGCATGGAAATTCGGCCGCAGCGGCACGACGATCAGATCCGCCCAGTCATAAAGCTCGCGCTGCCTGGCGATCCCCGACACCGGCGCGATCATGACATTCGGCGCATGTAGCGCACGCGATATCCGGCGCCGTGTTGCAAGACGCACCTCGTATTTGTCATCGTCGCGAAACGCCGTGACGAAGGTTTTCCAATCGCGATCCCGATCGTTGCCGATCGCCGCAATCCGCAGCGGCCAATGCGGTGTCCACGCGCCGGGCACGCACACCGGAAAGTCCTGCGTATCGAGCCCGTAATACACGTGTACTGCGTTGCGGTGGAGATAACGGCGGCACAATCCGGCGTTATCGCGCGCAAGCGTCGTCAGCACGTCCGCACGGCTCAGCAGTGCTCGATACAGCCAACGGCGGGCGCAGCTGTAATCTGGCCATCTGTCGAGCAACCAGATGCTCTGCGCAAGCAACAGCGGCCTCGCGCCGCACTCCCCCGAAAGCCGAAGCATCAACGCCGCTGCAAGATGCTCATGTTCGGTATGCGTCCAGATGACATCGCTATTGAGAAGAAACGCGCGATTGCGCCACGCGTGGACCAAATCAAAGCCAAGTGCGAACTTCAGCGCACGCCGGCCGATGCTGGCGAACCACCTTTCCTGCGCATCGCGCGAATACGTCAGCGCGAATTCGTCCGATTCCGCGTGGTGATAGCCATACAGGCAGCCGATGCCGTCGCCGTGGCGATATGTGTGCGGATCGGCACCATAGAATAAATGAATGTGAACCCTTGTAGCGGTCATACGCGGACTCCAACCAGTTCAAATCGGTTCGACATGCAAAGCACATCGACAGGCATCCGGTCATGCATTGCGCCGATGCGTAGACGGCGCCGCGCGCCGCGCGTCGCGCGCGCCCCGCCGCACTGCGCGCCAGTGCTCGCGCGTGATCGCGCCGTTGCTCGCCGCCAGTGTCAGCGCGACATGCACGAGGCCCGGATATAAGCGCGTGCCGACGAACGTCCACCACCACCACGCGATCTCGCACCGCACAGGCGACAAATGCTCGCGCAAGGTCAAATGCAAGTTGTAAGCCGCGTTCGATAGCGCCGTCATCGACGCGACGCCGCGCCGGTCGTCGTCGAAGCGCTCAGCCGGGTAATGATCCACGGCAATGGCCGGATCGTAGACGAGCTTCCAGCCCGCACGCTTCACGCACATGCTGAACAACGTGTCGTTATACGTCTGCGCACCGGCTCCACGCAAACGTGTATCGAAGCGCAGCCCGCCGATTGCCGCAACGCGATAGCTCATGTTGGCCCCTTTTAGCGTATCGGCTTCACGCGCCTGCCCGACGCCGAGATGGTGATTGCCGACAATCTTGCCCAGCATGGTCACCCGGCCCACCAGCGTATGCTTTCCATCTAGCAAACGCCCGTTCTCATACACCCAATCCCGGCCGCCAATCGCGCCGAGCCGCGCATCGGCGGCAAACGCCGCGCCGATTCGCTCAAGCCAATCGGCGCGGGGCACAGCGTCGTCGTCGGTGATCGCGACTACGTCGCCATTTACGGCGTCGAGTCCGCGATTCAACGCCGCCACCTGCCCCGGCACGTCGATCGCGACGACGCGCAGCGCGAGCGCGCCGCGCACGAGCGGATCGGCGAGCCGCTCGTGGGTTGCGGCGTCGTCGGAACGCGCGACGACGATCACCTCGTCAGGCGCCACGCGCTGCCGTTGTAACGCGATCAGGCAACGCGCAAGATCCGCGGGACGTCGATAAGTCGGCACGAGTACGGAGAGTTTCATCGTTATCTGGTCGATTGAGGAACAGGCCGGTGTCACGCGCCCAGGTATTCGTGCATGGCCGCACAGCCTCGGCCATAGCCGCGCGTGTGCGGCGGCACGCCGTTGAAGATTCCACCTTGCAGATACACACCCGCGGTGCGCAGCCGCTTGATCGCATCGCTGATTTCGGCTTCGGTATGCATGCCGGAGCGCAGCACCAGGAAGGTCGCGCCGGCGAGTTCGCCAAGGATCGCAGCATCGGTGACGGTAAGGATTGGCGGTGAATCGACGAGCACCAAGTCGTATCGCTTCGCGATACCGTCGAGATATTGAGACAGCCGTGGCGACATCAGAAGCTCGGACGGATTCGGCGGACAGGCGCCGGACGAAATGAACGACAGCCCCGGCACCGTCGTTTCGCGAATCGCCTCCTCCAACGCAGCCTGACCACTCAGCAGTTCCGATAAGCCGCTTGCCGGCTCGGCATCGAAATGGCGCTCGAGCATGCCGCGCCGCATGTCGGCGTCGATCAGCAAAACCCGCTTACCCGAATGCGCGACGAGTGCGGCAAGATTAACAGCGAGAAAACTCTTGCCGATGCGGGGCATCGGACCGGTCAGCAAAACCACGCGGTTCTTCGTCTCCGTTATGACGAACTGCATCGCCGTGCGCAGGCTGCGCAGACTTTCAACGCTCATATCCTTCGGCTTCACACACGCGAGAATCGGCTGCGGCGCACGCCCAGCCGCGTTGCGCGCCGATGCATCGAGACGCGCCTGTTCGTCGCTATGCGGCACGAGACCGTAGAGCGGCAAATTGAACATGCGCTCGATGCGATCCGGATCCTCGATACCACGCAACAAATTGCGGCGCAGGAACACGGCACCCGTGCCGACAATCAAACCAAGCAGCATCGCCGCCGACAGGATCAGCGCCTTCTTCGGCTTGATCGGCTGGCCGGGGCGCAGCGCGGCATCGACGAGCCGGATATTGCCTCCCATGCCCGCTTTTTGCACCGACAGCTCCTGCACACGGTTTAGCAGTAGCACGTAGATATCCTCAGCGACTTTCGCATTGCGTTGCAATGCCACCGCCTTCGCTTCCGTCAAGGGCAGACCGCGAAATTTTCGCTCGTACCTCGAGCGCTCGGCTTCGAGTTGACCGAGTTGCCGGCGCGCTGCAACGACGAGCGGATGCTCGTCCGTATAACGCTGCGCGAGCGACGCGAGCTGTAGCCGCTGCGCGGCGATCTGCTGCTCGTACAGAACGCTGCCTTCGAGATAGACTCTCGCCTCGTCACTCGCATTGATCGACCCGGACGTGCGTTGATATTCGGTCAGCTGCGCTTCCGTTCGTTCAAGATCCGCCTTCAGGCGTGGCTCCTCGCTTTTCAGAAACTCGAGCATCTTGGTCGCCTCCGCCTGTTTGCTCGTCACGTGCTGATGCAGATACGACTGTGCGAGCGCGTTCGCGATCTGTGCAGTCTGTTCGGGGTCGTTTCCTTCGAGCGAGATCTGAATCACTCCTGTCTGCTTGCCCTGTTCGCTTACCTGAATACCGGACTGAAATCCGGTGATTGCATCGAGATCGTTCAGCCGAACCACGACGAACTGCGTGCCGGGCCGCGCGATAAGCTTCGTCACCTTCATCGTCACCTCCGCGCCGCGTTCGATTTTGCCGAGCTTGCCTCTCAGCAGCAGCCTGCCGTCCGGATCGGTAAGCGTAAAATCGTCTGCCGTCCCTGCCGTCAGCGTTAGCTTCCTGCCCTCGAACGCGGGCGCCACCATGATTGAATCGATCACGGCCTCTTCGCCGCCCCATCCGTATGACGGCATATCCAGCCACGGCTCGGCCGGATGCCCCGGCGCCGCAAGCCGCGCAGCGATCGCGCCGAGGATCGGGAACGTCTTCGGCATCACCGATACATTCAACTTGAACTGCTCGACGACCGGTGCGACGACGCCGCGGCTCTTGATGATCTCGATTTCGGCATCGGTCTGCGGCGTCGGCGGGCCGCTATTGATCACGGCGCCCGTCTGCGTTTGCGTAAGCGCCTGAGAAGTGCTGTCGCCCGACTCCACCCGCACGTGCGCATCCGCTGAATACATAGGCTTCGCGACATAGCAGTAGAAGCTGGCAAACGCGACGACAACGAGCGCGATGCCGAGCAGCAGCCAGATATCGTCTATGATCACCTGGAGCAGATGACCGAGTACGACATCCTCCTCATCGGTCTTCACCGCGAGGCCGGCATACGGATGTGGCGCTTGCGTATTCACCATGCTTTTCCGCTTGAGGTTGACGCGGACCGCGCGGCGGCCCGGGAGCCGATCAGTGCGTGATCTGCTTCATGTAATAAATCGATTGGATCGTTGGGAAGATCTGCTGCAAGATGCGGTTGAAGTGCGCCGATCCGGCCGTGCCGACATAAACGACATCGAGCGGCTGCAACTGAAAGCGGCTCGAGAGCATCAGCGCATCAGGCTGTGTCATGTCGAGACGGAAAATGTCCGGCGTATTGGGCTTATCCTTCAGATCGCGCAACACGTATATCTGACGCGGGTTTGCATCGGTATCGAGAATCCCGCCACCCGCCGTCAGCGCATCGGCAATCGTCAAACGGCCTTTGAGCATCGGCACCGTAGCGGGCGTTCTCACTTCGCCCATCACGAACACACGGCTGTCGGCGCGATCCGGCACGTTGACGACATCGCCCGCTTGCAACATCACGTTCTGCGTGACATCGCCGCGATCGAGCATTGCATTCGCGTCGAGCTGATAGAACTTACCGCCGCGCGTGAGACGCACGCGCTGCAGATCCGCTTCGGCAGTCGTGCCGCCCGAGCGCGTGAGCGCATCGACCAGCGTGAGCGGCACATCCGTCATCGCGAGAGGCCCGGGGGTTTTCACCTCTCCCGTCACCTGTATTTTTTGGCTGCGATACGACAGCACGCGCACATCAACCTGAGGATTCCTCACATAGTGGGCAAGCCTAGCGGCCAGTTCGTCGCGCACCCGGCCGACCGGCTTGCCCGCGACCATCAGACGGCCAACGAACGGAAAATAGATCGTGCCGTCGGAACCGACCGTTTGCCCGTAAGGATCGGCCTGACCCGGAAGCGCAGTCGTATAAGGCTGCTGCAGCGCGCCTGCAATCGTCTGCGTGGTATTGCCGCCGCTGGAGAACGACTGGCCTTGCGGCGTCGTCAGTTCGGGATGATCCCAGACAGTAACGCCGAGAATGTCCTGTGGCTGGATTCGGTACACGTATTGCGATGCATCGGTGTAGCGCGCCGGCGGCAGCGGCCGCTCGTTGTGTTGCGTTTCGACCTGCGAAACGATCAGTTCGGCGGTGACGAGCCTCACACGGTAACGCATGTCCGGTTGCTTGTCGTTGTCGTCCAGCCGCGACGTATTCAGGTAATGACCTGGCGCAGTCGAGCATGCCTGCAACAGCAACGCGAGCGCGACAACAAGCACCATCAGTCTAAGCGGGCGATTCAGCATAGTTTTTGCAGTTATCCTTGGGCCAGGCGTTCGATCAATGGCCGCGCTCGCGGCAGGCGATCTTCGCTCCCCTTTGCCGGCAAGGTTAATTTTCCGCCTGCCAACGGTTGCGCCGATTCGAAATAGCGGGACATGGCGCAAGCCATGTGTTCAAACTCCGATGCGCGCAGTCAGTGAAAATCCCGTGCCCGTCGCGCCGGCATGCGGCATCGCGCCAGTGCGCCCGATCGCGTGATATTCGATGCCCAGTTCGCGCATCGCGAGCGGTTCATACAGATTGCGACCGTCGAAAATCACCGGCATTTTCCAACGCTTGCGGAGCACATCGAAATCCGGGCTCTTGAACGCCTTCCACTCGGTGACGATCACGAGCGCGTCCGCGTCCTGCGCGGCCTCGCTCTCATCGTCGACGAACGCAAGACGAGAGAGCGCTTGCGGCCACGCATGCAGATCGAGCGCGAGCACGCGCTCGGCTTCGGCTCGCGCAACCGGATCATAGGCGGCGACATGCGCACCATGCGCAAGCAACTCGGCAATCAGCACGCGGCTCGGCGCTTCCCGCATATCATCGGTGTCCGGCTTGAACGCGAGTCCCCAAACGCCGAAGCGGCGGCCCGCCAAGTCTTCGCCGAAGCGCGCAATCACCATCTTCGCGAGCCTGCGCTTCTGCTCGTCATTGACCTTCGATACCGCCTCCAGCACACGCAACGGCTGCCCATGCTCATCCGCGGCGCGAATCAATGCTTCGATATCCTTCGGAAAGCACGAACCGCCATAGCCACAACCCGCATACAGGAAGTGATAGCCGATCCGTGGATCTGAACCGATTCCTCGCCGAACCGCTTCGATATCCACGCCGAAATGGTCCGCGAGATTCGCCATCTCGTTGATCAACGAGATGCGTGCCGCAAGCATCGCGTTCGCCGCATACTTCGTGAACTCGGCCGAACGCACGCTCATGTACAGCGTGCGCTCATGATTGCGATTAAACGGCGCATAGAGTTTTTTCATCAGCTCACGTGCGAATTCGCCGGGCACATCGTCGTCCACGCCAATCACGATCCGCTGCGGCCGCGTAAAATCCTCGAGTGCCACACCTTCCTTCAGAAACTCCGGATTCGACACCACCGAGAACATTGCACTGTCCTCGCCACGTTTGCGCAGTTCCTCCGCAACCACGGCATGCACACGCTCGGCGGTGCCAACAGGCACCGTCGACTTGTCGACAATGACCTTGAAGCCCGTCATATGGCGGCCGATGTTGCGCGCGGCAGCCAGCACGTATTGAAGATCGGCCGAACCGTCTTCGTCGGCAGGCGTGCCGACCGCGATGAACAGCACGTCGCCATGCCCAACTGCCGCCTCGATGTCAGTCGAAAACTGCAGGCGGCCCGCCGCGCGATTGCGTGCAATGATCTGTGCGAGCCCCGGTTCGTGGATCGGCACGCCGCCGCTATTTAGGATGCCGATCTTGCACTGATCGACATCGAGACAAAAAACATCATGGCCGATATCAGCAAAACACGCACCCGTGACGAGCCCAACATATCCGCTGCCGACGATTGTCAAATTCATCTGTCGAACCTTTTAGCCAGTGAGCCGTAAAATTTGTCGTGCTCAATACGCGTTACTGCAGGTAAAGCCCTTCCATAACGTCAGCGCGACGATCTTGATGTCCAGCCAGAACGACCAGTTCTGCATGTAGTACAAATCCAGCTTCACGCGGGCAGCCATCTGCTCGATGCGGGCCGTTTCGCCGCGAAAGCCGTTGATCTGCGCCCAACCCGTGATGCCCGGCTTGATCCGGTAGCGGAACATGTAGCCGTTCACGAGATCCTTGTAGATATCGTCGTGCTCCAACGCGTGCGGGCGCGGGCCGACCACCGACATCTCGCCCTTCAGCACGTTGATGAACTGCGGCAACTCATCGAGGCTCGTGCGGCGCAGGAAGCGGCCAACGGGCGTCACGCGCGAATCGTCCTTCGTGGCCTGCGTGATCTGCCCGGCCCTTTCCTGATGAACCTTCATCGAGCGAAACTTATAGATTTCGAACTCGCCTCCGTCGACTCCCTTGCGCTTTTGCTTGAAAAACACGGGGCCGGGCGAAGTCGATTTGACGAGCGCGGCGATCGTCAGCATCGCTGGTGCGAGCAACACGAGCGCCGCGAGCGCGAACATCCGGTCGAACACGAACTTCGGCAAAATCCTCATGTCGGTGATCGGTGATGCGGCAAGGTTGATCGCCGGCACGCCAAGCAACTCAACCACGTCCTGATTGAAAAGCGACACGCTACGCACATCAGGAATGAAACGAATGTTGACGAAATCGTGGCGAAACTCGGTCACGATCCGGTGAATCTGCGGCTCCTCCGACAGTGGTAGCACGAGCCATAGCTCGCGAATCTCGCGGCCCCGCACGCGCCGCACCAGCTCGGCAAAGCAGCGCTCGATCACGATGCCGTCCAGGCCAAGCGGCATCGGACGGGTTTTCGCATCGACGGCGCCGCCAGATGCGTCATAGATACAGACAGGGTTGAAGCCCGCATCCGGACGCGCACGCATATGCGCGACGAGACGCCTCGCCGCCACCGCATGCACGCTGCCAACGATCGCCACCGCCTTGTGGTTGTAGCCGCCGCGCCGCAACTGCCGCAGCACTGCATGCGCGCACGCCTTTGATGTAATCAGCAATGTAATCGTCGCAACTGCCCAATAGCCGAGCCATAAATACGAAAATTCGCTTGCGTGATGCACGCCGAAACTCATCAAGATGCCTGCTCCCTCGACGACGAGCCAAGCAACCGACACGCGCCACATCAGGCCGAACATCGGCATGCCGCGCCAGGATTGATAAATGCCGAACGCTGGAAAAAACACGACGACGAGCATGCAGTCGAACACCAGCATCGTTTGCTGGAGATCATCGAGCCACATGCGCCCCCCCTGGTGCAGCAGCGCGGCGATCAGCGTGCCCACAACCACCATCGCGATATCAATCACCCTAGCCTGTACGCTCAACATGGTTGCGTCCTCGTGCTGCCAGAACAGCATCTGGTCAAAACAGTGCATGACGCTATTGAACCTTCAATAAAATTCCTGCCGCAAGGACAGAATTATTTCCAAAAAAAGTCATCACTTTCCGATCCCGAATTTTTTTCTGACAGCAGTTTTTATATTTTTATTTTGGCAAATTCGATCGAATCCTAGATTCCGAACGAGTACCAAATCATCATAGCTTTCATTTTCTTTAAATCAATTATTTTTTATTTTTATACGTTGCTTTTCGCAGCATCATATTTTTCTATCTATTTGCGGCATGCCATCGGCTTTATGTACCAATACCGTGCACTTATCGTCAATTTACGTCACGCTACAACATTGGCACTGCCTTTTTGCTTCCATTCAAAGAGCGTCACTATGAACACGGCGTTCGCCACCGACATTCATTGAGACAATGCTCGCACCGGTTCATGTTGGCCGCTTGTTCAGATATGCGACCCTGGCAGATGCCGCGCGAGCATCATTCGATACAACTGTTTAATCTGCTCGGCAATGAATCGATGCTGCAATCGACTGTGTGCTGCCTCGATGGTCGATCGGCGGGTCTTCCGCTATTCGAACGAATTCTCGTCGAGTGTGGCGAAGAGCACAGCTTCACGACTGCTGAGCAATTTCGGCTCGCCAGCAAGAATGCGACGCTTGTACCCGAACCGGGCAGCCGCGATACCGCACCCGCGCCAACGACCACCGCACTGCGTGCTAGCACTGGCGGCGGCGACACAGTCGCCGGCTGTCATACTGGCCGACCGTGCGGTCATGGGGCCGTTGTCTGCGCAACCATTCGCCCGGGATGGCAACGTCGCACGCGGCCGTGTGTGCATCGGGCATGCCTCATCGACGTTCGCGCATTCGGAAGAACACCTGTTCGCATGTGTCTGCACACACAATCGCGTCATGGTCGAAATCTCCGACGCGATTCTCGTCACCGGTCGCACACACCTGCAGGAAGTCAAGAAAACCGCCGGCCGCCTGAAGAGCGAGTCTGGCGCGGAAGCATTAGCCCACCGCACGGCGCATTGTCCGTGGGGATACTACGATTCGGTCGATAGCGCCTGACGTTTTCAGGGCAAGCGAATCGCCGTCAAGCCGGGTGCGCGACTGTCGTTGCAAATGCATCATCCTCGCACCGAACACTGGATCGCCGTGCGCGGCGCCGCGCACATCACGCGTGGCGATGAAATGTTCCTGCGTTCGGAGAACGAATCGACATACATCCCGCTTGGTACGACGAACCGGCTCGAAAACCCCGGCAAGATGTCACTCGAATGGATCGAAGTGCAATCGGACCCGTACCCTGGCAAAGACAACAACGTCCGTTTCGACGATGCCTGCAGACGCCATCGACACGGTGTCGAACATGAAACTGCATCGCCCCCATCAGGCCGCGATGCAGCGCGCTCATTCAGTCCGCCACGCTTTGATTCCGGAACCACCGCTCGGGGTCCGGCAAGCCCGCCCGTCACCCCTGCGAGAACCGGATGGCGCCTGGCCCGCCAGTACGATTTTCAACCGATCCGATATTCGGCATATTCATGCCGATCAAGCTGGTTTTTCGACGCATCGTCACGATTATCCGCCGTGCGGCACCTCTCGGCCGCAAGGTGTGTGATCTTGGATTCGGCCGATGCGATCGCGGATAACTCCGCAATCGTCGCCATCGTCTGGTCCGCAGCACACACGGCTTCGGGCGCCGCTTTCTCGATCGACGTAATGTTGGCCGACGGGCAATGCCGGTCGATCCAACAGCGCGCCCAATCGAGTGCATAATGCTCCGCCGATTCCGCGTCGGTAAAGCGCGGCCCAATGAGCCCCGAGCGCTCGACTCGGCGGTCTTCCTGCACGATCTCGGCCCACGCGCGATACATCAGGTTTCGCACTGGCCGTGCGCCTCCGTACACGGTATAGCCGCGATAAGTTTCGGTCTGATGCGAAACGCGCGTCGCGTCGTTGAACGATGTCAGGTAGGTTCTGCCATGTCCAGGCCGGCCGTCGCGCATTGCCGTCGCACCTGTGGCGGCAAGGCTGCGGCCATTTCGTGCGTCGGTGTCGCGATCGTCGTCTCTCACGGCTACCTCAGTGGCCGCCATGCTCGGTTGAGCGAGCGGCAAACGCCACGACTGCGGATTTTGCCAAAACACCCCGCGCAGACGGTCGCAATCGGCCGCCGCCTCGGGCGCCCGGCGCGCCGCCGCATCCGGCGCGGGCGGCGGCACATAGGCGAACCTACGGCCGCTCTCGTCGGAGAGCACCTTCACCATCTCTGCAAGCAAACCGCTGGCGAGCCAATCCTCGAAGCGCCGCCGGCACGTCGGGCCGGACGGATAGCGGCTAGGCAATTTCGACCACGGTTCGCCAGTCGTGAGAATCCACAATACGGCATTCGCGACGATTCGATTCTCAGCACGCGGCCTGCCTCGCCGATTCAGCCGGACGGGTTCATCCACAATCAATGTCGAGAGACGGGCCCACTCAGCATCATTTAGCTCATCGAAGAACATAGGTTTCTCCACGCAGCCAGGCCGGGCTGCGATTGGCGGCAGACCGCAAGCACACCGCGCCTGCGGCTGCAGCCAGGTTGCACATGAACACCAGGGTTGTGCACGCCGACACATCAAGCACTAGCACAATGCCGGCATTCTCACCGTCGATGCACAAACCTCTGTCTCACTCGATGCAATTCTTTTTATGCATGGAGCATATCATCACCAAGTTTTATAGCAATATATAGCCTGCTCGATATTCCCCGCCAAAACAACAATCAAATTCATGAAGAAGGAGTTGATTAATATTTTTATTTTTTACAAACACTCCTAAAGAGTACCGCTCACAAAAAATAAAGACGAAACTAAATACTGCACTGGAAATAGCATCAGACACAAACCCCAGCCTCACTCGGAATCAATTTTCCGATTTATACAACAGCGGTAAACTCATAAAATCAGACGATGTTTTTTACAGATCAGCAACCGAATAATTTCCACAGTCCCATTATCTCCGCTTCATGCAATATCAGAGACACTTAACTTCGACCAATGAAATGTCGCGCTGGCCGCGCAGGATGGAATTTTGACGCTCAGTCGAGACCGCTCGCGAGCGACACGGCGACTTCTGAGTCGATCGGTTCGGCTTGAAACGGATAGTCGGGATGATCGCAACCGATCAAAAGCAGCGTTCCCGCCTTGAGCTTCACTTTCATTGCGCCGCTGAACTCGAATCGTACGAAATGCACGGCAAACGTTTTCTCGTTCGCCCACGCGCATGGAACGACACGTGATGCGACACAGTGCCAAGCCCATTCTTGAAATCGGCTTTCAACAAGCCGTCTCAATGGCGCGCAACCACGTATTCGAACGGGTCCCAGAGCGCATCGGCAACCGTGCGCACTTGTGTTCGAGTATGGAAAGCAAATCGTGACCGATGGCGGGCGCGTTGCAGTTCACGCAATAAGTCGCATAGACCGCGACGCGCCAGGCCGTGCACGCACCGTCGCACGGCGGCGTATTCGGCGAGCGGCGCGCCGAAACTCATGTCGCGCGGATTCCGGCAGCTATGCGTCGATCGACACCGAGCGTTGCGTCGGGCCCACCGCGCACAGTGCTTGTGCGATTGGCGGCATTGACCGCCCGCGTGACAATCGGAATGCCCGCGAAATAACCGAGCGCATCGGTGTTCGGCATTACCTTATCGCACAACCGGACTGCATTGCGTTTGTGGCCCGCCGCCTTCACACGCAGCATCAGGTGCGGAAAATCGACGTTCCATGGATGCGACGGCACGTATGGGCATTTGGTCATATAGCAAAGGTCGCATAAATAACACTGATCGGCGACCTTGCCGAATGAGTTCGGACCGATATCATGCGCTTCGCCCGTATCGGTTTCATCGACGAGGTCGAACAAAGCCGGAAACGCACCGCATAGCGACACTCAACGCCAGCAGCCGGCGCAAATATCGAACACTCACGCGAGTTCGGTGTCGATCGCGGCTTGATTGCAGAACGCATCCGAGCGCCAATCGAGCGGATGCCGGGTGGGGCCTCCAGACAGCCTTCTCGGTGAGACATCGCAGGCTCCATCGTGTCGCAGCCGCCTCGGCCGGACCGCGGCCACTTTGAGCGCGGCAACCCAGCGCCGGTTCACTCCCGCCTATGCAAAATCTGGTTAACCAGCATGTTCGCGCGCCGGCTCGCGCGTGAGAGCGGTCGGCTATCAGTCGACCAAAGCATCCAACGCCTTCGCATACCGGTTCGCATAACTACGCTCCGCCTTCGCCAGCGTTTCGAACCAGTGGGCGATTTCATCGAAACCTTCTTCGCGTGCGCTCTTCGCTACGCCCGGATACATAGCAGTGTATTCGCGTGTTTTTCCGGCGATTGCCGATTGCTGGTTCAACCGCGACGTGCCGAACGGCAAACCCGTTACCGGATCGCCGACCGCCTCCAGATATTCAAGATGGCCGTGCGCATGGCCGGTCTCGCCTTCGGCAGTCGAACGAAACAACATAGCGACATCGTTCTGCCCCTCGACGTCCGCTTTGGCCGCGAAATACAGGTCGCGGCGAATCGCCTGCGACTCGCCCACGAATGCGTGCTTCAAGTTCTGCCCGGTCTTGCTGCCCTTGAGCGGTGCCATTTAAGCCTACGAATCGAGCACCCGCGCAGGCGACACCGGACGGGAACGATTATTGCGGAGAACGATCAATGCGCGTCCGCCATCGTGCATTCCAATCTAGACGGTCGCACGCGCGTTCCCAATAGGCACTTTTAATGCCGGTGATAGCGCGGCAATAGTGGTGGAGGTAGCTTGAAACGGCAAAGCCGCGGCGATGGCTGCGATATCCGCGCAACGGCGGAAATGGCCGTGTCAAAAACGAACGAATTCGCGGGCTTTGGCGCGCAACGGCAACCTGGTGGCGCTCGCGCGAGCATCGGCCGCGCTGCCGATTCGTGCCGCCGGATCGCACGACGCGCGCCGCTGTCATGCGGCGCGCGCCCTATCGGCAGCGGGTCAGCGCGGCGCGGCAGGAAGCGGCCACACATCGCCGCCCTTTTCGCCTGCCGGCACGCTCGGCAGCAGTTGCCGATTGATACTGAGCGAGCGCGGCCGGTTGAAGTATTTCTCGAGCAATGCATCGAGAATGGCTACGGTCTCGACATCGGGCACGCCGTCGTAGCGAGACGGCCGGAAGTGCATCTGGAACGCCGACACGACGTTGACCGTTTGCGCATCGAGCAGGCCGGTTTGCGGCGTGTCGTAGCCGTATGCAAGCAGCTTCGATTGCAAGCTCGCGATATCGCCCGCGAACGGCCTGCTGCTCCGGTAATATGCGACGGCCTCGGCCTGCGGCCACGCACCGATACGGAATTCGTCGTAAAGCCGCTTCCACGGAAACAGCGGGCCCGGATCGGTCTTGCGGCCAGGCGCGACGTCCGAATGACCGACGACCTTGTGCGGCAAAATCTGGTGCCGCGCGACCACGTCCGCGGCAAGCCTGCCGAACACGGCCACCTGTGCATCCGGATACGGATACCAGCGCCGGTTCATCAGCGGCAGCGTTTCATCCTCCGGCGGAAAGCCAAGATTGACGATCTCGATGCCAACCGAGCCCGCGTTGAGCATCCGGTCGCCTTGCCAGTAACTGAGCCCCGCATGCCATGCGCGGCACGCTTCGGGCACGAGTTCGAATACCTTGAAACGCCGGCCGTTGTCCGGCGCGTCGGGCACGAGATAGTGCGCGCTGACCTGCTTGTTCTGATCCGTCAAGGATGCCAACGAATCCGCCAATGTCTGTGCGGTATAGTGCAGCACCAGCGTCCGAACACGCGAATCCTGATTCGGCGATTTGATCGACTTGTCGATCGTGTAGCTAGCGTTGCTGGTAGCCCCGCCCGCCGACGCAGAATTCTCTGCATGTGCATTCGAGATCACGCCGTCGCCACATCCCACGAGCGACGGCAATGCCAATACTCCCGCCGGCAATGCCGACGAACGCGCGAGAAACCCGCGCCTGCCTTCATTGATGATTTTCGTTTCCTCTTCGGCCATACCCTTTCCGTTCAAGTCGTCACCTGCGATTGATGGTCGGCGCATTGCGCCGGGCGAATGACATGCGCAAGAAAGTGTCGCGCGACTCTCTGAGTCGTTAGCTCAACGTAAGTTCAAGTTCGTTGCGCGGCTCGTTTACGCATCGCAGATACATCGAGGGATAGGACGGATAACGGAGGATGCCCCTGTGCCGGCCGGCGCGAAATCCCGCGCGATGCGCGCCGTCATTCTGCCGCGCGTGCAAGCAACAGCTCGCGCTCGCGCGCATTGCGCGTCAGCTCGGCTGCGCGGCGAAATTCCGCTTGCGCCTCATCGCGGCGGCCGAGCTTCGCAAGCAGATCGCCGCGCACGCTCGGCAACCAGTGATAGCGCGCGAGCGCCGGGTCCGCAACGAGCGCGTCGACAATCTCGAGCCCCGCGGCCGGCCCGAAAGCCATGCTGAGCGCCACGGCCCGATTCAATTCGACGACCGGCGAAGGCGCAACTTGCGCGAGTGCGTCGTAGAGCGCGACGATCTCCATCCAATCGGTTTGCGCCGCGCTACGCGCCCGTGCATGGCATGCGGCCAGCGCCGCCTGCAACGCATAGCGGCCGCGTGCGCCGCCCAGCGCTTCGGCACGCGCGAGCGCGGCAAGGCCGCGCCGGATCAGCAGCGGGTCCCAGCGGCTGCGATCCTGATCGAGCAGCAGCACCGGGCGCCCTTGCGCATCGGTACGCGCGTGCATGCGCGACGCCTGAAGCTCCATCAACGCAACAAGCGCGTGAACCTCGCTCTCCTGCGGCGCGAGTTCGGCCAGCACGCGAGCGAGCCGCAGCGCCTCGTCGGTCAACGCGGGCCGCATCCAGTCGTCGCCCGCCGTCGCCGAATAGCCTTCGTTAAAGATGAGATAAATCACTTCGAGTACCGAAGCAAGCCGCGCCACGCGCTCGGGCGCCCGCGGCACCTCGAACGGCACCTTCGCCGCGGCCAACGTTCGCTTGGCGCGCACGATGCGCTGCGCGATCGTCGGCTCAGGCACCAGGAAGGCGCGTGCAATCTCGCCCGTCGTCAGCCCGCCGAGCAGGCGCAGCGTCAGCGCCACGCGCGCGTCGGTGGATAGCACCGGATGGCACGACGTGAACACGAGCCGCAGCAGGTCGTCGCCGATGTCGTCATCGCGCATGGCCTCGAACACGTCGGCCACGTCGGGTGCGACGTGCGCGCCGAGCGCATCGAGTTCGAGGCCGAGTTGCTCATGCTTGCGCGCATGCAGCGCGCTTTGCCGCAAATGGTCGAGCGCGCGGCGCTTCGCGGCCGTCATCAGCCATGCCCCCGGCTTGTCGGGCACGCCCTCGCGGGGCCAATGCTCCAGCGCCGCGACCAGCGCATCCTGCGCAAGCTCCTCGGCAACACCAACGTCACGCACGAGCCGCGCGACATGCGCGATGATCCGCGCGGACTCGATCCGCCAGACAGCGTCGATGGCACGGTGAACGGCGGCCTCGGTCATGTGCGCCCTTCGGCGAGCCCCTTTGCACTCACCGGCCCGGTGTACGGCAGGGCCGGCACACGCCGCGCGCCGCCCAGCACGGCCCGCCTGCGGCCAAAGGCGCCTGAGCGCACCACCGAGCAACGCGGTAACGCTTCAACGAACGCAACCATGCTCATCACCTCGCTCCCCCGCCCATCGAATTTGTATTGCGCTCACGTCAGCCGAGCTTGCTTTCGAGTTCACGGCACCGTTCGAGCGCGGCGCTCGGCTCGAAATCGTCTAGTTCGAAAATCTGCCGCACCTCGATCTCGCCGTCTTCGCCGTCGCCGAACGGCGCGGGAAAGCGGCGCGTCCATTCGAGCGCCTCGTCGCGCGAGCGCACCTGGATCAACGTATAGCCTGCGATCAGTTCCTTTGTTTCGGCGAACGGCCCGTCGATGACCGAGCGCTTGCCGTCTGAATAGCGGATACGCCAACCCTTGGACGACGGCTGCAACCCCGATGCGTCAAGCAGCACGCCCGCCTTCGCCAACTCCTCGTGATAGTCCGCCATCGTCGCGATCAGCGATTCGTCGGGCACCACGCCGGATTCACTCGTCGCATTGGCTTTCACCATGATCATGAAACGCATCGCACTCTCCTTGGTATCGTGAACGGACGCCGGAAGCGGCGTCCTATCGCTACGACGAACGAGGCAATGCCAGATCGACACGCGGCGCGCCGAATCAGGGGAAACCCGGATTTTGCCCACCTCAGCGGCAAACGAACGCAGCGTAAAGAAGGGATCACACCGTTTGGCCACGACAAACGCACGGCGAATGTCTGTCGCGGCAAACGTCGCCCGCCGTGTCAGTCACAAAAAGCACGGCCCGATCTCCCGCACCTCGACCGTGCACCATTCGGCAGCCGGGCACTCCTTCGCAATCGCAAGCGCTTCGCCTTGCGTTTGAACATCGAGCAAAAAGAAGCCGCCGATCATTTCCTTGGCTTCGGCAAACGGCCCATCAACGACATGCACCTCGCCGTTACGCGTCTGCACGCGCGGCGAATCGTCATCCGATACCAGCGATTCCGCCAAGCGCAACACCCCACGCGAGCTTAGCGCGTCCGCCCAGTGGCGCATCCGCGCATATAACGCCTCGCCTTCCTCGCGCGTGCGCGCCGCGCGCTGGCCGCGCGGCTCGACGATCAATAGCAGATAACTCATCAGCGTCCTCCTCCTAACGATCCGACAACGTATCGCACTGGCCGGGGCGACACGCGCCAACCCAGGCCAGCAGCGCGTGCAATCTGTCACCCGCCTATTCTGATCGGTCGACGCATATCGGTCCATCCATGAAAATCGGCCAAATTACACAATCCTGTCCAATTTTTACCAAAAACTGTCAACATACGCCGCTAAGCTTTCGTAATCCTCACCACCCGGACCATCCGTCATGCGCATTCCAATTCCTTTGTTCTCCACCCTGTCGCTTCTGCCCGCCGTCGCGGCCATCGCGTGCTCACCGGCGGTCGCGGCCACCGCCGCGCCCGTCAGTTCGACCTGCGGCGGCAGCGCAACGCCAATCGCCGAAATTCAAGGCCCCGGTACGCCATCACCGCTCGCTGGCCAGAACGTGTCGATCGAAGCCGTGGTCACCGCCGATTTCGGCGGCCCCGACGGTTTCGGCGGCTTCTTCGTCCAGCAAGCCGATCCACAACGGCGCAACCAGCCCGGCGTCTCCGAGGGGCTCTTCGTCTATGCGCCGAAAGCACGCGCGCAGGCCGGCGATCTCGTTCATGTGACAGGCAAGGTCGAGGAGAAGTACGGACAAACGCAGCTCACGCTCGCGGGCGGCATCGCGGTCTGCGCGAGCGGCCAGTCGGTCATGCCCGCGACACTCACGCTGCCGGTCGACAACCCGAACACGTTCGCCGCGTATGAAGGGATGCTGGTGCGACTGCCGCAAACGCTAACCGTCACCGACGTCTACGAACTCGGCCGCTACGGCAGCATGCTGCTCAGCAACGGCCGCCTGCGCACGCCGACGAGCGTTGCGCCGCCCGCTCAAGCGCAGGCGCAAGCCGACGCGAACGCTCGCAACCGGCTGATCCTCGACGACGGCTCGAACAAGCAAAACCCGCCAGCCGTGCCGTATCCGGCGCCCGCGCTCTCCGCCGCCAATACGCTACGCACGGGCTACACGGTCAGCAACGTCGAAGGCGTGCTCGAAATGCGCTACGGCGCATGGCGTCTGCAGCCCGTGCCCGGCGCGAGCGCGCCGGCATTCAACGCACGCGGCAATCCGCGCACCGCGGCGCCCGCACGCGATCCGCATTCGAACCTGCGGGTCGCGTCGTTCAACGTGCTCAATTATTTCAACGGCAACGGTCTGGGCGGCGGCTTCGACGATCCTGCCAATCGCGGCGCGAAGACCTATCAGGAATTCCTCCGCCAGGATGCAAAGATCGTCAGCGCGCTGAAGGCGCTCGACGCCGATGTGATCGGCCTGATGGAAATCCAGAACAACGGCTACGGAGAATTGAGCGCCGTGCGCCAGCTCGCGGCGAAGCTTGGCGCCAACTGGCGCGTCGTCGATCCGGGCACGGCCAGACTCGGCGGCGACGCAATTGCAGTCGCGCTGATCTACGACAGCCACAAGGTCGAGCCGATCGGCCGCGCAGCCACGCTTGCGATCGACGACAAGAACCGCCAGCCGCTTGCGCAAACATTCCGGCGCGTTGGCGGCAAGCAAGCGCTGACGGTCGTGGTCAATCATCTGAAATCGAAGAACTGCCCGGGCGCGGCAGCCGACGATCTCGATCAAGGCGACGGTCAAGGCTGCTGGAACGCGACGCGCACGCGCGCGGCAGCGAAGCTCGCCGACTGGCTCGCCAACACGCCTACCGGTGTATCCGGCCAAGGCGTGCTGCTGATCGGCGATCTCAACAGCTACACGTATGAAGACCCGGTCCGCCTGCTCGAATCGCGCGGCTACCGGAATCTCGTGTCGCGCTGGATAGGCGCCGACGCGTATAGCTACGCGTACAACGGCGAGGCAGGCTATATCGACCACGCGCTCGCGACGCTGCCGCTCGCGGCGCACGTGAAGGCCGTGCACGAGTGGCACATCAACGCAGACGAGCCGATCGCGTTGCAGTACCCGCTCGCGTACAAGACAGCCGAGCAGCAACGCACGTATTACGCCCCCGACGCATATCGCTCTTCGGATCACGATCCGGTGCTGGTCGACATCGCGCTGCCGGGCGGCCGCTGATTGATTGTCGAGCGAACGTGTTCAATCGTGCGGCGGCATGCAAGTCAACGTGGCGCCTGCGTTTTCGGCTCAAGCCATGCTCCGCACGTTCGTTGCCGGATTGCCTCCGCGCACTCCGGCAACGCAGAGCACCATGACACGCGCGCGCAGCCGCGCCGCCCCGCTCAGGCCCGCATCGCCGCGCGCACGAGGGCGCTTCGTTCTCAGCGCCACGCAACGCGCCATCAAACAGCACCGATAAATCCTATACCCATCCTGCCGACGCTGCGGCCCATTTGCGCCACGCCACTTTTACCGGCTCAAGCAAATAATCCGGAAAATTTTCCATTTCCTCGTCGAAGGCCATTCGCCTGAAATCCCCGCGCGCCTTTACCCGGCAACGCAGCGGGACGATCTGCCACGGTTACGGGCACAGGATTTGCGGAACTCTGCCTGCCAAAGCCGATCGCATTGATTGCAAGGCTTGGTTGTCTCGACTGTTCATTCATCACTCAGGAGAACGATTTTTATGGCACTGACCGATCACATCGAGCATAAACTGGACCGCGGTTTCTCCGAGGCGCGCCGCACCGGACGCCGCGTAGCGCGCCGCACCCGTTCGGCGGTGCGCGATCTGCATGCCGATGTCAACGACGATCTGCGCTCGTTGATCGACGAGCTTGAGCACTTGCTGAAGGAAAAGGACGACGGCGACATCGCGGCACTGCGCGAGCGCCTTCATCAGCGCATCGACGCCGCGCGCAGCGCGCTCGAGGATGCGTCCGACGACGCACTCGACCGCCTGCGGGCATCGACCGAGCGCGCCGCGCAAGCCGTGCGCGACAACCCGTGGCAAACCGCCGGCATCCTCGCGGGCGTCGCGTTCGTCGCGGGACTGCTGCTCGCCCGGCGTTGACCTGATGTCGGCAAACGCATCCGGCATTTCATTTCGTTTGTATTATCGGAGACGAGGCAATGCGTAAAACACTTGCGATAAAAGCGGTCACAGCGGTCATGCTCGGCAGCTTGGCGCTCGCCGGCTGCACCACCACGCCCGACAAGCCGTCGACGTCGGCATCCGACGCATCGACGCGCGAAGCGATCGACGCACGCGTGAACGCGACGCTCTCGCGCCTGTACTCGACCGTGCCCGGCTCGCGCGAGCTGGTCGCGAAAGCACGCGGCGTACTTGTGTTCCCGAGCGTGCTGCAAGCCGGCTTCATCGTCGGCGGCCAGAGCGGCAATGGCGCGTTGCGCGTCGGCGGCGCAACAGTCGGCTACTACAATACGTCGTCGGTATCGGTCGGCTTGCAGGCGGGCGCGCAGTCGAAAGCGATCATATTTCTATTCATGACGCAGGACGCGCTCGACAAATTCCGCAGCTCGGACGGCTGGGCCGCCGGCGCCGATGCATCGGTCGCGCTCGTGAAGATGGGCGCGAACGGCGCGGTCGATTCGTCGAGCGCGACCTCGCCCGTCGAAGTGATCGTGCTGACGAACGCCGGCCTGATGGGCGATCTGTCGGTAAACGGCACTAAAGTGACGCGGCTGAAACTCTGACGTCGAACCATTACCAAACGGCTGCCAATGCGCCGGGCAGGCGCGGCAGCCGCTTGGCATCACGCCGCCTCATGCACGGCCCGCCACGACGCGGCGGCGCACCTTTTCCCTTTTTTCCATCGGAGCCCGAACGATGCACGTTCGGCGCGCGGCATTCCTAATGCCGTGCGAACCCAGTCGCAGGCATAATCGGGGCGGCGCGGCTTTGCCCATCCGATCAACCTTCCTCCCCGAGCACACCATGGATAGCGGGAACGATCATCAAAAATTCTTCCATCTGCTGCTGTTCGTCGTCACCGCCGGCCTCTGCTGGATCCTGATGCCGTTTTTTGGTGCGATCTTCTGGGGCACCATTCTCGCGATCCTGTTCCAGCCGGTGCAGCGCTGGCTCGCAGCACGCCTTGGCAAGCGGCGCAACCTCGCGGCGCTCATCACACTTTCGCTGATCATCCTGATCGTCATTCTGCCGCTCGTGTTCGTCACGGGCACACTCGTGCAGGAAATCGCGTATGCGTATCAGCAGATCAAGGCGATGCAGCCGAACATGACGCAGTATTTCCACGACATCATGCACGCGCTGCCGAACTCCGTTCAGCGCGTACTGCGCAATTATGGGCTGACCGACATTGCAGGCATCCAGAAAAAACTCACCGACGGCGCGGCGGCAATCAGCCAGTTCGTCGCATCGCAGGCGCTCAGCATCGGGCAGAACACGTTTCAATTCGTCGTCAGCTTCGGCGTGATGCTTTATCTCGTTTTCTTCCTGCTGCGCGACGGCGGCGAGATCGGCCGCCGCGTGCGGCGCGCGCTGCCGCTCAACGACGAGCACAAGCAGCATCTGCTGACGAAGTTCACGACCGTCGTGCGCGCGACCGTGAAAGGCAATATCGCGGTCGCGGCCGTGCAAGGCGCGCTCGGCGGTCTCATCTTCTGGATTCTTGGAATCCAGGGCGTGATTTTGTGGGGCTCGCTGATGGCGTTCCTGTCGCTGCTGCCCGCTATCGGCGCGGGGCTCGTTTGGCTGCCGGCCGCTGCTTATTTCGCAGTGACGGGGCAAATCTGGAAATGCGTGATCCTCGTTGCGTTCTGCGTCGGCGTGATCGGACTCGTCGACAATCTGCTGCGGCCGATCCTGGTTGGCAAGGACACGAAAATGCCCGATTGGGTCGTGCTGATCTCAACGCTCGGCGGCATGGCGCTCTTCGGCATCAACGGCTTCGTGATCGGCCCGCTCGTTGCCGCGCTGTTCATGGCAAGCTGGGACATCTACGCGCGCACCGAACAGGGCGACGAATCGTAAGCACTGCCGCCGGCCTGCGGCGAGCGCCGCGTGCAACGCGCGCCGCATGAAATCGCGCAATCGCGCGTCGCGCGAGCGGCGGCAAAAAGCCGGATGCACGGCACCGGCGCGACGCACGGCCCACGACGCACGGCCCGCAACGCACGCCCTTCGGCCCCGGCCCACCCGCCGTCTTCGCCGTGCCCGCCAGACAGCCCCCGCACGCACGCCGCCGCTCAGAACGTCGAGCGTATCCCGACCATCACGCTGCGCCCGCCTTGCGGCGCGATATCGCGCACGACCGAACTCGCGTAGCGAATGTCCTGATTGGTCAGGTTGTCGCCACGCAAGTACGCAAGCCAGTTCGTCGCGCCGACACGGAATTTATACGTCAGCACCACGCCCAACGACGTATAGCCGTCGGTCGGCAAATCGTTCTGCGGCACGCGATGCTGCGCCCACGCGTGCGTAAGCTGCGCGCGCGCGCCGAACGGCCCGTAACCATAATCGGCCGCGAGCGTCGCGCGCAGCGGCGCGATACGCGGCAGCGGCTCGCCGGTATCGGCGTTGCGCGCGCGCGTGTAGTCGGCCGTCGCCTCGATATCGACGCGATGCCCGCGCTTATCGAACACGCGCCACTTGCCGTCCAGTTCGACGCCGTAAAATTCCGCGCGCACGCCGCGATAGACGGCTTCGTTCAACGCGCCGTCTGCGCTGGGCGGCACTGGCTCGTCGCTGTCGTCGACGACGCGGCCCGTGTTGTATTCGGTCAGATAATTTTTGAAGCGGCTATAGAACACGCCAATGCTGCCTTTGTTTGGACCGCTCGCATAGCGCAGCGATAGGTCGGTCGAGATCGCTTTTTCCTTCTGCGCATCCGGATTGCCGATCAGGAACTGCCCCGTCGCGCCGTGCGGACCGTTCGAGTACAGCTCGTAGAACGTGGGCGCGCGCTCCGTATATGAGACGTTGCCCGCAAGCACCCACGCCGGCGCGAGTTGATACAGCGCGCCCGCCGATACGCTGCCCGCATTGAACGAACGCGAGCGCGCAGATGCGAACCGGGTGCCGTCGATTACGGCGGGATCGAGGCTCACGTGTTCGTAACGCACGCCGGCGGAGAATTTCAGCGCGCTCGTTGCCTGCCATTGCTCGAGGCCGAACAGCGCGACGCTCGTCGTGCGCGTGGTCGGCGCGAGCGCCTCGTCGCCGAGCGCCGAGAACGTGTTCTGGCCGACCTGCACGCCGAGCGCGCCCTCGAACGGACCGAGCTTACGATGCCGTGCCTCGATGCGCGCCTCGTAGCCGTGATTCTTGAACGTCGTGCCAGTCACGCCGCCCTCGATTTCCTTGTGCTCGTAGTCGGTATACGCGAAATCGAATTTCAATTGAGAGAACGGGCCGCTCAGGTTGCGCACCTGCGATGCTATCGCCACGCGCTGCTGGCGCATCTTGAGCCGCACGTCGCTTTCCGCGACCGAGCCGTAGTTCGACTCGTAGCCGCTATATGACGCGCCGACGTAACCGTCGGCCCACGTGTACGAGCCGCCCGCCGCGCCGCCATAACGCCGGGCGTCGCTATTCGGCAGGCGGCCTGACGGCTCGTCCGCGTCCGTGCCGTCGAGCGCGCGCAGGCGGGCCGAATGTGCGAAGCCGGGAATGCGCAGGTCGCTCGTCTGGCGATCGAACGCGTCCGCGTGAAACGCGAAGCGGCCGTTGCCGCCTTCGACGAGCGCCGCGCCCGAACGCGCGTTGTTCGCGCCGCCATAGCTGGCGTCGAGCGCGCCCGACACGCCTTTGACCGGTTCGCGCGGAATCCGGTTATCGATCGTGTTGACGACGCCGCCGACCGCATTGCCGCCATACAGCAGCGCGGCCGGCCCGCGCACGATCTCGATGCGCTCGATCGACAACGGGTCCTCCGGAACAGCGTGATCGTATGACAGCGACGATGCGTCATACGCCGCGACGCCGTTGCGCAGCAGACGAATCCGGTCGCCGTCCATTCCGCGGATGATCGGGCGGCCGACCATCGGCCCATAGGTCGTCGTCGACACGCCGGGCAAACCGTTGAGCGTATCGCCCAGCGAATCGGTGCGGCGCAGGGTCAGCGCGTCGCCGGACAGCGACGCAGTCGGCGAACTCAGCGCGGCGGAGCCAAGCGGGTTCGCGGTCACGAAGATTGGAGGCAGTGTCGCAGCGGGCGCCTCGGTGGACGCGAGGGCTGCGCCCGGCGCGGCGTCCTGGCCGTGCGCGAGGCCGGCGGCAAGCAGCAGCGGCAATGGATGAAGCGGCGAAAACCTGCGCACGAAGGGTGGAACGATATGGAACGAGTCTGCTGGATTCATCGATAGCGAGTGGAAGGTGAGACAGAGATTCGCCGGCTGCCTCGCACCGGAAACGATATGATATAATGTATCAATTCCAGGTCGTAATAACAGCATTGAACGCAATGGGCTATTTGATCGGCCCCCAGCAAACAGTGCCATGATGTAGTCGAGTTTTCGGCGGACTTTTTCAGTATGAAAGGAGCCGTACG
>NZ_LOWB01000071.1 GCF_001522865.1 Burkholderia sp. TSV86 | reverse complement strand
TGAACGGTCCCGGTTTTCAGTGCCAAAGGCAGTGTTAGTCTTCGGCGTTCTGTTGGTCCGTCAGTTGGGCCTGCAGGCCCAACTGACGGACGTATTCGGCGGGCGGCACTTCACCGAGAGCCCTGTGAGGACGACTCTCGTTGTATTCGACCCGCCATCGTTCAATCTGCTCCCTGGCGTCGGCCAGCGATGTGAACCAGTGCACGTTCAGGCATTCGTCTCGTAGCGTGCCGTTGAACGACTCCACGAATGCGTTATCCGTTGGCTTGCCGGGCCGGCTGAAGGCAATCTCGACCTTGTGATGGTAAGCCCATAGGTCCATCACCTGACTCGTAAATTCCGAGCCGTTGTCACAAAACAGCGTGCGGGGTGCTCCGCGTTTGCTCCTCAGCTCATCCAGTGCACGCACGACATCTGAAGCGCTCAGTCGCTGGCCAACATCGATGGCTAGTGCCTCGCGCGTGAAGACGTCGATGATGGTCAGCGCGCGGAACTTCTGGCCGTTCGAAAGCTGATCGGCGACGAAGTCCAAGCTCCACGCCTGATTTGCCGCCGTCGTCTTTGCACGTGCCGGGCGGCTCATCTGTGCACGCCGCTTGCGATTTGGCCTGTAGCGCAGCGACAGCCCTTCCTCACGATACAGACGGTACAGCCGATTCTTGCTGACCTGATAGCCCTCCCGTAGCAGCAGTACGCGTATCTTGCGGTAACCATAGCGCACCCGCGTCGCCGCGATTTCACACATGCGCTGCCGCAATGCAGTCTGCGGGTCGCGGTGGCTGCGATACTGGTACACCGAGCGCGATATGGCCACCAGGCGGCAGGCACGCCGCTCTGCTACTCCATAGGCGGACTTGAGATAATCCACGACGTGGCGCCTCGGCGAGGACTTCACCACTTTTTTTTCAATACGTCGGTCAGCATCGCCTTGTCCAACGTCAGCTCCGCGACCACCTTCTTCAGTTGGGCGTTCTCGTCTTGGAGCTGCTTGAGTTGTCGCACCTGGTCCGTCTGCAAACCGGTATACACCTTCTTCCAGCGATAGAAGGTTTGCTCCGAAATGCCCACGTGACGAATCAGTTCCGCTACCGGCATCCCTGCTTCGGCCTGTTTCAACACCGCCACAATCTGCTCGACACTGAAGCGCTTGCGTTTCATCGTACGGCTCCTTTCATACTGAAAAAGTCCGCCGAAAACTCGACTACATCATGGCACTGTTTGCTGGGGGCCGATCA
>NZ_LOWB01000070.1 GCF_001522865.1 Burkholderia sp. TSV86 | reverse complement strand
CTTCCCGCTGCAGAAGCACACCGGCGACCAGTATCAGAAATTCCAGTTCCAGATCGGAACGGCCTTCTGATCGGATCCCCAGCGGGTGCCATGATAAAGCAGATGTTCAGTGTTTCGACATCGGCCCCGCATGGGGGCGTGGTGGCATGTGGCTGCATCGCGGCGCTGTGGCGAACAAAAACGGGTGACAGCACAGCCGCGGGTCATGGCCCACGGCCGCCGTGTAACGTATGCCTTCGATTGCACTGATGCAAAAGCAGTGGTTAAAGAAGTATTTCCACCCAATCATCTGGAATGCTGCCACGGATATAAAATACTTCCTCTTCGCGCTCCTCCAAGGTCCATTTGATTGCTGATCGGAGTGTGCCGGCAGTAATTTTCCCATCTTTCACTAAGCGTGGCCCGTCGTATTTCAATATATTTTCGATTGTCCGAAAATTCTGGCGATCATGTTTGGTATTTATTCTGAATATATTGCCCCTTCTTTGAAAGCGTTGTGCTACTGATCTACTAAAGCTCAATGACTGAGCCTCACCTGAACTTCCGCCTTGTCTTGCTGAATGCCGAATGATTGCGGATAAATAATCATCTAGCGTTTTATGTGAAACATGTCCCCATGTGCTCGTAATTGATTCTCCGCTGTCTCCTCGGTATAGTTCGAATGGAATGTCAGTTTTGGCCCTTGCATCGATTTCTAATTTCAACGATTCCGGAGAAAGATTTCTTTTCCACCAGGTTTTAGCTAGATTTTTATAAATATTATCAAGTAAATTATTTTTTTGGGTTGAGGCCAGCAACAATTCTTCGGATCGATCTATCGACAGGCGAAGGCCTTTGATCGGAAGATCCAGATCCGCTTTGCCGATAAGACGGCTGGATGAAATAAGTATATCATGCGCAGTAAATGCGGGAATAATGAAATCGGTCAGCTCCCGCCCAGTTAGGAGCAGAAAGGAACTTGTTTTGGATGTGTCCATGAAGGCTCGTATCGCATTCGAGACCTTTTTTGTCGGCGCTGTGCGATATGCCATTTTGGCTGCTCGCAGACCTGATTTCACTAGTTTTGTCGCAGACCATCCGATCGATGAAAGTGTTACACTAAGCTCAATCAGGTCTCCAGTGACATCTTTAAAATGGAATTGAAATCCTGGGTCGGATTGCATTTTGCGCAAAGTGTCATAGAAGGGAACGATGCTTTGTAGTACCACTTGCCCGGTAGTGGGATCGTAGTTGCTTTCCTTAAAATCTTCTATTTTGGAGATAATATTTTGCTTTATTTTATTTTCAATGATCTGTTTGATTGAAGCTGAATTGTCATCAATGCGTTCCACATCGGTTTCAAAATGAGAAAGATGGCATTGATGCGTTTCCAGGTCGCGTGAGCATCGATTGCTTAGACATCCCATGCTGGGATGATTTTCATTTTGATTGAATGTGATATTGAGGGCTTGGAGGATGAGTACTCGATTCAAGCTTCCATCCTCATGAGTGAAATTTGGTGAATCGATGAGCTTGAGATTGCCATCTACTTCGACAATCCCTAATCTATGATCGGGGATAGGGATGACGATCACCGGCATTTGAAATTCTTCAGTCAAGCTTTGGATGCAAATTTTAGGGATAAAGGAATATTTTTTTTGAATTCTAACTGATATATCGTGAATTTTCCAAATTTGATTCGGAGAATATCCCATCAACAATCGCTCGAGGCCGGTTTCTGCAATATTGGCGATTGCCTTGGCTGCACACAATTTTGGGAGATGATTGCCGATATAATCCATGAATTGCTTGTAATACAATTCAGTAGCCGCCGATTTTATATATTTTTCACGAAACAACATTTCTCCATTCGGGGCAAGTTCCTTTGTTATTTTCGATCTGCTTTTAAAGTTCGAGGCTTGCGGAGGATTTAATGCCAAATCCCATAATTCTTGGAAAGCGTCAATCTGGGATTTTTTGTCGATGTAAAATTTTTCGGCTCCATTGGTTGATGCCCAAATTTCAAATTCGCGCCTGAGCAAGAGTAGCGAGGCATCGTTTGCCGATTGATTTTGGTGATTGGAAAATGCGTAAAAATGAACTTGATTAGCTGCTTCGAGCAATTGCTCGTCTTCTTTGTTATTGGCTTCCTTTTCTAATAATTGTTTGACTGCAATGATCCGTGCTGCGATCAAGGAATTTGAGTCGAGCTGCAAATCTCCGTTCAAATATGGAAAATGGCTATTCGATCTTATTTTACGAGGCGATAGCGCCAAGGCAGGTTGGGTTTGTCGTGATTTTATTTCCTCGCTGGAATTATTTGAACAAAGAGTGGGAGTAGTGAAAGTATTATCTTTGTCCGCGAGAAAGGACTCGCTAACCTCCGCGTTCTGTACTGACCGGCGCCGCGTATTGCCATGAGATGCCGTAATCTTTGTATAGCCGTCGGCAACATGCCCCCCCGTGATCAACGTAGCCAGGATGACTGCAGTGAGAGGAGAGGGAGCTGACGGCCGGGGTGGTGCCGATTTCCTATGACGGGGTATTTTAGGATGATCTTGCAGATATTGATTGTGAAAATCGGTATTCCTTCGGCTTGTATTCAAAGTTGAGTCAAATGTCCTGGTAATTGGAGGGGTTTTAGAAATAAGTGGCATATTTTCGATAAATGCATAGTGGTTGAAGATATTTTAAAACTTAAATTAACTGATGATTTATTGGGCGGTTTGGTGTGTAATTTCATTTGGCGAATATATTTTAGGATATTATTTTAATTTGTTAAGTCTAATGAGTTGGTCTTCTTTGCTTTGTAATTTTTAAATTGAAAGGTGATTTTTTGAATTGATGTAAAATATCAAATAAACCCGTAATTAATATTGGCACATCGCGATGAGGAGGGACGATCGATGGCGAAATTTCCCGACTGCTCACGAAACGCTATATTGGCGCATTCGCTCGACGTGTCGAAGCAGCCCAGGCCCGCGGCCGGCAGTGAATTTTCTCGAATGATCAGCCGCCTGCGGCGGCTTCACTTTCTTAATCGTCAGATAGGATGTGCCGCTGATCTGGGAAGCCGTTGTCCCGGCGATATCAGCGGGAGGCTGAACACTGTGGTCCGCCAAGGGCTGTTCGCGTTACTGCAGCCGCGAATCGGTCTAGCCAGCGATTTTCCTTTTGTAATGAGCAGCAAGCAGGGGCAGATAAGTGATTCGGCGAAGGTATCTGCAGGCTGATCATTTCCGAAAAATAAGGTCCGCGACCGGTGCAGAAGTACACCGGTGGCCGACATTAGAAATCTCAGCACTGGATTGGGACCATGTTCCGATCGATCAAACTCTGTGCGTCAGTGATAAGTTGATACCTTCAACATCAAGCTTGATTGATGCACAATACGACAAAAATATTCGTAATACAGAGTTGCGTGAAATATAAAACGAACGATCACGCTGTTGGGAATTGTTTACTCTTCTGTCATAGCCTCCACAATTTCATCGATATGTTGCAACACATGCTCTGCCGCTTTGGCACGTGCATGCCTAATTGCCAACCTGATTACCTCATCGTGAAAGGGAATACTGAGTGGAATAACGCCGTCTGGCCGCTGATGTTCGACGGCGTAATCCCCTAAATTTTGCCTATCTCGATACAGGCGCAATATATTCAACGCATGGAACGCGCAATCACCATCAGGGGGGACGTCGTAGCGATAATCACCAATCTGAACGTTATAATGATCTTGCTGTAAAATCAATGTGCCGACATAGGGGGCATCGGGCTGGCCAATGCGATGAGAATATTCTGGAATCCGCACGTCAAATTGCATATTGTTGTCAAATGCAAATGTTTTAAGTGAGTTTGCAAAAAGAAGGTCGGCATGAGGAAAATTCCATTTTCCTGGCTTAACCAATCTAGATGCTGCTTTTCTGATGGCGGATATTTTGCCTTTTCTAGTAATTTTCGGTTTACGTTTGATTTTTAAGAGTGGTGAGATGTCTTCTTGGGATGATGGCCTATTTCTTTTTATGTAACGCTGGCCTTGAGGTGTAAGGGTGCCATTGGCTCTTACGAGGCGATTTAAAACGAAAATTGAAATGCCGTGTATTCTGGCAAAATCGCGCCGGCTTGTCTTTATTCCATTGATGCCAATTGTTTGCGAGGCCAATCGAATCAGTTCGGGTGTAACAGGCTTGGGCTCTTTCCCTTTCAATAATTGTTCGCCCGCAAGGGTCAGTCCTCTATTCGAAATATAATGAAGAAGTGTTCTTTTATTTAATTGATGTTTTTTTAAAAAAAACGACAATTTTCCAGGTTGATCAATTATTGTTTGTTGAGCTAATTTGAGAAGCTGTGGGGTGACGAGGCGTGTGTACTTTTTTTGTTTTTGGCGTTTTTTAGTGGAAATGGTTTCTTCGGAAATTTGAGGGGTTGAAGTATCGCTGAAACTGTATTGAAATGCAGTTTCAGTGTATTTGCTTTGAGTGAATTCTGCTTTCTGATGTTGAGAAATGGAAAAATTTTCTTTTGAATATTGTACTTGCAAACCCGGTACCAATGCAGATGGGTAGTACGGATAGATTGAAGATGTATTCAAATCCGATTCTGATGGATGTGGCCACTCATCTAACACCGACAAGTAACTTATATAGGAAACGGGTGCCTCTGGCCCAGGCAAACTCGTGGGCGGAGTTGTCTCCATGTCGAGTGACTGGAGAGGAGGGGCAAGGGTTAAAATATGTTCACCGGATTCCGGAGTCTGTTTATCCGGAATTGCGAGGCTGATTTCATTTGCATTACGTATAGCATATGAAGCAGCTATATAGCGTAGTTTTCTGATTGTTGATTTAATTGTAAGGTCGTCGGGCGGAAGGCATAATGGAATGGTGTCGTCGACTCGCTGAGGGCCAACGATATAATCTCCAAATCCACTTTCTTTGCTGTATATATTCAATACATTTAATGCGTGAAAGGCACAATCTCCATCAGGAGGGGGGTCGTAGTGACTGCCGTTGATTTGAATGCTGTAGTGATTTTGGGTTAATATCAATGCCCCAGCGTATGGAGCATTGTCACTGCCGATACTGTGGGTGTATTCTGGAGTTTTGATATCAAATCTAATATTTAAAACTTGAGAAAGGATTTTAAAGGACTGTGCGAAAAGCAAGTCATCGTGAGGAAAATTCCATTGTCCCGGTTTTGCCAGCATGCGATGCTGCCGCTTCTATTTCAATAATTTTTTGATTTTTCTCATGTTCCGGAATAATCATTCTGGCTAAACGATTTTTCCCTTTTTCGGTAAGAATTCCTTGGGCAGTGATATATTTTCTCAGTAAAATAAATGAAATGTTATGGATTTTGGCGAATTCGGAAAATCTCATTTTCCCGGGCGCGGCGCCAATGCTTTGGGTGGCGAGTTTAATTAAATCCGCCGTGATTGGTTGTAGTTCAGAAACTTTTTTTTGCTTTGAAATGAACTGTCTGCCGGCCAATGATATGCTTCTATCTTTCATGTAGCGCCTAAGTTGGTGTGGGAGAACACCAACTTCGTTTGCGACTTCCGAAAATGTTTTTCTGGCATCTTTTAGCATAACTTCTGCCTTTTCGAGCATTTCAACGGTAATGACTTGATACTGAGGAGAATGAGTTAAGCGCCGCTGTCCGCGCGGGGTTAGAGTGCCGTTAGTGCTTATATAACCCTGTAAAATTTTATTTGATAACCCATGTTGCAGTTCGAAGCGATTACGAGATATTTTGCCGGGCCCTGTGCCTATACTCTCGACGGCAAGACGCAAAATCTCCGGGGTGACTGCTGATACGGGGCTTGATTTTATAGATTCGATTTTCTTTGATTTTTCTTTGGGTGGTATTTTTTTTAATGTAAAACTGGGTGAAGGAAGAGGCTGGTTGATATTTTCATGCTTATTTTGAATGTTGATCAAGTCATTAGGGCTCAATGGGGAAAATCCTAAAGTGGGATCAAGGTGCGTGGTTTTGGATTCCAACCAAGTTTTTATTTTTTCAATTGATATGGCGGAATATGGTGTGCTTGGGGGGTTTTCTTGCTCTAAATAATTTTCAATCATTATATCTCGAATAAAATTTTCTCCCTCTAATGGGTTGAGATTTGAAAACGGGGCAGCAAGATCGAGATCGATTTCAGTTAATGGGGAAATCGTTCGCTCTTCGGAGCTGCTAGTACGCTGACGTCGAGGTGAAGATGAGAGGGCACCTAACTCAGGAGAAGAGGTGATGCTGCGAGCTATCCCTTGGGATTGTCGATCAGGTAATTCAATAGGAACGTCCGATTGGTTATCTTGCGAACTCGAAGTGACCGATGCGGAAGATGGGCGAGTTGAAGGTGTATGTGGCATGGCTCTATATGATTTTTGAAAATTTTGAATTCAATAAGATTTTAATTTGTGGTGAATATAGATTAATGGAATTTCATACAATTTTCATGTTTCGTCTATAGTCTCGGCAAGTTCGTCGATGTTGCGCATTGCATGCTCTGCTGCCATATAACGCGCCCCTCCAATTGCCAGCTTGATCGTCGTATCATCGGCCGGGATATACAGTGGAATAATGCCATCTGGGCGTCGAGATCCAACGATATAATCACCAAACCCTTGATTGCTGCTATGTAGGCGCAAAACATTCAAGGCATGAAAAGCACAATCACCGTCTGCTGGGACATCATAATAATTTTCACCAATCTGGACGCTATAATGGTCTTGCTTTAATATTAGTGTCCCTGCATAGGGTGAGGCCGGATTGCCGATATGCTGAGAATAATTCGGGGTTTGAATATCAAATCTTATATTATGATCGGATGCAAAATTACTGAAGAAATATGAGAAAAGCTGATCGGAATGGCGGAAGTTCCATTCTCCTGGTTTTTTCAATCTCAATGCAGCTTCTCTCACCGCCTGCCGTCTATTGGCAATTGAGCCTGCTATAGGCGGGTTATTTTGGAATAATGGTAACCAACGACGGTAGCGATACTTGCCTTGATTGGTAAGTGTGCCGTCAGCTTTTAAATAATATTTTAAAAGTGTGGTTGATATTTTATGGCGCCGTGCGAATTCATCTCGATTCATGTCACCAGGTTTTGTGCCGATGCTCTGCGAAGCAAGCTGAAGCATCTCGACAGTGAGGGGGGTTAATGCTTTCTCGTCTTTTTCAGTTTCCAAAACTTGTTGGCCGGCGAGAGTTAAGCCATGACTCGAGATATACAGTCGAAGCGTGTCTAATTTGATTCCGTGTTCTTTTAAGAAGGATGGAATTTTTTTTGAATTTCCAACTATAGTACGCTGAGCCAGTTTGAGTAAATGTGGAGTAATTCCGCGCTTTTTGCTGTGGCTGTGATTTTTGCTAGGGGTAGTAATAATGCCTGGAGTTTGATGAGAATCCATGGTGAGTGATTCCTCCATTGGGATAGGCGAATTGTATGAATATGGCAATGCGGGGCTCGATTCTGGGGGGCAAGGTACTTGGTCGACACTCGTATTAATTCGAGAGATGGCAAACTCGGCTGGTAAAGGCACGCTGATGGTTTTCCACGACTGCCGGTTCAACGCCGACCGGGCAATTTCATCTGCATTTCGCATGATGTAATTGGCGGCTTTATAACGTAAATCATTGATTGCTGACTTTATTGATGCGTCATTGTCAGGTAGGTTAAGAGAGAGCACGCCATCCTGACGAGATGTGCTGACAATATAATCTCCGAAATTTCCTTGTTTGTTGTACATTTTCATTGCATTCAATGCGTGAAATACACAATCTCCATCCGGTGGAGGAATATAATATTGATTTCCAATTTGAAAAGAACAATTTCCATTTTTTAAAAACAATTTTCCTGCGTATGAGGCGCTTGAGTTTCCAATGCTGTACGAATTTTGGGGGTCTATGAAGTCAAGTTTTATATCCAATGTGCTGGTGAGCGATTTTAATGAGTGCAGGAAAATCAAATCGGCGAAAGGGAAATTCCAGCGAGCTGGTTTAGCTATCTTGAATGCTGCGGTTTTGATTGCGCTTTTTTGGGATTTAAATATTTCTCGGTTTTCTTTTTGTTCTGCGTTGCATTTATTTTTCCCTGCAGCGGTTAAGCTGCCATCTGCTTTTATGTATTTCCTCAATAAAGATAATGAAAGGGAGTGATTCTTGCAAAAATCCGACAGACTGATTTTGTCGGATGCCTTTCCGATGCACTGAGTACCAAGTCGAATGAGATCCGTTGTAAGTGCTTGAAATACGGTTTCCCCGCTGCACCTTGCAAGTGCTTGCTTGCCAGCTAGTGATAAACCAGATTTTGTTAAATATGGATATAGTTGTCTTGGTTGAATTCCAATTTCCAATGCAATGTCCGAGATGCATTTATTGCTGTCTTGGACCATTGAGGCTGCCTTTCGGAGTATTTCCTCCGTGATGACGTTAGCTCGAGTTGGGCTTATTAGGGCTCGCTTCCCTCGCTCAGTAAGAGTACCATCAACATTAATATGAAATTGCAAAGTTCCGTAGGGTAAATTATATTTTTTTTCAAAAAAATGGCGCGCTATCTTGCCTGGGCCTATTCCTATTTTTTCATGAGCGAGACGTAAAATTTCGGCAGTGATTTTTGTTGGGGCATGTGCAAAAGCTATACTGCGCCCGCTAAACTGTTTTTTTATAACGGGTTTTTGTGTGATCGATGCCGGTGCGGCTGATATTTGTTCGATATTTGTCGTTTTTTCAAGATGAGAATTTAATTCGGCTCTATCTTGTATTGGTGATATCGTTGTTTGTTCGTGATTGGGGAAATCGGATATCAACCAATTCTGAATGATGTCAACTGACATAGGCGTGGCCGAAACGAGAGGACGGCCTTCTTGTTCTGAATAACCTTCATTCATGATCTCTCGAATAAAATTATCCTGCTCATTTGGGTTGAGATTGGAGAATGGGAGCGCGATTTCGAAATTAATTTCGGATAGCGGGGAAACAGTTCGTTGATTGGATGTTTGGGCGCCTTGTTGTTGCGATGAAAGCGAGAGTGAACTCAATCTTGACGAAGAGGTGAGGCTGGCGGTCGTTACCGTCGGGTATTGAAGCGGAAAAGCCGGAGGAGAGCCTTGTTGAGTGCCGTCTGAACTTAAATCTATCGGAGTCGGAGATGGATTAATTGGAGGTGTGGTAGGCATGGCTGATTTGTATTGAATTAGATAACGAGATTAGATCATCTGAAATTTCGAGTATTAAAAAATCAGGGTGCGATTGAAAATGAAGGCTGTTAGCCTGCCGGTACAGCCGATCGTGAAATAAAGCCGCGATCCACATTCTCCAGCTGTCGATGTGATCCCCTGCGATCGAAGTAACCGGAGCAAGTACCTTTAGCAGCGATGGAGTCGATGGTTGGAAATCTATCGATTTTTGTGACGAGGGATTTTTTGGAATTCCATAATATCTTATGAACATTCGAAATAAAATGATTGTGCCAAGGCAGTATTTACGATTCATTAATTCTCATGGTTGCGGACTATTTTATAAGTGTGCATGATGGATGTAAATTGTGAAGGCATGTAACTATTATTGAACTGCTGAAATGAAAGAAATCGAATGATGGCGAAATTACTTGTCCTTTTGCGAAATGCTGTATCGTCGTATTTGTTTATCGTAGAGGGCAGTGCCTGCTGAGCGATGCGCTAAATGGCCTCGATATTCGCTGTTGGGCAGAGTGCGCCTGGCACAGCCGGCGCGCCTCGGCGTTCGTGGCGAGGCGCGCATGACCGTTAGCCGACGCTGAAATTCTTCGCATGCCGGCTTGTCCGCGATGTCAATTTCCAATATCGGCCCAGAGCATCCTTCGCCTGACGTGGCCTTTGCTTCGACGACCTGCCGCTTTGCGCAGGCTGTTCAGATCCGGCTGGCGCGATAGTGTCGTTTCGCTATTTTTCGCGGTGCGTCGCGGGAGCGTTCATCACAATCCATGCTGGCGCGATCGCTCAGACGGTTCTTTTTAATGTGGATTCGATTTTTCTATCAGATCGGAAGAAAAGCGCAGCCCTTTCCCTAGCGTGCATTGATAGACGACCGACGTGGCGTTGCCGGGCAGCGGTTGATAGGTGGTGGGCGAAAGTGTCTGTACGCTGACGGCCGCGTTGCCGTTGGACATCGCTTGATATTGAATGAATTCGATGGTCGGCGTACCGTCGGGTTTGATCGTGAAATGCCGGCTGGAGTATGCAATGCGCTCGCCGTCATTCTGCGGGATCACCATGAATTCCTGAATCTTGAGTCCGCCGAGCAGATTCGGCCTTTCGGCGGCCGCTTCAGGCTTACCGCTCAGGCTGCACTGATTGGGGTAGAACAGCGATGTGACGGCTATGCCCGCAAGCAATTGATTACGCAACTGCTGATATTGAGGTATTTGCTGCTGTGCCGCGGCCAGCGAAGAACCGAACAGGCAGGCGCCATAGGCAGCGGCGATCATTAGCTTTTGTCTCATGATTTTTCACCTCGAATTTGCAAAAAATCTTCGGCAAACGGAAGATGCTGGGCCGCCGCCGCTCTTTGTGCCCGCCGCAATCGGGGCAAGGGCAGTGAAAGTATTGACAGGCCGAGGCAACGAAATTCGAGCGGCTGCGAAATGGCTGTGTTGCTTGCGAAACTTTGCAGGCCGGGGTTTGCCCTGGGTTCGAGCCTACGTTGGCATCAAATACCTGGTGCGCGTCGGCCGTGCAGTGCGTCAATGCGCGAGGGGCGTGCGATATGTCACGTCCCAACCCGACAGACCGCCGCGCGTGTCGCGCGGTGGCCTCAGTTGGCAATCAATGCTGGATGCCCCACCCATATTTATCTGCCTGCAGTTTTGGGCTCTGAATCGCCAGATAGGTTGCGCTCCAGAGTTGCGCGGCGTTGGCTTCGGTTGTATCGGCGCTGCAGGTGTCGAATGCTTCGGTCCGGTATTGACTGTTCGCATACGACCACGACCACATTTCGGTCGAGCGCATGTCGTTCGCGTCCGTGATGACCTGCCAGATCTGTTGCCGCGCTTGGTCAAGCAGCGCGCGCACGTTATCGGGCAAGTCGGTGCGCGCAAGCTTGCTCACGAGGCCAGCTATCCATCTAGAGTGGTTGGCATGGCTACGATGTTGGATGATGGCGCTGCCGCGATCATTCACTTTGAACCATAGCATTTGCGATTTCATTCGTGTGCCGCATCGCATGTTCGGCAACCACATAGCGCAGGCCGCCAATGGCTAACTTGATCGTCGTATTGTTGGGGGGAACATTCAACGGAATAACACCATCCGGACGCTGAGGCCCGAGAATGTAATCTCCAAAATTCCGTCCCTCGTTGTGCAGGCGTAAGATGTTCAGGGCATGGAATGCACAATCCCCGTCAGCAGGAACATCATAGCAGCGGTCACCAATCTGTACGCCATAATGATTCTGCTGCAAAATCAATGCTCCGATATATGGGGCACTCGGTTTGCCAATACGCTGAGAATATTCGGGGGTTCGGATATCGAATTGCATATTATGGTCCAATGCAAACATTTTGAACGAGTGTGCGAAGAGTAAGTCTGCATGAGGAAAGTTCCATTCTCCAAATTTCATTAACTGTAGTGCGGCTTCTTTCACGGCTATCAGTCTATCGGCTATCGGTGTTAATGGGACGCGTTTGTGAAACAAAGATTTTTGATTTCTGAAAACATGTTCGCCTCTACGGGTAAGAGTGCCATCTGCCTTTAGATAGTTTTTCAAAAGTTGAGAGGAAATTCTGTAACTTCGAGCGAAATCATCTCGGCTCATACCATTGTCGTTGATATTTTTCGAGGCGAGTTTAACTAATTCGAATGTGATAGGATTAAGTGCATTTTTGTTGTTTTCCTTCGCCAACATTTGTTCGCCGGCGAGGGTTAATCCATCGTTCGATATGTAAGCTCGGAGTGCATTTTCTGTAAATCCATGTTCTTTTGCGAATAATGGAATATTTTTCGAATTGCCTGCTATGGTGCTGCGAGCTAGGTTGAGTACTTTGGCGTTTATAGTACGATTTTTTGGAGTTTTGTTTTGTTTTTTTCGAATTGAAATGGCTTTGCCTGGAGTTTGGTGAGTCGCTGCGCCGCTGATGCCATGCTGGGCCCCGTCTTCTGCAGGCGTTCTTTGGTTGAATCCTGTTCCGAGTTGCTGAAATGAGAGTGGCGCTTTTCCTGAAGATGAAGGGCGCGACTCCTCCACTACGACAGGCAAGTCGTGTGAGTCGGCCGACGATGCGCCTGACTCTAATGGATTTATCTTTTCTACTGAGATAGATGAGGCCGACAGTGAGCTCAACTCTGGCGGACATGACCAATCGTCCAAGATAGTCAGATAACCTAGATAGGACGAGGATGGGTAGAACTCCGGCGGATACTCGTTGTCGTCTGAAATGGGGGAATAATGTGGACAAGCAGGTAAAGCGCTCGACTCAGATGGGCGAGCAACTTGAATGGTAGCCACGTTGACCGGAGGGGAAAGCGGGGCAATAGGCAGGGAAGGATCGCTGGCTTCCTGCGTCGGTTGATCCGGTATTGCAAGCGCTATTTCATCAATATTGCGAATGGCATAGCCACAAGCAATATGACGAATTTCTCTGATTGCATTTTTTATTATTGTGTCATCAGCCGGAATGCTTAAAGGGGAAATGCCATCCGGGCGTTGGGGGTTGATAATATATTGGTTAAGTTGCTTTCCTTTGTTATATATGTCCAGTATGTTTAATGCGTGGAATGCACAGTCTCCGTCTGGTGGGGTATCGTAATGATGGCCGTCAACCTGAACACTGTAGTGATCTTTCTCAAGAATCAATGCCCCGGCATATGGAGAATACGGGCTGCCAATGCTGTGAGAATATTCGGGTGTTTTGACGTCGAATCGTATCTCCCAAATTTGAGAAAATGTTTTAAATGAATGCGCAAAAAGCAAATCCGCATAAGGAAAATTCCATTGCCCTGGCTTGGCTAGCCTTAATGAAGCTTCCTTGATGGCGCGCTGTTTTTCTGTTTCATTGCTCATGCTTTCTTCAAGCTTTGCTTGTCCGGCGCAAGTAAGGGTGCCTTCTACGGTTATATATTTTTTTAATATGCCAAGTGGAATATTGTGTATGCTGCAAAAATCGATTTGATTTATTTTTTCGGGAGCAATGCCGATGCTTTGAACTGCAAGTTTAAGAAAATCTGGTGTGAGCGGTTGTGGCGTGTGATTTTTTTTGTGGATTGAAGGTATTTGCGTGCTAGTTGGAGATAGGATGCTTTTTTTTAGTAAATTATAAAAATGACTCGGCCGAAAACCAAATCCATGTGCAATCTCGGAAATTTTTTTATTGCTATTTTTTAGTATGGACTTTGCTTGCCGAATTATCTCGGGGGTAATTTTTTGTTGAGGAGAGGGATAAGCTAAATGATTCGCAAACCTGGTTAAAGTGCCATCGGCATTGATGAAATTTTGTAAGCTTCCAGGCGACAAGCCATGTTTCACTTCAAAATGCTGGCGCTCTATCTTGCCGGGTCCAGTTCCTACGCTTTCGCTGGCAAGGCGCAGGATTTTGATCGTGGCGATCGATGCGGGATTTACTAAAATAGATGATTGTTTTTTATATTGTGCATTGGTGGCATTTTGATTTTGAGTCAGATTGGATATGGGAGAGGCTTGGTTGATATCTTCAACTTCTTCAAGAGTCGCATCTTTGGCGCATTGATTTATTTGAGGCAATTCCTCGCTATCGCCGAAATCGTGGCCATATATATCGGTCTCTCCTGCTGTCATGGAGGGGCTCAATGAGATGGAGCATCTTGTTGATCGAGGAAAACATTCGGCCATGATTTCTTGGATTATATTTTCTTGTGCATCTGGGTCGATATCTGAAAATGGCATATCGAGATCCAGGCTTAGCTCGGATATTGGAGAAATACTTCGCTCTTCCATGTCGTATGAGTCGCGTTGATGGAGTTGAGCTAAGATTGGGGTCAATTTCGGTGACGAGGTAATACTGGTTGGGCTTGCTTCGGATTGCAAGGGAGGCGATGTGGAGGAAGAGTTTTGCTGAATGTTGCCCGAGTTCGATGTAACTGATATATTAGGTTGAGAAATAGAAGAATTATTCGGCATGGTGAAAGTGAAGCTGATTATGCTGATATAGAACGGAATTGAAGTGAGTATTTTTGCCTGTCTGCCGAATGTATGGTCATGGAAACAAGAGATTTCATACCTGACTTTGTAAAAGGTGTAGGATTGAATAAATGCCGAATTAAAATTGTCAATTTTACCGGTAACTGTGTGGAAATAACCGTTTACACAATGACCGTTCGTCGCATCTGTTTTCGATAGAGCGCAGATGAATCATGTCGCTATCCATGCCGGGTATCAAACGCCCGACCGAATTTGCTCGGCGTGCTCGTTGGCCGGCCGCCATGCTTGTCGCGAAGCAGCCTGCTTCGGCTGCCGACGTTGAATTCCCCCGAATGCGGATTCGCCCGCGGCTTTGATTTTCTAATCGTCAGGCACGAAGCGGCCTCTGCCTGCGTAGTCAGTAAAAGCCGTTGGAAATATAGACAGATCGCCGCGTGCGGGCTCGAATGGCAACGAAAAGGGGCGATCGCTTGCGAAATGTCGCAGTGTGCGGCTCGAGCGGATTCGAAAGACGGTTTGTATCGATCGCATCAACTGCGGCCGCCGATATTCGACGGCGCTCGACATACCGATCGCGGCGGGCCGCCGCGCGTATCGCGAAGCGGCCCCGCCGACGATCAGTGTCGGATGTTCCACCAATATTGGCCCGAGCGCAGCTTCGGGCTCTGAATCGCCAGATAGGTCGTGCTCCAGAGCTGCGCGGCGTTGGCCTCGGTTGCGTCGGCGCTGCGGGTGCCGAACGCTTCGGTCCGGTATTGGCCGTTCACATACGACCACGACCACATTTCGGTCGAGCGCATGTCGTTCGCGTTCGTGATGACCTGCCAGATCTGTTGGCGCGCTTGGCTGAGCAGCGCGCGCACGTTATCGGGCAAGTCGGTGCGTGCAAGCTGGCGATCGAGGCCCGCAATCCACATCGCCTGCTGCCACGACCAGACCACCGTGCCGTGGTACGCCGAACTCGTGAAGCGCGACCACAGCGCTTGGCTCGCATAAGCAGGATTGGCGATCAGCAGGCCGGCGTCGGTTACGAGTCCGGCCGGGAACGGGCGCATCACATCGGTGACGATATGCGTGAGCTGATCCGCGGGTGGCGTGCCGAACAGCAGCGTGAAGCCGCCATCCGAGTTCATGATCGGAATCGGCGTGCCTTGTTCGTCGAGCGAAACCGCGTCGAACGACAGCGGGGCGGTGGGCAGCGAGCCGGCCGGCACGCCTGCCTGCGGTGCATACGCGGCGAGTTTCGCGCTCGCGTCGGCGGGCGTGAGCGCGACGCGGAAGAACGCGGGTGCGCCGGCTTCCCAGGCGGCGGCTTCGGTCGCCGCGCCGGCGAGCGTCGCGCGTTGATCGCCGCTCAGATACGGATCGAGCAGCCCGCGCTCCAGGAAGCGGCTCGTGGCGCGCAGTGCAGCCGGCACGAGCGCGACGTTGACGTCATACGGGTACACGCCGCCGCCCAGACCATCAGTGCTGTCGCGCCAGTTGCCGACGATTTCGCCGGGGCGCAGCCGGATCAGATTCGTTGCCACGGGCTGCTGCGCAAATGGCTGCGCGGTGGACGCAACGCGCAGCAGGTTGGCGACGAAGCGCTGGCCGTTCGCGACGCCGTCGCTGCCCTTTTGCGCGAGATACGCGGCCGCGCGCGCCTGACCGCGCGGATCGTCGATGAGCCAGTCCGCCATGATCGGCGCGAGCATGTAGTCGCCGTCGATCATCTTGTAGTCATAGGTCGGCGTCGGATCGTTCGGGCGGCCGTGCTTGCGGTTGTCGATCAGCGCGAATTCGCCGATGCCTTCCTCGTGCGCGACCTTGCCGTCCGGCGACAGGCGGCTCAGCACCGAGCTCAGTCCGGCTTCGATCACGTCGGGCTGCAACACGGGCATCAGCATGCGCACTGAGATCAGCGTGTCGCGGCCGAAGTAGGTGTCGTACTGCCACGAGCCCGCCAGCAGCTTGTCCTGGAAACTCAGGAATTCGAACACATTTTGGTTTAGCGCATCGGGGTTGACCGATGACGTGAACAGATCTGGGCGGGTGATCGGCCGCAATGGCGTCTCGCCGGTGAATGCCTCGATGCGCACGCGCATCGGTTGCGTGCTGTTCAGCGTTCGCAACGTCAGCTTGCCGGTGTTGTCGGAGGTCATCGTGCCGCCGCTCAGCAGCGTGATCCGTAGCGCGTATCCCGGCGCGCCGTCGACGCGATTGCGCTGCCAAGTCACTGCGTTGCCCGACACGGCCGGCTGTACGACGATATCGGACGGCACTGCCGCGCCGCCGTTGTAGTCGCGCAGGAAGCGCACGGAACTCAGCAGTGCCTGCTTGATCGACAGACTGCTCACGTCGGCGGATACGTCGGCGCGGATGCCGTATAGCGGCCGGCCGGCCGAGTCCCGCATTTGCGCGGCGACAATCGGCGCGTCCTGGCTCCAATTGACGGGCTGCGGCGTGTCGTCGAACCAGAGGCCGGTACCGCTGTTGCCCGCCGGAAAGATGACGAGCAGCCGAGGCTTGGTCGACGAGCGCATTAGCAAGTGCGCGGCCACCTTGTCTTGCCGGTAGAACGCATTGATTTGTCCGCCGCGATCGAGCCTGAATGCGAGGGCGGAACTGCTCGCATTGCCGCCGCCGGTTTGCGACGGTGCATTATCGTCGTCGCCGGAGCAACTCGTCAGAAAGACGACGAAAATAGCGAGTACTAAATGGGTCAAGACGTCCGTGATTGCGATACGTGCCCTCATCTCTCCTCCATTTTTTATGCGCGCGTGATGCAGCGCGCAGCGGTTGCGCAAGCTGCACTGGACGCGTCGATGCGTCAGCGCCACCCGATGCTAAACCAATCCGCATGCGATTGTCTCGTGCACGTGTGTGGCGAGACGCACATTTGGAGGGCGGGAATTGGCCGAGGACGCCACGCTGCCGTGCCGCCGCGCGCAGGCCGATGCGATATTTCCTCGACGTGCTGAATCGTTTGTTTTTACGGGATATAATCGCCCGCGTTGATATAGCAAGCCATGGTGGTTGGGCAGGCCGCACGCTTCTTTATAGCGGCGTTTTCGCGGTTCGCGCAGCCGAATCCAGGGCTTCGATTAAATTTACGGGGTTGCTTTCAATACAAGCTTCATTGCGCGTTTATCGGCCAATCTTTCGTATTGCATCGTGCGAAAGCGCCGGGACGCGTAACTGACGCTGCATGCGCGCGGGGGAATCGCCACACGGTAGACCGTGCTCGATCGGGGCGCTCGAACGTCGTTTTGCCCGCTTGCCGCAATTTGCCGGCGGGTGGGACGGCGCTCGGCCATGTCGCGAGAACGGGGCCGTGATTGTTGGCTCGCCTGTGCCATGCCGCCATCGCGCAGCGACGACCAGGCACATGCCCGCTCATATCACGCCTAATCAGGTTCTCCAGCTCATCGTGCCTGGCGTATCGCTGCTGTTCGCGTGCGGCTTCGTCGGGACCTGGCTGTTCGAGCGCAAGCTGCGTTATCTCATCTTGCTGGCGTTGTCATTTTTTTTGTTCGCGTGCGGCGTGACTTCACAAATCCTGCATATGCCGGAAGCGTGGCGGCCGAGTGCGCTCGTTTCGGCTGCCTTTTACGTTGCGAGCATCCAGGCGCTCGCGGAGGGTGTCGTGCGCCGATGGGGCCTGCATTTTCGGCGCGCGACGCACGCGGGCGTGCTGGCAGGTGTGCTGGCCGGCATTGCGTATTTCAGCTACGGCGTGCCGAACTTGATCGCGCGAATCTATCTGCTGAACTACAGCGCGGGCCTGATGACGCTCGCTGCGGTCGCCCGTATCTGGGCGCGCGGCAAAGGCCGCACGATCAATCACGTGCTGACCGGCAGCCTGCTGCTGTTCGGCCTGAGTTTTCTCATCAGAACGCCGCTGACCATCACCCGTGCGTTGCCTCACAGCCCCGAGCAATTCGGGCAGAGTACGTTCTGGATCGCGCTGCAAGTGTCGCTCGCATTGCTGGGCGGAGTATTGGGAATGGTTTTGATCGCGGCGGGCGTGGCGGACATGATTCAGCATCTCGTCACCGAGCGCGATTTTGATCCGTTGACCGAAACGATGAGCCGGCGTGCGTTCGAGCGGCATGCGTCGCGGCATCTGGCGAGCCCGCGCAGCCGTCCGCTCGCGCTTATCCTGTTCGACGTCGACCATTTCAAATCCATCAACGACAGATATGGGCATGCGGCCGGCGATGCCGTGCTGCGCCGGTTCGGCCGGCTGTTGCGCGATATGGTGCGGCCAGGCGATGTGGTTGGGCGCATCGGCGGCGAGGAGTTCGCGATCCTGTTGCCGCACACCGGCCGCGATGGCGGATGCGCAATAGCGGAGCGAGTGCGCGCGGCACTCGAAGCGGCGCATTTCGACGGGCCCGCGCGAGGCTTGAGCGTGACGGTGAGCGCGGGCGTCGTCGAGCATCGGCGCGCCGAGACGGTAGCGATGCTGCTCGCGCGCGGCGACGTGTTGCTGTACGACGCGAAGCGGGGCGGGCGCAATCGGGTCGTCGCCGAGCAAGCGGACGCGCGTCCGGTCGACGCGGTGTGACGGTTGCGCACGCTGGTGGGCGCCGCAGGTTGCTAATGATGGGCTGCGGTTGTGTGAAAGCGTCAGTGTGAAAGCGTCAATCGCCCGGTTTCCGGCAGCCGCCGTCTTGGCCGAACCGCCGTTGAGCGGGTATGACGCGGTCCGGCAAGCTGAACCGTTCGGCCCGAGCACCGCGTCTGCGTTTGCATGTTTGGCATGCCGCCCGGATTGCTGCCGGTTACCTTTGCCAACCGCCGCTAGTCACCGTGTTGGCGCGTGCCTGAACGTGGTCCGCGCGCGTCAGCGGCCGCTGCGGGGCGGCGCTCGGCCAGCGCGCGCCACACCCGGCGGCACGTAATGCGGGCCGTCGAATAGATATGCCGGATAGCCACGATACGCTTCGAGCTGCGGCTGCAATTCCGCTGCGGTGGCGGCGCGCGGCGCACCGTTCGGCAAGGTCCGGAATGTCTCGGCGATGTTGCGCACGCGCGGCGTGCCGAGCGTTGCCGCCAGCGCGTCGGCATACTTGCGCGCGACTCCGGTGGGGCAATCGGGCGACGGTGGGCGGCTCCGCGCCGGCGACGGCGCTCCACTGGACGAGCAGATCGGCGACGCTGAGCGTGTCTCAGTCGCCGCGCGGGTTGGCGTGCGAATCGTCGGGCTGCCAGACGATGCCTTGAACGAGCGGCGCGCCGTGCAACGGCGGCGGTTGGGTTGGCGAAGGCGGCAGGGCGATGCGGCTGGCACGCGCGCAGGCGGCATTGCCGATCGCGAGCAGCAGCACGAGCGCGGCGGCGGCCGGATGCGCGCGCCGCGTTCGCGTGGATCAGCGGCGGGCGTTATCGGCCGGGGCGATCGAGTTGCGCATGCCGGTATTCATCGGCGAGCCGGGCCCGGTCGATCTTGAGGTTGACGGTGACGGGCAGCGCGCGGCACGCGATCAGTTCGGACGGAATCATATAGGGCGGCAGCCGCTCGGCGAGCCGCGCCTTCCAGTCGGACGCGACGAGCGCCGGCAGCGCGTCGTGCGAGCCGGTTTCGACGAATGCAACGATCCGCGCGACCGCGCCGTCCGGCCGCCGCAGCGCGACCGCGGCGGCGCGCGGCGCGGTCGGCAGCGTGCCGAACGCCGCGTCGATCTCGCCCAGCTCGATCCGGTATTCGTCGAGCTTCACCTGGTCGTCGATGCGGCCGTCGCAGAATAGCAGCCCATCGTCGCGCATGCTGCCGAGGTCGCCGGTGCGCAACGCGCGCATGCCGTGGTGCTCGAACATCCGTGTGGCGTTCAAGTCGTCCCGGTTCAGGTAGCCTCGCATCACGTGCGGCCCCGCGATGCATAGCTCGCCGCCGTCGACGAACACTTCGCCGTTCGGGCGCGCGCGGCCGATCGGCAAACGCTGGGGATGCGCGTCCAGCAGCGCGTCGTCGACGACGATCCAGGTGGTCGCGACGGTCGCTTCGGTCGGCCCGTAAGTGTTGATGATGCGCGCGTGCGCGAACCGCTCGCGAAGCCGCCGCGCGAGCGGCACGGGCAGCACTTCGCCGCAGAACAGGAACGTGCGCAGCTTGGGCAGCGACGTACCGTTGAAAGTGGATTCGATCAACTGCTGCTGAGCGAACGACGGCGTCGACACCCACGTGTCGATTCGCTCGCGCGCGAGCCGCTCGACGAATGCCGCGCCGGGCGCGCTTGCGGCGCGCGACATCAATACGATCGTGCCGCCAAGCGACAGCGTGCCGAATACTTCGTACATCGATAGATCGAAACTGAACGGCGCCTGGTTCATGAAAACGGGGGCCGGGCCGAGCGCGAAATCCGCGGCTATCCAGTTCGCGAGCGCATCGACGCTTTCGAGGCCGATCTGCACGCCTTTGGGTTCCCCCGTCGTGCCGGACGTGAAAAGCACGTATGCCAGCCCTTTTTCAGGCAGCGCGCGTGGCGGTGGCGTGTTGACGGCGGCGGCTTCGATCTGCTTGAACGTGCGGCTGCGCGCGTCGTAATAGACATGCGCGTCGAGCGTGCGGGCGATGCTGCGCATGCGCTCGCCGGGATAGAGGGTATCGAGCGGCACGAACGGCGTACCGAGCATCAGCGCGCCCGTGATCGCGACGAAGAACGACGCTTCCTTGTGTCCGCGCACGATCACGGGCGTATCGGGCGAGAAACCGGCGGCCTCGGCGGCCGCGCACCAGGCTTCGGCTTCGTCGGCGAGCGCGCGCCAGGTCAGGGTGCGGTCGTCGCCGACGACGGCAGGGTGTTTGCCGTCGTGTGTACGTTCGACGAAGCAGCGAGTGAGCAGATCGAAACGCATGTCGGTCACCTATCGGTTGTCGGCAATGAAGACGGCCAGGGTGTGTACGCTCGCGAGATGTTCGGCAATTTCGGTCGCGGGCACCTGCACGCCGAACTCGGCGTCCACGCGCAGCACGATCTCGACGGCCAGCACGGAATTGACCAGGCCGAATTCGATGAGCGGCGTATCGGGTTCGACGTGGCGCAGCACGATCGATTCGACGAGCGGTTTCACGTCGGTGAGCGCAAGGGGAGTGGAAATCATCGGGGCTCCTTCAGAATTGGAAATACGGGAAACGCACTTGGCCGCGCAGTTGCGCGGTGCAGACGAACAGCAGCGCAAGCGCGGCCACGCTCCAGCGCCATGAGGGCTCGCCATGCGAGCCAGCCGTGCGCGGCGGATTTCAGGATCGCGCGGCTCATCGCGTAGTTGAATGCGATCGGCATCGAGAGCAGGCCGATGAGCGCGGGACTCCACGCGCCATAAAAGACGGCCGACGCGGCGCATACCCAGATCGCCGCCGCGCGCGCTGGCCGCGTAATAGCCGGCGCGCGAGACTGGCAGGAACAGGGTGAGGAAGACGAAGGAGTTGAATAGCATTGCCGGAGTTCAGTTCGACAGGAATAGGCGGGGACGCGGCGTATCGGCAGGCGCGGTCGAGGGGCGGGCGGCTGCGCCGGGCGTGATGCCCGGCGCTCGCGCGGTGGCGGCGGATCTCATGACAGTCGGCGTATCGGGCGGCGCGGACAACGCATCCTCCGACATCTCCTAGATCACCACGCGCAGGCTCGCCGGCCAGTGCGCGTGCCGCGCCCACGTTGTCGCGAGCGCGCTTATTGATGGACCGATTCGAGCCGATGCCGTGAATCGGCTGATCGTCCGGCCGTTCCGAGCGGTTTTTACGGCGTCGTCGTGCTGTTTTTATGCGGGTGCAACTATGCCGAAAAAATGTAAAGGCGAATTTTAAAAACTGTCAAACAAATGGCGGCGAAATCCGGTTAAACGTTTGCGATAAAAGTTTTATTTTTAGAGGTAAAACGTTTGATATTGGAAATGATTGCGAGAGGTAACTGTCTCGCGCAATAAGAGGTGATTATCTGGAAGCGGGATGTTTAAAAGAACGCATTTGTAGTCCGGCGTCCGCATGTTGGCAAATTCCGACGCCGCGCCAGGCGGTGGCGCGCTGGCCCGGCTGGTGAGCACGGGCCGCTGGCGCTTCGCTGTCGCCGGCATGGCGATCGCGCCGGCCGGTCGGCGAGGCGGGCATGAGGCGGGGATGTGAGGTGGGGATGTGAGGCGGCCCGGATGTGACGGCCCCGTGAACGGGCATCGGCGGGAAGGCGAAGCGTCCGGCGCAAAGCGGCTGGGCCTACCGGTCATTGCGCTATGCATTTCAGCGGCGGGCGCCGCGCGCATCCGGCGCATGCAGGCGCACCGGATGCTTGCCGTGCCGCCCGGGCGCATTTACCGCGCAGACTGCGCAAGCGCGGCGCTCGGTAGCCGTTCGTGCCGATGCGACACGCTGCCGTCGTGCCGGAACTCCAGCACGATCCGTTGCGCGCGGTGCATTTCGATGGCGGTCGGCGGCAGCACGTTCAACGCGCAGGCCATCGCGAGCCGATCGGCGACGGGCCGGTTGCGGCGCCGATCGAGCTTGCCGTAGCGCAACAGGTTGTAGCCGGACCAGGCAAGCGACAGCATCACGCATGCGAGGCCGATTGCCACGACGATCAGCAGATCGCGCGCGCCCATGCCGTGCTTGAGCATCACGAGCTGCACGTAGCCGTTGCGCAGGCCGAAGCCCCACGCCGCAAGTGTGACGAGCGGCAGCCACAGCCAGCTCCACGCGATCCACGCGGACGCCGTGGCGAACGCGAACAGATAGCGCTGCGCTTTCGGTTGCCGCTCCGGCCGTTGAATCACGATGACATCGGCTTTCATCGCACCCCCCGGTCCGGGCTGACCCATACCGCGCGCGTGCCTTTGCGCTTCATCAGCGCCTTCGGCAGCGCAACCACGGTGGTCAGCGTATTGAGCAGCCAGTACGCGAGCGGATACCAGATCATCCAGTAGTAGTTGCGGCCCATGCGCGTTTCGTAGCGCCGGTCGATCAGCGCGCTGACGCCGAACTGGAGCAGGCACACGAGCCCCAGCACGACGCCATGCCATTGCGGCAGCAGTGTGCGCACGTACAGCGCGTCGGGCATGGGCAGTACGAGGCCGAGCAGCCACAGCACGATGATGCCGAACATCACGTAGGCCCAGATCAGGCTGAGCATGTATTCGATCGCGACCGGCCACTTACGGCGCGCGCGCCAGCGGCAGAGGCCCGCCGTGTAGCGCAGGATCACCTCGACGCCGCCTTGCGCCCAGCGCAGCCGCTGCCGCCACAGGCCGCGCAGCGTTTCCGGCATCAGGATCCAGCACAGCGCGTTCGGCTCGTAGCGGATGTCCCAATGGCGCATTTGCAGGCGCCAGCTGATGTCGATGTCCTCGGTGACCATGTCGGTGCTCCAGTAGCCGACGTCGTGCAGCGCGCTCTTGCGAAAGCACGCGATCACGCCGGAGACGGTAAAGAGCCGTCCGTAGACGCGCTGCGCGCGCTTGATGAGGCCGATGATCGACGAGAATTCGCCGACCTGCAGCTTGCCGAGCAGCGTCGAGCGGTTGCGGATGCGCGGATTGCCGGTGACCGCGCCCACTCGCGGCCCGCTCGTCATGTGGCGCATCAGCCAGTGCGTCGCGTATTCGTCGAGCAGCGCGTCGCCGTCGACGCAGACCAGATACTCGCCGCGCGCGGCCATCGCGGCCATGCGCAAGCCCATCGCCTTGCCCTGGTTGGCGGCGAAGTGGATCACGCGCAGGCGCGGGTAGTCGGCGAGCAGCGCGTCGAGCTGCGCGCCGGTGTCGTCGGTGGAGCCGTCGTTGACGGCGACGATCTCGAAATCCGGATAGCGCTGCGCGTCGAGATACGCGATGGTCTCGCGCACCTGCTCGCCTTCGTTGTGGCAAGGCACCACGAGCGTCACGAACGGATAGCTGGCGAGCGGCGGCGGCTCGACGCGCGGCGGCTCGTTGCGTTCCCAGCGGAAATAGTAGATGAGGCTGCCGCTCAGCCAGACGAGCGACATCACGAGCGGATAGTAAAACGCATACCCGAGCATCAACGGGATCAGTTCGTCCATGGGGTCTCCTCAGCGTTCCGGATACGGGTGCTCGGCGCTCGAGACGAACGGCCGGATCGCCTCCAGCGGCGGCTGGTTTCGAATGAAATCGTCGGGGTAGTAGCCGACGTGCCGCGCGCCTTGCTCCTGCAGCACGCGCATGCGTGCGCCGAGCGCCTCGGCCGGCACCGGCTGGTGGCCGTGGCGCCAGTCCACCGCGGCCAGCTCGAACAGCGTGCGCTCGAGGCCGCCGGGATGCGCGGCCACCGCGTCGACGAGGCGGCGCAACCAGGCGTCGGCTGGCGGCTCGCCGTCGAGTTGCGGCATCGCCATCAGCGCGGTGTAGTCGTAGGCGGCGTTGAATGCCGGCAGGCTCTGTGCGAACCACGCCTCGGCGCGCGGCTCGAGCACCGGCCGCGCGTAGAGATTGCGCGCGGTCTTCAGCGGCGCGCGCCAGCGCGACGCGCGTGTGGTCAACTCCTTCGTGAAGTCGATCAGATATTGCGTGCGCTGCGCGGGCGTGCTGCCGGCAAGCGGGCCGAGCGAATCGGTGTCGCGCAGGTACGCGTCGTCGGAGAACAGCAGGCCGTCGAAGAACGCGTGCATCGCGAGATCCTCGTAGACGTCGCCGATCACGCGGCGCACGTCGGGCGACCACGGCGCGAGCCGGTAGTGATCGCGGTCGCTCGGATCGCCCGGGCGGCCGAGCGTGGGCAGAGGCTGCGCGTGCGCCACGCGCAGCGCGAGCACCGGCATCCATGCATATACCTGCACGTTGCAGCGCGTGCTCAACTGCCACGCGACACGCGAGAACAGGTCGGCGCGCATCGGCAGATGGCGGTTCGGGAAATACAGCGCATCGGCAACGCCGTCGCCGTCCGGATCGGCATAGGCTTGCAGCCATACCTGGCTCGGCTTCATTCGTTTGATGCGATCGAGCAGCGCCGACAGGTTTTGCTCCTGCTGCGCGGGATCGGGGTCGTACACGTAGTCGAGGTCCACCTGCACGATGCGTTGCGGCTGCACCTTGCGTTGCTCGTAGATCAGCGTCGCGAGCCCGTCTACGCCCATGTTGCCGGCGATCAGCAGGCGCGGCACGGTGACGCCGGGCTTGAGTTGGGCACTGGCGTCGTCCAGGCTCAGCGAGACGGTCATGCCGAGCTTGGCCGCCTCTTCTTCGGTGATCGGGTTGTAGTCGCCGTATGGCCAGACGATCGCGCGCGGCCGGCGGCCGGTCTCGCGCGCGATCTCGTCGGCGCTGCGCGCGAGGTCGGCGCGGATGCGCTCGCGGTACGCGCCGGGCGTTTCGTAGCCGTGCGCGGGATCGTAGAGCAGATGCACGGCAGCCGGCAGCAGATTGCGTTGCGGATTGCCGACGATGCCGCGATGCAGGTCGTAGGTGTGCGACGCGAATTCGATCAGGCCCGACGCCTGCATCTCGCGCACCTGGCTCCAGGTCACGAAGCATTCGCGGCCGCATGGCTTGCCGTTGTAGTCGAAAGTCTTGCCGGGCGGCAGGTCGATCCACGAGCCTTCGAGCGCGAACAGCGCCGGGTAGCGGTACGCGCGCAGCAGCGGGTACACACGGCTGTACGCGCTGGCGAGGCCGTCGTCGAAGCTCAGCAGCACGGCTTTGTCCGGCAGCGGGCGTTCGCCGCGCTCGGCGGCGAGCACGTCGTCGAGGCTGACCATGTGAAAGCCGTTTGCGCGCAGCCATTCGAAGTGGGCGATCAGATGATCGGTGCTCACCGGGATCTCGTCCTTGCGCGGCGCGTCGCGCACGTCGTCGAGCACGTCGTGATAGGTCAGCACGATGAGCGGCGGGGGCGCGGCGCGCGCGCGCAGCGGGCCGCTCAGCGCGTCGAGGCGGTCGGCCGCGCGCGCGGCGCTTGCGGCGAGCCATAGCAGCAGGATCAGAAAAAGCAGACGGCGCATCGCTCATTGCCCCCAGTGCATGGTGAGGTCGAGCATCACGCGCGATTCGCGCTTGCCGTCGTAAGGCTGGCTGGTCCAGCCCACGCCCCAGCCGAAGCTCAGGCCGCCGCGCGGCTGAAAGTTCTGCCCGTAGCGCACGCTGGCCGCCCAGCCGGTGCCGTGGCCGCGCTCGTTGTAGGGGCCGATGGCGGCATCGAGGCTGTGCCGCCAGTCGTGTTCGTTGCGTTGATAGAGCATATGGTCGATCCGTCCGGTCAGCATGGCCCAGCGCGCTTGCGCGGGGCTGTAATAGGGAACGTCGGTCAGGCGGTTGTGCGACAGGCCGAGCTGCGCGCCGCCGTCCACCGTGAAGTAGCGCGCGGTGTAGAGCCGTTGCGTCAGATCGGCTTGCCAGCCGTAGCGGCGGTTGCCGTCGCTGAAGCGGTCATACGACGCGGCGATGCCCGCGCGCGTCAATTCGCTCGCGCGCCATTGAGCGCTCGCGTCGTAGCTGTGGGCCGTGATGCCGAACGCGCTCGCGCGCAGCGGCACGTGAGCGTCGCCCTTGGTGCTCCAGTCGGCGCCGAAGGTCCAGTGATCGCTCGGCGACCATTTGAAGCCCGATTCGAGCGCGACGCCGCGAGTCTGGCCGATGCCGGGCAGCGCTTGCAGATAGGCTTCGAAGCCGCGCGCGTAGCCGCGCACGCCCGCGCCGAGCCGGTAGCGCTGGGCGCGGCCGCCCTCGTCGAGCGAGCCGCCGGCGAGCCGCGCGATGCCGGCCACGCGCCAATGGTTGTACAGCAGCGGGCTTTGCAGCACGGCCTCGGTTTCGTTGTCATAGTCGCCGTAGGTCGATTTGCCGCCTTTGCCGTTGTAGTGATCGATGTCGAATTGCCAGCCGCGCTGCCTATCCCACGCTTGACGCGTGAGTTGCACGCGCTGCTCGCGCGGGATGATCTGCTCCAGATCGCGCAGCGCGGGCTCGACGCGCGCGAAATCGTTGAGTTCGCGCCAGTCGTCGATTGCCTCGAGCCGCGTGCCGGTGTCTTCCGGATCGAGCCCGGCCGCGCCGACGGCGGTTGCCTCGGAACGGCGCGGCCAGCCGCGCATGCGCTCGACGTATGCGAGGTTGCGCCACAGCGCCACGTTGGCCGGCGCCTCGGCGCGCAGCGCTTGCAGGCGCTGCCAGGCGTCGCGGTGCAGCCAGACGTTGTCGCGCAGCACGGCGGCGGCGATATCGGCGCTGGTCTTGTGCGGGTTGGGGCGCGGTTCGAGGCCGGCCACAGGCGGCAGCCAGGCCGGCGTGCCGGCGGCCGTGCGATCCGCGAGCGCCAGCGCGTCGCGCGCGCGCCACGCTTCGAGGTACGCGTATGCCAGCGAGATGTGCGGATCGCCTTCGTCGTCGGCATACGGGCCGGGGTGGCCCGCGATGCCGGCCTCGTACAGCGGGATCGCCTGTTCCGGCTGCCGCTGCTGCATCAACGCGTCGGCCACGGCGATCTCGGCATAGGGCGGCAACGGCTCGCCGGCCAGCTGCATCGCCCGATAGCCTTCCATGGTCTCGGCGCCGCGGGCCGCTTCGCTCGTCGAAACCAGGCGATCGGCGTCGAGGCGGCGGCGAAGCCCGGCGCAAGCGCGGTAGCGTTCGCACGCGTCGTCGAGCGTGGCGACGGCGCGATCGCTTTGCGCGTAAGGCTGATTCGGATCGGCCGGCATCGTGCGCGCCCAGCGCGTCTGGTGCGCGGCCAGATCGGCCTGCAGTGCGGCGAGGTCCGCGTCCGGCAGCGGCGCACGCAGTTGTTGCGCCCAATACAGGGCTTGCGCGGCAGCGCCCAGCTCGGATAGCGCGCGCACGCGCAGACGCAGCGCGTCCGGATCATTCGGCCAACGCTGCAGGATATCTTCGCAAAGCGCGAGCGCATCGACGCGTCGATGCGCGGCGAGCCGGCTTCGCGCATCGGCGAGTTGCTGCGCGCGCGTGCCGGCATCGGTGGACGCGCTCGCGTGCGCACTTGGCATCGCGCACGCGAGCGCCAGGCCGATGAGCGATGCAAGACGCCGCCGCGCGGCGCCGGCGCGGGGGGACAAAGTAAATGTCGACATAACAGGCTTCCAGCCCGGCATGCGCGCGCACGGTTCCGCTGTCATCGGACGAACCGGATGCGCCCGCTATGGGCGAGCTTTGGGATTTTCGCGAGAAAGGAATTCGCAATTCGACGCCGCGCCGGAGGTGAAATCCCGGTAAATCCGGCGTCGATGCGGTTTAGCGAAAGCGATGAAGCGGTGTCATCGGCGACGGTGGCGGACGAAATCGGTGGCGTGCCGGTGTGGATTTTCAGGTTCAGTCAATCCGGCAGCCGAATGCAAACCGGGATAATCGGATTCAAGAGGTAATGCGATCGCAGATTGGCGGGCGGCCGATGCTAAACCGGCATTTTGATTTCCGATGCGAAACGCGAGTAAGGTATTTTCAAACATCCCCGAAATTCCTGGTCGATCAATCTTGATTTTTTAGCGTGTGGTCGATACCGGGCCGGCGCGTGTGTTGCCGTGTCGCGCCGGCCCGCAACGAGTACCGATTTATTTTTGACGGCTCGCTCGGATATCGATATGCCGAGCGCCCGGTGATTCTGCGTGGCTTCGAGCCGAAACCACGCCGTGCTGCGTTTATGAGGGTGAAACTATGCCGAAATATCTCATCATTTAACTTCAAAGACTGTTAAATGATCAACGGTGAATCGATGTAAAACGTTTGCCTGGATCGAGTCCGTTTTTCATGCCAAACGTTTTACGTCACGGTTGATTGTGCTTAATTAAGCGCGGGCGCAATTAAAAATCAAAATAAGCGATGTGGTATTCCGGAATAGCGGAATTTGAGTATCGCTTCGAATGGCTGCCGGGCGATTCCGAATGCCGGCAGGGCGGCGGCGTCATTGGGGCGGCGTCGCGCGCCAGGCGGTGGCGGCTTCGTCGTACAGCGCGGTGTGCGCGACGCCCGCCGCGATTGCCGCTTCGTCGGCTGGCCCGTCCAGCATCCGCCAGCGCCGGTATTGCGACAGAAACCACAGCCCGTCGCTCGCGAGCGGCCGGTTTACCGTGCCGTGATCGTGAAAGCGGATCGGCGCAGGCGGTTGCGCGAATGGCCCCTGGCCGTAATCGCCGAGCAGCCGCGGTGCGATTTGCGCAACCGGCACGCCGATCGCATCCGGCGCGGCTAGCCATTCGGCCGCAAGCGCGCGATGGTCGGGCTCGTCGAGCCATGCGCATGCGTCGAGCAGCGCGCGCACGAGCGCGCGCGCCGTGTTCGGATACAGCGATGCGAACTCGCGCCGGCACGCGAGCGCCTTTTCCGGGTGATCGAGCCAGACCTCGCTGGTCGCCGCGACGGTGCGGCCCACGCCGCATGCGTCGGCAACAGCGTTCCACGGCTCGCCGACGCACAGCCCGTCCAGTTCGCCGGACGCGAGCGCATCGACCATCTCCGGCGGCGGAATCACGATGCTGCGGATATCGCGCATCGGATCGACACCGCGCGCCGCGAGCCAGTGATACAGCCACATCGCATGCGTGCCGGTCGGGAAGGTTTGCGCGAACACGGGCTTGCGCCCGAGCGTGGCGAGCGCGGCGCGCAGCTTGTCCGGCTGGTGCGGCCCAGCGCCCGGCGCGACGGGCGGTGACTGATACGCGTCGGCAAGCCGGTTCGAGAACGTGATTGCCTGGCCGTTGCGGTTGAGCACCATCAGCACGGCCATGTCGGCGCGCGGCCCGCCGATACCTAGCTGCACGCCGTACACGAGGCCGTACAGCGTGTGCGCGGCGTCGAGTTCTCCCGACAGCAGCTTATCGCGGATGCTCGCCCACGACGGCTGCCGGCACAGCTCCAGCGTGATGCCGTAGCGCTCGCCGAGCGCCAGATGCCGCGCGGCGATAAGCGGCGCCGCGTCGCAGAGCGCGACGAAACCGATGCGCAGATGGCGTCGCTCCGGTGCATCGAAATGGCGGGTATTCATGCGGGTCACACCTTCAAGTTGGCGGGTGGTCGGCAAGCAGCAGGCGCGCCGCGTCGACGATCCGGATGCCTTGGTTCATCGCGCTGCGCCGAAGCGTCGCGTAAGCTTGCTGCTCGGACAGCCGGCGGTGCTCCATCAGCATGCGCTTGGCGCGGTCGATCAGCTTGCGCTCGGCAAGCTCGCGTTCGACCTCCGTAAGCCGCTGGCGCAAGCGCACGTCATGCGAGAAGCGCGCGAGCGCGACTTCGAGAATCGGCGCGAGCCGCTCGGCCGACAAGCCTTCGACCAGATACGCGCTGACTCCCGCGCCGACTGCCGCGCGGATCAGTTGCTGATCGGCGTCGTGGCTGAACATCAGCACGGGCCGCGGCGCGGTGGCGTTCATGACCGCAAGCTGCTCCAGCGTGTCGCGCGACGGCGATTCGGTATCGATGATCACGACGTCCGGGCGTTCCTTTTCGATGGCGGCGGGCAGCCGCGCGGGCGTGGCGACTTCGTCGAGCATCTCGTAGCCGATGCGCGCGAGCGCGTCGCGCAGCTCGCCGAGCGGCTTGTCGGTGTCGGTGACGAGCAGCACGCGCAACCGGGCGGAGCGGTCGGTCGAGTCGGTCAATTCCATCGGGCTGGCGCAAGAGGCGGGCGCGGCGTCGCGGCGCGCGCGCAGGGAAGAACGGCTGGCGCGCGTGCCGCCGCGGCGCGCGCGCACGAGCCGGTGCCGGCAATGGGGGCCGCGCGCTGTGCCGGGCGGATCATGCCGCGGCCGGGACCGGTGCGCGCGCGGGCTCGGGATCGCGCGCGGGCAGGCATGCGGGCGTGCCGGAAGGCGCGCGCCCGACGGCCTCGCCGTGCGCGTCCGCGGCGCGGGCCGGGCGGGGGAGCGCTTTGCCGAATGCTTTACCCGTCGCTTTGCCGGCTGCTTCGTCGAGCACTCCACCGATCGCTTCACCAACTGCTACGTCGAGTGCTCCGCCGATCGCTTTACCGGCTGCTACGTCGAGTGCTCCGCCGATCGCTTTACCGGCTGCTTCGTCGAGCACTCCACCGATCGCTTCACCAACTGCTACGTTGAGTGCTCCGCCGATCGCTTCATCCACCGCGTCACCGATCGCACGCCCGACGAGAATCACCGCCGGGCTGCCCAGCCCGGCCTCGGTCGCGGCAGCGGCCAGCCGGTCGAGCGTGCCGGTCCAGCGCCGCTCGGCCGGTGTGCCCGCCCATTGGACGATCGCGGCCGGCATCGATGCGTCGAGCGCCGCGAGCAGGCCCGCCGCGACTGTGTCGAGGCGGCTCATGCCCATGTAGATCACGAGCGTGGTGCCGGCCGCGGCGAGCGAGCGCCAATCGGGTTCGCCGTGATCCTGCTTGTGCGCGGTGACGAACGTGACGCCCTGGCAGTGCTCGCGGTGCGTGAGCGACACTTGCAAGCTCGCGGCGGCGGCAAAGCCCGCCGAGATGCCGTTGACGATATCGACCGGCACGCCGGCCGCGCGCAGTGCGGCAAGCTCCTCGCCCGCGCGGCCGAACAACAGCGCGTCGCCGCCTTTTACGCGCACCACGCGCTCGCCGCGCAGCGCATAGCGGCACATCAGGCGCTCGATGAATGCCTGCGGGGTCGAGCGGCAGCCGCCGCGCTTGCCGACGCGGATGACGCGCGCACGCGGCGCGAGCGCCGCGATTTCCGGCGCGACGAGATCGTCGAGCAGCAGCACGTCGGCCGCCGCCAGTGCCTTCGCGGCGCGGATCGTCAGCAGGTCGGGGCCGCCTGGGCCTGCGCCCAGCAGCGTCACGTTGCCAATCTTCTTCATCATCCGTTTCCTGTCGATTCCTGCTTGGCTGTTGTGCGGCCGCGCCCGGCGGCGCGGCGCGCTGCTCGCGCATGCCCCGCCGCTGCGCCGCTGTCGACCGCTGTTTGGCCGAAACGAAAACGGCGTCCCGCGCAGCCGGCCGGGCTGGCCGGGCGGATGCGCAGGACGCCGTTGTCCCATCCCGAGCACCGCGCGCGACGAATACGCGAGGCCTGCTCGAGCTTCATTAGCGCCGCTGCTCGCAAGCCACGGACTTTACGCGCGGCCGCACGGCGGATGCCGCTGCCATGCAGCGGATATGCCGCTGCCGCTCGGCGCGTGCGCCGCCGCTGCTGCTGCCGCCGCGCGCCGCCGTTGATTCCAGCGAGCGCCCGATATGCCGCCGGCGTCGTTGCCGGCGATGTTTCTTAATCGAACGATCAGCGAACAATCAGCATGCAATAAGCGCGGAGCAATAACCGGGCCAATGGCAATTGCCGTCGAAGCCCCGCATGCCCTGGCGCGTATGCGCGCGGTTTGCGCGCCAATCCGCCGCACGCCGACAGTGCTGCATTGCACTACAACTGTGCCTGCTGCCTCACTGCGTATCGTCGGCGCGCGACGCCGCGTTCGCCCTTTATCGCGCGATGCATTGCCCCATCTCGTTTCCGCCCGCTTGGCACGACGCTTGCGTAACGTTCGGCGGGCGGATCAACGGCGATCCGCTTCGCGGCACCGACTATCGATTCGCCCGGCAACGGGCGCGTTTTGGGCAACGGCGTCCTACGCATCCGGTCATCCGACGGGATTCGCAGGGCGCCGTTTTCGTTTGGTGAGACAACACGCAATGTCCGACAAGGCTACCCGCATCGATTTGCTGAACTGGCGCACGCCGCCGATGCGCGCTTTCCACCTGACGTGGATGGCGTTCTTCATTTGCTTCTTCGCATGGTTCGCGTGCGCGCCGCTGATGCCCATCATCGCGCACGAATTCAAGCTGAGCGCCGCGCAGGTCGCGAACATCAACATCGCGGCTGTCGCGGCGACGGTCGTCGTGCGGCTCGTGGTCGGCCCGCTGTGCGACCGTTACGGCCCGCGGCGCGTTTATGCGGCGCTGCTGTCGCTCGGCGCGATTCCGGTGTTCGCCGCGTCGTTCAGCCATGACTACACCACGTTCCTGCTGTGCCGCCTTGGCATCGGCGCGGTGGGCGCGAGCTTCGTGATCACCCAGTACCACACGTCGATGATGTTCGCGCCGAACGTGGTTGGCACAGCGAATGCGGCCGCGGCGGGCTGGGGCAACGCCGGAGCGGGCGCCGCGCAGGCGCTGATGCCGCTGTTGCTGGCCGCCGCGATGCTGCTCGGCTTGAGCGACGCCGGCGCATGGCGGGCCGCGCTCGCCGTGCCGGGCGCTGCGATGCTGGCGATGGCGTGCGTCTACTGGCGTGCGACACAGGACTGCCCGCAAGGCGATTTCGCCGACTTGCGCGCGCGCGGCGTCGCCGTTGGCAGCGGCAAGAAAGGCGGCTTCGCGAGTTTCGCCGCCGCGTGCGCGAACTACCGCGTGTGGATGCTGTTCGTCACCTACGGCGCGTGCTTTGGCGTCGAAGTGTTCATGCACAACATCGCGGCGCTGTACTACGTCGATCGTTTTCATTTGTCTCTGAAGGATGCGGGGCTGGCTGCAGGCGTTTTCGGGCTGCTCGCGTTGTTCGCGCGCGGCCTCGGCGGCTGGCTGTCGGATCGCGCGGCCGCGCGGCGCGGACTCGACGCGCGCGTGACGCTGCTGTTCGCACTGATCGTCGGCGAGGGCGTGGGGCTGCTCGCCTTCGCGCAGGCGGGCAGCGTCGCACCGGCCGTCGTCGCAATGGTCGCGTTCGGCCTGTTCACGCACATGGCATGCGGCGCGACCTACGCGCTCGTGCCGTTCGTCGATCGCCACGCGCTGGGCGGCGTGGCGGGCATCGTCGGCGCGGGCGGCAATGTCGGCGCGGTCGCGGCTGGATACCTGATGAAGGGCGTCGGCGCGATCCAGCCGACGCTGATGCTGCTCGGCGCGGCAGTCACCGGCGCGGCGTTCTGCGCACTCGCCGTGCGCTTCAGCGCCGAGCACAAGGCAAGCGAAGCGGCGCTGCGCGCGCAGGCGCTCACCATCAACAGCGTTTCGAATTGACAGGGAGCCTCACCATGAAAATCGTCGTCATCGGTCACGGAATGGTCGGCCATAAGCTGCTCGAGTGCATCGTGGCGGGCATGAGCCCGGATGATGCGCGCAATGCGCCGCAGATCGACGTGATCTGCGAAGAGCCGCGCCCCGCTTACGATCGCGTCCACTTGTCGGAGTTTTTCTCTGGCCGCTCGGCCGACGATCTGTCGCTTGTCGAACCGGGCTTTTTCGAGCGCCATCCGAACATCCGGCTGTGGTTGAACACGAAAGCGAGCGCGATCGACCGCGGCGCGCATACCGTCACGCTGTCCAGCGGCGGTACGCTCGGCTACGACAAGCTCGTGCTCGCGACCGGCTCGACGCCGTTCGTGCCGCCGGTGCCGGGGCGCGAGCGCGCCGGCTGCTTTGTCTACCGGACGATCGAGGATCTGGAGGCGATGCACGCGTGCGGCGCGCGCGCGAAGAGCGGCGTGGTGGTCGGCGGCGGGCTGCTCGGCCTCGAATGCGCGAAGGCGCTGCTCGACATGGGGCTCGACACGCATGTCGTCGAATTCGCGCCGCGGCTGATGGCCGTGCAGGTCGACGAAGGCGGCGGCCGGATGCTGCGCGCGCGCATCGAGGCGCTCGGCGTGCAGGTGCATACGGACAAGAACACGCTCGTGATCACCGACGGCGGCACGGCCGCGCACCGGATGCAATTCGCCGACGGCACGCATCTGGACGCCGACATGATCGTGTTCTCCGCCGGCATCCGGCCGCGCGACGAGATCGCGCGGCAATGCGGGCTCGAGATCGGGCCGCGCGGCGGCGTGGCGATCGACGAACACTGCATGACGAGCGACGCCGATATCTACGCCATCGGCGAATGCGCGGCGTGGCGCGGCCAGACGTTCGGCCTGGTCGCGCCGGGCTACGAGATGGCGCGCGTCGTCGCGCGGCGGCTCACGGGCGGCGATGCCGCGTTCGCCGGCGCCGATCTGAGCACCAAGCTCAAGCTGATGGGCGTCGATGTCGCGAGCATTGGCGATGCGCACGGCAAGACGCCCGGCAGCCGCGTCTACCAGTTCGCGGACGAGCGCAAGCAGATCTACAAGAAGCTGGTCGTATCGGAGTGCGGCACGCATCTGCTCGGCGCGGTGATGGTGGGCGACGCGGCCGAGTACGGCACGCTGTTGCAGATGATGTTGAACCGGATCGCGTTGCCCGACGCGCCCGAATTCCTGATCCTGCCGCAGCCGGACGGCGGCGCGAAGCCGGCGCTCGGCGTTGACGCGCTGCCTGACGCCGCGCCGATCTGCTCGTGCAACAACGTGACCAAGGGGCAGCTTTGCGATGCGGTCGCCGGCGGCGCGACCAGCCTCGGCGCGCTGAAGAGCTGCACCGGCGCGGGAACCTCGTGCGGCGGCTGCGTGCCGCTCGTCACGCAGATCATGAAAGCCGAGATGAAGCGGCAGGGGCTCGCGGTGAGCAATCATCTGTGCGAGCACTTCCCGTATTCGCGGCAGGAGCTTTTTCATCTGGTGCGCGTCGGCCGGATCGAAACGTTCGGCGAGCTGCTCAAGCGGCATGGGCGCGGGCTCGGCTGCGACATTTGCAAGCCGGTCGCCGCGAGCATTCTCGCATCGTGCTGGAACGAGTTCGTGCTGAAGCAGGAGCACGCGGGCTTGCAGGATTCGAACGACTACTTCCTCGCGAACATCCAGCGCGACGGCACGTATTCGGTCGTGCCGCGGATGCCGGGCGGCGAGGTCACGCCGCAAGGGCTGATCGCGGTCGGCCAGATCGCGCAGAAGTACGGGCTCTATACGAAGATCACGGGCGGCCAGCGCGTCGATTTGTTCGGCGCGCGCGTCGAGCAACTGCCGCTGATCTGGGAGGAGCTGATTGCGGCCGGCTTCGAATCCGGGCACGCATACGGAAAGGCGCTGCGCACCGTGAAATCGTGCGTCGGCTCGACGTGGTGCCGCTACGGCGTCGGCGATTCGGTCGGGCTCGCGATCGCGCTCGAGAACCGCTACAAGGGGCTGCGCGCGCCGCACAAGCTGAAGTTCGGCGTGTCCGGCTGCACCCGCGAATGCGCGGAGGCACAAGGCAAGGACATCGGCGTGATCGCCACCGAGAAGGGCTGGAACCTATACGTGTGCGGCAACGGCGGAATGAAGCCGCGCCACGCGGAGTTGCTCGCCGCCGATCTCGATCGCCACGCGCTGGTGCGCTACATCGACCGCTTCCTGATGTTCTACATCCGCACCGCCGACCGGCTGCAGCGCACCAGCGTTTGGCGCGACAGCCTCGAAGGCGGGCTCGACTACCTGATCGACGTCGTGGTGCACGACAAGCTGGGGATTGCCGCCGAGCTGGAGGCTGACATGCAGCGCATCGTCGATACCTACGAATGCGAATGGAAGAAGGCCGTCGACGATCCGGCCACGCGCCGGCGCTTCCGCCATTTCGTCAACAGCGACGCGCCCGATTCGACCATCGCGTTCGTGAAAGAGCGTGGCCAGATCCGCCCCGCGATGCCCGGCGAGCGCGACGCGCTCGCGCCGCATGCGGGGCCCGCGTTCGAGACCGAAGCCGAAACCGAAACGGCCTGACCTTCGTTGAAGCCCTTTGAATGAAGCCCTCTGAAGACCTTTGAAGCCTTTGTCTGCCAGGAGATCGACATGAACCGCCATCAAACCGCTTCCGGCTGGACCCGCATCTGCGCGCTCGACGACATCGTGCCGAACACCGGCATCTGCGCGCTCGTCAACGGCGAGCAGATCGCCGTGTTCCATATCGATGCCGCCGGCGCTCCCCGCGCCCAGGTATTCGCGATCGACAACATCGATCCGCATTCGCGCGCCGCGGTGCTCTCGCGAGGGCTGATCGGCAGCATCGGCGAGCGGATCGTCGTGGCGTCGCCGTTGTACAAGCAGCATTTCGACCTGCGCACCGGCGAGTGTCTCGAAGCGCCGGACAAATCGGTGGCCGCGTATGCGTCGCGCGTCGAGAACGGCGACGTCTGGGTGGCCGCGTGATGCGCGCATGCGCGCGCGCACGGCGCGCCGTGTGACCGAACGAACCCAAGGCGAATGATGATGGCGAGCGTGAAGAGCGTGTGTCCCTATTGCGGCGTCGGCTGCGGGATGGTGCTGCATGTGGAGGACGGCGAGGTGGTCAAAGTGTCCGGCGATGCCGAGCACCCGAGCAATTACGGCCGTTTATGCACGAAGGGCTCGTCCGCGCACGTCGCGTTGCGCAACGCCGGCCGTCTCGAACATGCGTTCGTGCGCGACACGCGCGATCACGATCCGGCGCCGGTGCCGATGGCCGACGCGATTGCCGAGACCGCGCGCCGGCTGCGCGCGGTGCTCGACGCGCACGGTCCCGACGCGGTCGCGTTCTACGTGTCGGGCCAGCTTTCGCTCGAAGCACAGTATCTCGTCAACAAGCTGGCGAAGGGCTATGTCCGCACGCCGCACGTCGAGTCGAACTCGCGGCTTTGCATGGCGAGCGCGGGCAGCGGCTACAAGCTGTCGCTCGGCGCGGATGGGCCGCCCGGTTCGTATCAGGATTTCGATCGCGCGGATCTGTTCTTCGTGATCGGCTCGAACATGGCCGACTGCCATCCGATCCTGTTCCTGCGGATGATGGACCGCGTGAAGGCGGGCGCGAGGCTGATCGTCGTCGATCCGCGCCGCACCGCGACCGCCGACAAGGCCGGGCTGTTCCTGCAGATCCGGCCCAGCACCGATCTCGCGCTGCTCAACGGGCTGCTCCATCTGCTGCATGAAAACGGCCAGACCGATGCGGATTTCATCGCCGCGCACACCGAAGGCTGGGACGCGATGCCAGCGTTTCTCGCCGATTACACGCCCGCGCGCGTGGCCGAGCTTACCGGGCTGACCGAGGCCGACATCCGGCTCGCCGCGCAGTGGATCGGCGAGGCGGGCGAATGGACGAGCTGCTGGACGATGGGCCTCAACCAGAGCACGCACGGCACCGCGAACACGAACGCGATCTGCAACCTGCATCTCGCGACAGGCAAGATCTGCCGGCCCGGCAGTGGGCCGTTTTCGCTGACCGGACAGCCCAACGCGATGGGCGGGCGCGAGATGGGGTACATGGGGCCGGGGCTGCCGGGCCAGCGCAGCGCGCTCGACGGCGACGACCGCCACTTCGTCGAGACCGTCTGGAACCTGCCCGCCGGCACGCTCAGGCAAGATGCGGGCGGCGGCACGGTCGAGCTGTTCCGCAAGATGGCCGCGGGCGATATCAAGGCGTGCTGGATCATGTGCACGAATCCGGCCGCGACGGTCGCGAACCGCAGCAGCGTGATCGCGGCGTTGAAGGCAGCCGAGCTGGTGATCGTGCAGGATGCGTTTCTCGATACCGAGACCAACCGTTATGCGGACATCCTGCTGCCGGGCGCGCTGTGGGCGGAGGGCGAAGGCGTGATGATCAACTCCGAGCGCAATCTGACGCTGATGCAGCAGGCCGTCGAGCCGCCCGGCGACGCGCTGCCCGACTGGCGGATCATCGCGCAGGTTGCCGCCGCGATGGGTTTTGGCGACGCATTCGATTATCGTTCGGCTGCCGAAATATTCGACGAGATCACGCGCTTCGCGAATCCGAAAACGGGCTACGATCTGCGCGGGGCGAGCCACGCGGCGCTGCGCGCGGCGCCGATCCAGTGGCCGTGCCCGCCCGGCGACGGCGAAAGCCGCCATCCGATCCGCTATCTGACCGACGGCGCGGCCCAGGGAGCCGGCGACGGCGCCGCCACGCCGCCGCGGCTCGTGTTTCCGACACCCTCCGGCCGCGCGCGCTTCTTCGCGCGGCCACACGTCGCGCCGGCCGAAGCGCCGGCGCGCGAGTTCCCGATCGTGCTGAACACCGGCCGGCTGCAGCACCAGTGGCATACGATGACGAAGACGGGCAAGGTCGCGATGCTGAACAAGCTCAATCCGCGCCCGTTCGTCGAGATCCATCCGGACGACGCGGAGATGCTCGCGATCGGCGCGAACGACAGCGTCGAGATCCGCTCGCCGCGCGGCCGCGCGGTCCTGCCCGCCGTCGTGACCAAGCGCGTGCGCCCGGGCGCGTGCTTTGCGCCGATCCACTGGAACGACGTGTACGGCGACGAGCTGTGCGTGAACGCGGTGACGAACGATGCAGTCGATCCGGTGTCATTACAACCCGAGCTTAAATTCTGCGCGGTTTCGCTCGCGCGCGCCGACGTAGCCAGCGGCGCGCGTGCCGACGCAGAGGGCGAAGCTGCTGCCGCCGCGCAGCCGCATGACGTTGCAGCCGCCGTGCCCGGCGATACGCGCGCGGCGTCGGCCGGCATAGCTTCCGGCCACGCGCGCGCGATGCCGTCCAGCTGCGCATCTGTTACTGCTTCCAACGCATCGACCATGGCCGATATCGACACCTTCGCCGATTTGCTCGGCATCCCGGCCCAGGCGGGCGCGCGACGGCTGACCGACGCCGAGCGCGTCTACGTCGAGGGCTTTATCGGCGGCTTGCGCGCGGCCGCCGCGCAGGCGCGGCTGGCGGGCGTGCCGGTCATGCCCGCCGGCGCGCCGCTTGCGGCCGACACCCGGCTGTGGCTCGACGGCCTGCTCGCGGGGCTGTTCAGCCGCGCGCCCGGCCCTGGCGGCGGACCGGAAGAGCTGGCGCGTTTGCCGGCCGGCGCCGGGCTGGCAACGGTCGCGGCCGGCGCGCCGGCTCGCGCTGCGCATGACGCGAATGCGGCGAACGGCGTGCGGATTCTGCGCACGCGGCCGAAGGTCACGCTGCTGTGGGCGTCGCAGACGGGCAACGTCGAATCGCTGACCGAGCGCTACGCCACCCAGCTGATGGACTCAGGTTTCGAGATCCGCATGACCTGCATGGCCGACTATCCCATCGACGCGCTGCCGAACGCGCAATACGTGCTGTTGATGACAAGCACGTTCGGCGACGGCGACGCGCCCGACAACGGCCAGGATTTCTGGGCCGCGCTGAGCGCGAACGACGCGCCGCGCATCGACGGCGTTCGTTATGCGGTGCTCGCGTTCGGCGATCGCAACTACGATCAGTTTTGCGGCCACGGCCGCCGGCTCGACGAGCGGCTTGCCGCGCTCGGTGCGGCGCGCGTGATCGGGCGCGTCGATTGTGATGCCGAATACCAGCCGGGCGCCGATGCCTGGCTCGAGCGCGTGATCGCGCGGATCAAGGAGGACGATGCCGCCCTGCACGCGGTGCCCGCCGACGGCATGATTCCGGCCGGCGCGGTGCCGACGAAAGCGCGCCCAGCCGCGTCGCGGCTGATCGCGAACCGGCGGCTCAACCGGGCCGGCGCGGCCAAGGACACGCGTTACGTGTCGCTGTCGACGGACGGCACGGCGCTCGAATACGAAACAGGCGATGCGCTCGGCGTATGGCCAACCAATTGTCCGGCGCTCGTCGACGAGTTGCTGACGCTCGCGCACGTCGAGCCGGACGCGCCGGTGACGGTCGCGGGGCTGGGCGAGCTGCGCGCGGCGGACGCGCTCGCCAGGCACTTCGACATCACGCGCACGCATCCGGACGCGCTCGCGTTCATCGCGGCGCGCAGCTCGGCGGGCGATGCGCTGAAAAGCCTGCTGCGCGACGATCGCCGCGCCGATCTCAAGCACTGGCTATGGGGGCAGCAACTTGCCGACGTGCTGCACGAGTTTCCCGTCGAGCTATCGGCGGCCGAGCTGATCGGCATGCTCAAGCGGCTGCAGCCCCGGCTGTATTCGATTGCGTCTGCGCCGAGCGCTCACCGTGGCGAGATTCACCTGACCGTGTCGGCGGTTCGCTACAACAACGGGCGGCGGCAGCGCAAGGGCGTCGCGTCGACATTCCTTGCGGATCGAGCGGCCGATGCCAGCGTGCCGGTGTTCGTGCAAAAGTCCGCGCACTTCCGGCTGCCCGCGAGCGGCGACGTGCCGATCGTGATGGTCGGGCCCGGCACCGGCGTCGCGCCGTTTCGCGGCTTCCTGCACGAACGGCGCGCGCGCGGCGCGACAGGGCGCAACTGGTTGTTTTTCGGCGAGCAGCACGCGGACACGGATTTCTACTACAGCGACGAACTCACGCAGATGCGCGACGACGGTTTTTTGACGCGTCTCGATCTCGCGTTCTCGCGCGACCAGGCGCAGAAGATCTACGTGCAGGACCGGATGATCGAGCACGGCAAGGAGCTATGGGCGTGGCTGGACGACGGCGCGCATTTCTACGTGTGCGGCGACGCCGCGCGGATGGCGAAGGACGTCGACGCGGCGTTGCGCACGGTGGTCGCCCGGCATGGGGGGATGAGCGACGAGCGCGCGGCGGAGTACGTCGCGCGGCTCGCGAAGGACAAACGGTACGCGCGCGACGTGTATTGAGGGAATCGACGCGGGGGGAAAGGCGCGGGGCGGGCGGGAATGCCGGGAGCGCGGCGCTGCATCGGGGGGAGGCCGCGTTTGCCTTGCAATGCTGTGCTTCGTTGCGAAGTGCGTTGCCGAGCGGGGCTTTGCTGCGCGGTGTTTCGCCGTGAGGCACCGCGCTACGCCGCGCAGTGCTTCATCGTGTGGTGTTCCGCTGCTCGGTGCCTCGCTTCGCAATGCCCCGCGCGGCAGCCGGGGCGGATTGGACCCGCGCTGCAGGCCGTGCTTGCGAACGCGCGGATCTCCGTGTGCCGACGGCAACGAGCCAATCCGACGGCTCGCATCGAATGTACCGAATGAAATGCGCCGAGCGGCGGCTCACGCCGCTATGCCGCGAATTCATCCTTCAACGCCCGATACAGCCGCCGATACCGCGCGAGCCGTCCAGCCAGCAGCGCCGAGCGGGCAGGATCGGGCGCGATCGTCTCGACGATCGCGGGCGTCACGCAGACCTCGTCGATCGTGTCCCGCGTCGCAGCCAACCGTGCAAGCCGCGCTGCGCCGAGCGCCGCGCCGAGCGCACCGCTCTCGTGCCGGTGCATCGCGATTCCCGTCGCATCCGCGCAAAGCCGTGCCCACAGCGCGCTTTTCGAGCCGCCGCCGATGAACGACGCCGCGTCGAGCGTCGTGCCGGCTTCGCGTAGCGCCGCGTAGCCGTCGGCCATCGCGAATGCGACGCCTTCCATCACCGCATACGCCAGATCGCCCGCGCGGTGCTCGCTCGCGACGCCGAAAAACACGCCACGGGCGTTCGCATCGTTGTGTGGCGTGCGCTCGCCGCTCAGGTACGGCAGAAAGAGCGGCGCGCGCGCCGCGTCGGCTTGCTCGGCAAGCGCGGGCAGCGCATCGACCGCGATGCCGGTCGTCTTGGCGAACCAGTCGAGGCTCGCCGCCGCCGACAGAATCACGCTCATCTGATGCCAGCGCGCCGGCAGGCAATGACAGAACGCATGCACGCCGGCATCGGGATTCGGTGCGAAGCGTTCGTTGCCGGCGAACAGCACGCCGGAGGTGCCAAGCGACAGGAAGCCGCTGCCCGCGTTCGCGATGCCCATGCCGATCGCGCTTGCCGCGTTGTCGCCTGCGCCGCCCGCGATCGTCACCGGGCCGGCGATGCCCCAGTCGCGCCGCAACGCATCACGCAACGCCGCCGCCGCCGCGTTGCCTTCGACGAGGCGCGGCATCTGCTCGCGCGACAGCTCGGTTGCGGCGAGCATTCGCTCGGACCAGTCGCGCCGGCTGACGTCGACCCACAGCGTGCCGGACGCATCCGATAAATCCGACACGAATTCGCCCGACAGCCGCCATGCGACGTAATCCTTCGGCAGCAGCACCTTGGCGGTGGCGCGAAATACCGCGGGTTCGTATTTTGCGAGCCACAGCAGCTTTGGCGCGGTGAAGCCCGGCATGGCCATGTTGCCGGTGATCGCGCGCGATTCCGGCACGAGCGCTTCGAGTTCGACGCATTCGGCGGCCGCGCGCGTGTCGTTCCACAGAATCGCGGGGCGCAGCACCTGGCCCGCGCGGTCGAGCAGCGTTGCGCCGTGCATTTGGCCGGACAGGCCGATGCCGCGCAACGCGGCGAAGCCGTGCGCATGCGTGGCGCGCACGGCGGCGATCGCGTCGAGCGTTGCGTGCCACCACGCTTGAGGGCTTTGTTCGGACCAATGCGGATGCGGGCGCTCGACCGATAGCGGTGCGCTGCCGGTTGCGAGCGGCGTGGAATCGGCGTCGGTGAGAATCGCCTTGACTTCGGACGTGCCGAGATCGATGCCGAGAAAAGTCACGGGTGGAGGCTCCGGTTCGGTTGGCGCGCCGCGCGCGGGGACGCATGCGACGGCGGCTCGGTGGGAAGGACGGGCGCGTGGCGCAGGCTCGAATCGCTCGAATCGCTCGAATCGCCGGACAGCGGCTCGCGCCGTCCGTTCAATTGATGCAGCGCGCGGAACCGCGACGGCGGCATGCCTTTTGTCGCGAGGAATTGCCGGTTGAAGTTCGACAGATTGTTGAAGCCGACTCAGTAGCAGATGTCGGTCACGCTAAGTGCCGAGCCCATCAGCAGCTCGCAGGCTTGATCGATGCGCAGCCGGTTCAGATATTGGACGAACGTCGTGCCGGTATGGCGGCGGAAAAAGCGCGTGAACGTGCTGACGCTCATGCCGGCGAACGCGGCGACGTCGGTTTCCGCCAGCGCGCCCGACAGGTTCTGCCGCAGATACGCGAGCACCTGGTTGATCGTCGAAGACATGTAGTGCTGCGCGTCGATTCGGTAGCGCGGGCCGGCGAGCAGCCGGCGCTCGGCGCATGACGACAGCCGGCCGAACAGCGCCATCAGGATCTCGACGCGCCGGCAGCCGTGCGCGCTCGACAGCTCGGCCATCAGCGGCGCGAGCGCGAGGCCGAGTGTATCGGGAAACTGAATACCGCGCGATGCATCGTCGATCAGATCGAGCACTGGCTGCAACTCGGTGAACGCGGCGACCATCTTATCGGCCGACGCACGCGAGAATTGCAACACGAGGTCGCGCGACGGCACGCGCTCGCCGGGGCCAAGCTCGCTGATCCAGTTGTGCGGCAGATTCGGCCCCGTGATAATCAGATTGCCCGGCGCGAAATCGCCGATATGATCGCCGACGAAAAACTTGCCGCGCGACGCCTGAATCAAATGGATTTCGTACTCCGGATGAAAATGCCATTTCGCGACTGGGTGCGGATAGTCGTGGGTCCACGCGCGAAACGAATCGTCGTGACGGGTGGGGACGATCTCAAGATCAGGGTTCATGTCTCGCTTCGCGAAGGCCGCTGCGCGGCATTTTGTTTTTTAGCGTGCGGCGTGCGCACACCGCGCTCGTCGAATCCCAACGTTATCACGGCGCCCGGCGATGTGCCGAACTGTAGTGACGTGAAGCGGCCGCGCGCTACGTCAAAAGTGGCACGTCGTTGATACTTTTTGCTCGTCCCAAATACTGGTTGATGTGCGTAATTTTTGCCATGCCGTGGCAGCAGAGCGGCAATATTTTCCATATACGACGTTTACCAGCCGAGGTGTTCCGTCTGACTTTTCGTGCGGATTCATTCTTGTCCGGGTTTAATCATGCTTTTCGGTTTTTGATTAACGCATCAGGATTTTGTGTTTTTTTGTTTATCTAAAACTTACCGAGTTTAATAGGGGGTGTTATGGATGGATATTTTTTTAGAGTCATTTTCTTTATAAACTGATTGACATGCCTGCTTTACCTTACTAGGATTGAACGTATTAAGGAGAGGAAATTAACTGGCTGGTAAATCGATAATTTCAAGTGCGATATTTTCAGACGATATCGAGGCTGATTGGCATGGCGCGAGGAAGGCTGTGATAACAGAAAAATCTTTTTGGGTTATTTGCCTGAGGAAATGGGCCGCTATGTTGCCTTAAATCATGTCGATTGTCATGAGCCGTGAATCCGTTTACCTCCTGCTGGCGCCGTCCGCGGGTGCCGGAATTGCCGCGGTCGTTGGCCTTTCGATTGTCTCGATTTACAAAAAATCGGTGAGCCGGACGTCGGCTGGCCGAGCGCTCCGCATAATCTTAACCGGCAATGCAGATAATCATCGTGTTGAGAGTAAAAATGACGTGACGCACGCCGCCGATTAGACGGAAATCGCTTTGCGGCGATGAAAGCCGCTCGTCGATAAAACTCCGTCATCGGCGCGCCGGGTTTCGTCACGGTTTTCAACCAACGCTGAGCAACTGGCAAGTCAGATCATGCTTGGCCTTTTGCGGCCGGATCGTTTAGCGATCCGGCCGCATTTTTCATTGATGCTGAAAGTGAAAGGCTGCCCGATTGCCGTCAGTGCCGTGGTTGCACCTTCGACGAAAACGCATCGCGCAAGCACTCGAGAAAACTCGATGCAGGACGGGGCGGTTGCAGCCCCGGCGGCGTGAACAGATACAACTGCTGCGACGGCGGAGCCACCGGCAGCGCGAGCGGCGTCAATGTCCGATCGAACAGCGCGGTTTCAACCAGCGTATGACGGCTCAACGGAAAGATCGCGTCGATCGTCACCAGCAGGCTGTAGTACAGTGCATACGATGTGCAGCGCGTGATGCGGCGCGGTACCGGCAGGCCCGCCTGTGCGTGGACGTCACGGATGAACGACGGAAAATGGTCGCCGGGATCGGTGTGGATCCACTCGGCCTCTTGCAGCGCGTCGAGCGACGTCGCACCCGCAAAGCGGCCGCCGCGCCGGGTGACGAACAGCGTCTCGAACGACCAGATTGCCTTGATGTCCGCCGACTCGGGGATCGGGCGCATCATCGCGACAAACGCAAGATCGACGGTGCGATTGCGCAATTGCTCGCTCAGCTGCGTGGGCGACAGCTCGCGCAGATCGAACGTCATCTCCGGCCAGTGCCGGCGGAATTCGGCGAACGCGTCGGCAAACCCGGTTACCGCGACGATCGGCGTGAAGCCGATCACGAGTTTGCCGTCGCGCATTCCCTTCAAATGCGCTATGTCTTCGTGCGCGCGCTCCAGTTCGCGCACAATCGAGCGCGCCCGGCCGAGTAGCGCGTCTCCTTCGGGCGTCGGCACGACGCCCCACGGCGTGCGCTCGAACAGCCGCACGCCGAATTCACTCTCCAGTTCTTGAATCGCCTTGCTGATAGCCGGTTGCGTGACATGCAATTCTTTGGCCGCGCCGTTGATGCTGCCCGTTGCCGAGACGGCAACGAGCGCCCGCAATTGATGAGTTTTCATATTAAGAAATATATCACTGTTAGTTATCCGTATCAAAATTTGTTAGTTTTTTGTTAGGCAACGCCTCTTTACGCTTGGCTGCGACGGTTGCGACGCAATCGCTTCACGGAGCCTTTAAATGACGCAGGAGTTCGATTCATCGCAGTTCGCTTCATTGCTCGCGACGCTGCGCGAGTCCGAAGCCGATTTCATCGCGATTCGCCGCGATATCCACGCCCATCCCGAACTCGGTTTTGCCGAGACGCGCACCGCCGCGATCGTCGCGGACAAGCTCGCGTCGTGGGGCTATGACGTGACGACAGGCGTCGGCGGCACGGGCGTTGTCGGCCGGCTGCGGCGCGGCGCGGGCCCGCGCGCGCTCGGCCTGCGCGCCGACATGGACGCGCTGCCGATTCAGGAAGCAAGCGGCCTGCCGTATGCGAGCACCGTCGCGCAGACGATGCACGCATGCGGCCACGACGGTCACACGGCAATGCTGCTCGCTGCCGCTCACCATATTGCTGCGAACGAACGCTTCGACGGCACGCTGCATGTGATTTTCCAGCCCGCCGAGGAAGGGCTCGGCGGCGCGCGCCGGATGATCGAAGACGGCCTGTTCGAGCGTTTCCCGTGCGAGCGCGTCTATGCACTGCACAACGCGCCCGGCGTGCCGGTCGGTCATTTCGCGCTGCGTCACGGGCCGATGATGGCGTCGTCGGATTCGGTGACGATCACCGTCACCGGTCAAGGCGCGCATGGGGCGATGCCGCATCAGGGACGCGATCCGATTGTCGCGGCCGCGAATATCGTGCTGGCGCTGCAATCGATCGTCGCGCGCAACATCGATCCGGCTCGCGCGGCCGTCGTCACGGTTGGGGCGATTCACGCAGGCACCGCGCCGAACGTGATTCCCGAGCAGGCAACGCTGTTGCTGTCGGTGCGCGCGCTCGACGCCACCACGCGCAACGAGGTCGAGGCGCGGATCAGACAGATCGCCGATGCGCAGGCGCACGCATATGGTGTCACGGCGCAGGTCGACTATCAGCCGATCTCGCGCGTGGTCGAAAACCATCCTGACGCGGCGGCGCTCGCGATCGACACGATCGAGGCGCTCGCCGGCCCCGGCGCGTTGATGCTTCTGCCCGACGGCTTGATGGGCAGCGAGGATTTCTCGTGGATGACCGAATGCGTGCCCGGCTGTTATGTACTGGTGGGCAACGGCGTCGATTCGCAAGGGGGCTGCGCAGTGCACAACCCACATTACGATTTCAACGATGCGGTGCTCAGCTGGGGCGCAGCCTATTTTGTCGGGCTTGTGCGGGGCTATTTGCGCGCAGCGGCCTGACGCCGCGCGGCCCAGCCGTGCTGGCGAGCGGCATCGGCGATTCGGGGGGGAGGAGATGAGGAAGCGATACGCAATCGGCGCGGCGTGGCTCGCGCTCGGAGCCGGGGTGGCGCACGCGACGCCCTATCAGGACGTGCTGCTCGCGGCGTTGCCAGAGTTCAATGAACGGTTTCGCGAGGGGCTCGCGCTGTACGGCTCGATCGATATGGGGTTCAACTATCAGACGGTCGGCGGCCGCTCGCTGTGGCAGACGCAAAGCGGCGGCGAATGGACGTCGAAGTTCGGGCTGTTCGGCCGCGAAAACCTCGGCGGCGGCTGGCGTGCGGAGTTCAATCTCGAAAGCGGCTTTCTCGCGAATAACGGCGCGCAGCAAGACGCATCGTCGGCCTACAACCGCGAGTCGTGGATCGGCCTGACGTCGCCTACCTTCGGCCGGCTGCGGTTCGGCAAGCAGATCGGCACCGGGCTGCCGCTTTTCATCGATGTGTTCGGCACGGTCGGCACCAACTCGGTCTACACGTGGCTCGGCGCGGCCGTCGTGCAGACCCGGCGCGGCACCGGCTACAACGCGGATCTCGGCCCCGGTGCGACGCAGCTGCCCGTGCGCGTTAATAACGCGATCATGTATCGCACGCCGATCGCGTTCGGCACGACCAGCGTGACGCTGATGTACGCGCCCAGCAACGTCGCCGGGCGCGCACCCGCGGCATCCGCGCAGGGCGCGTTGCTGCAGTGGTACGACGGCGTGACGTATGTCGCCGCGAGCTACAACCAGGTGTGGGCGGTGAGCGCCGGGCAGACGGTGCGCAACGATCTGTACGGCTTCGGCGTGGTGCGCGACACCGGCAAGCTGGTGTTGTCGGCGTCGTACAACCAATATGCGCCGAAGCTCGCGGGTGATGGCATCGCGCGCGTCTATACGCTCGGCGCGATCGTGCCTTTCGGGCGCAACGCGGTGCGCGCGTCGGCGGTATACCGCGATACGTCCGGCGTGCGCGATGCGTCCGGCAAGCCCGCGAAGGATGCCGCGTTCGGCGTGATGCTCGGCTACGACTATCTGCTGTCGAAGCGCACCGGCTTTTACGCGCGCGCCGGCTTCATCCGCAACTACGGCGAATCGACCGTGCCGCTGAACGCCAATGCGTTGCCGACCGAGCCGGGCACTGCCGAGCCGCGTACCGGGATGACGCCCGTGACGATGTCGGTCGGCATGTATCACAACTTCTGATCTTTTGATGTCCGTTGGACTTTCTTCCGGTCTCTTTCGAAGGATGCCGCTCGATGAACACGACGCCACGCACGCTGGCCCACGACGCGAACGCCACGGCTCTTGCGCACACTGAGGATACGATAGACGAGCGCCGGGCGCGGCGACGCACGGTCGCCGCCGCCGCACTTGGCAACGGGCTCGAATTTTTCGATTTCACTGTCTACAGCTTCTTCGCCGCGCTGATCGGCAAGCTGTTCTTTCCCGCGACGACCGATATCGGCGCGCTGATGGTGTCGCTTGCGACGTTCGGCGTCGGCTTCGTCGCGCGGCCGCTTGGCAGTATCGCGATCGGCGCATACGCGGACCGCGCGGGGCGCAAGCCCGCGCTGGTGCTGACTGTCGGGCTGATGGCGCTGGGCACCGGAATGATCGGCTTCGCGCCGACTTACGCGGCGATCGGCGTGGCCGCGCCGGTGCTCGTCGTGACTGGCCGGCTGCTGCAAGGGTTTTCGGCGGGCGGCGAAGTGGGCGCGGCGACGACCTTGCTGATGGAGTCCGGCGGCGCGCGCCGGCGCGGCGAAATGGTGAGCTGGCAGATGGCAAGCCAGGGCGCGGCGGCGCTCGTGGGGGCGTTCGTGGCGGCGGCGCTGTCGCGGCTGTTGCCGCACGACGCGCTGATGAGCTGGGGCTGGCGCGTGCCGTTCGTATTCGGCTTGTTGATCGGGCCGCTCGGGTTTTATTTGCGGCGTCATCTCGATGATACGTTGCACCAGGCGGTGGCCGCCGCGGAGGCGCATGGCGCAGCCGCGGGCATGCCGGCCGCGCCGTCTCGCGCCGCCAGGATTTCCTGGCGGCAGATCATGGCGGGCACGCTGCTCGTGGTCGGCGGTACGTCGACGATGTACACGATCGTCTTTTCCTGCCTTCGTTCCTGACCATGACCTCCGGAATGCCGCCGTCGGTCGCGTTGCTCGCGGGCTGTGCGGCGGGCGGCGTGCTGCTCGTCGGCTCGCCGTTCGCCGGCCGGCTCGCCGACAGGTTGACGCGCCGCAAGCCGTTGATTTACGCATCGTGCATCGCGTCGTGCGTGCTCGTGCTGCCTGCGTTCGCCGCGATGCACGCATGGCCGTCGGTGGTGACGGCGCTCGCGGTCGTCTGCGTGCTGATTGGCCTGATGACGCTGTCAAGCCCGGCCGGCTTCGTGCTGATTCTCGAAACGCTGCATCCGCAGGTGCGGGCGACGTCGCTCGGCGTGATCTATGCACTCGGCGTGACAATTTTCGGCGGCTTCGCGCAATTGATCGTCAGCGCGTTGTGGCGCGTATCGGGCAGCTTTTACGCGCCGGCGTGGTACGTGCTCGGATGCGGACTCGCGAGCCTCGTCGGGCTGGCTATGCTGAAAGAGGCCGCGCGCGCGTGAGCGGCGCGGGAATCCGGAAGCTTCGCATATCTGATCGATTGCGGCGCGCGCTTCGCACCGGGCGCCGGGTGATAAGCACATAAAAAAGAAGTCTTTGGCGGCGTTCCCGGATCAATGCTTACATAGTCCGTTCCGATTCTTTCCGCGCGATCCACACCGCCATCATGAGCGATATCAGCGAAGCGATCGAGATCCGCCGCCCGAGCGCGCCACGGGCCGATTTGCCGTTCCTGCCATACCGGGCGGGCCGCGCGCTCGATGCGCGCACCCGCCGCGCGATCCATGCGGCATTCACCGCGAATCCGTGCCTGCGCAATTGGCCTGCCGCGTCGATCGACGCATTGTGCGATGCCGGTCATTTGCGCACCTGGACGAGCGGCGAGCTGATCTTTGCGCGCAACGGGCCGTGCGACGATATCCAGGTCGTGCTGTCCGGTGCGATCGAAATGAGCTGGACGAACGCGGCCGGCACGCGTGCGGTTGCGATTTACATGTGGCCGAACGAGGTCATCAATTTCATTCCGGTGATCGACGGCGGCGGCTCGATGCACGACCAGCGCGCGCATGGACTGACGACGCTGTTCCATATCTCGCGCGATGCGCTGTTCGTGCAGTTCGAGCGCGAGCCGTCGCTGCTGCGCGGCGTGCTCGATTTGATCTGCGCACGCAGCCGTGCGTTGCATCGGCGCATCGGCAGGAGCGCGCTGTCGGGGTTTCGCGCGCGGCTGGCCGATCAGCTGCTGACCCTCGCCGAATGGCACGGGCAACCGGCGCAGCGCGGCATCGAGCTGACGATCCGGCTGTCGCAGGAGGATCTCGCTTCGCTGCTCGTCGCGTCGCGGCAGAGCGTGAACAAGGAACTGCGCCAGCTCGTGCGGGAACGAGTCATCGATGCGCAATACAGCCGGCTGACGATTCTCGATATCGAGCGCCTGCGCGAGATCAGCGACGGCGACGAGTGACGGTGCGGGGCGTTTTTTGCGCGGCCGGGCGCGGGCGTGGCCCAGGTCCGTCACACGCATCACGCCGCTGCTGCCGGTTTTGCTGCGGAGATAGGACAAGGGGGCGGGGCGTCGGGCCATCCGCGTGCCGGGTTCCGCTGCGCGCCTCGGCATACGGTGGACGGCTCCGAGGGCCTGACCGAGCTTGAGCGAGGCAAACGGCGCAAGCGCTGCAAGCGTTCCGGGTGTGACAGGTTTCTCGCACACCAAAATGCACCGCGGCGACGGCCGGCATTTCGGTGCGCCACTTCGCCGCGTGCGGACCGGGCGTCGTCTCGCTTATCGCATGCCGGCGCCGCTTGCTATGGACGCTGCATCTCGCACAACACGCTTGGCGGAAACTTCACGCTTCATATGCACGAACGCTAAGCATTTCACCGCCGCGCGCATATCGGCATGCCAACTTCTTCTGTCAAATGTCCAACGCGCGATAGATTCCGCGCCGCGCCCCTGCCAATAATGATTCCCGTCAAATCTTTCCGACTGGACCCTTGACGTGCCGAACCCCTGCGTTGCCCTCACAGACCACCGCTTGAACCGTCACGCACGCTTTGCGCCACGCTGCCGGTGTCAATGCCGGTGTCGCCGCCGCTGAGGCGGCCGATCGCGACTACGCGGCAACGGCCGCGGCGTCTCGTTTTCCCGTGTGTTATCGCCAGTTGCCGCGCGTATCGCGCCGGTGTGCTGTTTCGTCCTGCTCATTTCATATTCGGAGTGCCTCCATGACTAATCTGAGTCTCGCTACATCGAATTTGCTCGACATCCGTCCCGTCACCGGCCGCATCGGTGCGGAAATTCACGGCGTGAAGCTGTCGGCCGCGCTCGACGCGGCAACCGTCGGCGCGATTCGCGCCGCGCTGTTCACGCACAAGGTGATTTTCTTTCGCGACCAGACGCACCTCCACGACGCCGCGCACGAGGCGTTCGCGAAACGGCTTGGCGATCCTGTCGCGCATCCGACGGTGCCTGCCGTCGACGGCACCGAATACTTGCTCGAGCTTGATTCGCATCGCGGCGGGCGGGCCAATTCGTGGCATACCGACGTGACCTTCGTCGACGCGTATCCGCAAGCGTCGATCCTGCGTGGCGTGACGATTCCCGAGGTCGGCGGCGACACGGTCTGGGCCAACACGGCCGCCGCCTACGAGGATCTGCCCGCGCCGCTGAAGTCGCTCGCCGAGCAATTGTGGGCAGTGCACAGCAATGATTACGACTACGCGGCTCATCGCGTCGGCAACGGCCATTCGGCGCATGACGAGCAGGCGCTCAAGCGTTATCGGCAGGTGTTCGTGTCGACGCGCTACGAAACCGAGCACCCGGTCGTGCGCGTGCATCCGCACACGGGCGAGAAAACGCTGATTCTCGGCCATTTTCTCAGGCATTTCACCGGTGTGTCGCCGTCGGGTTCCGCGCATCTGTTCGAGCTGCTGCAAAGCTATGTGACGCGCCCGGAGAACATCGTGCGGTGGCGCTGGCGTGAAGGTGATGTCGCGATCTGGGATAACCGCGCGACGCAGCATTACGCCGTCAACGATTACGGCGACGCGCACCGTGTCGTGCGCCGCGTGACGCTGGCGGGTGACGTGCCGGTCAGCGTCGACGGCCGTCGCAGCATCACGCGTCTGCGCGAGCCGAATCCGCATGCCGGGGCCGCCAGCCACGCCGCATAAGCTGGCCGTGCGCCGCCCCGCACCGTCTTTCCATGTATTTCAGGACGACTATGAAATCACTCATTCGATGGCTGAAACCGCTGTGGCTGCCGATGCTCGCGTTTGCGCTCGCCGTGCCGGGCGCGGCGCCAGCACAGACTGTCATCCGCATCGCCGTGCCGGACACGAGCGCAGGCCCGAAGCCTGCGGGCGGCGGCATCGTCGACGTGATCTACGCGAACAAGCTGCTCGACAAGGCGTTCGCGAAGCAGGGCGTCGAACTACGCTGGACGTTTTTCAAGGGCGCCGGCCCGGCGATCAATGAAGCGTTCGCGAACGGGCAGGTCGATCTTGCGTTTCTCGGCGATCTCGCCGCAGTGATCGGCCGCGCGAACGGGCTCGACACGCGCCTGATTACCGCGCTCGCGCGCAACGTCAACGGCTTTCTCGCCGTCACGCCGGGCTCGGGTATCGCCGATTTGCGTGCGTTGAAAGGCAAGCAGGTGGCGGTGTTTCGCGGCACGGCGCTGCAATTGTCGTTCGACAGCGTGCTGCGCGCCGAGGGGCTTGCCGAGCGTGACTTGCGTGTCGTGAACCTCGATCCGAATGCTGCTGCCGCCGCGCTTGCCGCGCGCCGCATCGACGCCGTATGGGGCTCTGCCAGCGTGTTCGTGCTGCGCGACAAGGGGCTCGCGGACGTACCTGTCAGCACGAAGGGACGCCGGGGCGTCGGCACGCTGAAGGCCGGGCTGGTGGCGTCGTCCGCGTTTTTGCGCACACATCCGGAGCTGGCGCGAACAGTTGTGAAGACGGTGGTCGAGGCGTCGCAATGGCTATCGGACAAACGCAATTTCGACGCATTCATTGCGCTCGAGTCGCAGCAGGGCAACATTGCGCCGTCCATCTGGCGCAACGAGCTTACCGCCGACGATCTGAGCATCGTATTCTCGCCGCTGCTCGACCGCTACTACGTCGACGCATTCAAGCAGGATGTGCGCACGGCGAAGGAGGCGGGTTTGATTCGTCGGCCGTTTGACGTCGATGCGTGGATCGACCGAAGCTACGTCGATGCCGCGCTGCGCGAGCTGAATCTCGGTGCGCACTGGCAGGCATACGAATCGTTCGGCAAGCCGGGGAATGCTTTGTGATGGCCAGGATGACTAAACGCAATACGGCACGGTTGAAATGGACGGCGTTTGCGGCGGCGTGGATGCCGACGATTGCGGTTTGGGCCCAGGCGGACACACCCGCCCGGGCGGCCGACGCGGCTCGGACAATTCATGCGGCGCAGGCAACGATTCCCCGTGCAGAGGCTCCCGGCGACACGACACCGCCCGGAAGTCAGCCCGCCGTATCGAACACCGATGCAATCGCATCACCTGCCGTCGTGCTGAAGGACGTCATCGTCACTGCGCGCCGCCGCAAGGAAAACGCGCAGCGCGTGCCCGCGCCGATCTCGACCGTGACCGGCGACGATCTCGAACTGTTGCGCAACTACCGCGTGCAGGATCTGCAAACCGTGCTGCCGAGTACGAATGTCGCGTTCATCCACGCACGGCAATCGAGCGTCTCGGTGCGCGGCCTTGGTAACAATCCGGCCAATGACGGCCTGGAAGGCAGCGCAGGCGTCTATCTGGATAACGTGTATCTCGGGCGTCCCGGCATGGCGGTGGTCGATTCGCTCGACATCGAGCAGATCGGGCTGCTGCGTGGCCCGCAAGGCACGCTGTTCGGCAAGAACAGCACAGCCGGCATCATCAATATCACCACGCGCAAGCCGACGATGCGCGCTGAGGCGTCGCTCGAGCAGTCGCTTGGCCTGCATGGCTACGTGCAATCGAAAGCGGTGCTCTCGGGGCCGCTTTCGACGACGCTTGCTGGCCGGCTGGTCCTGTATCGCACGCATGAGGACGGCGACGTGACGAATCTGTTCAGCGGCAGCCGGTTGAACGGCGGCACGCGCGAAGGCATGCGCGGCGAACTGCTGTTCAAGCCATCTGCGAACCTGAGCGCGCGCGTGATCGCCGATTATCATCGCGAGGATTCGAGCTACGGCACGACGGTACTGTACGGCTTCGGTCCGACGATCAACGGCTACAATCCGTTTCTGAGCCGCGCGGCATCCATCGGCGCGACGCCGGTGACCAATCCCGCGCTGTATCAAGTCAATCTGGATTCGCGGCAACACGTGAGCGTCCACCAGGGCGGAGTGTCGGCCGAAGTGAACTACACGCTGCAAAGCGGTCACACACTGACATCGATCAGTGCCGCACGTTTCTGGAATTTCGAGCCCTCCAACGACGATAACCTCAACAGGCCCGTGATTTACAACACGGGCGTTGCGGTCAACGATCATCAGCTTTCTCAGGAGTTCCGGTTCGCGTCGCCGACGGGCAGCCGCGTCGATTACGTGTTTGGCGCGTATTATTTTCATCAGCGGTTGAGCAACAACACATTCGCATACTATGGTCCGTTTGCCGACGCGATGATTCTCGGCAACCATGGCGGAGCGCTCGCGAATACGGCATCGAGCGCGCCCGCGACGATGACGACTGACAGCTTCGCGCTATTCGCGCAAGCCACGTGGCACGCGACGCCGCGCGCGGATGTGACGGCCGGCATTCGCGGCACCTATGAGACCAAGGCGGCGAGTGTCACGCGCAACGCGCCGGTCGGCGGCGCGCCGTTGCCCGCCGCGCTGCAGGCGGTGCGTAACGGTGTAATCGGGCAGTACGCATCGGGTGATCTGAATCTGTATAGCCTGAGCCCGTCCGCGCTGCTGAATGTCGGTTACAAGCTCGCGCCGGACGTGCTCGCTTATGCGACGCTGTCGCACGGCGAGAAATCGGGCGGCGTGAACATGTCGGTGTCGTCTGCGCCCACCCAGGGTGCGCAATCACTCGTGGTCGGCCCCGAACGCGTGAACAATGCGGAACTCGGGGTGAAGAGCGAATGGTTCGCACGCCGATTGATCGTGAACGCGAATCTTTTCTGGACGCAGGTGAGCGGCTATCAAGCGACCAGCTTCGTCGCAACGCCCACCGGCGTCGTCTCGGTGCTGACGAACGCAGCGGACGTGAGAAGCCGTGGCGCAGAACTCGATTTGCGCGCGATGCCGATCCGTGATCTCGTGTTGGGCGTCAACGCGTCGTATGTGAACGCGGCTTATACGTCGTATAAAAATGCGCCATGCCCGTCGGAGGTATCGATCCCGAATCCGAAAGCGACGTGCAGCCTGAGCGGGCGGCCGGTTGCCGGCGCACCGCGCTGGATCGTCAATCTGAATGCGCAATACCAGTTCCGGCTTCGTCACGAGATCGACCAATACATCGCCGCGCAATATTCGCTGCGCTCGAGCCAGTACGGCACGCTCGACGATTCGCAGTACGGACGTCTGCCGGGCTACGGCGTGCTGAACTTGACGACCGGCTGGCGGCTTGCGACAGGTCGGCATCAATGGGACTTGTCGATATGGGCGCGCAACGTGTTCGACAAGCGCTATTACCTCGCGTCGTTCGCGACCTACAACGGTGCGTATACGGCATCGGTGGGCGACGAGCGGATGATCGGCGCGACGCTGCGCTATGACTATTGATGCGTGACGACTCAGGAGCCTGACGATGGCAAGATCGAGCGAGCCGATCGTATCGATGCGCGCCGTGCCGCTTCGGCCCGCCGGCGCGGCGCGCGTTTATACGCCGCAAACGCTGAGCCGCGCGGCCGGCCGCCTCGCGCGGGCTGCGGCCGGTTGGCGCGCGCTGAGCTGCGCGGCGCTACCGGTGCTATGGATTGCATTGTGGTGGCATGCGGCGCATCGGCATTGGATGTCGCCGCAAATCCTGCCCACACCCGAGCTGGTCTGGCATACCGCGATCGAACTCGCGTCGGACAACTTGTTTGCTCAACTCGCGGTAAGCCTCATGCGGCTTGCGATCGGGTTTGCGGCAGGCGTGGTCGCGGGCATCGCGCTCGGTGCGCTGATGGGGCGATCGCGGCTCGCGAGCGAGCTGGTGTCGCCGCTGTTTTACGCGTTCGCGCAAATCCCGACGCTTGCATGGCTGCCGCTTTTGATGGTCGTGCTCGGCATTGGCGAAGCGCTGAAGCTCATGCTGATCGTCAAGGCCGTGCTCGTGCCGGTGGCGGTCCATACGCAGCTCGGCATGCGCACGGTGCCGCCGCGGCTCGCGGAGATTGCCGCCGTTGTCCGGCTGCCGCGCAGCGCGACATGGCGCCTGCTCATTGCGCCCGCCGCATTGCCGCCGGTGATGACGGGGCTGAGAATCGCGCTCGCGCAAGGTTGGCTTACGCTGATCGCGGTCGAGTTGCTCGCGTCGTCCGAGGGGATCGGCTACCTGATGGTATGGGGCCGGCAGATGTTTCAGCTCGATATCGTGTTCGTCTGCATTGCGGCGATCGGCGTTACAGGCTTTGCAATGGACGATGTGTTGCGCCGGCTCGATGCATGGATCGTTCGCTGGCCGCGCACCGCGTTGGCCGAGCATGCGTCAGGCGCGCCGCCCAGCGCGCTCGCCAGACTCAATGGCGCGATCCTGCCGGCTGTACTCGTCGCCGTTTGGGCCGCCTGCGCGCATTGGCAATGGGTTGATGCGCGTTTGTTGCCCGCGCCGTCGGCTGTGTTTGCGGGCACATGGCTCGATCTAACGAGCGGCGCGTTGCCGGTGCCGCTCGCGCATACGTTGCTGCGCGCGCTCGAAGGGCTTGCGCTCGGCGCGTTGGCCGGAACCGGCGCGGGAGTCGCGCTTGGGCTCTTGCGCGGGGTCGGCCGCGCCGTCGCTCCGACGCTCGCGGCGTTGCGCCAAGTGGCGATCTTCGCGTGGATTCCTTTATTGACCGCATGGGCCGGCATCGACGAGCTTGCCAAAGTGATTTTCGTCGCGCTTGCCGCGTTCTTTCCGATGTCGGTCGCCGCGCAGCGGGCAGTCGAGAACCTGTCGTCTCAGCTTGCCGAAGTGGCGCGAACACTGCGGCTGTCTACGCGGCAGCGCCTTGCTGCATTCGTGTTGCCGTCGATTGCGCCGGGCCTGTTCGCGGGGCTGCGGCTCGCGCTTGTCTACGCGTGGCTTGGCGCGATCGGCGCCGAATATTTCATGCCGTCGGGCGTTGGCATCGGCAGCTTCATGCTCGATGCGCAGCAATTGTTTCGAATGGACCGATTGTTGAGCGCAGCGGTGATCGTCGGCGCGCTCGGCGCGGTGCTCGGCTGGCTCGGCGGCCGGCTCGAAACCGCGGCAACGCGCTGGCGCGACCCGAGTTGAGTCGCGTTCGCGGCTTGAGCGTGTATTTCCGTTTTCGGTGTTTATCGCACTCCAAACCAGGACCACCATGTCGACTTCCGTCATCTCGCGTCGCCGGCCGGCTGATCGGCCGAACTTTCTGATCATCGTTGCCGATGATCTGGGCTTTTCCGATCTAGGCGCGTTCGGCGGCGAAATCGCGACGCCGAATCTCGATGCGCTTGCCTACGCGGGCGTGCGCTTTACGGATTTTCATGCGGCTTCCGCATGCTCGCCAACCCGCTCGATGCTACTGAGCGGCACCGATCACCATATCGCTGGCATCGGCACGATGGCCGAGGCGCTGACCCCGGAGTTGCAGGAGAAACCGGGTTATGAAGGATATCTGAACGATCGTGTCGTCGCATTGCCCGAGCTGCTGCGCGACACGGGTTATTTCACGACGATGGCGGGCAAATGGCATCTCGGGCTCACGCTTGATCGCGCGCCCGCGGCACGGGGGTTCACGCGATCGTTCGCACTGTTGCCGGGCGCGGCAAACCATTACGGTTTCGAACCGGTCTCGGCCGACGCCGAGCAGCCGAGGCTGATGCGAACGACGCGCTCGCTGTATGTCGAAGACGATCACTTCGTCGACGCGCTGCCCGAGCATTTCTACTCGTCCGATACGTTCGCGGACAAGCTGCTGCATTACCTTGGCGAGCGTCCCGACGATGGCTGTCCGTTCTTCGCGTACCTGCCGTTTTCCGCGCCGCACTGGCCATTGCAGGCGCCAGCCGAGATCGTTGCGAAATATCGAGGTCGCTACGCGCACGGGCCGGATGAGCTGCGCGAAGCGCGGCTTGCGCGTCAGCGTGAGCTGGGCTTGCTCGACGCCGGCGCCGAAGCCCATCCTGTCGTTGCGCAAAACCTGCAATGGGCGCAGCTTACATCCGACGAGCAGGCCTTTTCCGCGCGGACGATGGAAGTTTATGCGGCGATGGTCGAGCGGCTCGATTGGAACGTGGGCCGCGTGATCGATTATCTAAAGGCGACAGGCGAATTCGATAATACGTTCGTGCTGTTTTTATCCGACAACGGCGCGGAGGGCGCTTTGCTCGAGGCATTGCCGGTGTTCGGCCCGAACTTGCAGCAGTTCCTGCGCGAGTACTACGACAACAGCCTCGACAATATCGGCCGCGCGAATTCCTATGTCTGGTACGGCCCACGCTGGGCTCAGGCGGCGACTGCGCCGTCGCGGTTGTACAAGGCATTCACGACGCAAGGCGGGATTCGCGTCGTCGCGTTCGCTCACTATCAGGCACTCGCGCGCAAGCGCGAGATCGGTAGCGCGTTCGCGACTGTGATGGATGTCGCGCCTACGGTGCTTGAACTTGCAGGCATAGCGCATCCAGGGGCGCAATATCGCGGCCGCGAAATCGCACCGCTGAAGGGCGCATCGCTCGTGAGCTATCTTCGGCGCACGGCGCCGCACGTGCATGACGCCGAACACGTGACGGGATGGGAACTGTTTGGCATGCGCGCGGTGCGGCAGGGCGATTGGAAGGCTGTGTTCATTCCGCAGCCCGTGGGCCCGGGCGCGTGGCAACTCTACGATCTTGCCGACGATCCCGGCGAAACCCGCGATCTTGCCGGCGCCGAACCCGAGCGCCTCGACGCATTGCTCACGCATTGGGAGCGCTACGTGATCGAAAACGGCGTGCAGTCCGGTGCACAGCGCATATTCGAGACGTTGCCGCAACAGCAGGAAGATTGACCGGCCCGAACGTCGAGCGCGAGTCACGTCAGACGCATGCCTGGCCTCGCGATCGACGTTCGCCCGCTATTGCCGCGGCGACGCGGCTTGAACGCGTTCTTTCTCTATTCAAACGGAGCATGGCCATGAATCGATCGGCACCCGCCGTTGCATTTCATCGCGTGAGCAAGACTTTCGACGTCGGCGGATGCCCCTACGAGGCGATTCGCGATTTTTCGCTCGACATCGCGACAGGGGAATTCGTCGCGATAGTGGGCGCGAGCGGTTGCGGCAAGTCTACGCTGTTGCGCTTGCTCGTTGGACTCGACACCGCGTTCGACGGCGACATTTGCGTTGACGGCGCGCCGATCGACGGCGTCGGCGTGGAGCTTGGCATCGTGTTTCAGGAGCACCGGCTGTTTCCGTGGTTATCGGTCGAGCGCAACGTTGCGCTCGGCATCGCTGCCCAAGCGCTGCCGACGCATGCCGTGGCGCAGCGCGTGGCGGATGCGATCCGGTTAGTCGGACTCGGCGGGTTCGAGCGCGCGTTGCCGCATCAGCTTTCGGGCGGCATGGCCCAACGTGTAGCGATTGCGCGCGGGCTGGTCGCAAGCCCGCGGATCCTGATGCTCGACGAGCCGTTCGGCGCACTCGATGCGCTTACCCGCCATCAATTGCAAGACGAGTTGCTACGCGTTCGAAAGCACGAGCGAATCACGACGCTGCTCGTCACGCATGATATCGACGAAGCGGTGTACCTCGCCGATCGCGTCGTCGTGATGCGGCCCGGACCCGGGCGCATCGGGCAGGTTGTCGATATCGCGCTACCCAGGCCGCGCGAGCGGCTTAGCTACGATTTCCACCGTTATCGGGAAATACTCGCAGCCTTGCTGTTGTGCGATAGCGAAGATATAAGCAGCTTGCAGGCGCCGGTGTACACACTCGAATTAAATCGCATTGCCAGGTAAATGGATTCGGGCGAGTAAAACGTTTCAAATATATTACTCTGACATTTACTGTTTTATAATCCAAATAATGGGAGCAATATCCCATATTTGGTTCGCTTCATCGGCTCGCCAAGCCCGCAAACGGCCCCTTCTTCTACTCCACAATTAATTCTCATTGGGAATTAAATCAAGATTGTATATCTATAATTACAAACCTTTCTGCTGTTTTCTTCGCGAATTGTTGAATTTTTATAGTTCAAACAAGAAAATTTTCATTGATTAACAATCAATGGATGATGATCAAACAAAGTTATTGACATGCGCATTTTGGGTTACTAGGATCGATCGCAGTTATAGAGATTAAATATCGAGAGAATTTCCATTTAATATTTTTTTGCAATTGCATTGCCGCACTAATTAAAACGTGAAAGAACTCCATGCGGAAGCATGCAAAAAATCATGGCGGTACTGGAAACAGGGGGGGTGTTTCGGCTCGGTGCTCATGGGAGCGCCGGGCTGATCCCCTGATCCAGTTTTGATTGGTCGCTGGAAGGAGGGGAGGGATTTTATGTCACCGTGAATCGTGTTCGTTCGTTGGGTCACGAATCCGTTCGCATCCGATCGTCCCGTTATCCATGGGCATCGGTGCTGCAACAGTGCTAGTTACCCCTAGAGCTAACCATGCAGAAAACTCGGCAAGCCTGATGTCGACGAGTTGGACGCTCAGCGCTTCTCCTTTGTGGTACGAGGCACCGCGAAATCGCGTAGGCGAAGCACGCTTGATATCCAACACACCCACATCGATGAATGGCGTTGCTTTCCAATGATGAAATCCACCATCAATAGATAGGAATGCAAAATGATTAATGAGACGAGACCCAACATGAACAAGGCCACATCACGAGTGTTCAAGCAAGGCCGCTTGGCGGCTGCATTGGCTATCGCGTTTGCAACAAGCGGAGCAGCGTTTGCCGACGCAACGCCGGGAACCGATGCGAGCAACTGGGTACCAACACACAATCAAGTGCACGCGAACGTAACCAACACACAATTGGTTGGAATTGCGAATGATTCAGAACCGGTGTCGATCACCGTCACGATGAAGCTTCGCAACGAAAGCAAGCTCGATCAATTCATCAAGGAAGTACATCGCCCGGGAAGCGCGTCGTTTCACAAGTTCCTGAGCGCGAGCGAAAGTACGGAGAACTACGCACCGACCCAGCAGGAAGCCCAAGCCGTTGCGGATCACCTGACTCGCGCAGGCTTCACCAATGTCCAGATCGCGCCGAATCGAATGGCCGTTACGGCGCAAGGCACGGTCGGCACCGCGCGTGCCGCGTTCCACACGTCGATCGGTCACTTCAACGTGCATGGGCGCGATGCGATTGCGAACACGGCGCAGGTGGAGGTGCCGGCGGCATTGAGCGGCACGGTCGATCGCGTGCTGGGCCTGCAGACGCTGCATCGTCCACAGGTTTTCTCGCGCACGCCGAAGCCGGCCTATACGGTTAACAGCTCGGGCGGCCATGCGTACTATCCGAAGGAGTTTGCGACGGTCTACAACGCCGGATCGGTGCCGGCGGCCACGGGGACTAGTGTGGCCATCGTCGGTTGGGGAACGATGACCAACAGCGCGGCCGATCTGGCCTATATGACCAAGGACCAGGGCCTGCCCAGCATCCCGACGACGATCAAGGGCTATGGCGGTCCGACGGCGGGCGCGACGGGCAATGACGACAGTGGCCGCGGCGAGTGGTCGATGGATGCCCAAGCGATTGCTGGAGTCAGCGGTGGCGTGAAAAGCCTGACGTTCTATACCGCGTATAGCAACATCGATTCACGGCATCCGCGAGGTTCGGCGACCAACGCCGGAATTGCTGCAGCGATCAATGGTGCCGTCAGCGACAACATCGCCAAGGTCATCAATATGTCTTGGGGCGATACCAACAGCGAAGTGTGCTCTGGCACGAGCGATACGGCCTGGCTCGATTCGTACTTCAAGCTGGGTGTCGCGCAAGGGCAGACGTTCTCGGTCTCCTCGGGCGACAACGGCGCATATCCGTGCAAAGCGCCGACGAACGGCGCTTATGGCGACAAAACTCAGCCTACCGTAAGCTATCCGGCCACTTCGCCGTATGTGGTTTCCGTCGGCGGCACGACTTTGAACACGACGACTACCGACAGCTACATTTCCGAAACCGTCTGGCCGTACAGCGGCGGCGGACTGAGCAAGATCGAAGCGAAGCCGGCATGGCAGACCACGGTTTCGGGCAACTATCGCGCGGTGCCCGACATGGTGTTCGATGCGGACTGGAACAATTCGCCGATCCGCTATTACATGGCCTATGTGCCGGATAGCTCGACGAGCAAAGGCAGCGGTATCACGCAATCCGGCTATTACGACAACGGTGGCACGAGCTTGGCTTCGCCGCTGTTCGTCGGCTCCTGGGCCCGCTTGGAAAGCGCGCACGGCAACTCGATGGGCTTTGCAGCGCCGGCGCTTTATGCGTATGGCACCACGATGCCGGTACACGACGTGACGAGCGGCAGCAACGGCCTCTATACGGCAGGCGCCAGCTGGGACAATGCAGCGGGCTGGGGTAGCTTCGACATTTCCGGCATGAACACCTTCATCACGAATACGCCGGGCTTTGTGACGACGTCGAATCAACACTGATTGCCACCGGCTTCGGCGTTGATTCAGCGATTGGCAGGTGGGCTTTTAAGAGCCCACCTGTTTTCTTATGGGTTGGTTATTGCCGTTGTTGGAGGAACTGCTGCACTTGCTTGAGCGTGACCTTGCCGGTATGCGCAGTATCGATTTCTTCGAAATGCTGAGCAACGAAGCCCAGGCCGCTGGCTTGCGCATCGGTCTTCGAGATCGCGCCGCCATTCGCGAGCGTGCTGTTTGCGCCGAGGCTGGCGGCGAGGCGGCTTTGCGCTTGTTGTTGCAGCGCGGCGCCTGTCGTGGCCGATGCAGGTGCGGCGATCGTCGTGCGTGGGAAGAACGGGCCGTCGACGCCACCGCCTTTCGGCGGTGTCGCTGGCGCTACGGCTTGCAGTGATGCGGCGCACGCGCCGCTCGCAATTGCGGCCAGCATCAGGACCGGCGTGATGCGTCGCAGTGACAGAGTCTTGGACATGACGTTTCTCGTATCGGAATGGTTGAGCGCACGGCGCTGCCAGCGGCGGCGCCGTGCTGCATTGCTACGTTAGCGGGCCGCTGCGATCGCCGTCTTCACCGTTGGCGTGCCGGCCGGATTTTCGTCCGGCCACGGTGGCGGCAATTGCGCGAGCGACAGCGCGGTCGAGATCGGCTTGCTTTGATAATAGGCGACGAGATCATCCCGCATCTTCGGCCGCGCCACGTCGTCCAGGTAGATCATGTGGCCGCCCTGGTAGAGCGTAACCTGCAGATTCGGGTTGAGCCCCGATACGGATTGCAGGCGCGCGAGCTGGTTTTCGGTCAAAAAGTACGGTGTCGCCAGATCGTGATAGCCATTCGACGCCAAAACCTTCAGTTTCGGATTGAGCTGCAGCGCAGCGAGCAGATCCGGAATCGTGTCCGGCACAGCCTGGCCTGCGTGGCTGAAATCCCATGCGCTGATGATGTCGTTGTTGAGTGGCGCGTAAGTCGCATTTGGCGCTTGATAGCCGAGATAGTTCGGCAGCTGCGTCGCGAGCGCATTCGTAAACGGCTGGGAAATCAGGATATCAGACGGATCGGAGTCGTTTTGCAGGCGAGGGTCCGAACTTGGCAGCGACACGCGGCCGTCATAGCGGCCGATTGTCGAGCCGGGCACGAGCGCCGTGCCGTAATAGCTATTGCCGAAGTACGCGTTTAGCGACGATACCGTCATATTCGTCTGCGTGGACCACGACGCGAGCGTATTGTTGTCCGGGAACACCGGCGTGGGTACCAACGATGTGCCGGCGAAGAAGAACGTTGGACCGTATTGGGACAGCGACGTGTACTGTGCGGCGACGAAGTTCAGGATCTTCGTTGCATACGCGCCGAGATCTGTTGGTGTCGGCGACACCTGGTTGAAGTAGGCGGCAACCTGCGCATAGCTCGGGAAGTAGCCGATCATGCCGTCGCTCGCGAGCTTCAGCTCCACCGCGTTCGCACTCGGATCGCCGCTCGTGATCGCGTAGGTTTCGCCCGGATCGGCGAAGTAATTGAGAATCGACGATTGGAGCACGATTCCCGTCAGCTTCACGCCGGCGGATTCGAGTGATAGCGCGAGCATGTTCGTGCGCGGCGTGCCGTATGATTCGCCGTACAGATAAATCGACGAGTTCGAGCGATTGTTCACTGCAAGATAACGGCGGATGAAGTCGCGCATCACCTTCACGTCCGCATCTGCGCCCCAGAACGTCTTGTTCGTGTTCGGCTGGATTGCCTCGGACAGGCCGGTGCCGGGGGGATCGATGAACACCATGTCGGTTGTCGCGATCAGGCTTTCTTTGTTATCGACGAGCGGGAAATTCGGCCAGTTCGTCATCAATGGATCGGGCGTCGCAACGCGTGTCGGCGCGAACGAGCCCAGCCGCAGCCAGATCGAAGACGAGCCAGGGCCGCCGTTATAAAAAAACGTGACCGGGCGGGGGGAGCCGTCCAGACTGGGCGCGGTATAGGCGACATACGACATCGACGCTTGCGGATTGCCGTTCGGGTCCGTAGCGGTCAAGTGGCCTGTCGTCGTCGTATAGTTGACGATCGTGCCGCCGGATTTCCACTGGTGATGCATGACAGCCGCTTGTTCCGTGACCTGCGCGATAGGGAGGCTGCCGCCGGACTTGGTCGAGTAGGCCACGGAGTCGGTAAAGGGCCGATCGGGCGGCAGCGGCTGGGTGTCGATGTCGTCGCCACACCCGGCAATCGACGCCAGCACCATGCACGCCAGCAATGTTCCCCCTGCATGCCGGCCAGCCCGCTTCAGCACGAACCTGGCTTCGTCTCGTATTTCTTCCATCTCTCGTCCCTTGTGTTCTGAATGGGTTTTGAATGGCTCTTGTGATCTCGCAGGATTGCGGGCCACACGCTGTGCGGTGAAGCCCGCCCGAGTTTGCGCGTCGCAAGCGAGTGAGTGAGTGAGACGCCGCAGACCCAGCCCGATCAATATACTTTAGTTACTCTAAATTTTTTAGCGGCATTGGAGAATTTTTGCTATTCGGCGACATACCGCCGAGATGGTGTGCACGAAAGGGGAGGCTGATCGGTCAAGCAGGTCCGCAGCCTATTGTGAGGGCAAATACTTTCAAAAATTTACATCGCAACGCTAGGCATAACAGCGGTTTGTTGCAATTCAATCGCATCGTATCGACAAAGCGCGGCGCGCGTTAGGATAACCGCACCCCAGCGATTGCGGCGACGCAGCACGTCATGGCTGCGTGGCCTGGGCGGTACCTTCGGTGGCCGTTGCGCGTGTCGCTCATGCAAACCTGGGTAAGCGCTCATGATTTTGGCGGGAAAAAGGCGCGTGCGAGTATGCATGTCAGCATCAACGGTCTGGACGGATGCGAGCGCAGTCCGATTTCGTAAAATTTAAATCAATTTCGCCGTATTTCAATATGGTGTGATGAATGATTGTTAAAGTGAATCTTCTATTGCGAGGATCTCGTTGAAATCTATTTGCACAGCCGTTGATAAATTGAATGATGAAATTCCAGATGTAAAATTCAACTATAAAAATCAACAAAAATCAGGCTATAAGCGCCCGTTGCAAGGGCGAATGGGTGTTTTCGGGAACAACGGGTGATTGCTCGTGACAGTGTAGAGATCCTATCGTCAACGGCTCACGAGGGTAGCCGATGAATGTCCGCGTGATTTGCCGGTAACGGGCGACTTGGGTTGATCGCTTCTTATTGTTCACCCGTGGCCTCACGGTCATAGGTATCGTGCTCGAAAAAGCGCAGCGCAAGCACCCCTGAGAGCGATACCACTTTCGATGTTGATCCGCGTGCGAGAGTCCGGCGGATAGCCGCAGTTCTTCCCCGCTGACTTGCACATATGTTGCGCAGCCTTATGGACCAGTCCATTTCGCAAATGGCAGATGTGGCGGCTTTGAATAAATGCGACATGTCATGGATATAGGTTACCCGGTAGCGAATCATTGTTGATTTTTGTTGCTGATGCAACATGTTGATTGACGCGAACAGTGGTGACTTCGCAAGATGGGTGGCGCACTGAATTTGTATTCGCATACATATACATTTGATTCCGGCATCACGGCGGTTTTGTACGTCACATGTACGTCTCGTCACGCAATGCGAATGCATGGCGATGCCTGCTGTTTCGGAAGCCCCGGATTTTCCAGTTCCGCTTGCGCATGCGTCGAAGGGAATAAGACAGGCGTTGCGCTCAGGCCGACTCACCGCGTTCACGATCGCTCTTGGAAAGAGCCGCCACCAACTTAGTTATGCTACTCAATTCAATGGATGAAATATGATGGACTAAACATCTGAAGCCTTCATGAAAGAGACTTCAGGAATTTCCGGCGCGAGCCCGTCAGGAAGTGTTCTTGAGACGATCCGAAATAATGTATGCGATGGGCTCGGGTCGCGTTGATCAATCGGAAGAGCATTACATTGTTATCGAAACCTCACATCACTCAGTCGCCGTTGGAGCACACGTCGGACCCCTATCTTGCGCTCGAGTCGGCGCAGGGTTCCGGTGTCGAGGCCTGGATCGGCGAGCAGAACACGCGCACGATGTGTGCATTCGGCGGTACCGCGCGTTCGCAGGCGCGTGCCCGGCGCATCACGCAGATTTTCACGTCGGGCGAACGTATCGCACAATGTTCGCGTTTCGATGCATGGGGCTACAACACATGGACCGACGATGCGCATCCGCTTGGCCTGGTTCGGCGCACGCCATGGCAGGCATGGCTCGACGGCCGGCCGCAGTGGGAGGACGTGCTGGATGTCGGCGCGATTGATTTAAACAATCGCGACGGCGATGGCATGCGCTGGGTTCTGGTGGATTTCACGCTCGTTCATCCCACCTACGACCGCGCGCTCGTGATGCTTTCGCCGGGTGGCGCGAACGCGTGTATCGTGCGTGAATACGATGTGAACTCACGAGTGTTTGTGGAAGGCGGGTTCGAGCTTGCCCAAGCCGGGCGGCACTGCGTGTCGTGGATCGATCGCGACACGGTTTATGTCGGCTGGGACGACAGCGCGATCAACGACGCGCCGCAACTCACTGCGTCGGGCTTTCCGCGCCAGGTGCGTAAATGGCGGCGCGGCACCGGTGTTGCAGCGGCGCCGGTCGTCTTTGAGGGCACACGGGACGACGTGTCCGTGGTGGCGACGTATGACGATGTGAATAAACGGCATCTGGCGTGGCGCGACGTCACGTTCTTCGAGTCGGAAGGATTCTGGCTTGATCAGAACGGAACGTGGCAACGCTACGACGTGCCGCGCGACGCAAGCGTGTTCGAATGGGGCGAATGGTTGCTTGTCACGATTCGCTCGGATTGGACAGTCGGCGGCACGACGCATGCGGGCGGTACGTTACTGGGGTTTCGGCGCTCCGCATTCGTCAATGGTGCGCGTGATGTCACCGTGCTTTTCGCCCCGGGCGAGCGGCATATCCTGTCGGACGTGAGTTACACGCGAAACTGGCTGATCGTCAAACACAAACGGGACGGAATGACGCAGGTGACGCTATGGAGGCCGCCTGTGGGCGCCGAAAGCGCGTGGCAAGACCGCGAATGGGCGTTGCCGCAGGGGTGCGAGGTGTCGTTGAGCCCAATCGATGAAATTCGCGACGATACGGTCTTGATTCATACCGAGCATTTTCTGACTCCGCCGTCATTGCATTGGGCTGATCTCGCGAACGAGTCGCCCTGGCGGCTGATCGCCCGGCTGCCTGCGCAGTTCGATGCGGCGGGGCTGGCAGTTAAGCGCCGCTATGCAGCCGCGCCCGATGGGGCTCGGATTCCTTATTGGGTCATTGGCCGCGAGAGCGATTTGCGTGGCAATCCGCGGCCGTGCGTGCTATTCGGCTATGGCGACTTCGAAGTCGAATTCGATACGCCGTTTTATCTGAACGTCGACGGATACGCATGGCTCGAAGCGGGCGGTGTGCTGGCGATTGCCGGCATTCGCGACGGCGGCGAATTTGGGCCTTCGTGGCACCGGGCTGCATTGCGCGATAAGCGTCAGACCGCATTCGACGATTTCATCGCCGTCGCGCGGGCGCTGGTCAGCGCCGCGACGACCACGCCGAAGCAACTGGCTATTCGAGGCGCAAGCAATGGCGGCTTGCTGACGGCGGCCTGCATGATACAGCGTCCGGATTTGTTCGGCGCAGTAGTGTCCGAGATGGCCGTGCTCGACATGGCGCGTTTTCATGTTTTGCTGCAAGGTGCGGCGTGGATCGACGAATATGGCGATCCCGACGATGCCGACGCACTGCGCGCGTTAATGGCGTACTCGCCATATCAGAACGTGAAAGCGGGCGTTGCCTATCCGCCCGTTCTATTCACGACGTCGGCAACGGACGACCGGGTACATCCGGGGCATGCGCGTAAGATGGTCGCGAGGATGCAGGCGCTCGGGCATGAGCAGGTGTGGTATTGGGAGCAGCGTGACGGTGGGCATGGAGCAGGCGTCGAGCCGGAAGCCATCGCGCGCACGCATTCGATAGTGTATGAATTCCTATGGACGACGATCGGTTCGCGTCACGATTGATGGATGTTTGCCGGGCGAGCCATGCGTCAGCGCACGGCAGCGGTGCCGCCAACGGCCCTCAGCCGGCGCCCGCGCTGGCGGCCCATGCCGACAGGCCGCCTTTGCCCGTCCGCGCGACGATGTGCCGGAACCAGATAGTGAATGCATCAGGGTCTGCCGCGATCCATGTGAACAGTGCCGGCAGATCGATCCATTGCCACGCGGCAACTTCGGCCGGATCCGGGGCGAGCACATTCTGAGACGCGCCGGTGTGGATATGTAGAAACTCGTGTTCGACGAGCCCGTTGTCGAGCGGCTCGCGATATAGCAGCGTGTCGACCTTCCGCAGTTCGCAGACGAAGCCCATTTCCTCGTGCAGACGGCGGCGTGTGGCATCCGGTAATGTTTCGCCGGGGCGCGGATGTCCGCAGCAAGTGTTGGTCCACAGTCCGCCCGAGTGATATTTGCCATGCGCTCGCTGCTGTAGCAGCAAGCGGCCTGCGTAATCGAACACGAAAATAGAGAATGCGCGATGCAACAACCCCTCGCGGTGAGCGTGCAGTTTGCCGCATACGCCGAGTGCGCGGTCGTCGGCATCGACGAGGATCAAGCGCTCTTCCATCTGGTTTCCTGTTATTTCCGCGCTGCTGTGTCAGCGCGCACGGATGCTGCGATTGGCGCTGACCGCTGCGCTTGCCGGTTGATTGGAATGCCGCTTCTTTTGCCGAGTAACGATAGCAGTGCGAACATTACAGCGAATACGGGTGTGGAGCGTTATCGAGCATTGCGTCGAACGGCAGAATGGTTGCAGTGGCCGCCGTGGCTGCGTTGGCGGCAGCCGCTGCGGGCCACCTATCGAGCTGGGCGACAAAACGCTCGATTGACACTCGAATGCCGGTAGGGTCGAGCCCATTCAATTTCAATAATTCCTCCGGCTCGCCGTGTTCGACGAACGTATCCGGCAAGCCGATGCGCAGCACTGGACGGTAAATCAGCATGTCTGCCAGCGCCTCGACGCAAGCCGATCCAGCGCCTGCATGCAGGCAGCCTTCCTCGATCGTGACGAGAACCTCGTGGGTCGACGCGATCTCGCGCAGCCGGGCGATGTCTAGTGGTTTGACGAAGCGCATGTCGACCACCGTTGCGTCGAGCGCTTCGGCCGCGCTCAACGACGGTGCCACCATCGTCCCGAACGCGAGCAGTGCGATGCGCCGCCCGTTCGGCGCATTGCTCGAACGCAGCAGTGCCGAGACGCCAATCGGCAGCACCGTCATCTCCGCTTCGATCACCGCGCCCGATCCACCGCCACGCGGATAACGAACCGCGCAAGGCCCAGGCTGCCGCAGCGCGGTATGCAGCATTTGCCGGCACTCGTTCTCGTTCGACGGCGCCATCACGATCAGATTGGGGATGCAACGCAGATACGCGAGATCGAACGCGCCCGTGTGTGTCGCGCCGTCTGCACCGACGATGCCCGCGCGGTCGATCGCGAACGTGACGGGCAAGTTCTGGATCGCGACGTCGTGGATCAACTGATCGTAGCCGCGTTGCAGGAACGTTGAATAGATCGCGACGACGGGGCGCATGCCGTCCGCCGCCAGTCCGGCCGCGAACGTAACCGCATGCTGCTCGGCGATTGCGACATCGAAATAGCGGGCCGGGAAGCGCCGCTCGAATTCGACGAGGCCAGAACCCTCGCGCATCGCCGGTGTGATCGCGACGACGCGCTCATCGCGCTTGGCTTCGTCGCATAGCCATTCGCAAAAGACTTGTGCATAGGTTTTTCGCTTGGATTGACCCGATACGATGCCCACGGCCGGATCGAATTTGCCGGGCCCGTGATACTGGATAGGATCAGCTTCGGCCTGCGGATAGCCGTGGCCCTTCTGTGTGACGACATGCAGCAGATGTGGACCCGGCGTGCGTTTCAGGCTGGCCAGCGCGTCGATCAACTGATTGACGTCGTGGCCATCGATCGGGCCGGTGTAGTTGAAGCCGAACTCTTCGAACCACGCCACCGGGGCGGCCGGTGCTTCGAGCCGGTTGGCTGGCTGACGTGCTGACCGCGCGAGATTCAGCACATCCTGCGCATGCCGCTTGGCGTGCATCTGTGGCCGGCTCGCAATCAGCCTGCCGAGCGCGTGCTTGAGTGCGCCCACCGATGGCGAGATCGACATGTCATTGTCGTTTAGGACAACGATTAACGGCAATGCATCGACGATGCCGGCGTTGTTCAGCGCTTCGTAAGCGATGCCGGCGGATAGTGCGCCGTCGCCGATGACGGCGACGCAATGGCGCGCGACGCATTGCAGCCGCGCCGCGTGTGCCATTCCGAGGGCGGCTGAAATCGACGTGCTCGAATGCGCGGTGCCGAACGCATCGTATTGCGATTCGCAGCGGCGGGGGAAGCCGGAAAGCCCGCCGAACTGGCGGATGGTCGGCATCGCGTCGCGGCGGCCGGTAAGGATTTTGTGTGGATATGACTGATGGCCGACATCCCAGACGATGCGGTCGTGCGGCGTGTCAAATACGTAATGCAAAGCAATCGCCAGTTCGACGCTGCCGAGGTTTGAGGCGAGATGGCCGCCTGTCTTCGATACGCTGTCAAGCACGAAGGCGCGCAACTCGTCGGCGAGTTGGGGGAGCGTCGCGCGCTCGAGCGTGCGGAGGTCGCAGGGTAAGCGGATGTGTTGGAGGAGGTTATACATGATGGTTTTCCCGTGGTAATAATTGCACCAATTACATCCTTTTTTATTAAGTGATTTAAAACAATAATTTTTGCATTGGTATTTCCTTGTTGAGGAAATCCTTGAAAAATAAAAATCCGTTTCATATAAAAAATAACATCTTCTTTTTTTGAAGATCGTAGTATCAAAAGCGAAAAAACTCCAGACTGAAGATTGTTTCGTAAATAGGGTTGATGTCGAAAATTGAATCTATTTCTTGTGAAAATTAATTTAAATAAGTGCGTTATGAATTTTATGCTTACAAGTGAATGGATTTGGTGCTGGTGTTTCGTGATTTGTAGGAGGTAGAGATTTTTGGGCTTTAGATCTAATGAAGTCATGCTGCGTGTGATTTTTTGTGATCATATTACTTGAAATAATCAAATTTGCTTTTTCATGTGAAAGGGTGAAATATGGAACATGTCAATGCTCAACGGGGAGCGTCTACCCATAACTCAATGAATTCCAGAATGTTGCCGATCAGGTGCTTGCGCGGCGATGCTGTCAACGATTACGAAAGTAAGATCGAAACGACTTATCAAGGCGATCCGGAAGAATGGCGTAAGGCAATTGGTGACTATTTGTTATTTCAGTTCGGCGTCTATGATGATCCGCGCTCGACGCCGCCGATCTCGCTGGATGAGGCTGGTATCCGGTATTTCGAGCGCCAGCTAAACCTTGCGGGTTTTGACGATCCGGATCGTCCCGAGGTCGAACGTATTCTCGATATCGGGTGTGGCTGGGGCTACATACTCAAATATCTGGCTGAACGCTTTCCTAACTGCATGCGGCTCGATGGCATCAACGTGAGCCGGGAGCAACTCGAATATTGCGCCCGTTTCCATGCAAAACATGGGCTGGCGGATCGGATCAATCTGTATCAATGCAATGCTCAAGATATTCATCTTCTGCCGGATCATGCGGCCCCATATGATCTCGTCATCATCCGAGGCGTGATTTCGCACTTTCCGAACGAATTATATGAAAAATCGATGCAAGCTTTGTATGGAAGAGTACGGCCCGGCGGCATGGTGGTGATTTCAGATAATCTTTACAACGTGGATCTCGATGAATACATGTCGGATACACCGGACGAAGTGGACCGTATTGCATGCAAGCACCGTAAAACGCCCAAGTATTTTTCGCAGGTTTTGACCGATACCGGCTTCAAGATGTACGACATGCGTGTATTGCCGTCAAATATCGACGTTGCCCGTTGGTTGATGGATTCGAAAGCGAACATTGAGAAACATTTTCCGCATGGGGCGACGGGTACGCTCGAGGAATTGCGCGTACTGGCCGAGAATTGGTCCGTCGCACTGATCAAAAACAAGGTGTCGACATACAGCGTAATCGTCACCCGGCCGATCGACTGATCCCACGTGCACACCGGCTCTTATACGGAGCGTCGTATGACTAAATCCAGCGTAGCAAGCGCAATGGATCGAGCGGCGGCGTCGGATGGGTTGTTTTTTCCGTCGCCGCGCCTTGAATTGAAGGCCGCATGGCATCCGCTGCACGACACGATCGAGCAGCAACTGGCCGTCGACAACTATTCGTATCTACTGCGTCACTACGGCAACGAACAGGCCGCACGCCGTTTTCTGTCGCAACGTATCCCGGCATATGGCGGACTGTGCTACCCGAACGCCCTGGACGAGCGGCTCTATGCGGTCGAGCAGTTGATGAATGTGGTGACCTTGATGGACGATGTATTTACCACATTCGCGCGGGACGGCAATCAACCGGGGCTCGATGCACTGCGCGGCGATTTCATTGCTGCCATTGGCGGCAAATGTTCCTCTTCGGATACGCCGTCCGCACAGCTTTTGTGCGAGACGCTGCGATTGATGGATGGCGTGCGCACGTCGCGCCCTCGTTTCTGGCAGCGATTTATCGGTTGCATCGGCGAGCAGATCGATATGCAGGCGAATCCGTCAGCCATCGATGTTGCGCACCTGTCATTCAACGAATATCTCATGCTCAGGCATGTCGAGGGATTTGGCCACTGGATCACGCTAACAACCGAATATGCGCTTGACATCGACCTGGGAGATTTACTGGACGAGTCATTGATCGGCGTGCGTGATGCGGCGATCGACTCGGTGATTCTCGTCAATGATCTTTTTTCGTTCCGCAAGGAATCGTCGGCGAGGGAGGCGCTGAATGCAGTTTGGATTTTGATGCGCGTCGAGCAACTCGATACCCAGGCTGCGATATGCCGGCTTGCCGAGCTATGCGAGCTAAACGAACGGCGGCTGATCGATGCGCAGAACTTGGTTGCCGCGAGCGCGCTCGGCCAGCGGGCCGACGTGCGCGCCTATATTGCCGAGCTAGGCTACATGAGCGCCGGAAATGCGGAGTTCCATCGATTCAGCACTCGCTACCACGCAGAGGAATGTGATAGCGGATGATTCGCCGGTAGACCGCGAATCACGTTGACGATAGGCAAACATAGATCGCGTTTTGACGGTAAGGAAAAAATCGATGAGGGCTCGCAACGAATGTCGGGATGCATCACTGGGCCGCTACCCGGACGGCTGGTTTGCACTCGGTTACAGCCGGGACGTGAAGTGCGGCGCAGTCGTGGTCAAACGCTTCGCGGGGCACGATGTCGTGATGTATCGAACGCGATCCGGGTTGCTGCGCGTGATCGAACCGCACTGTCCGCATCTTGGCGCACACCTGGGGCACGGCGGCGTTGTCGACGGGGAAAATCTCGTCTGTCCGTTTCATCATCTTGCATTCGGGCCGGACGGAGCCTGCGCGCATGCACCGGGCGCGCTGAAGCCGCCGGCGGCGATGCTGCGGCAGCGGCACGTGCGCGAGTGGAACGGCATCATCGTTGCATGGCACAGCAGTGTTGGCGACGCCCCGCAATGGGCGTTGCCAGCCCTCGATCTGAGCGGCTATTCGATTCCGCGTGGGCGTTGCCATACGCTCAACGGCAGCTTGCAGAATCCGGCGGAGAACGGTGTCGATGTCAATCATTTCGGACCGGTGCATGGTTGGTCAAACCCGGTGCTGCAGCCGCCGCAAGCGGATGGCCATATGATGGCGATGCGCTCGACGCTTGTGTTGCTCGGCCAGCCGCTGCAGCTCGATATCACGATGCACGGTCTTGGCTGCATGGCCGCGCGTATGGAGCTGCCGCGCCTGGGGCTGCATGCGCATGTCGTGCTATTTCCGACGCAGATCGAGCCCGACCGATGGACCTGCATTGAGCTTGTGGCATTGCGTGTCGAGCGTTTGTCGTCATGGCCGGCCGCGATAAGACGCATCGCGCACGAAGTACTTGCGACGGCCGCATACCGGTTGTGGTTCGTACCGCAATTCAAACGCGATCTGCTGATTTGGCATTACCGGAATTACGATATGCGCCCAACGCTGATGGCGGGCGAAATGTCGATCATGATCTTTCGTCGCTGGGCGTCGCAGTTCTATTCGTGCACGGCAGATTATGCGCAAGACATCAGTAGCAACTCGAACCGCCACTTTGCGCGTTGATTTTCCCAACCGTTGGTAGGAGATCGAGATGAATGATGCCGTGTGCGCGGCCGAAGTTCCGCTGCTGCCCTATCCGGACGGATGGTTCGCACTGTGCTTTAGCCATGAGTTGAAGCCGGGAACAGTATTGACGACGCCGTTCATGGGGCGCGACGTCGTGTTGTATCGAACCGCACTCGGCGTTGCATGTGCGGTCGACGCGTATTGCCCGCATCAAGGCGCGCATCTGGGACGCGGCGGCACTGTCGAGGGCGAGAATCTCGTTTGCCCGTTTCATGGCTATGCATATGGACCAGACGGCCGGCGCGCCGGTGTCGCGTGCGAGCGCGGCCGGGCATTCGCGCTGCGGACCCTGCGCGTATGCGAATGGAATGGTTTCGTATTCGTTTGGCAGCACGCACGCGGACTCGAGCCGACCTGGGCGTTACCCGAGGTCGATATGAAAGGTTTTTCGAAGCCCATCGGCCGTGCGTACACGCTGCGCGGCGTGATGCAGAACTTGCCGGAGAACGGCTACGACCTCGAGCATTTCGGCGCATTGCATCGATGGAAGGAGATGGTGCCGCATCCGCCGGTGGTCGATGGGCCGAGGATTTCGATGCGGGTCGACATGAAGTGGCGGAGCGTGAAATGGAGCACGATCATCGGTGTGCATGGACTGGGCTGTGTATCGTCCGACCATCAGATGAAGGCGCTCGGGTTTGAAGCGAAGATATTTGCATGCGGGGTGCAGATCGCGCCGTTGCAATGGACATTTCGCGATGGCATCTCATTTCGTTTCTCATGGCTATCGAAATGGCCGTCGTGGCTACAGCATCCGATCTACGCGATACTCGCGCGCATACTGCATCGTTTATGGCTTGTTCCGGTCTTCAATGAAGACATCATGGTTTGGAGCAACCGGGATTACACCGGCTACGGCCGGCCCGGGGCCGGAAACGGCCCATATGCGGTATTTCAACGTTGGGCGCGGCAATTTTATTCATCAGCCGGCTAGCATGAAGATATTTTGCCGGATGCGGCGAGTGCAGCGCTGCGCGAGCCGTTTGTCGAACGAATAGGCTGATCCGGCAAACATCATGCATCGCCCAGTCTTGCTTGATTTGGCGCGATGTCGCGAAAGCCGTCATCGGGCACACAGGCAATCGGCTTGCAGCCGATTGCCTGTGTGCCCGGCTGCGCGGCAAAAGGCGGCCCCCCATTTTTGCGGCGCGGCGATGCCGGGCGACATGGTTTTCCCGCAGCCATCACGTGCGCCGATATCTACCTTGCTCAAACAAATATTTTTCGGCACGATTGCACGCTGACATCAGCCGCGCACGCACTGTCCGGCGGACTGGGTCAACACGAATCGGAAACAGGGGACTCCCATGAATGTCAAGCTGCAAAAAATAATGCCGCTCAGCGCGGCGGCAATGCTGCTGGCGGCGGCCGCGTCGAACGCGGCCGCGGATCAGGTCGTGAAGATTGGCAGCGTCGAGCCGCTGACGGGAGGCATCGCGCACCTCGGCAAGGACAATGAAAACGGCGCGCGTCTGGCCATCGAGGAGATCAACGCGAAGGGCCTCACGATCGGCGGCCAGAAAATCACGCTCCAGCTCGACGCGCAAGACGACGCGGCTGACCCGCGCACGGCCACGCAGGTCGCGCAGAAGCTGGTCGACGACAAGGTCGTCGCCGTGGTCGGCCACCTGAACTCGGGTACGTCGATTCCGGCCTCGAAGATCTACAGCGACGCCGGCATCGTGCAAATTTCGCCGTCGGCAACGAATCCGGCCTATACGCAACAAGGCTTCAAGACCACCTTCCGCGTCGTCGCGACCGATGCGCAGCAGGGCCCGGCGCTGGCGAACTATGCGTCGTCGAAGGGCGTGAAGACGGTGGCCGTCGTTGACGATTCGACCGCGTATGGCCAGGGCCTCGCGAACGAATTCGAGAAAAAAGCGAAATCGCTCGGCCTGAAAGTGTTGTCGCACGACGCGACGAACGACAAGGCGGTCGATTTCCGCGCGATTCTGACGAAGATCAAGGGGGAAAACCCGGACGCGATCATGTACGGCGGGATGGACGCGACGGGTGGCCCGTTCGCGAAGCAGGCCAAGCAGCTCGGCCTGCGCGCGAAGATTCTCTCGGGCGACGGCGTGTGCACCGACGGGCTCGCGAGCCTGGCGGGCGATGCAGTGGGTAACATCATCTGCTCGCAGGCGGGCGCGGCGGTTGAGAAGATGCCGGGCGGCCCTGCGTTCAAGGCGAAATACGAGAAGCGCTTCAACCAGCCGATCCGGTTCGATGCGCCGTTCGCGTATGACGCGGTCTACATCATCGTCGATGCGATGAAGCGCACGAATTCGACAGACCCGGCGAAGATTTTGTCGGCGATTCCGACGACGAAGTACAAGGGAGTGATCGGCGAGACGACCTTCGATTCAAAGGGCGATCTCACGCATGGCGTGATCTCGCTGTACAACTACAAGGACGGCAAGAAGACGTTCCTCGATCAGGTCGAGATGTAAGGCGTTTCGAACAACGCGGCCCGCTCTTCCGGGGCCCGGTTCGGCGTTTCGCGGCCCCGTGCACGATCAGCTGTGCGCGGGGCCGCGCGTTTTTGTGCGCCGCAGCGTTGCAGCTGATTCAATTCACCCGTTGTTCATCGCTATCCCTTATCCTTGAACTTTACGAATGATTTACATGCAAGGATGCCAGGATGCCTCATGACGTTAGCCTGATTGCGTTGCTCGCGGCCGGTTTCGGTCTCGCGATGATCTTCGGTTACCTCGCGTCGCTGCTGAAAATGCCGCCGCTCGTCGGCTATTTGCTCGCCGGCATCGTGATCGGCCCGGGCACGCCCGGTTTCGTCGGCGACATCGCGCTCGCGCAGCAGCTCGCCGAAATTGGCGTGATGCTGCTGATGTTCGGGGTCGGCTTGCATTTCTCGCTCGGCGATCTATTGGCGGTCCGCAAGATCGCGCTGCCCGGCGCGATCGTGCAGATCGCCGTTGCGACGGCGCTCGGCGCGGGGCTTGCGCTGCTGTGGGGATGGAACGTAGGCGGGGCGCTCGTGTTCGGTCTTGCGCTGTCGGTTGCAAGTACGGTGGTGCTGTTGCGCGCGCTCGAAGGGCGCGGGCTCGTCGAATCGGTCAACGGGCGCATCGCGATCGGCTGGCTTGTCGTCGAGGATCTCGTGATGGTGCTCGTGCTGGTGCTGCTGCCGCCGCTGGCCGGGCTGCTCGGCGGCGCGGATGTGGGCGCGGGCGCGGCCGGCACGCAGGCCGCGCACGATGCGCACGGCGCCGCGTCGGCGGGCGGCAATCTGTGGCACGCGCTCGGCCTCACGTTGATGAAAGTCGCCGCGTTCGTCTCGCTGATGCTTGTGGTCGGCAAGCGCGTGTTCCCTCGTGTGCTGTGGCTCGTTGCGCGTACCGGCTCGCGCGAGTTGTTTACGCTGTGCATGATCGCGGCGGCGGTGGGCGTTGCGTTCGGCGCGGCGAAGCTGTTCGACGTGTCGTTCGCGCTCGGCGCGTTTTTCGCCGGCATGATGATGCGCGAATCGGAATTCAGCCGCTGCGCGGCCGACGAGACGCTGCCGCTGCGCGACGCATTCTCGGTGCTGTTCTTCATCTCCGTGGGCATGCTGTTCGATCCGCGCGTGCTGATCGACGAGCCGCTGCACGTGCTCGAAGTCGCGGCGATCGTCGTGGTCGGCAAGACAATCGCCGCAGCGGCGCTCGTGCTCGCGTTCCGTTATCCGCTCAATACCGCGCTGACGGTTGGCGCGGGGCTCGCGCAGATCGGCGAGTTCTCGTTCATTCTTGCGGGGCTTGGGCGCGCGTTGGGCCTGTTGTCGACGCAGGGGCAAAGCCTGATTCTTGCGGTCGCGCTGCTGTCGATCGCGCTCAACACGCTGCTGTTCGCGGCGATCGACCCGGCGCTCGCGTGGATTCGCGAACGCTCGGCGCTCGCGCGCCGGCTGGAGGCGCGCGACGATCCGCTTGCGGCGTTGCCGATGTCCACGCCGCAGGCTCATTTGACGGGGCAAGTGGTGATCGTCGGCTATGGGCGCGTCGGCATGCGCATCGCGCAGGCGCTCGACAGCCGGGGCATTGCATTTGTCGTCGTCGAGCAGAATCGCGAGATCGTCGAGAAGCTGCGCCAAGACGGCGTCGCGGCCGTGTCCGGCGACGCGATCGAGCCTATCGTGCTCGTGCAGGCGCATGTCGCGCGGGCGGCGATGCTCGTCGTTACGTTGCCGGATGTGTTCGACGTGCGGCAGATCGTGGAAATTGCCCGCACGCTCAATCCGCCACTCGAAATCGCGCTATGCACGAACAGCGACGACGAAGCGGCGCTGCTCGCGAGCGAAAGGATGGGCGAGGTGTTCGTCGGCGAGGCGGAGTTGGCGCGCGGGATGACCGAGCATGTGCTCGCGCGAATGGGAAAGGATGCGGCGCATAAAAGGCAGGCGGTTGCGCATTAGCATGCTCCATCGGACGGCAATTGCTCCTGCCGTCTGACCGGCGCGGCTCTTCCCGCAGCCGCGTATCAGCCGTGCTTGCTGAAATATCGCAAGACGGCATCCCAATCGTCGACGCGCGGCTGCCAGTCTAGAGCGGCATTGTGCGGAGCGGTGAAGAGCAGGCCTTGACCGCTGAAACGGCGAAAGTGGCGAACGTTGTCGTCGATCAGATAATCGGCATGGACGATGCTTTTGTCGCCGCAGAACACGATGTTCGATGGCTCAATGAACGGCAAATGCCGGCGTAGCCAGCGGAATTTGTATTCGCACGAATTCGGATATTCCATCGCCGCGGTGGTCACGAAGAGTTCGAATCGGCTCGACAGCGTGCGCAGCGCGTGTTCCGCTCCCGGCATGACGGGCAGCGTTTCGAAAAAACGTCCGTCGGCGAGCAGCGCTTCCATCATCGCCGCGTGCTCGGGCGATACGAATGCCGAGAGCGGTTTGCCGATGCAAGCCGTGCGCGACAGCGCGTAATGGTGAGTGGTTCGATACCAGGCCAGTTCTGCCGAGAACGCGTCGGCAATCACCTCGTCCATATCGATTGCAATCCGGATCATCGTCGTCTCCCGAGTGGCGCGCATCGTCAGCTCATTGCGTTTCGTATGATAAAGAGTTTCGACGCCGCTCGGGCCACGGAGCCGCATCGCGGTGGTCTTCCGGGCGCCGGCGCGATCCCGGTGTTCGAGCTGCTCGTATGCAACCGGAAATCGGCCGCAGTCATCCGTCGCAGCGGACCGCGCCAACAGTCCGTTGGCGATTCATGCATTTCGAAATTTAATTTAATCAAATAATTTTAATTTGATAAGTATTGATGGATTTTAAACAAAATGGCCGAGTAAACCTGCCAAGATTTATAGGTTGATGGTGATGTTTTCTTGATTTTTTCTTGACCGTGTTTAGACTCTGTTTGTATTTTTTTGTGATTTATTCGGTCAATTAAAATGTGGTCGTGCAGGCCATGTGCACTATCGGATATCGATCTGGAATATTGCGATGAGGTGTGTTGAGCATGGTGAAGTGATACGCGATGCATATTGTGGTTTGAATATTTCCGAAAAATTTTCATGACGATTTTTTAAATATTTGTCATTATCGTGGGGTGGCGGAATGATTTTGTCGAGATGTTTTCTCTCATCCCGAATGCTGGTTCCTTTTGAATTTAAGGGGAATTTCAAGGGAATGACGGTGTTTGGAAACGCAGGGGATTTCGATGAAGAAAATCAGAATCTGCGCGGCGCAAGAGATCGAGTACAGCATCGAATCGCACGATTCTCTGGAACAAATGGCGGCGGGTGTCGCGTCTTTTGCCGATGGCGGTGCGATGAGCGTTTTCATCGACCAGGGTTTGCCGCGCGCGCATGCCGACGCGTTTGTGGCCGCGCTTCGCTTCGCCGGGGTCAGCGTGCGCTGCCATTGCGTCAACGCAGATGAAGAGCAAAAGACGATCGACAATGCGCTGCGGATTGCGGAGATATTGAATCGGTCCGGCACGAAGCGCCGTTCCTCGCCGCCGGCCGTGATCGGCGGCGGTGTGGTCTGCGACCTGGTGGGATTTGCATGCAGTCTCTATCGTCGCGGTATTCCGTTCATTCGCGTACCGACCACGCTGCTTGGCATGGTCGATGTGAGCGTTGCCGCAAAGACGGCGGTCAATCATTTTGGTTACCGAAACAGGCTCGGCTCATTTCATCCGGCAGTCGCCACTTATTTGTGTCCCGGCTTTCTCGATACGCTGCCCGGCCGGCATGTCGCGAACGGTTTGGCCGAAGTATTCAAGGTCGCGCTGATCAAAAGCCGCCGTTTGCTCGATCTGCTTGACGAGCATGGGCATGCATTCTTCGAGCCGGGTGTCGAATCGAATCCGTTCGTCAAGGAAATCATCCATCTGGCGGCGATGGCGATGGCCGAAGAGCTGGAGCCGAACCTGTGGGAACGCGATCTGCGCCGCATCGTCGACTATGGGCATTCGTTCAGTCCGTTAATCGAGATGACCTATATCGACGAGTTGCTGCACGGCGAAGCCGTCGCGGTCGACTGTCTATATTCGGCGCTGCTGTCGAGGCAGCGCGGCATGTTGGCCGAAGCCGATGTCGATCGGATTTTCGATATCGCGAAAAAGCTTCGGCTTCCTCTGTACCATCGCGGCTTCGGCGATGGGCAACTCGTTGCCGATGCGTTACGTGACACGATCATTCATCGCGACGGCAATCAGAATTTGCCTCTGATGCGCGGCCTTGGCGATGCGGTATTCGTCAACGATCTGACGCTTGTCGAGATGCGCACTGCATCCGAGGCGTTGTCACGGATTTCGGCAACGGGCCGCAGCTCGGGTTTTCCCATGGAGACCTACGCGACATGACGGCGCCGATTCTGCTGATTACAGGGGGGACGCGGGGGATCGGCGCCGCTGTCGCCCGTCATGCGGTGCATGCCGGCTGGATCGTTTATGCGTGGGGGCGGGACGCGCGCGCGGGCGAGGCGCTCGTGCATGCGCTCTCCGAAGGCCCGGGCGAGTGCTTCTACCGTCAGGTCGACGTTTCGAATTTCGCGGCGCTGGAGCGCGAGTACGAGCGGCTCGCCGGCCAGCACCGCATCGCGTATGCATTCAACAATGCCGGCATTGCCGCCGCCGGCTCGCTCGCGACGATCGACGCCGACGCGGTGAGGCGCTGCTTCGATACGAACGTGTTCGGCCTGTGGGCGAACTTGCGGTTCCAACTGGCCGGCATGACGAGCGCGGGGCAGGGCGTCATCGTTAATAACCATTCGATTCATGCGGTCCGCACGGTATTTTCCGGCGTCGGCATCTATGCGGCATCGAAGGCGGCGGGGGCGGCGCTGACCAAAGCGGCCGCGCTCGAGGCCGGGCCGGCGGGTGTCAGGGTGAACGGCATCGCGCCGGGGCCGATCGATACGGACATGTACCGCCGCAGCCTCGTCGACAGCGCCGACGCGAACGCCTGGCCGTCGCGCATTCCGCTCGGGCGCATCGGTACGGAGGACGAGGTCGCGCAGACGGTGATGTTCCTGTTTTCGTCCGGCGCTTCGTTCATCAATGGCCAGATCGTCGGCATAGATGGAGGTGCATCGTGCTACTGAACGACGCCGTGGCGCCTGTCTACGATTACGTGATCGTCGGCGCAGGACCGGCCGGCTGCATCGTCGCCGAGCGCCTGTCGCGCGATCCTTCGGTGAGCGTGCTGTTGCTGGAGGCGGGCGACGATCTGTCAGCCTGCGAAGACGTGCTCACGCCGAGCCGCTGGCCGGCGCTGATCGATTCGGCGCACGATTGGGCACATCGAACCGAGCCGCAGCCGGCGCTCGGGAATCGCGCGCTCGCTTGGCCGCGCGGCAAGATGGTCGGCGGCTCGGCGGCAATGCATGCGATGGTGTACGTTCGCGGCCATCCGGGTGATTTCGCGCGCTGGGCGGACGAGGTTGCGCCTTCGTGGGGTTGGGCGAGCCTGCAGCGCTTTTTCGAGCGGTTCGAGCAACGGAGCGGCGAGATCGTGTCGGTCGAGCGGCCGACGTCGTTGCATCCTTTCTGCGAAGCATTCCTCGATGTCGCGCAGACGCTCGGCTTGCCGTGCCGCGAGATGGTCGACGTGTGCGCGCGGCCGGGAGTGGGCCGATACCACGTGATGCAGCGCGGCGGCTTGCGTTCGTTTCCCGCGCGGACTTGCCTGGCAAGAGCGTTGGCGCGGCCGAATTTCACGATGCTCACGCATTGCCGGGTCGAGCGGCTGGGATTCGACCGCCGCAGCGCGCGGCAAGTGATCGTCGAGTGCATGGACGGCGCGCAGCCGGTCCGCGTTGAACGCGAGGCGATTCTGTGTGCGGGCACGATCGGCTCGCCCGCCATTCTGTTGCGCTCGGGCGTTGGTCCCGCGTGCGCGTTGCGCGCGGCGGACATTCCGATCGCGCATGCGCTCGAAGGTGTCGGCGCGAATTTGCACGATCACGTGCAGGTGACGTTGTCCGTCCGGTCGCTCACCAGCGCGCCCGTTGCGCGCACGTCGAATCTCGGTGAAGTCGGCGGTTTTCTGAATACGCCGGCATCGGCCGAGCAGTCGTCGACGCAGCTTGCGTTCGCGCCGATCATCGGCTTGAGCCGCGGCGGCGACATCGGCGGCGGATTTTCGCTTGGGCCGTCGGTCGGCTTGCCGGCGAGCCGCTGCCGGGTTGGTATCCGGCGTGTGGCGGGCCGGCTGCGAATCAGTATCGATCCCGCTTATCTGAGCGACGAGCGCGATCTCGCGGTGCTCGCCAGCGGCGTGTCGATCTGCCGCGAGATCGTCGGCCATCCGCGGTTGTCGGCGCTTGCCGGCACGACGGGCATGGATTTCGACCGATTGCGGGAGGGCGACGCGATCCGGCGCTTCTGCCGCGCGCACGCGCACACGCAATTTCATCCGGTCGGCACCTGCAAGGCGGGGCGCGGCGCCGACGCGGTGGTCGCGCCGGACTTCAAGGTCATCGGCCTGGACAACGTCAGGATCGTCGACGGATCGGTGATTCCGTCGATCACGAGGGCGAACACGTGCGCGCCGATCATGGCGCTCGCGATGCTCGCGGCCGAATCGCTGGCCGGCGGCTGAACCCCATTCCATCATTAGAGGAGCTAACGACATGGCAGGACCGGGATATTCCTTTTTGGGCGACGAAGAGCGGGACAACGTCAACCAAGTGCTCGATACGTGGGGCCTGACGCGTTTCGCATACGACGTGCCGAACTTCACGTCGTTCGTCCGGCAGACCGAAGAGGCATTCGCGTCGCTTGCCGGCGTGCGGCATGCGATCGCCGTCAACAGCGGGACGTCCGCGCTGATCACGAGTCTCGCCGCGCTTGGCGTCGGACCGGGAGACGAGGTGATCGTGCCGGGGTACACGTTCGTCGCGTCGATCGGCAGCATCGTGCTGAGCGGCGCGACGCCCGTGCTCGCGGAAATCGACGATACGCTGACGATCGATCCGGCTGACGTCGAACGCAAGATCACGAGCAAGACAAAGGCGATCATGCCGGTTCACATGCTCGGCGCGGCGTGCGACATGCATGCGCTAGGCGCGCTCGCGCGGCGTCACGGGCTGAAGATCGTCGAGGATGTCGCGCAGGCGTGCGGCGGCAGTTTTCAGGGGCGGCGGTTGGGCGCGCACGGCGATATCGGCGCATTCTCGCTGAATCCGTTCAAGGTGATCACGTCGGGCGAAGGCGGGCTCGTCATCACCGACGATCCGCATTTGTACCAGCGTGCATACGCGTTTCAGGATCAGGGTTGGTTCCCGCTGCGCCGCGACACCGGCGACGGCGATATCCTGTTCGGGCTCAATCTGCGCATGGCGGAGCTTGCCGGCGCGGTGGCGGTCGCGCAGATCGCGAAGCTCGATCGGGTGCTCGCCGCGACGCGCCGCGCGAAATCGGCGCTGCTAAGCCGGCTCGCGCTGCCGGGCGGCTGCCCGATCCGGCCGCGCCGATTGAACGACGAAGCGGGCGATTGCGCGACGGTGCTGGTGCTGACCTGCGCGGAACGCGAGCAGGCGCAGCGCCTCGCCACGACGCTCGGTTCGAAGACGCTCGACGATTCGGGCCGGCATTACTACCGGAATATGTCGCAATTGCATCGGCTTGGCGATCGCGGGAAATCGTCGGCGGTGTTTCATCGGCATTACGCGGGCGATCCGGCGCTCGGCACATTTCCTTCGCTTACCCGGACCGACGATCTGCTCAGTCGCTCGGTCGGCATATCGATCGGCGTGTCGGACCGATACCTCGGCGCGGGCTTCGGGATCTCGGTCCAGGATGACGACGAGACGATCGACGCGCGTGCGCGCACGCTTCGCGACGCGATTCTTTCGGCATCGTGAAGCCGCCTGGCGCATGGGTGACGCTTGTGGCGGCGGCGCAAGACGCGGGCGTCGCCGTGCGGCTCGTGGACGGTTCGAGCGTGGGCTTGCGCGCGCGGCTGCTCGAGCGTTTGAAGTGCGATGCGGCTGACGGGGGCCGGCCGCACGACGAATGCACGCTCGAAGTCGCCGCGCTCGTCGGCACGGATGGAGCCGTGGCCGGCGGCATAACCGGCAGTCTGTTGTATGGCCGGCTCTACGTCGATTTGATCCACGTCGATAAATGCTTCAGGGGGCGCGGTGTCGGCGAGCGGCTGCTGCGGCACGCCGAGGCGTGGGCGCGCGAGAAGGGTGTGTCGCACGTGTGGCTGCATACGTACCGGTTTCAAGCGCCCGGATTTTATCTTCGATGCGGCTATGCGGAACTCGCGACGATCGGCGACGCGCACGATCCGCAGGCGATGACGTTTTTCGCGAAGCGGATCGGCTGACGTCCGATGGCCCAGTCAATGCGGCGGTGCGATCTGGCGGATGCGCCGCGCGCCGGCCGAGGTTACGCCTTCGGTTTTCCGGATGCTGCTTTGTCGTTGCCGGCCGGCGCGTCCGGCGGCACGCCGAGCAATTGCAGCGAGCCGCTCGTCACCGAAGAAAACACCGGACCGGCGACCGTCCCGCCGTAATAGCCTTTGCCGCTCGGCTCGTCGATCATCACCGCGACGATCAGGCGCGGGTCGCTCATCGGCGCCATGCCGGCGAACAGCGCGCGGTATTTGCCCTTCGCATACGACGCGCCGACTTGCTTGCGCGCCGTCCCCGTCTTGCCACCGATCCGGTAGCCGTCGACACGCGCCGCGCGTCCAGTTCCGCCCTGGCCGACCGCCATTTCAAGCATCGAGCGGATCGCGGCCGCGGTGGCGGGCGATGCCACGCGATGGCCGCGGTGCGCGGCGTCGGGTTGCGCATCGGCCGACGTCTTCAGCAGCGACACCGGATGCAACGTGCCGTCGCCCGCATACGCGGTGTAGACCTGCGCGATTTGCAGCAGCGACGTCGACAGCCCGTAGCCGTAAGCCATCGTCGCCTGCTCGATCGGCCGCCAGCGCTTGTACGGGCGCAGCCGGCCCGATGCGACGCCTGGAAACGTCAGCTCCGGCGCGCGGCCGATTCCGTATTCCTGATACTTGTTCCAGATCGTCTCCGCAGGCAGGTTGAGCGCGAGCTTCGCGAGCGCAATGTTGCTCGACATCTGTAACGCCTGTGCGACGGTGATCGCGCCGTGGTTCGACGTGTCGTGAATTACGGCGGGCCCGATCCTGTACGAGCCGGGCGACGTATCGATCACCGTTTGCGGCCGCACTTTGCCCGCGTCGATCGACAGTGCGACGACGAGCGGCTTGATCGTCGAGCCAGGCTCGAACGTGTCGATTACCGCGCGATTGCGCAATTGCTGACCGGTCAGGCGCGCGCGATCGTTCGGATCGAACGTCGGATAGTTCGCGAGCGCGAGGATCTCGCCGTTTTTCGCGTCCAGCACGACGACGCTGCCGCCTTGCGCGTGGTTCGCGATAACGGCCGACTTCAGTTGCGCATATGCGAGTTGCTGGATGCGGCGGTCGATCGTCAGCTCGATCGTCGCGCCGTGCTGCGCCGGCACGAGCGGACGGGTATCGGAAATGATCCGGCCGAGCCGGTCGCGAATCACCTGGCGCTCGCCCGCGGTGCCGGACAGGCGTGCGTTCGCGGCAAGCTCGACGCCTTCTTGCCCGCGATCCTCGATGTTCGTGAAGCCGACGACGTGCGCGGCCGATTCGCCTTCCGGATAGAAGCGCTTCGAATCGGCGATTTGTGTGATGCCGTCGACGTCGAGTTTCTCGATCCGGGCAGCCGTTTCCGGATCGATTTGGCGTTTGAGCAGCACGAACGAGCGCTCGCTCGTCAGCCGCCGCCGCACTTCGGCGAGCGGCATGTCGAGCAGCTTCGCGAGCGGCGCGTAAGCGGCTTCGTCGACCTGCTTGGGATTCGCCCAGATTTCATAGGTCGTCAGGCTCACGGCGAGCAGCGCGCCGTTGCGATCGACGATGCTGCCGCGCATCGCGCCCAGCTCGATGGTCCGCTGATAGCGTTTCTGGCCTTGTCCGACATAGAAATCCTGGTTGGCGACTTGGACCCAGAACGCGCGGCCGATCAGCGCGGCGAACCCGGCAAAGACCAGGATCACGACAAGTTTCGAGCGCCACATCGGCAGGCTCGATGCCAGCATCGGGTTTTTGGCGACGGCGAGGTACGGATCGGAGGACGAGGTCGATTTCTTCTTCAGGCGCATGAGGGGAGGCTATCGCGTGCGTCGGGCGGCCAGAGGAGGTTGGAAGGAATGTAATTGTAATTAATAAGTAATAGTTTCGTCTGAAAATGACGGCAACATCTTGATAAATCTGACAATTTGAGGCGGATGCGAAGGAAGGGAAGCGGCGCGGGAAGGGTGCGGGGTGCGCGGCGGTGCTGCGCACGGATTTCGTGCTGTCCGCGATCTGCGTCGCGTGGCAGGCGATCGATTTTCCGCGCACGCCGCCTGGGCGCGCAGTGGCCGTGGCGGCTAGCCATCGCGCGGGCGGCAGCGGGGCGCTTGGCGTTCGTGCAGGCGTTTGCGCTTCGTTTTCAGGCGGCTGAGCGAGTGCCTGCGTGTGTTTCGCATGCCGGCGCGGCCTGCGGCGACGCGGCCCGCCGTGAATCCGCCGGCCGCGGGTTTGTTGTCTGCGGCCGCTCACCCGCGTCCGGGCGCGCGCCGCATCGCGCCCGTCGCGAGCCACGTCGCGCCGGGCGCTGCCGCGTCACGCCGGCAACGCGAATTGGGTAACCGCCGCGCGCAACGCATCCGCCTGATCCTTCAGCGAATGCGCGGCAGCGGCGGCCTGCTCGACGAGCGCGGCGTTTTGCTGAGTGACCTGATCCATCTCGCCGACCGCCCGGTTCACCTGCTCGATTCCCATGCTTTGTTCGCGCGACGCATGGCTGATCTCGTCGAGAATTTCGTTGACGCGCGTGACCGATTGAACGATCTCGGTCATCGTCGTCCCAGCGCGCGTGACGAGCGACGCGCCGTGCTCGACCGTCGCATTGGACGTCTCGATCAGCGATTTGATCTCCTTGGCCGCGCTCGCCGAGCGCTGCGCGAGCGAGCGCACCTCGCTCGCGACGACCGCGAAGCCCCGCCCTTGCTCGCCCGCGCGCGCCGCCTCGACGGCCGCGTTCAGCGCCAGAATGTTGGTCTGGAACGCAATGCCGTCGATCACGCCGATGATGTCGCCAATCTTGCGCGATGCGCCGGTGATCTCGGCCATCGTCCGCACGACGTCGCCGACAACCACGCTGCCGCGCGTGGCAACCTGCGCCGCCTCGTCGGCGAGCCGCGCGGCTTGCAGCGCGCTGTCGGCATTCTGTTTCACGTTCGCCGTCATCTGGTCCATGCTCGTGGCCGTTTGCACGAGCGCCGCCGCCTGCTGCTCGGTGCGCTGCGACAGGTCGGTATTGCCGGCCGCGATTTCGGATGCGCCGACATTGATGTTCTCGGTGCCGAGCCGCACGCGCGACACCATGTCGATCAACGCCGTCTGCATCGCGCGCAGCGCGTGCAACAGACTGGAACGATCGTTGCCGCGCACGCCGACCTGCGCGGTCAGATCGCCCTGCGCGATCCGGTGCGCGGTGGCGACGGCCGCCTCCAGATCGCCGCCGAGGCTGCGCCGCACGCTGCGCAGCACGCCCGCCATCACGATGGTCCCGACCACGCCGAGCGCGGCCGCCATCGCCAGCCAGCGGCCGATGCTGACGAGCACGGCCGCCTGCACGTCGTCCATGTACATGCCGGTCACGATGTACCAGTCCCACGGCGCGAAATGGCGCACGGCGCTCGTCTTGTCGATCGGCCGGTCGGCGCCGGGCTTGGGCCATCGATACTCGACGTAGCCGAGGCCGCCGCCGGCGTTCGCGGCCTTGACGATCTCGACGAACACGCGCGTGCCGGCCGGATCGGCGAGATTCGACGCGTCTTTGCCGTTCAGCTCGGGTTTGATGGGGTGCATCACGATGACGGGTCTCGAATCGTTGATCGATACGTAGCCGTCCTTGCCGTAGCGCATCGCGGCGATCGCGTCGAGCGCGGCGCGCTTCGCATCGGCTTCGGGCATCGCGCGCTGCTGGGCGAGCACGTGGAAGTATTCGCTGACGCCATACGCTTGCGCGGTGAGGTTCGCGAGCTGCGCGCGCCGCTCTGCGATCATCGATGCGCGGTTTTGCCACGCGCCGATCGCGCCGATCATCAGCAGCCCGATCCAGACGAAGACGATCAGCGATGTGAGCTTGTGGTTCAACGACAGGTTGCGCATAGGTTCGGAGCGCCGGGTGGTGGCGCGTGGAGGCGGGGATGCCTGTTTATCGGCGTGGGGCGACACGAGCGCAGGCGGGTATTCCCTAGGCCGAGCGGCTTGCGCCGCCGCGGGATGCCAGGCGGCAGCAACGGCCGGATTCGACGCTTCCAGGCAATTGGCGATTCCTGCCTCGATTCGGTCTGCCGATGGACGCATATGGCGGTGGATTGTTTTCCGATATTTAATAAATAGCCAAGAAAACCTGATATCAGGCAAGATGGCTGGCCGCAGTGAAGGCTTGCCCACCGGATGCGGGCCGCGTTATATCCGCGCGGCCGTCTTGCCTCGGTCGGCATGGTGGGCCCGCGTGCAATCATCACGGCAGGCTCGCCATGCCGATGTGTCCACCGCTGGCCGCATTTCTTCCTCGAACCCTCAAACCTGACGGAACTCCCCATGGATCATGGAAACATCGTTCATCCGCAGTTCGCGACGCTGAAGAATGGCGTGCGCCTGCATTACGCGAGCGCGGGCCAGCCCGGCCAGCCGTTGGTGCTGTTCGTGCATGGCTTTCCCGAATTCTGGTACGCCTGGCAAGCGCAGCTGGCCGCATTCGGCGATGCGTATTACGCGGTCGCGCCGGACTTGCGCGGTTTCAACTTGTCGAGCAAGCCGGCGGAGCTGGGCGAATACCATCCTAAGCTGATCGTCGACGATCTGGCTCAACTGATCGACGCGCTCGGCTACAGCCGCGCGATTGTCGTCGCGCACGATTGGGGCGGCGCGGTTTGCTGGAGTCTCGCGATCAAGTTTCCTCAGTTGATCGACAAATTAGTGATCGTGAATGCGCCGCATCCGTTGCTGTTTGCGAACGCGCTCGCAAACGATCCCGCGCAGAGGGCCGCTTCCGCATATATGAACTGGCTGCGGCAGCCCGGCTCGGAAGACGCGCTTGCCGCCAACGATTTCGAGAATCTGGAGAAATTTTTCACGGGAGGCGGGCAGTCCGGGGCGTCGTGGTATACGCCCGAAGTGCGCGGCAAATATCATGCGGCGTGGTCTGTGCCCGGCGACGGCGGATCGCACGGCCTGACGGGCGGCTTGAACTACTACCGCGCGTCGCCGCTGCATCCGCCGGCCGATGGCGAGGCTGCGGCGGACGTATCGAAGCTTGTGCCCGAGGAATGGGTCGTGCAGGTGCCGACGATGGTGATCTGGGGCGAAAGCGATACCGCGCTGCCCAAAACGCTGCTCGACGGTATCGAGCGCTTCGTGCCGGACCTGCGGATCGAGCGCATTCCGGAAGGATCGCATTGGGTGATACACGAGCAGCCGGAACGGATCAATGCGCTGATTCGTGGATTTATCGGTTGATTTCGACGCGTGGTCCGCACGGGCGCTGCGTCGATTTTTGCGCCGGCGGTGATTGCCGCGCCGTTTGCCGCATCGTTTCGTAGGGGCGGGTGCGCGGCGGTGTCAATCCAACCGCGCACGCGCGGCGCAGATGCAGGCTCAAGGGCACAAGCCACTAAGCGGCAGCGCGTGCAAACGAATCGTTTCGCGCCATCGTGCCCGCCCGCTGCGTGCCAATCGACGCCGGCTTTGTGTCAAACCGGATCTTTGCTGGGCGGCTCTTGCGGTTTTTGCGGATGCTCGTGATGGTGGTGATGACCGGACGAAGGTGGCGCGAATGCGTCCTCTTCGGGGTCGCGAGTAGGGTCGATGGGTGATTCCGGCTGCGGCGATGTGTGATCGGTCATAACGGTCTGCCAGCAAGTCTTGCAATGCGCATGCATGCCCGGCGCGGCCGCGCGGCGCGCGCCGGGTTTCGTTTCTTGTTATAGGTGATCGGGCGCGCGTTTGCCGGATCTCGGCGTAGACCGCCGGATACGCGGCCGGCTGAGTCGTGTTGTGCCGCCGGCTCCTCGGCTGGGTGATGGCGGGCGAATCGGAGGGAGTGAGGGGCGCCGGGCACGGCTTCTCTACCGTCCGGGCCTTTCCGTGGGAAATCGGGCTGGCCGCGTAGTTTGTTGCTGCGGGCGCCGGGACATTAGCCGATCGCCAAGGATCCGGCCCCAACGCTCGATGCGTCGCGCTATCGCAACGTGTTGTGGCGCGAAGGTCGATGCGCCGCACTCAATTCGCGCGTTGCCGCCATGCGTGGGCGCGCGTCACGCCGCGATGATTGGCGCTCCACACTGCGCGATGAGAAATGGCTGCTGAACGAATGCCCGAAGGTGATGGATGCTGAGCTGCTCAAATATTGGCTTTTGACCTTTGCCTCCAGATACAGCGTTCGAACGTATGCTTCGTGTCGCCAAGATACGCTGGCGTATCGAGCGGGACGATCAGGTTCTCGAGCAGGAATTCGGCCTGGGGCACATCGAAGGACGTGGTTGGCGCGGATTCCATCATCATGCATCGTTGTGCATTGCCGCTTATGGGTTTCTTGTCTCTCGGCGCCTCATTTAAACATCAATTGTTTTCTCAGTGTTGAGCGGCTTGACTACATCGACGGCCCAATTTTAATTGGACGCGTTAAATATTGCGCCACATCGTCTTTTGTCGCCATTCTTGAATTTGAAATTTCGAGCGGCAATGGCACTGATGGGATATTCGAAAAATCTATATTCGCCGCCATATCGGAATATGGCTGAATTGCCGCGGGATGCTGCTCGTGATTAAAATGACCGGGGTTCATTTCATGAATAACGAAAATCCGCTTTCGGCTGGATTTACGATAAGAATTTTCTCGCCTCCACCTCGATTGTTGCCCGGAACTTCGATTGCGCCACTATATGAAAACGTAGTGTTGCAATACTTAACGGCATTTTCGCCCGGCGGGTTCCAATAATCCTGAAATAGAAAAGCCAGTATTTGTGAAGGGGCGGCGTCAATAATGTTTATTGCCTTTTTTTCATCGTCTTGGCTGCTGACCCATGGAACCCAAATGTCGCCGTTCCACACCCCATTTGCCGGGACGGAGAATAATTTTGAATTATTTTCTCCATCCTTGAGCACAAGGATATTGAATGTGTTATTTATAACCATTTTTATGTTCGTGATGTTGGCCATTTGATCCTCCTCTGCTTGAAGTGTTTGGGAAATATACCGCCGCCATTTATTGTGGTGGAAGCTGCTATTTATCGGGGGGTAATTGTTGATTTCTGAAAATTTACAAATGTCCTACATTATCCGAATTGTTTGTCTTCTCACTCAAGATGATGATTTTCTTGTGCTCTCGCCCTCTTGCGGTTGGGAGGTTTAAATGGAAATGGAGCGATTTATCATTGTTTTATAAAGTGTGTCCGTATAATTTGAAGGTTGAGGGTCGATTTGCGTTGTAATATGCCCATCCAGTCGTTGGTTGGGCGGAGCTGTGATTCTCTGGTAAAATGGGAGTAATATCGTGGGAAAATACTATATTACCTATCCGATAATTGAGCGGTCCGTGAAAAACTATTATTTCTATTCCGCATATATATCGTTTGGGCAGGATGATAAAAAGTTCTCCCCGGAAAGATATATGAGGACTGGCGGAACAAGTGGGGAATATCCAAATAAATATTCATTGGATTTAAATCCGCTTGATTACCCGCCGACCGGAGTATTCTATAATGGCGGAATTAAAGATCCCAGGCAGCCTCAATTCATCTTGGTTCCTGGGGGAGATGGAATCCCATATGCAGTTAGACCTTATACTGCCACCCCTGGTGGGCAGGGAAATTTCAATTTCATGACGCGGGTCAATGTGACATCCCCCTCCAGTGCAGTCGTTCCATTTAGGCAGGATAATGAAAAAGGAAAAACATTGACGTACCACTGGTTCTATAAAACTCAGGATGGAGCCTTGTGGTGGAGGAAGGGAAACAATGACGTGAAAATTACTAGTGTACAGACAAGGAGTTATCCAAGTATCGTGCAACGTGTGATTGGCGATGATTGTGGGTGGATAATTACTTGTGATGATAGTGGGCGAATAATTTGCTCTTTGATCACAAGTTTTCAGAATCAAACGCTGGGAGATTTAAAAACCTTCGATAAAGTGATTGTTGGACGCCCATCCGCCATTATGGGTGAGTTTGCTGTGAATGGGGTTACTGATAATTATATTTTTTTGTTTTCTAAGTCCGCAAATGATACGCTTCGCTGTCACGTCTTTGACTTGGTCGGCCTGGAATTACTGGAGCCGGTCGATATAGCAGTTTTTTCGGAGGGTAACAGGGAATTTGGCGTCACGTCGCCGCCATCGGTTGCGCCATATTATTTTAACGGAAGGTATAACACTAGTCGTGCGTGCGCTTCCGCTTTTGGTCCGGATCCGGATGATGATAATAAAACCAAGTTAATTATATTTGAAGTCGATCTGGCTTTGTTGGACCTTAAAAATAAACGGATGCCCGCGACTAAAGTTAATCAAATTTCCACGTCCTACAATACCAATGATGGCCCTTTCATATTCTATGGCGATTGATCGAGATATGTGAAATAAGATGGCCGCATGGAAGAATGAAAAGAGATGAACGGAATTTACCGGTAACCAAGCGCGTCTTATTTGGCAAGCTCGACATTGATCCGCAGTTTCCCTATTTAGCCTTCTTGACACTTCTGCTCGCGAGACCGTGAACAGGTTCTCAGCCGGGCGGCATCGAGCCGGGTAAATCGGCGGGCGTATCGACGTCGCGCAGCACGGCCGCATCGTCAACGTCGACGATCGCGGGTGGATTCGCGGCAAGCAGCGCGCGAGCGCCCGAATCGCCGTCGAGCGCGGCGAGCGCCTCGCCATGGCGGCGGGCGAACCCGACCGGATGCCCGCGTTGTCCGCGATAGGCGGGCGCGACGATTGACGCCGAGCCTGCTGCTTCGAGCGTTCGCGCGACCGCCTCGATCGTCGCTGGCGCGATCCACGGCATATCCGCGAGCGCGACGATCCAGCCGGGGCTGTCGGCGCTCGCGCCCACGCCGGCCGCGAGGCTCGCGCCCATCCCCCGGACGGCGTCGGGCGCGAACACGACTTGGCAGCCGACGCCGTTGAGCAGCCGCGCGAGTTTTTCCGCGCTAGGCCGTACCACTGCAATCACGTTGGGCAGCACGGCGGCAAGCCGTTGCGCGGCGGCGACCGCGACGGGCGTCCCGTCGGGCAGCTTCGCGAGCAGCTTGCTATGGACGCCGCTGGGATCGAAGCGGGTGCCGAAGCCGGCGGCCAGCAGTATTCCGGTGGCGCGCAGCGCGTACGTCATGAGAAAGGTAACCGGTGGCGGACATGTCGCGATTGTGCGATGCAGGAGAAGCAGACGCAAGCACGCGCAGTCCCATTGCGGGGCGTCCGGCCAGCCGGCCGGCGCGATGCGCGCGGGCGCGGCGCGGCGTGAAGTTCGCCGCGCGCCGCTAGAATCGCTTATTTCAACTCCCGCTTCCGTCCCCTCGCATGGATACGCCGCCGCTTTGCGCGCATGCCGCGCTGTTGCTCATCGATCTGCAAAAAGGCATTCTCGCGCCGAATCCGGCGGTCCCGCGCAACAATCCCGATGCGCAAACGCATTGGGCGGCGCTGCTCGACTGCTGGCGCCGTACCGCCCGGCCGATCGTGCATGTCCGGCATATTTCCCGCTCGCCGGATTCGGTATTCCGGCCAGGCCAGCCCGGCGCGGAATTCCACGACGCATTCGCACCGCTCGCGCGCGAGCACGTGATCGAAAAAAACGTCCCTGACGCGTTCGCGGCGACGGGGCTCGCGCGCTGGCTGCACGAGCGGGGCATCGCGCAACTCGTGATCGCCGGCGTGATCACGAACAATTCGGTGGAATCGACTGCGCGCTCGGCGGGTAATCTCGGCTTCGATACGATCGTCGCGAGCGATGCGTGTTTCACGTTCGATCAGCGCGATTTGTCGGGGCGTGTTTGGGCCGCGGCCGACGTTCATGCGCTATCGCTGAGCAATCTCGCGATGGATTACGCGACGATCATGGATACGCGAGAGATCGTCGGGCGCGCGGTTCAGGCTGGCAGATGAGTTCGCCGCGCCGCGCTGGTTGTGCAGGATGCAAGCGCGGCCGGCCGCAGCCGGCATGTCGTGCACCCCCGGCCGTCACGCATCCGCCCAGCGCCGCAGCAAGTTGTGGTAAATCCCGGTGAGCGCGATCACGCCCGCGTCGTCCGCGCCTTTTTCCGCGGTGAGCTGTTGGATCTGCGTATCGAGTTGGAAGAGCAGCGTGCGCTCGGCATCGTCGCGCACCATGCTCTGAATCCAGAAAAACGACGCAACCCGCACGCCGCGCGTCACCGGCGTCACGCGATGCAGGCTCGACGCCGGATACAGCACCATATCGCCCGCCGGCAGCTTCGCGCGATGCACGCCGAACGTGTCCTCAACGCACAGCTCGCCGCCGTCGTATGCATTGGGCTCTTCGAGAAAGAGCGTCGCGGACAGATCGCTGCGCACGCGAAAATCGGTGCCGCGCAGCAGACGGATCGCGTTGTCGACGTGCGTGCCGAACGCGTCGCCGCCTGCGTAGCGGTTGAACAGCGGCGGAAATACCTTGAGCGGCAGCGCGGCCGAGAAAAACAGCGGATGGCGCGCGAGCGCGTCCTGGATCGCGTTGCCGACCGCGCGCGCGGCGGCCGAATCTTCCGGCAATTGCAGATTGCGCTTGGCGAGCGCGGATTGCGCGCCGGACGTCGCGTTGCCGTCGGTCCAGTCCGCGCGGTCCAGCACGGCCCGGCATTGCGCGACCTCGTCTTTCGTCAGTACGCCGGCAATTCTGAGCATCATCCGGCGAACTCCTGCGCTGCCGCGGCGCGAAACGCATCGATTGGCGAAGCCGCCAGATAGGCGCGCATCTTCGCGATGAACGCGGGCGTGGCGGTGCGCGGTACGCGCGCAAGCCATTCGAGCGCTTGCGCGATGCATCCGCGCTCGGCGAGCAGCCGCGCGTAATTGAACTGCCCGCGAAAATCGCCGGCCTGCGCGGCGCGCCGGTAGTAATCGAAGGCGATGTCGCGGTTCGCGGCGACGGTCCAGCCGTCCTCGTAAAATCCGCCGATCAGGTTGATCGATTTCGCGTGGCCGAGCGCGGCTGCTTTCTCGAACCATTCGAGCGCGGCGGCACGGTTTTCGTCGATGCCATTGCCGAGGGCGAGCATCGTCGCGTAGTTGTACATGCCCCAATCGAGCCCGGCACGCGCGGCCTCGCGATACCAATACACGGCGACGGCCGCGCTCGCGGCCGTCCCCCAGCCGAACTCGTAGCAGCGTCCGACCATGTTCATTGCCATCGGATGATCGGCGCGCGCCGCATGCTTGAACCATTCGAGCGCGGCGGCGGGATCGCGCGCGACGCCGCGGCCGTCGAGCAGATATTGGCCGTACACGGCCTGTGCGTCGACGATGCCGTTTTCGGCCGCCGCCGCGACCCATGCGGCGGCGCGCTCGGGCGGGCCGCCGAGGATCTCGGCGAGCGATTCGCGCGTGGCCGACGCAAGCGCGGCAAGCGATACCGTCTGCATCGCGTCAGTAGCGCGCATTGAGCGTGACGAACGCCGAGCGGCCTGGCGCGATCGACGCATAGTGCGCCGGATACGCTTGATCGTAGTACGTGCGGTTGAACAGATTCTGCACGTTCAACTGCACATCGAGCTTCTTGTTGATCCGGTACTGCGCCGTCGCGTCGAAGCGCCAGTACGACGGCACGGCGCGCAGGTTCGCGGTATCGCCGAACACCTTCGACATATAGAATGCGCCGCCGCCGAGCGTGAATTTCGGCGTCACGTCGTAGTTCGTCCACAAAGTGAAGCTATGCTTCGGCGTGTTCGGGAATTGATGGCCGTTGTCGGCCCAGTTTTTGCCGTTGTCGCGCAACACGCTCTTCATGTATGTGTAGCCGCCGAACACTTGCCACGCGCGCGTGAGCCGGCCCGCGAAGCCGAGTTCGAGCCCTTGCACGCGTTTGTTGCCGGCCATCGCGTATTCGTTGTTCGGCAGCGTGACGCGCGCATTCGTCGTATCGATCTGGAACAGCGCGGCCGTCAGCGACAGCTTGTCGGCCAGCACGTTCCACTTGGTGCCCAGCTCGATGCTGTGGTTTTTCTCGGGCGCGAGTTGGTCTGCGTTCGCGCCGACGCCGCCGCGGCCGGGCGTGAGCGACTGCGTTTCGGCACCTTCGCCGAGCAGCGCGCCCGCGGGCGTCGACGACGTCGCATACGACGCATAGACGCTGCCGTTCGGCGCGGGCTTGAACACGACGCCCAACTGCCAGTTGACGAGCGTGTCGTCGCGCGTGTAGGTCTTCGAGCCGTTCGCGCGGGTGTCGGTGAAGCGGGTCGAGTAATCGTCGATCCGCACGCCGGCGTTCACCTGCCAGCGCTTGCTGAGTTCGATCGTATCGAAGCCGTAGATCGACTTCGTTACCGTGCGCGCATACGACGGATCGTTGTTTCGCGTGATCGAGCCGGCCCACGGATCGCTCGGGCTCGGTGACCACAGGCTCGTGCAGTTGTAGCTGGACGCCGCGCCGATTCCGGCTGCGCAGCTCTTGCCGTTGCCGGTCGCGACCGTGTACGCGTCGCGCTCGGACGATTCGCGCGACAGTTCGATGCCCGTCGTGAAGTTGTGCTTGAACGGTCCGGTCTTGAACTCGCCGAACAGTTCGGTCTGGTTCGCGATGCTATGGACGGAACTGTCGCGATTGTTGTTGCGGCGCCAGACGCGGCCGTTGATCACGTTGCCTTGGCTGTCGTCCGGCTGGGTCCAGATGTAGTCCTGCGTCGATTTGGTGTAGCGCGTCGTGTTGCGCACCGTCAGCGACGGCGTGATGTCGTGCTCGATACGCACGGTGCCGATGTCGGACGTGGTCTTGCGGAAATCGCGGTCGACGAGGCCGTAGAAATTGTGCCGGTTCACGTTCGCCGGATAGATCGTATCGACGTTCGCCGGCTTGTTCGACGTCGTGTAGAAGTACGGGATACCGCTGTCGGGCAGGTCGTCGGTCGACAGGTGATAGTAGCTTGCGGTGACGCGCGTGGGCGTGCCGAGGCCGAACGCGATCGACGGCGCGACGCCCCAGCGTTCGTTGTTCACCCAGTCGCGGCCGGCGACGTCGTTGTTGTGGCTCATCACGTTGAGCCGGAATGCCGCGTGTTCGGCGAACTGCCAGTTGCCGTCGGCGGTGAAGCGGCGGTAGCGGTCGGTGCCGAGCCCGGCGCTCGCGGCGGCCGTCGTGCCGAGGCGCGGCGTCTTCGTCACCAGGTTGATGCTGCCGCCCGCGCCGCCGCGCCCGCCGTAGGCGCCGTCCGAGCCTTTCGTGATCTCGATGCGCTCGGTGTTGAAGATTTCGCGCGTCGTCGCGCCGACGTCGCGCATGCCGTCGGCGAACAGGCTGCCTTGCGTGTCGTAGCCGCGCAGGAACGGGCGGTCGCCGAGCGGATTGCCGCCTTCGCCCGCGCCGAACGTGATGCCGGGCACCGTGCGCAACGCTTCGGTGAGGGTGGACGCGCCGCTGCTTTCGATCAGCGCCTGCGGAATCACGGTGACCGATTTCGGCGTGTCGACGAGCGGGGCGGTGAATTTCGCGGACGACGCGAAATCGGCCTTGTAGCTATGCTCGGCGGCGCCCTTGATCTGGATCGGTGCAAGCTCGTTGTCGTGGCCGGCGGGCGCGGCGCTCGGCGAGGCGTTCTGCGCGAACGCCGGGCTGGTGGCGAGTACGCCGACCAGCGTGGTGAATTTTCCGAGCTTCAGCTCGTCGGGGCGCGACTTCATCGATGGTAATCCTTGCCAGATAAGACTCGATCGGACGAGGGCGCCATGAGAGCCTGCGGGATAGCTCGACAGCTCGCGTCCGAATATTACAAATTGTTTTCGGGCGACATTTTAGTAAATAAATTTATAAATGAGAAGCGTTATCGTTCATGTTTGTTGAAAGATGCGGGCGGGGGGGCGAGACGCGGGGTGCGTCGCCGCCGGTTCAATCGATCCCGTGAAACGGTGCGTCTTCCGGTCCCAGGTAAGCCGGCGGGCGCCAAGCCGCGTCGCGCATCGAGTGCTGGACCAGATGCTCGACGCCGAGCAGCACCGCGAAAATCGCCATCCGCACCGGAATCCCATTGTCGGTCTGCCGGAAGATTGCGAGGCGCGAGTCGCGGTTCAAGTCGGTCGACAGGTCGTTGGCGCCTGGACGGCTGTCGCGCGGCAGCGGGTGCATGATCAGCGTATCGCGGCCACAGGTTGCGTCGACGAGCGCCTGATTGATCTGGAAATCCGGCGTGTAGCCCTCGAACGACTCGTCGGTGAAGCGCTCCTTCTGGATTCGTGTCGCATAGACAACATCCGCGCCTTTCAACCCGTGCGCGAGATCGTGCGTCTGCTCGATCACATGGCCGTTTTTCGCGATCTGCTCGACGATGTGTGCGGGCATTTCCAGTGTCGGCGGCGAAACGAGCGTGAATTTCAGCCCGCGGTAGAGCGCGAGCAGTTTCACGAGCGAATGGACCGTGCGGCCGTACTTGAGGTCGCCGACCAGCGCGATATGCGCGCCGTCAACAATCTTGCCGAGCCGCGAGAATTCGCGCTGAATCGTGTACAGATCGAGCAGCGCCTGGCTCGGATGCTCGCCGGGGCCGTCGCCGCCGTTGATCACGGGCAGGTTCGTCGCGCGGGCGAATTCGGCGACCGAGCCTTGCTCGGGGTGGCGGATCACCAGCGCGTCGACGTAGCCCGCCATCACGCGGCTCGTATCGTAGATCGATTCGCCCTTGGCCATCGACGAGAACGTGAAGCCCGTCGTATCGCACACCGAGCCGCCGAGCCGGCAGAACGCCGCGCCGAATGACACGCGGGTGCGCGTGCTGGCTTCGAAGAACAGATTGCCGAGCACCGCGCCTTCGAGTACGCGCGAAATCTTGCGGCGGCGGGCGATCGGCTGCATCACGTCGGCCACGCGGAACAGGGCCTCGACCGAATCGCGCGAGAACTGATCGACCGACAGCAACTGGGGCTTGCCTTCGTGCAGGATCTGATTCGTAAGCGGCTGCCGGGAATATACGCTTTGCGTATATCCTGCGGCAGGTAATGGCCCGGCGACGATCTCCGACACGAAGCGTTCGACGATCTCGGGCATGCCGCGCGATTCCTGCGAGTCATCGGGCAGCAGCCAGGTGTCGAGCGCGCGGCGGCTGACGCCGATGCGGTGGGCGAACGCATCGCGGGTCATGTTGAGACGGCGCATCGCGTCGCGCAGAAACGCTTGTTGAGGGATAGTCATCGGTCGGTGGAGGCAGGTGAAAATATACGCGATGCGTATAATATGCGGGTGGCGATTGAAGTCAAGTAAAAATGCGGGCGAGACTGCATGCCGCGACGGCTGGAATGCGGCGAACTGATTTGAGCGTGATCCGCCCCCGGCCGGTAGCTTTGAGCGGGACTGGCGGCGCTTCGGAACCGATACTGCCGGCGAACGGGCGAACAGGCGAACAGGCGAACAGGCCGCTGGAGCGGCCCGCCATCCCGCTGCGCGCTTCCGTTAAGTCCCCTGAGCCACTGCCGCGCGGCGGCATTCAGCACTGCCCGCACCGCACGACGTTTAACAATTGCAGTGTCTCGAACAGCCGGTGCATCCGTATAATCTGACCCCGCCCCCGCGCGCCCATGCGCGGGTGAGTTTCGCTACTAACGGGCGCTCGTCGACGCGACCGCATTGATCAGGAGAAAACGAATGAACCGTGTGATCGCCGCAGCACTGTTGATCTTCACTGCCGCGTTGGCTGGTTGCAATACGATCGCGGGCGTCGGCCAGGACATTTCGAAGGGTGGCCAAGCCATCTCGAACACGGCCGAAAAGGCCAAGTAAGCGGTAAAGCAAGCAGCCGGCTCGACGAGCCTACGCATGCGATGCAGGGCGGGCCCGGCGAATTGCCGGGCCCGCGCCGTTTCGGCTGCCCGAATTGACGCGGCATGCAGTTCGTTCGCGGCTGATCGATATGCCCTGAACACGCTCTGAATACAGGCCCGAATACGCGCGAAAGTGATGCGCGCGGCTGGCGGCGCTCGACGGCAGAACCTCGAGAGGTCGCGTGCGCCGGCCACTGTTAAAACCGTTGCTGAATGCCCGCGGTCACGCCGACTTGCGTATTGCCGTACCCGGCGACGTCGCGCGATACGCCGACCTTGCTGCCATGCTTGGCGATCGCGAAACCGCCCGCCGCGTATAACACCGTGCGCTTGGACAGCGCATATTGCGCACGCATCGAAACGAGTGTCGGGTCGGCATCGGTGGCGCCCTTGATGTTCTGGTGATACACCGCGGCGACCAACGAAAACGCCGGCGTGAGCTGATACGAGCCGCCGATCCAATACATATCGCTCAACTGCTTGGCCGCCGCATGGAACGTGCGCCGGTAATGGCGGTAGCCCGCCATCGTCTTCAACGCGCCGAAGTCGTAGGACAGGCCCGCATGAATGCTCTGCGTGTAGTTAACCGGATCGGCGGGCGTCACGCTGTCGGCCGCGCCGTTTTGCCGGTCGAACGTGACCGCCGCGGCAAACGGCCCGGCTGCGTAGCCGAGCGCGAAATCGTATGTCGAGCTGGTCTTCAAGCTGCCCGGCACATTGCCGAAACCGTACATCGCGCCGAACTTGACGCCGCTGAAATCGCCGTCATAACGCACCGCGTTGGACGAGCGCGTGAGCATGCCATCCTTGCGTGCGCCGGTGGCCATCGACGACGTCGCCCACGAATAATTTTGCGCGTAGCCCATCGGGTCGAACGGCAGCATGTAGTCGTAGGTGACGGTGAACGTCCGCCCGAGCGTCAGTTCTCCCCATTTGCCTTTCAGCCCGATCGTCGCGCGGCGCGCGAAGATAGAATCGGGACCGTCGTCGAATCCGCCGTTCGCCAGGTCGATGCCGCTTTCGAGGCGGAAGATCGCCTTGAGCCCGCCGCCGAGATCCTCGACGCCGCGCAATCCCCAGCGCGACGTGTTCTTGTTGCCGGACTTGAGCCTTAATGCGTTGCCGCCGTCCGGCGCCGCGTGGTTCGTATATTCGACGCCGGCATCCATGATCCCGTAGATCGTGACCGACGATTGCGCATGGGCGGTGGGGGCGGCCGCGAGCGCGGCGGCCGAGCCGCCGGCTGCCGCGGTGCGCAGCGCGCGTTTCGCGAATGACTTCATTGACGGTGTCTCCAATTTCTTATGGTTGGGGAAAATCGGCGCGGCGCGCGCCGCTGCGCGGGTGCGCCGCCGCGCATGGCACGCCGCATGCGCGGCTGCCGGATCGGCCGGCGCGCCGCTGCGCAACGCTCAGCCCGCTTTCGCGAACGCCCAGCAGTCGTTGGTCGGAAACTCCAGCCAGTGCTTGCCGGCCGCGCGCGGCCCAGTGCCGAATGCGCGCAGCCGCAAGCCGCCGCAATGGAACAGGTATTCCCAGCGATCGCCGAGATACATCGACGTGACAAGCTCAGCCTGCAACCGGTTCGCGCCGGGGCCGTCGGCAAGCTGCACGCGCTCCAGGCGGATCACCGCCTGCGCGTGCTGGCCCGGCGCGAACGTATCGCGCGCGCGCGCGCGCAACTGCCAGCCGTCGCCGGCGAGCGTCACGCAATCGCCGTCGACGGCCGCGACCTGTGCGTCGATCCGGTTGTTGCTGCCCATGAACTCGGCCGCATAGAGTGAGCGCGGCGCGCCGTACAGTTCGGCGGGCGTGCCTTCCTGCTCGATGCGGCCGTTGCGCAGCAGCAGGATGCGGTCGGACATCGCCATCGCCTCTGTCTGGTCGTGCGTCACGCACAGCGCTGAAAGCCCAAGCGACACGATCAATTCGCGCAGCTTCGCGTCGAGATTCGACAGCGGCTCGTCGAGCAGGATCACGGGCGGGTTGTAGACGAGCGCGCGCGCGATCGCGACGCGCTGCTGCTGACCGCCGGAGAGCTGGTGAGGGAAGCGCTCGGCGAGGTGGCCGAGGCCGAGTTGCTCGAGCGCGCCGCGCACGCGGCGCTGCTGTTCGGCGGGCGCGACGCGGCGCAGCTTCAGCCCGTAGCCGACGTTGTCGGCGACGGTGCGATGCGGCCACAGCGCATACGACTGGAATACGAGCCCGAGCGAGCGCTGCTCGACGGGCAGATCGATGCGCCGCGCGCCGTCGAAGAAAACCTGCTCGTCGAGTTGAATGCGCCCGCCGGACGGTTGTTCGAGGCCCGCGACCGCGCGCAGCAGCGTGGTTTTGCCGCTGCCGGACGCGCCGAGCAGGCACACCACCTCGCCCGCCTTCAGTTCGAACGACACGCCGTTGAGAATCGCGTTCGTGCCGTAGCTGAGATGGAGATTATCGACGGTAAGCTTATCCATGAAGTTTTACTCCGACGCGCAATGCCACGCCGAGACCGGCGCCGACCATCGCGATGTTGATGACAGACAGCGCCGCAACCTGATCGACTGCGCCCGTTGCCCATAGCGACACGAGCAGCGAGCCGATCACCTCGGTGCCGGGCGACAGCAGGTAGACGGCCGTCGAGTATTCGCGCTCGAAGATCATGAAGATCAGCAGCCACGCGGCGAGCAGGCCGAAGCGCACGAGCGGCAGCGTCACGTCGAGCGATGCGCGCTCGCGCGTCGCGCCGACGCTGCGCGCGGCTTCCTCCAGCTCCGGGCCGACCTGCAGCAGCGCGCTCTGAATGAGCCGGATGCCATACGCAAGCCAGACCACCGTGTATGCGATCCAGATGCTCCACATCGAGTTCTTCAATTCACGCAGGCCCGGCACGAACAGGAAGATCCACAGGAACGCGAGCCCCGCGAGCAAGCCCGGCACCGCGCGCGGCAGCAGCACCAGGTAGTCGAGCAGCTTGGTTGCCCAGTCGTGGCGCCGGTGGCCGGCGAACGCGACGAGCGAATAGAAGCCGACCGACAGCGCGCCGCCGGCCACGCCGATGCCGAGCGTGTTGACGATCGCGCGCACTAGGTTGTCCTGCTCGAACAGCTCGACGAAGTTCGCAAGCGTCAGCACCTCGGCAAGCGCCACGCCTTCGCCCCAGTTCGTCACGAACGCGCGCAGCACGATGCCGGACAGCGGCACGATCACGCTCAGCGTGAGCCACAGCGCGACGAGCGCGACCGCGACCCAGCGCCATGCGCCAAGCGGCAGCACCGTCATGCGTGCGGCCTTGCCCTTGACGGTGACGAAGCGGTTCGCGCTTTTCAGCAGGCGGCGCTGCAACAGCACGAGCGGGAACGTGATCGCGACGATGCAGATCGCCACCGCGGCCATCAGGTGATACGACGGTACGCCAAGCTTGTTGGTCAGCTTGTACAGATAGGTTGCGAGCACGAGATGGCCTTCCGGGTCGCCGAGCACCAGCGGCAGGCCGAACACCTCGAAGCCGAGAAAGAACACCAGCACGCCGGCGAACAGCAGCGCGGGCATCGTCATCGGCAGGCTCACGTCGAGCGCGACGCGAAATGGCCGCGCGCCCGTCACGCGCGCGGCTTCCTCGGCGTCCGAGCCGAGGTTGCGCAACGCGGCCGACGAATACAGGTACACGTGCGGTACGTGCGTGAGACCGACGATCACGGTGATCGCGGCGATCGAATAGATGTTCCACGGCGCGCTCGCGGCGCCCGTCAATTCGCGGAACCACACCGAATAGAAGCCGACCGGGCCCGCTGCGACGACATAGCCGAACGCAAGCACCATCGGCGACACGAATACCGGCGTGAGCAACAGCGGTTCGAGCCAGCGGCGGCCGGGCAGGTCGGTGCGTACCATCAGGAACGCGAGGATACCGCCGAGCGGAATCGAGATCAGCAGCATCCCGCCCGCGATCACGAACGAGTTTTTCGCCGCTGACCAGAAATCGGGATCGTCGAAGATGAAACGGAAGCCGTCGATGCCCAGCGTTTTGTTCGCGTCGAAGAACGGCGCGGACAGCAGGCTCTGGAACAGAATGAAGCCGAGCGGCAGCGCGACCGCGACGGTAAGCGTCGCGATGACGATCCAGCGCAGCATGCCGGCAAGCGGCTGCAAACTGCTTGCCGGCAGCGGTTGCGCCGCGCCGCCGGCCGTGGGCTGCGCGACGCGCGGGGACGCGCCCGGCGGGGCGCCGCGTGTACTGGTTGAAAGCATGAGTTTGCCCCTGCGGCCCGCGGGCCGCCTGAAAAGAAAATCGTCGAAAGGGAAGTCGTCTAAAGGGGAAGGGCGCGCCGCGCGGGCGGCGCGCTAGGCGGCGCTCAGCGCTTGATCGACTGTTGCCATTGCTTGAGGAACGCGAGGCGCTTCGACTGGTCGAGATAGACGAGCAGGCCCGTGCCGATCTGGATCGGCTTCAACGAATCGCCGAGCGCCTTCGACAGGCCCGCCGCCGACGTCTCGCCGTTCACGTCCGAGCGGATCGCATACAGATTCGCCTGATTCGCGATCAACGTCTGGCCGCGCTGCGACAGCAGGTAATCGATCCACAGCCGGGCGGCATTCGGGCTCTTCGCTTTTTTCGAGATCGTCGCGAGGCGGCTGACGATTTGCGTGTAGTCGCTCGGAAACACATAGCCGATCGATTTGTCCTTCTTCGCTTTCGCGTATGCATACGAGCCGATGATGTTGTAGCCGATCAGGTTCTCGCCGGACGAGATCCGCTCCATCATCGCGCCAGTGCTGGATTGCAGCTTTGGCCCGGTGGCGCCGATCGCCTTCACCAGCTCCCAGGTGACCTTCTCGTTGACGTGCGCATCCTGGGTCAGATAGTTGAAGCCGACGCCGGATTTCTCGATGTCGTAAGTCGTGACCTTGCCCTTGAAGCGTTCGGGCTGCGATTGCAGCAGCCGGATCAGATCGGCGCGGGTCTTGGGCACTTCGTTGCCGGCAATCAACCGCTTGTTATAGACGATCGATAGCGGCTCGAAGGTCGTGCCGTAAGCCTGCTTCTGGTACTGCGCCCATTGCGGGATGTGCGCACTCTCCGGCGAATCGTATGACGTCATCAGGCCGTCGTTGACCAGCTTGATCTGCAGATCCATCGCGGAACTCCACAGCACGTCGGCGCTCGTGCTGTTCGCTGCGTTCTCGCTGATGTAGCGGTTGTACAGTTCGGTGCTGTTCATATCGTTGTATTCGACCTTCACGCCGTATAGGCTTTCGAAATCCTTGAGCAACGGCCGCACCAGGCCGGTGTCGGTCGTCGAATAGACGATCAGCTTGCCTTCCTTTTTCGCTGCGTCGATCGTGCCTTGGTAATTTCCCGGATATCCGGCGGGAACCTGCGCGCAAACGGCGCTGGCGGCCACGCTCGCGACGATCGTGGCGAGCGCGGCTGCGCGCTTGGATGTGAACGGCATGTCTTCCTCCAATGATTTGTTGTGTTGTTCGAGTGACGCGGATGGTAAGGGCGGCGCACTTTCAGCCTGCTTTCATTTCGGTTCAAAATAATGCATTTTGTGTCATGGATTTCCCGAGGTTCCCATGCGTGTGCTGCTCGTTGAAGACAACCCAATCCTTGCGCAGTCGCTCACCGACGCGCTGAGCACCGCGTGCTTCGCGGTCGATCACATGGCGGACGGGGAGGCGGCGGACCACGTGCTGCACACCCAGGATTACGCGCTCGTGATTCTCGACCTCGGGTTGCCGAAGCTCGACGGGCTCGAAGTGCTCAGGCGTCTGCGCGCGCGGCGCAACCCGGTGCCAGTGCTGATCCTCACCGCGCACGGCTCGGTCGAGGATCGTGTGAGGGGGCTCGACCTGGGCGCCGACGACTATCTGTCCAAGCCGTTCGATTTGACCGAACTGGAGGCGCGCGCCCGCGCGCTGATCCGGCGCAGCCTGGGACACGAGCATTCGCGCGTCGAATGCGGGCCGCTCGTCTACGACAGCGTTGATCGCAACTTCCGGCTGGCCGGCGAAGCGCTGCCGCTGACGCCGCGCGAGCGTTCCGTGCTCGAAGTGCTGATCCTGCGCAACGGCCGCGCGATCAATAAGGAAACGCTGTCGGAGAAGATCTTCGGGCTCGACGAATCGGTCAACACAGACGCGATCGAGATTTACGTGCATCGGCTGCGCAGGAAGCTCGACAATCGCGGCGTGGCGATCGTGACGCTGCGCGGGCTGGGCTATCTGCTCGAAGCGAGCGCTTCGGCATGATGCGTCCGAATCTGCGCACGCAGCTTACGCTATGGCTGCTGCTGCCGCTTTTGGGGCTGCTCGTCCTCGATTCGTGGCTCACTTATCAGCGCGCGATGAACGCCGCGCATGTCGCGTTCGACCGCACGCTGTTGTCGTCGCTGAAATCGATCTGCGAGGGCGTGCAGCTCAATGGCGGCGAGATCCAAGTCAATTTGCCGTATCTCGCGCTGGAGATGTTCGAATCGAACGACGGCGGCAAGATCTACTATCTGATTCGCGAGAGCGGCGGCCGCGCGGTTACCGGCTATCCCGACCTGCCGTTGCCGGAGGTGCTCGGCGCTGGCAGCGGCGAGCCGTTCGTCACGCATTACTACGATGCCGTCTATCGCGGCGAGCGGCTGCGCATGGCGGCGCTGCGCCTGCCGATCCACGATGTGCCGAGTGCGCAATCGCGAGTCGTCTGGGTGATGGTTGGCGAAACGATCGAAGCGCGCCAGGCGCTCGCGCGCGAGATTCTGACCGGCTCGCTGCTGCAGGAAGGGCTGCTCGTCGTGCTGGCGCTTGGCATCGTTTGGCTGGGTGTGGCGCGCGGGCTGCGCCCGCTGAGCAGGCTGTCCGCGACGGTCGCCGCGCGCGCCGAGGACGATCCGGCTCCGCTCGATACGCTTGGCATGCCGAGCGAGCTTGCGCCGCTTGTCGAATCGATCAATCAGTACATCGGCCGCACCCAGCGCATGCAGATCGCGCGGCGGCGCTTTTTCGCGGATGCCGCGCATCAGTTGAAAACGCCGCTCGCGGCCGTGCAGGCGGGCGTCGAGCTTGCGCTGCGGCCAGCCGAGCAACAGCGGGTCGGCGTGCATTTGCAGCGCGTGGATGGCGCGGTGCGGCAGGCAGCGAAGACCGTTCAGCAATTGCTGTCGCTGTCGCGGCTCGATTCGGACAGCGGCCAGATGGCCACGCACGAGCCGGTCGCGCTGCACCGTGTCGCGCGCAGCGTGACGCTCGACTGGTCGCCTGTCGCACGCTCGCGCGACATCGACCTCGGCTTCGAGCACGAGGCGAATGTCGTCGTGGACGGGCGGCCCGAATTGCTGTCGGAGATGATCGGCAATCTGATCGACAACGCGATCCGCTATGCAGGCAATCGCGCGGTGATCACCGTGCGCGTGGGGCGCGAAGGCGACGGCGCACGGCTCGACGTGATCGACAACGGGCCGGGGATTGCGGCGCACGAGCGCGATGCCGTGTTTGCCCGTTTCCATCGCGGCAGCAATGCGCAGACGGTCGAAGGCACTGGGCTCGGGCTGTCGATCGTGCGGGAGATCGCGCGGTTGCACCAAGGGCGGGTCGAGCTGACCGATGCCGCGGGCGGCGGATTGATCGCGACGGTGACGCTGCCGCTATCGAGCGAGGCGGCGCGAGGCTTGCCGAATGGGCGAACCAAGTCGATGCAGTTTTTCGACGATCGAACCGGTTGAGCCGATCGAACCGATTGAGCCGATTGCGTGAGCCGGCCCGTTAGCGTGGGCAAATTTCAACACCCGGGTTCCATGCCGGCCGCCATCGCCGGTATTTCTTCATATTTTAGAGGCGCGATGTTTAGAGGCGCGATGCCGGCATGCGGCGCCACCGCATGCGTGCGTGTTCCGCTGCCGCTACATGCCAGGCGGCCTGGCAGGGCGCACACGCCGCATGCCGGAGGGGCGTGGCGCGGCGTGTCCCGGCGCGTGTCTTCGTATCGGGCGCATTGCCGTTCAGGCGGACGCCGCGCGCAGAATTTCCGTTGCATGCCGCGCTACTGGATCGGCGGTGCCGTGCCCAATTTTTCGGCCAGCATCCGCTCGTAGACGCCGAAGTGCAGGTCCACGTCCGCCTGCGCGACCGGCGTGACGGTGATATTGATCTGCTGCGGCAGCAGTCCGAGCACGACCGCAATGGCGGCTTCGAGCTGCGGCGCACAAACCTTGTCCTCGGCTATCGTGGTTCCGATGACGATGTCGTAGGCCTTTTCCTGCCGGCAGACGAGTTCGACCAGCCGCGCACGGGCGCTCATGTTGTTGTCGATCGCAATTCGGACCACTTCCGCCGCGGTGCGCATCGCTTCCGTCGGAAAGCCCTTGGTCGAGCGTAGCCGCACGCGGTGCCTGCCGAGCGTCATCCAGTCAGTGTCGAATTCCATCGAGTCCTCCGTTCGGGGTTGCCGTTGCCTGCGATGATAGGATCTGTCGGACGATTTCCAAGGCCGCGATTTCGTTTTCGCCTCTTGGCCTCTTGAATTCCTCATCCGAGTGCCTATCTAAAGCTTCGCTCAAGCAGAGGCATGGCGAGTACCTGCGCCGTGCGCTGCGTGTTTCGATTTGTTTGCCAGACGTTGGCAGGCGAACTGGAGCGCGTAGGCCCGTTCGCCTCCACGCATCACATGAGGAGAGCACCATCATGAGCGATCTTTATTCCGGCACGGGTCTTTTCAGGGAGCTCGACCGCTTGCAGCGGCAGATGGAGGGCCTGTTCGGCACTTTCCCGTCCAGCATTCGGGCGAGCCGTTTCGGCACTTTTCCAGCCATCAACATCGGGGCGACCGATGACTCGATCGAGATCGTCGCGTTTGTGCCGGGCGTCGACGCTGCGGCGCTCGATGTCTCGATCGACAAAGGGTTGCTGACTATCAGCGGTGAACGCAAACCCGTGCAACCGGGCGAAGAGGAAATGCGCGCCTATGCGCAGGAGCGCTTCACCGGCACGTTCCGGCGCGTCATCGAACTGCCGCAAACGGCAGATCCCGACAAGGTCGATGCACGTTACGAAAATGGTTGCCTGTCGATCAAAGTGGGCAAGCGCGAATCGTCCAAACCGCGTGCAATCACCATTCAGTAATTCGAGGAGCTGAAAATGAGCGACACCACCGGACTCACTCAACCTGAACGATCCGCCGTCACGCGCACGCAAGGCGAGCGGTCCGCGCGCCGCACGGCAGTCACGCCGGCAGTCGACATCTATGAGAACAGCCACGGCGTGACGCTATGGGCTGATCTGCCTGGAGTGACGAAAGACAAGCTCGACGTGCGGGTTCATGACGGCAACCTTTCCATCGAAGCTGAAGCCATCGTGCCGACGCCCGCCAATCTCCAGTTGCAGCATGCCGAAGTACGCGAGCCGCATTTCGCGCGTACTTTCACGCTGTCACCGGATTTCGATGCGGCGAAAATCGAGGCCAGCCTTCAGGACGGCGTGCTGAAACTGACGATTCCACGTCGCGAAGAGGCACGCCCGCGGCGTATTGAGGTGAAAACGGCCGGACGCGCCGGCAGCGAGGCGGCGTGAGCACCGTGGCGGCAGCGCTCGCGCGTGCCGCCACGGTGAATGCGCGGCAGCGCTGCTCAACCGAACCGGCGCGCGCGATGTCCGAATTCCAGTACGCTTGATGTGGACCCGGACGTGATCGGGCCACCGGATCGGTGACGGCGGCGTGTTTGCGCCCGCGCGCTGTGTGCAGTTTCACCGGCAATGCTTTGCGCTTGACGGTTGAATGGACGCGGGCCGGGTAGCAGGCCCGATATGCGCAAGCGCGGACGATGTCGGCAGTGGCGCGGCCGTCCTGAATGACGAAAGTGGCAACCCGGCCGCGGCACGAATCAGCCTGCTGACGGCTTGCTCGTCGGCGCGGTATTCGTATGTGCCACTGATGCTGGCGTGGCATGTTTGCGCCGGCGGCGCGGCGTGGACGAGCGCATCACAATGAGTGCATTAAAACGGACATGGATGTTCGGCGGATATTCGATTTCGGCGATAATGGCGGCCGCCCGGTGCGGCAGCTTATCGAACGGCCGTACCAGCAATCGAATCTGGAGGACGTTACATGCGTGACATCATCGACGGCTTTCTGCGTTTTCAGCGCGAGATCTATCGGCAGCGCGTCGAGCTTTTCAAGCAACTCGCGACGACGCAAAATCCGAAGGCATTATTCGTCACCTGCTCGGACAGTCGCGTCGTACCCGAACTCCTCACGCAGCGCGAGCCGGGCGAGCTGTTCGTGATTCGCAATGCGGGCAATATCGTGCCGTCTTACGGCCCGGAACCGGGCGGTGTGTCGGCTACCGTCGAATATGCGGTTGCGGTACTAGGTGTGCGGGACATCGTGATTTGCGGTCATTCCGACTGCGGCGCGATGGGCGCGATTTCGCGTTGCACATGCCTCGATCATCTGCCAGCGGTGGCCAACTGGCTGCGCCATTCGGATGCCGCGAAGGCGATCAATGCCGCGCATCAGTTCGATACGCCTCGCGCCAAGCTCGATGGGCTCGTGCGCGAAAACGTGATCGCCCAGCTGGCGAATCTGCGCACACATCCTTCGGTGGCGCTTGCGCTCGAACAAGGGCGCATGACGCTGCACGGCTGGGTCTACGACATCGAAACAGGCAGTATCGACGCGCTCGATGGCGCAACGCGACGCTTTGTGCCGCTCGCCGAGTCACCGACCACCGTTGCGGTGACTGCGCGCAGCCGCGAACAGGTGTGATGCGGTTTGAATTGCCGGCACGATAGCCGGTTTTTATTTTCGCGGCTTATTGCAGATGTGGCGGATATCCGGCGGCTCCGGCTGCGGGGGGCATGGCAGTGCCGATCTTTTGCCGTCGCCGCCGGCTCGCGTAACCGGCCAGCGCGCGGGCTGGCAAGGATTCGAATTCGTTTTGGACGGCACGATAGGCATATCTGCCTGCAGGCGGGCGCGGCACATGCGTTGCGCAGAGCCGGCGGCATTGCCGGCCGGCGGTCGGTCACGGCCGGCGCGCGGCCGGTTCGAGAATGCTCGTCGCGTTGCCGAGAAATAGCCATTGGTCGCGTTGCGGCTCGGACATATCGGTTTCCCGCATCCAGTATGCGCCGCATGTGTGGCAACGAAATTTGCCGACGATCAGCGGCTTGCTCATCAGCGGCCGCAACTTCGTCGGCTTGCCGATAGCGATCAGCGGCGCGTCGCTCGGGGGCCGCTCGTCGGCGAACGGCAGACAAACATCACAAGGCTTCATCGACACAATTCCAGGCCGTCGTTCGGCCTCTTCGCCATTTCCGGCGCGATCATCGCATTGCACCGGCACCGCCGGTTCAATGCATTACGCGAGCCTGCGCGCGGGCGAGGAACGCACGCAGTTCACTTTCCCATCCATTGTCTTGCAGCACGACCGTTGCCGTATCGAGCGGCTCCATGTCGCGGCTTAGATGCGCGAGCGCTAATGATCTCGGCGGGCACGGCCGGCGAAAGAAGAGCCCTTCGGCATCGAGAAAGAGGCTCGGGCTGCGTCTGATTCGCGCGCTGGACACCGAAATCGGGTCGAGCACGTGACGCGCCGATTCTTTCGGATAGACGAAGATCACGTTCGTCCCGCACGACTCAAGGCACGCGCAAACATCCGCGAACCGGTACAGCATTTGAAAACCGCGTTCGCCGCTCCTGCCGACGCCGACGATCACGAGCCCTTGATCACCCATCACGTCGCGTGGCTCGCGATGTGCGTAGTCATGCGCGAGGAGGGCCACATGCATGTCGAACACGTATGTCTCCAGGTTGGCGCGTTGCGCTCGAGCACAGCGCGCGGGCGGTTGAGCGGAGCCGGACGAGATGCCGGCGTAAGGGTCAGCCGCTTATTTTAATACATCGAAACGCCGATGCACATCGGCTTGACATGTTGGATATGTAACGCTTCGCGCATGCCGGGCGATGAATGGAGGGCAAACTGTCCGGCGATGAATCGGCGGAGCGAACGAATGGTTTGTGTTCCGAACAAAGCGATGCCGGCAACGATCGTGCCTGTATTGCCGCGCTGTACCGTCGATTTGGGCGGATTTGCCGGGCGCCGGGTATTTTTTGGGATGGCGGATCTCGGTGAAATGCTCGAAAAGGGGCGCGGATAGCGATGCGGCGGCTTTCATGCCGTTTATTTCGATCGGCGGGCGAAGCCGTTCGCCGTTGCCGTCAAGCCAGCCGCTGCTTTTCGGCCGGTGCGACCGGTTCGGCAGGAGCGCTGATGAATCGCTTGGGGGCGAACGGAACCGCCGGCGCCGTTTCGCGAGCGGCGTTCTGCGTCATGCGTCGCTCGGCCGCGCTTGTTCGTCCGGCAGCGCCAGAATGTCCAGCGCTTGTTGCAGCAGCTCGGCCTGGGTTCGCTCGTACATGATTCCGGCTTGTAGCACGAGATGCTGCAAGCGCCGATTTTTTGTCTGCCCATCGAGTGCGAAATCGCGCGCTTCAATTTCGCGATAGAGCGTGAGCTTTTGCCGATGCTGTTCGAGCCGCTGCCGGACCGTATCGACGAGCCCGGTCGGTCCTACCGCCGCCTCCGCGCGCAGCCGGATCAACAATTCGTCGCGTTGCGGCTTCGGATCGTCGTGCTGAGCGACCCAGCGCCTGAGTTCCTCGCATCCGGCAGGCAGAATCCGGTACGCGCGCTTGCGTCCGCGCGCCTGTTCGACCGGCGACGATTCCACCCAGCCTCGTTGCTCGAGCCGCGCCAGCTCGCGATAGATCTGCTGATGCGTCGCATGCCAGAAGTAGCCGATCGACCGGTCGAAGCGGCGAGTCAGCTCGGAGCCGGAGCCCGGGCGTTCGGCGAGGGAGGTGAGCAGCGCATGAGGCAGTGACATGGGACGGCGGACGGCGCAAGGCCAATGATCGAATTTCCGTCATCTTGCCATATCGCAACGCTTGGGCCTGTCCTGCACCACCGCCGCAGGGCCGGCAAAACCAGCCCGGCGGGCTGCCGTTGCTCGGCGCGTCGAAGACGCGTGCGTAGACGGGCGGTCGTCGCGTTGCGGCGGCCGGGCCGGGACATGCTAGCGGGTTGCCGCGCGCAAAAAACGCCCGGTGCGTTGCCGCTCGCCATAACCGTCGGCGAACGCGCCGTCGCGGTACACGGTCTGTCCGTTGACGAGCGTTGCCGCGACGGCCGAGCCGCTGCGGTTCACGAGCCGGCGCAGCCCGTCGAATACCGGCATCGCCTGCTCGTGATATGCGTCGACCGACGCGTCCAGATGCGCGGGATCGATGATCGCGATATCCGCGCGATCGCCGATGCGCAACGTGCCGGCATCGATGCCGAAATACGCGGCCAGTTCGCCCGTTACGCGATGCACGGCCTGCTGGATCGTCATGAACGGCCGCCCGGCCCGCTCGGCTTCGTGCACGCGCCGCAGGAAACGCACCGGGGCGTTATAGAACGCCATGTTGCGCAGATGCGCGCCCGAATCGGCAAAACCGATCTGCAATGCGGGATGCGTCGCGACCCGGTCGAGCACGTCGGCGCGATGATTCGCGATCGTCATCCGCCAGCGCACTTGCTTGCCGTGCGCGACGACGAGATCGAGCAGCGCATCGGCCGGATGCAGCCCGCGCTCGTCGGCGACCTGGCCGAACGATTTACCGATCACCGACGCATCGGGACAGTTGACAATCAACGTATCGTACAAATCGCGGGTCCACAGCCGCAGATCGAGCCCCTTGTCGACCTGCTTGCGGAATTGGCGCCGATAGCCTTCATTTTGCAGCAGCTTGTTGCGCTCGAGCGCGTCGTTCAGGTGCAGCGCTGCGCGCCCCGCGCCGAATTCCTCGAAGATCACGAAATCGATGCCGTCCGCGTACACCTCGAACGGCACCGGCAAATGCTGCCAGACGAGCTTGGCGCGCAGCAGCGCGTTCGCGAACTTCACGCCGTTCAGCAGCACGTCGAGCGTGCCTTTCGGGGCCGCCTTGCTGTCGGCGGCGACGAGCAGCGACGTGCGCAGCGGTTTGCGCAGGAAATAGCCCGCGCTCGCGGCCATGAACAGCAGGCCGTTCAGCGGATTAGTCGTGTTCGGCGCGCTTTGCAACACCCGCCCGCGGCGGCGCAGCACACGGTTCAGACGCCGATATTCGTGCCATGTCGCGAATGTCGACGGCAGCGATTTCGACCGGTATCGCTCGCCGTCGAGCTTGTCCCACGGTGTCGTCATCGACGACAGTCCGACGAAGCCCGCGTCGAGCGCGTCGTCGAGCAGTGCTTCCATGCGCTGCAATTCGGCGCGGTCGGGGCGCACGTGGTCGTCGACCGCGCGTCCGAGCCCCATTACATACGTGCGCAAGTCCGAATGGCCGAGGAACGCGGCAACGTTCGGACCGAGCGGCAGCGATTCGAGATGGCTGACGTAACCGGCGGCGCTATCCCAGGTCTTCACGCGCGACAGCACGCTGAGCATCTGCTCGCGCGGCAACGCCTCGACGCGGCTGAAGAGGTCGGTGCAGTCGAGCGCGTCGGCATGCACGGTCGACAGCGAGCACGAGCCGAGAAAAACGCTCGTCACGCCATGCCGCACCGATTCGGGCAGGCCCGGCGACACAAGAATCTCGGCGTCATAGTGCGTGTGGATGTCGACGAAGCCGGGCATCACCCATTTGCCGCTTGCGTCGATCGATTGCACGCCGTCGGCGGCGAGCGGGGTGTCCGACACCGTGGCGACGCTTCCGTTACGGATGCCAAGATCGCGGGTGCGCGGTGCGGCGCCCGTGCCGTCGAACCATAAGCCATTGCGGATGATTGTGTCGTAATGCGCCATCGGGCGTGTCTCCGTGTCGTATTCCGAGCGCAGACGGCGCGCGGGCAGACGGCTGCGTCTCTATTTATCGTTACATTGCACGATGTAACGATAAAGCGCAAGCGAGAAGGTTGTGGATAGCACTGATGCAGCAGCGGCAGACGCCCCCGGTCAGCTCGATCGGCGAGGCGTCGAACGAGCCGGGCGGGCGGCGGCGTCGCGGCCGGGATCGATGAGCGCGCCCCGCGACGAGCGGCCGGACGCGAAGCAGGCTGCCGAGGCCGGCGCGATGCCGGATGCGAGCGCGGCGTCGCGCCGCGTCACGCCGGATCGGGCCGCCGGGGAGCCTGCGGCGTCAGCCATCGCGTCAATTCGGCGGAAGCGCGATTTCGAGCGTACCGTCGGGCGCGATGGTCGCGTCGCCGGACGCGAGCCGCTGCCGGTAATCGTTGAGCGCGAACCTGAACGTGCGCGTAAACGGCGCCGGCCGGATCAACGCTCGCGCATTGAGCAAGGTCAGGTTGAAAAACTTGACGTCGCCCGATTGCAGCCAGATGTACGACTGCGGCAACGTGCCGGGCGGCGCGAAAGTCATGGCCGTTTCGCCCTGTTTGCCGAAGCGCAGATACAGCCCGCGCGCGCCGACCCACGCCGCGCTTGCGTTGCCGACGATCTTTGGCGGCGGGAACAGCGTCTGATAGTCGATATCGAGCGTATTGCCCTTGAAGTCCACGCCCGCCGCGGTGATCGGCACGACCGACGCCAGCCCGATGCCCGTCAAGTGCATCATCGTCGTGAGCGGCAGGCCGAACGCCTGAGTTTGCTGGGGTGTCAGCCGCAGCACCGGCCGGTCGTCGATGGTCGCGATGTCGGCGATCATCGTCACTGGCACGCTGGGATGCGGCAGCAGGCCCCACGGATTCGCGCGGCCGGTGATCATCAGTTGCTTGGCCGTGTAGTAGCTCGTTTTGACGTCGGTGAACCGCGCGCCCGGGTAAGTCAGAATGTAGCGGTTGAACAGCGTCGCGAGCACCTCGAACGGCACCATGATTTCGCCGCTCTCGATGCGCAGGTTGTAACTGTCGGGCGCGTCGAAATCGACCGGCATGTCGGCGCGCTTGGGTTCGAGCCAGCCATCCAGCTGCAACACATGAAAACCGAGATCCTGATTCAAATAGATGTCACTGTTCCGGATCTGGATGCCGACGCGGGGATAGCCCGAGCGGCGGTCGGTCGCGGCAGGCGGGCAAGGTGGCCGCGCGCTGGCGGGCAGCGGCGTGATGTCGGCTTGCCAGAACTTGCGCCATGCGGCATAGCTGGTCGACGGCCGGCCAGCATCGCCGGCGGCGCTTTTTTTGCGCAGCGTTGCGTAGCCGGACACCGGATCGATGACGGCTTGCGCGATGGCCGTGTCGTCATCCGGCGAGTCAGGCGCGACCGGCGATGGTGCGGCCGACGTCAAACGGTCGCATTGCGGGCGTGCAGCCGGGGCGGTGTCCGCGCCCAAGACTGGCAACGCGGCGGCGCTGCAAATGGCGGCCGCCATCGCCCATCGCCATGCGCAGATCGGCTTCATTGGAGCCCCCTTGCTTGTCTATCGGCATCCGGCCGCTTGATGATCGAAACGCTGCCGTCTGTTCCCAAGCGGACGTTGCAGCGCTGCAGCAGGGTGCGGTAATCGTAAAGGCTGAACGTCAGCGTTTCTGACGCATCGGCGCTGGAAAATGCGAGCGTGGTGTCTCGGGCGAGCACGCGCTCGACGCGAATGTCGCCGCCCGACAGCAGCAGATAGCTGCGGGCCGGATCGCTGATTAGCCCGGTGGCGATCGATGCAAGCGGCGGCTCGCCACACGCATCTGCGCCGGCTTTCGCGTTGGCATGGGGGGCGGCGTTGACGCCGGCCGCCGCACTTGTGGCCGGGTTCGAAGCCGAACGCGAACCTAGGTTGGGGCCCAGCGTCATGACGATGCGCTCGCCGGTTTGGCTGATTGCCTGAATCGAGAAGCGGAATTGCGGCGGTGGCAGCATCGACATCACACGGATCACGATGCGGTTGTCCCGCAGCGAGATCGAGCGGGTGTGCAACGGCACGATGCTCTGGATGGTCAGCCGCGCGACATGCAGGCTGGGGGCGACCTCGACGCCGTCGATCAGGATATTGTCGGCTTCGAAGCCGAGCGTTGCCGCATCGTCCAGCATCAGGCGTCCGGTGAGCGTCATCGGCAGCCAGCTTTTGCCGCGCAGCAGTTCGCCGACAATTTGCAGCCCGTTCTTGACGACCTTGATTTGTGTGTTGCGAATCGGCGCGTGCGCGTCCGACAGTTCGCGGTTCAGCAGCGCGGCAAGATTGGCGCCGGTCATCGATATTTCGCCGTTCGACACATCGACCCGGAACGATTCGGGATCGTCCATCACGATGGGGCGCGACGGATCGTTGGCGTTCAGCCACGCATTCACGTGGCGGATTTGAAAACCCGCGTCGCCGGAAAAGCGGAATTCGAGATTATTGGCGATGAAGCGCGTCGCCCGCCGGTCGGCGCACTGCGCGGATACTGCCGCCAACGCGGCGCTCGCCGGGTAAGCCCCGGCCGGATTCGACGGGTCCGCCGCCGCGCCGGCCGCCGGGCAGTGCGCGAGCGACAGCAACGCCGCTGCCACGCCGAGCAGGGGAGGCCATCCCCTTTTTCCATCCTGCATTTCATGTCTCCCTGTTTCTATATTGAATTTATTTAGCGTCCCGCGGTTTTGCTGTGCAGCAGCGCTTGCGCTGCGACGGCGCAAGCGTTGTCGACCGATGCGTTCGAATGCAGACTCGAAGCACGCCGGGGCGCCTGACGGACTTTATATCCAAACAGCCATTTTGTCGTTCATTCGTTATCCGAATATACCGCCGGATACAGATGTCCGTATGCTGCCGGAACCGAAGATTCAGCCTATTTCCTTTAGTTTTACGTCGCCGTTTCGCATGTTTTAAACAAGCGGCAATCGGCATCGTTCGCTGTTGAAGGCAATTCATCGGGATTGCTGAGTTCCGATTGAAACAATCGGCGCGGCTTGGCTGGCAAGCCGGTTTGTCGGGGGGAGCCGAGCCGGCAAGGCCGACTGTCCAGTCTCGATATTCTTATCCGGCGTGATCCGGCCAGCTCGGCTCAGCCCGGATGCTCGCGGTACATCTCCAGCGTCAATGCCTTTACGAACTCGACATACTCGGACCGGTCGTGCCGCCGATGGCTGAGCACGATCGGCGATGTCGCGAATTCGTCGGCGAGCGGCCGGTACAGCACGTCCGGGCGGATGAAGCGCGCGGACGAAGGCACGATGCAGATTCCGGCGTCCGCGGCCACGAGCCCGAGCGCGGTTTGCAGTTCTCGAACTTCGGTGATTTCCGGCGGATGCACGCCATGATCGTGCAGCAGCGACAGCACCTGGTCCGCATAACTCGGCCGCGGCTCCTTCGGGTAAATGATCACGCGCTGGCCGTCGAGCAGGCCGACCGGCAGCGGCGCGGTGTCGTCAGCGAACGGGTGCTCGGGCGAATACGCGGCCATCAGCCGTTCCGCGTGTATCACGAGCCGCTCGACGCCCGGGTCCGTGACGCGCAATCGCCCGAAGCCGAGATCGATCCGTCCGCTTTTCAGCGCTTGCGTTTGCTGGATCGAATACATCTCGATCAATTGCACGTCGAGCGCGGGATCGTGCTGCCGCAGACGCCGCACCAGCGTTGGCAGCCCGCTGTAAAGCGTCGACGCGACGAAGCCGATCGACAACACACTGCGCTCGCCGTTGCCGACGCGGCGCGTCATGTTTTTCACCTGCTCGACGCGCCCGAGAATCTGCAGCGCCTGCTCGTAAAAGAGTCGCCCGGCCTCGGTGAGCTTCAGCGGCCGGCTCGTGCGGATCAGCAGCGGCACGCCCAGCTCGTCCTCGAGCTGCTGGATTTGCCGGCTCAGCGGCGGCTGCGCGATATGCAGCAACTCGGCCGCGCGCGTGACGTTGCGTTCGTTCGCGACGGCAACGAAGTAGCGCAGTTGTCTGAGGTCCATCGAGTCAATCTCCGGTATTCCTATCGATCAAGGTATTTTGATCGATAAAAATCAGAAAAAAATCAAATATTTACTTCACATCATACCTTCAAGGTATTCAATAAGACGCAAATAGTGTTGGATTCGGCGTGTGCGCATTTCTAGACTCGTGCCCATGGATACCGCACTCACTCTTTCCCGCCATGCCGAAGCGCGCATCGAGCGCGTGGAAACCCTGCTGCTCGACATTCCGACGATCCGCGCGCATCGGTTGTCGATGGCGACGATGCAGAGCCAGACGCTGATGCTCGTGCGCATTCATACCGCCGACGGCATCGTCGGCATTGGAGAGGGCACGACGATCGCCGGCATGGCCTACGGTGCGGAAAGCCCCGAAGGCATGAAGCTGACGATCGACCGTTACATCGCGCCGCAACTGGTCGGCGCGGATGCGACGCGCGTGCAGGCGCTGATGGCGCGGATCGGCCAGTTCGTCAAAGGCAATCATTTCGCGAAGTGCGCGGTCGAGACCGCGCTGCTCGACGCGCTCGGCCGGCGCGCCGGCCTGCCGGTATCGGAGCTGCTCGGCGGGCGTCGTCGCGATACGTTGCCGGTAGCCTGGACGCTTGCGTCCGGCGACACCGCGCGAGATATCGCCGAAGCCGAGCAGATGCTCGCGCTGCGCCGTCACAACGTGTTCAAGCTGAAAATCGGCGGCCGGCCGCTCGCGCACGACATTGCGCATGTCGCGGCGATTAAGCGCGCGCTCGGCGGGCGCGCGAGCGTGCGGGTGGACGTGAACATGGCGTGGAGCGAGACCGAGGCGGCGCGCGGGCTCGCGGCGCTCGCGCACGCGGGATGCGATCTCGTCGAGCAGCCGGTCGCGTCGCCGCGCGCGCTTGCGCGGCTCGTCCGGCGCTTTCCGGTCGCGGTGATGGCCGACGAATCGCTGCAAGGTCCGCAGACGGCGCTCGAACTCGCGCGCCTCGAAGCCGCCGATGTGTTCGCGGTGAAGATCGAGCAATCGGGCGGGCTGTTCGCCGCGGCGCAGGTGGCCGCCATTGCCGATGCGGCGGGTATCGAGCTTTATGGCGGCACGATGCTTGAAGGCGCGGTGGGCACCATTGCGTCGGCGCAGCTTTTCTCGACCTTTGCGCGCTTGCAATGGGGCACCGAGCTGTTCGGGCCGCTGCTGCTGACGGAGGAAATCCTGACCGAGCCGCTGCGCTACGAGGCGTTCGAACTGCATGTGCCGACAGGCCCCGGTCTGGGCATCGCGCTCGACGAAGCGCGTGTCGATGCGCTGCGGCGCGATCGCCCGCGCGTGACGTTCGCGGCTGCGCGCCGTTGAATTCGACATTGATTCGAGGAGACGAACCCATGCTGTTCCATGTGCGTATGGACGTGAAACTGCCGCACGACATGCCGGCCGACGTCGCCGCCCAGCTCAAGGCCGACGAGAAGACGCGCTTTCAGCAATTGCAGCGCAGCGGTGCATGGCGCCATATCTGGCGCATCGTCGGGCAATACGCGAACGTGAGCATCTTCGACGTCGAGAGCCCCGCGCAACTGCACGACTATCTGATGTCGCTGCCGCTTTTTCCGTACATGCGGATCGACGTGATGCCGTTGTGCCGGCATCCGTCGTCGCTGCTCGACGACGACCGCTAATTCCGCCGCTGCCGATACCGAAAGGCGCGGCCGCCGCGCCGCCCATCATTCAGGAGACTGCTCAGATGAGCATCAAGATCGCAATCACGCCCGAAATGCGCGCATTCGTCGAACTCGCCAGCGGACTGACATCGGAGCAGGGCTCGCGTCGCGCGAAGCAAATCGTCCATCGTTTGCTGACCGATCTGTTTAAGGCGATCGACGACCTCGATATCACGCCCGACGAAATCTGGGCGGGTATCGCGTACCTGAACGATCTCGGCGCGGCGGGCGAGGCGGGGCTGCTCGCCGCCGGTCTCGGCCTCGAGCGCTATCTGGACGTCCGGATGGACGCGCAAGACGCTGCCGCCGGCATCCAAACCGGGACGTCGCGCACGATCGAAGGGCCGCTGTACGTCGGCGGCGCGCCGCTGTCGGACGGCGCCGCGCGCCTGGACGACGGCACCGACGCAGGCCGCACGCTGATCATGCACGGCGTCGTGCGCAATCTCGCGGGCGAGCCGGTTCCGAACGCGATCGTCGACGTCTGGCACGCGAATACGAAAGGGATGTATTCATTCTTCGACAAATCGCAGAGCCGGTACAACCTGCGCCGCCGGATTCGGACCGGCGCCGACGGCCGCTACGAATTCCGCAGCATTCTGCCGTCCGGCTACGGCTGCCCGCCGGACGGCCCGACCCAGCATTTGCTCAATCAGATCGGCCGCCACGGTCAGCGCCCGGCGCACATCCATTTCTTCGTCAGCGCGCCCTGCCATCGCCAGTTGACGACGCAAATCAACATCGCCGGCGATGCGTATTTGCACGACGACTTCGCGTTCGCGACGCGTGACGATCTGATTGCCGACATCGTCGAGCGTAGCGATGCTGCGTCGCTCCAGGCGCGCGGCTTGAGCGCTCCGTTTGCCGAGATCGCTTTCGACTTCGCGATCACGCCGCTTGACGCTCGCGCGACGGATGGCATCGTGCAGCGCCGCCGCGTCGAAGCCGCTTAGATGGTCGGCCGCTCGAAGTGGCGCATTGGGCTTGGTTTCGCGGTGCGGCGGCGTTATGCGTTGCGGTGCATCAGCGCCGGACATTGAGCCGCCGAATATCGGCGGGGCACGAGTCCATTTCGGCCGCGGCCGGCCGTGCGCTCGATGCGTCGGCGGCTTGCCGATTGCCCATCTCGATAGGTCTAGATGTCCAGATAACGTCATTCGGTTGTCATCGCTGTCTGCTAACCTTCCGCTGAGGCAGGGCGATCGTGCGCGATCGAGCCGGCCGCTTTCAGGAGGACCGATGGCATTCAATCTCGAAGATATTCGAAGCCTGTTCCGGTCGCACGGTTCTCTGGCCTATAGCGGCGAGCCCGTCACCCAGCTTGAGCATGCATTGCAATGCGGCACGCTTGCGCAAGCCGAAGGCGCGCACGATCATCTCGTCTGCGCGGCATTTTTGCACGACCTGGGCCATCTTCTGGCACATCGCGCCAACGGCCCGGCCGATCATGACGCCGATGACTTGCATCAATATTGCATCTTGCCTTTTCTTCGTCTTGTTCTGCCAGACGCCGTACTTGAGCCGATCCGGCTTCATGTGGATGCCAAACGCTATTTGTGTTTGATCGACGCTGAATACTTGAGTCGATTATCCGCGGATTCGGTGCGTAGCCTGCGATTGCAAGGCGGGATATTCTCTCGAACCGAGGCCGTGGAATTCATGCGAAAACCATTCGCCGAAGATGCGTTACGTTTGCGGCGGTGGGACGACACGGCTAAACAGGCTGGATACGAGACGCCGCCGCTTGAGCACTTCATCGAAGTGGTTGCGCGTGTAATGAATAGCCACGAGAAGAAGGTGACTGCCGGCCACGGTCGACGGTAACAGAAGTTGGCATATGGCGCGCAGCGTTGCCGCCATTGCTCCGCGAAGCATGACGATGACGTCGGGATACTTCGCGAGGCGTCCGGGTGAATATCCGCATTCAAATTGCGTCGTGTCGATCGCGCTGTCGTTGGTCGTCCTGAATTATTCTGCTATTTCTTTTCCCGTTCCGTTTGATCGGCACATATCACGCTAAATCGATATGCACGGCGGTTGAGCCCGCACCCTCCCATCCCTCAAATGCACTAATTGTTCCGGTACGTTTGAACATGGTGCGCCAACGACGGCTTTTCTACACTGAGTCCCGGGATATCGAATGGCTTCGCGGATTTGAGCCAACGTTATCCCGATGATTAGACAAGCAAACTTAACGACGAGGTCAATTATGTTCGAAAAAGCCGAAGGTACGGTACAGAAGCTGGTGGGCAAGGCGCAGGCGGCGGTGGGCGACGCCGTGGGCAATACCGACCTGCAGGTCGAGGGAACGGTACGCGAGGTGGCAGGCAAGGTCCAACAGTCCTATGGCGAGGCGCTCGAGCAAGTGCGCGACGTTGCGGCAAACAACCCGCTTGCGACGCTGGCCGCTGTTGCGGCTGTGAGCTTCATCATCGGCGCAATGTGGTCGAAGCGCTAATCGCTTTAGAGGAAAAGGTCCGCGCGCGGTGAAGTCATCACGGGAACATCTCATGGTTGTGCTTTCAAAAATCAGAAAATGGCAAAACGCCGCCCAATTCTCGGTCTCGCGTCTGACCGATTATGCAGGTCTGGCGGCAGTCGAGTTCAATCTCGCCCGGAAGTACTTCCTGCGCGATTTGATCCTGTATGCGCTGCTCGGCTTGAGCGTCATGCTGGGGCTGGCGTTCGTGTCCGTGGCAGCGATTGTCAGTGCTGCGGCGACACCGTACCTGATCGAGATCGCGTGGAGTGTTGCCGCGTTCTGGATGCTCGTGTCCATCGGGTGCTGGGTTGCGGTGCGCATGCGGGATGAGCGCGGCACGTTTTCCGTTCTGGCCGCGGAATTGCAGCGCGACATTCAGACCATTAAAGAGAGTATGTGATGAAACGACGAGCAGCAGAGCGTTCGCCGGAAGCACAACGCAGGGTGCTGCTTGCCCGCATGGCCGCGACGCGCACCGAATTATCTTCATCGAATCGAGTGATCGACATGACGAGGCCGATTTCCGCGGGCGGCAATACTGCTGGCTATCGGGCGATGACGCTGCCGAACCTCGGCGGATCGGCAGGCGTTGCAATCGCGGTGGCACTCGTCGGATGCGTGGTGCTGGGGCCACGGCGCTTGGTCATGACGGCCGCGCGCGCAGGCCTCGCCGCGCTGGTCGGACGAATGGCGCGGGACGCCGTCCAGAAATAGGGCGGCGCGGCATCGGACGAAAATTGGATGTGTTTGAGCGGACGGCGCGAGCGTCCTGCCTGCGCCCTTGCTTGCCAAACGCGTTTTTGAGAATACGGCGTGTACGTTGTCGTGTGGGAGAGTCCCGCGCTGATTACTCGTTTTTGCAAGGAGAACCTGCAATGAAATTCTTCGCGATCACAGCGACCTGCGCCGCATTGTTAGCCATCTCCGTTTCGGCGCGGGCAGAAGGGTGTTTGAAGGGGGCGGCGGTGGGCGCTGTCGCCGGCCACGTTGCCGGTCATCATGGCGTAGTCGGCTCGGCAGCGGGGTGCGCGCTTGGCCATCATCACGCGGCGAAGAAGACAAAGGCGGCGAGCGCGGCTAGTGCAGTCTAGTAACGCGATGTGGCGGATGCCGGTGAAATGCCGATTCCATTATCGATCGGCATGCCCGATTGCCCGGCATGGCGCATTTGATCGAGATCGGCTCCACGCCGGCTGCCCGATGCGATTGGCGTAGCCAGCCGATGGGCCGTTCACCGGACGGCAGCCGCATGGCTTGGCCGCCTGCGCTCAGGCGCGCGAATTCGACTCGGCATTTGAACATATCAGTTCGCAGCCACCCTTGACCCTCAAGGCTCGACTCGAGGATGCTTTCCGAAAGGCGAGGTGCGAGTGAAACGCATCTGGCCGGCGCCGCGCAACATGCCGGCCGATTGCTGGGTGCCGCTCACCGCGACGCAGCGGCAGCGATTTTCGCCGTGCAGCCGCATCGTGAGCCACCGCACGCAGCATGCCTAACTATCGGTTGCTGCGATGATTTTGATACGAAATGGCGATTTTTCTTTTGCGCGTGTCGCTCTTAGCATGGAGATCAATGAAGTCCGGCAAGCATACGCATCGTGGCCGTTGCCGTTGTTTGCCGAGCTTGTGCCGCTGCTGACAAGAGTGTCGACGGAGGATGGGATGGAGCGCAAAGCACGCACGCAAAACGAAAAATTGGAAGTCAAGACGACGACCTGCTACATGTGCGCCTGCCGGTGTGGGATTCGTGTGCATCTGCGCGACGGCGAGGTGCGTTATATCGACGGCAATCCGGCCCATCCGCTCAATCAGGGAGTGATCTGCGCGAAGGGTTCGTCGGGCATCATGAAGCAATATTCGCCCGCGCGGCTCACGCAGCCTTTGATGCGTAAGCCCGATGCGTTGCGTGGCACGGCGCAGTTCGAGCCAGTTTCATGGGATGTCGCATTCGACGTGCTCGAAAAGCGCCTTGCGCATCTGCGCGCGACCGACCCGAAAAAATTCGCGCTCTTCACCGGTCGCGATCAGATGCAGGCTTTGACGGGGCTTTTCGCGAAGCAGTTCGGCACCCCTAATTATGCCGCGCATGGCGGCTTCTGCTCGGTGAACATGGCTGCGGGCATGATTTATACGATGGGCGGCTCGTTCTGGGAGTTTGGCGGCCCCGATCTCGATCGCGCGAAGCTGTTCTTCATGATCGGCACCGCCGAAGACCATCATTCGAATCCGCTCAAGATTGCGATCTCGAAGTTCAAGCGCGCGGGCGGCCGCTTCATCGCGATCAATCCGGTCCGCACGGGCTATGCGGCAATCGCGGACGAATGGGTGCCGATCCGTCCTGGAACCGACGGCGCGCTGTTCATGGCGTTGATGCATGAGCTGATCGAAAACAATGCGTATGACCGCGAGTTCGTGGAGCGTTATACGAATGCGGGCGAATTGCTCGACATGCGCGAGGGTTCCAGCACATATGGCCTTTTCGTGCGAGACGAAGGGGTGCAAGAACGCAATGCCCTATTTCCACAGAACCATATGTGGTGGGACCCCGTAAGCCGGCGTGAAGTCCTGCATCATACGCCGGGGGTGCGTCCCGCGCTTGACGGACGTTATACGCTAGCAAACGGCACGCCCGTCGCGCCGTCGTTTGAGCTGCTGCGCGAACAAGTGGCGGGCTGCACACCTCAATGGGCGTCGGACATCACGGGCATTGCCCCCGATACGATCCGCCGGCTCGCGCAGGAAATGGCCGACGTCGCGCGCGACCAAAAGATCTCGTTGCCGATTCAATGGACCGATGCCTGGGGGCAAACGCATGACACCGTGACGGGGGCGCCGATCGCATTCCACGCAATGCGCGGTCTGGCCGGGCATTCGAACGGCTTTCAGACGATCCGCGCGCTTGCCGTGCTGATGTCGCTGCTCGGCACCATTGATAGGCCGGGCGGCTTCCGGCACAAGTCGCCATATCCGCGTGCCGTGCCGCCATCGGCGAAGCCGCCGAACAGCCCCAGCGACGTCAAGCCGAATACGCCGCTCGCCAATGGCCCGCTGGGCTGGCCGGCCGGCCCCGAAGACCTGTTCATTCACGACAATGGCGACCCGGTGCGCATCGACAAGGCGTTTTCATGGGAATATCCGCTCGCCGTGCATGGCCTGATGCACAGCGTCATCACCAACGCGTGGCGCGGCGATCCCTATCCAATCGATACGCTGCTGATTTTCATGGCCAACATGGCATGGAATTCGTCGATGAACACCGTGGAGGTCCGCAAGATGCTCGCGGATCGTAATGAAAACGGCGAGTACAAAATTCCATTCATCGTCGTATGCGATGCGTTCCAGTCGGAAATGACGGCATTTGCCGATCTCATCCTGCCCGACACGACTTATCTTGAACGCTACGATGCGATGTCGATGCTAGACCGCCCGATCTCCGAATTCGATGGCCCGGTCGACTCCGTGCGCGTTCCTGTCGTGCCGCCGACGGGCGAATGCAAACCGTTTCAGGAGGTGCTCGTCGAGCTGGCAAGCCGGCTGAAACTCCCCGCCTTCACGACACCGGACGGCAAACGCAAGTATCGCGACTATCCCGATTTCGTCGTCAATTACCAGACAGCGCCAGGTTCCGGAGTTGGCTTCCTGATCGGCTGGCGCGGCAAGGACGGTCAGGATGCCCTGGTCGGTGAGCCGAATCCGCGGCAATGGGAAGCCTATGCGCAGCACAACTGCGTTTATCACTACACGCTGCCCGAGCCGTTGCAGTACATGCGCAATGCGAACGGCCCATACCTGCAATTCGCAGTCGAGAAGGGTTTTCGCAAATTCGCAGAGCCGATCGTTATTGCGTTGTATTCGGATGTGATGCAGAAATTCAGGCTCGCCGCGCAGGGCAAGACCGAAGGGCGGCAGCCGCCCGACCATTTGCGTGCGCGCGTGGCGCACTATTTCGATCCGCTACCGTTCTGGCATCCGCCGCTCGAACACGGGACGACCGATCACGCGCGTTTTCCGCTGGCGGCCATCACGCAGCGTCCAATGGCGATGTATCACTCGTGGGATTCGCAGAACGCCTGGTTGCGCCAGATCCATGGCGAAAACTATCTGTACATGAATCCACGCATGGCTGCCGCGCAGGGTATCGAGGACGGCGGGTGGATCTATGTCGAATCGCAATGGGGCAAGGTGCGCTGTCTTGCGCGCTATAGCGAGGCCGTCGAGCCGGGCACGGTATGGACATGGAATGCGATCGGCAAGGCGGCCGGCGCATGGAATCTCGGCCCGGAGGCGAACGAATCGCAGCGTGGCTTCCTGCTGAATCACCTGATCACGGATGAGATTCCCGTTGCCGACCCGCATCATGCGCGCACCTCCAACTCCGATCCCGTGACGGGACAGGCCGCTTGGTATGACGTGCGCGTGCGCGTCTATCCTGCCGAGGCGCACGCCAACCATACCCTGCCGCAATTCGCGCCGATGCCTGCGGCTATGCCCGGGCTGGTGGGCACGGATTCCGGCGGCCTGCTTCATCGCATCGTGCAGACATATTTCGCGGGCCGCGGCGAATTCGCGGCGCGGCTGCGCAAATCGACACAGCGCAATTGAACGGAGCATGGCATGACCCAGATGGCACTCGTAATCGATCTGAATGTCTGCGTGGGCTGCCACGCCTGCGTGACGAGTTGCAAGGAATGGAACACGTCTGGCGAAGCGGGCAGTCTCGCCGACTTTCGCCCATATGACGCCGATCCGTCCGGCACCTTCTTCAACCGCGTGCAGACCTTCGAAGCCGGCGAGTTTCCGCTCGCTGATACCATTCATTTTCCGAAGTCGTGCCTGCACTGCGAGGATCCGCCGTGCGTGCCTGTCTGCCCGACTGGCGCGAGCTACAAGCGCAAGGAAGACGGGCTGGTGCTGGTCGACTATGACCGGTGTATCGGTTGCAAGTACTGTTCATGGGCTTGCCCTTACGGCGCACGCGAAATCGACGAAGCACGCAAGGAAATGACCAAGTGCACGCTGTGTGCGGACCGGATCCACAATGAAACGTTGCCCGAGCGCGATCGCAAGCCTGCATGCGTACTTGCCTGCCCGACCTCGGCGCGGTTGTTTGGCGATATACATGATCCGGATTCGACCGTATCGAAAGCGATCCGCGAACGCGGCGGCTATCAGTTGATGCCAGAGTGGGGTACGCGGCCCGCGAATCACTATCTGCCGCGCCAAAAAGTGTCGTCGTGCGGCGGCGGGTCATGCTCATGCAAGACACCTCCTGAGCGCGACGACATTGCATCAATCGAGGCTCAGCTCGAGCGCGGCGAGCTTCATCTCGCTTCCATCGCGACGCGGGTCTGAATCCGAACGCTTGGGGAAAAGACAATGAATCCAGCATTTTCCGTGGTGTTTCTCACGACGCTGAGCGGTGCGGGGCAGGGGTTGTTGATCGCGCTTGTCGGCAGCCAAGCCGCGTTACGGCTCGGTTTCGGCGATGCTGCCGCCGTGCCGCCGGTGTTCTACGTCGCCGGTGCGGCACTGTCATGTCTGCTCGCTGCACTGGGGCTCTTTGCATCGTTCTTCCATTTGGGTCATCCTGAACGCGCGTGGCGCGCTATCGCGATGTGGCGAACATCGTGGCTCTCACGCGAATGTCTGGCGTTGCCGCTGTTTCTCGCATGCACGTTTGTTTATGGCGTAGCACATGCCGTTTCATCGCCTTATGCACTGGCGATCGGCATGATTGCGGCTATTGCGAGCGCGGCGTTGTTCATCTGTACGGCAATGATTTACGCATGTTTGCGTTTTCTGCAGGAATGGGCGACACCGCTTACGCTGATCAATTTCGCCCTGCTGGGTTGCGCATCGGGTTTCACTGTTGCTACCGCTTGTGCTGCATTGCTCGCGCCCACGCTTTTGACACCGCTTGCGGTAGCCGCCTGCACATTGACGCTCGCGGGTTTCGCATCGCGCAGTGCATCGCTTGCGCGCAATGCGCGGCTCAAACCGAAATCGACGGTGCAGAGCGCGACCGGCATACGTGCCGCGCGGGTCGAGCAGAAGTCACGCGGCTTTACGGCGGGCGCCTTCAATCTGCACGAATTCTTTCACGGCAAGACGCCCGAGACGCTTGAGCGCATCAAGTGGACGTTCATCGTTGCTGCCTTCGTCGTACCGATTTTTCTAGTGGCACTCGGCGGCAGCATTCGTTCGATCTATGGTTCGTTCGTGCTGTTATGCGCGGCGTCTGCGATTCAGTATGCGGGGCTCGTCGCGGAGCGGTGGTTCTTCTTTGCCGAAGCAAGACATCCTCAGAATTTGTATTATCGGCAAGCCTAACGGTTATTCGATTGTGATCCGAGCGTGCAAAACGGAGGCGCGCCGTATGATTGGATATCAAACGTCTGAGCCGATGCGCTGCTTATCCGATTAGGCTTGCTCTGGATAACGACCTGCGTTTAGCCGGGCGTACTTCCGCAAGCGGCTTGTCCCACATCCCAACGCTCATCGCGGTCGCGTGCTTCGCGCGACCTCATGTGTGATTCCGAGTAAATTTCGAACAAGTTTTTCTCGCGCCGATCCACGTTGCCGCTGCACACTGAAGCGCCTTGGTTTCATCTTCTTCGGTAACGGTATTCGCACGATCCGCAGTCCCGGCAGCAGTGGCGAAGCAATATCCGGCATCAGCGATACATCGAACCTCGCGCATCAGCACCCTGTACGGCTGCGAGATCGAGCCAACCATACTCAATGGATCCGATTTGAAAATGTCCCGTGCTTTTGGCACGAGACATTTTCTTCGTCAGAGCTTTCGCGCAATCAAATATCCAAGCGAAATGATAACAACGGTTTGGATTACTTGACGTTCACCGCGGACCATGCCCGTGCCACGGCTGTCGCTTCAGCGGAAGTCGAACCATATAAATCACCCGCTGCCCGGATCGATGCTTTCCTGGCATCAGGGTATGTCGAACTAGACGTCAAATAGACCGTTAGTGCCCGATACCAGATTTTGCCTGCCTTGTCCCGCCCGATGCCAACGAGTGACGTATCACCATTGCATACGAGCTGGTTTCGGGTCAGCTTCGGATCGGTGACAGGGACCGTTGCTCCTTCAGCAAGCAGATAGAAGAACCGATTGCCGACACCGGACGAATAGTGCGGGTCGGTTCGCGTGAATCCGCTTTTCGGATAACAACTGGACGAGTTACCGTCCAAATCCTGCTTATACATCTTGCGCAGTCCACCTGGCAACAGCGATGCGCCGATGACGTAATTGCCCGGATCCTTCGGATTGTTCGCATAGAACTTGACCAGCGTTCCAAAAATATCGGACGTCGATTCGTTGAGACCACCCGAGTCCTTGAAGTTGTAAACGAGATTTGCTGTCTTGCTGGTAACGCCGTGGGTCATTTCGTGTCCGGCCACATCAATCGTCACCACCGGCTTGTTACCGAGATAGGACGCTCCGTCACCGTACAGCATAATTCCCGGAGATGGAGCCCATGAAGCATTGCCTCCGTCACCCTTGAACAACACGTGGGCGTAACTCCTCACACCCTTTCCATCATTCGCGACTCCAGCGCGGCCATGAGTGTTCTTGTAGTAATCCCACGTCATCGCCAAGCCATAATCGATATCCGCAGCCACCGTTTGACGATCACTCGTCGTGTTATTGCCCCATGTATTGGTGGTGCTGGTATAAATCGGCAGACTATCTGCCTGGGATGCAACGTCATAATCCTCTAAGTTGCTTCCGTCATGCACCGATCCACTGCCGCGCTGCGGATCCAGCATGCGATAACCATTGGCGGACGTTTGATCCGTCGTCAACTGCACGTCGCCATAATAGTAAGAACGTCCGATGCCCGTTGCTGCATCTTGCTGTATCAAGCTTTCGATATCCAAAACGCGCCCCGTGCGCGCATCAATTGAATAGCGCATCGCGGACGAATGGTCTTTCGTGGACGGACCGTACACATTGACTTGATACGCAAGAACGGGAGAGGTATCGCGTGCATAGATAACTTTGACCGGACTGTCAGTGCGTTTGACGGTCGATGCAAACTGGGCAACAGCAATTTTCTCTGCCCCGGCAGCGCCGATATCCGGTGCGCTAGCCATTTTTCCTTGAGTTGCGGTTAAGTTCGGCAAGCTGATCGGGGCAGCCAGCGTCGCACTCGGTTGCAACATTTGACCTTGTTTCGAATGTACGACAACGTCTGCGCCAATCACGGGCAATCCACCATAAAACCGCTCGAACCGGACATGTTCCGTGCCGTCGTGATCTACGATCACGTCGCGGGCTTTAAATTGATCCACAGCCACACCGGCCGTTATTGCGGCGTTACTTGCCACATTAAAATCGAGCGCCTTCGCGGAACGTTCGACGCGGCTCGGAGCCAACTGAAAAGCCGACGGATTGGCTTGGATCAATGCAAGTGCGCGGTCGACAGCGGCCTGCTTGTCGGTTACTTGGGCGAATGCACTGGCGCAGGCCGTCACGAGGATGGGGGCACAAACAAAATAATATAAGTTTTTCATATCATCTCTCAGAAGTATATTAGTAATCCGAAATTTATAATCTCTCGTTGCTTACCCCTCCTTTCATAAAGGCCTATCAAATCGATCTTTTGCTCTACCGGCGAACCATACCCGGCCGATGAGTTTTCACGCCTCTTTCCCTGAGCAGAGGCGAGACGTTGTGAATGCATGCCGCATGCCCCACGGCACGGCAAAGCCGTGCCGTGGGCCTTGATCACTCACTGTGTTGTCGCCGGAGTTTGAATTCACCCTGGTAACGCAGCATTGGGTGCACCCTCTGCGGCGTCGCGGCCGGGGACGGCAGCGCACTCCTGGGCGGCAGCTGACGCAGCGACATCGCGGCCGGTGAGTTGATTGACTCGATGCTCGTCAAGCGTGTCTGTGGCGCGAGGTTCGAGTTGACTAGCAGCGCCGCTTCGCTCTTGAGACTTTGCAGCAGGACCGGATCCGTCGATCGATTAAGCTGCGTGAGCAGCGCGCTCCATGCGGCGTCGGCATAGTTCGTCACGTAGTAGTCGTGGCCCGTCGGGTTGACGAGCACGGCCGAGCAGCCATTCAGACGGATCTGTGCCTGCGTGTCCTTCAGTACGAGCGTCTTGCGATTGACGAGACTGTCGCCATAGGCGAGCGTCACGGGTACAGTCCATTGCGTGCCTGGGTACGCGTTCTTGTTCGGAAACGGCGCTTGCTTGATCGTTACGATATTTTGGTTTTTCGTAAGATCGCACTGCGTGTCGAGCGACAGCAGGGGCACGCCGGTCTGACGCACGTAGCTGTCGCCGATCGCGCCGATAGGCTGGCCGCTCGCTTTCGACAGCGCGTCCCACAGACGCTTTGGCGTGCCGTTGCCGAACGAATAGTCGGTCAGATACTGCCGCAGCCCCTTGCGCATCGCTTCATCGCCGATGAAGCCCTCGAGCATCTTCAGCACGTGGCCGCCTTTTCTGTAGACGAACGTGGAGCCGCCGATCACGAAGTCGTTCGACCCCCACGCGTTGAAGTTCGGTGCGATCGGGTAGGCGTTCGAGCTGATGTCCGCTTCAATCACGCCGTAGCGATCGCTGACGTCATCGATCCAGTTGAATTTGTCCGGGAAGAACTGGATTGTGGTGCGAGTCTCGAAGTACGTCGCGAACGATTCGTTAAGCCAAACGTTGTCCCACCAGTCGGCGGTCACGAGATCGCCGAACCATTGATGCGCGATTTCGTGTGTTAGCACCTCGTCTCCAAAGGTGGACATTGGTTCGCCGGGCTTGGGCAAGATATCGTCGGCAAATTCGAGAATCGCCCCCCAGTTCTCCATGCCGCCGAAGTTCAGATTCTTCTGGGCTTTGAATGCGTCGTTGGCCGCGACGGTGTCGAACTTGGTGAGCGGCAGCGCAATGCCGGTGTATTGGTAGTAGAAGTTGAGCGCCTGCTTGGTGCGCTCCATCGCGGGCTTGGCCCAGTCACGCATGCCGGGCGGCGTGAAGATGCGCAGATGCAGCCCCTTGCCGTCGGGCAGGGGGCTCGTGAAATCGTCCTCGAGCACGTCGAACAGGCCGCCACCGAAGAACAGCAGGTACGACGGCATTGGCGGAGTCTTCTCGAACGACACCAGTTTGTAGCCGCCGCCAACGTTTGCGGCGGGCTTCTCCGCCGCATTGGACACAACTCGCCATGCCTGAGGCACCTCGGCCGTCACCTCGTAGGTCGGGCGGAACGCCGGCTCGTCCCAGCCGGGGAACCACTGCCGAGCCAGGTCGGTTTCGCCCTGTGTCAGGATCGCGCCGCTCGTCTTGCCGTCGGTGCCCTTCAGGTCTACGCGGAACACGCCTTCGGCGGCCGAGCAGCCAGGATATGGATCGTTGTCGCAACTGCCGACAGTGCCCTTTGTAGGGTCACCCTGCGACATGAAATTGATGATGCCTTGCCATTCCATGTGCAGCGAATAGTTGCCGGGCGCGATTGAGCCATTTGCCGGGCGAAGTTGATAGTAATCGCCCTTGTTTTGAGGTGTCGCGATCAGTTGTACGTTTCCCGGCTGCAATGTGGTTTTGCCGTTGATGAACTGGAGCCGATGAGCTGCGACCACGATCGCGTCAACCGGTTTGAGCACCTTGATCTCGACATCGGCGCGTCCGTCGAACTGGTTCAAGTCGGCGTTCGGGCGGAACCAGAGCCGGTAGTTGAGCGGCATGACCGTGTCAGGCAACTCGACGGGCTTGGTACTTTTATTTGCCGGCGTTTGAGCGATGGGGGTGGCGGTAACGGGATTGGCCGCCGGATTTTCCGCGACGGGTTGGGCGGTGACGGAGTTCGCCGCCGGGTTATGTGCGGAGCCGAGCAGGGTAGGCGAGCCGCCCACGCCGCCATCGTCACCGCCGCAGGCGGCAAGCGCCAGTGCCCCGGTCAAATATAGATAGCGAATCGTATGAACGATTATCCGCATACTGAGACCTCGAATGAAATAAGGTGGATCGGCTCCACATAAATTCACCGGCAATAAGAGCCCTTCGTCGTTAATCAACGACGAAATGAGATAACGCTAAGTACTTGAGAGGTGTTGCGATAAATTAATTGAATATATTCAAAATCGATGGCCCTCTTGTTTATTTTTTCGCTAAACAAAGCCTTGTTTTTGCGGGGAAGCATGCAGGCTCCACTGCATCAACTTGTCGTCGAATATATACGGCAAAATTTTGAAAAGGAAGCCGTGAATCATCAAATTTTCACATTGAGATATATCGTATATTTCGCATCCGAAATTCATAATTTCTTATATCGAAAATAATTGCCAATAAATCGAATGTAATCCTTGGGAACTGTAGGCGTTTGGTTTTTAAACGCCTCGGAAAAGGGGGGTAAAAGCCAAAATCGTTCTATGACGGTCAAAGGCTTTCGGTTGTTGCAGTCGATCTGGCCGGCGCAGATTTGACGACACGTGCTGGATATTTGCCGGCTTCGGAGGTGCTGTCTTCGTGGCCGGGTAACGACAGTTGATCGGTGATGATTCCTTCTGGCCCTCAAGGCAGGCGCAGGAAAAGTGTTGCGCAGCGGCCGTGACTCGGCGTTTCTGCGGCAGGATGTCGTGTTCGATGCCGTACTGGCCGACTGCGTGCGCACCATCTTCCGCGATTTAGCCGGCCTGGCAGCGCTATGGGAAGCCAACTCTTATTGGTACGCCGGCGCCCACATTAGCGCTTCCTTGGAAGCCCATGGAATTTTATTTGCGTGATTGTCAATGAATCGATTTCAATGTGTCGGTGGATTTGTAATTTTTTGAAATCTAATGTATTCATATTTCATTCCGAGATTTTGCGAAGTATGTCTATCCAAAGATCGGGTGACGTTTGGTGCGGGAAAGGCTTAGTGCGCTGGCTGTGCTGGATAGGGAGTGCATCGATCGCGCCGCTCCATCGAACGCTGCGAACGGAATGTCGTTTCTTAGAGTGATAACTGCCAAGCAATAATCAGTCGCTCTTGAAATTCACGAGCAAGTGTGCGTGAAAGAATTCAGCTTGTTTACCGATTTTAAATAAACGAAAAGGTCGGCCATCATGAATGTCTACACGTAGTTATTTGTCTATTTAAATGCGATATCGGAGACTGTTTTTTGCCGTAGATATTCGGCAAGGGTGAGGTATCGCCATCCACTTTGGCTCGGAGCCTGCCGGTTTTATCTCCGCCGGCAGGTCAGGTATCGGAAACGATCCGAAAGTCTTTCACCTCGGTCGCAGGAATACGACCGGGCACGGTGCCGCCCGTACTGATCACGTTCCGGCGTCAGCATGAGCGGTTACGCGTCTGTGCCCTTCGGTTGATCAATCGGGGGGAATGGAAAGTTGGAATGTGCTTGTCCAACGAACTTTGTCCAATTTAAATAGGATAACTGAATATGAAGAAGTTGCTGATGACGTGCGCGGTACTGGCTGCCTGGGGGTGTGCATCGCTGGCGCAGGCGGCCGATACGGCCGGATTTTGGTATGACGTTCCGGCTTCGTCGGGAGTCTCGGCTCGCGGCGCGACAACGTCCGAGCCCGCGTCCTATCGGGCGGTTACGCTCAATTTTGGTAACCTCAAGTCGGAACTGTTGGCGAACGCCGCGGCGATCAAAAGCGCGCAGAGCAACAAGCTCGCGTTGCCACTGCCGGAAGGCGGCGTGACATACTTCACGCTGTCCGAATCCAATGTATTGCCGCCTGCATTGGCCAAACGCTATCCGACACTGAAAAGCTACAAGGGGGTGGATGACAAGGGACGCCGCGCCAGGATCGACATCACACCGCAGGGGCTGCAGGCGGCAGTGTACGGAGACTCGGACGGCATGTGGCTGGTGCAGCCGGCGGGACAACTGTCCGGACGGGCCAGTAAGGCGGCAGACAGCGGCGACGTGTATTGGTCGTTCAGACGGGCCGCGCTGCGTGGTTCATCCCCGTTCAACGAGGATGGGTTCGACAAGAACCTGCTCAACGGCAGCGGGGTGCGAAAGAATTCGGCCAAGGCGGCGGCTGGCAATGCAACCGGCGCGCGTGCAAGCGGCTCCGTCATGTATGACTACCGTCTGGCCATGGCGGCGACCAGCACGTATACCAAGAGCTTTGGCGAAACTGTCGTCGATGGGCTGGCCGCGGTGGCAACGATGGTCAACCGCATCAACGAAATTTACGAGAACGATCTGGGCGTACACCTGACCCTGATCGACAACGAAGACAAGATCATTTACACGGATACCAAAACCGATCCATACGCGGGGCTGTCTCCCGGTAGTGACGTGATCAACAACAAGAACGTGAAGAATCTCGCCAAGGTGATCGGCAACAAGAACTTCGACGTCGGCCATGTCGTGGCGGGCGATGGCTCCGGTGGCATGGCGTCGATCGCCAGCACCTGTCAGGATGCGACCAAGGCGGCAGGCAGCACTGGCCGGCCCAATCCGGTGGGCGATGCGTTCGCGGTGGATTATGTGGCGCACGAGCTGGGGCATTCATTCGGCTCGTACCATTCGTTCAATGCCAAGCGCAGTACACCGGAAGAGGATGCGGTCGAACCCGGCGAGGGTTCCACCATCATGGGCTACGCAGGCGTGTTTCGTCGGGACTACCCTGAGTTTTCCTACCAACCGCATAGCGATCCTTATTTCAACAGCAGCAGCATCGGCATGATCCAGGATTGGATCTCCAGCGCGGGCGGAAGTTGCGCGACGCGCACGCTCAACAAGAACAGCGCGCCGTGGCTCGATCCTGAATCGCTGGTTCCGCCGGATGCCCGCGAACACTACACCATTCCGGCCAAAACGCCTTTCACGCTGAAGGTGGCGGCGGCTAAAGGCAGCAAGGCAAGCGGCTTGACCTATACCTGGGAGCAATTCGATTTCGGTCCGGAGCAATTCGGCAAGCTGAAGGACGACGGCCAAGGTCCAATCTTCCGCTCGTTCAAGCCGCATGCCCAAGCCGAGCAGACGTTCCCGCACCTGGCCGCCGTGCTGGGCGACGAGCCGCTTGGCAATGGCGAAGTCTATCCCGCGACCAATCGCAAACTCAGCTTCCGGGTGGCGGTGCGAGACAACGTCGCGATGGCTCGTTCACTAGGCGTGGGACCGAACACTGCGAGCGGCAACATGTATGTGAACGTGGTCGATACCGGCAGCCCGTTCGCCGTCACCGCGCCGAGATCTGCGGTGAAATGGGAGGCGGGTTCCGAGCAAACCGTGGCCTGGAATGTGGCGCAGACCAACGCCGCGCCGATCGCCTGCACTAACGTCAAGCTGGATTTATCGCTGGACGGGGGGTATCACTATCTGTCCGAGCCGCTGCTGGCGAGTACGTCCAATAACGGCAAGGCCAGGGTCACGCTGCCGGCGGTGGCGTCGAACAAGGCGCGCATCCGGGTAAGTTGCACTGACAACGTGTTCTTCGCCGTGACACCCACGAACTTCACGATCTTGAAATAAGAGGCGGCCGACCTTGGTTGAGGGGGGCACCGGGGCCTCGGTGTAACCCCCTGTTCGGGATGTGCTGCGAACCGCTTGCAGCAGCCGATCCGGCGATCACGCCGGGCACCGCGCCGTGAACCTGTGCCGTGCATGGCTGGGCGAGCGGAATCACCTCCGGACGATGGCGTCGGCGCGCGCGTTCTTCATCGCGGAAACGCCGCTGCGACAGCGCCGCTACGCATAAAACGCTGATGGCGGCACACCGAAGTGCCGCTTGAACATCGCGGAGAACGCGCTCTGGCTGCTGTAGCCGTGATCCATCGCGACGGTCAATACCTTCTCGCCGCGCGCAAGGCGCTTGAGGGCGAGCAGCAGCCGTGCCTGCTCGCGCCAGCGGCGGAAGTTGAGGCCAGTCTCGCGCTGGAACGCGCGATGAAGCGTGCGTACCGACAGGCCGAGCAGATCGGCCCACTCAGCAATCGTGCGCGGGTCGTCCGGTGCGGCGACGAGTGTGTCGCAGATCGTCCGCAGACGCGCGTCGTGCGGCCACGGCAAATACAGCGGCAGCAGCGGCGCGGCCGTCACCTCGGCGAGCAGCAGGTGCGCCAGGTGATCGTGGCGCGAGCCTGGCGCGTAGTCGAGAGGCATATCCACTGCGGCGAGGATCAGTTCGCGCAGCAGCGGATGCACTTCCACCACGCAACTGCGCGTGGGCAGGCGCTCGATCGCGCCTGGCTCGACGAACACGGTGCGCATCTGAACGTCGCCGCTCATCTGCACCGTATGGTCGAGGCCGGCTTCGAGCCATACGCCGCGCGTGGGCGGCACGACCCACGACGCGCCTTCGGACTGCACGTGCATCACACCCTCGATCGCGTAGAGCAATTGCGCGCGGCGATGGCGGTGCGGCGCGATCGATGTGCCGTGCGCGTACATTGCCGCCATCGCCGACACGGGCATCGGTGTCGATTCGTAGCGCAGGTGTGCAAAGGGCGGCGTGGACTCGATTGTCCGATTGGCGACAAGTCGTGGCATGTTGGCGCGAGACAGGCAGGTGGGCGGGCTGGCACGATGGCGTTCCGCTGCACGCCAAGCCGTGTCGCTATCTTAATCCGTCAAACGCGATGAACAAGTCTCCTTTTCTGTTTCCCTTTTGCGCGATCGCACTGTGGGCCGGCAACGTCGTCGTATCGAAGCTGTCCGCGTCGACGATCGACCCGTCTGCGATCACGTTCTATCGGCTGCTGCTCGCGGTCGCGCTGATGAGCGTCTTCACGCTGCGCCCCGCGTGGCGCAATCGCGCGGCGCTTGTCGCATATCTGCCGAAGCTCGCGGCACTCGGCTTTCTCGCGATGGCGCTGTTCCAGAGCCTGTCCTACGAGGCCGCGAAAACGGCGAGCGCGACCAACATGGCGATCATCACCGCGCTCGTGCCGTTGATGACGATGGTGCTCAGCTCGATGCTGCTTGGCGATCCGCCGGGTGCGGGGATGGTGGGCGGCGGCATGCTGTCGCTCGCAGGCGTTGTCTACCTGATCGCCGAAGGGCATCCCATGGCGATCGCGGCGCGTGGTGTGCATGTCGGTGACCTGCTGATGCTGGCCGCGTCGGCCGCTTATGCGCTCTATGGCGTGCTGCTCAAACGCTGGCGTATCGGCCATTTGCCGGCATGGCAGTCGACTTATGTGCAGGCGCTCGCCGCGCTCGTGTTCATGGCGCCAATGCTGATCCGGCTGCCCGCGCACGCCGCATGGCCGACGCGCGCGAGCGTGCCGCTGATCCTGTACGCCGGCGTGCTGGCATCGGTGGTGCTGCCGTATCTGTGGATGCAGGGCGTGCGGCTGCTCGGCCCGAGCCGCTGCGCGATGTTCATGAACCTGCTGCCCGTGATGACGGCCGGCGGCGCGATCATGCTGCTCGGCGAATCGCTGCGGCTTTATCACTTGATTGGTGGCAGCGTCGCGCTCGCCGGTGTGGCAATCGCGCAGCGCTTTCCGCTCCATGCACGCGCATCGCAACGCGTGCGGCAATGAACGCCAATCCCGGCGTGCAAGCGCTGATTGCCGTGTTGCCGAACGCTCGCGCAGCCGCCCCGGTGCTCGTTCGTATGCTCGAACGGACCATATGCGATCGTCGATCACCGAATCGCCTGCGCTCGTCTGCCGATTTCGCCGAGCGCACGGTGGGCGCTTCGTTCATGCGGTTCGCGCTTCGCATCGTATGGCCGCCGCTGCGAGCAAGCCCGGCAAGCCGGCGCGCCGACGCATCGCAGATGCCGCTCTTCTTCGGGATCGCCTCGTTTGGCTTGCTTGACTCGATTCCGGCGGCCCTGTTCGCCGGCGGCGGGGCATGCTTTTCGTCAGTGGCGGGATGTGGCGCCGGTGGCGCTCAGCTTCGCTCGAAGCCCCTAGCCAATTCCCAGTCCGTGACGCGGCGATCGTATTCCAGTTGTTCCCACTGCGCGGCATGCACGTAATGATTGACCACCTCGTCGCCCAATGCTTCGCGCAACCACGTCGAATTGGCGCTGATATCGATGGCATCCCGCAATGTCTTCGGAATCTCGGGCAGGGCATCGTCGCGGTACGCGTCGCCGACGAACGGGCCGGTCAGCGGGAGCTTCTCGTCGATGCCCGCGAGGCCGGCGGCGATCAACCCGGCAAAGGCGAGATACGGATTCAGATCCGCGCCGCCGATGCGGCATTCCACTCGGATGGCGTGCGAGCCTTCGCCGCAGAGGCGGTATCCGGCAGTCCGGTTGTCCCGGCTCCATGCGGCCTTGGTCGGTGCGAAGGTGCCGGCCTGGAATCGCTTGTATGAATTGACGTAGGGGGCGAGCAGCAGCGTGATGTCTCTCGAATATTTCAGCAGGCCCGCCATATAGTGCCGCATGAGGTCCGACATGCCGTGACGCGCGCTGGCGTCATAAAAAAGCGGCTTTTGATCCAGCGACCATAGCGATGCATGAATATGGCTGGATGAGCCGGCCAGATCGTAACGCCATTTCGCCATGTAGGTGATCGCCTTGTGATGCTGCGCGGCGATTTCCTTGCTGCCATGCTTGATGATCGTGTGTTGATCGGCCATCACGAGCGGATCGGCATAACGCACGTTGATTTCGCCTTGTCCCGCGCCCCATTCGCCCTTCGAGCATTCGATCGCGATGCCCGCGTCATGCAGCCCGTTTCTGATCGGGCGCATGACGGATTCCTGGCGCGTCGTCGACAGGATGTGGTAATCCTGGCTGTAGGTGCCAGCCGTCTGCGGGTCGACATATTTCCTGCGCGAGATCGCTTCGTAGGTCTCGTCGAACAAATAGAATTCCAGCTCCGATGCGAAGCATGCCGTCATCGCTCGCTCGGCCAGGCGGCGTAACTGCCGTTGCAGGATCTGCCTCGGCGAATGCGCGATGGGCCGCTCGCGATGATCGAGCACGTCGCAAATCACCAGCGCGGTGGCATCGAGCCACGGCAGCCGCCGCAGCGTGGAAAGATCCGGCTTGAGCACGAAGTCGCCATATCCGTCTGCCCAGCTCGCGCTGGCGTAGCCGGGCACCGGCTCCATGTCGATGTCGTCGGCCAGCAGGTAATTGCACGCATGCGTTTCCCGGTAGCCGTGCTTTACGAAGAAGTCGGCATGAAACCGCTTGCCGACCAGACGTCCCTGCATGTCGACAATGCAGACAAGCACGGTGTCGATGGCGCCCGACGCGGCCGCCTGCTTCAATTCGTCGAACGAAAGGCTCATATTCTGCGTCCGGTCAAAAGAGTGGATGTCGATTCAATTCGTTGCATGGAAAGCCGTGGAGCACGCGGCCGCTGTTCAGGCAAATCAGGCAAATGCGCGCTGGCCGGCGCGCGCGAAGTCAACCTGCGCCGTCGTCATCGATCGATGCCGATCCGGCTCACGTCGGCCGGCGTCGTTTGATAGATCTGGTTGATCCAGTTACCGAACAACAGATGTGCGTGACTGCGCCACTGGTTCCGGGGGGCGAGGTTTTCGCAGTCGTCGGGGAAATAGTGCCGGGGAACGCTGATGTCCCGGCCAATCGCGCGATCGCGAAAATACTCGTCCGCCAGCGTGTGCGAGTCGTACTCGATGTGGTTGAAGATGTGCAGCGAATGATGTTTCGGATCGTTGAGAAGGCACAGGCCCGTCTCCGGCGATTCGATCAGCACGGACACGCCGCTGTCCGGCGGAATATCCGCGCGGCGCATTTCGGTCCAGCGCGACACCGGAATATGCACATCGTCGGAAAAGCCTTGCAGATAGGGCGACCCGGCTTCCAGGCGATGATGCCTGAATACGCCGAATGCCTTTTTGTTCAGCACATATTTCGGCATGCCGTGAAAGTAGTGCATGGCCGCCTGCGCGCCCCAGCAAATGTTGAAGCAGCTGTGAACGTTGGTTTGCGTCCAGTTGAAAATCTTTACGAGCTCGTCCCAGTAGCTCACTTCGGCGAAAGGCAGCGTCTCGACCGGTGCGCCGGTAATGACGAAACCGTCGAATTTCTGCGCCTTGACGTCGGCCCAGTCGTGATAGAACGAAACGAGATGGCCCGTCGGCGTGTTCTTCGGCGCGTGATTGGTGATCTTGATCAATGTGAGTTCGACATGCAGCGGCGTGGCGCCGAGCAAGCGGGCGATCTGGATTTCGGTCTTGATCTTGTTCGGCATCAGGTTCAGCAAGCCGAAGTGCAACGGCCGGTTATGCTGGCGAAGCGTGCGCTCGCCGTCCATGACCATGACGCCCTCCGTCTCGAGCGCGGTCACGGCGGGCAAACCTTTGGGAATTCTGATCGGCATGGACTTGCAAGCCTCCGTTATCAGTCAATCGCACACGGGCGTCAGGGCAGCCGGCCACGGCTTACGTGATGGCAGCACCGGCAGCGGGCCGTGACGCCGAACGATTTCGGCCGCACATCGGCCGCGCGCATCGATATCGGTGTGGGATCTCCGATGTTTTTCGTCTTGCAAATCATTTGGCATCCGAAATAATGAGGTCGGCAGCTTTTTCGCCGACCATCATGACCGTCGCATTGATATTGACCGACACCATCGCGGGGAACACCGACGCGTCGCAGACTCTCAAGCCGGTGACGCCTTTCACCTTCAGATCCGGCGTGACAACGGCCTGCGGATCATGCGCGGAACCCAGGCGGCAGGTGCCGCAAGCGTGGTAGTACGTCTGGCAGTTATTGCGGATGTAGGCACGCAGATCCTGTTCGTCGACGATATCGGGCCCCGGCAGCAGCTCCTTGTGGACGATTCGGCCCAAGCTCTGCGTGTTGCCCATGCGCCGGCAGAATGCGACCGCTTGCAGCAGCACATCTTCGTCGTAGCGGTCGGCGTCGGACAGGTAGTTCAGGTCGATCGTCGGCGCGACGCGAATGTCGGCGGACGTGATCTTCACGCTCCCGTGGCTTCGGCTGATGGCAACGTTCGGCTCGAGTGCGATGATGGATCGCCCTTTCGGCGCCGACGGGTGATATTCGTCGCCGAACCGGCCGTTGAACCAGCCGGCCGTCAGCCCGAACTGCACTTGGCTTTCCGCCGCGCGGGCGTGCGGTGAGAGCTTCAGCATCGCAATTGCCTCATAGGGCGTGATGTCCCAGTCGGGAACCGGCGCCGCCGTCTCGAATACCACGGGCACCGTATAGTGATCGAGCAGGTGCTGCCCGACCCCCGGACTGTCGTGCACGACGTCGATGCCGAGCGTGCGCAGATCGGCGGCGTTGCCGATTCCGGAAGTCAGCAGAAGCTGAGGTGACTGGATGCTTCCCGCGCAGAGAATGATTTCCCGGCGCGCGGCAATGCGCCCCTTGTCCGTGACGCACGCGGTGGCGGCCTTGCCGGTGAATTCGATCTTGCTGACGAGCGTTTGCGTCAGAATCTGCAGATTCGCCGGCAGCGACGTCAACGGATGAAGATAGGCAACGGATGACGAACTGCGCAGGCGTCCGTGCGCGTTCAACGTGAGCATGCCGATGCCGGGCGCGACCTTGGCGCTGAAATCCACCTTCGGCAGCCCGAGTTCTTCTCCGGCCCGCACGAACGCCGTGGAAAACGGGTGGCGCTCCGGGCGCCGTTCGATCGTGATGCGCGCCTCCAGGCGATCGAAATAGCGGCTGACGTCCGCGCCCGACCACCCGTCGCCGCCAAGATCGCGCCATGCGTCGAAATCTTCTTTCGGCGGCACCAGGTACGCGCAATCGTTATGGTTGCCGCATCCGCCCAGCATCTTCGCACGCGAATAGGTGAGCTGGCGGCCGGATTGCGTCGTGGGATTGGCCAGGAAGCCCCAATCCGTACTGGCGTCCAGCTCGAACAGGCGGGAAATGTCCATCATCGCCGGAATCCCTTCGTCCGGCGGTCCGGCTTCGACGAGCAAAACCGAGCCGATGTTTGCATCCGCGAGCCGCCGCGCAATGATCGCGCCGGCGCTGCCGCCGCCGATAACGATGTAGTCGAAAACCATGCTCCTCCCTTCCAGCGTGCCGTTGATCGATATGCCGTCGGTCATGCCAACTCTCAATAAGGAAACAGAACGAGGCCAAGCGCAACGAGCGCATACAGCAGCGCGGTGATCTTGTTGAGCGCGGCCGTGTTATTGAAGGCCACGCGCGCGTTGTGCGCGAGAAACATATAGCCGCCATAGATCGACAGCGAAATGGCCGTCGCCGCGACGCCCAGCGAGACAGCCTGCGTGGTGTACGAAAAATGCGGGCTGATGAAGCTCGGGTACGTAAGCAGGCTCGCCAGCCATCCCTTCGGATTGGTCAAGGAGACGAGCAGCGAATCCACGAACATCTGCTTCGTACTCGAATTCCCGGCGGCGCCGTCGCGCGGTTCCGAGCGGCTGAAAAAGGTTGTCAGCGCCAGGTACGCCAGATAAATCGCGCCGATCCATCGCAGATAAACCAGAACCCATTGATGGTCGCGAATCAGCAAGCCCACGCCGGACAACACCACCGTTGCGTGAATGGCGGTTGCGAGCCCGAAACCGAACGCGCCGGGGATCGCGGTCTTGAGGCCATGCTTGATGGCCTGCGCAACCGCGAACGCCACGTTCGGCCCGGGCACCGCGACCGCGGAAGTGAAGGCAACGCAGAACAACGCCAGCAAATGCAAATCCATGGGGCCGCCGATAGATACGAAATTTTTTGAGGTGACGAAAGGTTTCAATGCTCGGAAGGCTCGCCATGTCGCCATTTCCATGACCGTTCCGTTTGATAAGCAACGCAGGCACGCCCGAACGCTCTGAAGATCGTCTGGCTGACGGCATCGCTGGACGCGTGCCATTCCGGGTGCCATTGCAGCGCGAGCTGAAAGGTTGCCGGCGCCGGATACGACAGTGCTTCGATCACGCCGTCGTCGGCGACGGCTTCCACCCGGATATCGGCAGCGGCCTCGGCAATGCCCTGATTGTGCAGTGAATTGACGAACAGCGCGCGGCCATCGACGATCGACGACAGGATGCCGCCCGGCACGACGTTTACCGTATGAACGGGCAGGTACTGCTGATCTCGGGGCAGAGCCGGGTTTTCATGATGGGCGACGCCCTTGTTCGCGAGCGACAGATCGGGATGCAGCGTTCCATTGCGATGCACGTTCATTTCCTGCAGGCCGCGGCAGATGCCGAGGATCGGCATCTCGAGCGCCGTCGCCACGCTCAGCGCGGCACACGACAAGCGGTCCCGCGGCCGGTCGCGCTTGCCGGGAATCACGTCGTCGTCCGCGCGACGCCACGCGCGCTCGGTGTCGTTGAAGATGGCCGGATCGAGGTCGGACTCGTCGCCCGTTAAAACCAGCCCGTCCAGGCGGCGCAGCGCATCGCCGAATTTGCGCACGCTCGCGTCCCAGGGCAGATCTCCGTCGATCGTCGGCAGGATCATGCATTCGACACCGGCGTGCTTGTCGAGCGCTTCGAGATAGCGTCGCCGCAACCAGTCGCGGTGAACGCCGTCGTTGAGATGGCGATTGGCGCTTACCCCGACGACGGCGCGCGTTGCTTCGCGATAGTGTTCCATCATTGTTCTCGTGCCGGCGCGGGGAAGGGTGCGGGGCCCGCGTCGTAGAGGCGCCGGTTGCGCTCCAGCAACTGGCGGATCACGCTGGGTTGCCCGTTGGGGCCGCGCACGAAGAGCCCACCCCAGGAATCGGCGACCTGCGCATAGCGCGGGTCTCGCATGCGGATTTTCTGCGCGCGCTTCAGCAGCCAGAACGGTACGCCGGGCGAAAGGTGATGTTCCAGATGGTATTCGTCCAGATTGACGCCGAACAGGAGCCGCTCGATCAGGTTGCCCTTGCGGTTGCGCGTCAGATAGACATTTTCCACCTCGGTCTCGCACATCGGCGAGTGTTCGGCGATCTCGACGAACCAGCCGAGAATCTGGAACGTGGTCAGATAGGGAATCAGCCAGAACAGCACCAGCAGATGCAACGACTGCGCCTGAGCGAATCCGACGATCACGGCCAGCCAGAACGCCGCGAAACCGTAGGAGTCGATCGCGACTCCTCGCCTGTCGATCGCGTTGTCCGCCTTGCTCGAGACGAGGAAGCGGTTGTGCCACAGATAATTCAGATAGCGCAGCGTCGCTCCGCCCAGGATCGCTTTCCAGACGATCGCGAACGCATATTCGCGCGGCGGACGAACCTGGTAGACGCCTGACGAAATGAAGAATTTCAGGTCGGGGTCCTTTTCCGGGTCGCCGAGATGCGGATGATGAAGATGCACGTGAGACACACGGTAAGCCCAATGCCGCTGAAAGAGCGGATACGCGGCGAACAGGATCCCGAGGAGGTAGTTCCATGTCGCGTTCTTCGCGAGCGTCCGGTGTGCGGCGTCATGGGAGATCGTCGTCAGCCCGCGCTGATGGGCGCCGATGATGAGCACCGCAAGCGGATACAGCCACCACGACAGTCGAACCGTGGCGAGCGCGCACGCCAGCATGACCAGATAGTCCTTCAGGATGTAGAGTGCGCCGGTGATGTTGTCGGGCCGCAATTCGGACAACTCGCGCGTGATGTCCCGGGGAAATTGAAACGTCTCGAACCGCTTGTTGCGAAGTTTCCAAACCTGAGAGGTTTCCATGATCGCAATAGTCCTCATCGAAATGGGGCGTCAGATGGCGTCGAGTCCTCGTTGAAGGTCCGCGATGATGTCGTTCACGTTCTCGATGCCGACGCACAGGCGGATCGAACCGTCGAAGATGCCGGCGGCTTCGCGCTTGGCCCTGGGCACGGTCGTGTGCGTCGTGGACACGGGATGCGTGACCAGAGTGCGCGCATCACCGACGTTCGACACGTGATACATGAGCCGGATGTTCTGGATGAACTTGCGGCCGGCCGCTTCGCTGTCCAGCTCGAACATGATCATCGCGCCGTAGCCCACGCTCGCATCGACCAGTTCGTCGACCAGCTCGCGCTCGCGTCCGGTCGCGAGCCCCGGATACGACACGCGCGTAACCTTCGGATGGCGCTTCAGGTACGCAGCGATTGCCGCGGCATTTTCGCTGTGCCGCTGCATGCGCAGATGCAACGTCTCCAGCCCCTGGATCAACTGAAAACTGGAAAGCGGGCTGATCGCGGCGCCCGTGTCGCGCAGCCATGTCATCCGCGTCTTCAGCAAATAGGCGCTCGCGCCGAGATCGCCGAGCGCATGGACGGCATCCCGCCAGACGATGCCGCCATGCGCTTCGTCGGGCTCATTGAACAACGGGAAACGGGCGTGATCGTCGAAGGCGAAATGGCCATTGTCGATGATCAGTCCACCGAGCGTCGTTCCGTGACCGCAGACATATTTCGTCGCGGAGTACGTCGTGATGGCCGCGCCTAGCGCGCCGGGGCGGCATATCAGCGGCGTGGTCGTGTTGTCGACGACGAGCGGAATGCCGTGCCGCCCGCCGATTTCGGCAAGCGCGGCAACCGGAAAGGGAACGACGCACGGGTTGGAAAACACCTCGCCGAAAATCGCGATGGTCCGGTCGTCGATCTGCGACTCGAACGACGAGATCTCGTGCGGGTCGGCGGAGCGCGCCTCGATGCCGAGCCGTTTGAACGTGTTGAACAGCAGGTTCCACGAATTCCCGTACAGGTACTTCGACGTGACTACATTGTCGCCCGGCCGTCCGCTGCACAGGTTCGCGATGGCCAGGAAGGTGGCGGCTTGCCCCGATGCGACGGCGAGCGCATCGCCGGCGTTGTCGACTGCGGCAAAGCGCTGTTCGAGCACACGCGTGGTCGGGTTGATGATTCGCGTATAGGTGAAGCCGTCTTCCTTGACGTTGTAGATATCGGCGATCTTTTCCAGGTCGCCGTCCAGCTCATACGCGGTCGATTGGTAGATCGGCACCGCAACGGCCTTGGTGACGGGATCATGCCGGTAGCCGGCATGCAGCAGCGCGGTTTCGCGGGACAGTTCGATGTTGGGGAGGTTGCGCGGCATGTCACAAGACCTCTTTCACGAATTCGGCTTCGGCGTGGCACAGTGCTTTATCCGGGATGGGGCGCGTATTGAAGAAATCGCGAAAGGCGGTCGCAAGCAGGCGAATCCACGCGGGCCGGATCGAGCCGATGCAGCCGATCCTGAAACTGCGCGTGGGAAGATGCAGCTTCGAGTAGATGTACAGGTTGTAGTTGGCCAGATGTGCGTACAGTGCGTCGAAGTCCTGTTGCGTATCGATGACGCCGTGCGCCGTGAGCGCCACGCAGACCGGCGAGCGCACATGTGCGTTCAGCAGCGGCGATGCGTAACGCCCGGTCGCGCGAATGATCTCGTCGCGCACCGCGCCGTAACGCTCGCCTCGTTGCAGCGGACCTTCGATCGACAGCACGTCGAGCGCCTTCGCACACGCCTGGACGATATGGGTGGGCGGGGTGGAGCGCCATTCGCCGGTGCGCTCGAAGCCGAGCCATTGATCGCGCACGTCCAGCACGAACGAGTTGACCGGATCGGACTTGCGCTTGAGAAGATCCAGCGACGCGATGACGAAGGCCACGCCGGGCGGCCCTTCGATGCATTTGTTGCTGGACGTCACGAGGACGTCGAAAGGGATGCGCCGGGCGCTGATATCCGTCGCGCCGAACGAACTCATCGCATCGATGATCGTCTTGACGCCGGCGCGCGTCGCTAATTCGACGAGCGGGCCGAGCGGATTGATGACGCCGGCCGTCGTTTCGCAGTGCACGAAGCAGAGATGGGTAATCTTGTGATCCTGCTCCAGACGCGCGGCGATGTCGGCTACCGAAAGCGGCTGATCGGTCGGCGCCGTGAGGCTGACGGCCTGGACGCCCCGTAGTTGAAGGATTTTGAGGATCCGCTCGCCATAAATTCCGTTGATGCAGACGAGCGGCCGATCGGACGCCCGCACGAACGTGGTCAGCGCGGCCTCCATCCCATACGATCCGCCGCCCTGGATCGGGACCACCGAATGCGTGCCGTTGCCGTCGATCAAGTCGAGCGTCAGCTCGCGCATGAGCGCGGTGATGCGCTTGAAGCTCGCATCGCGTGAACCCATGTCGAACTGCATTTGCGCCTTGACTTCGTCGCTCAGGGCCAATGGCCCCGGCGTCATGAGAAAGTGATGCTGTCCCGACATATAACACTCCGTGAATTGAAACGTTTATATGCAGATGCGGGCCGAGCATGAACGCGTTGCGATTGGGCCGTCTTGTGATGCGTCACGGCGGATTATAGTCGCCGCTTCGAAATGCGCTTATTCGAATTTCTGGTATGTAATTGATATGAATTTGGCGGCTAATTTAAATTCAAATGCTCGAATTTAACGTATGCCGGATAGATGGATTACAGTCCGAGCCGTGGTCAATTAATGCCGGTTGCGATTGAAATTTCCATATTCGATGGCTTGCGCGATAGGCTAGAGTGAAGGGGGGCGATGGAATTGCCGGTTACGTTGGTGATTTCGGCGCGATAGCGGGTAATCATGTCAAATTATTATCGATTGAGCGGAATGATTGCCGGTCGATCTGCCGCGTTAATATGAGATGGAAAATTGGCTTGCGTAAATCGAGTCGCAATTTATTCATTTGAAATAGTCGTCGACGCTATGAGTTGAAATGAAATTGCGAACGGGTAAGAAAGAGCGCGTGGCGGGATTTGTTTTGGCTGACAAATAAAATGGATGGCGGCGATGCCGCGCCGTGAATTCATAGTCGAGTGGCGCAGTTCATTTCGCTGTCGCACGCGGCATTCGGTTACCGATTGGTAGGTCGAGCGGACATCGCAGGCTCGATCGCGCGGCGACGCTGATCGCGTGCCGCGCATTCTCGAGCGCCGGTTTATTCGGCTGTATTATTGAATTTTTATATTAGGATTGTTTGACTCCACGAAACATTACCATGAATTTATTCTGTGGCCCTGTTGGATATGCGATTAGCGCCGGCCCAGCCAGGCTGTTGAATGTGTGCAATCTAGACGGAAAAGCCCAATCAGAAGATCCTGCTACTGTGTAATACAGAAGAGTGTCATTTTCACTGTCTTGGCCTTTGTATACGAGCCCAAATGTGTTGCTGGCGGGATCGTAGGCCAAGGCCGGTCCGTCACCACCGCTATAGAGCTTGTTTCCCACGATACCAACCGCAATCTGCCTGTCCGGTTTCCACGCGGAGCCGTCCGAAGTCGTGTACCACAGGCTCTCATCATTGTCTGCGCCGCGGTGCACGCACAATAGCGTGCTAGCCGAGGCAGCCAGAGCAGGGCCTGCCGCGCTGGCATGGTTGGAAAGTTTTTGATCGCTGCTCCAGGCATTACCGTTGAATGTCGTGCAATACAAATTTTGATCTTTTTGGCTGCCGGTGTGTACGCACCAAAGCTTGCCATTAAAAACAGCGAGAGCCGGACTTTGAGCACTGGAATAGCCTCTGAGCCGCAAGGGTTTTGTCCAATCGTCGTTGATAAAAACTGTGTAATATAAACGGTTGGAATCATTCGAGTTCGTGAATACGCAATAAAGTATATCGTTGAACACAACAAGTGCCGGGCCTTGAAGAGTTGAACAGCCCAAAATCTCCTTTTCAGGACTGAACGCCTCACTGTGCTCGGCGGTGGTGTAATATAGCGAGTTAATTTTGTAACCATGACGGTATACACACCAGATCTTGTTTTTGAACCAGCCTGCCAGAGCCGGTCGATTGGGAGTCGTATAATCGAATGGTTCCTGCGGTTGAAGCATTCGTTTCACTTGCCAGTCGCCAGGAAATTCGACAATCGTACTGCTTGTGTACAGCGATTCGGGAACGGCGGGGCTAGACATAGTATTCTCCCAAAAAAATCGAAGAATAATGCCATCTGCTGGAGTGTATAAAATCCAATGGCATTGGAATTGTCGTCTTATGCGTATGTAATCGAAAATCAAAAAAACGGCTAAATTAGAAGATGGCTAAATACTCATGGAGCATGCCTGGGGCGTGCCCGTTCGCATCTCATGCGGGTTGAACTTCGATCGAAAGCCCGAACCGCGTCGGTCCTTTCTTCTTCATTTTTCCTCCAAGAAAGCATAATTCAATGACGTTTCCCATGGCCTCCTTCACGCTGTTTTTCGAAACGAAGATATCCAGGAACAAGTGCCGCATCTGCCTCCTTTCCATGGCATGGAACTTTCCGATCAGGTGGCCGGTGCGGATTCTGGGCGGCCTGCGTTACCCGTCTCAAGCTTTCGATACGAGCTTGTTTCGGTTGTCATCGAATCGGGCGGCTTTTTCGAAGCGGCGAGCCGCCTCGGCACGGCCCAATTGGCGGTCAATCAGCGTGTCCGGAATCGTCAGGCGTGTTTTCGCTGCACGCTGCTCAAGCGCGGCCGTCCGTTGCAGCTCACCGAGTCAGGCCGGTGCTGTTTCGAGCGCTCACGGCATTTGCAGCCGAAGCTCGAGCGTGTCGAGGACGAAATGCATGGAGCAGGCGCAAGCCTGAGCGGCAAGCGTCGGCTTTGCGACGCCGGTGACCTTCGTCACGTGCCAGCTTGGGCCGCTGCTGTTGCGTTTCGCGGCCACGTATCCGGCGCTCTGCGTCGGCATTGAGGCTATTGAGGCGCCAGACTGTCTGTCCAATCTCCAGGGGGCCATTTCGATGTGGCGATCCGTATGGGGAAACGCGCCGATTTCAGCCCGATGGCGCGCTCGCCCAGAGCGAATCACGCATCTGGTGTGCACGCGTCCGGCCAGTCTTGCACGGTGCGCCGGTTCATGCGGACGGCCTGCAGTGGCACGGGTTTGTTCTATCCGAATCGCGCACTGAACGGCATATGGCGCTTGCCGCCAAATGGCGAATCGAAATCGCTTCGTATCGGCGTTCGCGTGCGGACCGATTCGGGCCGCCCGGTGCTCACTGGCGCGGGCGCTGGCCTCGGCCTCGCGATCGTGCCGGCCTTCGCCGCATTCGATGCACGGCTCCGCGGCGAACTCGTTCCGGTGCTCACCGAGTATGCGCTGCGGGGCGGCCAAGTTTCGATCTTGCCTCGCAAGAGCATTCGCTCGTCTGCGCGGATGCACGTGTTGCTCGCATTCCTGGCGGAGGAGGTCGGCCATTGCGCCGGTCAAGACCTCGCGCTGATCGAGCGCGGCATCTTGCCATGAGCCATGCCGCCGGGCGGGCGGGTGCGGGCCCCGCACGTTGCGGGCGGAGGACGACTTGCCGGCGTGCCGAGGAGGAGGAAGGATGACTGAATTATACCCGGATAATATTGACAATATTTTTATCCGGGTATAAATTGGCCGTACTATCATCAAGCCAACTGCCATGCATCTGCCTCGCATGCTTGCATTCCCGATTGTTTTTGATCGACAGCGACTCGCCGTCCCCGGAACGGGCACTGTCGCAACTCCGGCTGAGTGCCGGCAGCTCATCGAAAACGCGTGCCGCCTATGCACAGCGTGAGCGTGGCGGCATCTCACAAGCACGTGCGTTCTTCCATGCGCGCGCGGCAGGCGATCTACCCGGCTTCGAATAGGCTGCACGTGCTCATTTCGGCTGGCCGCTCGATTTCCGCCATCACGCGTTCGCACTGCGCTCCGGCTGCCGCCGTGACCCAAACTTCCATCAACAGGGAGTATCGATGGCCACCCTCGACCTTAACGCCGGCGCCGTCGCGCCGGTTGCGCGCGAAATCGATATCGCCGCGCCGCGCGTGTCCGGCACAGTGCCGGACGATCTCCATGGCGTGCTTGTGCGCAACGGCCCGAATCCGCTATCGGGGCGGTTCGAAGGCAGCGGCGTCCTGTCCTGGTGGCCGGAGGCCGCGATGCTGCATGCGGTTGCCTTCGAACACGGCCGCGTGAGCAGCTACCGCAACCGCTGGCTGCGCACACGGCGATGGGCACAGGCGCATGCGCCGCAAAGCGCGCCGTCGTGGCCGGATACCAATCCGAATGTCAACGTGATCCGGCACGCGGGCGAAACACTCGCACTGGCCGAAGGCGGCACGCCGCTGGCGGTTACGTCGGCGCTCGACACGCTCGGGCCGGCGCGCCGGCATCCGGGCGCCGTCGCGGGAATGACCGCGCATCCGAAGATCGACCCGCGCACTGGCGAACTCGTGACGTTTTGCGCCGATTGGAAAGCGCCGTTCCTGCGCTATGGCGTGGCCGACGCCGGGGGCGAGCTGACCGTGGACATCGAGATTGCGCTGCCGGCCCCGTCGATGATGCACGACATCGCAATCACCGCGAATTACAGCATCCTGCTCGATCTGAACGTCGGCTACGACTTCGCGATGCTCGCGCGCGGGCACCGGATGCCGCTGCGGTGGCACGACGAACGCGGCTCACGGCTATGCGTGATCCCTCGGCACGGTGGCGACGTGAGGTGGTTCGAGATTGCGCCATGTTTCATTCAGCATGTGATCAATGCTTACGACGCGGACGAAACGACGATCGTGCTCGATGCCGTCCGTTATCCGTGGTTTCTGCGGCTCACGCCGGACGGAACTGCATTCGAGGACAACCCGCTCGGGACGCTGTGGCGGTATCGGATCGACCTGACGTCGGGCGCCGTGACGCAGACCGCGGCCTGCGAAGCCGGAATGGAGTTGCCGCGGATCAACGAGCAGCGGACGGGCCAGCCTTATCGGTATTTCTATGCCGCCGAGCAGCCGACGCCGTTCGAACTCCGGGGCGTCGTGCAGTACGACTGGCACGGCGGCACGCTCGCCCGGTATGCGGTGCCGCCCGGCGACCAGAACAGCGAGCCGATTTTCGTGCCGCGCCGCATGGCGGCAGCGGAAGACGACGGGTGGGTGCTGTGTTGCGTGTATCGACATGCGGCCGATACCACCGACGTAGTCGTGCTGGATGCGGGCGATCTTGCTGCTGGACCTGTTGCAACCGTGCATCTGCCCACGCGAATCCCGGCGGGGTTTCATGGCGCATGGCTGGCAAACGAAGATTGATGCATTGTCCGACGCCGTATTTCGCTCGTTACATTCGGGCCGGTGTCGCTACGCTCAGTGCGGCTGTTCGATCGGCTTCCGACAGCCCCGCCGTACCGGCTGACGGGATGAAGGCGAAGCTCATGCCGTGACAGGCCGTGCCGTGCGGGAAGCCCGCGCCGAGCGAGGCGAGCGGTCCGGGCGGCCACGGCATGGCCGCGTGAGGCGCGTGCGCGTACCGCCGGCGGCGATGCGCGAGCCGGCCCGCATTCGCGTGCGCGTTGCATCGCTCGATGGCGATTGCACGCAACCGGGCCGCTTTGCGTCGGGGCGATGGCATGCCGCGCGCATGCGGGCGGTGCGGCGCATGCGCGCGGCCGGCGTGTGGCACGCATACATGCGCCACGCGCACGCGCCTGGCCGCTGCTGCGCGCTCGCCTGCGCAATCTGCGCGGCGATAGGCCGCGATCTGCCACGCGATGGCCGGAGCGATTACGGCATGCTGCCGGCCTTGCGCTCGACGCGCTGCAGCAGCGCATCGAGCACCGCCATCTCGACGGGTTTCACGAGGTGATCGTCGAAGCCTTCATTCGCGGTGCGCGCAAGGTCGGACGTTCGCGCGTGGCCGGACAGCGCGACGCAGGTCATGCCGGCCAACGCATCGATCGCGCGCAGTTCGCGCAGCAGCGTGTAGCCGTCGACGTCCGGCATCGACAGATCGACCAGCATCAGGTGCGGGACGGTGTCGCGCGCGAGCGCCAGCGCGTCGTGCGCGTTGTACGCGACGCGCGGCGCGTGTCCCTTTACTTGCAGCAGCACGGCGAGCGTGTCGGCCGAATCGCGGTTGTCGTCCACCACGACGATGCGCAGCGGCCCGGCGGCCGGCTGCCGCGGCGCGCGCGGTGCGGGGGTATCGGCGGGGGCGGCGCGCGGCGTGCGCTCGACCGGCAGCCGTATGGTGAACGTCGCGCCGAGGCCGGGGCCGCCGCTTTCGGCGGAAATCATCCCGCCGTGCAGTTCGACGAACGACCGGCAAATCGCGAGTCCGAGCCCGAAGCCGTCTGACGGGCGCCGGCCCGGCACGCCTTCCTGTTCGAACAGATCGAAGATCGATTCGAGCGCGCCGGGCGCGATGCCCATGCCATGATCGGTCACGCGGATCACGACGACGGGCTCTTCGACGTGCGCGTCGACGTCGATACGCGCGCCGTGCGGCGAGAATTTCGCCGCGTTGTCGAGCAGGTTGTGCAGCACCTGCACGAGTCGCGCGGCGTCGCCGCGCAACAGCACCGGATCGGCCGGCAGGTCGACGCGAATGTGCTGCCCACGCGCGGCGAGTTTCGGCTGGATGCTTTCCACGCCGCGGCACACGATATCGCGCACCGTCACCGGCTCGTTGTCGAGTTCGACCTTGCCGGCGGTGATGCGCCCGACGTCGAGCAGATCGTCGACGAGCCGCGTCAGCTGGCCGACCTGGCGGTGCACGGCGTCGCGGCACTGTGCGAGCGCGGGCGCGGGATCGGGCAGGCTTTGCAGCACGCCGACCGAATGCCGCAGCGGCGCGAGATGGTTGCGCAGCTCGTGCGCGAGCATCGCGATGAACACGCTCAGCCGGTGCGTGGAGGCTTCCAATTCCGCGAGGCGTTTGCGCTCGGTCATGTCGCGCGTGATCTTGATGAAGCCAGTCAATTGGCCCGCGGGATCGCGCACGGCGGTGATCGTCACGCTGGCCCAGAACAACGAGCCGTCCTTGCGCACGCGCCAGCCTTCGTCCTCGAAGCGGCCATGGGCGATCGCCTGCTGGAGCCCGAACGCGGGCCGCCCGGATGCGGCGGCCTCCGGCGGATAGAACCGGGAAAAATGGTTGCCGATGATCTCGGCCGCGCGGTAGCCCTTGATACGTTGCGCGCCCGCGTTCCACGTGGCGACGTTGCCATGCGGATCGAGCATGAAGACCGCGTAGTCGCTGATCGCCTCGACGACGGTCTCGAAGCGGAACTCGGCGAAACGATGCAGCAGGTCGCGCGCATCGGCCGGGCCGAGCGGCGCATGGGGATCGGTAAGGGTGTGGTCTTTCGTCATCGAAACGGTTGGATGCGGGCGACGCCGCCCGGCCGCCGCGCGCGTCGGCCGACGGGATATTCAAAATGGAATGGGCACCTTCGAAAGCATAAGGAACTCAATTCTGCCGATCAACGGCTGCGCATCACCTGTGCCGCCCGGCGTGCCTCGGGGCAAATCCGCCGCCGCACAACCGGCGGGCGGCGGCGCGGCATGCCGCTTGCTTCGTGGCCCGGCGTGCAGGCCGCGCACACCGCGCGCGAATGCGCAGGCTGCGGCCTGCCGCCAGATGAGGAGATCGCGATGAACAGCACCCTGAACCCCGACAACGAACCGGCCGGCCCAGACGACGACAACGCGCGGCGCGGCCGCGACGGCCGCGCGCTGGGGCCGAGCGACTCGTCCGACAGCGGCAGCGACACGGCTGGCGCGCGGCGTCATGTGTTCGACATCGATTCGCCGCTCGACGGCCATCCGCTCGAGCGCGGCGACGCGTCGCTCGACACCGACACGGACCGCGCGGGCACTGGCGAGCGTGCATCGGCGGACGGCGACTCGACGTTCGACGACGGCGCGGACATCGCGCCGGATCGCACCGAACGGCTGAGCGAGCCGGGCAGTGTCGACGAGCCTGGCGCGCCGAAGAAACCCGGCGCGCCGGGCACCGGCCGCGTATAGCGGCTGCGTGGCGCCGCCCGGCTGCCGTTGGCGCAAAAACTGCAATGGCGTTGCAGATAGGTAGGCACGGCGAACGCACGCATGGCGACCGGCGCCGGGCGAGCGGCACAGGATGGCCGGCGCGGGCCGCGCCCGGCTACGGCTACGGCTACGGCCACGGCGACGGCTACGGCTACGGCTACGGCTACGGCCACGGCGATGGCCACGCGCGATTTGCAACGTCGCGCCCGATGCGCGCGCCGACGCGGCCTGGGGTTGCGCGGCACAGGCGCGATTCACACTGGCGCGATTCAAGGAGGGACACGATGCCACGACGATATCCCGAGAGGCCCGGCGGCCGGCGCGAAGCGCACGATTTGCCCGGATCGCGCGAACGGCCCGAACGGCCCGCATGACAGCCGGCCCGCACGGCCCGCCGCCCGCGCCGCGCGGCAGCCAAGGCCAGCCCGCCGAGCGCGGCCTGCGGCTGCGCATCGCGGCTGAGCTGTGGCGTGGGATCTGGCATTACCGCACGCGCGTACTGGCGGCGATCATGCTGCTCGTGCTCGCGAAGGCGGCCGCCGTCGCGGTGCCGCTGCTGCTGAAGGATATCGTCGACGGATTCGGCCGCGCGGGCGGCCAGCCGATCGCGCTGCCCGTGCTGCTGCTGTTCGCGTATGCGCTCGTGCGCTTTGCCGCGAACGCGTTGAACGAAGTGCGCGACATGACGTTCGTGCAGGTGACGCAGCACACGGTCGCGGCGTTTACGGTCCGCACGTTCGGGCACCTGCACCGGCTTGGCGCGCGCTTTCATTCGCAGCGCGAGACCGGCGCGGTCGTGCGCGATCTCGAGAAGGGCACGGCCGGCATCGGCTACCTGCTCGGCGTCGCGGTGTTTACGGTCGTGCCGACCGCAATCGAGATCGGCTCGGTGCTGGTAATCGTGATCGGCAAGTACGGCGGCGGCTTCACCGGCATCATCTTCGCGACGTTCGGCGTGTACGCCGCGTATACGATCGTGTTTACGCGGCGGCGCATGCGCTATCAGCGCCACGTGAATGCGCTCGAGGCCGAATTGAACGCGCGCGTGGTCGACAGCCTGCTCAATGTCGATACGGTGAAGTACTTCGCGCGCGAGGACGTCGAGCGCAGCCGCCTCGAGCGCGTGCTCGACGCATGGCGCGAGGCGGGCGTCGACAATCAGTACGCGTTGTCGGCGCTGCATATTGGGCAGAGCGCGTGCATTGGCGCGGGCATCGCGGCGGTGATGCTGCTCGCCGGCCAGCATGTCGCGCGCGGCACGATGACGCTCGGCGATCTCGTGCTGATCAACGCATACGTCATCCAGATCAGCCTGCCGCTGAATGCGCTCGGCTTCGTGTTTCGCGAGGCGAACGACGCGATGACCAACATCGAACGGCTGTTCGGGCTGCTCGACGCGCGCGGCAAGCCGGGCGAGGACGGCGACGCGCCGGGCGCGCAGCTGCTCGTGGTGCGCGGCGGCGCGATCGAGTTCGAGCACGTGGATTTCGGCTACGAGCCGAGCCGGCAGATTCTGTGGGACGTGTCGTTTCGCATCGAGCCGGGGCAGTCGGTCGCGGTGGTCGGCGGCAGCGGCTCGGGGAAATCGACGCTCGCGCGGCTGCTGTTCCGGCTGTACCAGCCCGATGCGGGCACGATCCGCGTCGACGGCCAGGATCTGCGGCGCGTCACCGCGCGCAGCCTGCGCGACGCGCTCGGCATCGTGCCGCAGGACACGATCCTGTTCAACGACACGCTGGCCTACAACATCGGATACGGCAAGCGCGACGCAACGCGCGCCGAAGTGATCGCGGCCGCGCGCGGCGCGCAGCTCGACGCGTTCATCGAGCGGCTGCCCGATGCATACGATACGCGCGTCGGCGAACGCGGCGTGCGGCTGTCGGGCGGCGAGCGGCAGCGCGTCGCGATCGCGCGCGCGCTGCTGAAGGCGCCGCCGATCGTCGTGTTCGACGAGGCGACGTCGGCCCTCGACACGCGCTCGGAGCGCGCGATCCAGCAGGAGCTGATGCGCGTCGCGCGGCATCGCACGAGCCTCATCATCGCGCACCGGCTGTCGACGATCGTCGATGCGGACCGCATTCTCGTGATGGAGCACGGCAGGCTCGTCGAGCAGGGCACGCACGACGCGCTGCTCGCGAGCGGCGGCGTGTATGCGCAGATGTGGTCGCTGCAGGCGAAGCAGCGCGAGCTGGAGCGCACCGAGGCGAAGTTCGCGCGGCAGCCGGTGCGGATCAATCCGCTCGTCGCGCAGGTGCTCGACAGCCTGGCCGATGCGGCCGCCCAGCGCGGCGTGCCGGTGTTTCGCCACCTGTCCGACGAGGATCTCGCCGTGAAGGCCGATCCGGCCGGGCTGCGCCGTTTCGTGTGGGAGTTGTGCCGCGGCGGGATCGACGTGAGCAGCGGCGGGCAGATCGAAGTCCACACCGCGCGGCACGACCCCGACGCGCGGATCACGATCGTGCTGGCGGGCGTCGATGCGCCGGAGCTGCCGCTGGTCGATCTCGAACGGCTGCAAGGCGCGATCGACGACGCGGGCGGCTACGTCGTGCGCGAACGTGACGACGTGGGCGTGACGCTGCATCTGTCGTTGCCGATGTGCACAGTGGCGCCGGCTTCGCCGGAATCGGAGTCCGCCGCTCCGGACGCGGACGCGAAGCCGCTCGGCGGCTTGCGCATCGCGTGTGTCGACGATCACGACGAGGCGCGCGAAGCGCTTACCGCGCTATTGCAGAGCGCCGGCGCGCACGTGCGCGCGTTCGCATCCGGACAGGCGCTGCTCGACGAGCTGCGGCACACGCGCCGCGCGCACTGGCCGGCGCTGCTCGTGTGCGACATCGATTTCGGCGGCGACGACGAGGACGGCTACACAGTGCTGCGCCGCGTGCGCCAACTCGACGCCGATCGCCCGCGCGAGGGCCGCGCGCCGCTGGAAGCGCTTGCGCTGTCCGGCCATGCGCGCGATCGCGACCGCACCCGTGCGGTCGAAGCGGGTTTTCACGCTTATCTGACCAAGCCCGCGGTAGCGGCCGACCTGATCGCGGCGCTGCGCGCGCTCGCGTTTTCCTCCGGAGCCATCCATGCCGAATCTTCCGAACCCGATGACGGCCGGCGTGCCGAACGCATCGAACGTACTGAACACACGTCGAGGCGGTAGTGCATTCGCTGATCGCCAGGCGGCGGTCGCGGCCGTCGAACTGCTGTTGCCGACGCTGTCGGCCGCGTTGCAGAGCGATTTTGTCGGTGACAGCGGCTGCCTGCACATCGTGATCATGGACCCCGCGCTCGGGCCGCGCGACACGTCGTTCGAGGACGCGATCCTGTACGAATTCTCGCTGCCCGACCCGAAAGACTGGGACGCCGATTACCGCGCCTACGCGCGCGCGAAGGCGCGGCTGTCGTGGGAAACCGGCCGCGACGGCCATGTCGTGCAAGCGCTCGAGCCGCATCGGCTGCGCGCGGGCGACACGAACCTGTGGGGCGCGGTCGCGCAGCACGGGATCGTGGTCGGCGTATCGGGCGCGCAGCCATGGTTCGACGAGGCGTTCGCCGGATGCCTCGCGCATTGCCTGCGCGCGCTCGCCAAGCACCGCGCGCAGGCCACGCCGGACGGGCTTGCGATCTGAGCGCGAGCGGCAGCCCCGTTTTTACAGCCGGTTATAAAAATGCCAGCGCTCGCGCGCGGCGGGCCCTCGGGGCCCGATATGGCGCGGCCTCGTGCGCACGGGAACGCTTTTCGCTGCACTTGGTGCACGAACACTTGTCGGGACAAGTGTTCGCGTCACGATTCTTTGGACGCTGACAGGAGGTGCATGTGAACGCGACTCACGATCCAGCCCGCGCGCCGCTCGCCGGCCGCACCGCGCTCGTGACGGGCGGCGGCCGCGGCCTTGGCGAGGCCATCTGCGAGGATCTCGCGCGGCACGGCGCGCATGTGGTCGTTGCCGATTTGGACGGCGCGAGCGCGGCCGCGCTCGCGCAACGTCTCGAGCGGCACGGTGGTCGGGCGCTCGGACAGCCGCTCGACGTGCGCGACGAGGCGTCGGTATCGCAGGCCGTGCGCGATGCGCGCGAAGCGCTCGGCAGCCTCGACGTGATCGTCAACAACGCGGCGATCGACGTGACCGCGCCGATCGACGGCATCGGCACCGACGCGTGGCGGCAGGTGATGATGACGAACCTGTTCGGCCCGTACCTGATGTGCCGCGCAGCCGTGCCGATCATGAAGGCGCGCGGCGGCGGCCACATCGTCAATATCGCGTCGACCGCATCGAAGCGCGCATGGCCGAATGCATCCGCGTATCACGCGACGAAGTGGGGGCTGCTCGGGCTGTCGCACGCGCTGCACGCGGAGTTGCGCCCGGCCGGCGTGTGCGTGTCGGCGATCGTCGCGGGCGGGATGCGCACGCCGTTCCTGCTCGAGCGCTTCCCGGATATCGACGAGGACACGCTGCAGCCGCCGCAGCACGTCGCGGCGGCGGTGCGCTTCGTGCTGACGCAGCCGCCGGGCACCGTCGTGCCGGAACTGATGGTGCTGCCGATGAAGGAGACATCATGGCCGTGATGCGCGAAGGCCGGTGGCCCGGCGCGGTGCTGCTCGACAAGGACGGCACGCTGCTCGAAAACGTGCCGTACAACGTCGATCCCGCGCGGATGCGCGTCGCGCCGGGCGCGGCGCGCGCGCTGCGCACGCTTGGCGCGACCGGCATGCCGCTTGCGGTGGTGTCGAACCAGCCGGGCGTCGCGCTCGGCCGCTTTACCGAAAACGAGCTTGGCGCGGTCCGCCAGCGTTTGGCCGAATTGTTCGAAGCAAACGGTGCGACGCTGGCGGATTTTTTTTACTGTCCGCATCATCCGGCGGGCAGCGTGCCGCGCTATACGTGCGATTGTATCTGCCGCAAGCCGCGCCCCGGCATGCTGCGCCGCGCGCTCGCGACGCTCGGCGCGCACGCCGAATGGAGCTGGATGATCGGCGACATCCTCGATGACGTCGAAGCCGGCCGTGCCGCACGCTGCAACACGATTCTCGTCGACTGCGGCAATGAAACCGAATGGCGGCTCGACACCACGCGCACGCCGCATTACGTGGCCTGCCGTGTCGATCTCGCGGCCGACATCGTCGTGCGCGAGGCCACGCGCCGCCACGGTTCGTGGAGGCGGCAATGAGCGCCGCGTGGGAGCGTGCGCGGCGCATTCTGTGCGTGCGGCTGGACAATCTCGGCGACGTGCTGATGACGACGCCCGCAATGCGCGCGCTGAAGGAAAGCGGCGCCGGGCGCCGGCTCACGCTGCTGACCTCGCACACGGGCGCCGCGCTCGCGAATCATTTGCCGATGGTCGACGACGTATGGATATACGACGCGCCGTGGGTCAAGCATCCGGATGCGCGCGGCGATCCGGCCGCCGACCGCGGCATGATCGACAAGCTGCTGGCGGGCCGTTTCGACGCGGCCGTGATCTTCACCGTCTACAGCCAGAGCCCGCTGCCGGCCGCGATGATGTGCTGGCTCGCGGGCATTCCGCTGCGGCTCGCGCATTGCCGCGAGAATCCGTATCAACTGTTGAGTGACCGCGTGCCGGAGACCGAGCCGCAGTCGCGGGTGCGCCACGAGGTTGCGCGCCAGCTTGCGCTGGTGCGCTCGGTCGGCTCGAACACGTCCGATTGGCGGATGGCGTTCGAGCCCGGCGACGCGGCGCGGCGCGCGTTGCATGCGCGGCTGCGTGCGGCGTTGCAGCGCCCGGGCGGGCCGCGCCAGCCGGACCCGGCGCGCGCGCGCTGGCTGGTCGTGCATCCGGGCGCGAGCGCGGCGTCGCGGCGCTGGCCGGCCGAACGCTTCGGCGAGGCGGCCGCGCGTGTCGCGCCGCTGTTCGACGGCATCGCCGTGACGGGCAGCGCGAGCGAGCGTGCGCTGGTGGACATGGTATGCGAGCGGGTGGGGCCGCGTGCGCTGCCGCTTGCCGGCGTGCTGCCGCTTGGCGAACTCGGCGCGCTGATCGAGACGGCCGAGCTGCTGCTGTCGAACAACAGCGGCCCCGTCCATCTCGCGGCCGCGCTCGGCACGCCGGTCGTCGATCTCTATGCGCTGACCAACCCGCAGCACACGCCGTGGCGCGTGCCGCATCGCGCGCTGAATGCCGACGTGCCGTGCCGCAATTGCTATCGCAGCGTGTGCAACCAGCCGGGCCATCCGTGCCTGCTCGGCGTGAGCGTGGACGACGTCGTCCAAGCCACGCATGCGCTGCTGGGCGGCCGCGCGCGTCATGCGCAACGTGCGGCCGCGCGGGCCGCCCACGGCGAGTGCGTCGAACCTGCCGGCCTTCACGCCCGTCATCACGAGGAGCTGACGCATGCCCGAACCGATCTATACGCTCGGCATCAATGCCGCGTTTCACGACAGCGCCGCGTGCGTCGTGCGCGACGGCGCCGTGATCGCGGCGGCCGAGGACGAACGCTTCACGCACGTGAAGCACGCGAAACGGCCGGTGCCGTTCTCGACGTGGGAGCTGCCGTATCACGCGATCGACTACTGTCTCGCCGAAGCGGGCATCGCGCTTGCGGACGTCGACCATGTCGCGTATTCGTATGATCCGTGGCTCGAACTCGGCCGTCACCGCAGCGAGCCCGCGCTGACGCTGCCGCTCGCGCCGTCCGCGCATGCGCCGCGCGCGGACGGCGCGTCGCCGTGGCATCCGCTGTTCCTGTCGTCGATCGTGAATGCGCCGCGCCAGCTCGCGGGCGGCGCGCCGCACCATCTGCAGCGCCGTTTTCGAGGCGTCACGCACGACGGGCCGTTCCGCTGGCATTTCGTCGAGCACCATCTCGCGCACGAGGCGAGCGCGTTTCTCGCGGCGCCGTTCGACCGTTGCGCGGTGATGACGATGGATGGGCGCGGCGAACGCGCGACCACGAGCTACGGCGTGTTCGACGGCCGGTCGTACCGGCGGCTCGGCCAGGTCAACCTGCCGCATTCGCTCGGCCTGCTGTACGAGCGCGTGACGCGCTATCTCGGCTTTCTGCATTCGTCCGACGAGTACAAGGTGATGGCGCTCGCGTCGTATGGCAAGCCGGTGTTTGCCGACGACATGCGCAAGCTGGTCCGCTATCGCGGCGAAGGCCGCTACGAAATCGTCGACGGCGATCTGAGCGCGCTGTTCGGCGCGCCGCGCGAACGCGGCGGCCCGGTCGAGCCGCGTCATTGCGACATCGCGCACGCACTGCAACTCGTGCTCGAGGAGACGGCGCTGCAGGCGGCCGGCTGGCTTGCCGGGCAAAGCGGCGAGCAGCAGCTCGCGATGGCGGGCGGCGTCGCGCTGAATTGTGTGATGAACGCGAAAATCCGCGATCGCGGCCCGTTCGACGACGTGTGGGTGCAACCGGCGGCCGGCGACGCGGGCACCGCGCTCGGTGCGGCGCTATGGACCGACTTCCGGATACGCGGCGCGCGCGGCGGCTGGCGGATGGACCATGCGTATCTCGGGCCGTCGTACAGCGACGGCGCGATCGAGGCGTTTTTGAACGAAGCGCAACTGCCGTACCGGCGGCTTGACGACGTCGCCGCGCAAACGGCCGCGCTGCTCGCGGCGAACCGCGTGATCGGCTGGTTCCAGGGCCGCATGGAGTTCGGGCCGCGCGCGCTCGGCGCGCGCTCGATCCTCGCATCGCCCACCGATCCGGACATGCAGCGCAAGCTCAACAGGATCAAGGATCGCGAGGACTTCCGGCCGGTTGCGCCGGCCGTGCTCGAAAGCCGCGCGCATCACTGGTTCACCGGCGGCCGGCGCACGCCGCTGCGCGCGCCGTTCATGCTGTTCGTGTACGACGTCGCGCCGGGCGCCGAAGCGGTGATTCCGGCGGTGCGCCATATCGACGGCACCGCGCGCGTGCAGACGGTGAACGAAAACCAACATCCGCTGCTGCACGCGCTGCTGTCCGAGTTCGATGCGCTGACCGGCGTGCCGGTGCTCGTCAATACGTCGTTCAACACGCGCGGCGAGCCGATCGTCTGTTCGCCACGCGATGCGGTCGAATGCTTCTGGACGTCGCCGCTCGATGCGCTCGTGATCGGTTCGTTCCTGCTGGAGAAGCCGAGATGAACGGGCGCGACACGCAATGGCCGCCGATGGTGTCGGTGGTCGTGCCGACCTGCCGGCGGCCCGAGCTGCTCGCGCGCTGCCTCGGCGCGCTGTGCGCGCAGGCGTTCGAGCCCGCTGCGTATGAGATCGTCGTCGTCGACGATGACCGTGCCGGCAGCGCGAGGGCCGTCGTCGATGCGTACCGCGCGCGCGCGGCCGGCGCACCGGTGATCCGCTACCTGAGCGCGCCCGCCACGCAGGGCCCGGCCGGCGCGCGCAACGTCGGCTGGCGCAGCGCGCGCGGCGCGCTGATCGCTTTCACCGACGACGACACGATTCCCGATCCGGCCTGGCTTAAGCACGGCGCGGCGGCGCTCGTGGCCGAACCGGCCGCGGCGGCCGCGGCCGGGCGCATCGAGGTGCCGTTGCGCGCGCGCCCGACCGACTACGAGCGCGACGCGGCGGGCCTCGCGCACGCGGAGTTCGCCACCGCGAACTGCTTCGTGCGGCGCACGGCGCTCGAGCGCGTCGGCGGCTTCGACGAGCGCTTCACGCGTGCGTGGCGCGAGGATGCGGACCTGATGTTCGCGCTGCGCGAGCATGCCGGGCCGATCATCGAGGCCGGCGACGCACGGATCGTGCATCCGGTGCGCGCCGCCCGCTGGGGAGCGAGCATCGGCCAGCAGTCGAAGGTGTATTTCGACGCGCTGCTGTACAAGAAGCATCGCGCGACCTATCGGCGCCACATCCGGCCGGCGCCGCCGTGGCATTACTACGCGGCGGTGCTCGCCGCGCTCGGCGCGATCGCATGTTTCGTGGCCGCATGGCGCTTGCCGGGCCTCGCGTGCGCGGCCGTCTGGGCGGCGGTCACGGCCGCGTTCTGCGTGACGCGACTGCGCGGCACACGGCTCACGCCATCGCATATCGCCGAGATGATCGTCACGTCGATCGCGATTCCGCCGGTGTCGCTGTACTGGCGCGTGCGCGGTGCGCTCCATTTCCGGGTCTTGTTCCTATGACAATCGATTCCGCCTCATCCTCATCCGGCCGGTTGCGAATCGCGGTGTTCCGCGCGCTGCAACTCGGCGACATGCTGTGCGCGGTGCCGGCGTTGCGCGCGCTGCGGCGCGGCGAGCCGGATGCGCGCATCACGCTGATCGGGCTGCCGTGGGCGCGCGAATTCGCATCGCGTTTTTCCGGCTACATCGACCACTTCATCGCGTTTCCCGGCGCGCCGGGCCTTGCCGAGCAGCCTGAAGCCGACGCGGCCGAGCGCGAGGCGTTCGTCGCCGAATGCCGCGCGCGCGACTTCGATCTCGCGATCCAACTGCACGGCAGCGGCGCGCAGACCAATGCGATCGTCGCGTCGCTCGGCGCGGCGCGCACGGCCGGTTTCGTGCCGCCCGGCGGCGCCACGGCCGCGCTCGATTGCACGCTGCCGTGGCGCGACGGCGAGCCCGAGGTCACGCGCTATTTGACGCTGATGCGCAAGCTCGGCTATCCGGACTGGGGTGACTACCTGGAATTCCCGCTCGGCGGCCTCGACTATGCGTTGTGGCACGTGCTCTGCGACGAGCACGCGCTCGATCCGGGCCGCTACGTGATCGTCCATCCGGGCGCGCGGATGGCGTCGCGGCGCTGGCCGCTGGAACGCTTCGCGAGCGTCGCGCGGCGGCTTGCCGACGACGGCTGGCAGATCGTGCTGACCGGCACGCGCGCCGAACTCGCGCTGGCCAACGCGCTTGCCGACCGTCTCGGCCGGCCGTGCGTGAACCTGTGCGCTCGCACGCCGCTCGGCGCGCTTGCCGCGCTGATCGGCCGCGCGCGGCTGCTGCTGTGCAACGACACGGGCGTATCGCACGTCGCGGCGGCGCTCGGCACGCCGAGCATCGTCGTCGCATGCGGCAGCGACACGGGCCGCTGGGCGCCGCTCGACGCCGAACGCCATCGCGTGCTCGCGAACTATCCGGCCTGCCGGCCGTGCATGTTCGACGCGTGCCCATATGGGCACGAGTGCGCGACGGCGATCGGCGTCGACGACGTGATGGAGCCGGCGGGCGAGCTGCTCGCGCAGCACGGACGTCCCGTCACGTAAGCGGCTGCGCATGCTCGCGTGACACGCTGATGCGTGTCTGCGGCAACGCGCTGAATAGCCTGCCGCCGCCGATTCACCCGCCGCTCGCCCGGTGTTCGCGCAATGCCGTCACCGGCAGCGGAGCGGCGGCGGATGCTCGGCATGAGCGCAATGCGGCGGTGTGAACCCGCAGGCGGCCGAAGTGCTCAGACAGAAGGTCGATCTGAAGGATCGCCGGCAATCAGTTGGTGCGTCCGGAGGCGGCTGGACCGGAAGCCCCGTGTAAAGAGCCGATATGTTCGATACGCAATGCGCGATGCTGCCGCGCCGGTCACGTTCATGCGTGCGGGGGTGTGCGTGCGCGGCGTCGCGCGTCGTCGTCGAGCCGGCGGCGCATGCGTTCGATATGCGGCGCGATCGCGCGCCGCTCGCGCAAAATCCACGGCAGCCCCGCAAATGCATCGGCGACGCCGTGCTCGCGCCACAGACGCGGCAGCATGCGCGCCGTATGCGCGAGCGCGGCACTGGCCGGCCATCTGAGCCACGCGGTCCACAGCGCGTTGCGGGCGGACACGCTCGCGCGCGTGCGCATGTCGCGCTGCGCCGACGGGTAATGATGAACGGTCAGATGCGGCGCATACACCAGCCACGCGCCCGCGCGGCACAGGTCGAGCGCGAGCAGCGCTTCCTCGCCGCCGAGAAAATAGCGCGGGTGGTAGCCGCCCGCGCTCACGAACGCGTCGCGCCGGAATGCGCTCGCGCCGGCCAGCAGCCCGAGAATCGGGCGGCCGGGCAGCGAGACGGGCGCATCGAGCGGGCTGTCGGCCATCAGCCGGCAGGTGGGATCCTCCCGGCGCTCCGGGCCGACCAGCACGCGCGCGGTGACGGCCGCGACGTGCGGATACGCATCGAGCAGGTTGGCGGCTTCGGCCAGCGAGCCGGGCGCCCACCAGGTGTCGTCGTCGCAGAACGCAATGTGCCGCGTGCGCGCGAGCGCCGCGCCAAGATTGCGTCCGGCCGCGCCGAGATTGGCCGGCGCATGTACCAGCGTCACGTGTGGAAAGCGGCTGCGCACGAGCGCGGCGGTGCCGTCGTCCGATGCGTTGTCGACCACGACGATCACCGGGCGGTCGGGCAGTTCGCCAAGCCGCGATAGCGTGCGCGCGAGTTCCGCCGTGCGCTGGTAAGTCAGCACGATCGCGGTCATGCGCGGCTCGCCGGGCGGCAGCGCGGCGCGCGCCGGCGTTACGCGGATGTGCTGGCGCATGCGAGCCGCCGGTCTGTTCCGGGTTGATCCCGGTGACGGCAGAGGATGCACCGGCGTGTCGGAGCAGTCATGTCGTGAAGGTCCTTTTGATGAGCGGGCGAACCGGCAATGCCGGCCGGCGGGCAGATGGCGCGCGGGCCCGCGCGCCGCCGTGCGGTTCGCGTTGCGTTTCGGCGGGCCCGCGCCGCGCCTGCGGCATGAGCGCGCGCCGATGATCGAAATCCCGTTTCGCTGGCGCACCGGCGCGCAACCCGCGCGGCCGCCGCGTCACGTTGCCGCTTTCGGCCGGTTCTGCGCGCCGATTTGCGCGAGCATGTGCGACGCGATCTGCGTGCTGCGCACCAGATCGCCCGGCGTATGATGCTCCGCCTGCCGATGGATGAAATATCGCGCGGTGTGCGCGAGGCCGCTGGCCAGCGGCGTCGTCGCGCGCCAGCCGAGGCGCCGGCGCGCGGCTTCGAGATCGGGCCGGCGCTGACGCGGATCGTCGCTCGGCAGCGGCCGGAACTCGATGGCGACCGCCGCGCCGACGATTCGCACCACTTCGCGCGCGACGTCGATCATCGCGATTTCTTCGTCGCTGCCGAGATTCACCGGCTCGCACGCATCGCCCGGCTCGTCCATCAGGCGGATCAGCGCGTCGATCATGTCGTCGACATAGCAGAACGACCGCGTCTGCTTGCCGTCGCCGTACACGGTCAGCGGCTCGCCGGCGAGCGCCTGCGTGATGAAGTTCGACACGACGCGGCCGTCGGCCGGATGCATGCGCGGCCCATACGTATTGAAAATCCGCGCGATGCGCACGTCGACGCCGTACTGGCGGTGGTAGTCCATGAACAGCGTTTCCGCGCAGCGCTTGCCTTCGTCGTAGCACGCGCGCACGCCGATCGGGTTGACTCGGCCGCAATAGCGCTCGTCCTGCGGATGAACGTCCGGGTCGCCGTACACCTCGCTCGTCGACGCCTGCAGGATGCGCGCGTTCACGCGCTTGGCGAGGCCGAGCAGGTTGATCGCGCCGTGCACGCTGGTCTTGGTCGTCTGCACCGGGTTGCGCTGGTAGTGCAGCGGCGACGCGGGGCACGCGAGGTTGTAAATCTCGTCGACCTCGACGTACAGCGGAAACGTCACGTCGTGCCGCATCAGCTCGAAATTCGGTGCATCGAGCAGATGCGCGATGTTGTCCTTCGTGCCCGTGTAGAAATTGTCGGCGCACAGCACGTCGTGGCCGCAACTCACGAGGCGTTCGCACAGATGCGAACCCAGAAACCCGGCGCCGCCGGTGACGAGCACGCGTTTGCGATCGTAGCCCCTCATCATGCATTCTCCTTGCGGTGGGCGAGCACGCCCGGCGTGGCCGCCACAGGTGTGCGCCGCCCCGTGCCGGCCGCGGCGCCGCCGCGCCGCGGGTGCGCGACGTCGCGATAAATGGCAACGAGGCGATCGGCGACGCCGCGCCACGTGTAGAAGCGGTGCGCGCGCAGGTAGCCCGCGCGGCCGAGCGCTTCGCACAGCCCGGGCTGCGCGCGCAGTTGCACGAGCCGCGCGGCGAGCGCCGCCGGCTGGCGCGGCGGCACTAGGTAGCCGGTCACGCCGTGGTCGACCGTGGTGCGGATGCCGCCGACGTCGCTGCCGATCACCGCCGCCGCGCACGCCATTGCCTCGACCGGCGTGATGCCGAACGGCTCGTACCACGGCGTGGTCACGAACACGTCGGCCGCGCTGTAGTACAGATGCAGCGTGTCGCGCTCGCGCCGGCCGACGAAGGTCACGCGATCCGCGACGCCCGCCGCGCGCGCGCGCGCGGCGAGCCGCGCGAGTTCCGGATCGCGGGACGGGTCGGGCGCGGCTTGGCTGCCGCCGACGATATAGAGCCGAGCCGGCCGCCGCGGCTCGTGCGGCATCCGCGCGAGCGCGTCGATCACGTTGTCGATCCCCTTGCGCGGCACGAGGCGGCCGAGCTGCAGCACGATGAACGCATCCTGCGGCCAACCGAGCCGCGCGCGCGCGTCGGCGCGCGGCACCGGCCGGAATTCGCGCGCGTCGAACCCGCACGGCACGATGTCGATGCGCGAGGCGTCGGCGCGGTAATGCGTCGTCAGGTCGAGCGCGTCCTGCGGACATTCGGCGATCAGCCGGTCGCAGCGGCGCGCGAGCGTGTCCTCGATCGCGAAGCGCTCGTCCGGAAAGCCGTCGGCCGCGCCTTGATGCAGCCGGCGCACGCGGCCGAGCGCATGGAACGTCATGACCAGCGGAATGCCGATGCGTTTCTTCACACGCAGCCCGGCCTCGCCGGACATGAAGAAATTCGCGTGCATCACGTCGACCGGATCGGGCTCGCGCCGCATCCGCGCGATCATGTAGTCCGCGAATGCGCCCATATACGGAAGCAGCCGTTCCTTCGGCACGGCGGCAGGAGGGCCGGCCGGAACGTGGATCACGCGCATGCGCGGGCCGATCTGCACGACTTCGGGCAGGTGCGCGTTGTCGCAGCGCGTGTAGACGTCGACGTCGAGGCCACGCTCGGCCAACTGCTTCGCGACGTTCGCGACATAGATATTCTGCCCGCCTGCATCGACGCCGCCGATCACCCCCAGCGGCGACGCATGTTCACTGATCAACGCGATTCTTTGCATGGTGTCGCTCCCGATGTCGGGGCCGCGCCGATGGGCCCCGTTGCGGGTGTCGTCGGCAATCGGCATGCCTGGCGCGTTGCGGGGGAAACGGCACACCGATGCGTCGAAAAATTTACAACGCGTTGGATGAAAGGGCGTCTTATCGCACTGCGCGACGCCCGTGCGACGCCCGTGCGGCGCGCCGCACGCGGCACGCGATTTGCGCCAGGTGGATCACACCGCCGGCCATGCCGGTTTCGAGTCTAGAAACGAAAGGAGGTCACGATGAAGGTATTCCCGCTGCAAGCCCGCTCCCCGCGTTCTCCACGCTTTCGCTGCCGGCGCGCCAGGCGAGCCGGCATGGCGCTCGCGCTCGCCGCGGCGGCTGCGTGCACGGTAGCTGCGCCGAACGTGCTCGCCGCCGGCGACGACGCGGCGGCGGCATCCTCGGCGTCCGGTTCGTCGACAGGCGCCGCGATCCGCGACACGGCGATCACCGCCAAGGCGAAAGCCGAACTGGTCGGCGCGAGCGACCTGTCGGCCGGCGACATCCACGTGAAGACGCGCCACGGCGTCGTGACGCTGACGGGCAGCGTACCGCACGAGCGGCAGCGCGCGCAGGCGGTTGGCATCGTCAGGAAGATCGACGGCGTACAGGACGTGCGCGACCAGTTGACCATTCGGCCCAAATAACCGCGGCGCAGCCAAAGGAGTTCAGTGATGAAGTGCATGCTCAAACCGGTCGGCGAGCAGACGATCGTGATCACCGGCGCCACGAGCGGCATCGGCCTCGTGACGGCGCGCAAGGCTGCCCGGCGTGGCGCGAAGCTGGTGCTGTTCGCGCGCAACGACGACGCGTTGAACGCGCTGTGCGACGAAATCCGCCAGCACGGCGGCCTCGCGGTGCCGGTCGCCGGCGACGTCGGCAATCTCGACGACGTGCAGCGTGCGGCTGCCCAGGCGGTACAGACTTACGGCGGCTTCGATACGTGGGTCAACAACGCGGGCGTGTCGATCTTCGGCCCGGCGGCCGCGGTGCCGCTCGACGATCAGCGCCGGCTGTTCGAAACCAATTTCTGGGGCGTCGTGCACGGCTCGCTCGTTGCATCGGACCATTTCCGGCGCGACAGCGATTTGCGCGGCGGCGCGATCATCAACATGGGCAGCGAGGCGTCCGATGCGCCGCTGCCGCTGCAAAGCGCCTATGTGGCGTCGAAGCACGCGGTGAAGGGCTTCACCGATTCACTGCGGCTCGAGCTGGAGGCCGACCGTCTGCCGGTGTCCGTCACGCTGATCAAGCCGGCCGCGATAGACACGATGTTCGTGATGCACGCGAAGAACTACATGAACGTCGAGGCGAAACTGCCGCCGCCGGTCTACGACCCGGCGCTCGTGGCCGACGCGATCCTGTACGCGGCCTCGCACGCGCGGCGCACGCTGTTCGTCGGCGGCGCCGCGAAATTCACGTCGGCGAGCGCATATCACGCGCCGCACCTGTTCGATCGCGTCGCGGCCGCGCTGTTCTCGCGCGGCCAGCGCACGCAGCGGCCGGCCCGCCCGCGCGACGACAACGCGCTGTACGAATCGCGCCGCGCGCTGCACGAGCGCGAAGGGATGGACGGGCCGGTGCTGCGCGGTTGTGCGTACAACGCGGTGGTGCAGCGGCCGAAGATCGCGGGCGCGCTCGCGCTGGGCGCGGCGGCGCTGATGGTCGCGGCGCGCGCACGTTCGCGGCGCGCGCCGACGTAACGGCGCCCGTCGCGCCTGTTTTCCGTTTATTTCCAAAGGAGGTTTCCATGACATCGCGACAACATACGGGCCACGAACATAGTCACTCGCGCGCGCACGAAGGCGAGCGCACGCAGCAGGACCACGACAAGGGCGGCCACCAGACCGGGCACGGCAAGCCGCCGAGCCCGGTCGACGTGCAGAAGGCACTCAAGGGAATGGACTATCCGGCGAGCAAGGCAGACGTCGTGCAGTGCGCGCGGCGCTCGCACGCGGATCGCGACGTGCTGGAGATGCTCGAGCAGATTCCCGATCGCGAATACGCCACGCCGGCGTCGGTATCGAAGGAACTCGGGCGGCTGATGTGACGGCCGCGTGCGCCGTGCCCGCGCGCGGCGCACAACCGTCACGAGGAGCATGAGCATGGCGATGATCGTCACAGGCCGCTTCACGACGTTCGACGAGGCCGAAGGCGGGGCGCGCCACCTTTACGAGCGCGCGTTCGGCCCGCAGGACGTGTCGATTTTTTTCCTGAACCCCGGCGGCCAGCATGCGCGTTTTCCGCTCGGCGGTGACGTGTATGCCGATACGGCGGCCAAGCCCGGCGGGCGCGGCGCGGTGCTCGGCGCGCTGCGCGGGCTGCTGATCGGCGTCATCGCCGGGACGAGCGTCTATGCGCTCGGCTTGCGCTACTGGTTCGTGCCGGCCGCCGGTGCGCTCGCCGGTGCCTATCTCGGCGCGTTTGGCGGCGCGCTCGGCCGGATGCGCGGCGAGTGCTCCGAAGGCAAGGGCACGCTCGAGAAGAGCGAAACCGGCGTGATCCTCGCCGCTCGCGTGACGCCGGCGACGGCCGCGGCCGCGGAAGACGTGCTGCGCGAGAGCGGCGCGCTGTCGATCGAGCGTGTCGAAGGCGATTGGCAGGACGGCGAATGGCGCGACTTCGATCCGGTGCGCCGGCCCGGCAGCGCCACGCAGCGCGGCCCGCGTTGAGCGCGGCGCTGGCACACGCGCCGCGCGGCGGCCCGCGCAATCGGACGCCGCCCGACGCGGGGCGCGCGGCACGCCGTTTGCGGCACCGCATTCGACGCAGTTTTCCCACCTGTTCTGTTCAAGGAGGAACCCCATGACCACGGCAAAGACCCTGCCGCCCCAAAAGCAGACGCATCAGCCGGGCACCGAGCGGGAAATGCATCCGAAGCCGCGCGACGAAGCGGCCGACTACACCGGCAGCGGCAAGCTCGCCGGCAAGGTCGCGCTCGTGACGGGCGGCGACAGCGGGATCGGCCGCGCGGTCGCGATCGGTTTCGCGAAGGAGGGCGCGGACGTCGCGATCCTCTATCTGAACGAATCGGACGATGCCGCGCACACGAAAAAGCTGATCGAGCAGGCCGGGCGGCGGTGCGAGGCGATCGCATGCGACATCGGCGATCGCCAGCAGGTGCGCGACGCCGTCGCGCGCACGGTCGAACGGCTGGGCGGTCTGGACGTGCTCGTGAACAACGCGGGTGAGCAGCATCCGCAGCCGCGCATCGAAGACGTGACCGAAGCGCAGCTCGAACGCACGTTCCGCACCAATGTATTCGGCATGTTCTTCTGCACGCAGGCGGCGCTCGCGCACATGAAGGAGGGCGCGCGCATCGTCAACACCGCGTCGGTGACGGCGTATCACGGCAACCCGAAGCTGCCCGACTACTCGGCGACGAAAGGCGCGATCGTCGCGTTCACGCGCTCGCTGTCGACCGAACTGGCCGAGCGCGACATCCGTGTGAACGCGGTTGCGCCGGGCCCGATCTGGACTGCGCTGATCCCGTCGACTTTTACCGCCGAGCAGGTGTCGGAATTCGGCTCGAACGTGCTGCTCAAGCGGCCGGGGCAGCCGGACGAACTGATCGGCTGCTACGTGCTGCTCGCCTCTGAAGGCGCGAGCTACATGACGGGGCAGACATTGCATCCGAACGGCGGCTCGATCGTCGGCGGTTGACGGGCATGGGACAGCCATTGCAGCGATTGACCCAACAAGGAGAACGCGCATGAAACAACGCCACAGGACATTCGCGGCGCTGGCCGCAACCGTGCTGGCCGTAGCGGGCGCCGCCCGCGCGCAGATGCCGAGCGAGCCGCCCGCGTCGAATTCGCAGGTGCCGGGCGGCCTGGGCAAATCGTCGCCGGGCGCCGCAGCCGGCGATTCGGACGCCTCGAAGGCGGCGCCCGGCGACGACGCGCAATTCGTCAACCAGGCCGCGATTGCCGGCAAGGCCGAGGTGCAGGCGAGCCAGCTTGCGCTGAAGCAGGCGCGGTCGGCCGACGTGCGCGCGTTCGCCAAGCGCATGCTCGCCGATCACGGCAAAGCGAACGCAACGCTCAACGAGATTGCGGCGCGCCAACACATGAAACCGCAGGTCGAACAGATCTCGGACCCGGACGTCGACGCGCTGCGCGGCAAAGCGGGGCACGACGTCGACGTCGCATATCTCGCGGCGGCCGGCCCCGGCGCGCACCGCAAGGCGATCGCGCTGTTCGAAGACGAGGCGCGCAACGGCCGGCACGCTCCATTGCGGGCATTCGCGAAATCCATGCTGCCGACGCTCGAGCATCACCTGAGCATGGCACAAACGCTTCAGCGCAAGGTGGGCGCGCAATGACGCGCGCCCGGTTCAACCCATGGGCCGCGCGCGGCCCGCTTTTTCGGAGAAGCAGTCATGGCCCAACGCCAATCGAAGCACGAAGGCATCGTCGAACTGCTCTGCCAGGCTTACGAGACCGAGCTTGGCGGCGCGAAGGTCTACGAGGCCGCGCTGCAGTGCGCGACCGACGAGGATCTGCACAACGAATGGGAAAAGTACCACCGCGAAACCTTGCATCATCAGGAGGTGCTGCGCGGCGTTTTCGAAAAGCTTGGCCTCGATCCGGATGCGCAGTCGCCGGGGCGCGGCGCGGTGGCGATGACGGGCGAATCGCTGGTCGAGGTGATCGGGCACGCGAAGAAGCACGCCGATCCGGCCGTCGCGCAGGTGGTCGCGGCCGAGTGCGTGGTGCTCGCCGAGACCAAGGACCATCTGAACTGGGAGCTGATCGGCTATGCGGCGAACCAGTTGCCCGACAGCGACGCGGTGAAGGTGCTGAAGGCTGCGCACGATGAAGTGGAAGCAGACGAGGATCACCACCTGTATCACACCCGCGGCTGGGCGCGCGAGATGTGGATCGAGTCGATGGGCTTTAAGGCCGTGCTGCCGCCGCCCGAGGAAGTGAAGAAGGTGGAATCGGCGGCCGACGCGGCGCGCGCGGAACGCTCGCGCGGCAAGATGATGTAACCGTACCGGCGCGGCAGCCGGGCGGCGCGCACGCGAACGCCCGGTTGGCCGCTTTCGGATTTGTCCGCTTTCACCGTGTTGCGCTTGCCGCTTGCTGCTTGCTGCTTGCTGCTCGGTGTTCGGCGCATTGTATTCGGGTCTTTCCCGCCTTCTCACGGTTTCGCGGCCTCAGGGTGTCACGGCCTCACGGCGCCACGGTCAGGTCCGATTGCCCCCGTTCCGGCCGCGCCATACGCGGGCTCTCGCGGGCTTTCATACACGGGTTCAGGTCAGCGAATCGACGATCATTGTGATCACCGATGCCGCCATCAGCACGACCGCGAGCCATCCGAACAGCTTCGACGCAGGGCCGCTGCCCGGCTGCCCGGCCGCATCGCGCCGCTGCGCGAGCAGCATCACGAGCACGAGCATCGGCACCGCCGCGATGCCGTTGAGCACGGCGCTCCAGTACAGCGCCTTGATCGGATTGAGCGGGCTGAAGCAGATCGCGATGCCGGCGACGACGCACAGCGTCAGTACCGCATAGAATGCCGGCGCGCGGCGCACCGGTTCGTTCAGCCCTTCGCGCCAGCGCCACGCCTCCGCGCAGCCATACGCGGCGCTGCCCGCGAACGCGGGGATCGCGAGCAGCCCGCAGCCGACGATGCCGAGCGCGAACACCACGAACGCCGCCTCGCCGGCAATCGGCCGCAGCGCCTCGGCGGCCTGCGCGGTCGAGCCGATGTCGTGCTTGCCGTGCGTGAAGAACACCGCCGCGCCGATCGTCATGATGCAGAACGACACCGCGTTGGTCACGATCATCCCGGCCCACGTGTCGAACGTGATGCGCCGCCCGGTTTCGCGGCGTGCGCCGGCCGCGCGGACGGCATCGCCGTTGCGCCGCTCGGCCGAGGTTTCCTCGACTTCCAGCGCGGCCTGCCATACGAACAGGTAAGGGCTGAGCGTCGTGCCGAGCACCGCGACCGCGGTTGTCGCATACGCATGCGTGAACGCGATGTGCGGCAGCACGATCGCATGCGACAGGCTGCGCCAGTCGATATGCACGAACGAGAGTTCGAGCACGTATGCGATCAGCCCAAGCGTCATCCATTTCAGCCAGCGCGCGTAGCGATCGTATGGCAGCAGCACCTGCAGCGCGAGCGACGCGATTCCGTAGACAGGCGCATACCAGTAGCTGCGGCCGCCGACGACGAGCGCCGTCGCGTCGCCCATCGCGGCCAGATCGGCGCCGACGTTCACGACGTTGACGATCGCAACCATCGCGATCAGGCATTTGGCCAGCCGCTCGGAGTAGTGCTCGCGGATGCCGGCGACGAGCCCTTCGCGGTTGGCGCGCCCGATGAACGCCGACGCGAGCTGCACGGCCACCATCATCGGCAGCGTGACGACGATCATCCACAGCATGTGAAAGCCGAACTGGCTGCCGGCCTGCGCATAGACGGCGACGTTGCTCGGGTCCGCGTCCGATGCGCCGGCGAGCAGGCCGGGGCCGAGCCGCTTGTACCACGGTTTCGTGGCGGGCGGCGCGGCGGCCGCCGGTTGCGGCGCACTGCCGCGCAGCTCGCTCATCCAGCGTCTCCGTGGGCACGGCGCGCGCCGCCGTTGCCGCGCGCCAGGCGCGCGGCGGTGCGCAGCGCGTCGACGAGCACGCGGTATGCGCGCTCGCGCGAATCGGCGCCGCGCGTGCGCAGCACATACGACGGGTGATGGGTCGCGACGACGAGACAGCCCTCGCCGGTTCGCACCGGTATCGGCGTGCGCTCCAGCGTCGCGTCGTTGTCGCGCAGCACCGCGCGCAGCGCCGTCGCGCCGAGCGCGACGATCACGCGGGGCGCAAGCGTATCGAGTTCACGCTCGAGCCAGTAGCGGCACGCGGCCACCTCGTGTTGCGCGGGCGTCTTGTGCAGCCGCCGCTTGCCGCGCGACTCCCATTTGAAGTGTTTGACCGCATTGGTCAGATAGACGCTCGCGCGGTCAATGCCGGCTTCGTCCAGCGCGCGGGCGAGCAGGTGGCCGGCCGCGCCGACGAACGGTACGCCGGTGCGATCTTCCTGGTCGCCCGGCTGCTCGCCGATCAACATGATCCGCGCATCGGCCGGCCCCGCGCCGGGCACCGGCTGTGTTGCGCGTTCCCATAGCGTGCAGCGGCGGCATGCGTCGAGCGTCGCGGGCGCGTCGCCGTTGCCGTTGCCGGCGGGCGATTGCGTGGGCTTTGCGCGCGGTTTGAGCGTCATGCGGCGCGTCCCGATGACGGTACGCGTGCGATGCCGGCGTTCGCGGCCGCGCGGCGGCGCGCCGCCCGGCCGCGCACCAGCGCACCGGCTGCATGACGGGTTCGCAAGGACTGCATCGCGTGCATCGGCGGCTCCCATATCGACGGTATCGGACACGCAGCAACCGGCATGCCGGCTATCGGCAGCCAAGCGGTGCAGCCGATATGGGGAGCCGATCGTCGATATGGGCGCGCGGTTTGCGTCCGTGCCGCATCCGCTCACCAGGAGAACCACGATGCATACCACCCCCGCCGACGATCCCGCCGACGGCGATGTGCTGCTGTGGCGCGCACCGGCCAGCGTGCCGCCGCGCCCGCGCCGCGTGCTGGTCGTCGACGACTATCGCGACGCGGCGCACGCGCTGCAATTGCTGCTCGACGCACGCGGCTTCGAATGCCGCGTCGCCGACGATCCGCGTGCCGTGTGCGACCTCGCGCGCGGCTGGCAGCCGTTCGCGGTCGTGCTCGACATCGCGATGCCGGGCCTCGACGGCCTGCAACTCGCGGCGCGCCTGCGCAGTGACCCGCTCACCGCCGACATGCTGCTCATCGCGTGCAGCGCGCTTGCGTCGCAGCGCGATCGTGAGCGCGCGCGGCAAGCCGGTTTCGATGCGCATTGCGCGAAGCCGCTGACGCCGCACCGGCTGTTGCGCTATCTGGAATTGGCGAGCAGCGGCCCTCGATGATGCGCGCCCGCGCGGGTGCGTTACATGGCGTTTGTAAAACGGCGGGGGGCGGCGTGGTGCGGTGTCCGGCGTTGCCAGCGCTTGTAAAAAAGCACCTGCCGAGACGCGTGATGACGGGGCGCGAACTCGCCAGAGCCGCGCCTGGCGGGGCTTTGCCGTCCTGGCATGAATGCTGCGTGGATTCGTGCATACCAACTGCGTACATGGTCAGGAGGGCATCGATGTCCGTCACGCTTGCGCTCCAGATGCGGCAGCATCTGGCACTCACGCCAAGGCTTCAGCAGTCGCTACGTCTGTTGCAGTTGTCTTCGCTCGAATTCCAGCAGGAATTGCGTCACGCGCTCGACTCCAATCCGTTCCTCGAAGACGGCCAGGGCGACGACGAGAGCGTCGCGCACGCGCCGGACGGCGCGGCCGAAGCGGCTTCGGCCGAACCGCCGCCCGAGCGCGAAGACGCCCGCGCGCCGGACGGGGAGGCGGCCGGCGAGATGATGCCCGAGGTGTCGTATACGGCCGCACCGGCGCCGCGCGGCCCGAGCCGCCTGGGCGGCGACGCCGGCGAGCTGTCGCCCGGCGAATGGATGGCGGCCGAGCCGTCGCTGCATCAGCACCTGCATGACGCGCTGCGCCTCTATCCGCTGAACCGGCGCGACCGCGAGGCCGCGCGCCTCGTGATCGACGCGCTCGACGACGACGGCTATCTGCGCCTGGAACTGCCGGAGTTGCTCGTGGCGGCCGATCCGGCGCTGCTGCTTACCGGGCAGGATCTCGCGGTCGCGCTGCGGCTCGTGCAGATGCTCGATCGGCCGGGAATCGCGGCGCGTTCGCTGTCCGAATGCCTGCTGCTGCAACTCGACGCCATTGCCGCCGGCACGCCCGCGCTTGCCGAAGCGAAGACGATCGCGCGCGAGCACCTCGAGCGGCTCGCGCGACGCGAGACGGCCGAAATTCAGCGGCGCCTCGGCTGCAGCCAGCAGACGATGCAGGCCGCATGCGCGCTGGTGCGCGGGCTCGATCCGCGGCCCGGCAATCACTACGGCAGCGCGCGCGGCGACTACGTGGTGCCCGACGTGATCGTGCGCCAGGTGCGCGGCGAATGGATCGTGACGATCAACCCGGCGGTGCTGCCGCGCGCGCGGCTGCACGAACGCTATGCGACGCTGTTCGCGCAGTCGAGCGGCGAGCGCGACTCACCGCTCGGCCAGCAACTGCAGGAAGCGCGCTGGCTGATCCGCAACGTGCAAAAGCGGTTCGACACGATCCAGCGCGTGGGTGAATGCATCGTTGCCCGGCAGCGCGATTTTTTCCGTTACGGCGAGATCGCGATGAAGCCGCTCGTGCTGCGCGATATCGCGGAAGAACTCGGCCTGCACGAATCGACCGTGTCGCGGGCAACGGGCAACAAGTACATGGCCACGCCGCACGGCACCTTCGAATTCAAGCATTTCTTCCCGCGCAAGCTGGAGGCGGCCGGCCGGGGCGTGTGCTCGGCCTCGGCCGCGAAGGCGCTGATCCGCGACATGATCGCCGCCGAGCGCCGCACGGCCCCGCTGTCCGACGTCGCGCTCGCGCAGAACCTCGCCGGGCGCGGTATTCTGCTCGCGCGCCGGACCGTCACGAAATACCGGCAGGCGATGAAGATTCCACCGGCCGAACTGCGGCGGCGCGATGCCGCATGACGGGGCAGGCGGCCGGGCCGTGCATGGCGCATCCGAACGATCGGCGCACGCGTCAGGCGATGCGATCGCGCGCCGCGCCGCGCGCGATCGCCACTGACGCGTTGACCCGCACGATCGGCGGCTCGCCGTCGAACGGCGGCACATACAGGAAGCGATCGATGACGCCGGGCTCGAACAGCAGGCAGTACGTCGAGCCGCCGTACTGGAAATAGCCGATCTCGTCGCCCTTGTCCACGTGTTGGCCTGGCATGACCTCGATCACGCACGACGACACGTCACCCATGCCGACGAATACGGCCGCTACCGTGCCGATTCCTGGATCGTCGGCCGCGATCGCGACGATCGCGCGCGTGGCCACGGCTGTCGTATAGCCTTGCGAGTCGTTGAGCCCGGCCGGGTCGGGGCCTTCGGCCTCGGCAATCGAGTAGTACGTGCCTTCGACGCGATACGCATGCGTGAGCGTGCCGCGCACCGGCGCATGCCAGCGGTGGTAGTTGTATGCGCTGAGATACGCCTGATACAGGTCGCCGCCGACGAAGCGCTTGGCCAGCGGCAGCCGCCTCGGCGTGAAAATGTCGCGCAGCGAATACGGCTGGCCCTTGATCCAGAACGAGTCGCACAACTGCACGTTGGTTGCGCGGTGGTATGGCGACGCTTCGCATGCGCTGACGATCACGTGCGGATCGTCCGGCGCCGCGACGGGCCGCGCGCCCGCGCGAAAGCGCCGCGTGAAGAAGTCGTTCCACGAATCGAAGCCCCAGTGCGGCTTGTCCTGCCGATACTCGAATTGCGACAGGCCCAGGCGTTTGCGCGCCGCGTCGCAGAACCAGCCGTCGGGCGCCGACGTATCGAGATGCGCGCGCGAATGCGGGCCGCCGAGAAAATCGCACCATACGTTCAACACGCGCTTGAGATGCATGTTCACCGCCGCATCGCGAAACACCGCGTGGCCCGACGGCATGCACATCGGCCAGTCGAGGAACGCGTTCAGCGGGCATACGATCAGGCTCGATTCGCTGAACGGCGGCGTGTACGTCATCAGGTAATCGATCACCATCATCAGTTCGCCGGTCGACGTATAGCCGAGCCGATGGCCGGCTTCGCACGCCTCGTCGATCGCACGCGTGAGGCCCATGCGCAGCAATGCGTTGTCCTGGAGCAATCGGGCGAGTTTCTGGACTGCCGGCGTGCGCAACCGCTGGCCGGCATGCGCGCGTGCTTCGCTTGCGATTTTTTCACGGTACGCGGCCATGTGTGATTCCTCGCTGGCCATCCATCCGCCGAGGCGACGGCGCGTGGCGGGCGGCGTGCTGCGGTCTGTCGGCATGGTTCCTCCAGAGGGGCGAAGGGTTGTCATACGGCTCGCCGCGGCAACGCGCTTGTTTGGCGGCGGCAGGCCGCGCATACGCACGGCCTGCCGCCGCCCGCCACGAGACACGACGGGGCGCCGCCTGGCTCACGCGAAACGCCGCGACGAGGTGTCCGGGCAGCAGGCGCGCACGCAGGCGATGCGTTGCAGCGTCCGGCAGATCGCCGCAAATTCCGCTCCGCTCATGCGCGAGAACGAAACCGAGATGTCGTCGGTGTCCGGGTCTTCGTCCGACTGCTGGACGATGAACCGCTTCACGCGCACGCGGCGGGTGCCGAGCGCGTCGTGCAGCGTGCCGAGCGTCAAGCCGCCGCGCTCGACGACGAGCCGCAGCGTGCGCTGCTGGCGCCGTGCGATGAAGCGGCGCTCGAGAGGCTTCACGCCCGCGAGGATCGCCAGCACGATCGCCGTCGCGCCGATCGACGCGACATACATGCCGCCGCCCGCCGCCAGGCCGATGCCGGCCACCGTCCACAGGCTCGCGGCTGTCGTCAGCCCGCGCACGACTTCGCCGCGCAGCAGGATCGCGCCGGCGCCGAGAAAGCCGATGCCCGATACGACCTGCGCGGCAACCCGCGACGGGTCGAGCACGACGCCGCTTTGCCCGTGCACGTCCTCGAAGCCGAAAATCGACACGAGCATCACCAGTGCCGAGCCCACGCAAACGAGCATGTGCGTGCGCAATCCGGCGGCCCAGTTGAGCCGTTCGCGTTCGAGCCCGATCACGCTGCCAAGCAGCGCGGCGAGCAGCAGGCGTCCGAGGAGTTCGGCGTGGCCGATCATCGCGGCCTCCCTTGGGATGGCGTAGCTGAGCGGTTCGATGCGCGAAAGGGATGCAAGACGCGTGCCGGGCGGCGCGGGGGCGGGCACGGCGCGTGCGCGCAGGGCTGGCGGCGTGCGCGGCGATCGTGCGGCGCGCATTTTTTTCATGTCATCGCAGATAAGCACAGGAGGCCAACATGCAGCATCAACCGGACGCACCGGCTCGCGACTCGTATCGCGGCCACGAGATTCGCGTATGGGCGCGGCCCAACGGACGCGGCGCGTGGGCCGACGAGGTGCAGGTGTATGTCGGCGGCGCGCGCATCGAACTCGTTGTACCGGAACCGGCCAACCCCGAATGGCTCACCGAGGACGAGGCGCTGCGCGCGGGCGTCGAGCGCGGGCGCTATCTGGTCGACAAGCGCCTCGACGACGACTGAGCCGGCCGGCACGGCGCTTGCGCGCCGCATGTCGTGACCGCATGCCGGCGCCGCGCCGGGGAGGACAGATGAACGATCCGCGCACGCTTCATATCTACCGCTACGATCCCGATCGCGACGCGGCGCCGTACATGCAGCGCTACGAGATCAGCTTGAATTCCGACGACCGGATGCTGCTCGACGTGCTCGGGCGTCTCAAGCGCGTAGACGAGACGCTGTCGTATCGGCGTTCGTGCCGCGAGGGGATCTGCGGCTCGGACGCGATGAACATCAACGGCCAAAACGGGCTCGCGTGCTTGACGAACATGAAGGCGCTGCCGCGCGAGATCGTGCTGCGGCCGTTGCCGGGGCTGCCGGTGGTGCGCGATCTGATCGTCGACATGACCGATTTCTTCAATCAGTATCATTCGATCCGCCCATACTTGATCAACGATACGCCGCCGCCCGAGCGCGAGCGGCGGCAGTCGCCGCAGCAGCGCGACCAGCTCGACGGGCTGTACGAATGCATCCTGTGCGCATGCTGCTCGGCAGCGTGCCCGAGCTACTGGTGGAACCCGGACAAGTTCGTCGGGCCGGCCGGGTTGCTGCAAGCCTACCGGTTCATCGCGGATTCGCGCGATCAGGCGACAGCCGAGCGGCTCGACAATCTCGAGGACCCGTATCGGCTGTTTCGCTGCCGGACGATCATGAACTGCACGCACGTATGCCCGAAGGGGCTGAATCCGACCCAGGCGATCGCGCAGATACGCGCGATGCTGGTCAGGCGAACCGTTTAGGCGCTATGGCCGCGCGGCAATCTCGTCGAGATGCCACAACAGGTCGGCCGGATCGTCATACACGCGCAGTGCCCCCGCACGTTCCAGTTCGTCGCGGCCGTACCCGCCGGACAGGAGCCCAACGCCGAGCGCACGGCAGCGGCTTGCGGCGAGCATGTCCCAAATGCTGTCGCCGACCACCAGCGTATGCTCGATCGGCACGTTCAGTTTCGCGGCGGCGGTCAGGAACAGGTCTGGGTCCGGCTTCGCGTACTTGACCTGATCGCGGGTGATGACCACGTGCTTCGCCGGATCGACGCCGAGCGCTTCGAGATTGACCGCCGCCGTCTGCATCCGCCCGCTGGTGGCGATCGCCCAGCGTATCCCCGCGCCCGACAGCGCGGCGAGCAACTCGCGCGCGCCCGGCAGCGGCCGAACCTGCCCGCGCAGCCGCTGGTACGCGGCCGCATGCAGCCGCGCCAGCCGCTCGACGCGTCCGGCGTCGATGTCGCCGGCCGTCTCGCGCAGCAGCTGGTTCAGGAACAGGCCGCCGCTCATCCCGATCTTGCGGTGAATGCGCCACACCGATAGCTCGATGCCTTCGGCATCGAGCGCTTCCTTCCACGCGAGCACGTGCTGATAGACGCTGTCGACGAGCGTGCCGTCAAGATCGAACAGAAATGACGTTTCAATGCGCATGGGAATCTCCTGGCCCGACGAGGGTCGGGCGAATCGTCCGTGAACCTATCCTTCGATACATTATCGGCGCGCGGGCGGGCCGCCGCCATCTTCCGGCTATTCGGCAAGCGCGGCGCATGCCGGCGCGCACATGCCAGGCAGGACCACTCGCGCATATCGTCGAGAGCTGGGCGATGGCGGCGTCGTGGACGGCGAGGGGACACATCGCGGCGTCGATCGGGTTGCCCGTCAACCCGCCGGCGCGGCGTGCGGCATACCGCGCGCCGCGCGATGATACGCCGTGATAGCCGTGATATGAGGCAATACATGGTGATATATGGCGATATATGACGTCGAGACGCCGGCGGGGCAGCATGCCGCCGCCTATCGGTAAAAGCGGGAAGCGCCGAACGTGAAGACCGTCACGATCGCGGGCGCGAACCAGCGCCAGCCGCGCGAGCGCTCATGCGTGCGCGCGGCGTGGCGTCGATATCGCGGCTTGCCTGCGAATCGCGCGCGCTGCACTGGCTTATTGGCGCGGCACTGGCACTGGCTGCCGACGGGCGGCACGCCGCCGATGCGAGCCTACGCTCGGCCCGCCCGGGTACGACGCGCCGCGACGCGTGCGCCGCGCCGTCATACCAGTCACTCCCGACGACTCGTTGTCCCGTCCTTGCCCGCGCCCGCGCCGGGTTCGCCGTTGCCCGGCAGCACGCCCGACAGCATTTGCCGCGCGGTTTCGACGATCACGTTCGCCCCGCGCGCGTCGCCTTTGAGCAGCGTTTCGGCGAAATGCTTTGCCTGCTGCAGCGTCACGTGCGGCGGCAGCGGCGGCACCTCGGGGTCGGTCTTCACTTCGAGCACCACCGGGCGGTCCGATGCGAGTGCCTCGTCCCACGCGGCGCCAAGCTGCTCCGGATCGTCGACGTAGATGCCTTTCAGCCCGAGCAGCGACGCGAAGCGCGAGTACGGCACGTCCGGAATCTGCTGCGATGCGTCGAACTTCGGATCACCTTCCATCACGCGCTGCTCCCACGTGACCTGGTTCAGATCCTCGTTGTTCAGCACCATGCAGATCCAGCGCGGGTCGGACCATTTGCGCCAGTACTTCGAGACGGTGATCAGCTCGGCCAGGTTGTTCATCTGCATCGCGCCGTCGCCGGCTATCGCGATCACCGGGCGCGCCGGATGCGCGAACTTCGCGGCGATCGCATATGGCACCGCCGCGCCCATCGATGCGAGGCCGCCCGACAGCGACGCCATCATCCCGCGCCGCATCATCAGGTCGCGCGCATACCAGTTTGCGCAGGAACCCGAATCGCTCGTCAGAATGACGCCGTCGGGCAGGCGCGGCGACAGCTCGGTAAACGCGCGCTGCGGATTCACGCCACGGCCGGGGCTAGCCTTGGCCGCCGCGCGTGCGGCGAGTGTGTCGCGCCAATGCGCGTTCCATTTCGCGATCCGCTCGCGCCATCCCGTGTCGCGGCGCGCGTTCAGCAGCGGCAGCAGTGCGCGCAGCGTCTCGGCGCTGTCGCCGACGAGATTGACCTCCATCGGATAGCGCAGGCTCAGCATGTCGGCTTTCAGGTCGATCTGCACGCCGCGCGCGTGGCCTTCCTTCGGCAGGAATTCCGAATACGGGAAGCTGGAGCCGACCACCAGCAGCGTGTCGCATTCGGTCATCAGCGCGTAGCTGGGCCGGGTGCCGAGCAGCCCGATCGCGCCGGTCACCCACGGCAGATCGTCGGGCAGCGCGGCCTTGCCGAGCAGCGCTTTCGCGGCGCCCGCGCCGAGCCGGTCAGCCACTGCGATCACCTCGTCGGTCGCGTGCAGCGCGCCCGCGCCCACCAGCATCGCGACCTTCGCGCCCGCGTTGAGCACGTCGGCCGCGCGCTGCAGATCATCCGCGTATGGCACGACCTTCGGCGGCGTGTAGCCGAGCCCGGAATGCACGGTGCCGTGCGCGCGTTTCGGCGGCGCATAGTCGAGCCTTTGCAAATCGTTCGGCAGCACCAGCGCGGTGACCGTGCGTGCGCCGAGCGCAGTGCGCACCGCACGGTCGACCAGATGGCGCACTTGGCCGGGCACCGTGGCAAGCTGGACGAATGCGCCCGCCACGTCCTTGTAAAGCGCCGGCAGATCGACTTCCTGCTGGTAGTGGCCGCCAAGCGCCGCGCGAGCCTGCTGGCCGACGATCGCGAGCACCGGCATATGATCGAGCCGCGCGTCGTACAGGCCGGTCACGAGGTGCGCGGCACCGGGGCCTGAAGTCGCGACGCACACGCCAAGCTCGCCTGTAAATTTTGCATGCGCGGATGCCATGAAGGCCGCCATCTCCTCATGGCGTGCCTGAATGATTTCGATCTTGCCGCCGGCCCGGTCGAGCGCGCCGAAAAAGCCGTTGATGCCGTCGCCCGGGTAGCCGTACACGCGGCGCACGCCCCAATCGTACAGCCGCTCGACGATGAAATCCGCCACTGTCGCCATGCCGTTTCTCCTTGATTCGCGATGGGCCGAAGCCGATGAGCCGCGCGACGCCGCTCGGCGGCACGTGGCCATGCGGGGCGTCGCGCAAGCGGCGTGCCGCGCGGGCGGGGCGGGCGCGCCGTCGCTGACTACGGATGACGTGGCGCTGTCGCTCGCGCTTTACATCATCGGCTACGTTGCGATCTTCGGCTCAGGCTTAGCGCTGCTGCGCCGGCGCGCACGGATCGGGCCGGCTGCCCAGGACGGCGCGCACGCGGCGGCGCCGGAGCAGGGCGCATCGACACACTGCGCGGCCGCTGGCGGCAGTGTCGGAAAGCGGCGCGCGGCAACAGGAGGCCAGCCATGACGGGATTTGACCGCGCTCAGCCAGTGGCCATGCGTCGCGCCGCCGTCGGCCACGCCGTGGTCCGCTGCGTCCGCGCAGATGTCGTTGGAATTCCTGATGATCTGCGCCACGTTCATGCTGCCGGTGCTGCTGAACGTGTGCTGGCCGTACTTGGGGTTTTGCGGCAAGGTGCGCAGTGATATCGGGTATGAGCACCTGTGACGGTCGCGCGAACGCGCGGGCAGGGCAGGCGAGCCCGGCTTGAAGAGCGGATAAGCGGGGTGAAACCCGCTAACGGGCTGGTTTCTCGATGGTTATTTTTTTATTCTGATTGGCTGAGCCGCGAATCATGCGCGATAATTGTTAAGTTATTTAATAATGAATGTCATCGCCTGCCACTAACTGTTCCCGCCTGCCTTATTGTTCATGGAGGAGTCTGCTTATGTTCTGTCGCCCCCGTCTTCGAACGCGCTCGGCAATTGTTCTGGCGGCTGCGCTGCCTGTATTTGCCGGTGCCATGCATATCCCTACGGCAATGGCGTCCGGGCCACGGCCCAAGGTAATACAGTTGTTGAAAACAACGCATTCCTGGGACGGCACTCAATATCGCGCATATCCGGATGGGCCGCCGGAAGTATCAGTACTGCGCTATAAGATCCCTGCACATAGCGGACTACCGTGGCATAGCCATCCGGTCATCAATGTCGCCTATGTTCTTTCCGGTCACCTAACGGTCATTCGGAAGAGCGACGGGAAGACGATGGTGATCGGCCCGGGAGACGTGCTACCTGAGATGGTCGACGCACCGCATCGCGGCCAAAGTGGCGATGAGCCGGTCGAGCTGATTGTGTTTTATGCCGGAACTCCGGGCGTTGCGTTATCAGTCAAATCCGAGCCTAACTAATCGTACCCGGCGCAGACTGGCTATAAAAATCAGCCGTTTGGTCCAATGCTGCATATTCCTACGATCGCCGCATGCCGGTGACGCTCACGAGTACCGTTCTATGTCCAGTTCTCTAGCCACAAATCCCGCTTTTCTCAATCTCTTGGTGGATAGCCACCTCCGACTGACCGGTCTGCCTCTATTGGACCAAACAATGCAAGATACCGAGGCCGCACGCTGGCTATACGAAGACGCACCTTTTTGTGTCCTTGCTCACAATACGGATGAGGACCCGCGGTTCATTTACGCAAACAAAACCGCGCAGCGCTGTTTCGAATACGACTGGGCTGAAATGACAGCTTTACGCTCACGGCTTTCCGCTGAACACCCTAATCGACAAGAGCGCGACCAATTGCTCGAAGCTGTGCGAACCCAAGGTTTTGCAAGCGGTTATCGTGGCTTACGCATTGCCAAGTCGGGAAGACGGTTTTGGATCGAGGACGTGACTGTCTGGAATCTGGTCGACCGTGATGGAATATATCGAGGGCAGGCAGCCACTTATCGGCAATGGAAAGATGCCTGATTCATGATCAGGTAGCAGGTCACGCCGAACAGTGCGCTGGCGCGTCCTAGGCAAGCGCCATAGTTGCGCAGCGCGGGCGCCGGGATGTTCGGGAATGTGGGACCGAAGCCCGCGAAGATCGGTGGCGCCGTCACGGCCCATTGCACACCCGGTAACTGTGCTAGTCGGACAGAAGCTTCCCGGCCAGCGGGCCGACCGCGGACGACCTTGACAGCACGATGCCGAGCGTCACGAAGTACTGCGTCAGCGCATGACCGCTCAGGCGGTCGCGCCCGACGCTTTTCGCGTTATCAGCGCGCAATCAACGCACCCTCAACGCATCTTCAACGCGTTTTCATCGACGCCAGCAACCATTGCGCGAGCCGCTGCGCGCCGTCCGGCATTTCGGCATCGGCGCGCCAGCAAAGGTAGTAATGCCGCCCGTCGTTCAGTTCGTGATCGAAGAGCCTGCGCAACGCGCCCGACGCGAGCTCGCGCGAAATCAGCGGCGCGCGCATGAGTGACGCGCCCAGATCGGCGAGCGTGGCGCTCAGCGTGAGCTGGCCGTCTTCGAAGAGCGGCCCCTCGGTGCGTGCCACGTGGCGCACGCCCGCGCTTTGCAGCCAGTTTGCCCACGTGCTGCGGTCCTCGTCGTGAACGAGCGGCACGCTCGCGAGATCCGCGGGTTTGCACAGCGGCCCGTAGCGCTGCAAAAAGCGCGGCGTGCACACCGGCACCACCGCGCCCGACATAAGCGGCGTGCTCGTATAGCCGATCCAGTCGCCGGTGCCGAAGCGGATCGACAAATCGGCGGCATCGCTGCGGTAATTGCGGTGATTCGCATAGAGCACCGTCACGTCCACGTCTTCATTGGCCGCGAGAAAGTCGTGCAGCCGGGGAATGAACCAGCCCATGCCAAAGAGCGGAATCAGGCTGATCGTGATCTGTCGCCGCGACGAGCGCTCGCGCACGAACCCCGTGGCGCTGCGCAACACCGAAAACGCCGCGCTGATCGAGCGATAGTAGTCGCGGCCTTCGTCGGTGAGCACGAGCGCGCGGCCGCGGCGGATCGTCAACGGCGTTTGCACGAACGATTCGAGCAGTTGCAACTGATGGCTCACCGCCGAGGCCGTGATTTCGAGTTCGCGCGCGGCGGCCGCGACCGAGCCATGACGTGCGAACGACTCGAACGCGCGCACCGCACGCAGCAGCGGATCGTCGGCGATTAGCTGAATTTTATTCATGTGTCGAATTATATCGAAAGGTGCGCAGCGCCGATGTTTTTCGGTTTCTCCATATAAAACATAATCTTAAGCGTTAGAATAAGGTTCTGGCATATCGATCGAACCAAACGTAATTTAAACAGCCGTACACAAAAGATTAATCTTTTTCATCATTCAACGCTGCGTGCCATGAGCCCTCGGAATGGGCAGGCATGCGCGCCAATGGCGCTTCAATACATAGGCTCATCGGAATCGATCGACATGACAAAGAAAGCTCTGCCGTTGCCGGTCGCCGCGCTTGCGGTATCGCTTTTCACGGGCATCGCGCATGCCCAGGACGAACAGGTGGTGCTGATCGGGCTCGCCGCGCCGCTGACCGGCGCATCCGCGCGCATCGGCAAGGATCTGGAAAACGGCGCACGGCTCGCCGTCGACGACGCCAACGCAAAGCATCCGACCATTGCTGGCAAGCCCGTGGTCTACAAGCTCGTGAGCGCCGACGATCAATCGGACCCGCGCACGGCCGTGACGGTCGCGCAGCAACTCGTCGATCGTCACGTGGTTGGCGTGGTCGGCCACTGGAACACCGGCTGCAGCGTGCCGGCCGCGCGCGTGTATCACGACGCCGGCATCGCGCAGATCGCGCCGGCCTCGACAGGTCGTCAATACACGCAGCAGGGCTTCGACACCGCGTTTCGCATCATGGGCCACGACGACGATGGCGGCGCGTACACCGGCGCGTATGCGGTGAAAACGCTGAAGGCACGGCGCATTGCCGTGATCGACGATCAGACCGCGTTCGGCGCGGGACTTGCGAACCAGTTCATCAAGGGCGTGCAGGCCAACGGCGGCACGGTGATCGATCGCCAGTACATCACCGACAAGACGCTCGATTTCAGCGGCGTGCTAACGGCCATCAAGGCGAAGCGCGCCGACCTGATCTTCTTCGGCGGTCTTGACGCCCAGGCCGCGCCGCTCGTGCGCCGCATGCGCCAATTGCATATTCAGGCGCCGCTGCTCGGCGCGGGCGGTTTCGTGAGCCAGACTTTCGTCACGCTGTCTGGGCCCTCGGGCGAAGGCGTGACGGCACTGGAACCGGGCCGTCCGCTCGATCGCATGCCGGGCGGCGCGGCGTTCGACGCGCAGTACCGCGCGCGCTGGCACGCGCCGATCGAATTGCACGCACCGTTTGCGTATGACGTGGCGGCGACGCTGATCGCCGCGACCCAGCAGGCCAATTCGGTTGCGCCGAAAAAGATTGTCGCGGCGCTGCACACGATTCGCCGCAGCGGCGTGACGGGTGCGATCGGCTTCGATGAACAAGGCAACCTGCTGGATCCCGCTTATACGATTTATCAGGTGAAGGACGGCAAATGGGCCGTGGTGGACGTGCTCGGCGGCGGCGCGGCCATGAAGACGCTCGCGAAGACCGCCGCCCGCTGAACCCGACGATGCAACGACGTAACGAGGAGACGAAGATGACACAGCAACAACGCGAAGGCGTCGCGGACGGGATTGGCGTGAACGGCGAGACGCTCGGCATTCTCGCGCGCCGGCGCATCGAAGCGGAAATCATCAAGCCGATCTACGAGATTCTCAAGCGCGACTGCGGCATCGAGCGCGCGCAAGCCGTGATCGCCGAGGCCGTGCGCGGCGCGGCGATCGATGCGGGCCGCCAGTTCGCGGCGCGCGAACCGAACGGCACGAGCGTCGCGTCGTTCGCCGCGCTTCAGGTGCTCTGGGAAAAGGACGGCGCGCTCGACGTGGAAACGCTGCGCATCGACGACGAAGCCTACGATTACAACGTGCATCGCTGCGCTTATGCCGAGATGTATCACGCCATGGGCCTTGGGGAAATCGGCCATCTGCTGAGCTGCGCGCGCGATGCCGAATTCATCTCGGGCTATGACCCGCGCGTCGAACTCACGCGCACGAGCACCATCATGCAGGGCGGCAAGCGCTGCGATTTCCGTTACCGCATGCGCGACGCGAAGCCGGCCGAAGCCGGTGAGCCGGCGCAGGAGCGCGCCGATGACTGAACGCCCCCAACATGGCGGATGGGTCCCGAGCGCGTTGCGCGTGAACGGTGCGCGGCTGTGGGATTCGCTCGAAGGCATGGCGCGAATTGGCGCGACGGAAAAGGGCGGCGTGTGCCGCCTCGCGCTCACCGAGCTCGACCGCGAAGGGCGCGACCTGTTCGTGCAATGGGCGCGCGAGGCGGGCTGCACGATTCGCGTCGACAAGATGGGCAACGTCTTCGCGCGCCGTGCGGGCCGCAATCCCGGCGCCGCGCCGGTGTTGACCGGCTCGCACGCCGACACCCAGCCCACCGGCGGCCGCTACGACGGCATTTATGGCGTGTTGGGCGGGCTCGAAGTGATCCGCGCACTCAACGATGCGGGCGTGCAGACCGAGCACCCCGTGGAGGCCGTGATCTGGACCAATGAGGAAGGTTCGCGCTTCGCGCCGGCCATGATTGCGTCGGGCGTGTATGCGGGCGTATACACGCTCGAATACGGGCTCTCGCGCACCGATGCGTCGGGCACGACGATAGGCGAAGCGCTCGCGCATATCGGCTACGCCGGCGATGAGCCGGCGGGCGGCACACCGGTGCGCGCCGTGTACGAACTGCACATTGAGCAGGGCGCGATTCTCGAGCGCAGCGGCAAGACCATCGGCGTAGTCACGGCGGGGCAGGGGCAGCGCTGGTACGAGATCGAATTCGTTGGCGTGGACGCGCACGCGGGCACCACGCCGATGGACCTGCGCCGCGACGCGCTGGCCGGCGCGGCGCGCATGATCACGTTCGTCGAGGCGCTGGGGCGCAGGTACGCGCCGCATGGGCGCGCTACGGTCGGCATGATCGACGCGAAGCCCAACTCGCGCAACACCGTGCCGGGGCGCTGCTTTTTCACGGTGGAGTTTCGTCATCCGGATTCGGACGCGCTGGCCGAATTCGATGCGCAATTGCGCGCCGAACTGGCGCGCGTGGCTCAGGACGCGCAGCTTGACCACACGATCACGCAGATCTTCGACTACGCGCCCGTGCCGTTCGCGCCCGAGTGCATCGATGCCGTGCGGCGCGCGGCCGTGACGCTGAATTTGCCGCATGCCGATATCGTGTCGGGCGCGGGCCACGATGCCTGTTATCTCGCGCGTATCGCGCCCACGGGCATGATCTTCGTGCCGTGCATCGACGGCCTCAGCCACAACGAAGCCGAGGCGATCACGCCCGAGTGGGCCGAGGCTGGCGCCAACGTGCTGCTGCAGGTGGTGGTGGAGAGCGCGTTGGGGAACGGTTGAGGAATCGCCGGCGCCGGCTTGTCCGGCGGGCTTACGCGTTTGTTGCGCAATTCATGCGGCGGCATGGGCGATCTTGGCCGTGTTTTACGGTTCGGCGCGGTATCGTGGAATTGTCAAACAACGAAGCGCCGCCCGGCAAGACACTAAGTGCTGAAACTCCATCATCGATCGCCACGGCAGGCCGGGGCCTCTTGCGCAGCATGCTCGCGCTGGCGAAGGAAGCCGATGTGCTCGCACAGATTAAAGGCAACCGGCCAACGGTGCTGGAGACTTGCGAAAACCTGGCCCTGCATCGTGACAAGCATCACGACAACGCGCACGAACGTATCGAGACGCGCAACTGTGCGCACCGTTGACGTGCAAGATTGCTGGCTGCCGGATGAATGGCAGCCGCTGGTCGCCGGGGGCGCCAGAATTGAACGAGCGGTCGAGCACCATACACGAGGTGGCTGGCACGCACAGCCGAAACGGCGTGGCGGATCAGCACGAGCCGGTCACGTCTGAACGGCGGAAGCTCCGGACATCATTGGTGACCAACCTCGAGAGGACGGCAACGCCGGTATTGTCGATGCGCGGCGGTGACATGTCATGCGTCGGCTCTCTGCAAGCCACCGATATCATTAAGTCAGCTCATTCCACGCTCGCAAAAAAGCTGCAGCAGGCAACTCCCCACTGGATGCGTCGTAGTCATGCCAGCCATGCCGTTGCTCGTGGCGCTGGATTGACGACGATTTTCGGCAACTTGTGCGCCATGTCTGCCTCGATGTATCAGCGCGGCGACGATATCCTCCGCGCCGGAGAGACCAATCAGGCATTCGAAAGACGATAGCGCTGACCTCGGCCGGCCTTAGCCGGCAATATTTTCCGTTTTCTGAAGCCCCCGACAACGGGCGGGTTTTCACGAGCCGCGGCTCTACACGGCTTTAGTGCGCGTTACGTATTGCGCCGGAAGTTCATCACGCCGTGTGGCCTGCAACAGAATGGCATGATCGAACGCGTGATTCGCACGCTCAATGAGCAATGCGTACACCGTCACCGCGTTTGAAACGCTGCCGCACGCCAGCCGTGTGATCGTCGACAAGATCCGGTTCTACAACTATCGACGGCCCACCTGGCGCTGAAGATGAAAACGCCGGTAGAGGCGTTCGCTTCAGCTGCTTAACCGGTGCAGGTTTCACCAGGTTATGACAGGGGGAAGGCCACGGAGCGCGGATCAATCGGGACCTTGACGTGCGCGAATCAATGCGCGCTGCGGTTTCACAAGCATCGGGCGATGGTATCTCGCGCTGGGCGTTCGGTAGGACCGCCCGGCTCGCAAGCTCGACGCGGAATCTCAATATCCAACGAGGTGGACGATACCGTCCACGGGCGCCGAGAGTCGAGTGGCCCAATCCGTCCATCCAAATCTGTGCCAAACGCGCGACAAATCAAAATTTCCATTAAAGCAGGACCTTAGCGTACTTGGCATAGCTGTTGCATAAGCTTGATCTCCGATCTAACGAGTTTTCATGATGCTGCTGACTGTATCCCAGTGTGGTCGCTGTATATCTCCAGTGAGGTTGGAGTTATTGATCATGTGAAATATCTGTTCCTGATCGTTGCAATCACGGTGAGGAATAATTTATTTTGAGATTGAATTTGGGCTGTCGTGAATATTTTTCGACTCCATGGCACATGAAGCAGTAAAAATCAATTATTCGTAAGGAGGGTATGGATAAATGAAGTAAATCGAAATTCGTGGCTTTATCTTTAAATAAATTTCTTTGAGAGGATGGGTAAGAATGTTCGATTGAAATTACAAGCAAAATCACCATCTCAAGCGAAAATTTTCGTTGGTCGCTTTTTCGGCGACAAGATTTATATGCCCATATGAAAAGCCGAGTGGGAAACCATTCGGTATGGACGAGCTTGAATCCGAGCAAGCAAAATCCAGCGATCTTGGGTCGTGAAATATGATCCGCATGGGTTGAAAATCGAGCGATCAATTAAAGGGCTTGTTGGGATTTATGAATTTAAGGCGTCACCAGCAAAATTGCTGATTGCAAATTTTTGAAAGGAAATATCATGGCTCACACGTTTGATCCTGTCATTCAAAGCTATTTTCGCCGGAACACACCTCCTTCGGTAAATAAAGGGGTGCGGTATGCCATTGCACAAGGGCCTAGTCAAGTAGCTACGCTCGACACTATTAAAGAAGCAGTGGAATTTAATTTTGGCACATTGGAAAAGGCTTGTGAGATGGCTGGTTTCTACCAAAGTCAGCTCATTAGTTTTCCAGAGTTGTTCTTGTCTGGATATGAATTCGGCGAAACCGATAAATCAAATATTCCCGTGGAGACGGTTAAGAAAACTGCGGAATATATTAGGGATAATGGTTATTTGGAGGAGTTGGGGCCGATCTCGAAAATTGCAAAATATAGAAATATTGCAATTATCTGTCCTTTGCCGTATGCGGGAAGTGATCCCAAAGGGAATGATGGCATCTATGATGCTGCTGTCATTTTCGATGCTGATGGAAAGAAGCTTGGCATGCAATTCAAGAACCATCTGTGGGGGATTGACGAACGGCGTTGGTTCCGTATCCCGGAATATGGCGGCACGGACAATCCTTTTCGGACATTTGAGGTTAATGGCATCCCTATTGGCGTGGCTATCTGTTATGACGCGGAATTTCCGGAAGTCGCGCGATCATTGGCGCTTAATGGGGCATTGATTGCCGCAATGCCGACTGCTGCGCCAAATTCCAAATTGCCTGGACAGAGCGAACCTTACCCGGATATTTCCGAGCATTACATTCCTGCCAACGCTCTGCAAAATCAAAATTTTTGTAGTTATGGTAATCGGGCGAGTTGGGAATTTAAAGTGGAAAACGGGAAATCAGAAAATGTTCTAGAATACTCTGGAAATAGTATCATCTGTAGCCCCTATGGAAAGCCGCTGGTGAAAGCCTTTGGAAACCAAGATACTTTGTTGATTGCTGACTGTATTATCTGCGACTTTCCTAGTACTCAACCTCCTGATACAGATTATCTCATCAATAGGCGCCCGGAAATCTACGGAATCGTGACATCGATGGAAGCTGATTTCCCAAGCGGAAAGAAGTATCGATATCCTGCCGAGCCCAAGCAGCATCAGGACCCGGATCGTCCTGATACCAATAAAAATAGTTGCTCGTAGAATCCAGCGTAGAATTTTTGATTTTAATTGTCAAAATTTGGGCTCCAAATTACTGGAGTCCAAAGATGTCTTATTTTGATTGATGTGGATTTGTTGAATGTCGCGAAGAATGCGTAATTTGCCATTGCCTTTGGAATGTTTGCTTATGGATGAATCCAGATCATGATCTGATCGCGGCAGGATATTAATTTCGGGTTGGAGAAATAATCATAATTTCAAATATTTATTACGTTAACAAAAAAATTGACGGTGAATAAATTGAGCATGAGAGGGTTACGTATGGATGATCTCATTAAATTATTCACAGAGTTGAAAGGCGTGGTTGGAGGGGTACTTGCAGTTGCGATGTCGATCGTAATCTGGATGTGGCGAGAACGTAGTCAGAGAGAGATGACTGGAGCTGACGCATCGGGGCAAATCAAAGCATTGGCGGTTTATGAGGGTCTCCTGAAGGCAGAACGCGAAGCACGAATGAGTGCTGATCAACGTGTTGATCAGTTTGCAAAGGAGCGAAATGATGCCTATCAGCAGGTTTGGGAGCTTAAAGGTCAATTGAAGGGGGCGCTTGAGCAGTTGGAAGGGCAAAACCGTGAACTGATGTTGTCTCAAGAAAGAATTCGCTTTTTGGAGGGGAGATTCAAGGAAAATCCTTGATTTCTATTTTAAAAAAAGAATCCAAAATAATTGGGTTTTAGGAGGGCCTTGAAGGAGGCGGTGGAATGATTCACTGGTTTTGGGCGGGATGATTGGAGGGAAATTTTAGCGCTGTGCTGTTAGTTAAAGGAGGGGAGATGCGAAATAGAAAGGCGTTTTTAGATATGCTGGCGGTATCGGAGGGTACCAATATTAGTCCCGCAGCGAGAAATGACGGATACGATGTCATTGTGGCAAGGATAGATGGAGTGCCGGAAATTCTTACGGATTGCAGCACGCACCCCTTTGGGCGCGGTCGTGCATCCAAGCGAATTAATAATAGAGGATTGGAATCCAATGCATCCGGGCACTATCAATTTATGCTAAAAGATTGGTCTTACTATCGTAAATTACTTAATTTGCCTGATTTCGGGCCTGCGTCGCAGGATTCGTGGGCTATTCAGCTAATTAAAGAGCATAATGCATTGTCATTGATCGATGCCGGTAATTTTGATTTGGCAGTTTATAGAGTTGGAAATTTATGGGCCAGTCTTCCCGGGGCTGGTTACGGGCAGCTCGAAAATTCACTCGTTGCACTGCGTCAGGTCTATCTGCAAAAAGGCGGCGAAATATTTTAGTTATTTAATTTTTTTCGTGACGCGATTTTGATGTGAGAGGGCGGCTTATTTGAGCGAGGAGCCGCTATCGATTTAATGCAATTAAAAAATTTTTTCGCTTTTGATATGTTGATTGGGTTTTATTCGGATATATAGAAATAAATTGTTTGGCGTGCTAGATATATTTTAAGTGGTGTGAAATATTTCAGGGTTTACTCCAATACAAAAGGATCAACATTGATGTGAGATTGAATATATATTGATATCAATATCCATTTTTGAAAATGGATGCACGACTAAATTATCAATTGGCGCGAAGCAATACCTGTCTGAATTGCTAGGGTGGTGGCCGCGCATCCAGTTCCGTAAGCTTTCTCGACACCTGTCGCGGGGTTGAGGCAAAAACTTTTGGATTATTTTAAATTTGGTTTATTAATTTTGATTGGCTTAAATTGGGGGCTGGCTGTAAATGTGATGCAATCACAATGTATGTTGATTTTGATGTTTCGATTAGTTGGGAATAAGCGATGAGAAATGCCAATGTCGAGGATGTTGTTGGTTGTGGTGAGAAAATTTTTTTTTGTGAAACAAAATCAATAGGATTGTGTGTAGATAAAAGTGTATCGATTGACCGATTGAAGATCGAATTTTTATTTGATGGAGCTGATGTCTTTCGTCAAGTGCTTTCATGGGCGATGAATTTTTTATTATTTAACGCTCGTTTTAAGAAAAATATGATGGTCAAGAGTAATAGGGCAAAGGGAGTGGTATCCAAGATGCTTTTGTTGAGGCTGAGGAAGACAAAATCCGACGCCGATATCTCTGTGCATCCTGACGATAGTCAATTTGCTACGCGCGCTGGCGCATACTCGAGGTCAATGCTATGTCCCGGATGCTGACTCAATTGCCTTCTGGTATGCAGGAAGACGTCGTTGCTCTGCCTTCCCGTTCGCAAGCGCATAAAGAAGCGCCGTTCGAAATGATCGGCACTTCATCTGCTTGGCGACATCTCAATCAGCTGATCGAGCGCATTGCCCCAACTGATCGACCGGTGCTGATCAACGGCCCGACTGGCGCGGGTAAGGAGGTGCTCGCGCGACGCGTGCATTCGGTGAGCCCTCGAGCCAGCGCGCCATTCATCGATGTGAATTGTGGTGCCATCCCGGAAAATTTGGTCGAATCGGAGTTGTTTGGCCATGTCAGAGGCGCGTTTACTGGTGCATCTAACACTCGGCGCGGATTTTTTCAGGAAGTTGGAAATGGTACGCTTTTTCTCGACGAAATCGGAGAGCTGCCCCTCTCTCTGCAGCCTAAACTCCTTCGAGTGCTTGAAACACGTTGTTTTCGGCAAGTTGGAGCTTCAAATAGCCTGCCATTCGAAGGCCGGATCATAGCGGCTACCCATCGCGACCTGGTGTCCATGGTAAAGATGGGGCACTTCAGGGAAGATCTTTATTATCGGTTGGCTGTTTTCATACTGGATCTGCCGGGCCTCAATGAGCGGCGAGAAGACATACCGGCGCTTGTCGAATATTTTTCCAGTATCCAACCTCGTAAACTCACCTTCACTCCGGAAGCCATGCAGAGATTGTATCAACAGCCTTGGCCAGGAAATGTCCGGCAATTGCGTAATGTTATCGAGCAATTGAGTGTTCTGTCCGAAAACACTTGCGTCGACGTTCTCACGTTGGAACCTTTTCTGATGCCCGTCGAGCGTGCCGACAATGCCCATCATGCGCTGGCGGATACCTTACTTTTACTCGAGGGGAGTAATAAGCTAGCCTTTGCCGAGAGCTTACTCATCGATCGAGCCTTGCACCGAAGCCAGGGTAATAAGACAGTTGCGGCAAGGCTGCTCGGTGTTAGTCGCAAGACCGTGGAGCGGCGGCTTAAGGTAAGGGAAGCTAGTATTCAAGCCGCCGATACGCTTCTGATGCAAGTGCGTGCGCTAGTCGAAGCGTCCAAGTTCTCGACGGCGATTCCAGCACTGCGCCACTATCTCGAACGATTTCAAGGCGACGAACGGACAGAAGTGTCGCGTCGATTAGAGGTATTGAGATTGCTGGGAATTTGCCTGCGTGGCATCCACGGCTGGTCGAGTGACAAGGTGCATGCTTGCTATGAAGATGCTTTGAAGATCAGCCAGGAGAAAGACGACGAATTGGAGTTGGCTGCCATTCGGTTCGGCCTATGGATTTCTCAATTCATGACCTTGGACCTGAGCAGGGCTCGGGCTACGGCACTGGATATGCTTTTGCGGGCGCAGCGCCTCGATGATCGAAATGCGTTGGATGAGGCGCATGTCGCAATGTCGAGCACCCTTTTCTTGCTGGGCGATTATGAGGAAGCGCTGGCCTACCTGAGCCGTGGCGGTCTACTGGGCATTAGTCGTGACGATGTTCGCGTGGGCATCCAAGGCTTTGATCTGGCGGAGATGGCATTGACAGCCGAAGGGCTCTCGGCTTTTCAGATCGGTGCCTATGATCAGGCGCGCGCAGCAATGGAGCGACTCATTGCACGTTCCTCACGGCAACCGTCGCACGCTTTTAGCTGTGCGATTGCTTTGCAAGGAGCTGCTTGGCTGGCTTGCTCGTTTGAGGAAGTCGAGCTGCTTGGTGAAATTTCGACCTCTCTCGAGAGACTATCGATTGCCCATGGATTTAGTTTTTACAAAGACAGGGCGAAGGTGTTTCGTGGCTATCATCTCGCGTGGAAAGGGTGTTACGAGGAAGCCGAAAAGTGTATGCAAGACGCTTACCAACATTACACGCAACTGCACGGTTGTAATCTGTTGGGGTCTTTTCATGCTTGGCATTTTGCTGACATGCTGTTGAATATGGGAGAGGAGCAGCGTTGCATCGAGGTGATTTCTCAAGCGCTTGATAGTGTTCTGGAACATCAGGACCGTACTTACTTAGGTGAAATGCTCGTGCAAATCGCACGAGCGAAATGGGCCCTGGGCAATCGCGAGGAAGCCGAGCAGAGGTTGCATAGCGCATTATTGACGGCCAGAGCGATCGGCTCCGTTCCCGCGCGCATTGCCGCAGCGTATCAATTGGCGATGCTGAAACAAGAGGATCGGCCAGCTCAAGCCATTGAGGTCCTGAGTCATGCCTTGCAGGGCGTTTCTCAAACACATTCGCCACCGACCCATGCTCGAGCATGGCAATTACTGGATCAACTGCGTTCGTGATTCAGTTAATTCGTTGCGCGTTCGACCGAGTACAGGCGCGCTTGAACGCACGTCATTGGGCGACGAGCTTGAATCATGGGGGCATGTGTCTACGCTCAATCAACGTGGACACATGTGCATGAACAAGCAAGAAGCGGGTTTGTCGCGTGACTGACGCTATAGAATTTTGGTATCCGTATTTCATGGTTAAAATCAGTCAGATTTTGCTGACCTGAGACGTTTCTTGTAGCCACCCGGCAAGTGAGTTCTCATTTATCCTAGAAATTAGGAGAATTCGATCAAGAAGCGATTTACCGACGAGCAGATCATCCGCAGCTTGCGCGAGGCCGAGAGCCACGATGAGCCGGTGAAGGATCTACGCAGGCGCCGAAACATTTCGGAACAGATGCTCTATTGCTGGCGCAACAAGTTCGGCGGGATGGACGCGGCTGAATCGCCCCGGGTTCATCGGAGACCGATTTGTTTGAGTCAGGCCGCCTTGGCGACGTCCTCAAACTGCCGATAGT